>JAWKNY010000044.1:0-2424 GCA_041391485.1 Bdellovibrionota bacterium | reverse complement strand
AGGAGGCGTTAAACAGCCTATTTAGTCCAGGCGCAGGAGCGCTTCCGCCGGGATCGCCTGCTCCGACTGAACCGGAGTTGGAGTTACTTGCACTTCGCCGAGCGGAATTCAATACGCTCCGACAGGAAGTAAATGATCCGGAGCTCTCTCCTAATTTGAGAGTCATTTCGGCTACTGTTCCCCGTGAGCTTCGACCGTGGCTGTCGAGAGTAAATCTAGTAGAGCGGTTACGGGAAACGCGCGTTTTTTTCGGTTTTGATAGGCTTGGGCAGGACAACGGCAATTCCCTAGTCGGAATGCCGGAAATCGCAATGCACCAACTCTTCCGAAACCCACCCACCCAACCACAAGATCGATGGCTCCCGGCAGTAGAAGTGTTTGGTGAGGGTATTTATATCGAATTGAATGAAGAGGCAAATCGTCAGTGGCAAGCGAACGAGATAGGCTGGTTAACCGAACGCTTGGATGATGCCTTTGTCGCGCGGGTCGCAGGTATCTTTCAAACTCTACCTCCATTAGGCCAGGCAAGTCGGGCGTGGGCGTCACGATACCTTCTTGTCCACAGCCTCGCGCACATACTAATTAATCAGCTCGTTTTCGAATGCGGTTACAGTACAGCGTCGTTACGGGAGCGGCTTTACATTTCGACCGACCCCAATGCTCCAATGGCAGCATTCCTGATCTACACGTCAGCTGGCGACTCAGACGGCACGCTTGGTGGCTTGGTCAGCATCGGACGACCTGAGCGGCTTGGACCAGTTCTATTGCGCGCCTTGGACCGCGCGTCGTGGTGTTCGGCCGACCCGGTTTGTTCTGAGAATCTTGGTGGGCAAGGTTCAAGGCTCGCGAATCTTGCGGCATGCCATGCTTGCATACTGTTGCCGGAGACATCATGCGAAACAATCAACCAAGGCCTTGACCGCGCAATGGTGGTGGGGACGCCAGACGCGCGGGAACACGGGTTTCTTTCGGCCCTTAATGTGAATGCATATTCCCTTGGGTGAATTCACGCGGGCGACGAGACGACGAATGAGCAACCGTAAATCGATACCAGTCATAGACCTCTTTGCAGGGCCGGGAGGACTGAGTGAAGGATTTACATCCTTTTCTGGCGAACGAAAACCATCGTACAAGGTAATGCTATCAATCGAGGCCGATCGATTCGCACATCGCACTCTGGAATTGCGAGCTTTCTTTCGCCAGTTTCGAAGAGAAAATGTACCAGACGAATACTACCAGTACCTGAAGGGCGAGCTGAGCCGCGACGCTTTATTTACCAGTCATCCGCGTGAGGCGAAAGCCGCTTCTAAGGAGGCATGGCTTGGTGAGCTGGGAAACATACCAGACACAGATGTGGACAACCGCATTAGAGGCACGCTGAACGGAGCTGATAAGTGGTTGCTAATTGGAGGTCCTCCCTGTCAGGCATATTCGCTGGTGGGCAGGTCCCGGATACGTGGAGAAGATCCCAAAAAGTACGAGAAGGACTCTCGGCATTTTCTTTATCAAGAGTATCTTCGAATCATCGCTGAACACCGGCCTCCGGTCTTTATCATGGAGAATGTTAAGGGGCTTCTTTCAGCTACCGTTAGGAATGAGCCAATGTTCCAACGCATTCTCGCTGATCTTGCGGCACCGGCGAATGGCTTCAAGGGAAACAAAAAAAGAAAGCGCCTTGAATACCGCCTGGTTTCTGTAGTTAATCCGAATAACAATCAAGCCCTTCCGGAAGATTTTCTGGTGAGGGCTGAAAACTTTGGAATTCCGCAACTTCGTCATCGAATAATTATTGTGGGCATTCGATCAGATATAAGTGAACTCCCACTAGCCCTATCTCCGAGTCAGTCGCCGAGCATAGAACAAGTGATCGATGATTTGCCTAGATTACGCAGCGGGCTTTCAAAACAACCTGACTCTGGTGAAGCTTGGCGGAATACGATTGCCTCCATAGATGAACAGAAATGGTTTTTGAACGGCCAGCTCGATGCAACGATGCGTCGAAAGCTTGCACGCGCGTTGGATCGGTTAAATAGCGAGGTGGGGCGCGGTGGCGAGTATGCCAAATACACGGGGCGACCGGATCGCTATGCGGAATGGTTTATTGACCCAAAACTTGGCGGAATACCAAACCACTCAACGCGTAGCCATATGGCGGCAGATCTGCAAAGGTACTTTTTCGCTTCCGTGTATGCGGATTGTAATGGCCGTGCGCCGCTGCTGCAGAATTTTCCTCGGGATCTCCTGCCCCAACATAAGAACGTGCAGAACGCCCTCGTGGAATCGAGATTCAACGATCGCTTTCGCGTTCAAACTAAGGGACGTCCTGCGACGACAGTAGTCTCGCACATCTCGAAAGACGGACACTATTTTATTCATTATGATCCCGCACAATGTCGCAGCCTAACCGTGAGAGAGGCGGCGAGG
>JAWKNY010000043.1:0-7286 GCA_041391485.1 Bdellovibrionota bacterium | reverse complement strand
GGTCTCCTCATTGCTTGTCTCTTCGGCCAATTGCCGCGCGACCGCCTCTGCCATTTGGCTGCGGCAGGAATTTGCCACACAAAGGAAAAGAACTTTCTTTGGCTGGCCCATGGCCTAGTGGGCCCGCACGCCGCGTGAGGCGGGCGCCTTTTTCCGTGTTTTGGGGGCTGACTTGGTCACTTTGGCGGACGACTTCACGGCCACAGCCGGACCAGCGGGTAGCAACGCCTGCCCGAGAAGCAGGCCACCAAAGAACGCCTTGTTCACGCCATTTAGCTTTGAAAACTGCTTCAGCGTACTCTCCACCTGCTTGCGGTTCCAGCCGGACTGCTTCTCAAAGGCCCTCTGGGCCCGGTTCCACAGATCGGGAAGGTGCGTACGATCGAGCACCGCGCGGATTTCTGCCAATGATTTGTATTTTTTTGCCATGATTCCCCCACAAGCTAGTCCTCACATTAATACAAAAGTCCTGGAGAACGGCAACCCCTATAACTCCTCTTCGACAGACACGTAAATTTGAAGTATAGGAGGCGAATGCTTACTCTGCGACACAAGACACCCACGGCATGGGCCGAGCACGCTATAAAAGACATCGACGCTCTGCTAATCGATCACGCCGCTTGTGAGCGAAAAGCGGCGGCGATGGGCATGTCGTTTGTGGTGAAATACCCCGATCGGTTGGAGATCCTTGACCCCCTTATCCATTTTGCGCGGGAAGAGCTCGAACATTTTCAGCAGGTCTGCCGCCTACTCGTACGCCGGGGGCTGGTACTCGACCACGACGAACCGGACCTCTATGTGAATCTCCTGCACAAGAAGATCCGTACGGGGCGTGAAGAACGTTTTCTGGACCGTTTGGTTGTGGCCTCGGTGATTGAAGCCCGTGGGACGGAACGCCTGGCACTGCTCACCGAAATCATCGAGGATCCGGAGCTGAAGCACCTTTACCGACGACTGACGCGGGCAGAGGATCGGCACAAAGACCTCTTTGTAGAGCTGGCCACCCATTACTTTGAGGAGACCGCCATCGACGAGCGACTGGACTACTTTCTGGATGAAGAGGCCACTGCGATTCAGGCCGTTCCTTTTAGAAGCGCAATCCATTGAATCTCTCCTTTTCAAAGTATTTGGACACGCACGCCGAACGGGAAAGCAAGTTACTGAGCTTTTTGGAGGGGCGGCACTGGAAACACGCCGTCGCCGTACCCGCCCGTCGCGAGCGCGAATGGCTTCCCCGTTGCCTCGCCTCGTTGTCTCGTGCTGCCGAGCAAAGCGGAGGAAAAAGCCTAGGCATCCTTGTCGTCAATGGGGAGGCGGACGAGGCCGCAAGCACCCTGCGGGATCTCCCGCTAGAGACCCTTGCGACTGGCCCAGCGCCGCTTTCGCTAAGCCATTACAGCGAGAGCTTACAGATTCTAGGCGTGAATCGTACGGGAGAGTTTGCTTTTCCCCCAAAACAGGGAGTGGGACTCGCACGCAAAATCGGGTGCGACATCGCCTTGCGCCTGTATGCGCAAAACCAACTGGAACAAGCCCGCGTGCATACGACTGACGCCGATGTGGAAGTTCCAGAGACTTATTTCGAAGTCCCGCACTTGGAGGGTGTCGCCGCCTACCTCTACCCTTTTTCCCACCGCAACGCGAATGGCGAATACGACGAAGCGCACGATCTGTATGAGAGTTTTTTGCACTACTACGTGGAAGGCTTGCGCCGGGCCTCGTCCCCGTACGCGTTTCACACCGTAGGGAGCACCCTGATACTCTCCCTGCCCCACTACGCGCTGATTCGCGGTTTTCCGAAGCGCGAGGCCGCCGAGGATTTTTATGTACTCAACAAACTTGCCAAAGTGGGACGCATCGAATCTCTGAAGGAGCCTTTGTTGACAATCCGCCCGCGCCGCTCCGATCGGGTCCCTTTTGGAACCGGGCAAGCGACGGGAAAACTTGCCGCCGCACTGGAGCGCGGGGAAACCTATCGCGTCTACGATCCCAGAGTCTTTGATGCCTTGGGCGCTTGGATTAGGGGGGCTGAGTCCTACTGCGCGGACAAGGATCGCTCGGCGCTTAGTGCGACCACGGCCCCATTTGCGTCGGTATTAGACGAACTGGGGGCGTACGCAGCGCTAGAAGTGGCGTGGCAAACGCGGTCATCGGAGACCGATCGCAGACGCCATTTTCACACCTGGTTTGACGGCTTTAGGACCTTGCGCTTTGTGCACCTACTTACCGAGCGGCTCTTTGACAAGATCCCCTTTTCCGCTGCATTGACTGGCGAGAAAACGCTCCTCAGCGGCCTTGAGTAGGCTTTCATTTTGTGGGCTTTTTCCATCGAGTGGGAGCTTCTTTATCTCTTCAATGCTTCTAGCGAGCCCTTCGCAACTTTCCTTGGAAGAATCTCCGAGATTGAGAGCGCTGCCCCTATCCTTATAAAGCGGAGCGACTCCCACGTAGACAAACAAAGAAATCACGATCAAGACCATCAAACGAGTTGAAAGGGGCATCGCTTCACCCGATTTGGGAAAGAACTGCGGTTTAGAGTGTATTTATTATTTTAGCGCACTCTAAGGTGTAGGTCAGAATGGTTTCAGCGTCTTCGATGCGGTGTAGCGCAAGCCCACAGGCGGGTGTGATGAGACACTGCTTGAGTAACGCGGAAGGGGTACCTTCCGGATAATGCTTGCGAACGGAATCCAGGAAGGTATCCACCAGAAGCTCCGGCGTGTAGCTCATGATCTTCACCGAGTGCACCGCTGTAGGCACAACTCCAAATGAAAACCGCCCCCCTCGCCCCAAAAATGCCTGCACCGCTTCCTTTTGGGTCAGGATGGCATCCAACGATAAGTGCGTATCAAAAGAGAGCACGTCCAAGGGCAAACCGAGCACGGCCTTCCAATCGGTGTTACTGCAGCAATGAAGACCAACGAGCGCCTTTTCTTTCTGCAAACTTTGGATAAAAAGCTTCAGCTCCGATAGCCCAGTGACATGCGTCGGATTGGCCTTCGTAAAACCGTAAAAGCCTGGCTCATCGACGTAAAACAAGGGTGTGATCCCAAGCGAGCGAAGCTTTCGGATCATCCCGATGGCGCGTGCCAGAGTCAGCTTATAGACCTGCATGCCGATTTCAGGGCGTTTGTACGCAGGCGTACCATCCTCCAGCTGCAGCGCCCATTGGCACGTGAGCGGGCCCGCCAGGTGTACCTTTGCAAAGCCGATGGAACGTTCTTCCAACTCAAATAAAAACGGAGTCCACGCGCTCCACGAGTCTGCATCGGGAAGAAAACTGTCAAAAGCATCGGCTTCTTTGGAGGCGAGTGCCTTCTCCATGGAATCGCGCAGCTTAGCGGCCCCTTTTTCCCAATCACTCAGTCGGACTTTGGCAACGCCCCCCTCTTCCAAGTACAAACCGGGCAAACGATCCAAAGCCTGGCCGATCATAAACTCTTTTGGATTTCTCACCGGAAGCTGCGGGAGAAAGGGAACACTCATCTGGAAAGAAAACTGCAGCGCCGCATCCACATACGGGTGTGGGAGACTGCCGATTCCCGTCGTCAGAACAGAAGCTGGAGCGGTTTTCCAAAGCGCATCAGGTGTCATCACTGTCCTCCGTCTGCCCGACCGAAAAGTAGGCTGCCTGGGGGTGGTGGAAAACCAAAGCGGTCACGCTGGCTTCGGTATCCATCATAAACCCATCGGTCAGCTGAATGCCGATTTCTTCCGGACGCAGAAGCGCAAACAAGCGCTCTTGATCAGAAAGGCGCGGGCAAGCCGGGTAACCGAAGGAATAGCGCTTGCCTCGGTATTTGGCTTGGTAGCGTTCCAGCATGGAAGTTTCCGGCGGATCCCCAAAGCCCCACATGCGCCGCATCTGCGCATGCAAGAATTCGGCATAACCTTCGGCCGACTCCAACGCTAGCGCTTGAAGAATATGCGAGCGCAAATAATCTCCGGCGTTTTTGAGTTTCTCTGCTTCCTCTCGAATGCCGTCGCCCACCGTTACTGCAAACACTCCAATATTGTCGGCCTTAGCCGGATCGGGCGAAACAAAATCGGCCAAGCAATAATTCGGATTCTTACTCTGGCGAGGGAATTCCATCGCCTCTTCTGAGCCGTCCGGACGCATAAAATGTATGGTGTTGCCTTTGGCGTAGGCTTTGAAAAACTGATAGACAGCCGCCGAACGCATTTGGCGCGAGCTACGGTACTCGTTCTTGATGCCTTCTACCGACTCCCAGATCGAAAAGGCTTTGGGATCCAATGCCTCAATCTCTTTTTTGACGGCAGGCCGCTCGCTTACCTCATTGAGGAGGCGTACCACTTTGCCCCGCACCCCAAGGTGACGGCCGTAGAGCATCATCGGGTTGATGAATTTCCAAATCTGATCAATTGGCGTTTTTCCCAGTAAGAGATGCCGTTCAAAGTCCGGCGGTGCGGGAATATCGCTCAAAATATCTACCTTCGCCGATCGCTCCGTAGAGACGGTCGCGACGGTGCGCGGGCCTTCCTGCTGGATCTTCGCTGCCGCGGCCGCCCGGCGTTCCGTGAGTCTGGATTTGAGCGACTCAAAAGCGGCCGGATCGACGATACTTTTTGCAAGCTCCAGTCCCTTCATCGCGTCGGGTGCGTACGCCACCGTACCGGTCGCATAAGCCGTGGAGATGCGCTTATCCACAAAGCCTTCACTCAGAGCGGCACCGCCCACAATGATGGGTGTTTTGATCCCAGCCTCGGCAAAGTCGGACGCCGTGATGACCATTTGCTGAGCGGATTTCACCAGCAGACCCGACAAACCTACAATATCCGGGTTGTGCTTTTCGATGGCCTCAATCAACGACTGAGGCGGCACCTTGATCCCAAGGTTAATGACCTCAAACCCGTTATTGCTTAGGATAATATCGACCAGGTTTTTCCCGATGTCGTGCACATCGCCTTTGACGGTTGCAAGCAGTACCTTGCCACGCGACGAGGTCTCATTGACCTCCATGTAGGGTTCCAGGTGAGCGACTGCTGCCTTCATCGCTTCGGCTGACTGCAGCACTTCGGCAACGATGAGCTTGTTGTCATTGAAAAGTCGGCCCACCTCGTCCATACCCGCCATCAACGGCCCATTGATAATCTCAAGAGGTTTGGCTTCCTTGAGTTTGAGATCCAAATCGTTCGTGAGGCCATCCTTGGTCCCTTCAACGATGTAATTCGCAAGCCGCTCATCGAGCGGCAAATCGGCCCCACTCTTCTTCTTTTTCCCCGGCTTTTTGGATCGAAAATGCGCGGCAAACTCCGCCACCGGATCGGCGGTTCGATTAAACAGTAAATTGTCGCAGATTGTCTTATCGACATCGCTGATGCCTGGCGTAGCGCTCAACTTTGTGAGTTCACAATAGCGAGATCCAAATTCCAGCGAACACAGTGGTACAGAATACAGCGTTCAGTACCTCGCGCCCTGCGGATGGGAGGCCAAACTTTGACGTTTGTCCCAATGCCGAACGTGTCCGCGGAAACTTCATTTGATGAGGCGGATTCCTTCTACGGTTTCTGCGGCCAGGCGGTATGGTTCATCCCCTGTCCCGCGCAGGAAGACCTGAGGATCCCAATAAATATCCTCCGGCGCGACACCGTCGCGATGCCGGCAGATCATAAGAGCGTGTCGCAATCTCGCTTGCGTTCCGGCTCACGCCCATGCCTTGCTCGGATCGTCGTCGATGGTTCCCACCACCAAAGCGCCGTGACTGTAGCGATAGGGACCACCTGCTCGAATCGCTCTTCCCATCCTCAGGTTCACGGAGTTGATAATGGACTTGGCAGTAGGAAGCGCCAAATCGATTACTTCTGGGATCGTGGAGTCGATCATGAAGGGAACTTTTACCTTCTGGATGAGAATTTCCATAAAGGCCTTCATGTCCGCGTTTTCACCGTAGATCGGGATTGGCCAGACGGGCGTCAATGATCTGCGCGCCCCATCTTCACTGTTGGCAGCGTGCAATCTCGGAGCCTGCTCAAATTTGCCCATCGACAATGAGCTGCTTAAACATGCGGCTGCCGATAACATTCGTGCGCTCCCCCACCAGCACCGGGCGCATCTCATCGTTGACTTCCAAGAACTCCAAACCGGACAAAAAGCTCGTCGAAACCGGGTGTATCTCCCGTGGCGCTTGCTTATCCGCGAGTCTGGCGAAAGCCGCCGTATGCTCGGCACGCGTCCCGCAACACCCCCCCAGCAAGTTGACCCAGCCTTTTTCAATAAAGCGTCCCAGCACATCACTCATCATGGCGGGCGTTTCCAGATAGTTCCCGTCCTCATCCGGAAGTCCGGCATTGGGGACACACGCCACTGCAAAAGGACTGAGCCCTGCCATGGAGCGCAGGTGATCGGTCATGAATTCCGGACCTGTCGCACAATTCAACCCGACGTAAAGGAGGTCTTCGTGGGCCAGTGACGCCACAAAAGCCTCCACCGTTTGCCCGGCGAGCATCGTCCCCATCGGTTCAATGGTTCCGGAAACGGCAACCGGGATGGCCTCCTCCTTCTCAAAAAGCTTTCTAATCGCGAGAAGTGCCGCTTTTACGTTTCGCGTGTCCTGGCAGGTCTCGATGAGAAAATAGTCCGCGCCACCGGCATAGAGCGCTTTGGCCTGAGCATAAAAGTTGTTCACCAGCTCTTCGAAGGTGATGCCTCCGGTAACCGAAATAGCTTTGGTCGTGGGACCAATAGATCCCGCCACAAACCGAGGTTTTTGCGGAGTTGAAAACTTTTCCGCGGCGCGTCGTGCGAGCCTGGCGGCTTCTTCGTTGATGGGAGCGGTCTTGTCGCCCAAACTAAATTCGTCGAGCACAACGGGGGTACCGCCAAAGGTATCCGTTTCAATGATATCGGCGCCGGCCGCGAGGTGGGCTTCATGAATGCCCTGAATGACGTCGGGACGAGTAAGAACCAGGTACTCGTTGCAGCCTTCAAACTCCGGACCGCCAAAGTCCTCGGCTGTTAAGTTTAAGTCCTGGATTGCCGTTCCCATGGCCCCATCCAGAACGAGTATTCGCTTTTTAAGCTGCTCTTTTAGAAGAGTCGTGCGCTCTTTTCGGTTCATTGGAATTATTGTTACCGCAACTAGCTTGGGTTGACAAAACAAGAGTGGCTTTAGGCCCTTAGGCCTGGTGGGCGAGCGGAGTGGGCTGGGTGATAGGAAGTGTAATCGTAAACCGCGTGCCGGTCCCGACTTTGCTGTCTACGGTGATGCTGCCGTTGTGTTTTTGAATGAGGCCATACGCGATGCTAAGCCCAAGACCCGTCCCTT
>JAWKNY010000042.1:0-10410 GCA_041391485.1 Bdellovibrionota bacterium | reverse complement strand
CATGGGGATTGGTTTTGCCATTCCGTCCAACGTGGCCCGCGAAATCGTGAATACCCTCATTAAAGACGGAAAGATTATCCGCGGGTGGCTTGGTGTGTACATCCAACCCATCGATGATGTGCTGGCCAAGGAACTTAAAATTGATAGCGGCGTCGCCGTGCATGCCGTGATGGACAACAGCCCGGCGTCTGAAGCCGGACTCAAAGCCGGGGATGTGATTTTGGAAGTGGACGGCGAAAAAACGGAGAACGTAAATCAGCTCCAACGTCGCATCGCGGCTTTTAAACCCGGTCAAAAAGTTCGCATCAAAGTCATCGATCAAGCGCGTAAGGTTCGCACCGCCAACGTCAAAATCGGGGAGTTGCCAGACACGGAGGGGGAGGCTAAGCCTAAGAGCGAGGTTTCCAAACCCGATCGCCTGGGACTTGTCGTAGCCTCCGTTCCTAAGGGACAGGGAGTGCGCATAGTCGGCATGGAGAACGGATCTGTCGGCGAACGAGTGGGCCTCAAAGAGGGAGACGTCATCGTGCGCATAGGCGGCCAAACGGTCACCTCTGTGGCGCGCTATGAGGAACTGCTGAAGTCCGCCAGACGCTATATTTCGCTTGGAGTAAAGCGGGAAGGGCAATCGCTCTTTTTCCGGTTCTCGTTACCCGAGTAGTCTGGCCCTGGTTAGACAAGAATTCTGAAGTAGGGGATGCGATGAAAATTGGTGTGATTGGTGGCAGTGGACTGTACCGACTGACTGAGGACGGTCCCGAACCGGAAAAGATTGAGGTCAGTACCCCCTTCGGGGAGCCTTCCGGCCCACTTTTCAAGCAGACGGTAGCCGACAAGTCGGTCTATTTCCTGGCCCGCCACGGAGCCGGCCACCGCATTCTCCCCTCCGAAATCAATTACCGCGCTAATGTCTACGCCCTCAAAAAAATGGGGGTGTCGGCGATCATCTCGGTGAGCGCGGTCGGTAGCATGAAAAAAGAAATTCAGCCGGGGCAGTTTGTCCTTCCCGACCAATATATTGATCTGACCAAAGGTAAACGGGACGCGACTTATTTTGGTGAGGGTGTGGTAGCGCACGCGCACTTTGCCGATCCGACTTGCCCCGCCTTGAGAGAGTCTTTGATTGTCGCTGCGAAAAACCAGGGAATTGCCTGCCACGCTCGTGGCACCTATGTGTGCATTGAGGGGCCGCAGTTTTCGACGCGCGCAGAGAGTTTGCTTTATCGTAGCTGGGGAGTGGACGTGATCGGAATGACCGCGTTGCCTGAGGCGAGACTCGCCAAGGAGGCGGGGATTTCTTACCAGACCGTCGCTATGGCCACGGACTACGATTGTTGGAACACTGAAGGAGGGGACGTGACAGTCGAAGCGATCCTCAAAGTGTTAAGCGATAACGTCGCAAGTTCCCGCAAACTGGTATTTGAATTGCTTTCACAAAAACTGCCTGATTTCGAGGCGATTAACCGAGGACAAATGGCTAGCTGCGTGGTGACACCCAAAGAGATGTGGCCTGCGGCGCGACGTGAAGTCCTAGAAACAATCTTGAATTAACTAACAACAACGGAGAGGGGTTCCTATGTCATCCATTGTCGTCGTGGGTTCAATGGCTTTTGATACCATTGAGACGCCGTTCGGAAAGAAAGATAAGATCCTGGGGGGATCGGCTAACTATTTTTCCTTGTCTGCTTCCCAGTTTGTTCCAGTCAAATGTGTGAGTGTGGTCGGTAAGGATTTTCCCGAAGAGCATTTGGCTCTGTTAAAAGGCCGCAACATCGACCTCAGTGGTGTACGTCACGGCGACGGGGACACCTTCCACTGGTCAGGGCGTTACGGCTACGATCTCAATGAAGCGCAAACACTGGGGACGGAGCTCAACGTTTTTGAAACCTTCGAACCGGAGCTACCCGAAAGCTACCGCGACGCTAAGTACGTTTTTCTTGGCAACATCGCGCCACCGTTGCAGATGAAGGTTCTGGAACAGGTGCGCAAACCTCATTTTGTGGCCTTGGACTCCATGAATTTCTGGATTGAAGGGCAGCGAGACGCGTTGATTAAGGCAATCTCCAAGTGCCACGCTGTCGTGATTAACGAAGGCGAGGTCCGACAGCTCACCGAAAAATACAACATGGTGGATGCGGCTCAGGTCATTCGCAAGTGGGGACCCCAGATTTTGGTGGTCAAACGCGGCGAATACGGCGCGGTGCTCTTCGATCATGGGGATCCGTTCTGTGTGCCCGGGTTGCCACTCGCCGAGGTAAAGGATCCGACCGGCGCCGGTGATACTTTTGCGGGCGGTTTTATGGGCTTCCTGGCGTCTCAGGCGAACACCAGCCTATCGCGAGAGCTTTTGCGTCGGGCGGTGGTGTACGGCAGCGTGATGGCCTCCTTTACCGTTCAGGACTTCGGTTTTGGCGAGCTTCTGAAACTAAGTAAGGAGAAGATCGAAGAACGCTACCGACGCTTTGTGGAGCTGACTCGCTTCACGGGAGTAGCATAGCCTGGCAAAGTTCTGATAATATTAATTAAATCACTTGCGGCGCCGCCTTTGGTCGGCGCCGCGTTTGTTTCTTGACTCGGTCATAACGTCTCGCTAAGACGGGCCGATAAGAGAGTCGTGAGAAGGAACAAATGAAAAAGGCAACTCAAAGAAAGAAGGCACCTAAGGCCGCTGCCCCATCGGCACCCACATCCCTCGGCCAGAAACGTACTTGTCCTCATTGCGGGGCCAAATTCTACGATTTTGAGAAGGAGGAGCTCGATTGTCCGAAATGTGACGAAGCCCTCACTCAAGCCGACTTTGAGAAGGCCAAATCCAGCGCGCCTGTTTCGCGTTTGCCCCAACCCGAGGAAGAAGAGGAAGAGGCCGAT
Organism: Bdellovibrionota bacterium; assembly: GCA_041391485.1. Classification (GTDB taxonomy): domain Bacteria; phylum Bdellovibrionota; class FAC87; order UBA2466; family JACKAF01; genus JACKAF01. Next base: position 7,542 of record JAWKNY010000042.1, on the reverse strand, counting down.
TCCCGGAGTTCGTCCAAGGACGACTTTGAGGACGATGAGTTCGGGTCCGGAGACGACGACGAAGACGAAGAAGACGACGACGATGATGATGATGATGACGACTTCGACGAAGATGAGGATGAGGATGAGGACGAAGACGAAGATGAGGATGAGGATGAGGACGAAGACGAAGAAGACGACGACTTCCTCAGCCGGTTCGACGAAGAGGAAGAAGACGCCGACGATGATGATGATGACGATGACGAAGACTTCGACGACGAGGAAGAAGACGACTAGGACTTTACTCGCCTAAGGGGCGTTCACAGCCTGGCCCCTGATACTCTTTACAAAGCGCTTCCAACATTTTCAAAGCTTGGTGCCCTTCGCTTGCCGCTAGATCCTGTTGTCCGTAGGGGTCTTTCGCCTCGTGAAACAGCTGGACACCTTTGTCCGGCCGCAACAGAAGCCGGTACGGTGGTTTTAGGTAAGCGATTGGACGTTTGGCTAACAGACGGAACTCTAGCTGCTTGGGAAAACGGTGAAAACCGTTGCTATCAACTTGGTTTTCCCAAAAGGCATCAAACATCTCGCGGTTGTCCGGGCTGAGTTCCAGCGGCATCGCAGAGCTCAGAATGAGGCCACGAGCGGGTAGCTCAAAAAGAGAGGCCCCATCTTGCTTTGGAACCGGGAGACCTGCCTGTTCCAGCACGGTGGGGTAGAGATCGAAGAGTGCAGCGAGCTTGGTTTCTTGGGCTGCCGGAACACCGTTTCCCCAGAGCGCTAGGGGGACTTTGTACTGAAAGCGGTTTACCGGCATCCCCATGGCGTGGGTAAAGTACTTAAGCTTCCCCGCGATCTTGTCTATGCGAGTCCCGTGATCGGCGAAGAAAAAGGTCCATAGATTGCGCTTGCTGCTGTGAATCCTTTCGAGCAAGCGATCTAAATAAAAGTCCGCGACCCTTACCGAGAGTAGCAGACTCTTCATTCTGTCGGAGTGCGAATAGAAGGCGGGAGGCAGATCGGCGCGCAACGGCGAATGCATCGCCGGCTGGTGCACGATGGATTGGTGAGTCGAGCAGGAGTGAACCGCCAAAAAGAAGGGTTGGGCTTGCCCCTGAAGTTTGGAGAGAGTGGTTTCCACCTTCTGAAAAAAATCTTCGGGTCGGTACTGGGCACTACAGAAGCTATCGAGTTCTGGCAAAAATGAACTCCGTAATTTTCCAAAGTCCAGAAACCACGCGAGCGGGTGCTTCGAGGTCAGCAGGCTTTGTCCACACTGAAAAAGCCCTGGGGCCAACTGATAGAGTTCGTCAAAGCCGTATTCCGGCTTCATGTAAGAGGTGGTCCCGCAATCCGTCATAAAGACGGTACGGTAGCCGGCTTCCTGCAATTTACGGGGAAGAAGATCGGCCAGAACTTGATCCCCTTCGCGACTGTTTGGGTAAAGTGTTTCCACTCCTGAGCGAAAGGGGTAGCGGCCTGAGAGGATAGAAAACCAGGACGTGAAAGTACTATTGGTGACGCTATAGGCATTTTCGAAATGCAGCGCCCGTTTCTTCCACTTCTGTTCCCACAGAGGAGCGGCAGCGATGCGATCCTCCCTCGCTTCAAAGCTGTCTTCGGGAATGCCGTCGAAACCGAGAAATACAAACGAAGGCCGCAGGGGCGAACCAACCGTTTCCTGGGGTAGCTTAAAGCTTGTACGCTGGGCGGTAACCAGCAAGAAAACCAAACACCCAGCCCCTTGCACGCCGAGGTTTAGCAAAGAAACGGTGGGCAAAGGGGGCGGTGAGTAGCGTTTTCGCATTAGAAAAACAAAGTAGGCAAGGCTCGCGAATGCGATAGCGTAAAACACCGTGCGCGGTAAATAGTATTCATAAAAAGTTGAAACACTTGGGCTCTTGATAAAAACCTCACGAGCCGCGATCGCGTACAGGAGCAGGTACAACCCACAGCGTGTGTAGCCAGGAAACAAGTGCTTCCACCACTTCGCGGGTAGTCCATGTAGTAGCGCCTCGAAGGCGATAGCAAAGAGAAGGTACACCGCGAGCAATCGACTCATCACAAGAATCATGTAGCCAAAAGTGACGACGGGTTGATCGCGAAACGCGATCAGATAGTGATACTGTTCGAACAAATGGCTTGTATTAGTGACGATTCAAAGACGAGCAGGGCGATAGCGATCCAAAAATACCAGGGTGCTTTACGAAGAATGGATCGCAGTTGGGGCATGAGATATATAGAGTCTCTACCGAATAGGCCGTGTACCTCAAGTCCTAACGCAACATGCAAGACGAGGCTCTTACGTTAACACCTGTAAATACTTTGGTGGTCCGTTCCCGGTATTCAGAAACACCTGATAGACTCAAATACGTAGCAAGAAACGGCTAGTTTTCCTTTTAAAAATCCCAACATATGGAGACATCTATGAATACCAAGGCTATAGGTCTGTCCGTCGCAATTATGGCGCTGGCGCCACGTTACAGGCAAAAACCCCGAAGTGAGCGCTTCAGAGAAAGTGATGGCACGCGTGGTCAGACTTCGCTGGACGTGGAAAATAAGCGTGTGGAAGTGACATTGGTGGAAAGCAAAGGCAGTTCCAATCGTTCCCATTCATCCCCCGCACGTCATTAACCCGCCCACATCCGAGCGGCGGTCCGGTTCCCATCGATGAAGATCTGAGAGGAATGAAGACCTACAAAGTAAGTTTAGATGTAACCGACGCTTTTGGCAGCGCCTTGCACCAGTCTCTTGCGACGGCCAAGCGCGTGGCTTTGTCGCTGACGACGGACAAATCCGTAGCGTTACGGTTTTGGGTGGCGCGGGCTGCGGCTGTCACGGCGGCTGCATGGGTGGCTGCAACGGAGGTTGCGCGGGCGGAAACTGCGGTGCGGGTTATGCGCCTGTCATCCCCGGACACGGTGGCTGTCAGGGCAGCGGCTGTGGAACCATTTCCGGTCCCCGGTCGATCCTAGATCTTAAAAAGACAAGACATCTCGTAGACACAGCACGGAAAGGGAATCTCCAAAAGGGGATTCCCTTTTTTGTTTTAGCGTGACGAATTGAATCGGGGAGTAAAGTGAGTTTAAGCCGCTTTGCGTTCACTCTTTTCATGCTGTTGAGTCAACTTGCGGTGGTGGATGAGGTAACTGAGGCGGTAGATGTCCCAAAGAAAGACCGCGCTCACAAAGGTAAGCAATATTTCAAACATCATGAAAGCCAAGGTCGCGGACAGAATTCTTTTTGAGAGGCGCCTGCTTCAAGCACCGCATTTTCGGGATCTAGGGATCGTAGCGAACGATGATTCGCTTGCCCGGTTTGTAGAGTCTAATCTTTCATCGGCCCAATCACGGCCCTGGACCATCCTGTATATAAGCCAAATTGTCAGATTCCAAAAACGACGGCCTTTACCCCAATACTCGTAGACGACTACGGGACGGTACAGAAGGGTTCACCTTGAGCTGTTGGCCTTTTTCCTGGAGCTGGGCGTCCTCGTCGGCGTACTTGATGACAACTTCGGAGCTGACCACTCTACCGGGCGCCTTGGGCCAGCAGTGCTCTTTAAGCCGCGTGATCTGCACAAAGATAAGGTAGGGCAGCACGAGCAGCGTGGCCGCCAAAACGGGTGCCAGCAGTACCTGCTCCACCCGCTTGCGGAAGGCCAAATCCTGAATTTCCTTTTCCGTACTCACGGTTGAACGTCTCCGCACGTCGGATCGGTAGCTTTGACGCGCTGCTTTAATTTATTTCGGAGAGCAGTCCAACCTATTGAAATAGCTCTATCTATTCTACGGACTTCGAGGCGCCTTCGAGCAGGGCCCGGCGTTTTTTATCGCGCTCGGTGGGGTTCATCTTCCAGTTGTAGTCATATACGGCGCCTTCCCACGCCCCGTACATCGCGTTGGGTAGAACAATGTATTTAGAGCCGAATAGCTTCTCGGAAGCATCGACTGCGTCCTTGCGATCGGCGATGTTTTTGTCGTCAAAGCTCTTATCGAAATCCCCGAGATTGTCTCCAACTAGAAGGACGACGTCGTAGTCTTTGCGGATATTTTCGCGGTGGTTTTCTTTGGAGGTGCTGGACGTTTGAAGCACCAACGCTCCTGGGGCATCTACGTTGGGAAACCCACGCCGTTCGAGGTTAAGGCGAGTGGCGGCTCTTTGAGGCTCTTTACGATTCGTCACATAAAACACCTTCACACCGCGGTTGGCCGCGTAGTTAAGAAAGCCGGCCGCTCCGGGCAAGGCCTCGCCGTCCGCGCGATCGACGTACGCATTCCAGCCATCCGGATAGCTCGAGTTCTTCTTCACAAGTTCTGCCTGGTAAGGCGATCCGTCCAAAACCGTTTGATCCACGTCGACGACGACTGCAGTAGGCTTGCTGTGTTTTTTTCGCAGTTCGTTGTCTAGCCGATAGCGAGCGAGATTGTAGGCTTGGTAAGAAAGCGCCCGGAATTCAGCAGAGGTCTGGTGCCAGAGCGCCGCTCCGATTTGATAGTCCGCGACGGCTTGGCCCTCAGGGACGCTAGCGCATCGAGTTAATATTAAAATACTGAAAAGAAATAGTGCAGCCCGTTTGAAATACATCTGACCCTCCATCATTGCCACGCAAAAAGTAGCGGATGGAGGGCCAGAATCAAGTTCTAAAAAGTCCCGCGCTTAGTGCGCAAGATCCTTTCACTAATAAGGCCCGAAGTAGTCCCAGAGACGATCGAGGAAGCGTATCAGGACGCCGGCACTCACCGACTCGTTGACCTGGTCGCTGCCGCAGGGGCTGTCCCAGATGCGAAGCGGGACATTCCCAGCACGTCCTTCGTAAACGAATTTGTACTGGCTTGCCGCAAAGCACTGGATCTCCGGCGTATAACTCGTGAGCGGAGTTCCCTTGGCCCTATCGAGGTGAACGTTGATAAGACGAATCGTTTCCTGGTTCAGCTTTTGGTGGTACGTCTGCTGACAAGGCTGGGACGCAACCGCGTCTCCGCCCACCAGATACGTCTCTCCCGGACAGTAACTCGTATATAGTTCTCCGGAGCTGTAAATGGTAACCGATGAGCTTTCCAGACCCGCATCCGCGAGGTTAGGGTCTTTGCGGATCTCAAGCAACTTGGTGCCCTTCGGCGTCGGTTGCTGGTAACAGCGATTCGGAAACAAGAAGTAGTAGATCGGATCAAACTGATAAGGATCACACCAGCCACCGGAAGGAGGCTGATAGTTTCCTGGATATTGGTATCCGAAAAGAGCGAAACACTGCTCCACATTCCAGTCGCCGAACAGGTAGCGACAGATCGCCTGTTGCTGGAATGAAAGAATATTAAAATAGACGTAGTTGTTGCCGCCTTGGGGCATCGGCTGATCGTGACCGACGAATCCGCGGCTGCCTCCGCCTGAAGCGGTAGAAGCGTTTGGATCGACTTCGCAGTCGTCCATTTTGTCGGGGCCTTTTTGCTGCAAGCAGGCTACGCCGTAGGCCGTTCCGTTGGCGGCGCGCACGAGTGCGGTAGCCGGATTTCCTGCCGGCCGCGAACACGCGGAAGCTAATATAAAAGGAGATAAAAATAGAAGCCGCCAGCTGGCGGAGTAGAGTTTGCTAATCATGGTGCCCATCCTAGTTGTTGCAAGCCTTGCTTTTGCAAAGGCAAGGCCAGGATGGGCAAATAAAAATAGTCTATAAAAGCAATACTTTACAGGGGGCCCCTGAGGTACCCCCTCCCACCACCTCGTGGAACTTTTAAGCGCGTGTTCAACCCGTCTACAGGTACCACGTTCCTATTGGCACATACCTGTGGATAACTTTATCCACAGCTTTGATCCAAAAGGTATGCAGTACCTTTTCGCTACCAGCTGCGTGAGCTTTCCACGCAGCGCTCAGCTTCCTGGCGGAGTTCCGCGTAAATAGTGGTGCTGAACAAATACGCCTGAAGGTAGTAGATCACCTGCGCGGTCTCAAGCTCGTAGTTTTCTGCGGTTGTGCAGAACTGTCGGAGCTGCGCGATTTGATAGTTTAAGAGCTGGCGGGGTGTACAAGTGCTGGTGCCGTGCAGTTCGAGCTTGCGAGTAAAAGCCAGAAATAGTCGCCACTTTGAAGTGTTGCGGCGTCGCCAGGGCCGAATTTGTGCCTAAGCTCTGTGAGTCGCTCCGTCTTCGGGGCCGTCCGCACACCCAGCGATCAGCAGAGCCACGGTTATCCATAGTGCCATTAGTTGTTTCATCATGGTTGTTACCTCTGTTTAGAAATATCTCTCTAGTCTAAGTATGACGCCCTTGGAGGGCTATCCACACCCATCGCTATGTCGCAAAAGGAGATTGGCTAACTAATGAAAATCATGGGAGGGAAACTGATTCATGCGATCGTCGGGCGTGAGTAAGGGAGTGACCTTGTCTACGATAATATGAATCACGCGTGCATTTTTCGGGCTGTCGAGCTTTCCCTCCACAAGAAGAAAGGAATGGCTAAGAATGGTGTCCCGGAATTGCTCATAAACCCGCTTCCAAAGCACTAAGTTCACAAACCCAAATTCATCCTCAAGGGTAATGAACAAGACCCCGGAAGCTGTGCTGGGCATCTGGCGGCAAATCACTACACCAGAAGTACGGACATACTTTTTTGAAGTCTGCTGCAGTGTTTTGGAATCCATGTAGAGATTTGCCATCAGGTACTTTCTGAAATAGCTCATGGGGTGAGCATAAAGGCTCACTCCGTGGGATTCGTAATCGTAGCGGATCTTTTCCCAGGAGCTTTCCTTGGGGAAGTTGGGTGAGGTTTCGGGCTCCGGTAAAAAAAGTTCTTCTTCTACACTCAGAGCCTGAATCTCCCAGATGGCTTCTCTGCGGCTCATTCCGAACGATTTAAACGCTCCGGCAAAAGCCATCAAAAAGAGCTCCCGTTTGATGAGCGGCCGAGGGAAAAGCGTGTCGCGCAAAGCTTTGACGAAAGCATGAAAGTCCAAATCAGGGTTTTTCTTGAAAACCGCTTCGGTGGCGAGCCCTGTTTTTTTAGAGAGCCCGCGGATTTCTCTAAGCCCCAAGCGCACCACGCCGGGAGTTTCGACTTGGTTGTCCCAAGTGGAATAGGGAAGTTCCACCCCTCGAACCTCTACTCCTTGGCGTTTGGCGTCGTATACCAAAGTGTGGGAGCTATAAAAGCCCATGGGAAGTGAGTTGAGTAAGCCTGCTAAAAAGCAATCCTGGTAGTAATGCTTTAGATAAGCCGACACATAAGCCAGAATGGCAAAAGAGGCGGCGTGAGACTCCGGGAAACCGTACTCTGCAAAGCCTTTGATCTGGTTCACAATCTGTTGGGCGAATTCCGGCTTTACGCCTTTACTCACCAGTTTTTCTTCAAGGTGAGCGGCGATGCGGGCGAGTTTTTCCCCTCCTTCTCGTTTCCAGGTTCCCATGGCGCGTCGGAGGTTGTCCGCCTCTCCTGCGGAAAAGTCGGCGACAATCATTGCCATGGCCATTACCTGCTCTTGAAAAATCGGGACCCCATACGTTTTTTCCAGAATTCTCTTTAGCTCGGGTAGCGGGAAGTCAAACTTCTCCTCGCCAGCGCGCCGTTGC
>JAWKNY010000041.1:0-10940 GCA_041391485.1 Bdellovibrionota bacterium | reverse complement strand
TCCCCAACGGGAGTCGAACCCGTGTCTTTACCGTGAAAGGGTAATGTCCTAGGCCACTAGACGATGGGGACCTTCCGAGACAAAGGCCGATTTTTCCCTTATTTGTGGCGGTTTGGCAACCCGTTTTAAACAAAAAATCAATGATTTCGGCCCTTCCGGGCACCCCCCTGGAGAAGCTGACGCGTTGCGCCGATATAAGTCTCGCGGGACTCCCTTTTGGAGCCTGCCGGACCGATGAAAAATCCCCGATTTTACATTCTTCTGGGCGCCGCCATCGCGGTGGTGCTCGCCGCTGGAATTGGCTCTGCGGGCCTGCCGCCGGCCCTTGTCGACAAGGTGGGGGACTTCGGCCAGATCAGCATCCGGGTCAACAAAGCCGAGAACCCCGATGAGGCCCTCTTTGAGCGCCAAGGGTACCTCGCCGCAAAAGACCGCTTCATCCAAATGGACCTCACGCGCCGGGTGGCCGGGGCCACCCTCGCCGAAGTCTTTGGCGAAAACGCCCTCCCCCGCGACCGCACCATCCTCTCCACCGGCATTCCCGCTGCCGCAGAAAAGACGTTCAAACGCCTCCAAAAAAAAGCGCCCCATGCGCTCAAAGCGCTCGACGCTTACGCCCGCGGCATCAACGCCTTTTTGAGAGAACTTCCGCAAACACACCCGCAAGTCCTACGCTTTTACCGCGTACAAACTAGAGATTCTAAATACCTGCCGGCCGAATGGACGGCACTCGACTCGCTCGCCATCGCAACAGGTCTGGAATTTTTCGCCTCGAGTTCCCTTGAACAAAAGCTCATCTTCGGTGCCATCTTCTACCGCGTCCTGGGCGCTAACGCCGAACGCTTCCATGAATTTTTTGACATGCGCACCATCGAACAAGAATTCATCCTTGGAAAACCAGCGCGATCCGCACGAAAGCCCGCAAGTGTTCGTACCGCAAAAGTTGGCCCACTGAAACTCGACTACAAATGGCAGGACATGGGTTACCCCTTCCCCGGTCCAGGCTTCACCGCCGGCAGCAATAGCTGGGTCGTCTCCAAAAAGTTTTCCGGAGGAAACACCACGTTCCTCGCAAACGATCCGCACCTTCCTCTATTCTACCCAAGCACTTTTCAGGAAATCGCTCTCGACTCCACTCCCGCGGGCGGCAGCTTTCGCGTACGCGGCATGAGCATCCCCGGTATCCCGGGCGTTTTCATCGGAGCAAACGACAAAATAACCTGGGGGATTACAAACCTCCTTGCGGACGTGGACGACGTCTACATCGAGACGATGAGTACCGACGGCAAACGTGTAAAATTTCTCGGACGTGAAGTCCCCATCGAAAAAACTCGCTACTTCAGAAAAGTCAGACAAAAAGACGGATCGCTCGGCACCCAAAAAATAGTCGTGCGCTGGGTCCCTCACCACGGCCCCGTCGTTTCGGATCACCTGCCCGGAGTCCTGCTCCCTCCCGGAGTCATCCTTTCCTATCGCTGGACGGGGCATGAAGGCAGCACCGGTGTGGCCGGCCTACTCGATCTCAACCGCGCCAAAGACTTTGATAGTTTCAAAACTGCACTCACTCAGTGGGAATCGGGCCCGCACAACTTTATCTACGCCGATCTCAACGACAATATTGGCTACTACGCCTTTGGCCGTTATCCCAAACGCCCCGATCCCACGCGGGTCGTGGCCCCTTACCTCCCCGTCTCTGGAATGGGGACCTACGAATGGGAAGGCTACCAGGAAACCATGCCCGAACTCTACAATCCCAAGAACGGTAAGATCGTAACCGCCAACAACGATCCCTACGGACGAAACGCGACCGAACAGCTAGGCGATTTCGAAAACTACTTTGGTTACCGCTTTGCCCCGGGCGCACGCGCAAAACGCATTAGTGATCTCCTCAATCAGAATAAGGGCCGCATCACGGGAGAAGTCTTAAAAAAGATTCAGTTCGACCACAAAGATCTCATCGCCGTCCGAGTACTCGACATGTTCCGTACCATCGCGCAGCAGCGCCACACAGCTTCGACTGAACTCAACAAAAACGAAATCCTAAAAACCCTACTTCGTTGGGATGCCGTTGCGGACAGAAACCGCAAAGAGCCGGTCTATTTCTACACCTGGCTCAGCACGCTCATGGAAATGTACTACTCGCGCCTGGGTGTTAAGGACTGGCTGAGTAACTTCACGATTAGCCACGCCGCCGTCACGTCCATGTACCACGGGATGCAAAAAGCTCAGAAGAATAACCTGAGCTGGTGAAAGAACTCTTTGAAAAAAAGCCTCGGAAGCCGCAACCGCCAAACTCAACCGCTGGCCGGACGGCGTGCCCAACTGGGGTGTGGCCCACTAGCTTATCGTGACGCCTCCCTCTCAAAACTCCTCGAAGATCCCGTCACCGTTCCCATCGAGCGTGATGGAAGCTGGTTTAGCATCGATGTTTCGGGCTACGGCGCTGGCTTTGAAGCCGATCAGTTGGGCCTGCCCACCTTTTACGGCCCCAACTTCCGCATGGTCGTAAGCCTCGACAAAAGCCACGGTATTCAAATCAAGGGCGTCTCCCCGCTTGGAAACGGCGGCTCGCTCGACGCTTTTACCGGCGTGCAAGAGCTCTCCCTCTGGCAAAACGGGGAGCTACGCGACTTTGTAGACTTTATCGAATGAAAAGAGAAAGCATGAAAAAGCATACGTTCCTCCTACTGGCCTTCTTCCTCTGTGCGCCGCTGTTGGCGGCCGACATCGCTTGGGTGGGCTGGTCACCGAATGCGTTCAAACGCGCCAAGAGCGAAAAAAAACTCGTGCTACTCGATCTGGGAGCCGTCTGGTGTCACTGGTGCCACGTGATGGAAAAAACCACCTACAAAGATCCGAGGGTTATTGATTTACTCAAAAAGCACTACGTAGCCATCCAGGTGGATCAGGATGCGGAACCCGATCTTTCCGTACGCTACGAAGATTACGGCTGGCCCGCGACCATTCTCTTTGACGCTGAAGGAAAAGAACTCGCCAAATTCTCCGGCTACATCAGCCCCGATGAAATGGCTTCCATGCTCGCAGCCTTTGTCGCCGATCCGACACCAGGTCCCTCGGTCACAGGCCGTCGTAAGGCAGACACGCAGCTTCCTACCGCCGATCTCGAAAAGAAATTTCTGGAACGCTACTACGAAAACTACGACTCCAGCGAAGGCGGCTGGGGACGGGGTCACAAATTTCTAAACTGGCACTGCGCGGAGTTCGCCCTCTCCAAAGCCACCGAAGACAACGACGATCGCTCGCGCAAGATGGCCGTACAAACACTCGACGCCCAACGCAATCTCATCGATCCCGTTTGGGGAGGCGTCTACCAGTACTCCACGGGCGGGAACTGGAAAGAACCGCACTTTGAAAAAATCATGCAAATGCAGGCCGAAAATCTGCGCGTTTACTCTCGCGCCCACGCGCTTTTCCCCGATAAGGGCTACCGCGACGCCGCTCTTTCCATCGCCAAATACATGAAAGACTTTTTAACAAGCCCCCAAGGTGTCTTTTACGTCAGCCAGGACGCCGATGTCGTGCGAGGCAAACACAGCGAAGCCTACTTCAGTAAGTCAGATAAAGAGCGCCGAAAAGAAGGCATCCCGCGCGTCGACAAAAACAACTACGCCCGTGAAAACGGGTGGGCGATTAACGCTCTCGCTACCGCCTACGCTTATCTGGGGGACGAAAAGTTTTTGGATTCCGCTTTGACCGCGGCCAAATGGGTCGAAAAGAACCGGGCTCTAAAAGGCGGAGGCTTCAGACACTCCAAGAAAGATCCGGCAGGCCCGTACCTGGGAGACTCGCTCTACATGGGACGCGCCTTTCTCACCCTCGCGATGGTGACGGGCGACAGAGCGTGGCTCAATAAAGCCCGCCGTACTGCGGACTTTATTGAAAAAAACTTTCGTCACCCCGACGCGGGCTACATTACCTCGGCCAGCAAGCGCCTGGCGAATCTAGATGCCGTCCGTCAAATAGAAGAAAATGCTTTTCTGACGCGATTTTTCAACTTGCTAGAACACTACACACGCGACGCACGCTATGGGAAAGCGGCCTCACATGGTACCAAGTTTCTTGTAGGCCCCGTCGCGACCGATCGCTTCGTCCCGGCGGATACCTTACTCGTGTTACGAGAACTCGATAAGGATCCGGTCCACATCACAGTAGTCGGTGCAAAGAACAATAAAGAAGCGCGCAAGCTCTACCGGGCCGCCATTGCCATCGGGCCAACCTACAAGCTCATTGAATGGTACGATCCCAAAGAAGGGCCCATTCCGGGTGCGACGGTGAAGTTTCCGCCGCTTGAACGCCCGGCCGCCTTTGCTTGCTCCGGCTCGCGCTGCTCTTTGCCCGCCTTCTCGGCTGAAGACATCGCCGCGCGCTTAAGCTCGCTCAATGCAGTCAGCAAACGCTAGAAGACCACCATCTTCAGGCAAAAGACAGAGCCGCCTGACTTAATGAATTCACTGGTGTCACGTTCGTGCACCGTAAAACCGGCTTTCTTAAGCTCCGCCACAAATTTGGGCGCACCCGGATTGAGAACCACGTCCTTCCCATTCGGGCAGAAACAATTCCCGGCAAAAGCTTCACGGTTTTCGTGCGCGTCTATTTCAATGACCCTCTCAAACCCAGCGCGAATGCGTGAAAGGGACTCGCCATCAAAAGCGGATGCCTGAATCGCTACCGTCTTTTCATCCAGAATCGAAAAGCAGGTATCCAGGTGGTAGCAGTGTTCATCGACAAGGCGAAGGGGTGCCACTGGAAGTTGAGTCAGCCGTGCGACCGCCTCGTAGGCCGCCTCACTGGTCCGGAACCCAAACCCACCCCAGATAAAAGCCCCATTGGGATGCAAAAGGGCGTCGCCATTGCCCTCGAACGTGTGCTCGCCGTACGAACTCAGGCTAAACGTGTTGTACCCGCACTCCTTATAGTAACTCTCAAAGAACTCGATTTCCCCCTGGCGCTCAGTGGACGCCATCGTACTTAAAATTACGCTTGGTTTTTTCCCATCCCAAAACACAAAGCCTTGGTTTGCCGCAAAAACCATATCGGGAAAAAACTCCTGACCCCCCAGCACATCCACTCGCAGGCCCAACGACTCGTACAAACTTTTCAAGGATTCCCACTGCTGGATGGCTCGCTGGCTATCAACCTTTTTCAGACTCCCATCCGGCTCACGCATGTGAGGGTTGATGGCGTACGCAATTTTAAAATGATCGGGTTTCACCAGAAGAACCGCCCCACCGGGAACCGGGGAAGATTCATGATGCACCCGCGCCGTGACACATTGAGGAGTTAACAGGATCATAGTTGAGCCTTACACCCGCGCGGTCGAGGCGTCACTCTTCTTTAGGAGCTTAAAATGAATTTCCTAAGTCGTGTTGTTTGCACTCTCTGTGTAGTCCTGTGTTTTGCAGTGGACGCGGCCGTCCCGCAGCATGAGCCTGATGCTGCTACGCGTGAGCGCATTCAATCTCACAATCGCAACCAGATGCCGGACCTAAGAGACGCTCCCGAAGAAGTCGATCGCCCTTTTGCGGAATACGAAACCGCACGCTTTGTACTCATGAGTGGCGAAGACGCGATGGAATCAAAAGTGGTCAAAGCCCACATCGCAAAGAACCTCCCCGAAGGCGTGGACTTTGTCATTCTCACCCGGGACGGGATTCCGACACTGGATTCCATTCACAATGCGCTTAAGGACTACCTCGCTACCGATCGCATCCATACGATTGACGTGCATAGCTCGGGCACCGGCTTTTGGGCACGCGATGGAATTCCGGTTCCTGTTTTCATGCAAAACCAATCCTTGGGGGTTGTGGACGCCCGCTACCACCACAACTTCGAACCCGACACTTTCGTGGCTAAGGCCTTCAACGTGCCCCTACTCTCCCATACTTACTACTATGAGGGCGGAAACTTTCTGGCCGACACGCGCGGAAACTGCTTACTCATTGAACGCGAGATCCCCGATGTCATCTTTAACCGCTACTACGGTTGTAAAACGGTAACAAAGCTTCCCTACCTTGCCGGAATCGGACATGTCGACGAGCGCGTCAAACTTCTGTCCAGTACGGTAGCCCTTACCGATAGAATCGAGTACAAGACCGCATTGGAGGCTTTGGGGTACACCGTTCACCTGTTACCGATACCCGCTGGCAAGTATGAAACCTATGTGAACTCACTCCTTGTGAACGGAACGATTTTTGTTCCGACTTACAACGAATCGACCGATGCTGCCGCCCTCGCAAAGTACGAGGAGTTCGGCTTGAAGGTGGTACCCATTGGGAGCAAACACCTAAGCAATCTGGGTCACGGCAGTATCCACTGCATCACCATGACCTACCCAGAAGCGACACTAGAGGAATTGCAGGTAGCACTCGACGGTTACTCGAATCGCTCGAAGTAACGGCTGAAGTATTCGCGGTAGTCGGTAACGCCCATCTGCCGCATTTCGGCTTTTATCTCTTCATGGCGCGCGCGATCGAGAAGCTCCGCTTGTCTTGGAAGTAGGGCTTGTACGTAGCGCAAAGACTCAAGAGTTTCCATCGCCACAAAATCTACGCAAGCCCTTCCGTCCAGATACGCATAGTCCCGCACCAATTCCCCGCTCTGAAGCAGAGTGGCTCCCGGCCGACGTTGCAAAGCTCTCCAGGTGACCTCTTCGAATCGGGGGACCTCAATCCTAAGAACATGCGTGCGGGTGCCCCGAACGTCGGGATCTTCAATCGACCACAGTGGCGGATCCTCAAACAGGAACCTTTTGATGTAGAGACTCTTCAGAGCCGCGCTCGGCGCTTCGATCACAGCCCAGCGATTCCGCAAAAAAGGCACCGTCATGGGTGCGAGGTACCAAGGCATGTCGCTCTGGTGAAACCATTCGTGCCCATCAGGCCCCAAAACGCGCAAGGGCCGCCCACTCCATTGGTAGTGCGCGATCCAGTAATCCGGCGGTAGCTCCCGAATAATTTCTTGCGGCACCCGCCTCTCACTAAATCGCACGAGCTCGTGCGCCACCATGAGCTGCATGATAAGCGGCACAAACTCGTCAGGGGATTCGGGCGATCGGATGAAGGTCTTGATTTCGACGATCCCACCGAAATACCACTGCCGCATCATTCGGCTTTTATGAAACCAGGCAATGGACTCTTCCGGGGCCAAACGCACGCGCGTTTTGCCGACGCGCAGAAACCGCACATCGGGCACCCAGTTGGCCGACACCTCTCCTCTGTCCAGGCGCTCAATTCCACGCCCTACAAGGCGGTGCTCAAGCGGGACCCCGCCCTCACCATCCTGCACCACGCTGACCATCTGGTAGATATTTTCCGGGTTGTTGTACTCGGTAATGAGCACAACGGCGTTCTTTCCCGTAAGAATGGACTTCAGATCTTCAAGAAGTGCGGGCCCGGTGCTCTCGTTGAAGAACCCGGCCGCCGTATATTGATCGAGTGCAAAGTGGTAGGCGTGTTCCAAAAGGCTTTTGCTCTCTCCTCTGGCTTTTTCGAACACTTCCTTTTGGACACTCGGTAGGAGGTAACGGAGATCGGGAGCATAAAGCTCGGCTCGATCAGGCAGGCCATCCTTCCACTCGACAGGCTTAATAATATAGACGCTATAGCGGCGCGTCCCCTGGAGAAAGGGGTAGTGCACGTGCAGTGGCGCTGTTTGCGCCGCCGCGAGCGAAGCCACAAAAAGGTAAAGGATTGCCTGCCGCCACATGCTTTAGTCATAGCGCATGTAGAGGGGCGTTCAAGACCCCGAAAAAGGTTTTGGCTTTAGGCCAGTGATTCAGGCCGCTTAATAGCGATAATAATTGGGCTTAAAGGGACCCTTTTCCAGCCCAAGATACTTGGACTGCTTATCGCTGAGCGTGGTCAGCTTCACGCCGATCTTGCCCAGATGCAAGGAAGCCACCTTCTCATCCAGCTCCTTGGGCAGCACGTAAACACCGATCTCTTTGTAACGGTCTTTGTTGGTGTAGAGATCGATTTGTGCAAGCACCTGGTTCGTAAAGGAGTTGCTCATCACAGGGACGGGTGACCCGTCGCACAGCCCAAGTTCACCAAACGTCCCTTGGCCAGCACGATGATCTTATTCCCATTCTTTAGTACGTGCTCATCCACCTGAGGTTTGACCTCTTCCATGGTGGAATTCTTGTTGAGCCACGCCATATCAATTTCGATGTCAAAGTGACCAATGTTACAAACAATGGCGCCGCTCTTCATCGCATTGAAATGATCGGCAGTGATGATGTCGCAGCAACCCGTCGTCGTGACAAAAATGTCTGCAATCGAAGCCGCATCTTCCATCGTGACGACTTCGTACCCTTCCATCGCCGCCTGAAGCGCACAGATGGGATCGATTTCAGTGACAAGCACACGTGATCCATAGCTGCGAAGCGATTGTGCACAACCTTTACCCACATCACCGTAACCCGCTACCACAGCGACTTTACCGGCAAGCATCACGTCTGTAGCGCGCTTAATGCCGTCCACCAGGACTCACGGCAACCATAGAGGTTGTCGAACTTGGATTTCGTGACCGAGTCGTTGACGTTAATCGCAGGCACTTTCAGTTTGCCCTTGGCGTGCAAAGCTTCGAGGTTGTGGATGCCCGTCGTGGTTTCTTCCGACAGTCCGAGAATCTGCTTCATCTCTTTGCGAAGCGCTCTTCGTGCATCATGTTGGTGAGATCGCCACCATCATCCAGAATCAAGTTGTAGCCTTCAGGGCCCCAACCGGTGATGGTTTGCTCAATGCACCAGTTAAACTCTTCTTCGGTTTCACCCTTCCAGGCAAACACCGGCGTGCCCGCAGCGGCAATCGCCACCGCAGCGTGGTCCTGGGTCGAAAAAATATTGCAGGAAGACCAGCGGACTTCCGCACCAAAGTTGCAGGGTCTCAATCAAGACCGCTGTTTGGATTGTCATGTGCAGACAACCCGCGATGCGCGCACCTTAAGAGGCTTCTTTGCGCCAAACTCTTCGCGAAGGGCCATCAAGCCAGGCATTTCACCTTCAGCGATTTCAATCTTCTTTACGTCCCAACAGCGAGGCTCTTGGAAGACCTTGGGATCTTCCATGGCTTGCTTGCAAACTCAGAAATCCGAATTGCCAGCCGCCGCGGCGGTTAGATTTGTTTTAGATCGACCCATATGACTCTCAGTGTTTGTTGCAATATCCATAGCGCGTCCAACCTTAAGCTATTTTTAGAGAATTTCAATAACAAAACCGGTCTTTATGCCTGCCCCTGCAGCCTAGACCGCGCGTGGAGCCCCCTGTCGCTCCGCACGAATTCGTCTTCGGTACAATAAAAACGCGAGGAAATCGTACACCGTATGCACCGCCACGGGAACAAAAAGATTGCCGCCTGTCCAATCAAAAACCAAGCCCAGATAGGCTCCCACGCCAAAAGCGACAAGAAAATAGGTGGGCGTCAAAGCGTGCATCACGCCAAAAACAAAAGCCGTCGGCCACACGCCGAATACGGCTGAACACCGGCGCGAAAGAGTAGCTCTTCGCCGAGTCCGGCGGACAAAGACAGAAGAGCCAATCGCCAAAGGCTCAGGTTTTCGATGAGTTCTCCTAGAAAACTCCCTGCCAAAGCCTCGAAGATTCGGCGAAACCCCGGCACACGCAAGCCCCATTCAGAGGTAACAAACGCCGCGAATCCAAATAAGGGTAACCCGTAAATTGCAAAGTCTCTTGCAGCCGCAATATGAAAATGAAACTCCGGTGCTGACTTACCGGTTCCGTACAGCCACAAGAGGGCCACAATACCCAGCCCGAACTCGAAGAGTAGGATTGTAGAAAAAGAACGAATCACTTCTTTTTGGGCTCGTAGTGAAAAATGCCGCGGACAAGAAAACTACCCTGCTGGGCATTGAGCTCATCTTCGCGAGTCAGGAGATTCTCGTAGCGCCAGTCGGCGGCGTCTTTTTGGGCTTCTAGCGAAATCCCCACGGTAAGATTGCTGTGTGTTCGGCTCCAGTTTCTGAACTGATCGGGGCTTACTTCCAGGTGAAACCTGGCAGAAGCCGTCGGTAGTACGATGGCTTCCATCGTCTTACTCAAGACATCTCGTCCATTGGTCTGTCGGTGTTGGCCGTAGATAAGTCCGATGACTTTTAGAGAAATGATGTCGGGAGCCCGGTTGCTGATATCAAAGGTAACCGTGCCCGGGCCGGTAAGCCGCCCGTCATAACGAATATCTCCCCCGCCTCCCGCCGGCTCTCGTCGGCGACAGAGTTCAACCTTGTCTGTGCAGTATTCTTTGAGACAGACGGCCAAACAGGCTGGTTTAGGCGTGCACTTCGCCCCGCACATCCCCTCGGCGACGCAATCCAGTTCGCAAGGATCAAAACGCTTGCTGCAGCAAAAAGTACCGGCGTCATTGGTGACAAGGCGCTCGTAAGCCGTTGCGTAAAGACTCCCTACACACAGACGAAAAAAAAGGGGGTGAAGTTTCACCCCCTAAGTTTACTACAGCTCCAATAAAAAGCCCCGCTACTTGCTGGTGCGCTGCAGATAGGTCAGAGAAGCGCTGCACGTCGCCGTCGGGGTTCCGTAGATATTGCAGGAACAATTACCAAACTTTCTCAGGTCAAAATCCACGATTGCGTAATTGTCCGATGCTTTCCACGCCCACGCGTACATATCGGCGCGCGCGTTGTGAATCGCATGCTGGCAGCTATAACCTTGTCCGACGAAGCGCTGAACCACCGTGCGTCGAACCGCTTCATAGTCTTGTCCATCTTCAAAAAGTGCCTGGCCCGGGCAAACCGCACGCGCTGGTGTTGTACCGCCATAACAAGTACACGCATAACGAGGACAGGTAGCGGCCGCTACCACGTTGTGTGTTTCAGTAAACGCGGCAAGCGCGTCCAAACACATGTTGTTCGCGATAAAGACCGCTTGCTGGCAGCTGTACGACTGC
>JAWKNY010000040.1:0-11440 GCA_041391485.1 Bdellovibrionota bacterium | reverse complement strand
TATTCGCTAGCGGTGATGCATCTCTCGGTACCAATGAATGCAACGGATCCGATGGCGCGCCTTTGCATCAACGCACTTTGTTTTCTGATCCCGCTCGCGGACTCCTCAACGGTGATTATATCTCGTCTTCTATCGGTGCGTTCTCCGTTCGAAGGAGACAAGGGGCACCTGCACCACCGCCTGGTGCAGGCCAGCTTGCCGTTGCGTGTAATCCTTTTCAACTTTGGTCTGATTGCTTTTACGGGGATTAGCATTGCGTACCTGCTCAACGAAAAGACGGGAATGCACTATAGTCGCTTACCCATTGTGATTTGTGCCGCTTATATTGGAATCATCTCTTTGCTGATCTCCATGATCGAAATGTCATCCAAGCGTCGTTTGAAAAGCTATTTCCTAAGAATGGACGCCGGCGAGCCGGTTTACTTTCTCAAATACAAGATCCAAACGCGAAACGGCACCCCGGTATCCAATGTGACGATGCGCCGTTTGGAAGCAAAGATCAGCACGGAAATTCGTGTGTACGATGTTTGCTTCGTGCATGGTAACGATGAACTCTTTGTTGTGCTCAACGCGATGGGAGAACCCATCCGGGCTATCGCCAACCGCATCGAGCCCATCTTCCAACACGAGCGGCTGGATGCAACACTTGTGCTCGACAAAGGCGAATACCTCAAACTTTCCTACCTCGAGAAGAACCCTACACTCCAGCTGAAAGCCTAGGAGAATCGTGGCCTAGCGTGCCCTTTTGGGCTATGCTGCCGCCATGGGCAGATTCGATGCTATCCGCCGTCTTATCGGCGAATTCCGGGGCCACAAGGTCGCCGTTTTCTGGATTGTTGTGCTGGGCTCGCTGGTCTCCATCATCCAGCCCCTCTGCGTGAAGATCACGGAACGCGTTATCGATTCGCTGCAAGCGGGGGTTGACCCGAACTTCTTCCGCACCATCCCGTTGGCCCTCGTTGGGGTTTTCCTGATTAGCGGCCTTTCAAAGTACTTTTACAACACCATCCGCCGCACACTCTCCGAGACGGTGGTCTGTCGTTTGCGAGACCAGTTGTTTCACCGTTTCCTTTATTCTCCGCTCAGTGCGCAGCAGAAAAAGCGGGCTGGAGATTTCTTGTCGAGCATTCAAAACGATTTGGTCCAAGTCAGCAGCGGCTTGGAAACCCTGTATGACCTTCTAAAAGAACCAGTGGCCTTCATCGGACTCATGGGGGTGGCCTTCTACTGTGATTGGCGACTCGCCCTCGCGACCTTGGTCGTGGCGCCGGTAGTTGTCCTGTTTTTTTCCTGGTCCGGTTCCGCCGTAAAGCGCTACACGGCAAAAACGCTCATCAATTTTTCCGATATCATCTCGCTAGGTCAGGAAAGCATCGTCGGCGCCCAGATAGTGAAGATTTTCCGTCTCGAAGAGACGCTCGTTCGAAAGTTTAGATCGTATCAGGACCACTATTACCGGATGCTAAAGCGGTCAATTCAGGTTCAGGAAACCGCCACTCCTGCCGTTGAGTTTGTGGGAGCGTTGTTGATGGCCGGGGTGCTCTATTATGGTGCCCATCGTATTGCCATCGGCGAACTGACGTCAGGGAAGCTGATTGCTTTCATCATTGCGATCGGCTTGGCCCAGATGCCGATTAAGAAACTCAACAACTCCTACCTGCGCCTTAAGATCGCGGAAGCCGCCGGAGAGCGCGTCTATGGGTACATCGACAGCTCGGTGGCCCAGCATCCCAACGCTTTGTCCGTAAATCGATTTAGCTCGACGATTGAATACCGTGGTGTTGGTCTCTGCTACGCGGAGGAGTGGGCACTCAAAGACATCTCCTTCACCGTCAATCGTGGTGAGTGCGTGGCGTTTGTGGGGCCGAGCGGGAGTGGCAAGACCAGCTTGGTGAATCTTCTGCCGCGGCTTTTTGAAGTTTCCAGCGGTTCGATCCTTCTGGATGGCACGGATATTCGAGAACTGAACGTTCACGACTTGCGTGGGCTCATTTCAGTGGTGAATCAAGAGACCTTCTTGTTCAACGATACCATCTGGGAAAATATCCGCTATGGGCGGCCCGAGGCCACTGAACAAGAAATCCGTGAGGCCGCTGAAATGGCGAATTGTCTTCCCTTTGTTTCCCGCTTTACTGAAGGCTTTCAAACGCGGGTTGGGGATCGCGGCAGCCAACTGAGCGGCGGCGAAAGGCAGCGAGTGGCGATTGCACGATCATTACTGAAGGGGGCTCCCATCCTGGTGCTCGATGAAGCCACTTCCAGTTTGGACAGCGAGTCCGAAGCCATGGTCCAGGGAGCGTTGGAGCGCTTGATGAAAGATCGCACGGTTTTCATGATCGCGCACCGCTTTAGCACGATCAAAAAAGCGGATCGCATCTACGTGATTGAGGACGGGCGCATCGGGGAGGACGGCACCCATAGTGATCTGGTTTCCAACCAGGGAACTTACAGCCGACTCTTAGAGCGTCAGGTCTTTGTCTGACCCTTACTTCGCGGTGGGTGCTTTTTTGGGTTTGTGCGAAGAACGCGCCACGTATTCTTCCGTGGGTTCAACACTCATCACCGTACCCGAGTTCACGTAATCTCGCGGTTTCACACAGCCATACATTTTCTTGATTAGCATCTCGTGGGCTTCGCCTTCGAGGTCCTTCAGCATCGAGGCCCGCAGGTGAAACGGGACATGGGCGTGGGTGGAGTCCAGGTAGGCAAGGTACTCTTCCGCCACCTCACGGGTGAACGCGCCGATGTCGTCGTAGCTGCGGTTAAAGAGATTGTGTTCGAACAGTTGGAAGAGCGGATCTACCACTTTGTATTTCATGCATCGGCCTCGTCTTACGACCGTCCGTGGGTGATCGGTGCCTCCGTGGCAGGTGGGAAACTTCCCAGTATTCCCAACGGCCGGCTGGGGCTCCCGCTTTAGCACTTTACCTGGGGTGTCGCGTCACTGAGCGGAGTAACGCGCTGAATTAATTGATGCTTTGCGATGACCCTATCCCCCCGCCCACAACCCATACAAGAAGAATACAGGAGAGCCTAAGCTAACTATCTAAAATCACAGGGTATTGCTGCGGCGTCCTTGGCAAGGGCTTTGCAATTCTATGGCCTAGGCGGGTCGTGTGCGCACGGCCCCTAACAGCTTGGTGTATACAGCATGAACACGACTTTAAAACATCGTATCGCAGAAGGAATGGCCCTACTGGGTGCCCTATTCCTTTTGAGCGGCTGTTTTGCTAAGTCGTGTCAAAAGCTACCCGAGCAACGCTTCCAGAGCATCACAGAGACCGAATGGCGTCTGGTCTATACCACAGACCCGAGCACCGCCTCTCAGCTCAATAACTTCAATTTTACGATTCTAAGCTTTACCGACTCCTTCGATCTTCAGATGACGTCGGTAAAGAACAACCAGCAGGCCGGTACCCCCGAAGTGGTGGGTGAATACGCGGTTCAAAATGGGGAGTTTATTATCGCCAAACTCGAAAAGTTTGACGGCACCAGCCTGGGCACCACGGTTTGGTCCTTCCAGCTTTCGCGTACGCTTACCCTCATCGATACCGCCACTGGCTTTACTTTCGTCTTCTACCCCTTCGAGGGCATCGTGAAGCCCGACTTCCAGTGCGAATTCAAAATCTAAGATCCTTACTTCTTTATCTGGATTTTCATTGCGGCCCTAAACGACTTACGTTAAGTAACCAGTGTGGTCTGTTGCCTTGCATACGATGTTATGAGGCATATTAAGGAGTGGGTATGGCGCCGCGAAATCTGAAAGTAGAGATTCAAAAAGAAATCCAAAAAGTAGCGAACTCGAAGTTCCTAAAAGAATTTTCCAAGCAGTTAAACGGGTACGAGAAAAAAGTCCGAGACGTTGTTCGTGACTTCAACCTCCGGAGCCAGGAAGCGCGCTCAAAGAGCAAGAAGCAGATGGATCAGTTTACGAAGCGTCTCAACAAGACCCGCAAAGACGTGGAAAAGACTCTGAAATCATTGATTAATGAAGAGTCCCGTCTTCTCAATAAGAGCTTCAATGAACTGGTCTCGCACCTGAAGGAGCTCTCGGAGCAGGAATCAGCCAAGAAGGCCCCTAAGAAAAAGGCGGCCACCAAGAAGAAGAGCGCCCCCAAAAAAAAGCGTCTTCAAACGCTAAAAAACCTGCACGAAAGCCATAAAGAAGAGGCCTCTGAAAAGGGTGTGGGCGCGTCGTCCACAGAAGAAGCGGCTCCGTCCCCGGTTCAATAGTTTGCAAGTTCTCCACAGCCTCGAAGCCTTATCTGGGCACCAGGGCCCGACCGCGGTTGCCATCGGCAATTTCGACGGCGTGCATATCGGCCATCAGGCCCTGCTGGGCGAACTGCGGAGTGCTGCCGAAGATTCCGGTCTTAAGCTGACTGTCCTGACCTTTTTTCCTCACCCCGTCGAAGTATTGAATCCCGGCAAGACGCTGGAATGCTTATCCACGAGCGCCGAAAAGCTGATCCAACTGGAAGGGGCCGGCGTGGAGCTGGTCCTTGCGGCCCCCTTGATCGCCAGCTCGCCCAATTGTCACCGGATGCCTTTTTCAGCAATACCTAGTCTCCGGCCTTCAGGCTCGGCGGGTGCACGTGGGCTACAATTTTTGCTTCGGCCGCAACCGCGCTGGGGATACCGAATACCTCCGCCGCCTGTGCGAGAGCGCAAAGGTGAAGCTCCACGTCGCAAGTGCGTTCAAGCTGGAGGACGAGGTCGTGAGCAGTTCTCGCATCCGTCAGGCGATCACCCGAGGGAGCATGGAGCAGGCAAACCGCCTGCTGGGACGCCCGTACGTCATCGGCGGAAACGTCGTGGCGGGGGCGGGCCGCGGCCGGAAGCTGGGTGTACCCACCGCCAACCTTGCCTACCCGCCCGGAAAAGTACTGCCGCAGACCGGCGTCTACGTCACCCGAACCTCCTGGCAGCGCCAGACCTTCCATTCCGTCACGAATGTCGGGGTGAAACCGACCTTTGAAAAAGCAGGTTGTCCGGTCGTCATCGAGACTCACCTGTTGGATTTTTCCGGGCAGCTCTACGGCGAGCCTATCGAAGTGAGTTTTCTTTCCAGGTTGCGAGAAGAGCGAAAATTTTCTTCGGTGGACGAGCTTAAACTCGCCATTGAGGGCGACATCCGATCTGCGGAACGCTATTTTTCAAAGCCCGGGGCTTGAGCTATAGTAATCAAACGATGGCCGCCATTCAGCCCCACATTCTGATTCTCGCCGCGGGAATGGGTACCCGCATGAAGTCCAAGGTTTCCAAGGTTCTTCACCCTGTGCTCTACCGGCCGATGCTCCACCATTTGTTGGATGCCGCCAGTACGTTGCCGCACGCCTCATTAAATATTGTTGTGGGTGAGAACAAAGACGCCGTGATGAGCGCTTGCGCTGACTACAAATCCGTTAACTACATACACCAGCCAAGTCCACAAGGTACCGGTCATGCCGTGTTGTGCGCGCAGGAGTCGCTCCAGAAAAAAGGTGGGCACGTGCTGGTGTTGAACGGGGATGTGATTTTGATGCGTCCTGAAACCTTGGCCGGTTTTGTGAGTGCGCATGTCGAGAAAAAAGCGGTGGGGAGCCTGGTTTCAGCGAAATTCAAAGATCCTTTCGGCTACGGTCGTATCTTAAGAGATGGCGCAGGTCGTCCCTTGGCAATTCGGGAAGAAAAGGATTGTTCGGAAACGGAAAAGCAGGTCAATGAAGTCAATGTAGGCGTTTACCTGTTCGATTCGGAAGCCTTGTTTGAGTCCTTGTCTCGGGTGCAAACAACCAATAAGCAAAAAGAATATTATTTGACCGATGTTATCGAGATTCTTATCTCGCGTGCAGAGGCTGTGAATGCCTTCTTGATTCGAGACTCCAGCGAGGCGCTTGGGATTAATGATCGACTTGCCCTCGTCCAGGCGGAGCAGATCCTTTCAAGCGCATTCGGACGCATTGGATGCGCGAAGGCGTGGCCTTGCACCACCCGGCCAGTACCACGATCGATCCACGGAGTCGATTGGGGAGTGACGTCGAAGTCGAAGGCAACCGCCGGATTCTGAACTCTATTATTGAGTCGGACGTCTATATCGAAGCGGGGTGTCGGGTTGAAAATTCGACGATTCGTTCGGGATCTCATCTTAAAGAAGGCTGTTATATCGAAGATTCCGATGTCGGGGCGGGAAGCACCTTGGGTCCCTACCTTCATCTTCGCCCCGGAACTCGGCTCGAAGCTGGGGTCAAACTTGGAAATTTTGTGGAAGTGAAGAACAGTCGTATTGGCAAGGGTTCAAAAGCTTCACACCTCAGTTATATCGGTGACGCTGAGGTGGGTGCCGACGTCAATATTGGGTGCGGATTCATTACCTGTAACTACGATGGGCAAAAGAAACACAAGACCGTTATTGAGGACGGTGTGTTCGTGGGAAGCGACTCCCAGGCGGTGGCTCCCGTTACCATTGGAAAAGGGGCTTATGTCGCTTCCGGTACCACGCTCACCAAGGATGTTCCGCCCGGCGCGCTTGCGATTGCGAGAGAAAAACAGGTGAACAAAGAGGGTTTTGCCACACGGCTCAATTCCCGAAAAAAGAAAGACTGAACTATGTGCGGAATTATCGGCTACACCGGGGAGAAGGAACCTAAAGAAACCCTTCTGCAAGCCCTCAAGCGATTGGAATATCGTGGCTACGATTCCGCGGGGATTGCGACGCTCGAAGAGGGAGACTTCAGAGTTTACCGGTGTGAAGGCCGACTCGAAGGCCTGGAAGCTAAACTAAAAGACGAGAACCTACATTCCACGATCGGCATCGGTCATACCCGTTGGGCGACCCACGGGGCTCCCATTGAACGCAACGCCCACCCTCACCGCGTGGGTTCTGTCGTGCTGGTTCACAACGGAATTGTAGAGAACTTCGCGCACCACAAGGCGAAGTTGGAAGCCGCAGGCCGAAAAATCCAGAGTGACACGGACTCTGAGATCGTAGCCCACTTGATCGACCAAAAAATTGAAGAGGGTGTGGCTCTCGTCAAAGCGGTGCAGCTTGTCCTCCCGACCTTGGAAGGATCTTACGCTTTTGTCATCATGAGCACGAGTGCACCAGACACCATCGTAGCGGCCCGAAACGGCAGTCCGTTGCTGATTGGGATTGGCGAGAAGGAAATTTACTGCGCCTCGGACGTTCAGGCGATCCTTTCCTGGACAAACAAGGTGGTCTATCTTGAAGACAAGCAGATGGCTGTTTGTACTCCCAACCACTATGAAGTTTTCGATGCGGCCGGCCTCACCGTAAAGACCGAAGTAAAGCAAATCAACTGGACCGCAGATGAGCTGGGCAAGGTGGGCTATGCGCACTTCATGCTCAAAGAGATTCACGAGCAGCCGCGTGCGCTTACTAATACCATTGAAGGCAACATCAACCACTCAGATGAGATCATCTCGATCAAAGACCTGGGGATTTTCAGAAAAAACCTAAAAGCCATTAACCGCGTGAGCATCGTAGCTTGCGGCACTTCCCTGCATGCAGCGCTTTTGGGTAAGTATTACATTGAACAATTCTCGCGCCTGCCCGTTGAAGTGGATTTCGCTTCCGAGTTTAGATACCGCAATCCGATCCTGGAAAAGGACAACCTTTGCATCTTCATCTCTCAATCGGGCGAGACTCTCGACACTCTCGCTGCGATGAGGGAAGCCAAATCCCGAGCCGTCCCTTGCCTTGCGATTTGTAACGTGCGTGACAGCACACTGGCGCGCGAGGCTGATGTCACTATTTACACGAACGCTGGACCTGAGATTGGAGTGGCTTCAACCAAGGCTTTTACCGCCCAGACGGCGGTGCTCTACATGTTGGCGGTCGAGATGGGCCACATTCACGCCAGCCTTTTCAAGACTCAGTACCAGAGTTTAACCCGCGATATTGTCCGCACCCCGGTTCTCATGGAAAAGGTATTGGGACTGGAGGATTCGATCAAAAAAGCAGCGGCGGAGTACCAGAACTTTCGCTGCTTTTTCTACGTGGGCCGAGGGATCTACTATCCCATTGCGTTGGAAGGGGCACTGAAGCTGAAGGAAATCACCTACCTTCATGCCGAGGGCTATCCGGCGGGCGAGCTGAAACACGGCCCAATCGCCTTAATAGGAGAAGACGTCGTTACATTTGTCCTGGCGCCGCAGGCAAGCTCCAATCCGCCCAACAACCCTACAACAAGCCGTGTGTACTACGAAAAGCTCATGGCGAATCTTGAAGAGGTTAAGGCGCGCGATGGAAAAATCATTGCGGTGGGAACAGAGAACGATACACGCTTGGCCGAACGAGCGGATGTTTTCTGGGCGCTGCCGTCCGCTTCGTGGGCGATAAACCCTCTGCTATTAAGCATTCCGGTGCAATTATTCGCTTACCATGTCGCGTTAAATCTTGGAACTGACGTCGACAAGCCGCGCAATCTCGCAAAAAGTGTCACGGTTGAGTAGAATTCGTTGCGCGTGGTGTCAACTATCTGACTGTTAGCGAATAGACACGCCTACTAACTAGCCTCAATAACACGGCTTTAACGGCCACCGGTAAATTAATATGGTTGAGGTTCCGAAAACAATGTAAAATTAAAGGCTAAGAGTCCCCACATTACATTTTTTTAATCTCATCTTTTTTTGGGTCTCAATAAAGCCGTAGGAGGTTTGAATGAGGTCGTTAGTTGCCAATAACAAAGGTTTTACGTTGGTGGAGTTGCTGATCGTGGTCGCGATTATCGGCGTACTTTCCACCATCGGTATCCCCACTTTCCGAAGCATGGTCCAAAAGGCCAAAAAATCGGAAGCGAAAGTGGCGCTGGGCGGTTTGTACACCGCGGAAGCGGCCTTCTTCGCTGAGTATGGTGGGTACGGCAACAACCTTACTCATGTCGGTTTTGATTTAGAAGGTCAGGGACGAATTTATAGTGTCGGCTTCCCGAACGCGACTGGCGCCTGCGCCAACCGCTCGGATGCCCATCCGATCAATACATCGGGTCCGGGCCGGGTTATCCGCCAGGTTATCTCTGGCTATGACACCACACCGGTTACTGTGATTGGCGCGGATCCTACGCTAGCCAACTCGGTTTGCTTCACGGGTGATGTGAACGATACGGGTAACGAATTTACTGCAACGGCGGCTGGCATTATTTCAGCGGCTGCTAAGGACATCAACTTCGCCGATATCTGGAACATGAACCACGAACGGCGACTCTTCAACTGTCAGGACGGTGTAGGCAGAAGCTCCGGAACAGCGGCTTGCCCGGCGGCGCCGACTGGTGCTGGAACGTCTCCGCCTCCTCCCACTCCTTAATTTGAGTGTGGGACTTGTCCTCTTAGCCTAGCTTTTCTTCGCGATCATCATCGTCATCGACGCTGAGACTGCCGAGGTTATATTTGTCCACGCGGTAGCGCATGCTGCGGAAGCTGATATTAAGCAGCTTGGCAGCGCGCTTCTTCACTCCACCAGTTTGCTGGAGAGCACGGACAAGAAGGGCTCTTTCAAAATCTCCCACCAACGCTTCGAGTTCGATTCCGTTTTCTTCGTCGATCTCAATCTTGTTGGCATCAAGCTGGCCAGCGGGTTGGTGGCTTTCCATCATGTGACGAGGCAAGCTCTCAGGCAGAATTGCCGGGCCGGGCTCTAAAGCTACCGTACGTTCTACGATGTTTTCCAACTCACGGACGTTACCTGGGTAGTGATACGACCGCAGGACTTCCATCGCTTCATTGCTAATCTTCTTTACGTCAATTCCCAACGCCTTGGAGAACTTCTCAAGGAAGTGATTCGCCAGCATGGGAATGTCTTCCCGGCGTTCACGGAGCGGGGGACATTGAATCTGAATGACGTTCAAGCGATAAAAAAGGTCTTCGCGGAACCGGCCGCCTTTTACTTCGGCTTCAAGATCCTTATTGGTCGCGGAGATGATACGGACTTCAACTTGAATGTCTTCCGTTCCACCAACGCGTTTGAAGGTACCTTCCTGAATCACGCGCAACAGCTTTACCTGCATGCTAAGCGGTAATTCTCCCAACTCATCCAGGAAAATAGTTCCGCCGTTAGCGACTTCGAAAAGACCCTTCTTGTCAGCGATGGCACCCGTGAAAGATCCTTTACGGTGACCGAACATCTCGCTTTCCATGAGGTTCTCTGGAATCGCACCACAGTTGACCGTGACAAACGGGCGGTTCTTCAGCGGACCATTGTAGTGGACGGCGCGTGCGATCAATTCTTTACCTGTTCCGCTCTCGCCAGTGATGAGTACGGAGCTCTTGGTATTCGCGATACGTCGAACCATTTCATAAATGCGCAACATCGGAGGGGCTCCACCGATGATATTGTCAAAAGCGTATTTGGAACCCAGTTCCTTTTTAAGCTGGGCGTTTTCCAGCTTAAGAATTCTTTGCTCCAGAGCATGAGCAATAACAATTTTTACTTCTTCAAGCTTGAAAGGCTTTTGGATGTAATCGTGAGCCCCGAGCTTCATGGCTTCAACCGCTGTATCAGTTGAACCAAAGGCGGTGATCATAATGATAGGAAGTTCCGAATCGAGCTCCTTAACTTTTACTAGGAGCTCCATCCCGGAGACTTCAGGCATTTGAATGTCCGAAATGACCAGATCCACCTGATTCTTTTTCAGGAAATCGAGGGCTTCTCGGCCGTTTGGTGCGCAGACTACTTGGTAGCCCTCGCGCTTCAGCATAATTTCAAAAAACTCGCGTATGCTTTCTTCGTCATCAACAACTAGGATCCTGCGCAGATTCATCACTCACCTCGAAGAACAACTGTAACCAACAACAAAACTTTTTCTGGATTGTGAGGGAGATCTATCTAGAAAGCATACTGCATGAGTACAGATGCCAGCTTTAATGTCCTCTCACGTTCCAAACTCTTCTTACTGTACATGAGCAACTTCCGTACCAAGGGTGCCGTTTTTCGAAACGCTTGAAATCATAGAGGGTTCATTTTTGAAGACCACAGGTGTGCTGATTAGAGGCTTTCCGTGTGTGTGACAAATTTGGGCACCTTTTTCCGTTGGTTAAAAAAAGCCTTTTGGATCGAGGACTTAGAAAAAGCGAAAAAGCCTGTACACCTGTCTCAGTCTACAAGTCCTTCTGACAAAGTATTCCGCTAGTTCGATAGCAGAGAATCTAAAGTTTTCATTTTTTTTTGCCGATGTGGAAATCGGATTAGGATATCAATGAACCGAGTTCAGAAAAAAGAGCGCGCACTAAGTGTCTTAAGGGCGGTGTTCGGGATGGACTGGCGCAGCTTGGTGGCCCTTAGGATTGGGGTAGGGGTCGCCGTATTGGTAGATCTTCTAACTCGCGCGCAAGATCTTGAAGCCCATTATTCGGACTTCGGTGTTCTCCCTCGCTACGCGCTTCTGGATCGGTTCACTAACCCGTCCCATCTCTCTGTGCACTTGATAACGGGAACCTGGGAGGG
>JAWKNY010000039.1:0-12040 GCA_041391485.1 Bdellovibrionota bacterium | reverse complement strand
GGCTGCGCGAAGCCGAGCAAGAGCTGAAGATCTTCGAAGACAAGATCAAAAAAGCGGAAGACAAGCTGATGGAGGTCAAAACCAACGACGCCTACGCTGCCGCTAACGCTGAGATAAGCAACCAGAAAGGTGAGAAGTCAAAGCTTGAAGACGAAATGCTCAAGCTAATGGCAGATCTCGACAAAGAAACCGAAAAGTTCAAGCAGTCTCAGGATCAGTTCAAATCCGAGGAAGCGGTTTTTAACGAACACAAGCAGAAGTTAGACGCTGAAAACGAAACCCTGCAAGAGCAGCTCAATTCCTTGAAGCAGGAAAAGAACGGTGTCGCTGAAAAGCTTGAGACCGCCGCCGCCACACTTTATTCACGGGTTTCTTCCCGTGTCGCTGGGCCACCGGTGGTTGAAGTCAGCCAGGGCATGTGCACCGGCTGCCGAATTAAGATCCGACCTCAGCTCTACAATGAAATCCTTGGGTTTACCGGGGTTAAACAGTGCCCCAGCTGCGGCAAAATTCTCATCCCGGCGCCGCCTAAGGCCGCGATGGATCCTGTTTCGGGAATGCCGACGAATGGGGCGTGAGTTTGTGCTTTATTGTGACGGGGCCGCAAGGGGAAACCCCGGGCCGGCGGCCTTTGGCTACGTCATCCTTGAAGGGGACGAAAAGGTAGCCGAGGCAGGCGAATGCCTAGGAATTGCCACCAACAACGTCGCGGAATACAAAGGCCTCATCCATGGCCTTCGCCACTGCCTTGAACTGGGTGCCGCAGCAGTACGCGTACGCACGGACTCCGAGTTGATGACCCGCCAACTGAACGGGCAATACAAGGTCAAGTCTCCCCACCTGGTGCCCCTCTTCCAGGAAGCTCGAGAGCTGCTTCGCCAGTTCCAAAACTCTCAAGTCGAGCATGTCCGCCGCGAGCACAACAAAGACGCCGACGCCATGGCCAATAAAGCCCTAGACAAAAAAATTTGATTCAAATATAAAAATTTGAGGCGGTGTCGTAATGACACCACTTGGGGTAGGGTTTGTTGCTTTGGAGATACGTTTACACAAAGATGCGGGGGAGGGTGAGTCCAACCAATCCCGTCTATTTTCCCACCTTTCAGCCAGCTTTTTGGCCGCTTTGTTTGTAATTGGAGTTTCTCAGTTTGAATTGGACGGGTTAAACGGCATCCTCATTGACGCCCAATTTCGTGCCATCTTTTGGAAGCGCCCCCATCCCGCCATCGCTCTTGTTGCCTACGATGACAAGAGCAGTAACCGCTATTACGGCAGCCCAAAAATTCCCGTGGTGGAGATTGAAAAGGTATTGGGCTGGAGGGAGAGACGACCGCCGCTTCACCGTCGATTAACGATCGTACCGATGCCAAAGCCCGGAAGAATGACCGCGATCGCAGCGGCGGCAGCAATTTCCAGCACACCGCCATCTGCGTCGCTGAGGCACGATCGACGAGAGTTTCGGCAAAGTCCAGACGACTCCGTACCTACCCGAAACCACTCTTTCTCCCGGCCTTTTATCTCGCGTGACAATTTCAGTTACGGAGCGGGACTCGGTCACCCGCCGGGCCATGATCACTATTGGTGGCCCGCCCACCGTGTACGCAGAGCTCTTTGACGACTCTGCACAAGCGACGCGGACATCCCGGAATTTCCATCACGACACCGCTACGCCGAGGCCCTCTAAACTCATCAACTGGCAGGCCAAGCGGGACGGCAATTTCGCACCTCTACAGGAGCTGGCGGCCCACCGCTTTGCTCCCGGCACCACCATCAAGATTGTCCTTTTCGGCAGCGCGCTGCTCTCAACGCGGCGCCAGAGCGCTGACTATATTTTGACTCCCTATGACCGAAGCCCGATGGGCACCACCCTCTTGGAAGGTGCCGCACAGACTCTTGGAACATTGCTGGAAGACAATGCCATCAATAAATCCCCGCTGTGGTTCAATTGGCTACTGCTTCCTCTGGTGATCGGCATCCTGACGGTAAACGCGTCGTGCTGCTCTTCTCCCCAGTACGCGGCATTCTTTCGGTAGTGAGTGAAATCGCCTTTCTTTTTGCACAATAGTGCCACCCGCTGAGTTTTTAACCGATGGATTGATGTGCTTCCATCCGTCGTCGTCGCTTGTTTTAAATATCAACACTCCTTACCGCCTGGTAAGTGAGTACTAAACGGTGGCATTACCAAAAAACCGAAATTATGATGGAGTTAGAGCAACTAAAGTCCAATTTCCTTTCCTTGGTTTCCCATGATTTGAAAATCCCCATCGCTCGCATCCAAGGGAATGCGGAATTGCTGCTGAATGAGGCCTCTCCCAAGACCCCCAAAGAAACAAAAATTCTTTCTGCCATCGTAAATACCACCGAAAACCTGAGCCAACACGTGGAAGCCATCTTGGATTTGACACGAATTGAAAGCTCAGATGCCTCTGAATAAGGCGAGCAATATCAACGCCACGATAATCGAGGTGGTGGAATCCAAGCAGTGGAATGGCTTCGGATAAGGAAATCAAGATCCAAACCCGTCAGGTCCATATTCTCGTTCAGTTTGATCTACGCCTAATTCGGCGAGTGATAGCGAACCTGCTATTGAAAACGCCATTAAGTATTAATCTCCCCGCAGGGGTTACAATTACCGTTTTGTCCAAAGAAGAAAAACGTAAAAGATGTACGTATTCCAGGCTGAAGATGAAGGCCCGGGAATCGCTCCCGAAGAACAAGACAGAGTATTTTCCAAGTTTCATACCGTGGTCAAAACCCTCTCACGCACCAGGAGAAGGGGACGGGTCTCGGTCTTTATTTGGTTAAATACTTTGTGGAGCTGCAAAGGCTTTGTCGACCTTAAGAGCGAGATCGCAAAAAGGAAGTACGTTTACAGTTTCGTTACCTATTTGAGCGCATCAAGGAGAGCCGGATGAAAAAGAGACACGTTCTAGTAGTGGATGATGATACAGAGTCGAACGCTATCTCCGAATTCTGAACGACTTCGAAGTTGCCCAGGCAACCAATGGCAAGTCGAGGCCTCAGCCCATTGCTACCAAAAGACCATCTTGCCCAAACGATGGAACATGCCGCGAAATGACGCATGAATGCTTGTCTCTGCATCAAAAAGAACTCGACCCATCCATCATTTACATCATGACCGCGTATAGCAATATCGAAGACGCTGTTCGCGCTACCAAGGAAGGTGCTTACAACTACCTGCCGAAGCCCATCAAGCACAATGACCTTGTGGATATGGTGGAAAAAGCCCTGGAAGCCCAGAAAATGGTCCATTCCATGGCGTTCTCTGCACCTGTTGTCGAGCTCGACCGTGCCCAGTTTGTTGGTAGCTCGAGTGAGATGCAAAAGATCTTTGGAATCATTTACAAGCTCGCCAAGGTGGATACCTCAGTCCTTATCCGCGGAGAGAGCGGTACCGGTAAGGAGCTTGTGGCGCGAGCGATTCACTTTAATAGCGCGCGCAAGGATGAAAAGTTTGTTGCGATCAACTGCAGCAGCATCCCTGAAACCCTCTTTGAAAGCGAGTTGTTTGGCCACGAAAAGGGCGCGTTTACCGGCGCCACCCAAAGACAGATCGGAAAGTTTCAATATGCCGAAGGGGGAACTATTTTCCTCGATGAAATTGGCGATCTTCCATTGGCCATGCAGGTAAAGCTGCTAAGAGTTTTGCAGGAGCGCAATTTCATACCCGTGGGTGCGACGCGTGAGATCGACATGAATGCCCGTATCATTGCAGCCACAAACCGAGATCTCGAAGAAATGATAAAAGAAGGTAGCTTTCGAGAGGATCTCTTCTACCGGCTGAACGTAATTCCTATCTATCTGCCTCCTTTGAGAGAACGCAAAGACGACATCGAGAAATTGGTCCACCATTTTATCGGCAAGTTTAACCAGCTGCATGGCAATGCCATTTCAGGAATTACTCGGGAAGCGATGGACGTACTTCTCAAGCACAACTGGCCGGGCAATATCCGCGAACTTGAAAACGTCATCGAACATTCCTTTGTAATTGAAAACGGAAACGAACTTAGTCTCGCTTCGCTTCCTGAGACCCTGCTCGAATCGACCAAGTCGGCACCACCGCCCTTTCTCGGTTCTAGTGACAATGCCGACGACATCAGTTTCGCGGGCGTACTTTCCGCTGAAGACGGCGATCTGGATTACCGGACCCACAAGGAACGTTTCGAAAAGGACTTCATTATCGCCGCACTTAAAAAGTACAAGGGCAAGATTAATCAAACGGCCTTGCAGGCAAACATTCCCAAAAAGACGCTGTTGCGCAAGCTCCAGAAGTACGGCATCAACCCAGAGGAGTTTAGATCCTAGGCGCCCTGGCTTGATTCTGCGCACCCGCAAGTTGCCGTGTTAAAATGAATTTATGGCATCGGCACCAGTCGGACTCGAACGGCGCATCACAACCACCACCCTCATCTTGTTGGTCTTTGGCCATGTCATGCTATTCAGCGCCACAGGGGTGCTCGGTCTGGAGAACCAGAACTCCGAGTTTTACTACCTCTCTCGCCAGTTTATGGGCGCCGCCATGGGGCTTGCGCTCATGTTCTTCTTCTCGAAAGTTCGGTACCAGTTTTTAGGCCGCATCGCACCGATCCTAATGGCGGCACAAATAATACTTACGACAATGGCTTTTATTCCGGGCTTCGCACATTCCGCTCAAGGAGTGAACCGCTGGATCAGTCTCGGTTTCATGAAATTCCAGCCCAGCGAAGTAGCAAAAATAACCCTGATGATCTACGTGTGTCAGATCCTGGCACTCAAGGACAACGTGGGCTTTACCGCGAAGAGGAAAATGCTTGCTGTCGCTCCCATCCTGGTGCTGCTCGCTCTCATCTTTAAGCAGCCCGATCTGGGCTCCACTATCCTCCTATCCGTAACCATAATTGCCGTCCTCTTTATCGCGGGCGCCAGACCAATATATGTTCTTGGCTTTCTGGGGATCGGCGTTTTAGGTTTTGCGCTCTCTCTCATCAACTCGGACTACCGCCAGCGCCGCGTAATGGCGTTCTTGAACCCGTGGGCGGATCCGCAGGGAGGCGGTTTTCAGTCTATCCAGTCTTTTCTTTCTTTCTACTCGGGAAAGATCTTTGGGGTAGGTTTAGGGAACGGGAATAGTAAGCTCTTTTACTTACCCGAGGTACACACTGACTTTATCTTTGCCCTCGTGGGAGAAGAACTGGGTTTTGTGGGTGCGATCAGTCTAATGGTCGCCTTCGCGTATCTGGGGTATTTGTTGTTTAAGTTGGTTCGCTTCGCGCCTGACCTGTTCGGCCGTTACCTCGCTTTTACGCTTTCTTTGTCACTTTTGCTCCAAATCGTCGTCAATCTAGGTGGAGTGACGGGAGTGATTCCCGTGAAGGGTTTGCCGTTACCGTTCATCTCGTGGGGGCGCTCCGCGCTTGTAGTAAACCTGGCGATGATGGGAATATTGCTAAATATCTGCAAGCAAGCGCTTCCCCCAGCACCCGCCAAGCAGGCCGGCCGGAATAACGCGCCAGACCCCGAAAAAATGATAAAAGGTAGCGTATGCCACAAAAAGGCGACCTGATTGTCATCACCGGCGGTGGAACCGGCGGCCACATTTCCCAGCTCTGGCGATCGCCGACGAATTAAAATCCCGTGGGTGCCGCATTCTTTATGTAGGCGGCCCGAATAGCATGGAATCCAGGATCGTTCCCTCGCGCGGTTACGACTTCGTCCCCATGCGATCCATTCAGGTTAAGAACAAAAATCCCCTTGGAATTCTATTGGGAATATTCACGCTCGGAATTTCCTGCCTAAAATCTGCCACTTTGCTTTTGCGAAAAAGGCCGAAAGCCGTCATCGGTGTGGGCGGTTACGTGTCTGTCCCGGTGGGGGTAGCAAGCTTTATCACTGGAATTCCTTTATACCTGCAAGAGCAGAACGCTTCGGTGGGCATCGCCAATCGTTTTTTAGGGAAATTTGCGAAGCGCGTTTTTTTGGGCTTTGAGAAAGCCAAATCCTATTTTCCAAAAGGTAAGTCGCTGGTGAGCGGCAACCCAGTTCGAAAGGAGATTGCCCAGGCCCCTTTTCAACCAGCCTCTTGGAGCCCTCCCTGTTTGTTTGTCTTTGGTGGGAGTCAGGGAGCGCGTGCCATCAACTCCGCCATTGTGGAGCTTCTGCCTAAAATTTATGAGAAATGCCCAGAGCTAAAAATTATTCACCAAACCGGCGCCGCGGACTACGAGCGAGTTCGCGCGCTTTACCCACTCCAGTATGACAAGGTGGAAGTAGTGCCATTCATAGACGACATGGCTAGCTGCTGCCAAAAGCTTCACTGGTCATCAGCCGCTCCGGAGCCTTGACGATTTCGGAACTCATCGCCGCACGCCGGCCGGCGATCTAGTCCCGTACCCTCGCAAGGGACAAAACGATCAAACGGCCAATGCCTACCTGCTCGAAGAGGCGGGGGTAGGCAAAGTGGTCGAGCAGGGCGAAACTTCGAAGCTGGGTTTTGGGCAGCTTTGGAGGCGGCGATGAATCCGCAAGTCCATGAAAACATGGTGAAAAACTATTCTCAGTTGCGAGCCTTCGACGCTCTTGCTACCATCGGCGACCACTTAGTGGGAACTGTGGCAAACGCGAAGGAGCAGCCGCGCAATGTACAGCATAAAATCCATCGTATCCATCTCATCGGTATCGGTGGGATCGGTGTCAGCGGCATCGCGGAACTTCTGCAAACGCATGGTTACACGGTAACCGGCTCGGACTTACGCGAAAGCGATACCGTTCGCCGGCTGCGCTCGCTGGGAATTCAGGTTTTCTTGGCCACCAGGCTGAAAACGTGGTCGGTGCCGAACTCGTCGTTTACTCCAGTGCCGTTGGCCCAAACAATCCGGAGCTCAGCTACGCACGTGAACTGGGACTTCCTACCATTCGCCGAGCCGAAATGCTCGCGGAGTTGATGCGTCTAAAGCACGGCATTGCGGTCGCCGGCGCTCACGGCAAGACGACGACAACCTCAATGATCGCTTTAATCCTGCTACAAGCGGAACTCGACCCGACTATTATTGTAGGTGGTCGGATGGACAACATCGGCGGTACGAACGCCCGCATGGGAATGGGAAAATTTCTCGTGACGGAAGCAGACGAAAGCGATGGCTCATTCAATAAATTGGCCCCCTCTATCGCTGTTGTTACCAATATGGATCGGGGAGCACATGGAATATTACCAAACCATGCGCAAGCTCAAACGATCCTTTCTTTCCTTTCTGAACAAGGTTCCGTTTTACGGATTGTCTGTGTTTAATGGCGACGACCCTTACTTGCAGTTGCTTCGTCGCCGCGTTACACGCCGAAAAGTTACCTTCGGTAAGAAGCCCAAAAACGATTATTGCATTCGCCAGTACAGCGTCACGCCGGGCGGAACGGAATCTTTGATTCGAATTGGAAACGGAGAACAGCGCCTAAAGTTGCGAGTCCCCGGTATTCTACAATTTGTATAATGCCTTAGCAGCGCTCGCCGTCGCGGATGAACTGGCTATCCCTCGCAGCGTCAGCAGCGAAGCCTTGTACGCGTACACGGGTGTCCAACGTAGATTTCAAGAAAAAGGAAACGCGATGGCGTGCTCTTTATCGACGATTATGCTCACCACCCCACTGAAATCCGAATGACACTCGCCGCGGCCCGGGAGCGTTTTCCGGGCGCAAAGATTCGAGCTGTTTTTCAACCCCACCGCTTTTCTCGCGTGGAGGACTTGTTCGATGAATTTAGCGAGTGCTTCAAGGATTCGGATGCCGTCTGTGTCACAGATATTTATGCCGCCGGCGAGGTGAATGCGCAGGGCCTGCACGCCGAACTTCTGGTCGAAAACATGCACCGCCGCGGGATAACCCAGAGCCAGTTATGTAAAATCCCCGCTAGATGGGATCGCCTGCTTGAGCGCACAGAGCCAGGCGGGTGATGTCATTCTTACTTTAGGAGCCGGAGATATCCCTAGTGTCTATCG
Source organism: Bdellovibrionota bacterium (assembly GCA_041391485.1). Taxonomy (GTDB): domain Bacteria; phylum Bdellovibrionota; class FAC87; order UBA2466; family JACKAF01; genus JACKAF01. The sequence goes on along the minus strand of JAWKNY010000039.1, from coordinate 4,055 downwards.
CGAGCTCTTCTAAAATTTCATCCGATCTGAGAAAACAGTTCAACGAACGCTTCGGAAATCGAGCCCGCTTCGATGAGCCACTTGCGCCCTATGTCGCGTATGGCGTTGGGGGCCCGGCTGACGTTCTGGTCTTCCCCAAAACCGAAGACGAGTTATCGTGGATAGCCCATATTAGCCGCGAACACTCCTTACCGATCACCACCATTGGTACCGGTACCAATCTGCTCGTGCGCGACGGAGGCATCCGCGGCATCGTACTGTCTATTAGGGACACCTTCACGGACATCCAAATTCTTGGCAAAGAAGATGGGTGCACGAAGATCCGCTGCGGAGGGCGTCGAAAAGCCGAGCGCTCTTGAATTGGGCGGTAGAGCGAGGTTACGGCGGTCTGGTCTTTAGTTCGGGGTGCCGGGCACCATCGGGGGAGGCATCTTTATGAACGCCGGCACCAAATATGGGTGCTACGGGGATATTTTGACCCGTTTGCGGCTGTTTGATTTTGAGGCCGGCGGCAGGAGTACGCCCGTAATGAACTTCATTTTGGCTACCGACACCAATCGCACATCACGGCCAAGACACTCGTAGCGTGGGTAGATTTCTCGCTTCCCGACGCGGATCCAGCCGAAATGCGAGCCGAAGTGGAGCGCATCATTGAAGAGCGCGCCGCCAAACAACCGCTGGACTATCCCAGTTGTGGTTCGACGTTCAAGAATCCAGAAGGTTTTTCCGCAGGCCGACTCGTCGAAAAAGCGGGCCTAAAAGAGCGCCGCAGCGGGGGTGCCGAGATCTCCAACAAACATGCGAATTTCATTCTGAACAAAGATCGCGCGCGCGCTTCTGATATCCTGGACCTTATCCAAATGGTCCAATCCGAGGTATACTCTAAGTTCGGTGTCCAGTTAGAGTGTGAAGTTGTCGTCGTAGGGGAAGAGCCCTATGCCCAAAACTAAATTTAGAACCAAAGTCGAGTTCTCCAAGGCCGCTCTGGTATTCAGCGGTGGCGCCACCAAGGCAGCCGCGTTCCATGTCGGTGTTTGTCTTGCATTGCGGGACAAGGGCTTTTCGTTTGTTGGCGGTAAGGTCGAATCACCAGTGCCGAGAGACAGCTGCGCTTTTCCAGCGCCTAAATACCACCCACATCAAATTGACACCTACGTGGGTTCCAGTGCCGGCGCGTTGATCGTCACGATGCTCGCAGCTGGGATCAGCGTCGAATCGCTTATTAACTCCTTCAGCGAAGATTCGGAGTTCAAGGCCCCTGGTATCTTTCGGGAGCTTCCCAGGATTCAATACAAAGACGTCCTGACCCCGAAGTGGCCGAGCCCTTCAGCCATTATCGAAAGTTTCAAAAAAAGTCCTTTGTTTGCAAGAACAATGGAGTCCCTTGTCCTGCGGAATTTACGACTGCCCGGAATATTCACCAAAGGGGCTTGCGGAGTACCTCAGAATCACGTCCTGCCTACGGAGTACTTCCACGAGTTAAAAGCAAACCTCTTTGTGGTCGGAACCCAACTAGACCACTCGCGAAAGATAATTTTCTGTCGCTACGCCACCGACAAAAGCACCGATGAGTACTGCCAATACGCTTCTTTCGCTAAGATCTCAGACGCTGTTGCCGGATCCATGTCTTTACCTCCGATTTTCGCGCCTCATTTGATACCACACGAAGGCAGCAAGGATCGTTACTACATTGACGGTGAGATTAGAGAAACTCTCTCCACTCATGTGGCAAAAGAAAATGGGGCAGACCTGATTATTTGCTCCTACACGCACCAGCCCTACCACTTTAGTGAAAAGATCGGATCCCTGTACTTCTACGGTTTGCCCGCGATACTTATTCAAACAATTTACCAGAGTATCGAGCAAAAAGTTTACGGCGCGAAAAAGGCTCACGAGAACAAGAGTCTGGCACTGCAAACGGTTCAGGAGTTTTTGCCTCGAAAAAATATCCAGAAGAAGACCTGCACGAACTCTCGCAGCTCCTGCAGGATCGCCTGGATTTCAAAGGAAAACTCAACTACATCTTCATTCATCCCGAGCCCAAAGATCGTGAAATGTTCTTTGGAGACCACTTTACATTGGCTCCGCCGCGCTCCAGCGTGTGGTAAATATCGGTTACAAGCGCGCCATGTCCGAGCTCCGTCGCTACGACTTGATTCCAAATACAATTTAGGGGTTTAGCCCCTCTCCCGGCCTGATTTTTTGGCCTTCAATTTGCTCTATTAAGGGTCGAAGAGGGCTAAGTTCCTGATACGAGGCCCGCCGAATGTAAACAAGCTGTATAGCGGTGACAAAAAAGGGCGCTCACATAGATGAAGCGTAAGAACACAAAACCGAAGCCTTTTACCAGGGAACGCTTGCGCGACAACCTAAAAAGGCTGTCTCCTGAATTTACCTAGGGCTAGGTTTCCTACTGCTTTGTATCGGCGGAGTAGCCATATACGTGGGCGAGCTACAGGAATCGGGAGACTTTCCGTCATTTAGAAAGAAAGACGCTTCTTGGAACTACTTTTATCCCAGGTGGGGAAGCCAGTCGTTCTGGGACCACATTATGGAAACTCCCGACGAGTCGGATCAGAAACTCTCGAAGACCTTCGCCGACATCCACCAGATCATCAGTGACCCGGAGGATCGAGTAGACAACCTATTCTCCGTCCCGTCCGTTTTGTCGAGTCGGGTGCTTTTTTGGATGGACGTTTACGCTAGGTACGACAGCCGCATTAGGATTGTTCACGACAGAGACGACGTCGGTATCGTGTACGGCTACATTGACTTGCGGCCGCTCTACCAAAAATACCGCCGCAGCCCCATTATTGCGCACAAGAAAAGCCGTCGCATTGAAAAAGAAATTTTGGACCACCTCGGGAGCCTTTTGGAAAACGCGCAGTATGAATCCGCGCAAAGCCCCCACCTCCCCGATGAAAGCGCTCCACTACGATCCTATTTGAAGTCCTTGGGGCTCTTCTCAAGAATTTATGAACTCAAAGAGTCGCTGAGGACGCAGACCGGACAGAAAGACAAGTTCCAGATGGGAATTCTCAGATCCCAAAAGCTCATGACCCACATTGAGTCCGTTTTCAAAGACTACAAACTGCCACTCCCATTGGCGCGCATTCCTTTTGTAGAATCGAGCTTCAACCCAGCGGCTTATTCGAAAGTAGGAGCGACAGGTCTGTGGCAGATCATGCCCAGTACCGCTAAAGAGCTTATTCACCGAACGGACAAGAAGCGGTGGCGCGATCCGATTCTTCAAACCAAAGCGGCGGCTCGGCTTCTAAGAAACTATCGGAAGGTACTTCCTGATTGGGGAACGACCGTCACGGCCTATAATTCCGGTGTTGGGACTCTGGGCAAGTTACTCAAGGAGTACAAGGCAAAAAGCTACGAGCAGCTCTACTCAAAAATGGGAACCGAAGGACTCGGTTTTGCCGGCAGGAACTTTTACTCAGAATTGTTGGCAGCAACTTTGGTCGAAGCCTACAAAGAGAAAATTTTTAGTCTGGAAATTTCGCCGGACGACGTCGCGAAGGTTTACAAGCACCTAGCCCCTTTCGATGAAGAACTCTGTCAGGTTCGCTAAGCTAATTTACTGAAATGGAAACGCTCTTGGTACCAATGTTGCGGACGTGCGTTCTGAGGAGAGAACCATCTTCTGCTAGGAATTTTTGGCGGTACTGCCCAAGGGGAAGGTTGAAGTAAACAAAACCCGGACTCGCCTGGGTAAGACAAAGCTTTTCGTTTTTCATCTGGCCCTCGGCCCCAAAAGGGAAAGGGCCTTGCTCTGCCGAAACCAGATTTCCGTTCAAATCTTCCAAAGTAACACGAACGCAGCCGGTCCCTCCTCGGAAGAACGACGTTTCCGCCCCACCCACAAGGGCACCAGCGGAAGGCTGGCGTTTGACCTTCGCCCTACGGGCGGTCTCTTCGACCAGATCATTCTCCAGAATGTAGAATTCAAACTCGCGCTCCGAGTCTGCCGGATTAAAAGCAACATCCTGCCACATGGTCGGGTAACCTGGGGCCTCTATCTCTAATGTGATCTGGCCTGAGTAGTC
>JAWKNY010000038.1:0-19633 GCA_041391485.1 Bdellovibrionota bacterium | reverse complement strand
AAACCGGCGAGCGTCTGGACTGGGTGGGTGCTTTACTCTGCGTGTTTGGCTTGGGCTCTCTTTTCCTGGGACTTACCGAGGGCGCGGAAAATGGCTGGAGTCTCACTCCCGTCGTGCTGCTGGTGTTTGGAACATTGACGACGGCTCTGTTTGTTTGGCTGCAGCAGCATAAAACTCACCCGCTTGTGGATCTGTCTTTATTCTCAAACCGCGAATTTGCCTTCGGCCAACTGGCGGGTGTGCTTGCGATGATCACGCTCTCCGGCGTGCAGTTTCTCATGCCGTTTTACTGGCAGAGTTTGCGCGGCCTGGACGCGCAAACAGCGGGGCTCTTGATGTTGCCGCTGCCGGTGGCGTTCATGGTTGTTAGCCCGATTGCGGGGCGCTTTTCTGATGTTTTTGGTTCGCGGGGGATTTCCACGGTCGGTCTTACGATGGTGGGGCTGAGTCTATGGCTCCTTACCGTGCTGGACGCCGAGACCCCCATTTTCTCAGCGCTGTGGCGTGTTTTTCTTTTAGGCATCAGTTTGGGCCTATTTATGGCTCCGAACAACAACTCCATCATGTCCTCTGTCGCCGATGACAGACGGGGGATCGCTTCGGGCTTGCTCGCCATGTTTCGGTACACGGGGCAGAGCCTGGGAGTCGCCATCGCAGGCGCGATCTTCAATTTCAGTTTGCGCCACGGCAATGTCAGCTCCGGAGGTCAGGGACTCGCTCGTGTGCTCAGCGCGCTTCCCGCCGGAGGGCGCCTGCCCGCCGAGATTGGTCTCTCCTTTTCCAGAGGTTTCCAGAGCGTCTGCTGGATTTACCTGCCTTTGGTTTTATTGGGAGCCTTCTTGTCATCGCAGCGGAATCGAAGCTAAGATTCCCCCGCTATGCGAGCTGTTTTACTGGCCATCCTTAGCCTCTGTGCGGGAACGCTTTTTGCCGCCACCGATGAGCACCTCGCCCTTTGCAAAGAGCGAGGCAGCGATAAGCCCCACGGACTCATCGAGTGCATCTGCCCGGGTGGGCTTAGAATTCTTACGGTGAAAGAGGAATACTGTCCCGACACCACTACCTTCAAGATCTCGGACATTCTGGAAAAGTACTACCGCACGTACAACAAATGGGAAAACCCAAGCTTCGGTGAACCGAAAAGCTACGCGGATTTCAAAGACATCGTGAACGAGCTTCACAAAAAGTACACGCTGAACGACTTGGACGCTCTTTTGAAAAGGTTTGCAACAGACTCCAGACTGGAGTCTTTCTATTACCGCCACGCCCGCATGTACCACAGCCTAAGCACTCAGAAAGGGAAACGTCTGCTAACTGGCAGTCAGAATTTGATTCTGGGAATCCCACTGGGAGGGCTTCGGCCCGAGAGGGTAGAAATATTTGAAATCGATCACGGTGCGAAGGCCGAGGCAATGTTCAGCGTGCACGTCCTGGATTTTACCGAAGGTAAGCCCGTTTTCGTCGATAAGCCTCTTGATCCTGAGGTTCGAAAGAAACACCGCACGGTTCCCAACTGCGCCGCTTGCCACGGGGACCCTCCGTTTTTGCGCTGGCCCACTTATAGTTACCGGCCCGGTGCGTGGCGTGGTGCCGAAGATAACCCCGAGCCTTTGCGCATGCGCCTCTTTCAACCCATCGGCACTTATGGAGAAGGCACGGGGCCCTTTGCGCGCGACGATCGTTTTGGGATTTTCATTGGCCAACTGGCATTCGAAAAAATGCTAAAAGAGCTGCGCGCGAAACCGGAATGGTTTGCTCGCTACAAGTATGCGCTCTTGGGTGCTTTGATGACCTGCGATGAGTTGCTGGACGAGAAGGGTGGGATGAAGGGTTTTTTGCCGCAAGCCGAGCACAACAAGATTCAGGCAAAACTAGGAAAATCCCTCGACAAACTGCGCGCGGATACCAAAACCCATATTGAAAACGATTACCGAAAGCGACATAAGGACGAAGCCATCATCGCGCGCGCCTGGCAGGCCAACTGGCGGCGCGAACACCCCGATGAGAAAGAAGTACCCGACTACCCCTTCTATACCGGTCCTAAAGAAGAAAAAGATGCGGTGGCATCGGCATCGACCTTGGATCTTACCGAAAGCAATTTGCTAACGGCCACATGGATGCGTTACCTCGTTGAGGGTAGTGGAATTGACATGAGCCGCTGGTCCACAGCAAGTACGCCGCAACTTGTTTCGTACTCGTTTAACGGGCCCGGTCCGTTTGGTTTGAACTACCTTTTGTACCCCCTCTTGGAGTCGATGGTGACGGACGGGGATACCGATTTACTGCAATATAGTTTCCACAATGATTGGGTCTTCTCCAGCTATCACGAGCATATCTGTGGTGTATTAAAGGACAAGTCGCTAGGCGCACTTGCCGACGCCCGACCTTGAAATTTGCTGAAAGCAGCAGACTCTTCCCGTCTTTTTGACACATTCTAGATGAATAATAGATAGCAACGCATCTCATGGAGGAGGCTACATGCGCGTCATCTTGTTATTCTTTGTATTACTTTGCTATCAGGCCCACGGGATGGCTCCTCGCCGTCCTAACTTATCCGTCGATCAAGAAGTCAGCCCGTATTACCAGAGCTTTCAACAACTGGCTCAAACCTACGGAGCGAGTTTCATTGCGGATCGAATCATTTTTTCCTTCACCAATTTTTGGTTTAGCTCGGTCGTGGGAATGTGCACCTACCGCGGGGGAAGCACAAACTACGTCGATTTTTCCTCCTCCGCCTGGCGGAGTGGGAGCAGCACTTTTAAAGAGATGCTTGTGTTCCACGAGCTGGGCCATTGCCTACTGGGCCGAGGCCATACCAACACCTCCTACGGCGATGGGCGCAAAGAGAGCATCATGAACAGCTACATCTTTTCGCAATCCACCTACCGGGCCTACCGGGACGAGTACCTAAAGGAACTCTTCACCGCCAACGTGCGTTATACGGCTTATAGCGACCCCTATGGCGATGTGAACCATGACGTCGGGGGTTGTACCTTCGGCCGCTAGGGCTCAAAACCACCTTAAGTATCTGGAATCATTAACTTCAAACAGTTGTTTGAAAATTTACTGGACTCCCTCGCCCCTGCGAGTCATACTGATGTTTGAAACGCTCGTTTGAAAGGGGCTTATGACTTCTCGATGGGTTGGGATTGGATGGTGGTTGGGATTCCTCGTAGCCGGTTGGGCGCAAGCCGAGACCGTTAGAGTTTCTGAGAGTTCGCTCTTGGGACTCGTAGAGGAATCCACCCCGTCCGTAGCTCGCATTCACGCAGCGTTACTTGATGCCAAATCACAGCGCGATAGTTACGACGAAAAGTTCTCGCCGTCCTTTTTTGCGGGCGGGCAAATCGCCGAGACCCGCGAACGCGCGCTTATTTCTTTTGCTCCCGTTTTCTCTCCCACTCGAAACGCCCAGATTGGCGTACAGAAATCACTTCCTTACGGTGTGGATCTAACGGCCAGCGTGCTGATGGATCAGCGTAGCGCGAGTAGCTTAAGTTTGACCAACGGGACCTCGCTTACGGGCGCTTTGGATTTAAGCATCGATCTTTGGAAAGATCTTTTCGGTTATACGACGCGCGCGAAACGCCGCGAGCTTGCGGCCAGAGCCGAAAAGGGTGAGCTAGAAGAAAAAATAAACCGAAAAGCTTTCAACATATCGGTCAGACAGCTGTACTGGTCCTTGGTTGCGAACGAGGAATCACGAAAGATTTCGATGCGCCTTCTTGAAACGGCAGAGATTCAAGCAAAAGACGCTAAAAAAAGACTACGTAACTCTATCGCGGACAAGGGAGAGGTTGCCAGGTACGAGTCGCAAGTGGCACAGCGGCGCGCGCAACTTACTCGCCTTGATTACGAAAAAGATGAGATTGTGAAGCAGCTCATGATCTTGCTCCCTGGTTTGGCTACCCACGAGCTGGAACTACTTCCCTACGACCTACAAGCGACGGTGGCTGAGGTACTGTTGTGCACGGCCCAGATTAATACGACCGCTGATGCGCCGATGCAGTACACGCTTTACGATCAAATCATTGAGAAGATAGAGGCGGAGAAAAACGCTCAGGTCGCCTCGCATGATCGCTATGATGATCTCGATTTGAAATTTAAGACACGCCTGAAGACGACCGGCGTGGATAACGATGCCGACAGCAATTTGGGCGGTGCGTGGAGTGACATCAGCGGGAACAACCGATTTGGATACGAAGTAGGGCTTGAACTACGCATCCCGCTAGACGGGAAAAAATCTGATACTTCCAAATTGAGAGCCCTTAGAGATCAACTTCGGTCAGATGCCGAAGCCAAAGAACTCAGAACGCGTATTGAGAGCACACACCGTCAAATTGGGCGATCCATCCAGTACCTCAGTGAAGTGGTGGGTTTACTCAAAGAGAACTCCGCCAAACTACGAATTCGATTGAAGGACATGGAGCAGAAGTATGCTCAGGCACGGGTTTCGGTCACCGAGCTTGTGACTGAGCAGGACGCGCTTTTGGGCTCTGAACTCAACGTGGTCCAGACCCAGCTGGAAGCGCTCAATGCTCTTTTTGCCTATTTAACAGTTTTTACCGAAACGCCTTGCTCATTTAACCAGCGTTAAGGAGATTCTATGCGCCGGCTGGCCGAATTTTTTCTGATTAACAATAAGCTTACCGCGATGCTTTCGCTCTTTATCTTCATCGCCGGGTTGCTCGGGATGATGATGCTTAACGCAGAATCATTTCCATCGGTAAACTTTGCGACGGCTATCGTTGAAACCAATTACCGAGGCGCCGCACCCGAGGATATCGAGAGCAAGATCACCAAGCCCATCGAAGATAAGATACGCACCGTGAGTGGGTTGAAAGATGTGCGCTCCACCAGCCAGTCTGGCAAGAGCCGCATCGTCGTCCGTGTCGACATGGATCATGAAGACGTGGAAGAGGTCATGACGGATCTGGAAAAGGCCGTGAACCAGGTAAGTGAGCTACCGACTGACCTTCAAGAAGATCCTTCCTTTACGGAGATGAAGTCCGAAGAGTTTCCTGCCATCGAAATTGCGATCGTTGGCGCCAACCCTAATCGAACGCGCGATAAGCTTGCGGACCAGCTCAAGGAAGATCTAGAGGATAGCAAACGAGTTAAGAACGTCATCCTATCGGGCTTTCAGAAACGTGAGTTCAATATTCTGCTGAACAGACAGAAGCTCGATCAGTACCACATCGGCGTCTCGGAAGTTTTGAGCAAACTTTCGGCCCGCAACGTAGACGTCCCGGGTGGGGATCTCACCAAAGATGGCAACCAGCAGCTGGTGCGCATCCAAGCCAAGGTTCGAAGCGCAGATGATTTGAGGCAAATGCTCATTCGCTCCAATTTTTCCGGTAAAGGAGTGCTTCTCGGAGATGTCGCCGAGGTGATTGACGGTTCGGAAGAGGCGCGCTTTTTGTCTCGCTACAACGGGCAGCCGGCAACAATCCTGGTCGTGAACAAAAAAGGCGGTGCCGATACCATCGAACTGGTGGGTGAGGTCGAGTCGATTATCAATCGGGCGAAGGAAGAGAACGCCGGCAAGTTTGAAATCGTAGTCGTGAACAACGAAGCGAAGAAGGTCAAAAATCGCCTGGGTATTCTTAGCTCCAATGCCGTGAGTGGTTTGGTCCTTGTGATTGTATTCCTGCTGCTTTTTCTACCGGGCCGAATTGGCGTTGTCGCCAGTCTTTCCTTGCCGATTGCGGTTCTGGCGACTTTCGGAATGATGCCTTTTTTTGGAATGAACCTGGATGCGATTACCATTTTGGCTTTGGTTATCGCGCTCGGGATGCTCGTAGATCATAGCGTAGTCATCAGCGAAAACTTCACCCGGCTTAAAAAAGAGGGTCATACCTCGATGGACGCCGCGGTGACCTCCGTAGAGCAGCTTGCGATGCCCATTACGGCTACCGCGCTGACCACCATCGGCGCTTTCCTCCCCATGCTAGTGACCCGCGGGATCATGGGTGAGTTCATCAAGTTCATTCCCATCGTCGTAACCATTGCACTCGTAGTGAGCCTAGTCGAAAGCTTCTTCCTACTCCCGCTACGCCTCAAATGGGCCGGGGATCGAGTTAAGTTTTCAGCCGATGAGAAGTCGCGCGACTGGTTCGATGGTTTTACGGACCGCTTTGAAAGACTGATGAGTCGGCTTGTGCGTCACCGCTACTGGGTAGGCCTTGGATTTTCGGCATTGCTGATTGGATCCTTTGTCATGCTCGGCGTTGCCAATCGCTTTGAGCTGTTTCCGGCGGAGCAAACGGAGATTTACCTGGCTCGATTTGAGGCGCCTACGGGTACCACGCTGGAGAAGACGGCCGAATTGGGAGCTTTGCTTAGCAAGCGCGTAGAGGAAACCCTTGGAGACAACATCCGCGGCGTGGTTTCCAAGATCGGTAGTTCGCAGCAGCACCCCACTGATCCTAGAGGAAAGGAAGGGGACAATCTGGGGATTCTCATTATGTATGCCTCAGATTACGCCAAGTACAATATCGACTACCGCGTCATCGTGGAGAAGTTGCGGCACATCAAGATGCCGGAATTTACTTCGCTTGAGTTTGAAGAGCAGGTCAACGGCCCGCCGGTCGGAGCAGCGGTGAACGCCACCTTCCGATCCAATAATCTGAATCACCTGAATACTGTCGTAGAAACGCTGAAGGACGAGGTCAGCAAGCTTCCAGGGGTTTACGATCTAAAGATCGATGACGTGATCGGCGACGATGAGGTTTTGTTCATGTGGACTACCGCTTAGCTGATCAGCTGGGGCTTTCGGTTTCGGATGTGGGCAATACCATCCGCACCGCGCTCTCCGGGACGATTGTGTCAGACGTGGTACTCGACAATAAAGAAGTGAACCTCAACGTTAAAGTAGGCGACATGGATCGGGAAACCGTCGCCAACCTCAACGATCTTAAAGTGATGGATCGCCGAGGGAATCTGGTACCGCTCGGTCGAATTGCGAAGTTTGAGAAACGTCCAGGAACGCCACAGATCAAGCGCTTTGACTATAAGCGGGCGCGAACACTAACGGGAAGTGTCGAATCGGACAAAACCACCAGCATTGAAGCGAATGCCTTTCTCCAAAAACGGTTTTCGGAGCTCCGTCAACAGTACCCCGACGTTTCGCTGGTATTCGGGGGACAGCAGGAAAGCACCAACGAGTCGATGGAAAGCTTGGCGGTAGCGATGGCTTTGGCGTTGCTGGCCATTTTCTGTCTGATGGTTTTTGTCTTCAACTCCTACCTCAGTCCTTTGATCATCATGTCGACGATTCCATTAGGTCTGGTCGGTTTTTCCGTGGCGTTCTTTTTCCACGGCAGGCCGGTTAGCTTTCTTGCGATGATCGGAATGGTGGGACTTGCGGGAATTATTGTGAACTCCGGTATCGTTCTCATTAGCTTTATCGAGCAGATGCGGGCCGAGGGGAAGATGACATTGGAGGAGATCCTTGTTAAATCTTCAGGCGTACGTTTACGCGCAGTGGTGGTCACCTCGTTGACCACCGTAAGTGGTCTTTTCCCGACGGCTTATGGGATTGGTGGATCCGATTCCATGTTGGTCCCCATGACGCTTGCGATGGCCTGGGGACTTACCAGCGGGACCCTGCTGACACTTTTGTGGATACCTTGCGCGTACGCCATCTCAGAGGACGTTAAAGAATGGACAGCGCGTTTATTTCAGAAGAAAGAAGTGGCGACCGAAACTCCCGTGCTAGCGGGAGGCGGGGCGCACGCCCACCGGGAGGAAGAGGATCGGCCACGAGAGATTTCGGGATGAGCGAGCCGCTTAAAATTAATGAGCAGTCCTCGGATACCAAAGCGAGGATTCTCGATTCGGCTCTGAAGATTTTTGCGGAGCACGGATTTGATGGCGCTTCCATTCGCACCATCTCTCAGGAAGCGAAAGTTAATATTGCCGCCGTAAACTACCACTTCGGTAACAAAGAGAACCTATACTTTGAGGTGGTGCGTCATTCTTATACGCAGATGAACCAACGCATCCAAGAATTGAACTCGGAGCGCGAGTTGTCCTTGGAAGAGCTGGCGGTCGGAATCTTTGACCTGCTCCAAACCAGAAGCTCCATGCTCGTTAATACCTTCCGAATGCTTCTTTCTGGAAGGCATGTGTTTGATCGACTTTGCGAAGTGGGCTGCGATGGCCCGCCCGGCGGGGATTTCATCGCCGCAGCGATACGCCGAAAGATCCCGAAGATCAAGGAAGCGGACCTCTTCTGGGCCGTCCGGACTCTGTTTTCCCTGATTATCCATCAGTCTCTGATCCTTTGTATCTCGCCCGACAGCCAAATAAAGCTGAAGCCCTCCACCTCGGACGTACGCGACGGCCTCCAGCGCGTAGCCCGTCTGGTGCTGCTCGACCTGGCCGAAAAATATAAGTGAGTAACGGTCCCCAGGACTTGGGATTCTGCCCTGCACAGTTCCATGCCGGGCCGTCCAAGTGGAGTTAGGATCGTACGCGCTTATGCGCCTAATCGTTCAAGACCCTCGTCGGCTTATTTCACTGCTTTTTGTAACCCTTTTGCTGTTCGGCGTGGTGTGGTTCAGCTTTGCCTGCCAGAAGGGTGGTTTTTTAGATGTAGAGTCTCAGGCCTTTCTTCTCAACTACACTTCGGGACGTGGCGTGCTGGAGCGGATCTTTGATGTGGCTCGAAACGATTGGAACTGCTACCAGGCGCGCGAACTCAGCTACGCGGTCGATCTACTGGATGCCAAGTTTATCCAAGCTTCGGCGTCCGCCGGCTTTTTGCACTTTTTATCTCTGTCGCACTACCTGCTGCTCTTCGCTATTGGCTGGCTGCACTTTTTTTTCATGAGGCGCCATTTTCCCGAAGTTCCTTTTTGGCTGTCGGTAGGCCTTCTGCTCGCCTACTTCACCACACCCAGCTCGATGATTGCGAGTTTCTTTCGGTCGTCCAAGATCCTGGTGGGCTTTTTTCTCTACGTCCTTTTATGGGTTTCATTCTTGGAGACGGCGCGTTGGGACTGGACGCGAATAAAGCGTTTAGCACCGGTACTTCTGGGGCTATTCGCGCTCTTCGTGCTCATGACGCTTGCGGATCGTCAGGGCTTTTTCTTCTGTTGCGCATTGGCGTTGGTTTTTGGCGCGGCCGCTTGGCTCTATCGTGAAGCCCGTTGGTATTGGCTTTGCGGGATTTGCGTGGCAGCGAGTGTAGTGAATACGGTCTACAATCTTTACCTGGGGCCGCAGCTCATTCTGAGCATCAATGGGTACTACCCGGACTTTTCTTTTCAGAACATGCGCTTTCTCTACTCGTTTGAAGGTCTTTCCGCCAAAACGATTGCCGGAAGAATCCTCAAGAGTCTCCTGCTGCTGGGGGAAACGGTTTCATACTATTTTGGTTCCGTAGGGATTTTTGGGGGCTGGGTCTGCTTGCTGGAGTTCTGCTTTACCTTTTTAAAAGGGTCGCCAAAGGGAAGGCTGGCTCTCGCTTTTTGGAATGGGACTCATCTATGGGATGGCGCTCATTCTGGTTTTTAGGGCGCCCTACCTTCTGTGGATCGAGCACAAGCTTGTCTACTATTGATCCCTACTAACTCGCTCCTTCTATTTGGTTCTAGCCTGTTGGTAACCGATCTGCTTCGACGGAAGCTGATTCCAAGCGCGCTTCCCTCTACTTCTTAGGGGCGAGCGTGGTACTGAATCTGGTTCAGCTACCCGTCCATTACAAAGCGTACACCTCCGCCGAGAGTCACTTTGCGGCTCCTAGTCAGGCGGTGGGTGAATTAAGAGAATGTGTGCGCCAGAAAGATTTACCGCTGGAGGCCTTTGGCCTCACTCGCCGAGAGCGAAGCGTTTGCAGCAAACTAAGGGGATAGGAATGTTCGTAGAAAAACCGAAGCGAAAGAGTTGGCAAAACCTCGTCATGGCTTTCTCCATGGCCAATCTCGCCCTATATTCTCTCTGGTCTTTCCTGGAGATTCACACCAATTCTCTGTTGTCACAATACGAAAACGAAAGCCCTTACCCCGCGACCTATATTGCGATGCTGACCTATTTGATCGCCGTAACCTTTCTCTTCCACAAGGCCTTGTCGTGGTCCCAAAACCGGAATGTCGGGGCGAGGTTCGCCGGGAAGACTCTGGTCACCATCGGCGCGCTTTTCATTCTGAACACCCTTCGGCAGTTGCTGCGGGCAAAAACCGGTTTTGAGATTTTCTCTTTTTCTTACCTTCGATCGGAGCTGGGTTTGTGGGGTGGGGTGCCGCTCCTCCTCGCTTTCATGGGGGCTCTTTTCTATGGAATGGCCAGATACCGGCAGCCGCTACTGAGCACGACCCGCTTTTTTTTGCACCTGATGTTCCCGGTGGCGGTTTTCCATGCCGGTTGGGTGGGCTACAAATTAGTGACCGATGACTATGGTCCGACGAAACAGATGGCGCCGGTCGCAGCCTCCGCGTCCCCGCAGCGGCGAGTTGTTTTTGTGGTCTTTGACACGATGGAGGAGCGTTCCTCGTTTTCTCATCGGGTTGCGGGGCTGGAACTGCCTAACTTCGATGCCTTCCGCGCCCAATCCTTTTACGGAACCCAGGTGTACTCACCTGGCGCGCGGACCCAGTATTCTCTTACCGCATTCATTACAGGAAGAATGATCGAGAAGGCAGTACCCGAGAGCGGCAATGATCTATGGGTTACCTTCTCCGGTGAAGATCACCCCGAACGGTTTAGCAACTTGCCGACTGTTTTCACCGAGTCTCACGGCATGGGAATGCGATCCGCTTTGGTAGGTTGGTACCATCCTTATTGTCGGATGCTCGGCTACTCTATGAATTCGTGCCACTACTTTTCTGCCAATGAACCGAACGAGATGCGTCCCCGAAAGACTTTGGGCGCGAACTTATCGATGTTCGGATCCCGCATCCTGGGGACGCATCCCAAGTACCACCCGGTCGTGGGGGCCTTTGAGCGTATCCTGGAGCAAGGCAAAAAGGATGCGGCGAACCCGGACTACAACCTCGTCTTTCTACACTTTCCCGTACCGCACCTTCCGGGAATCTATGATCGCAAGACCGAGACGTTGGCGTACCGGGGAGAAGCTCCCAGCTCCGAGGAACATTTCTGGGGTAACTTGGCGCTCTCCGATCGCGCGCTGGGTGAAATAAGAAGCGAGATGGAGAAGACCGGTGTCTGGGAAACAAGTGCCGTTATTCTCACCTCCGATCACTGGTGGTGGCACGGAGAGCCCAGCAACCAGATTTACCGTCCGGACGGGACCTTGGATTACCGGGTTCCGTTGATGGTAAAACTCCCGCATGAGAAGGTGGGCCTCGAGTACAAGGCACCGTTTAATAATGTGCTTGTGCATGACTTGATGCTGGATCTGCTTAGGAACGAGATTCCGAACGCCGAGGCTCTCAAAGCATGGGTGGACCAAAAAAGAGGAACGACTCCCCTATACCCGCTTATCAAAACTAATATTTACGGCTAGCATCGTTTTTAAGAGGCGCTGTAGCTCGCTCGCGTTGTTGTTGCAGCAAAAAGCCTGGAACCCGACTTCTTTTGCGGCCGCCACGTTCTCGGGGCGATCATCGACAAAGATCATTTCTTCTGCCGGAAAACCGATTGCGTCTCGGGTGAGCTCATAAATTATCTTCTCTGGCTTGCGGCACTTCAGATCATAGCTCGTATAGATTTTTTCAAAATGTGCCATGAAAGGGTAGGTGGCCGAGGCGTACTCGATGTGCACGGGACTCGTATTGGAGAGCACGTAGGTAGGGACACTCTTTCGAGCGTAGTCTATAACACTCTCGATTCCCGCGACGGGCCCTACAAAAACTGCATTCCAGGCATTTCTAAAGGTCTCGCGGCTTAGCGGAACACCCCACTGTTGGCTCAGAAAGTCCGTAAACCCCACTTCATCCATCGTGCCGCGCTCAAAGGCGTCGAACTCGGGCCAGTTCTCCATACCGTCGACTAAACGGATCTTGCCAGGCTCCAAAGCCGAGAACGCAGCGGCCATCTTTGCGTGGGAAATCTCAAGCACAACATTTCCCAGATCCAATATGATCGCACGTACCGGTTTTAATGACATGAAAACCCCTCAGGTGTTTTCACGCTAGAGCAATTGATCTGGTACGGCAAGCCGAGCTTCGAACTTACTTTTGCTTTCTACCTAGTTTACGGCGGCGGACACTTGTGAGAGCCGGGCTTCAGAAGCCTTCAACTCCGCTTTCAGCTCTTCCACGCGCGCTTGAATGTAGCGCTCGTTCAACTGGCTGTGCTCAAAACTTCGCTCGGCGTCTTCCAGGTCCGATTTTGTAACAGCGTTTTTGACGTGAAGCTTTTGCATCCGCTCCAAGTGGTAGCGGTCGTACTTGGTGTCGACCTGTGCTTTAGAGTGCAACCACTGCACGGACTGAATCCGCGCGCGGTAGTATTCCACATCCGCCTGCGCTTCCTTGATTTTCGCTTCAAGCACGATAGGGTTGTCAGAATCTACTTTTCCGATTCCGGCACTTTCGTGTTCGCATTCAATCAGCTCGGCAAGTCGATCGACGGCTTCCAAGGGCGGACGGCGTTGACCCGCAAAGAGCGGCGTTAGACAAACTAATGTAAGGAAAAATCCCAAACGTAAGAACATTGCATACCCCCAACTGTCAGCAGAGTACCTACATTGAGGATGGCGTGCAACAGATCGATCCACGAATTGATGACAAAGGTTATGCGGGCGATCGCTGTGCTGTGTCACGGCTCCAGCGGGCTCAGAACCCGTCCATTCTCTAGTTTGGTTTGAGTCCCCTTCGGAAGATGCTTCTGGATGCAGTCTTGAAGCGCCTTGGTGATGGCAGCGCGGACCATATTGCGGTGACGGATTAAGCTCACTTCGCGAAACGCATGCCGAGTGCTCAGCTCGCGAAGCTGTTTTTTGTTGGAGATCTTGTCGACCAGTAGCTCGGGAAGAAGCGTCATTCCCATTCCTTGATCGACCAAAGACACGAGTGTTTCAAAAGTTCCACTCTCAAAAACCACGTGATCCTGAGGTCTTTTTTTCCCGCAAAGCTGTGTCACTTGATTTCGGAAACAGTGCCCTTCTCCCAAGAGCCAAACGGAATGTTTTTCCAGATCAGACTCATGAATAGATTTTTTTTCCAGTAAGGGATGCCCTTTGGACAAGTAGGCGAAAAATCGTTCGTAAAAAAGCGGCACCTCTTCAATTTGCGCGTCGTCGAGCGGCGTCGCGGCCAGGGCGCCATCAAGCGAGTCGTCCTTCAACGCCTCCAGAAGCAGCTCGGTTTTCATTTCCTCGATGATCAAGGTGACCTGCGGGTACGCGCGCGTGAAGTGCGGCACAAAAAGAGGCAGCACACCATTGGTTAGGGTGGGAATGATTCCGAGACGGTATTCGCCGCGCAAGCCTTCTTTCTCACTTTCAATCACTTCCACGATCCGATCGGCTTCACGCAGCACTGTCCTGGCTTGAGCGATAACGGCGACGCCCAGTGGGGTGGGGACAACGGGCTGTTTGGAACGATCAAAGAGGGGGGCTCCCAAACAGTCTTCCAGTTTTTGAAGCTGCATGCTGAGCGTGGGTTGAGAAATCGCGCAGTGCTTTGCAGCTTTGGCAAAATGGCGGTATTTATCTACTGCGATTAAGTAACGTAGCTGAGTGAGAGTGAAGTTGAGCATATCGATAAGTCCTATAAGATACTAGAAATTATCGATTTGATCAATCAAGCGGGCTTGGCGATACTAGAGTTAGACGTGGAAAAGGAGAATTCAAATGCAAGTAAATACTGGAATTGATGAAGGAAAACGCAAAATCCTAGCGGAGGGTCTAGGACGGGTGCTCGCGGACAGCTACACGCTGTTCCTCAAGACACACAACTACCACTGGAACGTGAAGGGGCCGCAATTCAACAGCCTTCATGCCATGTTCGAGGCGCAGTACACCGAGCTTTTTCAAGCCGTGGATCTCATCGCGGAACGCATTCGGGCATTGGGTTTTTCCGCCCCGGGCAGCTATGCCGAGTTTTCCAAGCTGACTTCGATTCCTGAAGCCGACAAATTGCCGCCGGCCGAGGGGATGATTCGGGCGCTGGTCGAAGGCAACGAAGCGGTCATCCGTACCGCCCGAGAGCTTTTACCCCGCGCGGAAGAAAACAAAGACGCCGTGACGGCGGACTTGTTGACTCAGCGGATCGATCACCACGAGAAAACCGCGTGGATGCTCCGCAGTCTGCTTGAGGAGTAATCCCCCATCAAAAGGATTCGAAACTATGCAGCAGTCATCGGGCCCGGGATTGCCCTTGCCGCCACCGGCGTGGGGGCCGGGGATCTGGTGGCTGCCGCGGTAGCGGGTTCGAAGTTTGGTTACGCCCTTGCCTGGGCCGCCGCCGCGGGGGCTCTACTCAAGTACGGGATCAACGAAGGACTGGCCCGCTGGCAGCTCGCAACCGGCACCACTTTGCTCGAAGGCTGGGTGAAGCACCTCGGCTCTTGGGTACGCTACTTTTTCCTCGGTTACTTGGTGCTCTGGTCTTTTATTGTGGGCGGGGCACTCATTTCGGCGTGCGGTTTGGCCGGTCACACCCTCTTTCCCCAATTTTCGGTTAAAGCTTGGGGCATCGTGCACTCGGCACTTGGGATCGCGTTTGTTTACGCCGGTACCTACCAACAGTTTGAAAGACTGATGAAGTTTTTTATCGGACTGATGTTTCTCTTTCTTGTCGGCTGCGCGCTTTTCGTAAACCCGCCGCTTGCGACATTGGCGTCTCTTGTGCGGGAAGCGGGGATACCGTCTGGCAGCCAAAACATGCTTCTAGGTGTGATTGGGGGAGTGGGGGAAGCCTCACATTGCTCGTGTACGGCTATTGGATGCAGGAGAAAAAGTGGGTAGGTAGAGCTTATCTGAGTGGTTCGATTGGATTTGTCCGTGGCCTACCTCTTAACCGGACTTTTTGGAGTCGCCGTCATTGTACTCGCCGATCACACACTCTTTGCACGAGGGATTGTGGTGAAAGGAACGGACAGTGTGATCCAGATGGCTCAGACGCTTGAGGTATTTCTGGGTCGTCTCGGCTATTGGACCTTTGTTTTGGGATTCTGGGGAGCGGTGGCGACCTCGCTCTTAGGTGTTTGGCAGAGCGTGCCGTACCTCTTTTGTGATTTTGTGGGGATCACGAAAAACCTCGATCCGCCCGCACGGCAGGCTTTGCTCCATTCGCATTCCAGGTGGTACCGGGCCTACCTTTTCTATCTGGGGGTGGCACCGCTTGTTTTGCTGTGGGCCAACAAGCCGGTCCTCATCATTGTCATCTATTCCATTGTCGGCGCGTTGTTTATGCCATTCCTGGTGCTGACGCTATTGTATTTGAATTCGCGACGGGATCTGGTCGGGGATCTACGCAACAAGTGGTGGGACACCTCGGTCTTGTTCGCGGGACTACTTCTTTGCCTACCTTTGCTTTGATGGTATCCGCGAAGCGCTCGCGAGCTTCGTCTAGTCTTCGTCTTTCTTATTCTTTCGACCAAAAGGGGAGGTGTCTTCCAGGTGAATGGAGGAAGCTCCCCAATATTGTAGTTGGTGTGCGTGTCTTCTTCTTCCAGGTTCAGCTCACCCAGTGGCGAGTCGGAAGGTTCCTTATCAGGAACGGGCTCGGCATTCGTGTTTGTCAGCTCTTCATCCGTCACCAGCTGCTCGTGATCGCTTTCGTCTAGGGGGTGCCGGAAAATCGCTTGGAGTAGGGTCACCGGCGTTCTCATCGATGGAGAGCGCCGGAGGCGTTCAGAACTGTCCTCCAGTTCGGCAGGCTCTTCTGTTTGATTCCCACGCCGGCGCGGGCGCGGGCTTATTCCAGATGGAGGACTCTGGTTTCTCCAGAGTTTCTTCCACAAAGTCATCGGGATCGGTTTGGGACTCGTAGCCGGAGTCTTTTTCTTCCAGGCTTTCTGAGTACCCGTCCATTCTTAAGGTGTTAGGCAGCTCATTGGTATCATCCGCGCGGGGCGGGTAGTTTTGAGCCAGCATTTCACCGATCGCATTGATCGCGTGCACAATCGCTTGGCTGGCTTGCTTATTGTGGATGCCTCTTACGATGACATCCGCCTGTTCCTGCCAAAAACCCGCTGGCACCTTTTCGTTGATGCCTTTGTCGGCGATGATTTCCACCCGGTGTTCTAGGTGCGAGATGAAAAGGAGAACGCCGGTTCGATCTCGGGTCTCGGTCAGGCCGCAAGCCATGAAATTGGCCAGCGCCGCGTGGTGTACCTGCTTATCCGTCCAGCGCTTGGGAAGAACCATGCGCTTGACCGGCTCGAAGAATGCTAGACCGAACCCGAACAAGGCCGCGCACAGTTGAACCGCGAGCGCGTCGTGTACTCGTATATTCCAAAACGTGTAGTCGGTCTTGGTTCGAAGCCACTGGTGCAAATAGAGCGCCCAGGGTTCTTCGGAAGTCGCCCACCAAAGCGAGGCGGAGACAAGGACCACAAACATGCCGGCCCAGTACCAATGGACCCACCAGTAGTTGTGGCTTTGGCGGACGATCATGGGCACGATCTCCCCGCTTGTCCGTTTCTCGGCGCGCGCGACGGCCTCTTCGATTGCGTGCTTCTCTTTGCGGCTGATGCGAAACTTTCTAGTCATGCTTTCCCCTACCAGGAAGAAGAACTTCCGCCTCCTCCGAAGCCACCACCACCGCCACCAAAGCCGCCGCCTCCGCCAAATCCACCGCCGCCAAAACCACCAAAGCCGCCACCCCTTCGGCCGCGGTAACCCCAACCGCTACCGGCGCCAAAAGGCAGTAGGAAGCCTCGGAAAAACAGCATCAACCAAAAGATAAAGAACAGGAGGACAATGAGCGAACGGAAGGGGGATTTTCCACCCTCGGTCCGTTGCAAAGGGTTTTTGACGGGGGCGTCCAGGCCCTCGAGTTTGAGCTTTTCGGCAATGGCCTGGGTGGCGAGCATGAGGCCGTCGCCAAATCGCTGTTTTCTGAAATAAGGGACAACAATGTCGTCGAGTACCTGCCGTGAGAAGGCGTCCGTGATGTCTCCCTCAAGCCCGTATCCGACTTCCAGGCGCATGCGGCGCTCTGCTGGCGCGATTACCATCAGAAGACCCTGGTCCTGCCCTTTGCGTCCCAGCTGCCATTTCTCCGCTACAGAAATGGAATAGCTTTCAATGTCGTAACCCTGAAGCGATCGGGTGATGAGTACGGCCATCTGGATCTTGCCCGTCTCATACATCTTGGTGAGCATGCGTTCGAGTTGCTCCGCCTCCAGCGGCTTGAGCATCTGCATCTGATCGACGACCGGACCGGTTAGCTCAGGGATGTCCAGATTGTTGGTAAGGGCCCACGACGAGCCTGAGCCAACAGCAAGCAGAAAGGTGAAGGCGAAGAAATTTCTAAGAAGTGTGTGCACTTTCTAGTTTTTAAAACTCTACTTTGGGAACTTCTTTAGCCGCTTCAGTCGTCTTAAAAGTTTCCCGGACTTCAAGGCCAAGCAAGTATTTGGCGGTAAGATTCGTCGGGAAGTACCGAACCTTCTTGTTATAGGTTGCTACCGCATCGATATAGCGTCTTCTTGCTACCGTAATCCTGTTTTCGGTTCCCTCAAGCTGCGACTGCAGATCTCTGAAGTTCTCATTGGCTTTCAAGGCTGGGTAGCGCTCTACGACAACCATCAATCGCGATAGAGCGGAACTTAGGGAGTCCTGAGCTTGTTGGAATTTTCCAAAGCTTCCCGCATCCGAGAGACCCTTCACATCAATCTTGGTTTGGGTTGCCTTCGCGCGAGCTTCTATAACGGCTTCTAGTGTTTCTTTCTCATGCTTCGCGTACCCTTTTACGACGTTCACAAGATTTGGGATCAGGTCGGCGCGGCGCTGGTACTGATTCTCTACTTCGGCCCAAGAGGCTTTTACGTCCTCGTCTAGCCCTTGCAGCGCGTTGTATCCGCAGCCACTAAAAAGAGTTAAAGAAAAAACGAAAACTAACAAAACAGCTTTACGCGTAAAACCGTAGAAATTCATCCCTAGACCTCTTTAAGGTTAAAACAGTATAACACTATTTACCTTAGCCAAATGAGTCAAACACCAGCTTGGAATTAATGATCGCGGACGATGACAAAGACGTTTCCGATCCCGGGAACCACTTTCCATCCCAGCGTTTTTGAGGTTGCGGGCTCGGGAGTACGGATCTGTTCGCGGCGGATCACGCCGATCCCCACAAGTGTGTCGATGAGCCCTTTCATCGAGGCGCCGGCGTTGAGGCAGCCTTGGGTGGGATTGAAAAGCTTATCCTCGTGCGCTACCGCGGTGGAGGATTTTTTTTCCATCTCCGCGGGATTCGTGTGAATTCGCAAATAGGCACGCCCCAACTTGTAAGCCAAAGGCCATTCGTGAATCCAGTAATCGTCCCGCGCTGAGCGCGGGACTAGCCCATCCAATACGGGTGAGTTGAGTTCGTAGACGTAAGAGTTGATCGGGGGCATGCTAGCATCCAAATCTATCCTGGGAGCATTTCCGAAGACCGGATCGGCCGTGAACATAGTGCCCCACACATAGTAGATCCCTTGGGGCGTGTCTCCGCCGAAAAGGATTCTCTGGCTCTTTTCACCCGTGCGGTTGGACCGCCCGAGGATTGGGAAGCTCAATCGCTTTCGAGTTTTGGGATCTTTTAGCCAATTCCCCTTGTGACGTATTTCTAACTGGCAGACCGATTCCCGATTCTTGGGGCAAAGTACATAGAGGACGGTAAAACGTTTGTCCGTAGAGTAGGCGAGCAATTCTTTCAGGGAAGTTTCGCGAACCGGAACCTTGGGTAGGGAGTTGAGGCTCGCTACGTCCATCAGACCAAAGTGGCGGGATTCGTCGCGTTTCTTCCAGTAAACGACGGGGACGAGTTTCATTTTTTCGCCGTTGGCTCCAATCCCGAAAATCTTGCCAAGATTCTTAAAAAAGTTGGAGTTTTCTGGAAACCGTATCGCTAACTCTGCCGCCTCTTCGGGTTCAAAGACGACGCAGTCCCCGGGATGCAGTTTTTTGAGCACCATACTTACTGAAGGGCTGGTGTTTTTCTCGTCCACGACGAGCGGCGCGCCTTCGGAAACGAGTCCGTGGAGGTGTTTGACCGATTCCGGACCGTCTATGTTGGTGGAAAGAATGATCTGCAGGTTTTTTGTGGAGTCCACACAGGCCTTGTGCGGTGCGGCAAGGGCAAAACTTGTCAGAAAAAGGCTAAGAAAAAGTGATCGGCAGGTAAGTGGCATCCACCCACTTTACCAAAGCTGGGGCTTTATGGGATCTCCGCTCTGCGTGCCGGTCCGGCGAGCCACTGCACGAGATCATAAGAATCATCACTATAAAGAGGACCGCCCAGAGAAAGATGATCGCTTTGATATTTATTGTCGAGCCCGAGCCCTTCATCGCACTACCCTTTAACTCGATACCCGGAGGACCCCTTTGCCACCGAGTGCCCAGTGCTTCGCTTTGCACGATCATTGCCAAAGCCTAGCTAGGGGCCGAATTTGGGTGAAACTCAGCAATTCCAGGCAGTTATAAAAAGCGCTCCAAATCGCTATATGATGGAAATTTCACGGTGCGGTGTAATTTTGCTACCACTTCGCTCGCTAGAATGAAGGGGTGGAG
>JAWKNY010000037.1:0-20822 GCA_041391485.1 Bdellovibrionota bacterium | reverse complement strand
CGATTATATCCTCGCAAACGAACCCGTGAACATGCAGTTCTGGCACGGACA
The DNA here is from genome assembly GCA_041391485.1 of Bdellovibrionota bacterium. GTDB lineage: Bacteria > Bdellovibrionota > FAC87 > UBA2466 > JACKAF01 > JACKAF01. The sequence goes on along the minus strand of JAWKNY010000037.1, from coordinate 20,771 downwards.
TGGCGGAAAAAACCACCGCTTCACCTTGCTTCCCGAACACTTCGAGCAGCTTAAACAACTCAAGCGCGTCACCTTAGAGACAGATGTCGTCGCGGGGCACTCCCATAAACTCTTCATCGATCCTACCGACGTTCGTTACCGCGTTGCCGGAGCGCTACCCGTGGAAGTACCAGTTCTTGTCTGATCCCGTTGACAAGCCGCAATAGCCGTGGCTTTCTGGGATTAGGTATGGGGGCAAAATCTACAGTTCTTTTTTTATGGGCGCTTTGCGTTCTGTTTCAACCGTTCATGGCGGTTGCAGCGTCAGTGCCAGCAATCTTCGATTCCACTCCTGCTTATTCCATTGAACAGCGGCCCAAACCAGCGACAGCAAAAAAAACAGCCAAGCCAAAGAAACGTTTTGGAAGCTGCGGGTTTTTGATTTCATTGGCAGCAGTGGGTGCGTTGAGTGTCGGTTATCTTTCGCCAAGCATCTACCACAATGTAAAAAGCGAAGTGACGCACGTCGAACATGTGGGTCACGGGATCTATTTGGATTGGGAAAATATTCGAGAGAAACTCACCCTGGAGGAAAGAGATATTCTCGGGAACGCCGACAATGACCCGCGTGCGGTCATTGAAATGTTTACCAAAAAGTTGGGAGATCTTGACGGGGATGAAGGACCCGATTGGCAGTGGTTTCCAAAAACCCGCTACGCTTCAGATTTTTTAGACCCCAACAATCCAGACCGCGGGAACTGTCGCCACCGCGCCTCTATTCTCGCAGGCCTGCTCAATGATCTAGGAATCGAAGCCGTGCTCCGCGACGGCGATATGGATCGAGTGGGAAGACACTTGTGGGTGTACTTTCCGGCGTTCGATTTAGTCGCGGATCCGTATGCCGGGACAGTGATGAGCCGATCACAGTACGAGGCCGGGTTCGATGGGCGATCCATCCACGAGCCCTCCGCGTGGACTCGTTTTCTTGCGGGAACCTTTTACTGAAATTAGATGTTGAGATTGGAAGAGCTGGCTTCCTCAACCGCGTAGGTCTTATAGATAGACTGAAGTTCAGACTGCACTCGCTTCACAAGTTCCTCTACTGCTTCAGAGCTGTGTTCACTTTCCAGAAGGTTTTCAACTTCAGCGACGCGATCCGCTGCCGCGTAAAAGCCAAAACTTGAAAGCACGCCACGGCAGCGATCCAAAGAGTGCATGAAAGCTAGACTGCCTACCTTCGCACTCTCCTGAATCTCTTTCTCGTACGAAGGGATACGGCGGGAAAACTGGATGAGCAGCGGGTGCAGTTTTGCGTCTCCGTGAAAATCTGAATACGCACTGATAGATCTCGGCTCACTGGATTTTTCTCGCACACCTAAAGTAAGACGCTTGCAGAGAGAAATGAGCCTATCGACTTGCACGGGTTTTTCCAAATACGCGGACATCCCAACCTCAGCGCCGCGGATGCGCTCTTCTTTCATGAGCCTCGCCGTGCACGCCACAATCGGTGTCTGAATGCCGCTCTCACGAAGTAATTTGGTGGCAGAGTAGCCATCCATCTCCGGCATCTGCACATCCATTAAGATGAGATCAAAAGTGCTGGTCGGGTCCATCGCGGCCTCAGCCGCCTCCCTACCGTTCTTGGCAGTGGAAACAGTCGCTCCCGCCGCTTCAAGGCGCACACAAAAGAGGTCGCGCAAGTCCTCATTGTCTTCAGCTAAAAGAAGTCTCAACCCGTAAAGCGCTCCTTCATTGGATTTACTTTCCGTTTTTTCAAAGCTTACCTCGCTCCCAAGATCGGTAATATTTTCTACTCCATCAAGAACGCCCGGCTCAAGCTCGAATAGAAAAACCGACCCCTCTCCAGGTTCGCTGCGAATGAGGCTCACATTCCCACCGAGGAGCCTAGCCATTCGGCGAGACAGAACTAGCCCCAAACCGGTGCCACCAAACCGGCGGGTGATGGAAGGATCCGCCTGAGTAAACGGCGCGAACAAGGACTCGGCTTGTTCAGGGGTGAGGCCGATTCCGGTATCACTCACCAGTACCTTAAGTTTGCCATCCGATCCCATCGAAAACTCGGCACTGACTTCGCCCTTCTCTGTAAACTTGATCGCGTTTCCAACGAGGTTGAGTAGGATCTGCTCGAGCTTCATCTTGTCCGTGAAAATCGTGGCAGGTATAGCCCCATTTACGGTGGCCTTGAACGCCAAGCCCTTGGATCGGGCGCGATCGCGCAGACTACTGAGAATAATCGGAAGATCGCTCCGCAGATCGACACTTTCCTTTAAGACTTTTAGCTTTCCCGATTCAATCTTGGCTAAATCTAGAATGTCGTTGATGAGATTGGTGGCGTAGCGCACGTTCCAATGAATCTTCGCCAAACTCTCACTTTTTTCGGTATCGCTCCCTTCTCTCAGGAGGGTCGAGTAACCATCGATAACTGACAAAGGCGTTCTGATTTCATGGCTGATGTTCGCCAAGAAATTACTCTTCGCCTGGTTTGCCGCATCCGCTTTTTGCTTAGCGTCTCGTAGCTCGGCGACTACCCGCGAGTAACGGGATTCGATCTTTTCGGACATCTGTTGGAATTTCCCAAAGAGAATCCCGAACTCATCGTTGCCGAGCGTCCACTTTCGCCTTTTGGAGGACTTCCCATCCGCTACCAACTGAATGGAGTCCAGCAAAATGCCGAACGAGTCCTTCAGCCGGACTCGAATCATCAGGAGGAGTCCGATGATGAATGCAGATAGCAGGAGAGAGGTCAGTACCACAACGTAAAAGGCTTGTCCTTCCAAGACCTCCGCGCGTTCCTCCGTCGCATCCGCAATCTGCTTGGCAAGGCCCGAGTACGGTGCCCCATATAGACGAGTGATATTTCCAGCTGGGCAAGTCGCGCGGCTCCCCCGGAAATCGTCTCAGCGGCCGATGCGTTCTTCGAAAGGTACTTGAGTTCGCTGAAGGCAGCATTCATTTCCAAAATACCGTCGCGAAGCCTATCACCTACCTTCTGACTGCCCGGAAAGTCGCGGGTGCGCTCTACAAGATGTTGGATCGAACTGATCCGATCGTCCCATTGATTGGCGGCGCGTTCGGACGGGCCGGTAATGTAATCCTTGGCCAAGATCGTTAGCTCAAAGACACCCTTGGTGATACGCCGAGCCGTGCTGACTCGCTGGCGCTCTTCAGACAACGAATTTAACGAGACATACATTAAGCCTATCGAAGTCAGCGCAAACAGAAAAATGAGAAGCGTTGCGTACTTCAGCTTGGAATCAATTGTACGTCCAAGATATCTCATGTTTAACGGATGACGCCCACCTTCTCAGGGCTTACTTGCGTAAGAGGATCAAGACTCAGGTAATCAAGGAAGTTGGGAACCGTCTGGCCCCTGTAGCGCTCTCTTTTGGTGTACCACTTGGCTTGGGACTCCATCGCTAGTATCAGGCTCTGATCTAACGTTGTGTCAAATTCCATGTCCGCCCAGTAAGGCTCTAACAGTCTTTGCTCAACCCTCAAGGCATTGGCAACAAGGCTCTTGGAATCTTCGGGAGAGACTTCCATGTATTCGCGGGCCCGATCCAAGGCCCGCAAAATAGCGCTCGATCGCCTGGTATCGGAAGCGAAAGATTCGCTAGCCACCAGGTTCCAGGAGAGCACATAGAACTCCTGCCCGGAAAAGTAGACAAAGCCTTTGCCCAAAGCCTGGCGAATTTGCGCGATGTAGGGATTCCACGTCACCGCGGCGTGCACTCGATTCTGTAAAAGCGCACTCAGCATTCCATTGGGATCGATATTCACGCGAACCACCTTGTCAGCTGGAATGCTGTAACGGGCGAGCAAGAGATCTAGAAAGTACTCCCCCGCCGTATCGAACGGCACGCCAATCCGTTTCCCTATCAGCGCAGCCGGACTGGGTACGGTTTTCTTATCCGCCATGATGCCCATGACTTTGGAGCTTCCAAGAGTTGCCAACACTTTGAAACGTTTGCCCTCTAAAGCGTTGCGCACGATGGGGGTATTGGCAACGGTGGCCAGCTCCGCCTGGCCGGAGACGAGTCCAGACAACGCGTCCCTGCCTGCGGCGAAGGGCGACAGGCTTACGTTCACCCCTTCGGCACCAAAAAAACCCTTAGCGTAAGCGATATAAAGGAGTGAGCCCTCTGGGATTCCCACCTCCGCAATCCGGATGGGCCGGTAGGTCTGATCGTCGCCGGAATAAACGACGTAATAGCCAATGAAGAAGCCAAGGCCAAGTGTCAGCACCAAGGCCACGGCCAGGGACACAATTTTTGCTTTTTGTCGGTGGTTATTCAACGACCCCACCCTAGCGCGGTTTTGATTTTAAGTCTTCAAAAACAGAGCGGAATGGAAAAAGACAAGGAGTTTAGGGAGTTATCCACAAATTTTCCTAAAAGGGCGTCCTATTTGTAGAGAAGCGGGTAAACACGCCGGTAGGCAATCACTCCCAGCACAACGGAGAGCCCAACCAACGCGGATCCGTGGGTAAGCAGGCCCTCCCCTACCTCGCGAGCCCAAAGAATATGCTGCCCCAAGCTTACCCCATGGTAGAACGGCGAAAGGTTGGCGAGCCAACGAAGCGGCCAATATAAATCCGTAATGGGAAAGAAAAGTCCGGAGAAGAAGAACATCGGACTAATCAGCAGACTGTAGATAGTTTGAAACTGATTGATGTTCTTTACGACGGAACTCGCGATTAAACCCAAGGCTCCGCAAGCAAAGGCAACCAGCCCGCCCAAAAGAGGCATCAGAATAGCGTACTCCCAGTGGCAGATTCTGAAAGCGATGAGTGATACGGTCGCAAGCGACGTCATTCCCATTCCCTTCAGCACAATCCACATAAACTCCCCAAAAAGAATCTCTCTTGGACCGATGGGCGTGGTGAGGATCGCCTTATAAATATTCTCAAACGTCAGCCGGACATAAAAATTATAAGAACATTCAAAAAATGCCGTAAAAAGAGCCGTGGAAACCGCAAGTCCGGGTGCCACATAGCGCGCGTAACTCAAGCCATCCACCTCATCGACATACGCACCGAGCCCTAATCCCAGGCAAACCAGAAAAAGGGCGGGATCGATGATGGTTGGAGAAACATTCGCAAAGAAATCTTTGCGGAATATTAACCAGTGGCGAACGGCAATCCGCCAAGACAAAGAGAGTGTTTCAAGCATGACTTCCCAACCCTCTTCCGGTGATCTTTAGGAATACATCTTCCAAATTCGCCGGACGCACCACTTCCGGAGCGAACTCGATTTTGGAAACCATTTCGCTAATCCAAGGCAAGTCTGGACCGCGCACGCCCACGCCTGCGGAGTCCTCGTACACGACCCCTTCGGGGTGAGAACTGAGATAAGTCCGGAGTGTTCCGACAACCTCCCGGTTCTTAAAGTGCGCTACGTAACCAGGGCAGTGCCGCTCAATGAGATCGCGGGGTGCCGCATCCTCCCGGATTTTCCCCTGATCCATAATGATGAGCCGCTCACAGAGGCGTTCCGCTTCGTCCATATAATGCGTGGTCAAAAGGATGGTGGTACCACTCGCCTTGAGTTCCAAAACCTTTTCCCAGAGAAGGTGCCTCACCGCAGGATCCAGTCCGGTCGTGGGCTCATCCAGAATGATGAGTTCGGGCTTCGCGAGCAACGCTCGAACAAAAACTAACCGTCGCTTCATGCCGCCCGAAAGGGCCCGAATGGAAGCGTCCCGCTTGTGGCCGAGCGACATAAACTCCAGAAGCTCTCCCACACGGCTATCGATCTCGGGTTTGGGGACGCCACTAAACCTAGCGAACATCGCCATGTTCTCGTAAACGGTCATCGCCTCATCCAAACAATCTTCCTGGGTCACTACACCCAATCTCTTTTTTATGGCCCGGCTATCTTTTTGAGGATCGAGACCGAAAACAAAAAGCTCACCGCCCGAACGTGGCGTGGCACCGTACGCCATACTGATAAAAGTCGATTTCCCGGCACCGTTGGGTCCCAAAAGGCCCACACATTGCCCCGGCAAGATATCCAGCGTAACTCCGTCGACAGCGACAAGTTTTCCAAACCTTTTCTGCAGGTCTCGACTGGCGAGTATGGCCTTTGTTTCCCCCATTCAATGGAGTTACACTGCCCACGCTCAAATGAGAAGACTCAAATCACTCGGGAGCCATTATTCGTCGACGCGGCAGTAGCTCACCAGATCCGGATTGTCATCCGAAGCAGCGGCAAGTGCCGATCGCAAGGAGCGAGAGCCAATGCTAAAACGGGTACCGGCACCCGCGTCCTGGCAGCTCTCCCGGGTCAATACACACCCGTAAGAAACAAAGGAAATCCCTTTTTCCAACAGCTCGGTCTTCTTTTTGCGCAATTGCTGCAAACAGTCCGAGCAGGAATTGGATAGGGCTGAGTTAAAATTATCCTCGCTAGAAGGAGAATCCATCGCAACTTCGTAAACGGGCTTTCCACTGAGCCCGGAAAACCGCAGGGTATAGGTGCAAACGACGCCTCGGGGAAACGAAACGTCCAAACCCGGAGCCACACCCGTTTTGTAGGCCCACGCCGATACGTACTGAGTCTGCTTTTCGGAATCGCGCAAGTCGTCAACAGCTTCCTTCATCCCGTTCGGGTAGCGATCCCATTTCACACTCTTCGCGTTGGTCACCAAGGCATAAATGTTATGCGCGTCTTCCTTGGGATAGATCGGCGTTCCATCATCGCAGAAACGAAAATTGGCCTGACTCCCTTCCCCGTGACAGTTGGTACAGCCGGCGGAATCAATGAGCTTTGCCAAACGTTTTTGTGATTTGTCGTACTCACTCTCCTCCGCAATCTGATCCCCTTTGTGTCCCACCGTTTCGCTCTTGCACTTCGCCGCTTTGGGTTGCTTGGGATAGGGCTGGTGCTCCTTCAGCTCTGAATCACAAAAGAGGCAGTTGCTATCTACAAGTTTTAACTGCGGTACGGTGGGACGTGCGGCTTTCACCTCGCCTTCCACCGCTTTTCCATTCTCAATTTTTATCTTCCACGAAATGTTGTGAAAAACAGAAACCTTCTGCCCTACAAAGTGCGTCACTCCCTGCGAACTCTCTGTAATGAGATCCCCTTTTTGAGAAGCACGGGTTCTCATTTGTAAGTCTCCGGAGTACTCGCCGTCGTCGGTGACCTGACCCAGCTCCACTTCTGTCCGAAGCTCACTCCCTATTTTGTCTTCGATGGAGGAGTTCACGTCTGCGCCTTTGGGATACACGATGGCGATATCCCGAATCACTTCTTCCTGGCGCTGGCCCGGGTCCAGCACGCGCGTCTCGCCTTTCAAGCTGCTGCGCGACTCTCTCAAGACAACGTGCTTGCCCGCCTCCACATGGCGGCCCGTCATCATCCGGGAGACCCAACGCAGCTTGAGCTGGTGTCCTTTTTCGACCGGACTGGCAATCAATGTGATTCGAATTCTGGAAACTTCGTAGGGTTCACCCGAACCGCCGGCAGCGTTTTGAAAGCGATCGTCATTGGGACGACTGTACTCACTATAGAATTCCCGGGCCGCTTCCTGGGCCCTTACTGTGGCCGCAAGCGTAGCCACACTCACGCACACGAATAGTAAACGCGAAAGCAAACGCATGAACCCCCCTGTTGTGCCTGACAGGCGCGCAGCACGACATTCTGCACGCTCAGTCGTTTTTACCTGTTGGTTTTCCAATAATGATCACTGCGTGGGCTGACACCTGTTGTCAACGCTCGGCACTTGGGGCAAACCAGACTTTGCGGCTTCAACAATCGGACACGCCCCAGGACTTTTGGGACCTGGATAGTCTCAGAATGTCTCTTTCATCGCCGCTGAAACGTGATATAGAATGGGCGCTCCTTTTGCAAAAACAGTCTTGCACAGGGGCTACTATTAGGAGGTTACTACTTATGAAGATGGTTCTGGTTAGCCTAGTTGGTTTGTTGTTCTTGTCTGCATTCCCAGCCTGCGTGAAGAAAAGCCCGGCGGAAAAAGCCGAAGAGCACATGGAAAACGCCGTAGAAGAAACCGGCGACGCCATGAAAGAAGCAGGCGAAGCTGCTGGCGAACAGATGGAAGAAGCCACCGAAGACGGCGGCCACTAGTACGAACGGTTTTGAGCTTGAGGGGCCAGTCCCCTCAAGCCCCGTTTTCTCTCCACGAGCGAATCATCGCTGACAGTATTCCCGCCGCTACAGGCCCGATAAACAATCCGTAAAATCCAATGGTACTGACCGCTCCGAAGGTAAACACGAAGGCACTCAACGGGTGAATACGGGTCCCACTGCGAACCAGCAGCGGGCGAACAAAATTATCCACAATCCCGATAAAGACACCCACGAGAATAATACCGATAGCCTTACCCTCGGCTCCTTGTATGAAAAACATCAGCGCAATCCCCAAAGAGATGGGAGCGGTTCCCAATAGCGGAACCAGTGAAGAAATAAACGTTCCGAGGCCAATCAGCACCACGTTGGGGACACCAAAGATGATGGAAGCGAGCACCATGAGTATCGCCTGGATCAACCCGGTAACCAGCGAAGCGAGGATCGCGGAATTGCAAGACGCACGAACCGATCTTAGCACCAAGGATGTTTGACGCCGAGGAAACGGCGAGCGTTCCCGCATGAGTTGCACGCTCCGCTCTCCGTCTATCAAAAGGAAATAAACAGCCAGCAGGACCACCAGACCTGAAACCAACACATAAGGAATCTGGGAAAGAACCGCCTGCAAAAGCTTGGCGATGCCGCCAGCAACGGCCCCCATGCCCGCTTTTAGCGAGTCATTCAGTTGCTCTTCCTCCATCGGCAACCAGCGCGCGACCTTTTCGGCGATGTGCAAGGAATCCATCCAGGTAGAAAGATCCCCGCCACTTTGCTCCGATGTTTTTTTCAAGGCCTCCAGCTGATCCAAACCGGCGTCGGCGCCAGCAAAGATGATGCCCCCAGAGGGAGCAACACGCTCAACCCAAATAGCACGGTCGTCAGTGCAGAGGCCAAACGCCGCTGACGGGGCCCCTCCTTAAATTTCTTTCTCAAGCCTTCGTAGAAAGGAAAGAACACGACCGCGAATATCGCCCCGACTGCCAAGGGGGCGAGGAACTCGCGTGTGGAAACAACAGAACTACAAAGAATATACCGATTCCAACCCGACGAGCGAACTCGTGGTTGTTGGGTGCCTGACTATTGGATCGCGACATACTATCCTATTCCGCCTCCTGCTGCGTGAACGTAGTTCAAGTTTCTCGACGAGTCATTGACGTTCTTACGGGAATCTCCGATCGCGGCTTTAAAACGCCGATCGAGGATTTCCCAATTCAAGTTTTCCATGAACGATTTGAGGTACGCACCTTTGTCGATCCCAAAATCGATCATGTAGGCGTGTTCCCACATGTCGAGCACCATAATGGGCGTGTGGTTGGCCACCCAACCGATGTGGTGTTCAGCGATGAAACAGGTGTGCAATTCGTGCGTGGTTTGTTCCAGCGCTGTAATGACCCAGCCCGGACCGGTTTTCGCCGTGGCAAATACACCTTCCTTCCAGTCTTTGACACTGGACCACTGCTTTTGCACGGCTTCCCTAAAACCACCGTCCTCGTCGACATCGGCCTTAAGGTTATCGAAATACAGTTCGTGTAACCACATGCCGTTGTACGCGACTGGCAACCGACGCTTGAGCTCACTGTACGCGCCAAACGCGTAGCCGGTCGATTTCCTATCACTATTCTCAAGCCTGTCGTTGATTTCGTTCGTGCTCTTCACATAACCTCGATAAAGTTCAAAGTGAGCTTTGAGCTGTTCGTCACTGAATCCGGGAAGATTTCCTAACAAATGCGTATAATCACGCGCCTCGTAAGACATCTAAGACCTCCTTGTTGCAGATCGATACATTTTTTATTCCTACGCCTTATGGAGTGCAAAGACGGTACCAACTGACTTACTCAACACGTGGTTCACTCAAAGGCGGGTATTTGCGGAACCAGTCGATGGCGTTGTTCAGGACTAGGTGGGTTTCTTTGCCCACGACTTCGAGCCCGACAGCAAAGGGCTCCCACTTCGCCAGTAGGACACCTCGGGTACTCCATGTCGCACTTTGGTAACGTCCGCGCAGTTCAAGGCGCTCGTTCTTGATCCAAGCCTCACGCACGGAAAAGAGATCGTGATCGATCTTTACAATTGCCTCGCCCCGCAGCCCCTCCTCCGTAAGCGCATCCTTCACAAAACCCGGAACTTTGTCATCCAAACCAAAAACGGCCAGCACCGGGGCCGCATTCTTAAGGGAAAAGCTCGCCGGTAAAACAACGACTGGCTTCTTGCCTAAGTTAATTTCCCCCGCAGCGACGTCCACCTTGGCCCACCAGCTGGCTGATTTTGTTCCCTTTGCCTGCTTCACTGAGAAGTCAGAGACTCGGACCTTTAAATTGCCCAAGCTAAAATCTCCAGACGGCAAGGAATCGGCGAGGATTTCAGTATTCAAAGTGACGTCGCCAGCCATATTGCTGTCTTTGTATTGGACCTGCGTGCGCTTCGCCTCCAAGCGCAAAGTCCCTCTATCTAAACCGTCCATGGCGCCTTGAATCTCTACATTGAGCCGCGCATCCCCTCCCAAAAATTGAACCGGTGTTCGCTTGGGCAAAAAACCTTGCAGGGCTTCCAAATCCAGCTTGGCGTTCTCCAGTTGAAGCGCCCGCCTTCCCCCGCTGGCAAAACCTTTTTCCAGCGAAACTCCCAGGTGGGAGCCGCTCAGGTGCAGGTGGTTCCCTGAAAGCAAAGGAGGAACATTTTTGGATCGCCAGTTGGCCATTTTATAGTCAGCAAATTCGACGCTATATCGTCCCAACTTCTCTTTTACTTCCCATTCAAAATCCGCCTTGCCCGTGATCCGGGCCGCCCCCAGGGAAAACTCCATTTCGTTTGATGCAAAAGTCACCCGGCTGGGTTCTTGAAATACGCCGCGTTCCACCACCGCATCCGCGCGAAGCTGCCCTTCGCCCGAGTGAGCCACCATTGGCCATTTTCCGCTCAAATAGATATTGAGCGCGTTGGCGAGATCCCCCTCAGCTTGCAACTTTGATTTTGCGGTGATGAAGTGAAAGATACGATTTCCCGGAACACAGTCAGCCGGAAAAGGAATAATCTTACCCGATAGATCCAGCGAGATTCCCGACGCTATTTCCCGCTTTCCTATATAAACGGTACCTGCTTCCGCCCCGAGGGTGACCGGACCCACCCCGACGCGGATCTGCGGCGCCAATACAAACTCTCCCCCGATGTTGAGCTTGCCCTCATAGCGAAATTGATCAAACCAGAGTTCTTTAAAACCCCTCAGCTTCACCCCGCGTACCCGCACTTGCCAGGGCTTATCGGGCAAGGGGTATTTTTTATGTTTTGGCGGCGTCACCGGCTTTCGATCGGGAATGGGCGGTACCGACGGCAAATACTTTGCCCAACGTTTGCTCTTGCGCAAGCGTTTCTCATAAAAATAGAAGGCGACTTCGGTCCCGATAACTTCTTCGAAGCTTAGATTTGAAAATAGAAGATCGCTGAACTCAACCCCAGTCCAAAGGCGTTCCATCGTGAGGTGCCAATGAACGTTGTGATCTTCGTGACGCAGCTCAAAGCCGTGAACCTCCACCGATCCCGGAAAAGGAGACCAGGCCCAGCGGTAATCAATAAAACCGTCGTTCCACCCTTGGTTTACTTTGGATCGCAAAAACGGCCCGTTCAGCAGCACCAGCCCAGCGATCACGTAGAGCAAATACACGGATGCCAAGCCCAAGACCCACTTGCGCGCTTTCGCCATATAGCTTTTAAGGTCTGCCATTCATTTTTCCTACGCGGGATAGGGACTGCAACAATCGGACCAGGTTGCTTAAGGGCGAAAGTCTTCCCAGTCCACGCCGTGCTTGGAGAGCAACCGGTAGACGTCGGTGCGGTAGCGGCCGGAGATGCGAGCCACTTCTGAGATGTTGCCGCGTGTTTGTTCTAAAAGGTGCTTCAGATACTCTTTTTCAAACTCCTGCTTGGCTTCAGAGAGCGGCTGCGTCCAAAACGCTTCTTCATGGTGTTGTCCCGCCGTTGCGCCTTCGCCCAGATCGGGACGGAGTTCGGAGTCAAACATGTCTTCAAATTGAAGCTCGTCCGTGCGGGCAAGCACCACGCCACGTTCGACCGCATTCTGCAGCTCACGTACGTTGCCAGGCCAATGGTACGCGTTCAAGCGCGCCATCAGCTCACTGGACGGAGGCAGGATGGTCCGCGAAAAACGTTTGCAGAACTTCTGTACGAAGTGCTCGGTAAGCAGTTCAATATCATCTTTGCGATCACGCAGAGGCGGTAACTCAATATGGAGCACAGCAAGGCGATAAAAGAGGTCTTCCCGGAACAGCTTGTCCCAAACCAGCTCCACCAGGTGACGGTTGGTGGCGGTTACGATTCGAGTGTTCACCGGAATCGACGTGCTGGAACCGACAGGCGTAATTTCCTTTTCCTGCAAGACACGTAGCAATTTGACCTGTAGATGCAAGGGGAGTTCACCCACCTCATCCAAAAACAGGGTACCTTCGGAACAAAGTTCAAAGAGCCCTTTGCGATCCGACTTGGCATCTGTAAAAGCGCCGCGACGGTGGCCAAATAATTCTGACTCCAAAAGATTCTCAGGAATGGCGGCACAGTTGATGGCGTCGAATCGATTCTTATAGCGTGGCGAAGTACGGTGAATGGCGCGAGCCGCCAGTTCTTTTCCGGTACCGGATTCTCCAGTAATCAGTACCGTGGAATCCACATCCTTTACCTGCTCTATCTTTGCGAGCAGCTTTTGAATAGCGGCGCTGCGCCCGATGATCCCCAGAGGCGTACCGTCGGCAACATCCACGTATTCTTCTGCGGGAAGGACCGAGCTTAGGAGCCGCTCCTTCAACGAGGTGACGACTTCACGCAAGTCGTCTGACTTGCTGACAAAGGTCGTGGCCCCCATTTCCATGGCATCCACCACGACTTCGACCGTCCCATAGGACGACATCACAACGACTTTGCTAAACGGGCATTCGCGCACAATCGCTGGCAATTCTTCAAGTCCGTCTTCTCCATCCAAGAAAAGATCGAGCAAAATGGCGTCATAAACGCGCTCGCCGAGGCGCTCCCACATTTCGGCCAGGCTGCGGGCATGGCTGACCCGAAAACCTACTTTTTCCAGTTCGGCTTCGATCGCCTGAGAGATGACCGGATCGTCATCGACTACTAAAATTTGGCCCGAGTAATGCGAAATACTTAAAGGTGGCAAGCACTTACCTCCGTTACAACTCTAGAATGCCCTTCACCATGGTCAATGAGAGGCGCCTACTGTAACAAATTGGTGACAAAGCGCAACTTTCCCGTAACCAAACCCTACAGCGCAAGAAACACCCGTGCCTAAAACCAAGTTATCCAATGGCATTTTCTTTGCAGTTCCAAGTCTTAGAACACGTTGAAAAAAGGAGGACGCAGCTCATGTACGAAAGTAAGAATATCGAGTTTTTTTCCACCCTTCGCGACTACCACGTCCGGACGGCGGACAAAAAAGTTCTCGGAAAGGTCAAAGATATCTACTTCGACGATATCCATTGGATGGCGCGCTATTTCGTGGTCGACACGAGAAAATGGCTTCCAGGGAAAAAGGTCCTGCTCTCACCGCTCGCTCTCAGCGGTATCGATCGAGAAGAACGCGTTATCGACTTCTCCCTGAACGAAGAACACGTGAAATCCGCACCCAATGCAGATTTGGCAAAACCTGTCTCGCGCCAATTGGAAGATGCACTTCACCAGTACTACGGATGGCCGCGCTACTGGGTACCCGACTCCATCAGTCCCATTCGGCTCTACCCCTATCGCATGCCCGGTGAAGGCCTGCCCGTACCTGTCGCGGAAACTCTGGAACAGCGACTCAAGAAGAAAGACGCTCATCTTCGAAGTGTAGATGAGATTTGTGGGTACCACATGGAAGGCCTGGGACAACGAGTAGGAAAAGTCGAGGATGTCATTCTAGATCTGCAAAACGGCCACCTGTTGCACTTGGTCGTCAATGCGGGGTCTTGGTTCAAGAGCGAGATGCGTATCGTGCCGACCGTGATGGTGTCCTCCATCCAGTGGGCGGATCGACGACTCTCCATACTCATGCCGGCGGAACGCGTGGTGGAGAGTGCCGAGTTTGCCAAACCAGAAGACATTCGCGAATGGAAGGATTCGCAAATTCTCGCGTACTACTTTGAAGACAGAGGCCCCCAAACAGTGGGGCATGGAGGCTAGAACTCATCATGGATCGAAAGACGCGGTTAAGCCGGATCGAAAGTCGGATAAAGCAAATGCTGGCTCGCGATCAGGAATACGCTGAAGAACGCTGTGACGACGGATCAGACTACCTCATTACGAAGGCCGTTGCCTATTTCGAGCCGGAACAAACTCGTGTGAATACTTGGAGCGCGGAGAAAATTCGCTCTTTTGCCAAACTGCTCCGGACCGACGACCGGCTCCGACTCTCACTGACGGCATACGCCTCTTCCCAAGCACGAATGGACTGCAAATCGCTTGCACACAAGCGGGCGTTAGAGGTGGCCGCCGCCTTCGTCAAAAACGGAATCGACCCCGGACGCATCAGTATCGACACAATGGTTGTGGCTACGCCCGGGCAAAAAGAGCCCGACGCCTTAGCGGAGCAGTACAACCGGCGAGTCGAAGCGACCCTTTGGAACGCCAAGGTTTACCCGAGTAAGGAAAGGGTCCGGTCTTAGACTTCATCGACTCGGTCGAATGTGCTAGATTGCCCGCGTCGGGGGATGCGGATTGAGGTATGTTGTAGGAATGCGGATCTCCCGACGCACAATTTTGGCCAGATTTGTTTTTTTGGCCTCGTTAGTTTGTCTAATCGTCGGCAGTCCCGCACGCGCCGAGGATCCCTGTCACGGACTGCATTTTCTATCGTCCATCGACCCGCCGTTAACCGGCAACGAAAAAAGTCTGGTGTGCCCGAGTGAAAAAAAAGGGGCCTGGAGCCGCATTCCCCCAAGCCAAAGGCGTTTTCACCTCATTCGGTTTTTGCAAGCACGCGGGTACAATCAACCGGTCTTTAGAACCTCACCGGAAGGGGATCTCAAGATTTTCCCAGGTCCGATCTCCCGCGTGCAAAACATTACGATGCGCTTGGCCGGCGATGTGAAGATTCCCAAAATACAGTGGAACTGGCTTGGACGGTCGATCACGCCTGAGATTCTGGATGAGATTGAAAAGTCCGCCGGTGAGGAGCTTCAAAAACGGGGTTACCCTTGTGCGGAGGCACGCGCTACGGTTCCCAACCCCTCCGATGGACAGGTATTTGTGGATGTCACACCTGGCGAGAAGAGTGTGCTTGTTTACGATCGGGTGAGGTTGTCACCGGAGCTTGAGGCCTCCTACTCAAAACGGATGCTCTCCCGATTCTATGCTTTTGAGGATGGTCAGGAATTTGACGATGATCTTTTGGAGCTGAGTACGCAGCGCATGGAACAGTCTGGGATTGTCGACTCGGGGTACTTCTTAACGGGATGCTCGCAACAAAAGCTGAACGATCTCCAATTGCGGGGCTCCATCAGCCCTCCTCGTCTGACGACGATTGGCTTGGGTGTGGACACCGAAGGGATTTTCAAGTTGCGCGCTTCCTGGCGCCACTCCCGCATCGGCAACAACGCTTCCTCGCTCGAATTCAGCCTGCTGGCCTCCAAGTACTTGCAGTCCTTCAAAGGGAACATGAATTGGTACGTTTTAGAGGAGCATCCTAGATTTTACCTGCAACCAGATCTGGAGTTCCGCCGTAACAGTGAGCAACACTATGAGAGTTATACTCTGCTCGCTTCGCTGTTGCCTTCCTACAGTTGGGACACGAGTCGAGAACGCATTCGTGCAAGCCTCGGTCCGTCCGTTGAACTGACAAAGACAGTGCGCGGGTCCGGAGTGGGCCTATTCCTTTTGCCGATGTTGAAGTTTTCGCTTAGCTACCTAACCCACGATCTCGAACTAGCGCTCGACAAACCCGAGCAAGGGACCTTGGGACAAATCAGTGTTTCGTATTCAGACCAGAATCTTTTTCTGATGTTTCCTTTCTTCGCTTTCAGCTTTTGGGAAAAAACTATGGAACCTGGGCGGACTCAAGCCTGCCAAGTATGTGCTGGGAGTACGCTTTGCGTTTGGCAGCACGACCCATTGGGGTGGGACGCTTTCAGACTCCTACCTTTTCTTCCTGGGGGATCGGATTCACTTCGCGGTTTCTCCCGTTTGGAACTACCCGGCGCCGGGAAAGCCGCCCACACAAGCGCTTACATCGGAATTGAACAGCGTCTGCTCAACCTGCTCCCCTGGAAGCTTCAGCCCTTGGTTTTCATGGATTTTGGTGCGGCGGGGTTCCGCCCCTTCAGTTTGGGCTCACAGGTTTTTGGTTCTCCCGGGATAGGGCTTCGCTGGGATTCTCCTATCGGCGTCATTCGGGGCACGCTCGCCCACGGGATCCTCTGGGGAAGCGGCCCGGTTTCCATTAACCCCCATTGGCAATTCTACATTGGACTGGGAGAGGAGTTCTAATGAAGCGGATTTCACTCCCGTTGAAGATTGCCGGCATTTTTCTCGGTCTCCTGTTGCTTGCTTTAACCTGTCTTGTCGCGTTTCCAAGTTGGGTTTTACGCCCTTCCGTACTCAGCCGCGTAACGACTTACCTGGACTCCGTCGGCGTACACCTCGAATACGAGCTTAACAGTGGAAATTTAAGCTGGGGAGGCTGGGCTAAGCTCAATGTTGATCTCGATCTGGCACATTTTTGCCTGCGCACCGAAGGGATTGAGGAGCTTTGTTTGAACGAGGCGAAAGTGGAAGGGAGTCTTAAGCTCTTGCCCTTTGAAATCTTGCAGATTCGGCAGCTCGACGTAAAAGATGCCAAGTTGAAGCTTTCGCCACCTACAGCTCCTAGCGACGTACCGCCCGAAACTTCTGAGTCAGAAGGCTTTAACCTTCCGAGCTGGTTGACGACGCTGGGGCGAGTGCAAATAAACCGGTTTATCTTGGAAGCACCCAATGAAAGCGGAGGGCTCACTCAAGCAAACGCCGGCATCCAGTGTTCCCCCAAACCAGAGGATCGTTTGGGGTGTTCGGGCTCGTTGACCCTCGCCATTCAAGATAAAGAACAGAAAACGAATCTTCGAGTAACGTTCGATCTCCTAAAACCACGCGATCGCCTGGCAGGAGACATCAAGGTCCAGCTCACCCTTCGAGATCCGTCCATTCCCCTTAAACACGTCAGATTGGATGGGCATCTGGACAACGAGTATGATTCGTTGGAGTTTACCGGGGACATCAGCGCGGATGAACCGCTTCCGCTGAAGCTCGGCGTGGAACGTTGCAAGTTGTCCGGCTTTCATGGTGACACCTTGGGCGTTGAGCACTGCAAACTCTCTCCCGTCGTGCGCACCATCAAAAATATCGAAGTAAAGATGGATCTGTCCGTGGAGGGTCAGTTACACCTCACCGAACGCAGGGGCAAAGCAAGCGTTCAAATCGGTGCCTCGGGCGCCAAGAGTCTTACCGCCAAAGGAATGATTGAAGCGGACTTTTCCCCGTGTAAGGACGGAGTCGCGTTAAAGGTAAAACCGACGAGCGCGCTAACGCTCGAGCTTTCGCAGTATCAGGACATCGTGAATACGTTGCGTAAAACCCAGTGGGCGATTCCCGCCCCGCTGAACACGCTTAGTGGAAAAGTTCTGCTGAATGCCGAAGGGATTAAAGCCGAGAATTCAAGGATTGTCGTACCCGTATCCTTGACGACGCAGTTGGATTCACAAACGCAGCAGCTGCACACAGAAGTCTCTGGGACATTCAGCATGGGGGAGTGCCTCCCCAACACTGAAATGGCTTTGGATTTGAAATCCGTCCTCAAAGAGGTCGCTCTCGACCTACCACCGTTGAGTTTGAGTGAACCCCCTCAGCTGGCTCCCGATCCGCGAATCGGTAATGCAAGCAGCGCTGAACTTCCCAAGGAAGAGGAACCCAAACCCTCGTTCCCTTGGCATGTGGTTATTCGCACTGATGAAAAGAGTGCCATTCGACTCAAAAGCAATTTGGCTTCCAAACCCATTCGCCTCAAAACGGAAATGGACTTGTCCTCCAGCAACCCGCCTTCCGGTTACATCGAGGTGCTGCCCTTGGAGCTGGAGCTTTTTAGACGAACCGCGACGGTAAAAAGCTTCCGTGCGACGCTGCTCAAGGAGCGCAGTGACGAGACTGTGCTCGATATCGAAGGCTTATTGAATGTGGAGTACCCGGACTACTCGGTGGATATCAAAATATCGGGAACCTCAAAATCTCCGAGAGTAAACATGCAAAGCTCCCCGCCGCTTTCACAGCGCGAGATCATCGCCTTGCTGCTTTTTGGAGAAGTCCCCGCCGGGTTGGACTTTGACAAGAATGAATCCATTCAAAACATGGACGCAGCGCTCGCAGAAAGGAGTATCGGACTTGCCTCACTCTACTTCTTCGCTAAAACACCCATTCAGAGCGTGAGCTATAACCCGAACACCAAAGGCATCACAGTTCGCGTTCGCCTAGGAGACAAAACCGTCATCAGCGCCACAGGCACCGGCTCTGGACCAAACCGAATTGGCTTGAGAAGACGAATAGGAAAGCACTGGGCCGTTTCAACGGAGTTGGATCTGGATGAGACCAGTCAAAGTACACCCATGTCCAGTTTCCTGGAGTGGTTTACCCGATACTAAAAGGTACGCGGTTACTTTTGAGGAGTATCAAAAGGTGCCTGGCACCTTTTGGCTTTATGCTGCTTTTGCGTGGATGAGCACGCGAGTGCAGTCCGGAAAGGCGACTTCAATCTTCTGCGTATTGATGAGGCTACTCACCACACCCGAACCAAATTGGGGGTGCTCAATACGATCGCCGTAGTCAAAACGGACCTTGGGGCTGTACGGGCGGATTTTTCGGCTATGGTCGCCGCTTAGAAGTCCCTGCTTGCGCTTTTCGGCCACGATATCTTTTACCAAAGCGTGTAGTTCCGCCTGGGTTTTTCTTCCGCTTGAAGATCTTCCGGAAGTTCTTTTCTTGGTGGCCATTGAGTCTCCTTTGTCGCAGGTCTGTTTGGGTGAGAAGCGAGTGTTCTTAAATAACTTATCGGGAAAAGGGACCCAAATCTGAAGTCTAAGATACTGAAATCAAAGACGCTTTGCGACAACCTACCAGTTCAATAATCGCTGCAGACCGCCAATTGCTTTTGCCCCTGCCTACGACTACTTTATTCCCCATGACTTCTGGCCCCTTAACTCTTGGAGACCAAAGAATGATCGTTCTTGCGGGACCTTGCGTCATTGAAGACGAGGGACTGATTTTAGAAACCGCCGCAGAGCTGAAACGTCAGTTCGAAGGCCTTCCCATTGATTTTTATTTTAAGGCGTCCTTCGACAAGGCGAACCGAACTTCGATCAAAAGTTTTCGTGGCCCCGGGATGAAAGAAGGACTCTCTATCTTGGCCAAGGCCAAAGCCCAAAGCGGGGTACAACTCGTCACGGATTATCACCTTCCCGAACAAGCCGAGCCGGTCGCGGATATCGTGGACTTCTTGCAAGTCCCGGCTTTTCTGTGCCGCCAAACGGATATGATTGTGGCGGGAGCGGAAGCCGTTTTGAAACGCGGGAAAAAGATTAACGTAAAGAAGGGCCAATTCTTGGCGCCCTGGGATGCAAAGAACATCATCCAGAAACTGAATCAGGTAGCGGAGGAGCACTCCGCAACGAATGAAAACTGGTATTGGATCACCGAGCGTGGCGTTTCCTTTGGTTACAACACACTCGTCGTCGATATGAGCACGTTCCAAACCATCCAAAAACTTGGGGCGCCCGTTATCTACGATGCGACGCACTCCGTGCAGTCCCCGGGTGCCGGTTCCGGCGGCACCACCACCGGGGGAAAGCGCGAAAACATTGAAGTGCTCGCGCGGGCAGCGATTGCGGCGGGGGCCGATGGACTCTTTATGGAATGTCATCCAGACCCAAGCCGTGCGAAAAGTGATGGGCCCAATGCCTTTTATCTGGAACACGCCGGCACGTTTGTGCGGCAACTTCTGGAGATTCGAAAACTGGTAGGTTCCCAACCTCGCCTTCTTCCAAATACTTAACGGGACCCGCAATCGATGGATGAAATTAATCTTAACGGTCCAACAGCCTTTTTGGATCGAGACGGAACCATTATGGAGGATACCGGCTACCCCCGAGATCCTTCTATTGTCTCCCTATGTCCCAATGCATCTGAGGGTCTAAGACTGCTACGCAAAAAAGGCTACCGCCTCGTCGTCGTCAGTAACCAGGCAGGCGTTGGCCGTGGGATCATTACTCGCAATCAGTTCCGAGCGGTACACGCCCGGTTCAACACCCTACTTGCCGAGGCCGGCATTCGGATCGACCAGTACCTGTATTGTTTCCACCACCCTGATGATGGGTGCAGCTGCCGCAAGCCGGCGACCGGACTGGTCGAAAGCTACTTGCGCCAGAGCCCCCATGACCAAAGCTTTATGGTAGGCGACAAGTTAAGCGATTTGGAATTGGGGTCCAACTTAGGGATGGCGTCCTTTTTAGTGCTGACCGGCGAAGGCAATAAAACTAAGGAAAAACTTGGCGCCGAGAACACGGCTTACAAAGCTTTCCCGAATCTTTTGGATCTCGCCGAGTCACTGGAAAAAGCGGGATCGGGCGCATCCGATTAGGAGATAGGAACCACTCATGCAAACACGCCAAT
>JAWKNY010000036.1:0-28792 GCA_041391485.1 Bdellovibrionota bacterium | reverse complement strand
AGTGGCGTGGCAAGCCGCTTGCGGTGGGCGGAAGCCCAACAGGGCGAGGTGTGGTCGCTGCGGCCTCTTACGAAGCCAGACGTTACGGCGTGCGTTCCGCGATGAGCGCGAAGAAAGCCTTGAGTCTTTGTCCGAAGTTGATTTTTTGCCGCGGGAACTTTCAGAAGTACCGCGAAGTCAGCGCGCAGCTGCAAAAGATCTACCGAGAAGTCACGGAGCTGGTTGAACCACTGGCGCTCGACGAAGCGTACCTAGATGTGACTGAGAATAAGTTGAACGAAACAGTCGCCAAGAAGGTGGCGATCTACCTCAAAGCGCGCATCCGGGGGCAGACGGGGTTGACGGCGTCGGCGGGAGTCGCACCCAACAAGTTTTTGGCAAAGTTGGGCAGCGAGCACGAGAAACCAAACGGGCTTGTGGTCATTCCGCCCGATGCCATCGATAAGTTTTTGGAGCCGCTTCCGGTGGAGCGCCTTTGGGGTGTAGGGCCCGCTACCGCCAAACGTTTGCGGGCACTCGGGTTTCAAAAGATTGTGGATCTGCGTCGCGTGACGCCTGAATTTCTGTATTCACGTTTAGGTAAGCACGGCCCTTTTCTGTGGGACTTGGCGCATGGACGGGATTCTCGCTTGGTGCGTCCGTCGCGGGAGGCAAAGAGCCGGGGCGCTGAAACCACCTTTGCAAAAGACCTGGCGGATCCCAAAGAGATTTTGAAAAAAATTGGCGAGCAAGCCGAGCGAGTGGCCCTTACGCTTATTAAAAAGAATCTGAAAGGGAGGCAGGTTCAACTGAAGCTTCGCTACTCGGATTTCACCACCGTGACACGCCAGAAGAGTCTTGAGAAGGAGACGCAGGATTTGGGGGAGATTCGGCAGATAGCCGAACTCCTTTTTGAAAAACACTGGGAGAAAGGGCGCCCCATTCGACTGGTTGGCGTAAGCGTCGCCATGGAAATCCCGCATAGCCCCGACAGACGACAGCTCATCTTGGATTTTGACGCGTCGCCTAGCCCGGGCTAGATATTGGGAATGTCAGTCAGGCCCAAACCTTGGTTTGCCGCAGCGACGGTTTCCAGTTCCGAGGCGTTCACTCTTTGTGGTTACGAGTTAGTTCGTAGCGCCTCCAATACACTCTTTAAGGCCAACTACGGAACATCCAATCTCCCGGTCGTGATGGCACTCGTACCGCTTTCTGTGCTCGCCGTTTTGGCCGGGTACAATTGGCTTCTCTCCCGTACAGGCCCGCGCCGGACGTTGTGGTGGACATCGATTCTATCGGGAGCGGCGATTTTTGGGTGCTGGTGGGGCATCCGCATGCAATGGGCCCCGGCGAGTGCTGCACTTTATCTTTTCCGTGAAGCCTACGTGGTGCTTCTGATCGAACAGTATTGGTCCTTTTTGAATAGTACACTCGTCGTCAAAGACGCAAAAAAATACAACGGGCCCATTACGGGGTGGGCTTCGCTCGGCGCCATTCTGGGTGGCTATCTGGTGCATCTCTGGTCGGTCCCGCTCGGCACGAACAACCTGTTGCTCTTTGCGGTGGCATTGGTGTTTCCAGGAGCCGTGCTTTCGGAGTGGGCGTATCGAAGGTGCGGGGAGCCCGTACCCCAGGAAAATTCTGCCAAGCCTCACCACTTGGGGCTCGATCTCTTCAAATCTTCACCGCTGCTTGTGCTGTTGATGGCACTCATCCTGGCGACTCAAGTGTACTCCACTTTTGTGGGGCTAAACTTCCAGGGGGCTTTGCAGGAGGCTATTCCCGATCCAGATGTGCAAACGGCGTATTCGGGAAAATTCTTTTCCCTATTGAACGCCGTAGCGGCGGCACTGCAGTTCATCCTAGCGCCGCTTCTGCTTCAGCGGGTGTCGGTCTCGACGGCCCACCTCATCATTCCCTTTATTCACATGATCTGTTGTGCGGCGTTGGTGTTCTCGCCGGGGCTAGATACCGCTGCCATTGTGTACCTCACCTTCAAGGCTTTTGATTACTCGGTTTTTAGGGCTGTTAAAGAGGTGTTGTACATTCCCTTCTCCTTTGACGTTCGCTACCGTGCAAAGGAGCTAATCGATGTCTTTGGTTACCGGTTTGGTAAGGGAGGCGCTTCTCTGGGAATCCTGCTTTTACAACGGGCTGGCTTGGTGTTCGAAAAACTCTACGCACCTTTTGCATTGGTGGTGACCTTCTTGTGGGTGGGAATAGTGCTTGGAATCCGAAAAGATCTCAAACGCGAAAATGCCGGGATCCACTAGCGCCGGGAGGTACTGATCTTACACGAACCAGAAAGAAAGCGGCTAATTACGGAAGGGTTGAGCCGCAGAGTTTGGATAAGTTCCGCATTGGTAAAATTGACCGGTTCAAAAGAGCTAATCTGACGGCGTACCAGGCGGCGCTTGGGGCGTTGGGGAAGATAGTACCTGGGATAAAGGCGTGCAAGTTCCTCCCACGCTTTGTAACTAATATCGTAAGCCAATCGTTCCGTTCGGTAACTTCTGAATGGCCTCTGACTGATCGATCTCAATCTTTAGGTCCTTCAAATAGCTTAGCTCTCCACCCGTATAGTCTTCCAGGTGAAGATCCCAAGCTTGTTTGCGAGTCCGTTGTTTGCTGGCGGAAACGATGCGAAGCATTTCCGATGAAAGAAAGCCTTCTTCTGTTCAATTTGTTTGACCGCGTGGTGAGATTCGCTGTCAAGCGCATGCACCATCTCATGCACCAAAGCGACAGCCGCCCTTCCGACTTCTCCCGCCTGATTGTAATAAAGAGTGGAATTCTCAGGGTAGTACGCCGCGATAATAGAACTCGCACGGGCTCCGAAGAGGTTGCGAACACCGTCATTCATGTTTTGTACCTTGTACTGATACCCAAAACCCGGCATGAAGCGATCGAGTACCTGATTGCCGGTGCTGGAACCGCGAATCACTTTAAAGACGTCTTTGATTTCTTTTCCACTGGATTGAATGACATCGAGGCCGACGGGGAACGCGGTTTCAGAGACTGACTTTTTTGAAGTTGTTTTTGCTGCCGCAAGAAACTCTTCTGCGCGTAGCGGGGGACTGCAGGTGACCGCTCGCACGGGAAGCTGCGCGGAGTTGTCAGGCACCTCATGTTCCAAAATGTCAAAGAGCCGGATACCGGTGATGCTCTTCTGCCATTTGGGCTGGCTCGGGTAATACTGACTCGCCAAGCAGAGCGAGGGTAGCACGATAAGCACCAGGATTTTTACAAAGACTCCCACTTCTATCGTATCGGCATCCCGCCCATAAATGGGCAGGCCTAGCTTGTAAGACATATAATAACGGCTACTTAGAAGTCGCCCGGCGTTGGCCCGTGAGCGCGTAGAGCGTTTGGGCGAGGATGGAGGTGGCGCGTACCGAGAGCACCAAACCCACCAAGGTGAGCGCATGCAAAAACATCAAGAGATGGCGTAGTGACTGAAAGATGGCGGGGCTGGGGGCGGAGGAAACGAGCAAAAGCACGAGGGCGGAGGCGACAAGCGGCACGAGACCCGCAAGAAAGAAAAATGTCTGAGCGCGCCACCAATGGGTGGGAAGTTCGCCAGCGGCCGTCTCGCGAATCCGTCCTGTTCCTGTCCAGAGTTTGGGATAAAGCACGCGTAGCGCGACAAACTTTGTTCCCAGATAAGAGTAGGTGAGGGCCACGAGCCAAGAGAGTACAAACGAGACGGCAAAATGAACGAACACCTCTCCTGGTAAGGGACCTGCCATCCAGGCAAGACACGCGGGGAAGTAAACCGCGCCCGGAAGCCAGCCCAAACTCGTTATCAAGATCAACCACCGCGGCAGCTGCAAGACGTGCGCGCGCAAGGCCGCAAGACGGTTCGCTCCCAAGAACACACGGGCGCGTGGTCGAGCCCAGATGCCACGCATCGGCCGCACGATAACGGCAAGAATGGCGATCGCAATGGGATACACGATAACGTTGTAGCTGAGTACCAGTTGCTCGAAGAGCTTTTGCTGTGCGGGGGTGAGACTCGATACAATCCGGATACTGTTATAGGAGATGTTTACGATACTCCCCAAAAGTTGGGGAAAAAGTGCGGCAAGCAAGAGAGTGAATAAAGCATGCTTATTGGCAAATCGGACTGCCGCACTTTCGGGCGGCATCTGAGATTCTATCTCTAGCAGCTCCAGTAGCCCTTCGAGGGCCTTTGCCATTTGTGCCGCCGACTCAAAACGATCCTCCGGATTTGTGGCGAGAGCGCGGTCTAAAACGGCTTTGACCTCTGCCGATGGGCGTTCCGCTGTCGTGAGCAGCATTTCCTTAATCACGAGCGCAAGCGAGTAAAGATCGGCGCGGTGATCCACGGCTGTTCCTTCATTGCGAAACGCAGACAGGTGTTCGGGGGACATGTACTTAAGAGTCCCCCCAAGCACGCGGGTCGGATCGCCTGTGCTCGTATTGAAAGAAACGTTGAAATCGGAGAGGTACGGGGTGCCTTGGTGATCGATTAGAATATTCGCGGGTTTGACGTCGAGATGGAATATGCCGCGGCGGTGTGCAAACTCCAGCGCTTCGGCAAGCTGCGCCCCCATCCGGAGTATCTCAGGAGTAGCGAATCGCTTTTGTGTGAGACAACGATCCAAGGAAGCGCCGTCCACATATTGCATGCATATCCAACGCTGCTGTCTGGTGTCATCAATGAGCTGTGTATGGACTTTAACAATGTGCGGGTGTTCCAAATGCGCCATCGTGCGCGCTTCTTCACCCAGATTAGGCACGATTTTAACGGCGACGATTCTATCCAGCGAATGCTGTTTCCCAAGAAAAACGGTACCGCACCCGCCGGCACCGATGGCCCGCACCAGAGTGAAGTCGCCCAAGTTGGTGCCGGGGCCGGAGGGCTCAGCTATTCCCTCCAGAGCTTCCTGCCAGAGGGGGACGGCCAAAAAATCGCCGGCACTTAGGTGGGAGCGAACGAGGCGATCCACTTGCTGCTTCAAAAGTGGCGTGTCGATCGCGGCAAGATAAGCCGCCCGATCGCTTCCTTCTAGCTCCAGGGCTCTATGAAAATGAGCGTTTACTTCGGCCCATTGCTCAGGAGTCAGTTTCATGGGTGCTGTCCTGGAGTTCGCTATGAAGCCAGGCTCTTGCCACCGTCCAGTCTCGCTTTACGGTTGCAGGGCTGGTTTGAAGCAGCTCGGCAGTCTCCTCAATGCTAAGTCCCGCAAAGCAACGAAGCTCAACGACTTGTGCCTGGCGAGGCTCCAGTTCCTTGAAGCGGTTCAGTGCGTCATCCAGGGCGAGCAGATCGGAAAAACTGTTCGAACCGTGCTTGGCTTCGTCGAAGGGAACGCGGATGTCTTTGCCACCGCGCTTATGCGCTATCTTTTTTCGCGCGTGATCAATGAGAATCCTTCGCATTAACTGCGCGGCAATCCCAAAAAAATGAGCGCGGTTTTTCCACTGCACTCCTTTTTGATCGACCAATCTAAAGTAGGCTTCGTGTACAAGAGCGGTCGGTTGAAGGGTGTGATCGGAATTCTCACGGCGCATGTAGGAGGCCGCTAGTTGGCGGAGTTCGGCGTAAATGAGTGGCAGTAGTTGTTCCAAAGCCCGCGGATCGCCGGTGTTGTACGATTGCAAAAGCTGGGTGATTTCCGAAGCTTCAAGTTCCACGTTTCCTCCGGTTTGGCAAAGGTAGCACAAGTCTTGGGGTGGGCAAACGGGGTTTTAGCGGGAGCCGCCTTGCACAAACTCGAAAGGGTAACGGATAACGACACCGCCGCCTGCGGGAGAGGGAAAGCGGGTGGACTTGATGACTTCCGCCAAGCATACGTGGAACTCTCTCCCCTTGAAGCTGGTGCGTAAGAGTTTGATATTGGAGACTTCTCCACCCACGGACAGGTTCCAGGAAAAAAGAAGGCGTCCCTTGGCCGTCTCATCATTCAGTAGAACATTGTCGTAGCACTGAAGTAGCTGTGCTCGATTCTCCGCGAGCGCTTTTTCCACCAAGGAAAGGGAGATGGATCCCGTGCCGCTCACCGAGGCCCCCCAGCCTTTGCCGGTACCCGCGCCGCCACCCCCACCGGGGCCCTCGCCTTTTTCTCCCAGTCCGGAGGGAGTGTCATAGTCTTGATTTCGAATTACAGTGTCGGAGCCATTGGTGATTCGTGGCTGTCTCGATACCACGGGTGCTTCTTGAGTGAGACGCCGACGGCGTAGCCCCTCAAAACCCGGGGGAAGAAAAGAATTGTTCTGATCTCCTCCCACTGGGGCGTCAGGAGTGGCTTCCAACGAAGGGATTTTAGGGACGGGAGGAACAGGGATCTTGGTGGTGCCTGATTCACTTAGCACGCGCGTTTTTTCTTCTTGTCGTCGAGCGACCCTATCCAAAACTTGTTTTACGCGCGCGACATTTATTCTTTCCTCCGCGCTGCTCAATCCCCTTACCGTGTCGTGTTGGAACGGGAGTACCATCAGTCCCAAGGCGACAGCGATATGAAAAAGAGCGCCGACAACAAGTCGTGAGGAGAAAGGCGCTGTCGCGCCATCGGCGAAGTCATCGGCGAGAAGAAAAGCGTAGGTGTAGCCGTCCCTATTAAAATAAATGGTCTCGTCCGCGTTTAGCAGCGCGAACTCACCTTTATCGTCCACTACGACAGCCGTTCGCATCCCGCGGATCCGCCGAACGGTAAAAGAAAACACATGGCCGTTCATGGAGAATGTCTGGTGACCGTGCGAGCGCAAGCGCACGGGTGGCACGTACACCACCTGCGATTGCTTGTGGCAACTGATCTGAACAAGTGAATTGGGTCCGATGGCCACGCGTTACTTCCCTGACTGCGCTAAAAAGTTCACCTTAAAGACGCCCTTCTGAGCGGCCGCCACCACAGCAAGGTCTACGACTCTGTAAGGAACGCTCTCGTCTGCGACGAGAAAAATGTGGCTACTGGGATCCAAGTCTCCAAGAGCGGCGTTCATTGCAGAGAGCAGTTCAGCGGGGCGCCAGGGGGACGTCCGGAAGGTTTGGTTTCCAATCACAATTCGGTCCTGTCCGACTGTGATGGTGGTGCCTTGTGTGGATTCCTTGATGGTACCCAATGCCGTTTGGGCTAGTGGCAAGCTAACAAAGTTGGGAATGTCGTCAAATTGGTCTGAGTAATTTACCAGCAAAAAGATAAGCAGAATGGTGAGCACGTCCATTAAGGAGGTGAGTCCTAGATGCGGGGTACCCGATTCTTTTTTTCGGACGCGCACGCCACTCATCACAGACCCCGATTCGGAATCACCACCACTTTGAGGGCGGGTTCCTCCGGCTTTTTGGTGGAAAAGCTTTGCAGAGCCGCAACGAGACGCTTGTAAGGAGCTGCCGGATCAACAATGACGGCTGCGGTTGTAAGCTTCGGGTACTTGGCCTTGAAGGTGGCTAGACTCCGGGCGATCAGCTCGAATCCGTGCTCCGACTTTGGATAGTTCATTGAGTTGACGATGATCCCGCTCTCCTCGTCGATGATTTCAACGACTTCCGCATCCGGGTTTACCGTCATGCGAAGCAGTACCGATCGTTCGGAATCCGGAACTTCGGAGGATGGCCGGATATTGGGAAGCTCTGCTTCCAAGGAAACCAGATCGAAGAAAGCAGTTTTTCCTATCAAGAGCGGAATCAAGAGCATCATCAGACTCAAGATAGGAAGCAAATTGAGATCGTTGATGGATTCGGAATCGTCCGGACCATTACCGGAGTTCAATCGTGAGAGGTTTCTACGCAAAGTAGTCGCCTCCGGTGTCACCGCTTTCTGCCGCTGCGGGCGCTGGGGCTTGCGTTTGCGTAGGTCTATCGTAAGCCAAGATATGAATCACTTCGTTGATCGTTTCTTCGTATTTTCCCAGGAGTTCGTTTTCTTTGTTGGTGAGGTAGGTGTAGAAAATGATGCAGGGGATGGCAACGATGAGACCCAGGGCCGTCGTATTCATCGCGGTGGAAATACCCTCGGCAAGAATCTGCGCTTTGCTCCCCGAGTTACTGGTGGAGAGACTGGTAAACGAAACAATGAGACCCTCTGAATGGTTCCCAGAAGGCCAACCAAGGTCGAAACATTCTAGCATCTGCAGATAACCCGTTCGTCGCGCAGCAGCGGCATCACCTTCTGCAGTAAGATTAGCCGCCGAATCCAGGGTTTCTTTGGGGCGGGAGTGGTGCTTCGACAAGCTCAGCGATTACCTGCGCGAGAGGGTGCGTGGTGCGGTAACACAGGCCGAGTGCCGTGGAAATTGCCCAGGCGAATGTAGTGCAACACGCTATTAAAAGCTGTCGCTGTGCTGGTACGAAAACTCAAGGCCGTGAAGCGATCCAGAACGATGGCACTTGCGATGACGGAGAGTTGCGGATGACCCACATAAAAATTCCGCCCTCGTTAATGAACGATATGATTCCCATAGCATTTGACCGGGTGACAGTACTCTTCAACAGCTGATCGGTATTTGTTTCACTGAAGTGAACCGCGGTGCGGCAAGGAAAGTTTGGAGGGGCGTTTTGACTCCGGTGACTTTTTGCCCGAAGTTTTTTCTCCCAAATAGCCCCTAAGTGTGCGAAAGACGCAGTAAAATTCCTGGCATGTGCTTTGCTAAAACCCTTCTCGGGTTGGGGGCCGCGAGTACGCGTTGGTTTGCCCTCGAAAGTTTATCCCGCAGAGGGGGCACATATGTTTCAGCGAAGAAGTTTCATGGTGGCATTGCTTCACGTTGTGTTGCTGGCAGCTTGCACGCAAGCGCCACAGCAAGGCGTGGGGGGCAGTCCTATTCAGGTAGATTGGGAAGGGCACCGTGTTCCCACAAGCGGACCCATTGATATCCCGTTGCCTCCGCCCATCAAGACCGATGACGAAAAAGCGCGCGAGAATAGTCTCAAGCCGATTCTTTACGGCGAGGGCGCGGCGGGCATTTCTTTCAAGACGACCCTGAACGTGGCAAAGGAGCTACTCTCCAAGCCGTTCTACGGGCCTCAGGCCTCCGACGGTCTTACCGCCTACAATGAAGGGGCTTTACATCTGGTGGCGTCTCAATCTGCCCCGCACACCGGAGGCTTTTCTCATTACTGGGAGCTACCAAGGCAGTTTGGATTTTGGTGCAGAGATCGGCAAGGTAAAGATGGGCCATGATTTCTCAGCGTCCTTTCCGGAGAGCGATCCGCTGGGGACACGACTCCTAAACCGGCTCTACAACCTATTGGAAGCGGTGGAGGAGCCAGGGTTTAGCTGCATCAAAGAGAAAATATGTGAGGTGATTGAGAGCGAGAATGATCTCAGCCCTTAGCTGGCCTAAACTCTCCCTGCTCATCAGCAAAGATCGGAAGTCCTTTAACACGTGCTGATGCTGCTGAACGGGGTGGCGCAAGGCAAGTTGGACAACGATCTGGACGTAATCGAAGGGGCCTTTAGCTTCCCCGAGGGAAAGATCGCGCTCGGTGAAAACTGGGGCAGTGTCATCGACAAGCTCGGGATTAACGCTGCTACCAACACGGGTACCACACTGTTTACCAAAGACTACAGTGATCAGTTCTGGGGATGCACAAAGCCGTTTGAGCGGAGTACTCGAGCCTGAGCTGAGCGAGCGTCTAAGGGTGATCGCCGTGTACACCGGTTTTAAGAAGCCGGCTGGCGGGCACATCAAGCTGACAACGGAGGGCGACAAGCTTTGAGCCTGGTCGAAAATCCCTCACCGGAAGATCGTTCGGTCGAGCTGAAAAATGGACTTCCTAAAGCGCAGCAGGTACCGTTCATCAAAGCGTTGCGATCTCGTCGGAGAAACGCTTCTTGAATCCGGTTTACCGGGCGGAACTTTGGTCAAAAACCTGAGTGGTCTCTGCATGCCGACTCGCCTGCCAAGGAGTATGGGCTCTCTTTACCTACTTTGCAGGCGGCAAAGGGCTGTCCCTCTATTTTGAGTTGCGCGAATCAACCGGTAGCTTGGGCTACGTGGAAGTGGCGCTACTTGATGGCAAAGTGGATGAAATGGCCGCCCAGGCCGTGAGTGAAGTCGTGGATGTGAAACAGAAACGACTGGCAAGCGTTGAACTGGGTGAGGTGCTCCTTGTCTCGACATCGATTTAGGGGCGAGGAGGCGAACGTGCAGAGTGAGGATAGCTCTCTGCGCCGACTACACCCCCACCGGAATTCTCGAGGCGGTCTACGATGCAGGTAAGCTTGAGAGTCACCGAGTATCCGCTGCGGTTAGGAAGTCTGCGCGCCACTCTTAGGAGTGGTTCCGGAGGGACCTGTCGAAGACGGTAAGGTACGCGTCGTCAGCGTGAGTAGCGCCAGCCACGCCGCGGGGACTACAAACCTCTGCGGGCTTTCTGATCTTGTTTTAAAGCCGGGGACAAAAGACACCGTGCTCAAGGCCCAGATAGACGCTGATTGCCACTAAGAAAGCGATGGAAGGCGACTTTGAGTGCTGCTACGTAGTGCAGGAAGATCCCAATGCCACGAGCCGCATTGTCGGGATCTTCTTCCCGACGATCACGTCAAACTAAGCTCTTTGTCCGATCGCGAATTTACGTCAACGACCCTATACAGCCGTGTCTGCTGGGGCAGCAATGAAGCCGTATCTACACTTACTTCTTACTGGTATTGGTGGCCGCTTGCGCCAAACACCGGGACATCGAACGCCTAAATGATCCCGATGGTGAGCACCTCGAGAAACAGGTATTCACTGGAAACGGAACGCACTGGGCTTCAAAGGTAACGGTGGTGCGTACGAGCACCAACGGAGGCTTTGCCTTCTCCGGGTTACAGAGCGAGCTGAAGGTAGGCCACTTCGAATTCACTAAGGAGAAACTCAAGTACGTTAACGATGTGAGTGTCTATAACAAACTGAGTGAGGCGAGCGTTCCTCGCTACTGAATGAGTGGGATGTCACCCACTTCGATAAGAACTGGCAGAGAGGACGGGCGGTCACCAATAATAATAAGGGCAGGAAGACAAAGACAAGGCGTGGAATGAGAAGCGGTACTTTACCATTGATTTTGCTGCCGCCAACATCAGTGAAGCGGCTACCTTTCCTTATTACGTCGACGCCGCGAAGCGAGTTGCTGGTCCAAAAGGCCGCCTATCTCGTAGATGGAAGTCTAGAGCTTAGCGGATGCTATTGGGTTCGTTGTCGGTGTTGACTACCGCAAAAACTCACTTTGCTCGGATGATTTGCGGCGTTGGCCTAAAAGATTTCATCTACACGGTCCACCACCGCTACTCATTTAAGAAGCTGGAAGACACCGGCTACAAGCCCCATGTACCAAGGAAGACGATCTCTTGATGAAGCGGTTCGGGTACTTTCAAACGGTGCGCGAAGTCCTGAACAAGGAAACCGGATTATTGCAGAACGTTATTCTGATGAACCGGTGGGGAACTTCGAGAAGACACACCACTTCTTTACCAAGGACTTCCTGCAGCACACAAAGTTGTTCGCCGATCCGCAGAAAGGCGTGTTTGCGAAGACCAATCAGGTGCTGGCAGAAGCCGGTCTAAAGGCGCGGTTTGAGATCCACGAGAATACCGGGCTGGACGGCAAGGTAAAGTGGAGTTTGGGGATTTGCGTTACTCCTTCGTGAACTTCGTACCTGAAATAGATCCCGGTGCCCCCTTTGGGTACGGACCGTCTGACGCGAATCCTTTTACGGGCGAGATTGCGGCGAACTTCAACGTATGGAGGGGATACCCGGAAGTACCACCTCAAAACGCATCAAGGATTTCTTTCGATCGGTGAGGAAACCAAATTTGAGAACCCGAAGCCTCTTTGCGAGCATGAAGGGGACGCTCGGAGAGAATGATCCCAAGAAATGGGTCACACCACCAACCCTGAATGAGGGTTCCGGAAGATCTTCCACGAGCTGCTTCCGGAGATGACCTTCGCTACTTCACATGCGCGCTTCACCGCGCAGAAAGCATGCCACTGATGCAGCTTCGCAAGCCCGAGCGTTTGCCGGAGTTTGCCCAGAAAGAGGCGGCTTTGCCTACGCTCCAGGGTGCGGAGCTTAAGGCCCAGGACGCTCTGAAGCGAATGTACAAAGAAATGGGCCACGTCCGCAATACGACCGTGTACCCTCTCTCCGCGGTGCTTAGCGATGCCCTGCAAATGTCCTTGGAGGGGCTTTCTGACGACGACATTCTGGAGACCCTCATCTACCGTGTTGCGATCCATGAGTTTGGCCACAACCTAGGGCTGCGACACAACTTCTACGGCTCGGTGGACTCTGGCTGGTTTTGCGCTGCCTCGCCCGCGACTCGATAAGGAAGGGAATCCGGTGTTAGGTGAAAATGGTGAACCAATCCTGGTGCCATCTCAAACATCGTCCGTGATGAGTACCTCTCTGGAAGATGAAGTTTCTATTCGTGCACGACTGGGAACCCTACGACAGGGCTGCTCTACAGTACGCGTATAGCGGTGGCGCTGTGTCGGACACAACACCTTATCTCTTCTGCACGGATGAGCACCGTCCTACCAACGCGCTTTTGCAATCACTGACAACGGCTCGACCCTGTCAAGATTCTTCTCAGTCTTATCAAGCGCCACGAGAACAACTATTTTGTGGTGAACTACCGTAATGATAGGGCGTACTGGAACACGAGTGCCTATGGCTCCAATATCTTTTCCAGCATGTGGGACGTGAAGCGCTTCTTTGCTTCTTCTGGAGAGCTGCCTATAAAGCGAGGACGCTCATTCTCGCCGGGCACTGAGAACAAAGGCGGCTTGAGCCAGGCGGAAATCGACGGCCACACGAAGGCCATCACGGGGGACCTGAAGCAAGCGGTTCGTTTGTCGGTAGCGTTTTACAATGCGGTGATTCAGCAAAGCTCCGCAGACAGGCCCTATACGGATGAAGTCGAGCCTTTCACAGGCGAAACCAAAACGCATTCGGCATTCTTTATGACAAGCTCTACGCGATGCTCTTTTTGATGGGAGACGACGCCTTTGTCTACAATCCCAACAGGGCTTCCTCAGTGCCGCCAGTTATCTGGCTTACGGTACCGAGGCGGAAGTGCGCGATGTGCTGGAGCAGGTCTATATGAGAACACGCTCACCGAGCGTGTGGACAGGAACCCTGGTTTATCGATTTGCAAGGGGCTTATACCGCTTGCAGCGACCAATGTGTACAACATGGATGACATCACTCTGA
The DNA here is from genome assembly GCA_041391485.1 of Bdellovibrionota bacterium. Taxonomy (GTDB): domain Bacteria; phylum Bdellovibrionota; class FAC87; order UBA2466; family JACKAF01; genus JACKAF01. The sequence continues at coordinate 15,657 of JAWKNY010000036.1, read as the reverse complement.
TCAATAAGATTAAGGTGGTGCGGTGTACGCGGCCGGAGCTGGAAACGTACTTCGGACTGGATGCGGCCGATCTGGATACGGTTTCGCTCCGGCTCGGTCAGAGTACGCACCCCTACTTCCAGGTAGGCGAGGAGGTCGGTATCAGCCGCATCAACGATCGGTTCTATGTGGTCTCCAAGTTCCGCAATCCCTATGCTTATGACATCGTTGAGTCCATTCTTGAGGCGATCCGCTTTGGAAACTCAACGGTTACGGGAAAGAGCGATCTGCTGGAGCTCTTCAAGCTCTACCAGGAAGCTCGCGGCGACGAAATCCGCTAAGGGGGTAGAGTGAAGTACATCTTATGGTTATGGGTCCTCTTCCTCCCTGCGGTCTCTGGCGCGGCCGAGGGCAAGGCCTTGCAGTTGACGTTAACCGGGGAACAATACGTCGGGGTGCAAAGCGATTCGGCGACCCGCACCGAGTTGTACGCCGACTTTATATATAAGGTAGACGAAGCCCACACGCTGCGCGCGGTTCAAGGGGTCTCCAAGCTCTACGACGTAGCGGTGATAGGCGAACCCGAGGTGCAGCTGGGAGATCTCTACCTTTACCATTACTGGAAGCCTGGCTGGGTGTGGGAGGGGATTGAGCTCACCGCGCGATCCAGCCTAAATGTTCCAGTCTCTGAGGCGACGAGGCGTCATGGTGTCTTGACTCGTCCCAGCTTGCGCGTGGAATTGGGTCGACGTTTTTTTAGTGAACGTCTCCTACTAAGTTACCGACCGTTCGTCCGCTATTCCTGGAATCGTTTCACTAGTACGCCCGATGGTGCGCCGTTGCCGTTGTGGACTTTAGGGCATGGAGTTTATCTCGAGGCGGATCTTTTAAGTAAAGTAAGACTCGCGGGATCGTATACTGCTGGAATGCATACCTATGAGCAAGTAGCGGCAGGAGCGCAGTCTCTCGGCGGTAATTACGAAATCGATGTGTCTGTGTTGTACCAAGTAACGGATGCGGTGATGGTCCGTGTCGGAATGAATCAAGCGGACGACTTTTTTAAAGAAGGGCGCTTTGAATCCAATCTTTATGATCCGCAGACCACACGCTACTACCTTGGCGTGGATGTAGCCCTCTAGTCTAGAGATTGAACACGGGCTGCCATTAGCCGTCACTTCTCGGAATTCTTCTGTAGTTTTTCGACTACTCGTGCGTAGGGAATGCCTCGTATTCTGGCATAACGCTTGCTCCTTTACTACGGCAGCAGGGTGCATGCGTGTGGTGTGCAGTGTGCGCCCGTGGTTGGTAGATTGCGGAGAGTAGTGATGAAAAAGTCAGTTCTTTTCTTAATGGCGGCCTTTCTGTTCGCTAGCCCGAGTTTTGGGCCCAGCGAAGCGCTTGCTTGCAAAAAGCATTGCGGTGGACATGGCCACGCCAAGGTAAAAGTTAAAGTAAAAGTTAAAGTCCGTTCGCACGGTCATGGGCACCGTCATCGTTGCCATAGTCGTTGCGGCCACGGCCACCGTCGGTACTACGGGTTTCCCTGGTCCGTCGCGGTAGGCGTGGGCGTTGGTTACGGCTACGGATACGGTTATGGATATGGTGGCTACGGCTACGGCGGATACGGCTACGGTTATGGTGGCGCGTACGCTGGCCCCGGTTATGCTGGTGCTTATTCTGGATTCGGTGGGGGCTTCCCTGGTGCGATGCCTTACCCGGCTCCCGCGCCCGCTCCGATCGGTGCCGGTTTTGGTTCCGTGAACGTAGGCTGGAACACGCCTAACAGCGCCGGCGGAGTCCGCGTACACTTCTAGTGTATAGACGGCAGTCGTCCGGTGACGGTGAGCGGCACTTACTGCCGTTCTCGTTTACAACTCCCGCACTAAAAGCGGTGGCTTTTGTGGCACTCAATTTGCTCTAACAGAATACAGCTCGCGCAATGAGGCGCAGGGCTCGTTGGAGTGGAAATTGTTAGACGCGGAGTTGAAAATGAAAACTTGAGTTTGGTCAGTAGGCTTGCTGCTATTGGGAAGTGCGCCTGCATGGAACCTAAATGTAGGTATTAATTTCAGCACAGTCACGAAGGCGGAAGCGGGTTGCCGATCCGGTTGCCACGTACGACGCCACGGTCATGGTGGACATGGCGGTCACGGCCGAGTTTCGGTCGGTGTGCGAGTGAATTACGGACACGGCGGGTATCACCGCCCGTTCCCGGTGTTGCGTGCGATTGGACGCGGTGTTGGCCGCGCGGCACGCTTCGTGGGCCGTGTAGCGGTCGGTGCCTCACCGAGTGGCGACCTGGCCCTTCTATGCTCACCGCCGTTACTATGGTGGGTATGCGTATGGTGGCTACTACGGACACCATGGTTTCGGTCACACGAACGTGAACGTACGCACTCGAATTTATTTCTAAAATAACAGCTTGATGCGCGTATTGACCGCGGTTTGCCTCCGGGCAAATCGCGGTTTTTTTTTGCGTCCTTTTCAGTAGGCACTCCTTATATGCGTTTATCCCGGTCTTGATGTCGCCTTGACACACAACGTCAGGCATGGCAGCTAAAGGCTACCGTCAAAGGCTTTAAGTTGGGATTGAGGGCTCTTTTAACACTTTGGTCTTAGCCGTTTGAGGCTAACGCTTGTAGGGGAGAGTTGAAATGAACCCAAAACGCCTTTTTGTAGCGAGCTGCTTTGCGCTCATCGCCACGGCGATGGCTTTTTCCATCCGAGCCGATATTATCCCGGCATTAAAAACTGACTTCGGCTTCACCGGTGCCCAGATGGGCCTTGTGGCGGGTACAGGCTTGTGGGGATTTGCCATTACCATCGTACTCGGTGGGATGCTCGTGGACGCGTTCGGTATGGGACGCTTGATGGCGATCGCATTTCTGGGCCACGTCTCGGGAGTCTTTCTCACTATCTTTGCTCAAGGTTTTACCTCGCTCTACGTGGCGACGCTTTTGATCGGACTTGCCAACGGTTTGGTGGAAGCCGTCATCAACCCGCTAGCCGCTACCTTGTACCCGACCGCAAAAACCAAACACTTAAATGTGTTGCACGCATGGTGGCCGGGCGGACTGATCATCGGTGGGCTGATGGGCTTTGCGCTTACCAAACTAATGGCTCTGGATGCTGAAGGCGTTAGCCTCGCGGCGCTTAGCTTGGGTTGGAAGATCAAGATGCTCTTTGTGCTTATCCCGACCTTCATCTACGGGTTTTTACTCTTGGGGCAGAAGTTCCCTGAAACCGAACGTGTGGCGACCGGCGTGAGCTACGCGGAAATGTGGCGAGAAGCCTTCCGGCCGATGCTTCTGGTTTTCATCGGACTGATGGTTCTGACGGCCGCTACAGAATTAGGTCCTGATCAGTGGGTCGGAAATCTTTTGCAGAACTTGGTAGGTATTCAAGGGGTGCTACTGCTCGTTTACACAGCCGGCATCATGTTCGTGTTGCGCTTTTTCTTTTCAGGCGTGGTTGTCTCTAAGCTTGGACCTCTGGGTGTGCTGATCGCCTCTTCCGCTTTGTCGGCGGTAGGCCTCTACGCCCTTAGCTCGGCGCAGACGGCGCTCACCGTGTTCGCCGCGGCGACCATTTTTGGAATGGGAAAAACCTACTTCTGGCCCACGATGCTCGGTGTGGTCTCTGAGCGCTTTCCCAAAGGCGGCGCGCTCGTCATGGCCTTGATGGGGGGAGCTGGGATGTTTTCTGCCGGATTCCTGATGGTCCACGCAATGGGTTCCATCCAGGACTATTACGCCGTCAAACATTTGAGCCCTCAGACTCGCCAGCTCGTGGTGACGGGAAATGGGCTTGATGAGAAAAAGGCGCTCATCGCCGGTGAAGTGGACGCCTCCGTTCGCTCTGAAGTGGAAGCCGCTAAACAGTACTCGGCGGTGATGACTTACCGCTGGGTGGCAGCGATTCCTGCTTTCTTGGTGTTTGCGTTTACGGCGCTTTATCTCTACTTCCGTGCCCAGGGTGGTTATCAGGCGGTCAGCATCGACGACCGACGCCGGCACGGGATGCGGCGTTCTCCGCTTCCAGCCTAATTAGTGAGAAAGCGGCCGCTGAATAGAGCGGCGTCTTTGAAGTGGCTCGGGCCTAGGGCTTGGCGTGATAGCGCGCGATCGGTCGCCAGCAACTCCATTGGGAGTCCTTTGGGCGTCGCGGATCACGAACAGCTCCTGAAAGTTGGGAACCGCACCTAGACGCGGTCCTGCGATTCCGGTTCTGCCGAAGAGGCTTTGGCCGGAGAGCGACGCCGCACCCACAGGAGAACTCGGGTAACGGCTAGGCGTGTCGGCGCGAGAGTTCGCGAGCGTGTTCACGGTGAGTCGTGAAAAATTCCCTTGAGCAAAGGCTTGAATCCGAGACAAAAACGAAACCCCTGGATCTTGTACAAAGGGTGTGGGGAGTGGCGGGATAGCGCCACCCACAAGGCTGGCCAGTTCGCGCTGTTGCAGTCCCAGAATGCCGACGGCATCGACCGGTGGAGTCAACTTCGTTGGCGGTGTGGGGATCGTCTTTAAGATGTTGCCCAGTGTTTCCACAAGCTCGTCCTGCTTTTGCGGGAAGAGCCCGGCCAGCTCGTTACCGGCGTTAGCAGCCTCTTGCATGAAACGGTTCATGTTCTCCACAAAACTCGGATCCGGCGAATGCTGCGGTTGCTTGATAGGCTGCGGGGGTTGACCCGGTGAGCCCGGCGGAATGCTGAGCGGACTGGGAGGCGTGCTGCTTCCGCCGCCACCACCGCCTCCGCCGCCGTCATCTTTGTTGGCGGCGGCCTTGCGGGCTTTTCGCTCTTCTTCTTTGTCCGCGAGACGTTGTTTGCGTTCTTGTTCTTTGTCGATGAGCTCGTCTAGGTAAAGAACGGTCTGATCCAGTGTGGCAAGATCCGGCGAGGATAAATCCGTGGCATCGATGTAACCATCGCCTTTCCCGTTTACAGGGTAGTGTTTACCGATCTTAAAAAACTGATTGCGCAGATCGAGGAGCGTCGCTTCATTTTGGCGATCGGCGACTCCATTGAGGATGTCGTTCATGATTCCTAAAAAGAGCAGCTTCCCTTCATCGTCGTCCGGCATCAAACCAAGATTGGCAATGGTCTGATTGTTGTAATGGTTTTTCTTAAACACACTTTTGTTCGCGGTGCGTGTAAATACCGCCAACATGCGCTCGCGGATGAACTCGGCCACTCGGCTCTGCTCGGTCGCGGTGTCACTGGAGCGGATACCATCAAAAGGTGCGTCGGCCGCGGATCCGGATTGCGAATCAATGCCGCCCCCGAAACCACTTCCGATCCCAGCGCCGAATTGTGAGCCGGTGCCGGTTCCCGTACCGGTACCAAAGCCTGTGCCGGAATCAAAACCGGTGTTGGGATTAAAGCCGGTAGGCTGCAAACCTAAATCTGTTGATGGGGTGGTGGAAGTTCCGGGCGTTGTACCGTCGTCACTGCCGGGAACGGTTGGGAGCGCCGCCAGAATATCCGACAAACTCGGAGAACCGGTACCCGGTGCTCCAAAAGATTCAAAGCCAGAAGTGCTCGGATCGGCGCTTAGGGTGGGCGTATGCGCAAGGGCCATCACCATTAAAGTGACAAGCACGCTACGCCAAATGTGCATTGAGCGTCCCAAATAATATCCCCAAAATGTGTAGAGAGATCTGACAGTAAGAGGCACGTATACTTGCGGCACACACGCCCTTTCCCTCTACGATTGTATTTGCCTGCTATTTAACAATGCAGATTGTCTGCCAAGGGCGAAGGTGGTGACGGTCGTAATTCTCGCTAGTTAGCGGCGATTGGGTGTTAAACGCGTGCACAAGGGGCATCAGTACGCTACGAGGATACATTTAAGCGACTGGAATCATGCGGGAAAGCGTGGCTGTTCCTACCACACAGCAGGAACTCTAGTGGAGGGTGGCGTTCACAGCCTTTTTAGGCCGGTAACGCGAGACCATTTCTACGAGGGTATTGGCGTCGATGGGCTTGCTCAGGTACGCGTTGCAACCCACATCAAAGCATTTCTGCTTTTCACCCTTCATGGCGTGCGCGGTAAGCGCAATGATGGGGGTGTCGACTCCCTCGGCTCGGAGTTTGGTCGTTGTCTGGTAGCCATCCAGAATGGGCATTTGGATGTCCATGAGGATGAGATCATACGCCTTCTTGCGGGCGAGTTCGGCTCCCTCCATTCCATTGATGGCAGAGTCCACCTCGGCACCGCTACTACGCAAAAAATGGTTGATGAGAAAGCGGTTGTCCTGACCGTCTTCCACTAGAAGGACGCGCATGCCGTCGAGGCTCGCGGACCGTGTTTGAAAATGTGTAAATTGCTTGGCGCGCAAATCCGCCTCTGTCACGTTTTCCATGAGCGGGACTTCGGTGATGTCTCCCGGATCGACGAGCACTCTAAACACGCTGCCTTTGCCCGTTTGGCTTTCTGCGAGCACCACTTCACCGCCGAGAATGCGTGCGAGTCGGCGCGACAAGTTGAGCCCCAGACCGGTTCCGCCAAAACGCCGGCTCACCGAGCTATCGATTTGCGCGAAGGGCTCGAAAATGCTTTCCCTTTGATCGGTTGGAATTCCGGGCCCGGTGTCGCGTATGTCAAAACAAAGAAAGGTTCTACCCGAGGCGTGTTGCGCGTCGAGTGAGGTCGTGATGGTGATGGTGCCGCGTTCGGTGAACTTGATGGCGTTGCCCACCACATTAATGAGGATCTGGCGCAAGCGCGTCGGATCCGAAGTGATGGTTTTGGGGATGGGGCCCTTGAAAAGAATTCTAAGCCCCAGTCCTTTTCTAAGAATCTGGTTTTGAAGAAGCGTAGTGACTTCCGAAAGTTCCGGAAGCAACAAGAAAGCCGTAGGGGCGATCTCGAATTTTCCGGCCTCGACCTTAGAGAGATCGAGCAAGTCTTCGATGAGTGCCGTGAGGTTTTTTACGTTGTGGCGAATGCGGGCGATGCAGTTCATGCGTTCAGAAACCGTTTGTTTGGCGTCGAACATCATCTCGGCAAAACCCAGAATAGCACTCAGAGGCGTACGGATCTCGTGGCTGATGTTAGCGACAAACTGGGTTTTGGTGCGGTTTGCAGAATCGGCGGCTTCCTTGGCAAGACGCAGCTCATTTTCTGTGCGCTTGCGATCGGTAATATCGGTAACGAGTGAGACGACGCCAATCACCTTGTCGTCAATGTCATGAATTGGGGCAGAGCTTACGCTCACGTCGATCAAGGCCCCGCTCTGGCAAAGGTGGCGCGTTTCTTTGTTAGAAAAGGCCTCTCCCCGTAGAACGGAGTCCCGGATGCGGCAATAGTCGGAGGAAAAACCGTCGGGGAGCAAGCGATGAAAACTCGCTCCGAGCATCTCTTCTTCGGTCCAGCCGAAGATGCGGGTCGCGGCCGGGTTCCAGGCCTTAATGCTCCCTTCCGTGTCGCTCACGATGATGGCGACAGGAGAGGCTTCAATGATAGCCGAGAGTTTCTCGTTTGTTTCAAGAAGCGCTTGCTGGACTTTCTTTTGTTCGGTGACGTCGTGGGATACGGCCATAATTCCTACGACGGCTCCGTCGTCAGAACGCAACGTGTTCATCGACGATTCCACAAAGAGCGTGCGGCCATCTTTTCGCCGGTGCAATTTCTCGCCGCGCCAATGCCCGCGGGTGCGTAGAGCTTCGCGTGAGGCGCGTTCGTCTTCACGACTCAGAAATTCATAATCCACCACCGCGGAGAGCGCTTGGCCCAAAACTTCTTCTGCTTTGTAACCGTAGAGATCCTCTGCCGCCTTGTTCCAGTACTGTACGTTGCGTGAGTTATCGACTGCGAACACGGCTTCGGTCACCTGGGAGAGCGCGTTTGCTTGAAGGTTCATCTGGGTAGTTTTTCGGCTCTCGTCCGTAACCTGGTGGATGACGCTAACGATGGATACGCGGTTATCCTGCTTAATGGGGCGCCACTTGATGGTGACTTGAAACGTCTCTCCATTTTTCTTTTGGTGGACCCACGTATCGGATATTCCCCGTTCGGCGAATATGGGGGCGCGCCTCATGTTGTCACAGTAGCGGTGGAACTCAGAGCGTTGGTCCTCAGGGCGAATGTCCACCAAAGTCATCTTCAAGAACTCTTCGCGGCTGTAGCCATAGAGCTCGAGGGCGGCCTGGTTGACGGCCTGAAAGGCGAAGGTCTCGGTATCAAAAACCCACATGGGTTCCGGATGGTGGTCAAAAATCAGCCTAAACGGGTCCCCGGCCGTACGTCGCAGCCATTCCGAGTTGGGATTTAGGGCATCGGGTGTTTGTGTTTCATGATCCACTGTTCGTCCTGTCAGCTAGTGGAAGCGATGCGGCAAAGCTAACACTTTGGGGAGGTTAAGCTCAACGCTTTTTTGACCTGGCAAATAAGTTGTATCTTCAGAGGGTTAGGGCTTTTTCAGTGCGTTGCCCGGTAGAGATCCTGGACCCGCGGCGTATGGGGCTCCAGCTCGAGCGCCAGCGCCGCGTACTTGCGCGCCTCCGTGTATTGCCCGAGGCGCAAATAAGCTCGCCCCAGGTTGTAGTGAACGATCGCTGGCGTAGCGCCGTTCGCTTCGGCAAAACGGAGCTTTTCAATGCCTTCGCGGGTATTGCCCGAGGCGACCAGCGCTGCTCCCAGGTTGCCGTAGAGGTCGTAGCGCTCGGGGTCTAGCTCTAGGGCGCGTGCAAAACTTACGGCCGCTTCTTTGAATCGGCTTCGCACCTGGTACTCCACTCCGAGGTTGTTGTTTGCAAGCACGCTTCTGGGGTTCACCTCCACCGAGTGTTCAAAGATATGGACCCCGTCCTGCCAGCGAGGGACGTGGTGCCTGCAAAGAACGGCGAGCACCAGGAGCAGAGAAGCCGCACCTCCCCACACGCGTTTGTCCTTTGTTTGGGCGAGGGACACAGAGAGTCCCACCGCAAGAAGAGCGATGGGGAAATAAAGGTAGCGATCCGCTACGGTTGAAAAAATCTGGAAGAGAAAAGGGACAAAGCCCAGAACGGGGAGAAGGGCTAAGGCCGCGATGGCGAGACTCTTTGCGAGCGGAGAGAGTGACTTGCGGTAAAAAAATACCAAACCGGCAAACGCGATCGACAGAATGGCGAAGGGGCTAAGCTGGTGCAAAACCCAATGCGGCGTACGCCCATAGTCCATGGAAAGGTTAATGGGTATAAAAAGCTTAGAGACATAAAATCCCAAGGCATCCAGTGCGATGTAGGGACGCTGCCACCACGAAGTCACAAAGAGCATGGAACCGTTGGGTTGCGCTTCCTTTGTTAAAAAGGCGATGGGGAGTGCCAGGAGAAGCCACGGACCTAGAAAAATCGCTGCTGTTTTTGTGGCTAAGGATCGGAATAAACACAATACCGCCGCCGCACAGAGGGGCAGCATGACGGCACTTGGCTTGGCCAGCAAGGCTAATACAAAACAACAAAGGCCCAACGCGTAGAACTTCCAGGTAGTGCGGTCTTTTGGAACCCAACGTAGAAGCGCGGTTAAGCAGAGAAGTGAGAAGGTGGTGGAAAGCAGATCTTTCAACGACGAAATCCAGGCCACGCTCTCTATTTGTACGGGGTGCCAGGCAAAGAACAGAGCGCCCGCGAGCGCCGCAAATTTTGACCGGCTGAGATTAAGCAAAATATAGAAAAGAAGAAGCGTATTGAGCACGTGTACCAGCGCGTTGAGCGAATGGTAAAGCTTCGGGTTAAAAAACCGCCGGGTAGGTCCCGATATTTGTGAAAATAGCGGTGAGCCCCCAAAGCGTATAGGTGACTGGAATGTACATCCCAAAGTACGGCGCTTTCAAAGTTCTGGCAGTTTAATGAGGGCGGGCGGATTGAGGTTGGGATTCTCCGCGATGTGTTTCGGATCATCGAGCTGAATAAACTGGAAGTTGGACACTGGGGCAAAGATGAGCCAAACCGCAAAAACAAGGCCGACGGCAATCAATCGTTGTTGGTAGGTTTCATTGTGCAGCCACTTGCGCCACATGGGATTGTCCTTTCTCCAAGGGGAGAACGTGTTTACGAAGTTCAGTCGGGCTCACTGCCGCGAGATTGAGCTCAGGGTCAATCCGAAGTTGAGGCAGCCGACCGTTTAAAGAGCAAAAACCTTTGGCGCGGATTTCCACGTCTTTTCCAAAGTGCGGGCTTATCTGGGAGTGGAGAAAGCGCGCGAACTGACGAATCATTTGAGGGTGTCCGGCCATCTCACTGCTCTGTTTTGGGATCAAAAAAGTGACGGTACCGAATAGGGTAAAGGCTGTCGCCCTTTTTGGCAAAGAACTCCAGAGAAGACTCAAGGTGAGAGAGTTTCATGAGCCAAGAGAATCGCTCGCCTTCCCCTGACCAAAGAACGTTGTCTGAGTACAGGTAGTGGCGCAGTGGGAAAAGCAGTTGAAAGCTCGCGTAGATTCCAAGCGCTGCAAGCACGGTGGGTCTCAGAGGGCGTTGTGGCGCCGCGTTCGGCTCACTTCGGAGGAAACGTCTAGGCCAACTGGGGTCAAAGTAGAGTGGGATGGCCAGAAGCATGAGCCAGGGGAAAACCCCGATTTTAAAAAAGTAAGCATTAAAAAGGTGAAAGGCCGCTAGCGCGATGGCCGCAAGGAGCCGAGTCTTGCGAAGTACCAGAAGCGGAATGACAAAAAGATCGAGTAAAAGACCCCCGAGGCTAAACGTGTAGACGATCCACTCGGCATGAGCCCAGGTGCCCAGGTCCGAACTTTGGAGCCAAATCCGCATGGGCTCGCCCGCAAGCCAGTCGGGGCTAATTTTCGCCAATCCCCCGAATAAATAGACGACAGCAACTTGAAATTGAACCCACAGAAGCTGCCAGCGCGGACTGAAGTTCCCGCGGGAAGGGAGTACGGCAAACGCCCGATCGGCATTTACGATACTAAATTGGAAGGCAAGCAGGCAGATGAGGTAAAAATGGTTCAGGTAGTGCGTGCGATCGATCAAGAACATGAAGCTGAAGCCGAGGCACAGCACCGCGGCGCTAAGACGGCTCGCAATGCCGAGCATGAGAAGCAAGGCCGCTACGCCGATAACCGCGAAGTGCCAATACATGCCATTCCCGGACCACGGGTGGAGCCATTCCAGCCCGGGGTAGGAGAAGTAAAACTGCGGCGCAATAAAATACTGCGCGATCCAACCCTTGTGAAAGTAGCGACACACTTCCACAAAAAGAACCGCTCCAAACACAATGCGAAAAACCGCAAGCGAGGCGGCATCGGTGGGGCGGTTTAGCACTTCGGTAAATCGCTTAAAACGCATAAGCAAAGTTCTACGTGTTCCTTCTTAAGCGCCCAATACGCAATGCAACAGGTGCCAGAGAGAAGCCAATCAAGATTAGGGCACTGCAAGCGTGCAAGGCGAGCAAGGCCGTCTGCCATTGCGGGACCTTCCACGCCGTTGCCCGGGCTGAGATAAAATTGGTAAAGGAGCGGGCCTCGGAGACGGGAATACGGTCCCAGGCCTTGCACCCATAGAAATCTGGGTAAAGCAAACAACCTGGATGAGAGAGGTTGAAGCGACCTTCTTGGATCTGATCCGTGGCTCCTACTTGGAGTTTTGTATGGAGCCCTTCTTGGAAGTACCCATAGGTTGGCTCTGCACAGTGCAACGAGGTTTGGCCCTGTGCAAGTCCGGCTAGATCACTTCCTCGGGCGGCGTTTACGGCGCGCACCGGAGGCAGAGGGGCCCTGTTCGCTAGCTGCGACCAGACGGTGTTCGCTAATTTTGGATCGAAGCTGATGCCGCTCTTGTTCGTCACAAAAAAGCCAATGGAGAAGGTGCTCTCCCAAAGTAAAAGTACTGAAAGAAAAGCAAAGGCGATGAACACCGTCTGGGGAGGAAAGCGACGCCGCAAGGTCTCCTCCAGCTCGCGAGCAGTGCTGCCGAAGGCCAGAGTGAGTGGGAGAATGAGCACGGCAAGTAGCTTAATGGGGTTATGGTAGCTCGCTAGAAAACTGGGAGCGAGGCTCCCGGTAGCCACCGCAACCAATAGGAGCGCCAAAACAAACTGGACGGCAAAGGGAAGGAGATGCTTCCTTTTTTGAACTCGCGCGTACACGTAGTACAAGGAGGCCGGAAGAGCTAATTTAGAAACGAATCCTACATATTCCCACGGACCGAAGGCCAACTGGCCAAACGCGACAGTGAGCGGTGTTTCGGAGGGAACAAAAAAGAAGTAGCGAAAAAAGATCCAAAAAGGGTTCTCCCCCGACAAGTGCACCGGCATCGGGTAGGCGTTTTTCAAGAAAAAGTATCCGGCAATGAGCTTTGCTGGCAGGAGAAGCAAGGAAAAGGCGGTGGCATACGCAAGGAATCTCCAATCTGGACGCAAGAGCCAGACCGGCAGAAAAAGCCCCGCTAGCAGAACCCAAAGCACCAAGACGTGCATCCCGCCGCTATAAACGGCGTAAGCCAGCAGCAAGCTCCACACAGCAGCGCGCCGCGCGGAGGAGAAAAGGCTTGAGTCGATCGCGAGCAGGATAAACCAAGGAGTGAGAAGAAAAACGTGGTGGGTGACGTGGCCGACAAAGAGATGCGCAAAGCAAAACCCACTCAATACAAAAAATAGCGCGGCGAGGTGGCTAGAGAACGCGGGGTAGGCATAGTGGCGACGGCACAAGAACCAAGTGCCGATATAAGCGGCCGCATAAAAGAGCAGATACGTAAAGAAAACCGCGGTGTGAGGCGGTAGAAAAAAGATGAGTAGCTGCGGCAGGGACAAAAACGTGGATTGCGGATCGGCAAAAAAAGGAAGGCCTCCGCACAACGAAGCCGTAAAGTGTGGCAGTGAGATTCCATTCAACTGAACGTGATTCATCCCAATGAGATATTCCGTGAAGGCAAGGTAGTAGTCGTGACCGATTTTACCTTCAAGCGGGAGAAGCGCCCCCAGGACCAGTAGGAGTGCCACGGTGGCAGGGACCCAAACAAGAAAACTCTGTCGCCTCATCCCCCTTTCTGACTCCTTAAGCGCTGAAGATTTTGATACGTGATGTCCATGGGCTGGAGTTGTAAGGATCGAAGAAAAGAAACTTCAGCACGTTCCTTTTCGCCCAACTGCAACCAGGCGGTTCCCAAGTTGTTATACAAGCGGGCGTCCTCAAAACCGGCGGCAAGCCCCTTCTGCAACCAGTCCACGGCTTCGCGCGGTTTTCCCATTTCCATCGATACGATGCCCAAGCTGTTGTACCCCGGAATGTGAGGGTGGATTTGGATGGAACGTTCGTAAAAACGGCGCGCACTTTCGAAATCACCCGCCGTTTCATAGGCGGAAGCTAGATTATTGTACGCAAGCCAACTGCCTGAGTTACGGGCCACGACAGAGTGGAAAAGTGAAAAGTCATTGCGCCAGTGGCGTAGCTGAAAGACAGTGAGCGTTCCAGCTATTAATACGATTCCAAGCGTCGAGAAGAGGAAGCGCCGTCGTGTCGCCGCAAGGAGTGGGGCGAGAGCTAAGGCGATTCCAAACAGGGCTACGTAAGCATAGCGATCGGAAACGGTGGAGGTGGTTTGGTAGACGAAAGGCTTAAGTCCCAGGACCGGCAGCAACGCAAGAAAGAAAAACACCAACCCGGAGCGTAGAGGCTTCAAGGCGTGCGACGGGATCGAGGCCAGCACCAGCGCAGAAAGTGCGAGCAGAACATAGAGCGCTGTAGAGGCGCTGTGGAACAAGCTCGCAGGAGTGCGGCCGTAGTCTAGAGTCAGTCCAAAGGGCGCGAAGACTTTCGAGAGGTAAAAACCTGCGGAATCGAGCGCGACCAGCGGACGCTGCCACCAGGGAGGGGGCGCAAAAAGAAAGCCTTGTTCGGCTTGGGCGTGGGAAGTAAGAAGTGCGATGGGGACGGCAAGGGCAAGGGATAAGAATAAAGTACGCCATTGCTCATGCTTAAGTCGTGGAGTGAGTGCCCAGGCCAGCAAAGGGAAAACGAGCGCCGATGGTTTTGCAAGGGCTGCGAGTAGAGCACAAAAGAGGCTGGCGCTAAGGTAAACGCGCGAGGCTTGGGCCTTCTTGTCGGAACTTTCCACAAACAACCACAGCGATAAAAAGAGAAGAGCGCCACTCAAAACATCTTTGAATCCCGACACCCAGGCCACCGCTTCGACCTGCAGTGGGTGTAGCGCAAAAAGGAGAGCGCCCACCGTCGCGGCCTCTCTGCCGTAAGCGCGGCGAATGAGAGGGAAAACCAAAAAGGCACTCGTCACTGCATGAAGAATCAGATTTAGAAGATGAAAGGCCCAAGGGGATTGCGTGAGACGGTAAACGAAACCCCAAACGGTGTACGTGACCGGGATATAGAGGCGTTTATAAGGCACCTTCCAAAGCTCGAAGAAGGGCAACTGCCCGTTGAGGTATGGGTTTGCGTTGAGGTGGATAGGATCATCTAGGTTCAAGAACTGAAAGCCTACTACCTGGGAGAAAATCGCTAGAACGCAAACAAGGATGATAACGGCGCCGCCGTACTTTTTGTGCATGAAACCCGCCCCAAGTGTCGCCCATAGGCACGCTGTATCAAGGTATCAACGCGTTTTGGGAAAGGCATGGCGCGGAGGATTAAATCAAAGTGACGACTACGGTTTGAGCAGCACTTTGCCGAAATTCTTTCGATCTTGAATATAGTCGTGTGCGGCGGCGGCTTCGCTAAAGGCAAAACTGTGCGCCACGGTGGGATGGAGGTGCCCCTCTTTGTAGAGATTGAGCAAGTCTTCACCCCACTTGCGAACGAGATCACTTCGGTGCCAAAGGTGGCCTAAGTTAACCCCGAGCACGCCGATGTTGTGGTTCATTAAGTAGATAGGATTGAATTTTGTCCAGGGCACAGACAGAACCTTGCCCAAAGCGCCTAGACGATTCGGGCGCTTGCCGGTAGCGGCACTGCTCATCCCGAAAACAACTAGCCGTCCGCCCGGAGCGAGACAGCGGAGACCTTTTTCCCAGGAGTCACCCCCGACGGCATCGAGAATAAGATCAACGCCTTTACCTTTCGTAAACTCCAGTGTTTGCTTTTCGAAATCCTCGCTTTGGTAATCAATGAGAAAATCTGCACCTCGGGCCGTGAGAGCTGCATGCTTTCCTGCGGAGGCGGTGCCGATGAATGTGGCACCTAGGTACTTCGCCAAATCCAAGGCAGCCAGCCCGACTCCGCCGCCTGCGGAATGAACCAGAACGGTATCCCCTTTTTTTAGACCACCCATCACGACCATCGCCTGGTACGCGGTCAAATAATTCACTGGAATGGCAGCCGCCTTCTCAAAGTCTAGAGAATCGGGGAGCGCAAAAACTTGGTCCTCTGGGACGGTGACGACATCGCTGTAGCCGCCAAAACGACAGATCGAGACGACTCGTTGGCCGGGTTTGAAACGGCTAGTCTGCGATCCCACCAAGTCGATGGTGCCGGCGGCCTCATAGCCCAGAACCGCGGGGAGTTTGGGGCTATCGGGGTAAAGGCCTAAGCGCGCCATGATGTCGGCGAAGTTGATTCCGCTTGCGGCGACCCTTATTCGGATTTCATTGGGCTTAGGCGTTGGGTCCGGGCTTTCGCGCATTTCCAGAGCTTCGTTCGGTGTTCCTGTTCGGGTAGTCCAAATTTGTTTCATGTGTTCAATATGGCGCGTGTTGTCGAATTCGGCAATGCCGAATCAGTGGGGCGTTGCCGGAC
>JAWKNY010000035.1:0-28806 GCA_041391485.1 Bdellovibrionota bacterium | reverse complement strand
ACAAAGCGTATGATAGAGCACAATATGATTTTCTTGAATTCGACTGGTGGCACTTCCAGGAGCCACCACACATAAATCTGCAAGTGGTTTGGCGGGCCCGCCATCCCGACCGCAAAAAACAATAGAGGGACTCTCCATGTCCTTGCAAGTTTCCAAAGCTTTCAAAATATTGATCGACTGCCCTGAGGTGGTTATTCCCAGGAACACGTCGCGCGGAGTCATCTTCCCCCGAATCTGGCGAGAGAAAACCTGGTCGTAACCGTAATCATTGCCTATCGCCGTCAGAATAGAGGTATCGACTGTCAGAGCCTCTGCCGGGAGCGGCGCTCTGGGGCGCGCGAGCTTGCTAACAAACTCAGCCGCCAAATGCTGGGCATCGGCCGCTGAGCCACCGTTTCCCGCGATGTACAAACGCCCACCTTTTTTGTAGGCATCAACCACAAGCTTCACCGCCTGCGCGAAAACTTCCTGCATCCCTTCGGCGGCTAGCAGTCGCTGGTGCGCCTCGATGGAGTCTTCAATATTTCTACGAAGCGTCTCGATGTAGTGTTTCATGACAGGACCTCCCGTATGATCCCTTCGGCCGCGGCGTAGTCTTCCGGTACGCCGATGTCGATGAACCTTCCCGTGGAAATAAACCCGTAAACATTCTTCCTGGATTTGAGCCACTGCGGCATCAGATCGTCTTCCAACGACCGCGGCCCCTTCTCCCCCAGCGCTTCGGTAAACAGGGAAGCCTTTGCCAGGTAGGCACCGCCATTGACGAGCATTTTGCCTTGGCCAGATTCCCGTTTGCGTATGGACTCGACCCGTCCGTCTTCAGCGAGATCGATTCCGCTGTAGCGATCATTGGCATCCACCGAGTGGAGCGACAAAGTCAAATCGGCCTGCTTCGCCCGGTGGAACGTCAGAAGATGGTCCAGCTTTACTTCAAAAAACGTATCGCCATTCAAAACCAAAAAACTCTCGTCTTTGTCGCGAAGTTTTTCCAAAGCAAGGAGTAGACCTCCCCCCGTTCCCAGAGGTTCAGTTTCAACCGAATAGTCGAGTTCTACGCCGTCGTAGCGGTTTCCAAAGTGAGCCTGGATTTTGTCCGCCATGTAGCTGACGGCGAGGATGGCTCGGGTAACGCCTTCGCGTTCCCAGTAGTCCAGTTGGTGTTCCAAAAAAGGGCGTCCCGCAATAGGTGCCATGGGCTTAGGGAGATCCGGCACAGCGCTTCGTAATCTCTTTCCTAAACCACCTGCTAAAACAATCGCTTCCATTCGTTCTCTTTGTTTTTACAGCCGCGACCGCTAGGGCACTGCCTCCGTGAGTGTTTTGCGAAGGTGTTCAATCTGCGGCCGCAACTCCATGGGCGCATTCCCCACGAAATAGCCACGATCGTGCGCGGTGTAGGCGTTCTTGATCTCGCCTACAGTATCGTAGTCAAAGTACTTGATCACGTCATGCTGCAGGAAATTACCTCCGGTAATAATGCGGTATTCAATGCCCGCCTCCCGAAGCTTCTCCCGTACGTGATCTCTATTCGCATCATATTCAGGGTTCAGAATAAGGGTAAATGAGAACCAGGAGCTTTTACCGTTTTCTTTTTGGATGATGAACCGCGGATCGTCCCCAAAAAGGCCAACAAACACTTCGGCGTTCTTTCGGCGCTGCTCCACCATGGCATCCAGCTTCTTTAGCTGTTGGATACCGATGGCACCGGAGAGTTCCAAGGGCCGGGCGTTGTACCCGGGCAGGATAAACCGGTAGGCTTCGTAAAAATCATCGGCCGCCTTACTGTATAACGACGAGCCTTCCGGAAGATTGCGCGTCCACCCGTGCGCTCTCATGCAGAGGGCCAGGTGATACAACTCTTCATCATCCGTTACGATGACCCCACCTTCCATTGTGGAGATGTGGTGAGAGAAAAAGGTACTGAAGGTTCCAAAGTGCCCGAAGGTACCGCACGGCTTGCCATTCAGCTCTGCGCCCATCGATTCACAGTTGTCTTCAAAGAAGATCAAGTTGTGCTTGTCTGCGAACTTGCGCATCACATCGAGCGCCGCGGGATTCCCGAGAATGCTGACCCCTACAATCATTCGCGTCTTCGGAGTAAGCGCCGCTTCCAGCTGGCTAACATCCATATTGAGGGTCTGCAGATCGACATCCAATGGCGAAGCTTCATTCCGTACTGCTGTAGCGGATAAAGTCGTGGACCAGAATGCACGGAACGATGGCCTCATCTCCACGTTGAAGGGGGTTCTTGCCTTGTAGAACAAAGAGCCCACACCGACGAGGTTCGCCGCCGAGCCCGATCCCACCATTACGGCGTACTTGCTACCAAACTTACTAGCGAAATCTCTTCAAAGGCTGCGACGTTTTCACCCATGGTGAATCGACCGCCATCCACCACTTTGATCGCTTCGAGTTCCCTTTACCCCAGGTAGAACAGGCAAGTTCGTAATTCATAGTTAATTCACCATCTTCTTCACGGCCTTCTTAATCGTGTCCACATTCGGGTAGTAGAGCTGCTCCAGTTTGTACCCAGCCGGTGTGGGGACATCAGGCAGGCCCACGCGCGCAACGGGCGCTTTGAGAGCCGAGAAGAGCCAGCCGCCACAAAACCAACCTCAGCACACACGCCGCCACGTTCTATCCTGTATCGACAACCAAAAGTTTGCCGGTTTTCTGGACGGTTTCATGATGATCGCCTCTATCCAGCGGCTTAATGAACGCAGGTCAACGACCTCTACCGAGATGCCTTCTTCTTCAAGTTCCTCAGCGGCTCGGATGGAAAGATCCAAGATATGCGAAGTCCCTACGATACTAACGTCAGTCCCTGCGCCGTCGGTAAACACCTTTGCCAAACGGAACTGTGTAGAAACCTTCGGGCACTACGCCCTTGGTGCGTGTCAACCAGCGGTGCTCGATGATGACGACCGGATTATTGTCGGCAATTGTACTGAGCATCATTCCTTTTGCATCAAAAAGGAGTACTGCAGATCACCTTCAAGCCGGGTACGCCGACCAGCATGCCTTGGATGGCTTGCGAGTGCTGCGCGCCAGAACCCCAGCCGCGCCCAATCGCCGCCCAGATAACGAAGGGCACATTGTTTTTGCTCTCGTCCAAATAGCAAATCTCCATGCGGGTAACAAGCTGGTTCATCGACAGCAAATGAAATCAGGACGGTTGTGAGTCGCGACGGCCGGATACCACCCACAGCGGCTCCGGGTATAATTCCCGTCATTCCCTCTTCAGAAAGAGGCACGTCAAAAACTCTCTCGCCACCGAACTTTTCCTGCAGGCCTTTGGTAACGCCGAAATCCTGCAGCCGGGTCATCCACGCCCTGCCCTAAAACGATCACCTTCTTGTCCATCTCCATCGCGATGGACAGCGCTTCGTTCAACGCATCGACATAGGACAAAACACGTCCCTGCTCCGAAGAAAGAACGCTTTCTCTTGTTTGTGCTCTAATGAGTGCTTCTGCCCAGGGCATCTTTTTTTACCTCGTATTGAATGCGTTCACTGTAAACATGGGTCGCCAGATCGGATTCGTCCGGCTCCGGACTATTACGGGCGAATTCATAGGCTTCTTCGAATTCGGCCTTAATGTCCTTCTCCATGGCTTCTTTGTCGGCGTCCGACAGCAGCTGGTTTGTTTTCAAAAACTCAAAATAGCTCTCGATGGGACAAACTTTTTTCCAGTCGCTCAGCTCTGCGGGATCGCGGTACCCCTTGGAGTTGTCGTCACCGGCCCCACCATGGCCTCGCCAGCGGTAGACGCGCGACTCGATGAAATAAGGGCCGTCACCGTTCAGTGCTCCTTCGCGTGCCTTGGCGACCGCTTCGTAAATCGCCGACCACATTCGAGCCGTCTGGCAATTTCACGACGCTCTTGGCGCCGAAAGCCCGGCTTTTTTTCCAAAGCTCCACGTTCTCCGGCCGCCGCTTGTAGAGAGTGGGAGTGAACACCGAGAAAAAGCTATTCTCGCAGAAGAAAATCAATGGGAGTTTTTTGAGCGCTGCAAAATTGATCGCTTCCTGTGACAACACCTTCTTCCGCCGCGCCGTCGCCGAAGGTGCACATATTGACGCGCTTCACTCCTGCAGTTTCGCCGCCAGGGTTAACCCCACGACGATTGGCACGTTTCCACCACAGATCGCCGACGAGCCCGCCATGCCAACACTTTGATCGATGAGATGTATGGAACCGCCGCGAGCGGCACAGCCGTTCTTGCGGCAAAAAATTCGAAAGCATCGCTTTCACGATCTCCCCTTTGGAGAGATAGACGCCGTGGGTGCGGTGACTGGCGTAGACGAGATCTTCCTAGTCAGCGCGGGCGCGCAGGCCTCTACGCAAGAAGCCTCCTGACCAATCACCAGATGGATGGGAGAGTCTTCATTTCGTCTTCGTAGTGCTTACCCTTCTTCGATTCTTCGGATACGAAGCATCGAATAGTACAGCTCGGTGAGTTTTTCCTTACCCAGGGTTGTTTTAGTGTCCGCAAACCCTTTACCTTGTATCCGTATTTCACTTTATAAGGCCTCTCTGTTTTAGAACCACTTGTACGTGTCTTGAATTTCTGCCTTTAACTCTATGTTCGCCTTCCAGCCCAGCTCTTCCAGTCTGAGCTGTCGAGCAGCTTTCTGGGTGAGCCATCCGGATGGCTCGCATCAAACTCAATAGTGCCCTGGAAGCCCAACACATCCGCAACCAAGCTTGCCAGCTCCCGAATAGAATAGTCTTCCCCAACACCAATATTGATGGGGTACTGAATATCAGCTGAGCCCGCAGCAATAAGAACAAGCTCGCGTCCACAATATCATCGGCGTGCAATGAACTCCCTACGCGGGGTGCCTGTCCCCCAAAGCGTCACGCTTTTCTGGTTGGCGACTTTTGCGTCATGAAACTTGCGGATGAGTGCGGAAAGCACATGCGACGACTTCGATCAAAGTCATCGTTGGGACCGTAAGGCTGTTCGGTATGGCCACCATGAAACGGTTTCCACCATACTGTGTGTTGTACGAAAGGCACGTAATGAAGCCCTCAGCTTTGCCACCGCATATTGCGTTTGTGTCCTCCGGACGTCCTGCAAAAAGACTGGCCTCTTCCATGGGCTGCAAACATTCACGCGGGTACATGCAGGAAGAGCCGAAGAACAAAAAACTTTTCCACGCCCGATGCGTAGGCAGCCTTAATCACGCTGAGTTGAATATCCAGATTCTCGGTGATGAACTCAGCGGGGTGATCCCGGTTTTCCACGATGCTACCCACTTCGCGCGGCACACAGGAGCACCACCTTGGGACGCTTCTTCTGGAAAGTACTCAAGCACCGCTTGATCTCTCAAGCCCAGACGAGCGTGCCTCGGTGAGCACGTTTGTAAACCATCCGCTTCAAAACGCCGAAGGAAAGCAGAGCCTATCAAGCCCTTGTGACCGGCGACAAAATGGGAGTGTCTTTGGGTAACTGCTGCATTGTTCAGCCCAGCCCGTTTCTGGTTGGTAAAGAACAATCTTGCTACCGGAGTTCTCAAATCGGAACGGGCACATGGATAAAGTGCTTCAAAGCCTCTGAACTTGGGTGCGCATTTCGCCTTCACAAAGAGACAGAGGAAACCGCCACCGCCTGCACCGAGCAACTTTCCACTGATGGCCCCCGCTGATCGCGCCACATCGTATATCTCGTCGATCTGGAGTGGAAACCTGATCCGAGAGAGACTTCTTGAGTCCAGTTCTCGTGCATCAGCTCGCCGAAGTACTCAAGCGGGGTTTGATCCCGTTGCACGATGGCGATGGCTTCAACCACCATGGCGTGCATCTTAAGCAGAGCCTTTTCCGGTTCTTGAAGTTATCAATCTTGCTCTTGGCAATTTTTTGAAGCCGTTCGGGAGAACCCAGGAAAAATCAACATGAGGTGCGACCTTCCAAACTGCTGCTTGCGCTCCTTGAGAGAATCATAGGGGAGACATCAAAGCTGCCATCCCGTTTGAATTGATGTGATTGAACGCCAAAAGCCGCGCAGATCTGACCGCGAGCCGACGTGTTCGATGACATTCTGTTCAATATGGAGGGCTTGTGCCGCCAGCTCTTCACCGAGATCCGTTGTCCGCGAAGCGCGTAAACGGCGCTGATTAGGCCAACGGTAAACGCTGAACTTCTGTCCTGCCGGAACGTGCCGGTAAATCTCCATCGTAGTGAATCTCGAGCCCGGCGGATTGGCCCATCTCACACAGAACCGCTTTGCAGCTGCAGATCCATCCTTGACGGGTGGTTCACCGTTTCAATATTTGAGTAAACCAAACGAAACTTGTGTTCGAAAAAAGGCGGCAGTAAATGGCAACTGATGTAAGAGTACTTGTCAAAAGTCGTCGCTAGTACCCGTCCGCCGTTCTTGTTGTACCAGGCAGGTAGTCTGTCCCCCCACCAAAAACGAAATGCGAAAAGGCGTTCGACTAATGATCATCTCTGTTTTCCATCTACCGGCTTCACCTATTGGGCTTCGCCGAGTAGATTTTGCGTTTCAAAGTAATCTTGTTCATTTCGTGCAAGTTCGCGACTACATCCGAACCGAACTTTTCCTCCACCATGCTCAGGTAACGCGGGTTGGTGAAGTACCTTCACAAAAGCTTCGTCCCTAAACTTCAAGACTTCAGCGTTGGTCAGGTTCTCCGTTCGCAGCGGAAAGGACTCGTAGCTGTGTTGCGAATAACCGATCCAATTCTCCGGGAGCGCCCAGCCCTGCTCCACGGCCATGGAGTAGAGCTTGGAACCTGGGTAAGCCATCGCGCTATAGAAGTTGGCGAACTCGCAGTTCGCTTCGATAGCTAAATCCAGAGTTTCTTGCATGGACTCGTGCGTATCATCCGGAAGACCAAAGATGTAGTTGCCGATGATGTTGATCCCGGCAGCCTGGATTTTGCGCACAGTCTTTAAGATGTCCTCGCCACCAAAACGGCCTTTTTTCCACACCATCACGAACGTGCTTGCTTCCGGATTCAATGCCCAAAGCCAGCCAGCGGAAACCCGCACGCTTCAACTTATCCAGAAACTCATCGCGCACGGTATCGACTCGGGCATAGGCCCAAATATTGAGATTGTAGTCACGCTCAATTAAAAGATCGCAAAGCCCCATCACGTGCTCTTTATTCAGCACGAACATCTCGTCGACAAACTTGATATTGCGCACACCGTATTCGGAATAAAGCAGATCGATTTCTTTGACCACCGCGGCGGGCGACCACATCCGGTAAGAAGGTTTTCCGAATGGCGCGTTGATACAACAGAATGAACACTTGAACGGACACCCCAGACTTGTGTGCATGGACACGTAAGGCTTACGGTTGTGGATGTCTTTCTCAAAAGCATGCCAGTTGTGACAACGGTAGCGGTCCATGGGAAGCAAATCCCAAGCGACGCCCGGCATCTCGGTGTCCAAATCGTCCATCAAAACGCCAGCCGGCGTTGCGCAAACATTCTCGCCCTTCCAGAAGTAGAGGCTAGGAATATTCTCCAGCTTGGGCGCCCCTTCCAGAAGGTTCTAGCCGCCAACAAATCGTCTCCGGCCCTTCGCCGCTGCACACGAAGTCCACCTTCTCCTCACGAAGCGTGCGCTCCGGAAGAGCCGCGGGTGCGTCCCCGTCATCATGATTTGCGTCTTGGGGCTGCGTGCTTTGATCTCTTCGCAGATCTTTCCGGCGGCCGGCATATTTTGAGTGGAGGCCGATGGCTGGAAGCCATACACCACCACCGCAACCAAAGTCGGCTTGTAGTGCTCCACGGTAATGTCGGCCACTTGCTCGGGCGATAATCCAAAGGGCGGCGCATCAAGAATATCTACAGTTAGCCCTTTGTTTCGCAGGTACGTGGCAAATAAGCCCGCCAAAGACGGCGTCTCGATCGCAGAGAAGTCATTGGCCAACTGCTGGTAAACCGCATGCAGACTACCTGGGTTGATCAATAAAACATCGACTGGCTTTTGATTTTTGAGTTCTTCTAAAGACCTCAATGCACACTCCTTGCGAACTTAGAACAGTATTCTCCAAGTTGTCCCGCTCCCCCCTCGGCACTGTCAACTTTTTTGTAGAATTTTGGGGAGTTTCCGTGACTCTGAGCGGCTGAAATGCCTTGTCAAACGTAGAACTTGCTGGCCCGGCTTTTCTACCCTAAAAGTAAGTTTTTGTCGTAGCGTTTGGCGGGTGGGACGTTCTGCATTCAGATCCCATCCGAATGAAAGTGAAGAGAGGGTGCATGGAGCTATCGCTTGAAAAACTTCCCGGCATGGGAAAATGGTTGCGCAGTTTGAAGAGCCAGACGGAAACCGCACCCGCCCCTCCGGTGGACGATTTACCGCTCACCGGCTTTGAACCGGCGGGCATCCCTACGCCGAATTTGGATCTGCTCAGTGACGAGCAGCTCAGCGAACTCAACCACCTCGTTCGCTGGTATGCCTTCACGGTCGATTCCAAAGGAAGACGCTTTGGCCAACGCGCCAATCCCAACAAACGCGCCATCCCGCAGGAGATCCCCGATCCTCGCATCCGTCTCATGCATGATTTTTTGAACCTGCACGACAAGTCAGTTTTGGAAGTCGGCTGCTTTGAAGGCATCCACACCATCGGGCTTTGCCAATACGCAAAGCAAGTGGTCGCTGTCGACGCCCGGCTGGAAAACGTCGCCAAGGCCACGCTCCGCGCCGGTTTCTACAATGTTTCGCCATCCTTCAAGGTCGCGGATGTGGAACGCGACTATGAACTCCTCGAAGGGCCTTTTGACTGCCTCTTTCACATCGGTGTGCTCTACCACCTTGCCGATCCCGTCGCTCACCTGAAAAAGATTACAACCGGAATCAAGCGCGGCATCGTGCTCGACACCCACTATTCGACCGATGAGAAGGCGACGCAAAGTTACGAAGTCGACGGCAAAACTTATCGTTACATGCCCAACAGCGAACACCCCGAAAGAAGTGTTTTTGAAGGAATGTACGATCACTCTAAGCGCTTGCCGTTGGATGACTTGGTCGGCGTTGTGAAAGAATGTGGTTTTACTAAAATCCACGCGCTAGAACCCCGCGAAGAACGCAACGGCCCGCGGGTGCTCATCATCGCGGAAAGGGAGCTGCAGTAGTATGGAGAAGGTTCGGGTTTTCGTCGGCACCGATCGATCCCAACTCATTGGCGTAAAGGTCTTGGAATATTCCATACGCCAGCACACCGATCTGCCGGTGGAAGTGGTGCCCATGATGGATCTGCCAGTGCGGCCCCCCATCGATCCCAAACAAGATCAACGTACGGGGTTCTCTTTTAGCCGCTTCTGCATCCCGAGGCTTTGCAACTACGAAGGACGCGCCATCTACATGGACGCGGACATGCTCGTATTTAAAGACATTCGGAGTCTTTGGGAGATTCCCTTTGACGGCGCCAAGGTCATTATCCAAGAGGAGCTCACCGCCAAGCAAAGCTCTACTGAGGACAAAAAAAAGGCCCCGAAGAAACGAATTAAACAATGCTCTGTCATGCTTCTCGACTTGCTCACGGCTAGACTGGGACATCGAAAGATCGTCGATGGCCTCGACGATAAAGCGTACGATTACGCGGGGCTGATGTTCGACATGTGTCTACTCCAGGAAGAGGAAATCGCCTACCGCATTCCTTTTGCGTGGAATAGCCTCGAACATTGGGACCAGGACACAGCGCTTATTCACTACACGGACATGGGCACCCAGCCCTGGGTCTGCAATAACAACCGGCACGGCGCCCTCTGGGTCAAGGCGCTTAGATCGGCCATTGACGACGGTTTTATTTCTCTAGACGACGTAAAAGAGGACATTCACCTCGGGTACGCGCGCCCCAGCCTGCTTTGGGAACTCAAAATGGAAGACCCTGGCCAACGTTGGTACCTAACGGCCATGGACAAATTGCGCGGCTTTAGAGCCCACCGCGTCGCCTACGAAAACCGGGTGGCGCACTTGAAGCAATTGCGGCTTGCTGCTGGAGTGCCCACTTGAACGCTACGACCGAAGTTCCTTTTGTCGACCCTACCTTCCCGGCGCAGCAGAAAGCTATGTTATTGAAGTATTGCGAAGCCGAAAACTTGCCGGCGACAACGAATTCACTAGAAAGTGTACCCGTTGGCTCTCTGAGCGCTACCGTTCTAAAGCACTTCTTACGACTTCAGGCACACATGCTTTGGAGCTTGCGGCCCTTCTCGCCGATTTGAAGCCAGGTGACGAGGTCATTCTCCCTTCCTTTACATTTTCATCGACAGCTACCGCATTTGCCCTAAGACAGGCCAAGTTGGTCTTCGTGGACATCCGTCCGGACACAATGAACATCGATGAAAAGCTGGTAGAGGCGGCCATCACGCCTAAGACTCGTGTCGTGGTTGCCATGCATTACGCGGGAGTGTGCTGCGAAATGCAAACCTACGAAATTACCGAAAAAAATAGCCTGTTTCTGGTGGAAGATGCGGCACACGCAATTCTAAGTAGATATCAAAACTCGCCTGCAGGTTCTCTCGGCGATGCTGGGTGTTTTAGCTTTCACGAGACAAAGAACTTCACCTGTGGCGAGGGTGGAGCTCTGATTTTGAAGTCCCAAGATTTACATGCCCGGGCGGAAGTCATGCGGGAAAAGGGAACCAACCGTTCTCAGTTTTTTCGGGGCGATATCGATAAATACACATGGTTAGATATGGGCTCATCCTATCTTCCGAGTGAACTAAACGCGGCGCTTTTGTGGTCACAATTTGAGGTCGCCGATTGGATCACTCGTGATCGGTTAAGAATT
The DNA here is from genome assembly GCA_041391485.1 of Bdellovibrionota bacterium. GTDB lineage: Bacteria > Bdellovibrionota > FAC87 > UBA2466 > JACKAF01 > JACKAF01. Next base: position 18,034 of record JAWKNY010000035.1, on the reverse strand, counting down.
TGGAAATTCTATCGCGAAGCACTGAAAGATCTCGAACTACGAGAGCCTCGTCGAATTCCAAACGGTGCCTGAATATTGCGAAACAAACGCGCATATTTTTTTCATTAAAGTGAAGGATTTACAAACGAGAACGGCCCTCATCCATTGGACTACATCTCATAGAGTGGGAACCCCGTTTCATTATCTTCCGCTACATCAGAGCCCTGCCGGAAAGCGTTTTGGCCTCTTTCACGGAGAGGACAGATATACAACTCGCGAAAGTGAACGGCTTTTGCGGCTTCCGGTCAACGTGGGAATGAGCGAATCGGAACTTTATTATGTTGTGGATCTAGTTCGAGAGTTTTTTAATAAATGAAGCTTCGCCCTACAGTCGCCATTATTCAACCCAGCTTTGTCCCTTGGAGGGGATATTTCGCCATCATGGCCAAATGCGACTACTTCATTTTCTTGGATGATGTTCAGTTTGACCGTCGCGGGTGGCGAAATCGAAACATGATAAAGACAAGCAACGGGGTGCAATGGATAACTGTTCCGGTTGAATCCAAGGGCAAGTACCATCAGCGAATTTCCGATGTGCAAATATGTAAGGACCAGCCGTGGGTCCGCAAGTTGCTGCGTTCCGTTGAGCAAGCCTATTGCAAGACACCGCACTTCAAATACTATTTTTCATGGCTCGAAAGCTGCCTCACATGCAGGTGGCATCTTCTCGCAGATCTTGATATCCAACTGACAAAGGACATTGCGAAGTTCCTCGGTTTGCGGGCATCCTTTCTACGTTCCAGTGAGATCCCTTCAGAAGGCTCATTGGATAAAGTAGAACGCCTCGTGGAACTATGCAAATTTGCTGGAGCTACCCAATACATATCGGGGCCATCAGCAGTTGGTTATCTTTCTTCTTCATCAGCTTTTGAGCAAGCGAACATCGAAGTCAGATTCGTAGAGTATAACTTCCGTCCATACCCCCAACAATTCGGTAGCTTCGTTTCGGAGGTTTCCGTGATTGATGCCCTCTTTAATGCGAGCGACAAGTCACAAGACTGGCTGGAAGGCATTACCCTCCTTCCCAATGCTCTATCGGCCGGCAGGAATTCGAACTCAGATGTTGACCTGCGGTAGCGTGGCAATGAGCAAGTAATGGAAGAAGGCAAGAGCAAAGCTGGAGTTACTCAGACTCTTCTGGGAGCTGCCCTCTTTTTTTTCATCAAGTTTTTTCTTGTCCTGCTTCCGCCGGCAATCACTCTCGATGGGGTTCGCTTGGGAGATGATGGCTATGTCTATCTTTCACATGGGACGGCGGTCAAGAACCACTATTTCGCTGGTTATCCGCTCCAAAGTTCAGTAAAAGACTACGTCCGCGGGTTTGACTCTTACACTCCTGAAAAACAGTGGAAGCTGTTCCGGATCGCAAATCAGGCCTACGGAACAGTCTACCCCCTTTTTGATCTCTTCGTGGCCTTGATCCTGGACCTGGATCTCAATGAAAAATGGTCCTTTTTTGTTCTTGAAACCTTGATACTGCTTCTTCTTTCATTGGGCCTCGCGATCTTTTATCAGCGGTTTTTTAGCGGTCCCGCTTGGCCGGCACTCGGTACGTTAGCCCTGGTGCAGCTACCCGGACAGGGACTTCATTACTTCATTCCAGGTATTGCGTGTCTCGCACTTTTTCTTATGGCACTCCCCTCAGGGAGGGCCATAACTGAATCAAAGCCATTCCTGAAGAGTGCAATTTTTGGTTTTCTAATCTGCGGCCTGCATTTGATTGGGTATGCCTATACGGCGGTACTTGCTAATTCTCCACGTCCTTATATGGCTCCAAAAAGGGCCGACAATAACCACCTGCTAAAAGGTTTGCTTTGGACTGGCCATCGCCATCTGGATCTTTCTTCGCTCGTCCGGCCCCTGGTCATGCCCTTACTGTTCCCTTGCTACTTCCCACTTGGGCAGTTCGGACCTTTCACTGACAACCTCCATGCAGCATGGCAGGCTTATCGCGCTTTTTTTGTTGCTTGGTGGCTGCTTTCGCTTTTAGGCTTCGGAATCTGGACATGCATTCGTGCTGCTGAGCCGGGCAACCGTAAAATCTAACTCATGTTGCTCATATTAGGCCTGGTTGCCGTTTCTCTATTCCACAATCTACCGTCTCATCCTGGGAATTTGTTTGGAACGGCTGTTCGTGTTGCTGTTCATCTTCGGGGCTTTTATTTCTGGGAATCGCTGTACCAAGTCTTCTTGTACAGAAAACCGCGCTGAGTTTTTCGTTGGTTTTTCTTCTGGGCTTACTCTTACCTCCCACCGTTAGGTATGTGGTGGATACGACTTGCGGACGCCCCTTACAGGCTCATATCTTGAGGCAAAAAGCCAGCTGACCAACTTCATCCTCGCAGGTTCAACGATAGTTTATCCCGAAACTGAAATCAGTTTTCGGGCCGCTGTATTGGCGGGCGCATCAAAGTTTAAGGCGGCGTTTCCATCACTAGAGACACAAAGGACCAGAATGGGTCCCCGCCCCGGACCGATGGCAATGATCACTTCCTTCATAGAAACGTCTCGCCTTCACCCTGTAGCGGGAACCGATTGATTACTCGACAAGCAGGCATTTCACTTTCTGCCTTTGATTCCGTCCAAATAGGAGTGGCACGGTCCGGCATTGACCTCGTTATTCATCAAAACCCCAAGCGGGCTGCTACCTGAGATCACGTTTCCCAGCGCCGCATCAACGACAAGCGAGCGCCTGGCGCATGGGTGGTGGAAGTGCTCAATCCGCCGGTTCCGGGAAAACGCATTTCTATACAGTTCGCAACAACCAGGGATTTTGTAACCGGTATCCAGCTATGGCATCTGGACGACAAAGTTAACTGGCCATGGGGGAGATCAGGTAGAAATGACCTACGGATCCCGTGGTGTTACAGAAAGACGTTCAACTTTTCGCTCCAAGAGGAACGTAAAACCCGATGGCCGGTCTCACAACAGCACCCATACCGGATAAGCCCATCTGGATCAGTGACCAATCGAATTACTTATGATTCAGTGGATAGCGGCGGATAAGCCGTCACCGTAAATTCGTAGAGCGGGTAGAGCTGATTCATCATAACTCTAGATCCGAAAATCTTAACACAATCCACCAATAGCCGACTCGGGTCACAGTAAAACAGCGTTTCCTTTCCTAAAATCAACATAGGACGTCAGAATATTAAAACTCACGGTTTTGCGCGCAACCGCTTCATTTCCCGGAGGGTAGCCAAAATGTACTCATACCAATCATCCTCACGCACTTGGCCTCGAACGTTGAAAATTCCGCTTGCAACAACGTAATCACACTCGCTCAATCCTAACTGTGCACTCTTTAAAACAAACTGACTGTCTTCACCGAAACGAAGAAACAACCGTCAGTTTTCAGCATTTACGGCAACCAAATCGGATCCCGAAGATAATTAAAGTCCTCCGCTCTACGCTGCAGAACCTTCACTAGATCCCAAACCACAGCCAACATCCAATAGCCGAAAGGAAACGCGAGAGGTCCAGTTCCTTTAAGAGCCGATTAAATCGCAGTTCCTGCGACGAGCTATCCTTCCAGTCGACTCCGCGAGCACTGGGCCCAAACTTCTTTAGCGTATCAGAATAATAATTTCGCGCGTGTGCCTCTCGAACTCCCGATTGCCGACTCCGATTCGGACTGTAAACTTGTGTCTCTCACCTCCGGCACATACCTCAGCGGGTGCCGAATGTCACTGCCACACAACAAATTGGTTGCTTTTCAGGAGCCTTTGGATAAGCTGCCCGCATACGGTGATGTTATCAGGGAGGTTGTGTATTTATGGCCTTAGGAGGTAGAAAATCTGTCCTTACGAAATACGCAAACCACCACGCTAACGACGGCCAATGCGACACAGTTGGATTGCCGCGATCGCCTCTGGCAAATGTTCAACGAATGCCAGCTGCAAGACGCAGAAAAGGAACGTTCTCTCGCGCTTTATTCGGGGATCACTTCTGGCAAGAATACAAGCGATAGGGGATATATATAAAAGTATCGTGGGATATACCGGGTTACGTACTAGATCTAGGAACGTGGCGGGGGTAAAACGCCGTTTTATCCGGAAAACTTTCGTGCTATTTACGAGCCGTTCAACAAACAGAGGCGCATTGTTTGCTTCGATACTTTTGAGGGGTATCAAAACTGGTCCGATAAGGACCGAAAATCGGAAAATTACAGAGAAAACACCTACGCCACCGGATCGGACTACGCAAACTTTCGCGGCAAACTACTTTGTGTTCACGAGGGGAACAATGCTTTAGGCCAAATTTCTGGACGCCATGAAGTAATCGTCGGGGATGCCACTGAGACGGTTCCCGCCTTTTTTGAAAAGAACCAAAATGCCATTGTGGCGTTGGCTTTTCTGGACTTGGGGTCTACGCACTGACGCGTGTAGCCTTACAAGCAATGAAAGAGAGACTATCCCTGGCAGTGTGCTTTGCTTTCTGCAGCTCACGCGTGACGAGCTTATCGGAGACGCGATTGCATTTCTGCAGGAGTTTCGGGGAAAGAAGTCTAAAATTGAGAAGAGCAAAAAGTTTATCCGTCGTTACGACCGTTCAAATCATTGGGGTTTGACCGATGACTCGAACGGTTATTGTTGGAAAATGGCGCACTCGCTTATTTTACCGCCCTCTATATATCAAAGCACGCCCCAGAAAGAAACGTGACGGTAATTGGGCTTAAGGTCTGCCCCGGCTGCGCTGGCTGCCGAGCTGGCGCGATGCTGAATTCTTTCGCCGAGCTTGAGGCACACGCGCTTGATAATAATATCGATAAACTCAAGTTTGAGTATAGTGTTGATATTGCGCGCCGCTGGCCACATGTTATCTCTGGAACTTGGTATTTCCGCCGACATCTTCCGTGGAATGGGGACCATTATTCTAAACAACACAGCGGCGGACGTTTTGGACGACTTAAACTTCGACGCGATTGTGGACTATTTGGAGGAGTTTGATGAACCCTTCCATTATATTAAGCCGCGAGATATTCGGGGTACCGGCCAGCGCCGAGACAACGCGTTGCGAGCTATTGAAATCCCCAAAGAAGGCGTTTAAATCCTTCCGATCTCCTCTCGCGCCTAGAACGAGTACTCGTAGACAACTCTGTTTCGATTATCGACGCCACTGTTAAGGAACTGGTACCGAATAAGAACGGCCGGTGTCTAGGCGCCTGTCGGCTGACCGACGGAGAACTCAGGCTGGTGATCAATTTATACTAGCAACAGGTGCAACGCTTAGCACTCTGGTAGCGAAGGCACAGCGCTTTCAGAAACGCTTCTTCGTATTTTACGGCGTTGGGTGTTCCGTTTTGCTCGCGACGGGAAATGAGACACCTCGCGCATCGCATCTCTAAATCGGGGCTGAATATGCGGCATTTATGCGGTCCCCTATACCAATGACGTCGTATGTCTCGGGGCTACCAATTTCATTTCGCCCATTCCAGAGCCTTACGCTCGCTTAACGAGCGTCGGCGCGCTTCTAAACGCAGCTATGGAACAAATTAATACCCGTTATTACAAGTCGGGTCTACTACGGGTCAACGTTGGGTATCGTCCAACAAGCGCGACAGTTATCCCTTAATTGGCAGAACCTGTTACTCAAACACAATTGTGGCCGCGGGACAAAAAGAGATGTTTTCACACCTGGTCTGGAGCGAAGCACCGGAAAAATGCTTTTAGAGGAGGATTTCGACAGGCGAATGGAGGTATTTCGTCCCGATCGAGCCCCAATTCGAAATCTAACAATTGAATCGGCGATCGAAAAGCGCAGCGTAACCATAAAGATCCGCTGCATACCAATGAGCTGCAACTGCCAAAGTCCGGATGGGAAGATATTTACAAGAATTTGCGCCAAGGCTGAAAGACCCATAAAGAAACACCTCGGTTACGCTTGGGATCCATCCGGAATTGCTGGATATGTATAAGTATGGACACATCAAACCCTAAATTTTCCGTGGCTGTACCCTGTTACAACAGTGCTCAAACGATCACTACAGTCTGTGAAAAAGCCGCGGCGTATTTCCTTGACGTGGCACCTCATACGAAATCATCCTCGTCGACGATGAAGCAGATGAAACATGGATGAGGATCGCTTCACTGCGCAATCTGATACGAGAATAAAGGCGATATCCTTCTTCGGAAAACTTCGGTCGATCAGCGCATTAATGGCGGGTCTGAACCATGCCTCTGGTGAGTGAAAGTAGTAATTATAGATGACGATTTAGAGTCATCGATCGAAGACCTCGGTCAGCTTGAGCACAGCCTGAGCCGAAGCGCCATGACTACGTTTTTGCAGTCCCAATAGAACGGACGTCATCTCTTTGCGTACCGTGGGCGGCCGCGTTTGAACGACGCCGTTGCAAACTACTGATCAAGAAGCCCTCGACACACAGGCTCGCTATGCAGTTTACGACCCAAGAGATGGTTCGACACGCTATCGCATATCAAGGCCCTTATCCGTATCTAGCAGGCATCCTCTTTACGAATTAGTCGGCGCGGTGCCAATGTAAAAAGTCAGTACTCCAAACGTAAATTTGGCCGGTCAAATTACACGCTTTCTAAGCTCTTTCGCCTGTGGCTGAACGGCTTTACCAATTTCTCGGTTACCCTGAGAGTATCTTTTGCTGCGGGACTTTTTATTGGAACACTTGGGTGCATTATGGCGGCGTTCTTAGTGGTCAAACGGCTCTATCAGGACACATCCCGTGGGTTGGACCTCGCTGCAAGTCAGTCTGATACTTTTGTTTGGCCTCCAGTTTCTTATACTGGGCATACGAGAATACGTTGGCCGAATCTCTTCGGTGCTCAATCAACACCCTCAATTTGCCATTCGCCGTAGCCTAAATATCGGACCGGCAAGACAGGTGAAAAGCTAGGACAGCCGATGCCGCAACGAGCTGGACTACATTCAGCCTTAGAAGTACCGTGGTCTACAATTTGACACAATGGCTATTTTCTCATCCTAAACATCCAAGAAATTCTTCCAGCTGATAGGAGACTTTAATAACCGTACAATATTTATTTAGGTTGTGGTCCCGGAACCGTGTCGAGCAGTTTCGGGGCAGCAACTATATTGGTATTGATATCTCGGAAGAATATATAAGGGAGGCAAATTCAAGGTTCTCATCTTTCGGTAAATTTATCCATTGTTCGGTTACTATTTGGATGCTGCCGCCCTGTTGACATCATAGTCGTCAAGGGAGTTCTTCATCATTTGAACGATCAGGTTTTGAAGTTCTTTCAAATACAAGGAGAAATTGAGCCCGACGGCCACATTGTCACAATTGATCCTGTGCTCTATAAGGGACAATTTCCTCTTTCAAGAATTGTTGTTTCGCTGATCGCGGACTAAACGTTCGGCAGGAAGACACCCCAGAAAACTTGCTGAAAAAGTTTTTCATTTGTCCGATGTTGAAATTGTCCGGCAGTTCGTTCCTCCCTACGACCGAATACTAATGCGAATGGCCAAAAGGGCTTAGTGGCTCGCGCATTGTTCCGAGGCCGCTCCAAACCCAGATTGCTGCGGACAGCCTTGCCACGTGCAGGCCTCGAAGCTAGAGTGGCCCCATGTTAGAAGAAAGCCTACCCCCCGCTTCAACGCCGCGCCCCAGGCGCCACCTTGGCAACCCAGTTGGTGCGCTCGGGGACGCCGAGCGGAAATCCTCAAAAGTTTAAAGAGTGTAATTGGACTTGAAGCGTCCGCGCTGGCCCAGCTCACCAATCAGGTAGATGAGAGTTTTTTTGAAGCCATTCGCCTTCTGGCGGAGTGCCGCGGCTGGTCTCACCGGGGGTTGGCAAGTCTGGGATTATCGCACGCAGATCGCGGCGACAGCGAGTAGCACAGGAACCACCGCGACCTTCTTGCACCCCTCGGATGGGATGCACGGCGATCTCGAGTGCTCTCCGAAGACGATGTCACACGCCTTTGAAAGAGGTGAGAGAGCAAAGAGCTGTAAAACTGCTCCCCGCCTTCAAGCGCCAAGCCAAGATCGGCCTCCATCACGAGCCGCCGCGACTTCACCCGGGTTGCGGAATCGCACGTTACACTTTTCGCACCAGTTGAGCGTGAGGCTTGCCTGCTCGATTTGGCGCCGACGGTGTCCACCACTGTCGCCCTTGCTGGCTGGAGATGCACTTGCCATCACCTTGATGAAGGTACACTTCCGCTCAGAGGATTTTGCGAAATACCATCCGGTGAAAACTCGGTAAGCGACTTCTCTTGAACGTTGCGGATCTCATGAAACGCCGTGAGGCCTGCCCTTTCATTTTTGGATCCAAATGGAGCTTCCTTTGAAGACACCATCTTGGGACTTGGCGAGTCGGGGCTGGGAATCTCGTGCTTTTTTCCGTCGACGGCATTTCACTGTGCGGAGTACTCACTGACGGAGATATTCGTCGACTGGTCACCAAGCACAAGGCCGAAGCGTTCAACCTATTGATGGCAGATGTCATCAACCGTAAGCCGATTACCATTCCTGAGTCATTGGATGGCTGTTGATGCCTTGAAGTTTATGGAAGACCACAACCCCCATTAAACGTTCTACCTATCGTCGATGAAGGAAAATTGGTGGGTGTTGCGCTTGCACGAATTGCTGAGCGTCTCTAAACCGTCGCGTACGTCGCCCTTACATCCGGACACAGCCATGGGCTTTCACCGTCGCTCAACGAGCGTCGAACCCGAAAGACGGTTTCACACAACTCACGAATGGCTCCACGCCCACCACACTCTTTCAAGATCCATTTAGCGGCGGCTTTGGCTTCAGGATAGGCATCGCCTACGGCCACACCCAGGCCGACAATGGCAAGCGCCTCCAAGTCGTTGGCGTCGTTGCCGACAAAAGCCATCTTGCTAAGCTCAATGCCTTTGTCTTGCGACAGCTGGCGAAGCAGCTTTCCCTTGTCCGGACAACCCGACACACAGTCGAGTTTTAGTTTTCTGGCGCGCGCCTGTACCACGGGATTCACTTCGGTGGACAGAATCATGGCCGGCAGATTCTCCGCTTTGAGGAGTCGGAAAGCCAGGCCGTCACTTCTGTTGCAGATCACCGCCTCAGTACCGTTCTCGTCCACGATCACCTGATTCGTCGTGAAAACCCCGTCAAAATCAAAAACCACTAGTTCTAGACCTTGGACAACAGGGTGAAGGCTTTTTTCCAGCATTTCCGGACCTTAGCACACAGGAACATTTTCGACTACTTACGTCTTGAGTCTTTACACAAATCCGCCTAAAAGTGTTCTTTCATCGGCAGTCCATTTGCATTTAAAGGAGATGCTATGCGTCGCACGGAACTCATTGAAGAAGCCATCGTGAAGAAAATGGGAGTGCTCACCGACACCGGCGCACTGGTCGTCGACACGGGCAAGCATACAGGGCGTGCCGCTCAAAGCCGCTATATCACCCAACACCCTGAGCTGGCCGAAACGATCGATTGGGGAAACGTGAATCGACCCATCTCCCCCGGAATGGCAGAACGCCTTAAGGGATACGTGCTCGGGCGCTTTGAAACTCAAAAGGTCTATACGTTCCAAGGCTACGTCGCCGGCTTTCCGGTAGAGGTCCGCTCGCTCTCCCCGTGGCATACTGCTTTTGCGGCGAACATGTTTCGATCGGAAGCGATCCAGTCTCTAAGAGGCCTCTCCGATAAAAAAGTGCAGGTTTTTCACGATCCGTATGGCAAGGCCTCCGAGATCGGAGAGGGTTTTGACTCGGATACTTACATCGTACTCGACCCCGTCGCGATGACGTCCGTCATTGTGGGAACTGCGTACGCGGGCGAAATCAAAAAATCCGCGTTCGCGCTTTGCAATTACGCTTTACCTCAGATGGGTGTGCTTCCGATGCACGCTTCGGCAAACTGTCTCGACGATGGTTCCAATAGCTGCGTGCTCTTCGGTCTGTCCGGAACGGGCAAAACGACTTTGTCGGCAGCAGCGGATCGCGCGCTTATTGGTGACGACGAAATTGTATGGACGCCCCAAGGTCTTTCCAACATGGAAGGCGGTTGCTACGCGAAGCTGATCGATCTGGATCCTCTAAAAGAACCCCAGATCTTCCGCGCCACGAATCAGTTTGGAGCCATTCTCGAAAACGTTTCGCTTAAAGAAGGCTCGCGCGAAATCGACTACAACGACCGTAGCAAAACAGAAAACACACGCGGCTCTTACCCGCTCGAAGCTATCGATAACGTATTTGATCAAGGTCGCGACGCCGCCCCTCCCAAGAGCATTGTCTTCTTGGAAGCCGATGCGTTTGGAGCGATGCCTGCCGTCGCTAAACTAAATTCGTACCAGGCCCGCTTCTATTTCATTTCGGGCTACACCGCCAAGGTGGCGGGAACCGAAATGGGCGTGAAGGAACCTTCGGCGACTTTTAGCGCGTGCTTTGGTGCCCCGTTCATGCCCCGACACCCGGCCGTCTATGGCGATCTGCTCGCCCAGCTAGCGGAAAAACACGGCTGTGAAGTTTGGCTGCTCAACACGGGCTGGACTCAAGGCGATTTCAAATCGGGACAGCGTTTCCCCATTCCGGTAACGCGAAAGATCCTGTCCGCGATTCAATCGGGAGAGCTGGGTAAACAACCCACTGTGAAGCACCCGGTGTTTGGTTTTGAAGTCCCGACGAGCTGTCCTGGAGTGGAAAGCAAATGGCTTGAGATTCCGAACGGCGACGCTCCGGCTAACCTGGCGCGCACTTTCCATGACAACATCCGAAAGCACGCGGACGCGATGGATCCTGAAGTCATCAAGAAAGGCGGCCCTACGCTTCAGGCGTAGTTAAGCGTTTTTTGGTTTTTCAAAACCGAAAAGAATTTTGCGCGCTTCATCCGTCATGTTGGCGGACGTCACACTGCTGACGGCCTTTCCTTTTTCATAGGCCGTTTTGACCGACGCCTTCGCCGCGATGCGATCAAACCACTTCTTTAGATTGGGAAAGTCGTTCAGGTTCTGGCCTTGGGCCTCGTGCGCCACGATCCACGGGTAACTGGCCATGTCAGCGATCGTATAAGAATCGCCAGAAATGTAATCTCGATCGGCAAGACGCTTATCGAGCACCCCGTACAACCGCGCCGTCTCTTTGACGTAACGGTTGATTGCATACGCGATTTTCTCAGGGGCGTAGCGGTTGAAGTGGTGATTTTGTCCCGCCATGGGTCCAAGGCCGCCCATCTGCCAGTAAAGCCACTGGAGGGTTTCGTAGCGCTTGGGATCGCCAAAGGTCGGCAAAAACTTGCCAGTTTTGTCGGCGAGGTATTCAAGAATAGCGCCCGACTCAAATACCGAGATAGGGGCCGTTCCGATTTTTGGCTCCGTATCCACCAGGGCCGGCATGCGGTTGTTAGGAGATATCTTTAGAAACTCAGGCTGAAACTGATCCCCCTTGGTGATGTCGACGGGCACCAATTCGTACGGCAGGCCCGCCTCCTCCAGAAAGAGTGTAATCTTGTGACCGTTCGGCGTGGGCCAATAATAGAGCTGCAACATGGGGATCCTCCTTGACCACCTAGTACTGCGACCAACGCAGATTGTCACTACCGCAGAACCGAAGCACAAAATCGGCCCTCGCCCCTTGAACTTTGCAGGCAGACTCAATATCGTTCCGACCGAGGTCACGCATGATAAAGCTCGTACTGATTCGCCACGGCGAAAGCGAATGGAACAAAGAAAACCGTTTCACCGGCTGGACCGATGTGGAACTAAGTGAAAAGGGGCGATCCCAAGCCTCAGAGGCCGGAAAGGTGCTGAAGCAAGACGGCTACACGTTCGACGTGGCCTTCACCTCGGTACTTAAGCGAGCCATCCACACGCTCTGGCGTGTGCAAGATGAGATGGATCTCGCGTGGATCCCCGTTGTTCGGGCCTGGTAACTCAACGAACGTCATTACGGCGCGCTTCAAGGCCTAAACAAGGCGGAGACGGCCGCGAAATTTGGCGAAGAACAAGTCCTCAAGTGGCGGCGGGGCTATGCCGTACTCCCGCCCGAGCTGACCGACGACGATCCCAGGCACCCCAAATTTGAAAGCAAATACGCGAATCTTCCACCTGAGAACTTGCCGCTAGCGGAATCTCTGAAGACCACCGTGGATAGGGTGCTGCCCTACTATCAGGAGGCGATCGTCCCGCTGCTTCGTGAGCGCAAGAAGGTGCTTGTCGCCGCTCACGGAAATAGTTTGAGGGCGCTTGTCATGCACCTGGATGGACTCAGTGAGGAGGCGGTTCTCAAGCTCAATATCCCAACGGGCATCCCGCTCGTTTACGAGCTGGACGACAACCTGAAACCGATACGGCATTACTATCTGGGCGACCCCGAGGCGCTCAAAGCAGCCATCCACTCGGTGGCCTCCCAAGGCAAGGCGCAGCACTAGCCAACTCAAGCTAAACTACGAACACACCTTGATTTTTGTCGCCAATTTGACTACCCAAACATAGATGGACTTTAGAAAGCGTTCCTTGCTGCTTACTCCTGGGGCTCGCCTCGTGCAGCAGCAAACGCCCGGGAGGACTTGGAGTGATGGACAACTCGCTAAAACCTTGCCCGGATTTCACCCAACTGTGTCTCCACCTTCAGCAAGAAAGAGGGCGCCGCCATTGCGCCTATCACCACCAAAGGAACGCCACACGAAGTAATGGCCAAGATCAGGAAAGTCGTTGGGGAAATGCCGCGCACGAAGATAGTCGCGGAAAAGCCCAACTATCTCCACGTTGAATTCACGAGTGCGCTGTTCCGTTTTGTAGACGACGTAGAATTTTTGATCGGACGAAAAACCAACACCTTGCACTTCTGGTCCGCCTCGTGTGTAGGACACAGCGATCTGGGCGCCAACCGAAAGGCATGGAAGAATTTAGAATCCGATTCCTATCAGGCCTGATGTAGAAGCAGTCGAATTGCTGGGAGGAAAATATGGCAGAGAAACTCGGCGTAAGCCCCGAAATGTTAGCCCTAGTCACGAACTATGCAGTAAAGGTCTTGGGCGTTTTAGCGCTTTTGTTTGCAGGGTTGGATTTTTCAAACTGGTGCAAGCATGCGTCTCGGCGCGAGTGTTTGATCGGTCTAAACTCGATGCGACGTTGGCCAAATTCTTTTCCAACCTCGCGAAATACGTGGTCCTCGTGGCGGTCATCGTCGCCGCACTGGGTGTGTTTGGAATCCAAACGACGAGTTTCGCCGCCGTTCTGGCGGTTGCTGGTTTCGGGCGAATATTGGCATGGGCTTTCAGAATTCGTTGTCGAACTTCTCGGCAGGCGTCATGCTCCTCATCTTTCGCCCGTTCCGAGTGGGTCAACAATACATCAGTGCCGCCGCCTCCGGAACCGTAAACGAAATTGAGCTTTTTCACAACGACTCTGACACCCCTGACAACCGGCGCGTCATCGTTCCTACCAGCGCTATTTTTGGGGCACCATCGAAAATTTCTCCTACCATCCCATTCGTAGAGTCGACGTGAAGGTAGGGACGGCGTAATGAAGCCGAGATCGACGAAGTACGCGAGGTGCTCTCCAAAGTAGCGGAAAGCATCCCCGATCAGCCAGAGGGCAAGCCGTACCAGGTTGCGTTACTGAAGCTTGGCGAAAGCTCCATTGACTGGAGGTCCGCGTTTGAGCACTGGACAAATACTGGGAGAACCAGTTGGTTGCGGGCATCAAACAAGCGCTGGATGCACGAAGAATTGGTATTCCGTTCCTCAAATGGCGTTGCACTTTGAAACACCTCTTCAGCGCATTGCCTCCAGAACGATCGGCGAGCGAAACCTCGACCTCGGTAAATTAAACGATTAGAAATTTCCCTTGGTCAAAATATTGGGGGAGCTATGATCGCGCGCAAATTGACGCTTGGTGGAATTACAGGCGGAATCATTTATTTCTTGTGGAGCTTCTTTTTTCCTGGGCCGTCCTGCCTTGGCATTTGGCAACCATGGAGAAGTTCTCTGACGAAGATCTCGTCGCCAGCGCTTTGCGCGCCAATGCCCCCACGCCGAAGGGCGTCTACCTGCTACCCAACGTTCGCAGAAAGAATCCGGGACGGACTCGAATACGATCGAGTCGCCGAAGAGGCAGCAAAAAACCGAATGCGCACCGGCCCTCTTTTGCTTTCGCGGCCATCACTCCCGGAAGGCGTGGAGCCCGAGATGGGGCGCACGATGCTGCTCTCCTTTGTCATTCAAATCTTGGCGGCTATCCTGATCAGTTTTCTACTCCTTCAAACGAGTGGTCTCGCTTACGGCAAAAGGGTGCTGTTTGTCGCCATCACAGCGCTTGCTGCCAATGTGATTTGCCAATTTCCCTACTGGGTCTGGTGGGGGTTTGGGACTTCGTTCACGCTGGTTACCCTCTTGGATATAACCATAGGCTGGACGCTCGCAGGACTTGCCATGGCAAAGATTGTTTAACTAAGGTAGGTAGCACTTAGCCGATCCTCAAGCTTCACGGAGAACATGATGCCACAACAAGCAAAATACGGGAGCTGGAAATCCCCCATTACAGCAGAAGCGATTGTCGCTGAATCCATCGGACTGGGTGGCATAGCCGTAGATGGCGAACGCCTCTTTTGGCTGGAGGGTCGCCCGCAGGAGGGAGGCCGGCTTGTTATCGTGGAGCACTCGGCCACGGGCGAAAACGTCGATCGCTTGCCCGCTCCTTTTAACGCGCGCACGCGTGTACACGAATACGGCGGGGGCGCCTACTTCGCAAAAAACGACCAGCTCTATTTCAGCAATTTTTCGGATCAACGTCTTTACGTTTTAAAAAACGGTCAGTCGCCTGTAGCGCTCACACCGGAGGGGCCCTACCGCTACGCCGACGGGATTTTGGATTCTACGCGAAACCGAATTCTGTGCGTGCGAGAGGACCACAGCGAATCCGATCAAGAAGCCGTCAACTCCATAGTCGCGATCGATCTCGGTAAAGAGAATGCGGGAACGCCGTTAGTTTCTGGCAGCGATTTCTTTGCCTGTCCGCGGCTCGACGCCAAAGGCGAGCGCCTCTGCTGGCTCCAGTGGAACCATCCCAATATGCCGTGGGATGGAACGGAACTCTGGGTGGCCAAGGTAAGTGCGGACGGCTCGTTGACTGATAAGCAGAAGATCGCGGGAGGCGTGGAGGAGTCCATCTTCCAACCCGAGTGGGGATCGGACGGTTCTTTGTTTTTTGTCTCAGACCACACCGGTTGGTGGAACCTTTACCGCTGGCAGCAGGGCGCGAAGCCCGAGCCGCTTCACCCAGCCGAAGTGGAATTCGGACTCCCGCTTTGGCAGTTTGGGATGAGCACGTACGCCATTCTGCCGGAGGGAAAACTCATCTGCTGCTACACGCAAAAAGGTTTGTGGAAACTGGCCGTTTTACGATCCGAACTCCAAGAGTTTTGAGAGCATAGAACACCCTATAGTACTGTCACTCAATTCGGTCCGTTACAAACAGGGCTTTGTTTTTGAAGGGGCGTTCTGGCTTCCGAGCCCACGTCCCTTGCCTACTACGACTTGAAAACTGGAAAGCTGACTTCGCTCAAGAAATCCACCTCCATGCAGATCCCGGAGGCTTATCTTTCCAAACCGGAAGTGTTGGAGTTCTGACAGCAGAAGGCGTCTCCTACGGTTTTTATTACCCGCCTAAGAATACAGATTTTGAAGCCCTTAAAGCTTCGCTCCCACCCCTACTGGTCAAAAGCCACGGTGGCCCCACGACAGCAACGACGGTTCGGCTCAACCCGGGAATTCAGTTTGGGACAAGCCGGGGTTTTGCGGTGCTCGATGTTCATGGTGGCAGCACCGGCTACGGCCGCTCGTACATGAAGCGCTTAGAGGGGCGATGGGGAATCGTAGACGGGAAGACTGCGCTGCGGGTGCTCGGTTTCTCGTAAAGAAACAAAGTGGATCCCGAGCAGCTCGCCATCTTCGGCGGAAGTGCCGGCGGTTACACTACACTTTGCGCCCTCACCTTCACGGACGAGTTTAAAGCCGAGCGAGCCACTACGGGATCGGAGATTTGAAAGCGTTGGTGCGGGACACACACAAGTTTGAGTCCCGCTATTTAGATAGACTGATCGGCTCTTACCCGGAAGAGAAAGCCACCTATCAGAAGCGATCGCCAGCTTTACTCGGCCGACAAGTTATCCTGTCCGGTAATTTTCTTTCAGGGCTTGAAGACAAGGTGGTCCCTCCCAATCAGGCAGAAGCCATGGTCGACGCCCTCAAGAAAAGGGAATCCCAGTTGAGTACGTTCCCTTCGAGGGAGAGCAACACGGATTTAGAAAAGCCGAGAGCATCAAAACCGCTTTGAATCGGGAACTGGCTTTCTACGAAAGTCTTCGGGTTCCTACTCAGGCTTAAAACCACGCTGTCGTTTTTTTTCGCCTCCCCTGCTGCTTCTTGCTAGTCAGACGTTTTTCCTTCGAGGCACGGGTGGGCTTGGTTTTGCGCCGTTTGCGAGGCGGCTGCTTCACCGACTGATCATTTCGTTTGCTGAAGGATGCAGTCTTCTTTATTGCGGGGTTGATCGCGGTAAGCACGCTTTGTAACACCAGCTCTCCGTCTTCGCTGATGCGGTTGGAGTACTTCACGAAAAAACGGGCGATCACCGGATAAGGCAGCGCGCTGTGGCGGACATTCCAGTGCAGAATGGCTTTGGAGTTGACCTTGTTCACATTCTGACCGCCGGGGCCTGAGCTGCGAGCAAACGTAAAATAAATCTCGTTACGGGGAACTTTCATTCGGTGTCGCTTCTGTTTCCAGCGACAAGTATACCCCATCGGCACGCGTTTCGGCGGGGTAGCAGCGCAAATCACGTCGCGCCGGAGGGTTGATCACCTTGCCGGTAATCAGGTCAAACTTTGCGGCGTGCCACGGGCACCGGATTTGCGTCCCGCTTCGTTGCCCTTCAGAAAGCGGGGCTCCACGGTGAGGGCATTTGTCTTGGACAGCACAAACACGTCCCTCCACCAAAAAGAGCGCAATCTGCTCTCCCTCGACCTCAACCATAAGACCCGCGTCTTCACTGAGTTCGCCTGGCTCGGCAACTTTTACAAAGTTTGGCATCGCGTTTTCAAATCTGTCGCCTCCACAAGCGGCGACTCGCAGGTTTTCCCTTTGCAGAGATACACGGTGCTTCGTCCGCCCTGCGCGGGTTTGGATTGCGCGATCTCAAGGGGCGATTCACTATCCACGATGAGCAGGCCCGGAACAAAACTCTCACGCAAAATCCCCAGCAGGGTTTCCCTATCCTCGCCCGCCGTGACAACGGCCTCACTGGGCGAGTGGCTGGCCAGATCGAGCGCAATAAGCCATTGGCCAGCTGCCATCGGGTGCTCACGCATCAGAGGTTCAAATAGTTTGAGACTCCCCAGCGCCTTTTCTTCAAAATCCGCGCGCGAGAGCAAACGGCCGAGGCGCAAAAGCGCTGTTGTCAGAACCGCGCTCGCTGCGGGAGTCGCGCTATCCTGGTAGTCTCTGGTCCTTGCCACCAACGCTTCGTGGTTTTTTCCGGTGAAGTAAAAACTTGCGGTGGCGGGGTCCCAAAAATCAGAAAGTACGCGCTCACCCAGGCCTTCCGCCCACCGGATCCATTCCATGTCGAAATCGCATTCGTAGAGACTGACAAGGGCTTCCATCAGGTACGCGTGATCGTCGAGGTAGGCCGCAAAGCGCGCCTGACCATCCTTGTAAGAGTGCAGCAGAGTTTGCTTCTCTTTGTCCCAGATCTTTTCGTGAATAAAGGTGGCGCTCGCTCGCGCGGCTTCCAGATAAGTCTCATCCCCGAATACCTGGTAGGCTTTGGCGAAGGCCGTAATCATCAAGGCGTTCCAGGAGACCAGCACTTTTTCATCGCGTAAGGGTTTTGGGCGCCGTTCTCGTGTCTCAAGAAGCTGTTCCCGCCAGGCCGATCGCTTGCGTTCCAGCATCGTAATGTCCCAATCCCACTTCTCTAAAAGCGCGCTGACATCACCGGGGTAAAGAATATTTGTGTTTTCCCAGTTCCCACCGTCGATCACGTGGTAAAGCTCGCAAAAGCGCTCC
>JAWKNY010000034.1:0-30578 GCA_041391485.1 Bdellovibrionota bacterium | reverse complement strand
TCGTTTACTGGGCCCGCACGAAGGATCAGCTTCCCGTTCAGCAAAGCTTCTACGACGAAGATGGAAAATGGGTACGCACCATCCAGCTCAGTGTCTTTAAAAAGATGGATGACCGCGTGGTACCTACACGAATTGAAGTCCGCACCGCGGAAAACAAGTCGCACGCCACGATCGTAAGCTATGAAAAGCTTCTCTACGACCGTCGCATCGATATGGAAATATTCCGCAAAGAACATTTGAGACAGAACGCCCAAAAGGGACGTGTGATCACGGCCGGGTGGTCCTTGTCGCCACTGAAATAGGGGGCATGATGAATAGTTTCTTATTAAAGCTGTGCTGGAAGAATCTTTGGAGAAACAAAAGACGTACGATTTTGGCCGTAAACGCAATCGCCATCGGAGGCGGTTGGTTAATCTGGGCCAGTAATTACATTGACGCGCTCAACCGACAATTCATCGAAAATGCCATTCGGTATCAGAATGGGCATTTGACGGTAGCAGCGGAGGGCTTCAATGAATACAAAGACTCAGGGAAATTCCTCGCCGATCCAAACGAACTGGAGCAATGGATACGCAAAAACCCAAGGGTCAAGGCTTACAGCCCGAAGATCCTCGCCCAAGGCCTGCTCTCTTCCGCTAGAGGCTCCTCCAATATTTTTTATCTCGGCGTCCATCCAGAAATGGATAGTCGCACGACTGAATTCCACTCTCGCATCGTGGAAGGCACTTACTTTGAAGGTAAAACAAACAATAAGCCTATTGTGATTGGTGTGGGGCTCAAAGAACGCCTAAATGTGCGCGTCGGTTCCAAGCTGGTCGCTCTCACCCAGGGCGTAGACGGCAGTATCGGCAACGAACTGTTCTACGTGCAGGGCATTTTCAATACCGAATCCGAGGCCGACAAGTCTTTGGCATTCATCCGCCTAGAAGACGCCAGGGCCCTTCTAAGCTTGCCTGGAAACGCCATTCACCAATTCTCTGTGATGGCTAAAGACGAAACCAAAGTGCAGGAGCTGCAAGCGGAGATGCAGGCCGCATTTTCCGGAAAGTCTATCGAGGCACTGAGCTGGATGGAGCTGCAAAGGCATCTAATGGCTTCGATCGAGGTCTACAACGCCGCCAACAAGATATTCATGTTTATTATTCTCTTTATCGCTTCGGTGGGTATCGCCAACTCCATTTTGATGAGCATCATGGAACGCACGCGAGAGTTTGGCGTCATGATGGCCATCGGCACCACCAAGGCGGAAATGGTACGCATGGTCCTTTTGGAGACTTTGCTGCTGGCAGCGGTAGGAGTCGTGGTGGGCAACTTACTGGGTATCGCCATCACCTATTACTTTCAGCAGACTGGTTTTGATCTGGCCTGGCTAACGGCCAAAGAGATTCGCATGAATGGTGCTCTGATCAATACGGTCAGCTATCCAGCCGTTCACTGGATACACAACTGATTATCACGAGCACAGTGATGCTGCTTTCTATCCTCGCAGCCTTGCTCCCGATTCAGCACATTACAAAACTCAAGGCAACGGCGGCTCTGAAAACAAACTAAGAGGTTTCCCATGGCAATTGTAAAATTCCAGAATGTTTCCAAAAGCTATACCGGACTTGAGACGGCAGTAAAAAGCGTGTCCTTCGAGGTGCAAGCGGGAGAGTTTGCGGCTTTGGCCGGACCGTCCGGTTCGGGGAAAACCACCATTCTCAACCTTGCGGCCGGATTGGACAATGCTAATTCCGGAAGCATCTCGCTTTGCGACAAGAATTTGGAAGGGCTGAGCCGACTGGAGATGGCGCGCCTGCGCCGCGAATCGGTAGGCTTTGTCTTCCAAGCTTACAACCTCTTTCCGGTTTTGACGGCACTTGAGAACGTCATGTACCCCCTCGCCCTCAACCACGTCCCCCCGCGCGAACGACGGACCAAAGCGGAGGCCGCGCTCAAGGAAGTAGGACTTGAAGGCCTGGGCAATCGCTTTCCGAATGAAATGTCGGGCGGTCAGCAGCAACGCGTGGCCATCGCGCGCGCGATTGCCACCAATCCTAAAATTGTATTTGCGGATGAGCCCACGGCCAACGTCGATTCCACGACGGCAGACAAGCTACTTGAGCTTTTCCAACGACTAAACAAGGAACGCGGGATCACCTTCTTGTTTTCTTCGCATGATCCCAACGTACTGGAACGGGCTGGGCGCATCATCCAAGTCAAAGACGGGCAAATTCTTATGCCTGAGAAAGTGGAGCGACATCTAAAGCTTGTCGCCTAAATCGATGATACCCCGTTGGACATTATTAATTACCATCATCGGAAGCGTGCTCGCGGCCTCCGCCTTCGGCCGTTCTCCGGGACATCTGAGCGGCGGCTTTTATGAAACCGAAGATCCGTGGACCTTTTCTCATTGGGGTTCATTCAAGTCCATCGCCGCCTATGAACAACTACGCCAAACCAACATCTACGCAGCCGACTCCATTCCTTTTGCTGAGCAACGCTTGAGACTCGGTGGTGCACTCACCAAAGGTAATTTTCGATTTGAGTTTGCAAACGAGATTAACGTCACGGCCCAGCCTCCCAACCCAACCGTGGTGCCCATCCCCTACCTGGGTCCTAAACAGGCTTTCGATTTGACCGCAGAGGTGTACACCTCGGACTCTCTACTCTTAAGAAATTACATCGACCGAGCTTTTGTGCAGTACACCCTTGGCGACTGGGAGTTCAAAGTTGGCCGACAGGTCGTTCCCATGGGGATAGGAAAAATTTACACCGCCATTTCCCAAGTTCCGCGGCGATCTTTTGTTGTCGTGGATTCCGAGTACCCAGTAACCGAAGACGCCGTTGCAGTCACTTACGCAGGGCCCATGACGTTGAGTGCACGCTTTTTACCCAAAGTGGAGGGGCAGCAGGACCACAACTTCCATGTTCGTCTGGGCGAACAAACAATGGAGTACGATCTGGTTCTCACTGCCGGGAAATCGGACGATAAGATTTTCTTTGGCTTTGAAGGGGCCAAAAATCTCGCGGGCTTTGTGTTCAGGGGCGAGGCGGTGGCCTACAAGCGTAACAACGAGACGATCATGCAGGGGCTATTTGGAATGGATCGCGCCTTTACCCCGGAATTCAGCGGTCTACTCGAAGTCTTCTACAACGGCTTTGGTTCCAACGATCCGCTCACCTACAACGTCTTTCAACAAAGCCACCGGTCTTCTCCTTACATCGGTCAGCTCTATCTCGGTACTAACTTCAACGCCCAAGTCACTCCCCTTTTCTCAGGCCACCTGGGATCGTCTACCAATCTGAACGACGGCTCGACCTTGTTTCACCTCTACTTCAACTACTCGCTCTCCGATGAACTGGATCTTATCTTCGGACAGTACTTTAGCGTCAGCCCGGATCCACTATCCGAGTACGGGGGACGCATCCCGCTCGGTTTTGGTTTCTCTACCGGCCTTCCCGACCTCAGCTACTTCGTTCTGAAGTACAGCTTCTAAATTTAAACCCCAATGATTTCGAAGATCTCTGACACATTCCCCCGATATGGGTTTGCGGCTTTACACTTTCTTAACTTGCCGTACCGCCCCTAGCACGCCAAAACTTTTGCTTTTGACGCGGCACCGCATTATATGGGACTTCTTTCGTTCTAATTTCAGGTTTTTTGGAGGCATCGTGAGAAGAGGTAGGGTTTACTGTCTACGGGCTTGGTTTGGACTTTGTCTTTCTTTTGTTTGCGCATCTGGATCGGCGGCTCTGCCCGAAGATCTCGCCTGCGTGCGGGAGGCCACGACAGGGCCCGTCTCTGCGGCCGAGTTAGACGAAGCGCAGCTCGAACGTTTTATCACGACGGCTTTCTACCTGGATCAGATTCCTCGAAACGCGAAGGTATTACTTCTCACCGATCTTCCCCAAACAACGGCGGACCTTCACGGCAACTGGCAAGATCGCCTCGCCCTAGTCCACCGCTGGGCACACATGCTGAAAAAGATTTTTCATTCGGGGGATGTAAACCTCGTTTACTACCCTTCGACTGGGGGGCATAACCGGCCGCTTCCAAAAAAAGGCTGGGTACTCGACAATTTTGAATACCCGGCAATTTTTTCCGTAGAAGAAGCTGAAGCGCACAGTGCTTTGCGCTCCGATCACAGCTTGGCGCAGACGGTTGTTGCGGATTGGTTTCAATCAGCGAATCTGGTTCTCTCTCTGCCACGCTATTCAGCAACCGCTCCGATTTCCGAAATCTCTGTGGAAAACGCATGGCCCTTTAAGGCGCTTTCTATCCCAGGTTTTAACAGCGGATTGCTACCCATCTTCGGATCCGACTACAAGCAAATCGCATCGCGGATTGCAAAGTTGCGGCCGCTGCTGGATGAGGCAACGAGCGCAGAAATCAGTTTTGAGATCAAGGGCGCGGCCCTTAGCCAACAAAATGTACAGCCGAGCTACAAGATTTCCTTTGATCTGAAAGGGCGTATCTCGCGGGCCGAACCCACCATCCAGCCCGCCTGGCCCTATCCCGGTGAGCGCGCGCTGGATAACGCACCCATTGGCGAAGTCTGGATTGTCCCCAATGAATCGGGATCGAGTCTACAGAAGGGTATCTTCCGGTACAAAAAGGAAACGAACTTATCGTTTACGAGGTGAAAAAGAATCGCTTCACCAAAGTACTCACAACCGGCACCCAAAGCCAAAAGGAAGCGGGACTCATTCTAGACGCCGGTTACGCAAACCTGGGCGAACTTGGTTGGGGCGTGCTCTCTAGCCTTGGCTTTCATCCCCTATCGCCAAGCAATGACGCGGCCACTCTGGCAAACGAAAAACTCTTTCTGCATGTGGCCAATGGACTTAGCAAACATCTGGGCGGCACTGTGGACGCTAGCGCTTTCACTCTGATGGAGCCTACCCACCTAGACGCGGTTTACTTGCCGGCGATGCAGCCTTTTGTTTCAGTTTCCGAAGCGCGGTTGCACTTTGAGGGCAAACCTCCTCTCACGGTGATACGCGATAACCGCTACGTGATCTTCGACGCGAACTAGCGCCAGTGGACTAAGCCAATCCCGGCGATTACAAAACTTAAGCCCACGATTGCGGTGGGCGTGAGGTGTTCTTTGAAAAGAACAAGCCCCACAACGAAGATTGCCATCGTATTGACGACCGAGGTGATAGAAAAAAGCTGCGTGATGTCCCATCCAAAACGGTAGGCGAGAAGATAACCGCCTTCGATTCCCACGCAGGCAAGGCCCAAAAGCAGCGCCGCCGGAAATACAGTTCGCAGTTCCGCGGGTTTTATACTCCCCCCGCCCGGCCATAGCCAAAACAAAGCAAACGAAACCAAAGCCGAAAGTAAGTACGTAAAGGCAAGTACGGCCCAAGGGTTTGCACCGAGTGCACCCCCCAGGTTTTTTGAGCTCGCGTGGTAGAGTGCTGCGGCGCTTGCGATAACAGCGATGGGTAAGTAGTGGTAAAGGCTCATACGCTCTCCTAAAGACAATTAGGCCTGATTCCGATAAATAAATCCAATGCATTGATTTTATATATCAATGCGCTAAAGTTATGGATTATGGGATTGAACGCAGACCAATTGGCGGCCTTTGAAGCTGTCGCGCGCTTGGGCAGTTTCACCGCAGCAGCGGCGAAACTGCACCTGACACAGCCCGCACTCTCTAGACGTATTCAAAGTCTGGAGGAACAGCTCGGTACGAGTCTACTTTTCAGAAAACCCACCGGCGTGGAGCTAACACAAGCCGGCGGGCGGCTTTTGCGATTTGTAGAAAGCCAAGCGCTACTGGAGAGCCAGCTTCGCGAGGACTTGGGCCAAAGCGAATCGGCTGAGCCCAAAGGTATTGTGCGCGTATCGGGTTACACTTCCTTGCTTCACACGGTCGTCACGCCCTGCATCGGTGACTTCATTAGGCGCCACCCAAAAGTCGGTGTGCACTACCAACCCACGCAAGACATTCGTCCAGTGGAGAGGCAAGCAGAGCTTGTGCTTCGCGCCGAAACGGACCTTCTGCTCACCGTTTCAGATTTCGGGAATCGAGACCTCGTCTCCCATTTTATTGGGGATCAGCAACTCATTGCGGTTGAAAGCTCTAAGCACAAGGTGCGGCAGAACGTTTACCTGGACACCCGACCTGAAGATCAAACCACGGCGGAGTTTTTCAAGGCACAGCCTGGAAAAACACCCCAATACGATCGCAGCTTCATCTACGACGAAGATGGAATCCTTAAGGCCGTCTTTCAGGGGATGGGACGGGCGATTGTTTTTCGTTCACTGATTAAGAAGGGAATGCCCTGCCGCCAGGTTAAGGGTTTCAAACCCTTTCTCTGGCCACTCTACTTGATCTACCGCAGACAGGCCTACTACCTTCCGGCAGTAGCCGGAATACGTGATTCCATTCTCAAGGACGCCAAACGCTTCTTGAACTAGAACCTACTTGTCCAGTCCAGCGTGCGGGCGCAGAACGTAAAGGGTGGCGTCGATGTTGCTCACCACCACCGTTCCACTCTTGAAAAACGGGTAGACACTCCACGCCCCATCGAACTGGGCGACGTTGGAGGTTGGCTCCGTATCAAAGTACCCCACCTCAGTCAGATCCGCTTTGCTGAGATCGCCGAGCTTAAGAATGCGCAAACCTGCGTCGTAATTCGCCTGAAACATCAGATTCCCCACAACGTACATGTTGTGATCAATCGCGTTCTCGGTCGAAAGGAAACTTCCCACGTGTTTGGGAGCGTGTAAGTCGCTAAAGTCCCAAACGAGAGTTTTGGTTTTATGACCAAACTCCACTTCGTCCAGCTCATCGCCGAGGAAGAAGTAGCGCTGATCTTCGGTCAACCAACCCTGGTGGGTGTAGCCAAGGCCGTTGTACTTGGAAACCGCAATCTGAGTGGGCTTGGACTTGTCCGTCACGTCCACGATATTGACTGTGTCCGCATTGGAGCAAAAGCAGAGTTCTCTTCCCTGGTAGCGCTTGTCGGGTCCTTTATAGATCACACACTGTGCGTCGTGCGTGTAGTCTTCCCCGTGGGGATCCGCCGTTGGCATCGGTTCAAAGATACTCCGATCCACGCAGGTGGAAAAAGTCGGACTCTTCGGGTCCCGAATATCGACTACGTGCATGCCCGCATCACAGGTATTGCTACCCACCGCGTAGGCAAAGCCCGTGTCTTCATTGATAACCACGTTGTGCACACTACCGAACTTTGTGTAGCGCGCATCCGCTTCAAAAATCTGCGGCTCTCCTTCCTGGCCACGCAAGCGCGTCAGATCAAAGACCTGCATGCCATGATCGAAAGCTTCGCTCACAATGAAGGCGTGGTTTTTGTAAACCTTAATGTCGCGCCAAATACTATTCTCGGTCGCGGTCAGCAGATCGCCAACGTGCTTAGGATTTGCCGGGTCTGTAACATCCACGAAGGCCGTTTTTGAGCTAAGCCCCATCAGCGCGTATTCTTTGCCGGTCTCAGGATCCGTCCATCCCCAGATATCGTTCCCTGCCGTCGCTTCGTGACCAGACTTTCCTAAATCCAGCGACGCAGCGAGATCCACTGCTTTGCACGGGTAGTCGGCGGCTTTCCCATCCTTACAAACAGCTTGGTAGCTTTCACTCATGTCACCCGTAACGGCAACCGGGCCAGACACCACAAACAAAACAGCGGCCAGAACAAAAACACACGCGCGCGATGCGTTATTCATTTCTTTTCCTTTTATATAATGGCGGTTCACTGAAACTATCTTGTTTAACTTTTGTTCTAAGTTTGTTTTTGTGCAAGAAAACTTTTTGTGATTGCTAACTTTCGCTAACAAATGAAGCTCTGCGTGTTAACAGCGGACCTTGTCTAAGTTCCGAAGCTCCTATAACCTTCCAAGCTTACGCTAAAGCTTGCGCTGAATGCGTCATGGATACTTGGGGGTAAAACAAAATGAAACGTAGTTTCCTAACTTTGGCGCTGATTGCATCTAGTCAGCTTTTTGCGGCACCTGAGCCGCGTCTTCTTATTAATGCTTCTTCCGAAGCTGCACTACAACCCGGCGCGCCCGCCGTGGTTGAACTCAAATATATAGATAAGAACGAAAAGGGCGAAGAGGAAGTGGTCAAGGACATCAAAACTGTCATGGGAAAGACCATGCACTTTGTCGTCGTTAAGTCTGACTTGTCTTCCTTCGCGCACTTCCATCCGTTTTTTGATCCGATGACAGGGATATTTCAGGCTCCTATTCACCTGCCCACCTCTCATCCGGACAATCAGGACGCTACACGCGCTTTTCCGGAAGCGGGGGACTACCTTATTTATTCGGAAGTAAAATCGACTTCCAAGGGCATCTTGATTCACGCTCTGGATCAGAAAACCGCCGGGACGCCGGTCTTCCACGAACTGCACCCAGACATCCCGCACACCGACGGTACGTACGTGCACTACCTCAATGAAAAGGGACAAAAGGCAGAAGCCGGAGCGCGTTACCGAACAGAAGTTACAATTGCCCAAACGGCTGGAGAAGGTGGGGATCTTTTCAATTTTGAGTTTCTCTTAAAAGAAAAAACTGACTCCGGCTACAAGGAAGTAGAAAGTTTGCAGCCCTGGTTGATGATGGGCGGTCACGCGATTCTCCTCAGTAGCCGCGGCGAAACAGCCAAGGACCACGTCTTTGCCCATGAACACTCTGGCCGGCCGGAAAAGGGCGGGCGTTTACACTTCTCCTACTTTGCGCGTGGCGGCATGGCTCCGGATCTTTACCGCATGTGGATGCAATTCAAACACAACGGCACGGTTCTCACGCTGCCGCTCACGTTCGCCTATCCGCTCCAGTAATTAACCGGAACGGTACAGGGTTGTAACTGGTTCGATACAAGTGCAAACCACGCTTGGGGGTTCCCAGGCGTGGTTTTGCTTTTTCGGAGCTGGCACGAAGATTGTATTTACTAGGGGCAGAAAGCGAGGAACTTCGATGAATAAAGATCAAATTAAAGGAAACTGGGAACAAATTCGTGGTGACATCAAGAAACGATGGGGAAAACTCACCGACAATGACATCACCGAAGCGAAAGGCAACTTAGAAAAACTACAAGGCAAGCTTCGCGAATACTATGGCTATAGCAAAGAGGAAGCTCGCCAGCAGGTAGACGATTTTCAAGTTAAATCCCACTAGGGGTTGGCAAAAAGAAAGGCCCGGGTTACCCCGGGCCTTTCTTGCGTTTTGCTGTTGTCGTGTTTACTTCGCTTTTGTGTCGTGAACTCTACTTGATTTTTCCAAGTACTTTCTTGTTCTCAAGGAACCACTTGGTCACAGCTCTTTTCTGCTTTTCTTCCGTCACCGTTAGCTTACTGGGAGAAGTGGAAGCAAAATCACACCCGCAGGCGTCATCAAGGAGCTTCACGAAGGCTTCCTTGATTTCTTTGCGTTCCTCAAATCCCCAATCGATACTCTTTTGATCCTCATCGGATTCCAAGAGTTCTGCAGCTTTCTCACGGGACTTCAACTCATAGAAGAAAGTCGGCAAACGCATCGTGATGGTCTTTGTCGCGGGCTCGGCTTCCGCCATGGGAGCCTCTTCTTCCAATCCATCTCCAAAT
The DNA here is from genome assembly GCA_041391485.1 of Bdellovibrionota bacterium. Taxonomy (GTDB): domain Bacteria; phylum Bdellovibrionota; class FAC87; order UBA2466; family JACKAF01; genus JACKAF01. The sequence continues at coordinate 21,020 of JAWKNY010000034.1, read as the reverse complement.
TCGCCTGCTTCGTCTTCTTTCTCCTCTTCCTTCGCCTTGTCCGCAGGTGCCGGCGCCGGCTTGGGAAGCGGAACGGTCGCCGTGACTTCGACTACGTCGCCCGTTGTTTGGAGCACGTATTCACGCGTGCGGGAAGCGAGTAGCTTACCCAGCCCGGCTCCAAGCGAATGGTCCAGGTTTTTCCAAGCATCCGGAATCTCGCCCAGGATTTCCAAGTCCTTTTCAGTGAGCGCTTTGGGAAGCTTGTCCAAAAGCAACTTAACCGTTGCGGTCATCGTCTCAATCTCAGCGTTGCTGAACTCGTACGGTTGACCCGCTAGGCCAGTTCCCTTTACGTACTCCTCTGAGCGCGCCAGCTTCTCAAACTTTTCAAGAGTTTCCTGATAAAAGTTGGAATTGATCTGCGAGAAGACTTTCTCAAGCCCTCCCACCCGATCGACTTCCTTAATCAGGTACTCACCCTCTTTTTCCTTTACCGCCTCGATGTTCAGGACGCTCACAAACGGGAAGGAGCGGTAAATGGACAAGAAGTGGCTAGAGGAATCAAAGTTCCCGACTAGTTCCGCCCGGACTCCCAAAAGGTCGTCGGCGACGGAGCTGGGGGTGAACGAAACCGTATCCACCTCGGCAGGGGTCGCCCCCGCGAGCGGGGCTACGGCCGCGATGAACTTCTCCAAGAGCGCGTACGGAAGTCCGTCGATGGCTACCTGCGTGCTTGAGGTACCGTACTCCACTATCGAAGAACCGTAGTCGAAGCGGTTACAATCAACGAAGCTTCCCACGTTGCTGTCCGTGCAGAAAAGTGGGACCTCGCTAGCCGGGATATCCCGATCGCCATACAGGATCTCAATCGCCTTGCGATCGTAATCCAGAATTTCTTTGGTGTGGGCAATCATGTGGCCAGCGAGCACGTCCTCTTGGAACGGCAGGTAATCCATGACTGAGCTGGACACCTGGACATCCGCGGGCACTGTCTTCTCCCCAAGGTAGCGCTTCATCAAGTTTGTGCGCTCGTTGATTGGGTAATTCTTTGTGTGCAAAGAACCGGCAAAGTTATGCCGCAGTCCCATCAAGTGGCCCACTTCGTGCGCGACGACCATTCGTACATAGTCCTGAGACACGCGTAGGAAGTCGGCTTCACCGACATTGCTCGCCAGAAGCTGCTCCAACGAAGCCGCCAGTTCCTGCTGCCCCTTGTGCGATCCAAAATCGCAGAGAGGCGAGCTGCCAAAACCGCGCAAGCCGATGGCTCCCTCTTTTCCATGCTCGTGAGCGCTTTCGTGAGAGCGAATGCGCTTGAGCAACTGCCTTGCACGAACCCGTCCCGAAAAGGCGAAGGTACTCGTCAAAAATGCCTGAGCGTGCATCACCTGACCCGTGCGGGGATCCATTTGCGCATCGGCGTAAGCAAAACCCGCGCGATCGTGATTCACCCATTGGATCACGTTGTAGTTCGCATCAGGAGCCGTCACCCCTTCCGGCGCATCCACGACGCTGATCGGGTTGTTCCAAAAGGCACGGTTCCAGTAAAGGATGCCTTCCTCGACGGCCTGTCGGTATTCCTTGGGCGTGTTGGAAGAGATGGCAAAGACAATGGGCTTGAGGTGCTGGTGTTTGGTTGCATACACCACGCCGGCACCGCTAGAAGTGATTTGAGGTGCCACTTCGAAGTACCCCACCTTATTGAAACCAGGTGTTTTTTTCGCAACATAATCGGCATCCGGACGGTACGGACTTAGAAAGTACCGAACTTCCACAAGCTGCGTCCCCGTGATGGACTTGGTGATCTGCGCCACCTGGCGGATGGTGAGCTGGTTGTTGGCATCTACTTTAGCCGACTCCAGGTAACTCACCGGCACAAGAGCGGACGCAAAGTCCGCCTTGTACTCCGTCCCGGTGCGATCACTCGCTCGCCACTCATCTTGAGTAAACAAACGGGTCATCCCTGCGTTGAAATCAAAAGTGATCGTCTGTTCCGTCTCTGAAACGATGGGAAACATCGCCAGGACGAGATTGCTGGGAAGATCATAGGAGATCACGTGCCCTTGAACGGCCTCCAGCATGAAGAGCTGATCGTCTTGTTTCTTGAAGGCCACGATACGGCTCTTTAGGCCATTTCCCATCGCGGCGGTCGTTTGATCGATCAAATTGGCCTGTAACAAAAACTCCTTATCCAACGCTGAACGCTGGATTGTGATAACTGGACGACTCGAAAATTTTTCCACGACCTGGAAAGAAGATCCGATGCTATCGGCCGCCCGGACGGCCGGCTTGGACTCAAAGGTGCTGTTGGACTGCGCACAGCCTGCCAGCATCCCCGCGAGAACACACAATGTTCCGGATAGATAAAAGAATACTTTCAATTGCCCCCCCCATCTGATTTTAGGCAACTTTCGTTGCTGCTATATGTCAGCCGTACTATACGCAATCTTTAAATGTCAACGAAGTCCCCATGACGCGCGTCAGAGGCGGCTTTCCGAACGGCTACTCTGCGTGTCATCCGGATTTTTTTGCAAAATTTCCTTCTTTCAGAGGGTTGATTGCGGTAGGTTCTCGACCCATATGAAGACGCCTAAACGCTTTAAAGTCGCTCTTTTACAGACGGTTCCTGGTCACAACGCCGAAGAAAACCTCCGCCAAGCGTGCGCCCGAATAGAGGACGCAGCGCAGCACGGCGCCAAGTTGATTTGTCTACCGGAACTCTTTCTTTCGCCCTATTTCTGTCAGGTCGAAGACGATAAGCTTTTTGACCTCGCCGAATCGGTTCCAGGGCATTCCACTGAGGTCCTCACCAAGCTCGCCGCCAAAACGGGGACGGTGATTGTGGCCTCACTGTTTGAGCGTCGGACGGCTGGCATTTATCACAATACGGCAGCGATTATCGACGCCAACGGAGAAATTGCCGGGCTCTACCGCAAGATGCACATCCCCGACGATCCCAGCTACTATGAGAAGTTCTATTTCACCCCGGGAGATTTGGGTTTCCGTGTCTTTGAGACTGCCGTCGGAAAGATCGGCACCCTCATTTGCTGGGACCAGTGGTTCCCCGAGGCAGCCAGGCTCTCGGCGCTCGCCGGCGCCCAGATCCTCGTCTATCCCACGGCAATCGGCTGGCACCCCAAGGAAAAAGAAGCGTTTGGAAAAGCCCAACACGAGGCCTGGAAAACAAGTCAACGAGGCCACGCGATCGCAAACGGGGTTTATGTCGCTTCCATCAACCGCGCCGGACTCGAAAAGCCCAATCCCAGTGTGGACGGGATCGAGTTCTGGGGGCAGTCGTTTTTCTGCGATCCTCAAGGCGTGGTCCTGGCAGAAGCCTCGGCGACGGGAGATGCCACTCTTTATGGCGAAGTAGACTTAGAACATATGGAGACGACCCGCCGCAACTGGCCTTTCCTGCGCGATCGCCGGATCGATGCGTACGGAGATCTCACCCGTCGTTACATCGACTCCCCCGAGGCCTCTCGTTGAGCGCGCCCCCGAACGATTGCCGGCTTCCCGCCGAGTGGGAAAAGCACCGAAAGACCTGGATTGGCTGGCCACACCAAAGCAGCGACTGGCCGGGCAAACTTCCGGCCGTGCTATGGGTCTACGGTGAAATTGTCCGTCTGTTGACCGGGCCCGGACAAGAGCACGTCGGAATCTTTGTAAATGACAAAGCCCACGAGCAAAAGGCCGCCAAGCTGCTACAGAAAATCGGCGTCGACCTAACTAGCGTCACCTTCCTAAAGCTCACCACGGATCGCGGCTGGCTGCGCGATTCGGGAGCTATCTTTGTCGAGGAGAAAGGCAAGCTCGTCGCCAACCAATTTGCTTTTAATGCTTGGGCGAAGTACCCGAACTGGAAAAAAGACGCCAAGGTGGCCGCTAAGATCGCAAGCCATGAAAAGCTGCCTCTAAGACGCGTGCTGCACGACAAGCGCCCCGTGGTACTGGAAGGCGGCGCCATTGATTACAACGGTGCGCATACCTTAGTGACCACCGAAGAATGCCTTTTGGACGAACACGTCCAGGTGAGAAATCCAGGCTTCAGCCGGGAGGACTACGAGGCAGTCTTCGCCGAATACCTAGGAATTCGCAAAACGCTTTGGCTCGGAAAAGGCATCGCGGGGGACGACACGCACGGGCATGTCGATGATCTCTGCCGTTTCGTCAATCGCAACACGGTCGTTCTTGTAAGAGAGCAGAATGCGCAGGACGAAAATTACCGTCCGCTGGAAGAAAATTTCGAACGCCTTCAGGGAGCCACCACCGCGGACGGCGAAAAGCTAAATGTGGTGTCTCTTCCGATGCCCTCACCGCTCGTCTTTAATGGCTACCGTTTGCCAGCAAGTTACGCGAACTTCTATATTGCAAACGACGCCGTGCTAGTCCCTACTTTTAACGATGAGAAGGACCGCGAAGCTCTAGGCATTCTGGCAGAGCTTTTTGACCGCCCCGTGATCGGCATCCACGCCGTGGACTTAGTTTGGGGATTTGGGACACTACACTGTCTTAGCCACGAGCAGCCTTCTTTGGTTTCACCTTAAGAAACAGGCCTCCCACGAGGATGATCATCCAGGCGAGTTGAATCCAGAAAAAAGTAAATGGAATCACTGCGAAGGCTCCGTACACCTTGTGAGTCGTGACGGAATAGCTATTTAATATTCCAAGTCCCCAGCGGGTGGCTTCCAAAGCCGGCACCACAATGGCGGCAGCCTTAAACGCGCTCGACCACAGGATGGGACGGCGGGGGACAAAAAAATAGAGCACGGCAAAGGCAGTAATCCCCGCACTCCAAACAAGCGGCAGCGCAAACAACGGCCCTACGTGTTGGAAATTAAAAAGCTCGTGCAACCAACTTTCTTCCCGAATCCACGTTGCGACAAACATCGTCATTCCCAAAACGAGTGGTAGCGCTAACATCACAAAAGCGCGACGAAGCGTCAGGATCAAAAACCCCAAACTCATGGTACTCGTATCGGTAAGTTTCGTTCGCAGAATCTTGTCCTGGTGTTCCCGAATTTGGTGATGAGATTCCAGCTCGTATAAATCAAAAAGATGGTGCCGTAGATACCAATGGACTCGTCCCGCAAGCTCACCAGTACCGCGTCAATGGCCCGATCAAACTGAGCGTTGTCGACTATGCTCAGCCGCTGCCAAACGTAGCGTTTAATCTCCTCGGCCCAGCTACGCGTCACACCGGCGCGGTTTAGCAGCCAAACCGCAAACCCCAAAACCGGGATCACCGCCAGGATAGTGTGGAAAGCCAGCGATTCGGCGCGCACGCCAAGCTGTAGCTCCTTGTACTTCTGGTAATACGGCTCAACCGTCTGCCAGATTTTGGATATCAATTTGCTGTTGAATTTCACGTGCTGAGATCAACCTTCCTTTGCCAACACCGGGGCAAAAGGCCGCCACGTCTCTGCGCCAAGCTTTTGGCTGCATGGACTCCGGCCAGAACGGCCAAGTCCGGCACTGCGTCGGCCGCGCAGCGTACACCGAACACTTTTTACCTTCGAGAAACACGCAGTCTGGGTTTCCCTTTTCTTCTTTGAGAGCGAACTGCCCGTGGATCTTTTTACAGTATTTGACCGTGAACGATCGGGTGGCAAGACCTAGGTGTTTTGCCATCCGGCGTCGGTCGTCCAAGGTCAGGTAAACGTAACCAAAGCCACCCCGGGAGGTGCAACACTTGCCGGACCCCTGGCATTCGAAACGGATTCCCTCGGACCACCATTTTGCTTGTTTGGGCATGGCCTATCTTAACGGCTTTATGCCTTCAATCAAACCTGCTCGTGCTATCCGGAGTCTTTTTTAATGATCTCTCCCGTGCTATGAATGCCAAGGGGGGGAGAGCAAATCGTGAATATTTCAATTAAGAGACTGGTTCCAGTTGTGGTCGTTTTTACTGCCATTTGCCTAGTGGCGGCGTTTTCGGCCGGATCCGTTCCGGCGGCTGAGGGACTGAAGTGGTACAGCATTGTTCCGCCCTTGCTCGCCGTCTGCCTGGCCTGGGTCACCAACCGCGTGATGCTGAGCCTCGCCTCGGCGGTGATTGCGGGTGGGCTACTAACTGCGCTACCAAGCGCCCCTTTATCCCCGCTGGCCTGGTGGCAGGGCGCGAGCAGTAGTGCTGGCTTTGTTTATTCCGCGGCCTTCGATCAAACCAACTTTCAGGTGCTGGGATTTATCATCCTCGTGATCTGCATGATTGCGGTCACCATTACTTCGGGCGGCGTTCAAGCCATCATCGATTGGCTCACCCGCTACGCCAAATCCTGGCGCTCCACTCAGTTTGTTACCTTTTTGATGGGCATTGCCGTCTTTTTTGACGATTACGCCAACACCATGATTGTTGGCAACGCACTCCGCCCGCTCACCGATAAGCAAAAAATCAGTCGGGAAAAGCTTGCGTTCTTGGTGGATGCGACCAGCGCACCGGTAGCTGGTATCGCCATTGTGAGTACCTGGATTGGCTATGAGATCGGTCTTTTTAGCGAAGTTTCCAAATCTTTGGGGCTTGGGATGGACGGGTATTCCATGTTCTTCGACGCCCTGTCCTTCCGTTTCTACTGTTTTTTCATGATCGCTTTTGTATTCCTGAACTCCGTTAGCGGGGAGGACTTTGGGCCGATGGAAGCGGCGCAGATCCGATCCCTGAGTGGCGGCGAAGTTTACGCCAAAGACGCCCAACCGCTTAGCTCCCACATGGACTCCGCAAAACCTTTTGAAGGCGGGACGCCGCGAGCGGCCTCAGCCATCATCCCTTTGTTGGGACTTTTCGCCGTTCTCCTGGGTGGCATTTGGGTCGATGGCGGGGGACTCGGCGTCGTGAGTGCCGGGATCTGGAAACTCTTTAGCCTGTCGGCCTGGCGAGAGGTGATTAGCGCCGGGGAAAATACGACGACCATCTTGGCGGTATCCGCGGCAACCGGTCTTCTCTTGGCTGTTGTTTGCGGCGCTTTTCTCTCAGGCGCGCCTGCCAATATTTTGAGCGGGGCGCTCTGGCGCGGAGTCAAAAGTAGCTTGTTGCCGATGGGCGTGCTGATTCTCGCCTGGTCTCTCAAAGGGAGCTGCGACGCGCTTCATACGGGAAAATTTCTGGCGAGCACTATTAGCTCGGTCGTTTCACCCACCTGGTTCCCACTCATTCTTTTTATCGTTGCCGGGATGACCGCGTTTGCGACGGGGACGAGCTGGGGAACAATGGCCATTCTCATTCCTACAGCGGTGCCCATTGCCTACCACCTGGACGGCGGGACCTACGGACTGGCAACCATGATCAGTCTGGGAGCCGTTTTGGATGGGGCCATCTGTGGCGACCACTGTTCACCCATATCCGACACCACCATCATGAGTTCGGCCGCGAGCGGTTGTGATCACGTCCACCACGTGCGCACGCAATTGCCCTACAGCCTGCTGGTGGCGGCACTGGCCATCGTGCTCGGCTATTTGCCGGCTGCCAAAGGGATTCCGGCCTGGGCGTGCTTGGGCGCAGGGATAGTGGTTTTGTGTGGACTCTTCTGGAGTCTTACTTTGAGAAAATCACGCGCGGCCAACATTCTGAAAGTAGCGGCCGCCGAAGCTTAAGCGGTCTCGGAATCAGAATCGGAACCACCTTCATTGAGAAGCTTGAGCGCTTCTTTGAAATCGCTCTCCCAAACTTTCAGTTGGTAACCGGGTGAGCCCGAGTTCATCCACTGGAGATCGATAGGAGATGCTTCCCCCTCGAGCACACACTCTAGGCCTGCGTCTTCGAGCTTGGATTTTGCAATCAGCGCTTCCGCTCTTTGGGCGAAAGTGCGAACCGTTAGGCGCTTAGTCTGCATGCCCCTTTCGTAGCACATAATCGTAGAATTGGGGCGCAGATTCGCAATAGTTCGCTACGGGAGGTTGCGCGTAGTTCATGACGCAAATTTCTTGGCCTTCCACGGTTTCTACCACAGTGAATTCTTTGGTGCCTTGGCAGTAGAAATCCGCGTAGATACGCGCGCAAACGGGTTTCTCTACTTCGGTGGCGTGGGTAACCCAAGCGTAGGACTGTGTTTTAAGGTTGCAAGCGCTTCCCTGTTCCGTCGTGTAGTTGCGCACACAGACATAGTCTTCTGCGAAACCAACGGTACAGACAAAAACCACCCACAATAAAAGGCCAGTTCGCGTCGCCATTTTTCCTCCGTGAAGAATGCTAAGAAGACCTTCAGTCTATCCATTCTGGACTTTGCAGGCAATCGGAGTTACTCCTTCTCCGTGCGGCAACCACAGAGTAAAAACCCGCGATCTTCTGTGAGAAAACTGGAAAATTGGTATGCGGCCCATCATAGAAAGTTACCATGGAGAAAGTCGCACAACCCTTACTCGATTTGGATCTCGGAAGTCATGCTGCAGCAAACCCAGGTGGCTACGGTACTTCCTTACTACGAAAACTTTCTTAGAAAGTGGCCCACACTCGAAACTCTCGCCGAGTCCGAGGAAGCCGATCTCTTAGCGGCGTGGTCTGGACTGGGCTACTACTCCCGAGCCAGAAACCTAAGACGCGGCGCCCAACATTTGATGCAAGTCCATGGAGGGGATTTTCCTAAAAACGCCTCCGTCCTTCGCGAAACTCCCGGCATCGGTCCTTACACCGCGGGCGCCATTCTAAGCATCGCCTTTGATCTTCCCGAAGCGCTTGTCGACGGTAATGTCCAGCGTGTCTTCGCTCGTTTCTACGGCGAGGAACGTCCGATAGAGGATAGAGGCGCACAAAAGCAATTTTGGGAATGGGCAGGCGCTTGGGTAAGTGCGGCGCAGTCTCCAAGAATTCTAAACCAAGCGCTCATGGAGCTGGGTGCGACGGTTTGCACGAAGTCCAGCCCCAAGTGTGTCTCCTGCCCGCTTAAGGGCTCGTGTTTTGCTGCGGCCGCAGATCGCGCAGAGGATTTTCCACGGCGTCGCCCCCGACGCAAAGTAGAGGAACTCTATTGGCTGGGTGTCGTTTTTGAGCACGACGACAAACTTCTTCTTCGCAAAAATCCCGTAGGTGGGTGGTGGCAGGATCTTTGGGATTTCCCTACCATTCGTCTGGACAAGAAAGACGATCTGAAAAAAGCGCGAAAACTTTTGCGGAAGCATTACCCGCAGGTGAACGAATGGATCGCCTTGGCTCCGCAGAAACACACGGTGACGCATCACCGGATTCACTTGCACCCTTTTGTTGCAAAGCTTTCCAGCAACCAGTTGCGAAAAGTACCGCCGTCAGAACGCTGGTGGGCGATCGATAAGATAGACGGCGCACCGATATCTTCTTTGGTCAAAAAGGTTATGCACGCCTACTATTGATGCTAGAATTGAGGTCAAACTTGCTTAGGAGATTGTGATGCCTCGATTTCCTCTTATTGCCTTTGTTTGTTTTTTACCGGCGCTTTGCCTTTCCGCGATTTTGCCGATCCAGCGGGAGGTGCAGAAGCACTACGTCGACGAAGGCATCTTTGAGGGAGGGTCACTCACCGCTGCCAACCTCGCAAATATTCGACTCGGGATACATACCCATGAAGGCTTTGAACGATGGGTGGTGGACTTTGAGGATCCCAAGACTCACGTCTTGGGACAAAGTGCGCCGCGGTTTAGCCTTCGTTATGCGCGAGAGCAAATCGGGATGGCCCCGACGGGCGAGGAGAACCTGCTTCTTCCCGCTCGCCTACTCCTAAGCCTGCGGCGGATTGAACACACCACCGTGACGCAAGAGCGCCTGGACCAACTCGCCGCAAAGTCGGGCCTGGTGAAAACCGTCATTCTCCACCCGCCCATCGAGTCTGGAGATCGCGTCGTGGAATTTGTGCTGAACCGACCGGCTCGATTTGAGGCCCACCAGCCCAAAAGCCGCGAAGGGCGGCTGGTGCTTGACTTGAAGCCAAGTACGGGAGAATAGAAGGGGATCGGCATCTTTGGAGGAAGCGTGGCCCCTAAGAAGGATGATATTTATAAAGAATCCCTGGATTACCATTCGAAGGGACGCCCCGGTAAACTACAGATAACCCCCACCAAGCCCACTCAGACCCAAAGGGATCTCTCCTTGGCTTATTCCCCAGGCGTGGCTCAGCCCTGCATGGAGATCGCCAAGAATCCCAAAGACAGCTACAAGTACACGGCTCGCGGCAATCTGGTCGCGGTCATCAGCAATGGCAGTGCGGTCCTGGGCCTTGGGAACCTCGGTGCCACAGCGGCAAAGCCCGTCATGGAAGGCAAGGCGGTGCTCTTCAAGCGCTTTGCCGATGTCGACGTATTCGACATCGAAATCAACACCGAAGATCCCGAAGAGTTTATCCGTTGCGTAAAGCTGCTGGAGCCCACCTTTGGCGGCATTAACCTTGAAGACATCAAAGCACCAGAATGTTTTCAGATAGAACAAACGTTGAAAAAGGAGATGGGGATTCCCGTCTTCCACGATGATCAACACGGGACGGCGATCATTTCCGCGGCCGCGCTTATTAACGCTTTGGAGCTGGTGAATAAGAAAATTGGCAAAGTACGCGTGGTGTTTAGTGGTGGTGGCGCTGCAGCCATCGCGTGCGCGCGTCTGTATTTGAGCCTTGGGGTCAAAAAGGAAAATGTGCTTCTTTGCGACAGCCGCGGTGTCGTTTACAAGGGCCGCAAAGACGGCATGAACGAATTCAAAGAGGAGTTTGCTACCAGCGGGAAGGAACGCACGCTGAGTGACGCGATGAAAGGCGCCGATGTTTTTGTCGGCCTTTCCGTAAAAGGGGCTGTCACCAAAGAGATGGTAAAGTCGATGGCCAAAAAACCTATCGTCTTTGCCATGGCAAACCCAGATCCGGAAATTAGCTACGAAGACGCGAAGGCAGCTCGCTCTGATATTATTTTTGCAACAGGACGGTCAGATTACCCCAACCAGGTAAATAACGTCCTTTGGCTTCCCTTCATCTTTCGGGGAGCGCTCGACACGCAAGCGCACTCCATCAACGAAGAAATGAAGCTTGCCGCCGCCAAAGCGCTTGCGGATTTGGCACGCCAGGACGTTTCGGACGTAGTTTCCAAAGCCTACGATGGCAAGACTTTCCGATTTGGGCCTGAATATATAATTCCAAAGCCCTTTGATCCCCGCGCCCTGACGTGGGTAGCACCGGCTGTCGCAAAAGCGGCGATGGAAACGGGTGTTGCTCGAATCCAGCTGGATCTCGAAGCTTACGCCGCTTCCTTGGAGAAGCGACTTGGGGTCAGACAAAGCTTTATCCGATCGCTAAAGGATAGGATCCACATCGCAACGGGCGCACCGGACAAGCGCATGCCCAAGCTTGTTTTCCCAGAAGGAACCAACGATCGCGTTCTACGAGCTTGCGATGTTCTGCTCAGCGAGGAAATCTGTCAGCCCATTCTATTGGGAAGTGAAAAGAAAATCCTCGCCGCCGCTGAACGTTTGGGACTGACGTCTATCCAACCCCTCGCGCAAATCGTCACCCCGCGAGATGCGGAGGAGAGGCAATCCTACGCGAGCGAGTTTTACGAGCTCAGAAAACGTAAAGGCATTTCCAAAGAGCACGCTTTTGCACTCATGAAGCAGGAAAACTACTTTGGCTCCATGATGGTCCGCCGCGGGGATGCGGATGGACTTCTCAGCGGTGCCACACAATCCTATGCGGAGACGATTCGACCGTTTCTACATACGGTGGGCGCACGCAAGGGAATGAAGATTTCCGGTATCTACATGATGCTCTTTCAAGAGCGCATTCTTTTTCTTGCTGATACGACGGTAAACATCGAGCCGACGGCCTCGGATCTGGCGGATATCGCCATTTGTGCGGCGGAAGAAGCGACATTCATAGGCATTGAACCAAAGGTTGCCATGCTTTCCTTTAGCAACTTTGGAAGCAATAATCATCCTAACGCCCAGAAGGTTCGGGAAGCGACCCAGATGGTGAAGCTGCGCCGGCCCGATCTGATGGTGGATGGAGAAATGCAAGCGGACACAGCCGTGTGCCCTGAGATCGTGGATGAGGTTTTTCCCTTCTGCGATATCAAAGGATCAGCCAATGTGCTCGTCTTCCCCGATCTGCAGTCAGCAAACATTTGTTACAAGCTTTTACAGCGCGTAGGCGGGGCCGAAGCGATTGGGCCCATTCTCGTCGGCATGAATAAGCCCATCAACGTTTTGCAGCGCTCTGCAAGTGTAGATGAGATTGTAAACATGGCGATGTTTACCGTGCTGGAAATTCAGCAGATGGGCAAGAAGGAAGACCCAACCCCATCCAAAAAGCGCGCCGCCAAACGAGCTAAGGGATAAAGACCTCAATGTCTCTGGCTACCCGGTCACCATAGGCACTGGCAGCGTCGTATATTTTTCCAGCAAGTCGGCACATCGCCGTCAGCTCATCCAGTTCATACGCGCGTTTGTTGAAATCTTTCAGGTAAGTCTCCCATTGAATGTACTGCGCTTCGGTTACCTTATTCGCCTCCGCCAGGCCCGTTGCGGGCGCAAACTCAAAGTCGTCCTGCCGGAGCAAGGTCGCGTGGGCAATCCCAAGATCAATGATGTTGTGTCCTTTTATGTTCTCATCCATGATGAGCTCGCGCACCTCCGCAGCCGATTTTCGATCGTCTCCCCACAGGTGGAGCTGTCCAATAACGTCCAAAATGTACGAGGGTTTTAGTAAGTCGTGGCGCGCGCTCACGTCCAAGGCCAATAGCGGATTCAAGTGAGGGACCCCATCCCGGAGCCGCTTTTTCTCAGCCTTTCCACTTAGCCACTTCGGCGTAAGCTCTAGGAAAACCGAAGGATCGTTTTCCATGTCCTTATACTTGGAGCGCGGGCCTTTCAAAAAACCGCAAGAGTCGTGTACCGCCCTCACCTCTGCAACAGCCGTATGGTCCTTGCTATTTTTCGCGTAAAACTCACCGCCGCCCAAATAGGTCATTTCCGGCCACCAGCTCTTCTTGAAGGTGTAGTAGCCACCAAAAAATTGTTTTAGCCGCTTATCCAGATCGTAATGAGCGGAGCTGATATAACGAGAGATGGCGATAGCGCGCTGGCCTTCGTACTCTGCCGCGAGCCATAAGCCATGGCGTTCACCTTGTGGCGGGAGCTTCAATAGGAGCGAGTCTTCCGCTTTCAGTGAGCGTCCACGAAAGGCAAAAAGCTCCCCATCTTCGCAACTTAGTGCAGGGAAAACAAAGCCGAGCCCAATTAGAATGATGCCGATGCCCCAATGCATGAGCAGTCACCATACCGCACCGCAGCACGGCGGTGCAACACTCTAAATGCCCCCTACCAAACCACTGTCTCAAAGCGGCTTCGCAAGCTTTCAAAAAGTACTGATTCCGCAACAATAGATTCTGCACAACCCGTGGGTGCCGGAGCGGGATCGATGAGTTTGCCGCTAGTAAGAAGCCCCAGAGCCGTCTCCAGATCGCCCTTGATGTCGGCAGTCCGGCCCGCAAAACTCATCATGAAAGCCGAGGTCATGAGATTGTGCGTGGGCTTTACCGGCTTTCTGTCCTGCGGATCAAATTGCGGCCCAAAGGAAATATGGGTCCCTAGCCGACGTAGTGTGCGCATCGAATCTGGGTTTAAGGTGCCGTAGATCGGTGTCGGGACAATCAGATTGGCCGCATCGAGTTTCTTTTTGCGCGGGAAAGTCGCCAGTTCCCTCTCCAGTCTTTTGGGATCTACGATGGAGAGCAGATACAATTCAAGATGACTAATGCCCCAGATCTTTTTCTCCGCACTGGGAATACCGCCGCCCACTACACGCGCATTGTTTTCAACAAGGTACCAGCGGCCCGTCGCCGTTTCACGGAAGAGCTCGATGTGACCGGGGCCGTTAATCAGTTCCAAGTCGTGGTTGATTTGCGAAACAATCGGCCCGATTTCCAACCCCATTTCGCTATCCAGCTCGAGGGCTCGATCAACGAAGTAGATCAAATAAGGACCAAGCTGTACTTTGTAGTATTCCCAAAGCCCCGTAAGATAAGTCTTCCCGTTCCAAGTAAAGGTATCTGCGAAAAATTCCCGCCCCAGAATTCTCGGTTGGAGTACAAGATCGTCTTCTTTTTGCGTAAAGCCGGTCCGATCGCCATGGAGGCGCTCGGTGAGTTTTTGAATGAGGTGTTCCCTATCTTTTTTGGAAACGAACTCAAGGCCCACAGCCCCGGCACCTGCGTTAAATTTGATAGTAACTTCTTCTTGAGGAAAGGAATCCACAAAGAGAAGCGCGCTCGGAATATCTCGAAAGTCGTGAGTTGGAATCCCATATTCGGTGGCGAGGCTCATGTCCAACTTTTTGCGCCGAAGATCCCGACTCGCAACCGGGTTGTCCCGGAATTTTAAATCAGCATTGAGTTCGCTGGCATAGTACTGGCCATCATCCATCCCGCCAAAGATATGATCCACGTTTTTCGCTTTGAGGGTCTCTAGCACCGGTCGCTTGGTGGCCGCTTCGCCGCCCGGCCATTCCAGGCGAAGGCTATCCGACGGAAAGGCCCGCAAGGTGGCCTCATGTGAGGCGTGGCGTTCATGGGTCTTGATGAGAATCCACTCGACGGTATCGCCGGGAAGCAAGCAATGCTTTATCTCGGCCGCGTACAAGGAGGCCGAGCTATAGCAGTCGACGCAGGCAAAAACCCAGTGCTTGGCTTCGGCAAGAGCCGGCCACTGAGTGAAAAAACCAATAATATTAAGATGCCTCGTGCCACTGAATCCCTTTAAAACGCGAAGCGAAGACCTTACCAAAAGCGGGTCCCGGGATTCAAGTGCCTCGTGGATCGTGTTGTTGCGAGGGGCGAAAAGAAAAACCCTCCGGACTCTAGGAGCCAGGAGGGTTTCAAAAGGGATTCTAAAGGGAATTACCAGTTGAAGCTGAAATTTCCCCAAGGACCGGCACCGTAGCCGTAACCGGAACCATCGCCGTAGCCGTAGCCCCAGTTGCTCAAACCGTAGTTTCCATATCCGTAACCGCCGTAGCTGTAAGGATCGGGTAGCCACTACCGTAGTAGCCGCCCAGCCCGTAAGAGCCATAGCCACTGCCGTAAAGACCGTAGGTGCTACCACTGTAGAGGTAAGGATCTTGCCACAAATTCGCACCACCGAGCCAAGGTTCGATTGAAGCGTAACCAGGGTAAGATCCGTAACCATAACCAGGGTACGATCCATAGCCGTATCCGTATCCGTATCCAGGGTACGATCCATAGCCGTATCCGTATCCAGGGTACGAGCCATAGCCGTATCCGTATCCAGGGTACGAGCCGTAGCCGTAACCAGGATAAGAACCGTAGCCATATCCAGGGTAAGAACCATACCCGTAACCGTATCCACCGCCGTAGATCGGGTTATAAAGTCCGCCACCATAGATGGGATTGTACAAAGAGTTGTTCGAATACCCCCAAGGGCTGAAACTCGTGTTGTTATTGTAAGGGGTCGGGGACGGGTTGAAAGAACCAATGCCTGAGGGATAGTTCAAACCCGTCGGGCTAATAGATTCTGTCCGTAAGGGTTCGTGAAAGGAATGAATTCATTCGCGTTCACTACCGGACGGCTGCTCGCAGACTGTGCGACACCCGCATGGTTTCCGCTAGAAACAGCACTACGACTGCGCAGACTCACCACGTTTTCCGCAACTGAAGTTTCGGAAAGAAAAACAAAACCGCTCAACACTACCAGGGAGAAAATAAACCGCTTCCGCATCACATTACGCCTCGTCCATTGGCGCGGCAAAGTCACTCCACAATGGAGTGCAATGCTACCCACCACTTCTGAGGCATCCTAAAGCAGGTTCTGTACCACCGAAGTTACGCGGCGCAAGTTGGCACTCTTTGTATTCAGCCAAAAATTGTTAGCCACCTGTCAAAAAAGTACCAAAAGTACCACGTTCCTTTTTGCACAAAGCTGTGGATAACTTTGTCCACAGGCATGTAAAAAAAGGAACGTGGTACCTAGAAGGTGAGGCAGGCGAGGAAGAGGCGCGCGGCGGGGCGAGGGCCGTCGGCGCTGACGAGGGAGAAACCGAGAATAACGAAAGCCAGGGTGGCCGCGATGGAAAGGGTTCGGGTGAGTACTTTAGTGAGCGGGTGTTTCGCGCGAAAAACAAAGTAGCGGCTCGCTCGCTGACTGACGACGATGCCAGTCGCGTGGTAAAGGCCCCAGGCCGCCCAGTTGGCATTCAGGCCGTGCCAAAGCCCCATCACCAGCATGGAGGCATAGACCGCGAGCACGGGTTTACGGAAATAGCCAAGCACCGGAAAGAACACATGATCGCGACACCACTGCGTAATGGACATGTGCCAATGCTGCCAGAATTTAGCGACGCTTGTTTGGGAAAAGGGCTTTCCGAAGTTTTCCATGATTCTAAACCCGAAAAGTGCAGAAAAGCCGAGTGCGAGATCGGTATAGGCGGAAAGATCCAGGTACGCCTCCAGAAACTTCAAGCTTACATATAATAGAGGACGGTGGGTCGCGGGATCCGAGGTCCAATAGGTTTGCAGCACCGCTACCAGACACAGATCGACGAGAAAGGCTTTCTTGAAGTAACCCCAGATCATCCGCCGCAGGCCGCTTAGAAAGAGCTGCCAATCAAAGGCAGTTTTCTGTTTTTCGAAGAAGCTGTTGTACGGCTCCAGCGGCCCCGCCGGTAACAAGGGAAAGAAAAAAAGATAGGTCAACACATCCTGCCACCTTCCCTTCGCGATGGTCCCACGGTAACGGCCCAAAGCGTAATGGATCAGACGGAAAACCAGGTAGCTGATTCCCAGAGGCAACGCACGCTGAGCGCCCAGGAAGTAGACGAGTAGGCTTGAAGATACCGCCATGAGAAAGAGGCGGCGGTGATCCGACTCGCGCAGGACGAACCAATAGAAAAGTAAACTTGCGGGAATGAACCAAGCTAAGAAAGGTTGGAATAGAAGCGACACAAAGCGCCTTAGATGGCGGCTTCCAGTGGGGTTTCACTCTCGAGTTCGGATTTTCTGACCTTACCGGATCCCGTTCGAGGAATGGCATCCACCAGAATGAACTTTTTAGGAAACTGATGCGGGGCTAACTCCGCGCGCAACTGCTCACGCAAGGCCTCTTCGTTGTAACGAGAGGTTGGTACAAGATAAGCGTGAGGAACTTTTCCCAGATGTGCGTCATTGGACGCGAGGACGACAGCATCGTACACCATTCCAGTTTGCAGAATGGTTTGCTGAATCTGGACACAAGACACTTTTTCGCCGCCGGACTTGAAGAGATCGTCCCGTCGTCCCTTGAGCCACAAAAAGCCATCTTCATCAAAATAGCCAAAGTCACCGGTAGCAAACTCGCGCTCACCGTCGGCCTTGCCCAAATAGCTTCTCATTAAGAGAGGGCCCTTTACGACGACTTCCCCGATTTCTCGGGCTTTCGCTTCGCTGCCTGTCTGCGTGCGGATAGAAATCGACATCCCGGTGACGGGTTTGCCCACACTGCCCGCTTTTTCCGGCAGAAACTTCGGATCCAAAACGCAGAGCCGTCCCCCCACTTCTGTGAGTCCATACACCGTAAAGACTTCAAGCGCCGGAAAGCGCTTGGCAGCCTTTTTAATAACTGAAACGGGCAAATGATCCCCAGAGCTCACCCAAAAGCGCACGCGCGGAGGCATTTCCCCTTCGGGCAAGGTTTCTACGATTCGCATCAAATGAGTCGGTGCCCCGCCAAAACCCGTACACAGGAAGCGGTCCATCATTTCGACAGCGCTTCTCCAAAGTAAAAGCCATTTCGAGCCACGATGCCACCCACCGTGAGCATCGTCAAAAAATGGGAAAGCCCGCTCGTATAATACGGCGGCGTATTCACAAAAATGCGATCGTCTTTACTCAGTCTGAGCGCCGTACCCGCGAGTAAAGCGTTGTAAGAAAGCGCTCCCAGACTAAGGCAAGCGCCTTTGTTTTTCCCGGTCGTGCCGGAAGTAAAAAGAATGAGGGGGAGCTTCTAATAGAATTGGCTGCATGGCAACGAGAGGATCCTTGATAAACTTCTGGAGGGCAGTTCGATATATTTTAGCGTTTCCGTTTCAGCGTCAGATTGCCTCTTCGCCGCCTTGCTGAACCAGCAGCTTCACCTCAACTTCCTGCATCCAGATCTCGCATGACTTCGTTGAGAGAGACAAGTTCAAAGGAACGGCGACAGTTCCCGAAAGCCAGCGCATCAAATATTGAAGTCAAACAACTCGCATAGTCCTTCGCGAGTACCGCGACGCGATCCCCGCGTTGCACTCCGCGCATCGAGATGCGCTCGGCAATGGAGAGGCTGCGTTTAAAAAAACCGGCGTAAGTAAGTGCGCCATCTGGAGCATCAATAAGAAGGCGATCAGGGTGGCTTTCCGCCCGTGTGATAAGCGTAGCGACGATATTTTCCATGGCAACGTCCTTGTCCGCCGGATCGGCGGCGACGCTAGTTGTAAGAGGGTACGGGGCTGACCCGTTGAATGCGAAGACCTTATCTTTTTTTATGATACGTTGTCCTCCCCACACGAAACAAGTTAAGGTTTTTCGCGTCGGTTTCCCGCACGCGCTGCGTTGTTACGCATAAAACTGGGCAGTGCTAAACTGATAGGTATGGAGAAACATTCTCATATATTTCATCTCGCGGTCCCACGTGCAAAGACCTGGAAGAGACGGTTCGCACGAGTCTGGGCTAGGCTGCAGAGTCGCTCGACGCTACGCAGATAGAGCCACCTTGGATTTTTTGGGGATCAAGTCGTCTTACACCTAAGTCAGAGAGATCGATCCCGCCCCCAAAATGTACCCGCGCCCACTTCGAGGTAACGTTCAAAGATCCGCACGTTGATGGGCATTTCGCCCAAAAACTCAGGATGCGGGACTCGAATTCTTCAGCGAACCCTTTGTTCGTTTCACCGGAAAACCGGAAGAACACCATGGTTTCTTCCCTGAAGATCCGTCGAATAACGATTGAAGTGAAATACGTGGGATCCCGACTTTATCTATTAGCCTTGGCTCGTGAAATGGAAGATGACCTGGGGTTCTGCTTCTCCAGAGCTGCAAGGCCCACTCGGCATCGGTCAGGAGTACCGGCAAATCGTCCGCATCATGCAGAACGGTAGCTACCCTTTGAGCTTTTCGCGATAGGGTTTCCTTCCAGATCGGTCAACAGCGTACTTTTGACTTTGTAGAGAGGGTCTCCATCTTGCCCTTTACACCGTACTCGTCTTCAAACCGGTACAAGAGCACCTCAAACACTGGAGAATACCGACCACCCCCAAGATGGGAAGCTGCCAACCGATGGAGGGGTCATAAAACTTTTGGATGGTTCCCTCGTCGACAAGTTGCTGCAAGCCTTTTTCCAGTTGCTTGCGCTTGAGGGCATCCCCGACCACGACCCGCGCGAAATGCTCGGGGGAAAAACGCGGGATATCTCTAAACACAACATCGATTCCGGACGTCACGGTATCGCCAATCTTAAAATTCCCGGTGTCGTTGATACCTACAATGTCACCCGCAAAGGCCTCCTCTACCGTGTTGCGTTCCTGCCCCATCAGCTGGTTTGCGTAATTGAGTCGCAGTTCACGTCCGAGACGCATGTGCTTTACCTTCATCCCGCGCTCGAAACGGCCTGAACAAATTCTGATGTACGCAATGCGATCCCGGTGCCGTTTGTCCATGTTTGCCTGGATCTTGAAGATGAAACCCGAAAATGCGGGATCCTCCGGCGAAATCTCACCGGTGTCGAGCTTGCGTCCCTGCGGAGGCGGGGCGTATTGGGTGAAGAGATCCAAAAAGAGATCCACTCCCCAGTTGTGCTTGGCACTCCCAAAAGTCATGAAGGTCATTTTTCCGGACAAGAAGTCATCGGTGTTTAGCGGAGGAAGAATGCCTTCTAGTAGCTCGAGATCCTCAAGAAACTGCGCATGCAGATCGGGCTCCACCAGGTCATGAAGTTTCGCATCTTCGGGCCCCTCCACATCCAAAACCCGCGAAACGCCGCGAGTCCCTTTCTCAAACACATAAAACTTTTTCTGCAGGCGATGGTAAAGGCCTTTGAAGCGATCGCCCATGCCGATGGGCCACGTGACTGGGTAGCAAGCCATGTGCAGCGTGTTCTCGACGTCATCAATCAAGTCGAGTGGGCTCTTTCCTTCGCGATCCATTTTGTTGGCGAAGGTAAAAATGGGCATCTTTCGAAGCCGGCAGACTTCGTACAACTTGCGGGTCTGGGATTCGACGCCTTTGGCCGCATCGATGAGCATGGCCGCGCAATCAGTTGCATGCAAGGTACGGTAAGTGTCTTCGCCAAAGTCTTTGTGGCCGGGAGTATCGAGCCAGTTGATGCGAAGGCCGTTGTAATCAAACTGCATCACACTGGAGCTGATGGAAACTCCCCTCTCCTGTTCCATCTTCATCCAATCGGATTTCGCCGCTTTGGCGCCCTTTTTCCCTTTTACCTCACCCGCCTCCTGGATGACCCCGCCCAATAAAAGGAGCTGCTCGGTAATGGTGGTTTTACCTGCATCCGGATGGGAAATAATGGCGAAGGTTCGCCGACGCGAAATTTCATGACCGTACTTTGACACCGCGGAGGCAGTTTACCCAAGATCTCCCAAATGGCAATCGACACGCGGCGGGAAAAGCTCTTCAGAGGAGCCAGTGGAAAGGCGATACAGGGGCCGGCTCTGGCAGTGGCGTAGCGCCTCAACCGTCGCCTTCTCAATCTTGAGGCGAGCGGATTTCATCACGTGGTTGGCGTCGTAGTACTCCTCTGGTTTGAGGGTGAGCTGCGGGTACTCCCAGTACGCCACCTGCGATTGGCGGGCAAAATCCCTCATGTCCCGACGGTAGGTGGCCATAAAGTCTGGGCCCATTTCCTTTAACGCGACCCGATTGAGCGGCAGCTCCACCAGCACCAAGCCCAAAGCCTTGCGCCGGCAGACCTCGGCCACCTTGCCCAGGGCATTGAGATTGGACTGGATTCGAGCCGCATAAAACGTACGGTTTCTTTCGGCGTACTTCTTTATCTTCCACGCTTTTTTCTCAGGCGGGTGCGGGTCCCTATCGAACCAGCTCGGCTCAAAGCCAAAATA
>JAWKNY010000033.1:0-33193 GCA_041391485.1 Bdellovibrionota bacterium | reverse complement strand
CTGTGGATCCGGTCCACCGCATGAAAAAGACCCTTCGCCAGCACTACCGTCAGAAAAGGCGCCGTTTTGGGCTGGACCACCCGGACTTTTACGACCGGGATCTGCGCCGCCTCTTCTCGGATGCCTCCGAACATCAAAGGAATATGACAGCCGCCTCTTGTTTGCGTAAAATTAGAAAAGACGTACGGAAAATCGTGGCGGAATGGACCGGTCAGTACCAGTACACGATCGACTCGGTCATTCAAGACATGATTGAAAGATCGGATGAGCTTTCTTTAAGAGTGGTTCACGATCTTGAGCAAACCAAAGTGGATTTCACAGTTTTGCTCACCGTACAAACGATGAACTATTTGCATAGTGGCCGTCACCGTGTCGCACTTTAAGAAATTACGAGTTTTGCTTTTGGTACAGAAGTGGGCCGTGCCGCCCGACGACGCCACCGCTACGCGCGCAAAAAAAGCGGAATGGAAAACAGAGTACGATGTTCTCACCGCGCTCCAAAAAACCGGGCACGAAGTAAAAATCTTGGGCGTCGAGGGAGAGCTTGGTCCCATCCGGCGTGCGGTACACGAATGGAAACCGCATGTGGCATTCAATCTGATGGAAGATTTCGACGGCGTCGCCATCTTTGATCAAAACGTCGTCAGCTATCTGGAGCTTTTAAAAATCCCTTACACCGGCTGCAACCCTCGCGGCTTGATGATCACCAAAGACAAAGCCCTTTGCAAAAAAATCCTCCACTATCACCGCATCAAAACACCTGGGTTTCATGTTTTTCGCCGAACCCAAAAACGCATCAAGCTGCCTAGGGGTTTGGAATACCCCCTCATTGTGAAGTCCCTCATCGAGGAAGCCTCCTTGGGAATCTCCCAATCTTCGGTGGTGAGCGACGATAAAAAGCTCGAAGAGCGCGTCCGCTTTATTCACGACAAGATCCAAACCGACGCTCTTGTGGAGAGTTATATTGAGGGGCGCGAACTTTATGTGGGAGTCATGGGGAACCACCAGTTGGATGTCTTGCCGGTTTGGGAGCTCGTGTTTCGAAAAGCGCCAGATCAGATGGCAAACATTGCCACTCGCCGGGTAAAGTGGAATCCGGGCTATCGCCGCAAGTACGGAATCACCTCTTACGAAGCCCGCAACCTGGACCCCGTGCTGGTCGAAAAAATCCAGCGGATCGCAAAACGCGCTTTTAAACTTCTAAACCTAAACGGCTACGCACGATTTGATTTCCGACTGACTCCGAAAGGTGAAGTTTACTCGCTTTGAGCCAACCCAAATCCGCATATCGGATTTGAGGAAGATTTCGCCGAATCTGCCGAAACCGTGGGGCTAAATTACCGGGATCTCATGGATCGCATCCTCCTCGACTGGGCATCAATTGGAAGCCCACCTCCATCGTCTAAAGAATTTTCCCATTCCAATTCTTGCCGTTACATGTTTAAACCTTAAGGACCATTAGATTTTGCTCCCCGGAGGGAAACGGATGACAGAATCGGGCCGTCACACCTACAAACTAGGCTCATCGGAAATTGCTACATGGCGTACATCGATGAAACGAGCAATGTTTCCTGGCTGGGTGCTGGCCTCAGTTCGATAGCCCCTTTGTTTTTGGTGGCCTGTTGGATCCCGCCAAAGGGGACATTTCTGGGTTCGTCCCGCGCACGACAACTATAAGGTAAAGCAGTACTACTCAGCAACACCGTTATCCTCGCGACCGAGTTTGAGGCGCCGGATGGGGCGTTCCGAGTTTGGATTTTGCCCTCGTTTTTATCAGTACGAACGCTACTTCAAGCCCAACATGCTATTTCGCAAGATAGAACCGCTTTCGGGACACCCCAAGGTGCGCGCGCCCGGTTGTCCAGTGGGTGAGTACGGTATACCGTCACCAACATGGGCAGCAACCACATTTCGTACACGGGTTTGAACGTAATGTTCGCCTAACGTCGAGCCTCCCCCTTTCTTTATTGCTGAAGATAAAGCTTTTATCCTGAACACCCCGAAGTACCTTGCGCTCAGTTGGGGTATCCCGCTCGAAGCCCCGCTGGAATCGACAGCCGAGGAGTTTCTGCACAAACACGCAAGTATTGGGAACATTGGGTGCTGGGCTGCTCCGTGGGTGTATTCAGCCAGCAGGTCATTCGCTCCGCGCTCACTTTAAAGCTGCATCAGTTTGACGATACCGGCGCCATCGCCGCTGCGGGCACCACCAGCCTTCCCGAAGCTCCCGACAGTGGGCGTACCTGGGACTACCGTTACTGCTGGATGCGCGATTCGTACTACGCCCTTAGCGCGCTTAACAATTTAGGCCAGTTCGAAGAGCTGAAACAATTTTCCAACTTCATGCTGAACATCGCCGTTTCGGATCACGGCCGCTACAACCCGGTCTATACGATCCGTGGCGACTCCAACCTGGAGGAACGCCAGCTGAATCTGTGGGGCTACCGTGGCAATCAGCCGGTCCGCATCGGCAACCAGGCGGGTAGTCACATTCAGAATGATCTCTACGGCCAGATACTTGTCTCACTGCTACCTTTATATGTGGACGCGCGTTTCGCTGATCGCGAGCACTATATCTCCAAGCAGCTTATTAATCGCCTTTTGAGCGGCATTGAAAAAACCATGGATGAGCCGGATGCTGGGCTCTGGGAATACCGCAACACCGCGCAAAAGCATTGTTACACCTTCTTGTTTCATTGGGCGGGTGCGTGCGCCGGGCAGAACATCGCGCGTGTACTCAAAGATAAGGAACTCTACGAACGCGCGACCCAGCTACGCGAGGCTGCAGGTACACAGATTGAGGCCTGCTATGACGAGAAGCGCGGCGTTTACACAGAAGCCATAGGCCAGCTAAATTTGGATTCCAGCCTTCTGCAGCTCATCTCAATGGGGTACCTCGACCCCCGAAGTGAGAGGGCAAGCCGTCACCTTTCCGTCCTCGAACACGAACTCAAGACCAAGGACGGTCTCTTCTATAGGTACAAACACTCGGATGACTTTGGTGTGCCCCAAGTCACTTTTATGTTTTGTGCTTTTTGGTACGTCGAGGCGCTCTGCTGTGTGGGGCGTATGGAGGAAGCCCTTGAGGTGTTTCAAAATCTTTTGGGCTATTCGAATCACCTGGGCCTGCTCAGTGAGGACGTGGATCCCACTACCGGAAGTCAGTGGGGAAACTTCCCCCAAGCTTATAGCCACGTAGGCCTAATCAATGCCGCCAGCCGCCTTTCCAGAAAAGCCGAAACGCCGGTCTTTTTAGTCGACGAGAAATTTAGGAATCATGAAGAAACGTTGGATCATAGTTAGCAACCGGCTCCCGCTGGCCAAGGACCCGCGATCGGGAGAGCTGGGGCCAAGCTCTGGCGGCCTCGTCGCGGCCATTACGGGCATTCGTACCGAGAACGAGTCCATCTGGATTGGTGCCGTGCCCCCTGGGATATCAGAGGAAGAATGGGCGAGTTCCCAGCAAAATTCCGAAGCCTTTGAAAAGTACGTTCCGATCTTTATCAAAAAAAGGACCTACGAAAAATATTACAATGGGATCTCCAATCAGGTCTTTTGGCCACTCTTTCACTACGAAAGTGGGCTGGTGCGTTTTCGCTGGGATGACTGGGCCGCCTACAAACGGGTCAATGAAGCCTTCGCCGAAAAGGTGCTGGAGATCGCCAAACCCACCGATCTCATCTGGGTCCATGATTTCCACCTTTTCCTGGTAGCGGATTACATCAAGCAAAAAGCGCCTCACCTAAAGGTGGGCTTTTTCCTTCACATTCCCTTCCCAAGCTCGGAAATATTTCGCCAACTTCCGGTCCGTAACGAGGTATTGCGGGGTCTGCTCGAAGCCGATCTCGTTGGATTCCACGACTACTCTTATTTGCGCCACTTTTGCACTTCGCTGCAGTCAGTGCTGGGAATCGAGTCCAGTCTCCTGAAAGTGGAAACTCCAAAAAAGACGGTGCAGCTAGGGGTCTTTCCCGTCAGCATTGATACAAACAAAATGCAACAGGCGTCTCGCCTCGCTGCCGTTCGCAAGCAGATTCGCAACTACCGCAAGAAACAGCACTACGACTACGCGATTTTGGGTGTGGATAGGCTCGACTACTCGAAGGGAATTGACCTAAAGCTTCAAACTTTCAGAGAGCTTTTGCGCCAACACCCCGAGCTCAGAGGTAAAGCCTCACTTATTCAGATATGCGTCCCCACGCGCACCACGGTTCCTGAGTACGAAGCTCTGAAAATGGATATTGAACGCCAGGTCGGGGAAATCAACGGGGAGTTCAGTAAACCGAATTACATCCCTATCCAATACATCTATGGAAGCGTGGACTTTCAAACTCTGGTGGCCTTATACAAGATGGCGCGAGCGCTACTCGTCACGAGTAAACGCGACGGCATGAACCTGGTCGCGCTGGAATACATCGCCGCGCAAAATCCAAAGCGCCCAGGGACTGTGCTCTTAAGCGAATTCACGGGCGCCGTCTCTACCTTGAGTGGCGTACTACCGATCAATCCGTGGGATACGGTCCAAACAGCGCAGACCTTGGCGAAAACTCTAAAAACGGACAAGCACGACCAAGCCGCCGCCCACCGTACCATGCTACAGTTTCTACTCGATTACACGGCGACAGATTGGGCGAATTCCTTTTTGGGCTCATTGGACAACATCAAACTGTACCGAAGAAAACTCCAGCAACGCGTAGAAATCCACTCGCGAAACGGCAAGGTAGAGCTGCCCGAAAATCTGATGACCTCCATCACAGCGAAAAAACCGCTGATTCTTTTGGACTACGATGGCACGCTCGTGCCTATCCACGAAAAACCGAGTGAGGCGGTGCTCCCCAACGAAACTCGAAAGCTCCTGACGGCTGTTCTCAACCGAAAAAAAGTGGAGATCGTCGTGGTGAGTGGTAGGCAAAGAAAATTTCTTGCAGAACAGTTGAAGGACCTGGAAGTTTCCCTGGCGGCCGAACACGGAGCCATGTACCTGGAGAAAGGAGCTTCTCGCTGGGAGAGCTTGGTTCATTCCGATAAGCAGTCTTGGTTTCCACTGGCGCGAAAAATAATGCAGGACTACGCCGTAAGAGTTCCAGGGAGCTTTGTGGAAGAAAAGGAATTCGCTCTCTCCTGGCACTACCGGCAGTCCCCCAAAGAATTTGCAAACTATCAGGCCAAGAAGCTTCACGAAGAACTGGAGTTGGGTTTAGCCAACCTCCCGGTCGCCATTTTGGGTGGGAAAAAGATCATCGAAGCGCGCGCCGTGGAAGCCAACAAAGGAACCTTCGCCCGTTGGTACGTAGACGGCGTAGTGCCCGAATCCGAAGAGCGCGTTGTGGTGGCAATCGGTGATGATCAAACCGACGAAGACATGTTCAACTCCGTTCCGCCAGGTAGCGTTACCGTAAAAATAGGCAAAGGCCCTACCGACGCACAATACTGCTTGGCGTCGCAAGCAGAACTGATTGGCTTTCTTCAGACCCTCTCGGAAAGCGCGCCTAGATAGGTATTTCGAGCATGGGTGGCATTAACAGCCCTCATCCGTTACCATTAACGAGATAACACGCTTTCACTCACCGATCAGGAGACAATAATGAAATACTTGGTTTGGACTTTATTAACGGTTTTCTTGGTATCGTGTGCCTCTACCCCCAAGTCGGGTGACAAAGCCGAGGCCGGCACGACATCAGAAAAGGAAAAAACCACGCAAGCGAGCGGTAGCGAATCTTCCGCAAAAAGTGGTGATTCCCGCTTCTGGCGTGCAGTGCAAGTGGAAAACGGAGACTCGCAAGATTGAGAACAAGACTCAAGGCGAGGGGTGTGAAGTGATCTACACCAAGAATGGCGCTTCCGAAACTGTGGGTTCAGCCACCAACGACACGAGCGTCTGTGATAACATCGCAAAGCGGATCCAAGGCATAACAGGATCCAACGGATTCAAATGTAACGCTATTTAAGTTCGAACTCGGCCGCGACGATCTGACCTTGTCCTGAGGCTTTAGCTCATGGCCGAGAGTTTTTCCGGCCTAATTTTTCAAATAGACCACGCGTATCAAGCATTCTGGAAACGAAATCGTTAACCCGGGATACTTTCTTCTCGGCATCCGCATAAAGCGATCGGAAAGTGTCCGCAGGATCCAAATCCGCTATCAGATTCACGCGGCTTCCGTCGACCAGACAGATCATCACCCAAAGATCCGCGAACGTTTGTCCCTGAGAGTCGAGCGTTCCACGAAACTGGGAAGCTGACTCAGCATCGGGAAAGCCGAGGCGTACAAAACGGAACCCTGTCCGATGGCGACAGTTTCAATTTCATCTTGAAGCACGCTGGTGAGTAGCTGAAGCGAGAGGCCCTGGCTTAAAGCGCCGCGTGCCGCGGCATCCAGTTTTCTCATCGTACTTCTCGCGAGCGACCTGATAAAGCGTCACAATCAACTCTGATTGGTAGCGGTGGCTAACTGGCGGATTTCCAACACGCGGCCGTTGGACGCCGCCAGCTCATGGGCAGACTGACTCCAAGCAACTGAATGGAAAATTATTGAGAATGAAAAAGCGAAATAGTGCATCCCGCAGTAACTCCTGACCCACCCTTGTGTCCTTCCTTATATTGCTGCGATATCTATGCCAAAAATCCAGGCACGAAATGGCGTCGTATTCTTTTTGAATCATGTCAAATCAGAAGCCATTGCTGTAAGACTTTTGAACCGTCTAGTTAAGTTACAAATAAGCGCGACCCACGGCCATCCGGCGACCGCAAAATCAGAAGTACTATCACGGCTCTCTCATTGAATACGGCCCCCGCAAAAAGCTGGTACGGAATGTGTATTAAATTGGACGTAAGCTTTTGTAATTCATGGAGCACGTTTGCGATGGGCCTGATCACGGCGAGAGTAGTAGCGGAGACACTCATTCTGAGTATTTTTCCGTTTTTAGCTTGTGCGCTATCCCCTGAACTCGCTGCCGCTTACGCCCAATCCGGAATTCCCCAATCCATTGGAATTCTTCCTTACACGCTGTTTCTCATGCTTTGCTATTACGCGGTTCAGAATGGCCAAATCAAAGCCTTTCTTTGGTCCGCCATGCTCGCTGCGAGTTACAGCTACTTGCAGATTGCTTCGCTCCCCCCCGGACTTCAATTGAACCTGGCACTGAAAGCCCAGCTGCTTTCTCTCCTTTTGCCCTTGTCTCTTTTTGGCTTTTTCTCGTGGGACAAAGTGCGGACCCCCTGGCTCCGTTACGGACTCAAGTCTCTTTTCCTTTTTCTTCCTTTTTTGGTTGGCCTGCCTTTAGCGGGAAAAGGACATTTTAGTTTGACGTCCCTCCCTCTGTGGGAGCCTTCAAAGAGCTTCTCCATCCTACGATTGCCAGCAGCGTCTCTGGTACTTTTTCTGTTTTCCGCTTATCGGTTGCCCTTACGAGTCCAGCGCCATGATCGAGCGGTACTGAATGCATTTGCCTTACTGGGCTTGGTTCCCATTCTCTATATTTTGGCGCGCCACGCGGACCCCTTTCTAAACCTAGATGTTTTGCGCATGGAAACGGCTTTCTGCTTTTCGGGCGCAGCCCTTCTGGTCCTTTACGCCGTGTTCTTGAACCAACGCCAAGGTGCTTTCTTGGATCGCCTCACCGGGCTTCCCAACATGCGCGCGCTTCGCCACGTGATGTCTCACCTTGCGCGCCGCTATTCGGTGGCAACCGCCGATGTCGATCTTTTCGATAAAATCTTGCGTATCTACGGGCAGGAAGAAGCCAGAAACCTTTTGCGATTTGTAGCCAAGCACTTGGGAGAAACGGCGGGTCGCCAGGCCTTCCGTATGGATGGGCACCGATTTTCGGTTCTCTCCGCAGGCAAAGATGATTTCGAACTCGCGCGTCTCATGGATGGTATTTGTGAGCAGCTCGCGAAGAAAAACTTTTACATCCGACGGCCGCCGCGTTTACGGGCCCTGACCTCGCCCAAGGACCGCGATCGCCATACAGATCCAATGGCCAAAGAACGTTTGCAGATCAGCCTGAGTGTGGGCGTCGCCAGTAAACACGATCGACAAAAGCCTTGGGATGTTCTGCTTACCGCCCATAGAGCGCTACGACGAGCCAAGGCCCACGGTGGGAACACCATCGTTCTCCAAGGGGCCGGACCGCAAGAGCCCCACGTTGAAATCGCCTAGCTTTCCTTTTCACATTCAAATTTGATAAGGTCGCCGCATGCAATGGTCAGAAATTGATTGGCCCGCGTTGCGTGCCCTACGCGAACGCTTTTTAGATCCGAGTGTCGGGGACTATTGGACCAGCCTTTCTTTACTTGAGAATTACGATCTTACTTTTGGTGAGCGCATCGCCTGGAAATGGGATTCCGTATTGAACGAACTCAAACTTCGCGGCTGGAAACCGGAACCCGATTGGCGGGTGGTAGACTGGGGATGCGGAACTGGACGCGCCACCCGTAGCTACTTCGCCGCGTTTGGACCCACTCGCTACAAGCTAAGCGACCTCTCCACGCGTGCCGTCAGCTTTGCGGAATCAAAGGTCCGCGACGAATTCCCCCAGGCGAAGCTCGCTGAATCGGGGCCTTATCTCCTTTTACTTAGCCATGTTTTGAATGAGCAAAGCGGTGAATCCGAGGCCGAACTCCTGAAGACAATTGAAAGCGCCGAAGCGATCGTTTGGGTAGAACCTGGGACGCGCGAACACAGCGACCGGCTCATCGCTTTGCGCGAGAGGCTACGGGATAAGTTTTCGATAGTCGCCCCCTGCCCACACCAAGGCGCCTGCGCAATGCCGAACGCCCCCAAAGCCTGGTGCCACAACTTCGCGACGGTCCCTAAACACGTTTTCCACGATTCCAGATGGGGGACCTTCTCCAAAGAACTGGCGATCGACCTCCGGTCCCTTCCCTTAAGCTTTCTTGTCCTTCAGCGGAACGCGAAGGTGGCGCCCCTCCCTAACCGTATCCTCGGCCGCCCCAAAAGAATGAAGGGAAGCTACAAACTGGTGCTCTGCCGGGAGGGGGGGATAGAAATGGTGCAAATCCGCTCAAAAGACGCCCGCCAGCAGGGGCTCGCAAAAAATCCCGAATTCTTTAAGGTACTGAATTTACGAAACTAAGTGGCCATTTCGGAGCCTTTTGCCCGCAAGCGCCCTTGCCCGAGCTTTACGGTCGCTTTATACTGCGCGGCATCTCGTTAGCAACCGGGAAAGGAAATGCGCAGGCTTTTTGTAATCGTCGTTTGGGCACTGCTGAGTGCCAATTGTGTGCTGGGTTCTGATAAGCTCACCCTCGCCCAAAGAGTTTTCAACTGCCTCACGTATTTTGCGGAGGGCTCTAGCGCCATTGCGTACCCGATGGAGCTTTCCGGTTACACGCCGGTCAACCATGCAGGCTACGTCGTGATCGTCGACGCCTATTCCTCGGGCAACCTTCTCGCCAACGAATTCCGTGCGCGCGGTTATGAAATCATTCATATGCGAAGCGGAATGAAGATTTCAGAACGACTCAAAAAAACCTTCGTTCGCGACGACTTCAAAGACGATTTCGATCCGCACGGCAAAGTCGATCAGGCAATTTCCATGCTGGACGGCACGCCGGTTGCCCTCGTCGTTCCCGGATCCGAATCTGGAGTTACGTTTGCCGAAACTTTGGCCGCTACCTTGGGGACACCGAGCAACGATCCAAAATTGATCGACGCCAGACGGAACAAGATTTTGATGGCTCGAGCCATCCGCGGAAAGGAATTTGAGAATCAAGGGCTGTATGTCCCTCGCCAGGAATTTATCCACACGCCGGATAACGCCGTCGAGTGGGTACGCGCCCACCTGGGGAAATGGTCGGAGATTCCCGGTGTCGTCGTAAAGCCTATTCTGGGAGCCGGAGGCTCGCAGGTGCAACTGGTGGGTTCGGACCAAGAACTTCGCGAAGCCGTGGCAGAGATACTCAAAACTGAAGATCATTTCGGCATGCGCAACATAGGGGCCATCGTTTCTGAAAAGATTGTGGGCGATGAGTTTGCGTTAAACGGTGCTGTACTCATGCACCAAGGTGCCCTACAGGTTGCTCTCACCGATGCCTGGTTTTACAACAAACACAAGGCAAACGGAGACGCCCCGAAATACGGTCACGAAGATCTGGCTCTTTTTGAAAAACTACACCCTCAAACTTATCCCGCCCTACGAGCCGGACTCACCGGCCTTGGCTACTTGCGCGGGGGCTTCCACCAGGAAGTCATCGTGCAGGAAGGAACAGGACGACTCTATTTTATAGAAGTGGGACCGCGTCTGTACGGCGCCGGTAACCCTCGCATCGCCGGCGAGTGCACCAAGTATGGCCAGGTGAAGGCACTCGTCGATAGCTACCTTTCTCATTCCAACTTCCTGCAGCACGCAAGCAAGCCCTATGAAGTAACCGCGCACGCTTCGGTGTTTAATGTGAACGCCCCCGCGTCGAATGTACCGCTCTATGTAAGCACGGAGCATATTCCGAAGCTGAGAGAAACCCTGGGTAACACGCTTTTCCAACTCCTTCCCTTTTTCAACGATGGGCACGTCATCGAACCCACCGTGGATTTAGGGAGCACACTCTTCCAGATAGAAATCAAACACCGCGACCGACGCATTGTAGACGGCTTCGTACAATACATGGCGCAGTGGCAGTCTGATGGCTATTTTTGGAGATCAGAACCATAATCAAGAAATGGCCCTTACACCCGAATTGCTGCTTCGTGCCTACGCGAACGGTTTCTTTCCCATGGGCGATCCGGAGACTTTGGAGATCCACTGGTACCGTCCCGATCCTCGCGCTATCTTGCCGCTAGAAAACTTTCACCGATCTCGCAGCCTGCTGCGCACCTTGAAAAAGGGAACGTTCACGGCCACCTTCAACCAGGATTTCGGTTCCGTCATCCGCGCCTGCCGCCGGCCCGATACCTGGATCACCGATGCCATCGTGGCCGCCTACGAAAGCTTGCACCGCCAGGGACACGCCCATTCGGTTGAGGTTTGGCAGGCGGGTAAATTGAGCGGTGGCGTCTACGGTGTCACCTTGGCGGGAGGTTTTTTTGCGGAGTCTATGTTCCACTTTGCGACAGACGCTTCCAAAATTGCCTTGCATCACCTAGTGGAGCACCTCGTGCGCAAGCAGTTCTGTCTCTTGGAAGTACAGTTTTTGACGCCCCATCTCGCCTCTTTAGGGGCGATTGAAATACCCGATCAGCAGTACCAGTCGCTGCTCGAAAAAGCACTGACCACTCCAGCGGTCTTCTAGGTGGACGGCCGCACAATGCGAGAGTATAAGGGGCGCATGGTGCAGCTACGACTTATCAAAGGTGGCAAATACCACCAACCGCCTGAATCCCAAACAGAACCTCAATTCTTTGAAGGACAAGTCGTCACCCACCGACTATTTGAATACCGCGGCGTGATTGTCGGCGTGGATCGCATGTTCAAAGGAACAGAGGACTGGTACGATCGTGTCGCACGATCGCGTCCCCCTAAAGATCATCCCTGGTATGAAGTGCTTGTGGACAAAGCCAGCCACTCTACTTATGTCGCAGAACGAAACCTGATCCTGGAAAACGATCCCCGACCCGTGCAGCACCCCCTCCTCAACCATTTTTTTACGCGTTTTGTGAAGGGCGTTTATCAATAGCTCAGCGACGGATCGCCGTCAGAAACGTGTGAGGGATAGGAGCGCTCAAAAACTCCTCTTTTTCGGTCACTTCAAACTCTTGCTGCCAGTTCACCTCGGGAAAAAACGTATCCCCGTCGTACGGCGCATGCACGAGGGTAAGGTACAGCTTGTCCGCGCTTGCCAAAGACTCTTCAAACAGTCTCGCTCCACCGATGACAAAGACTTCACCCTTTCCCGCAATTTCCTTCGCCGCCTCCAAACTTCCCGCGACGTGAGCACCGACCACTCGGTAGTCCGGGTTGCGACTCACGATGATATTTTTCCGTTCAGGCAGAAGGCGGCCGATTGACTCGAACGTGCGTCTTCCCATGATAATCGGGTGCCCTAGAGTAATCTTTCTAAAACGTTTCAAATCCTCCGGCAGGTGCCAAGGGAGGCGGTTGTCTTTTCCAATCACCCGATCTTCCGTCATGGCGACGATTAAGGAAAGCGTCATACCGCAATCTCCGCGCGAATGGCGGGGTGCGGATCATAGCCAGTCAGCTTGAAGTCCTCGTACTTGAAATCCAAAATAGATCGAACGGCAGGGTTTAACTCCATCTTTGGGAGGGGCCGCGGTTCTCTCGAACACTGCAGGAGCGCCTGTTCCACATGGTTTGAGTACAGGTGCGCGTCCCCAAAGGTGTGCACAAACTCACCCGGTTTAAGATCCGTCACCTGAGCCACCATCATGGTGAGTAGTGCGTAGCTCGCGATATTGAACGGAACGCCCAAGAAAACATCCGCACTTCGCTGGTACAGCTGGCACGAGAGCCGGCCATCGGTGTGCACGTAGAACTGGAATAGCGCGTGGCAAGGCGGTAATGCCATATTGCCCACATCCGCCACATTCCAAGCACTCACAATATGACGACGGGAAAACGGATTTTTGCGGATTCCCTCTACCAACGAAGCAATCTGATCGTGCTCCTTGCCATCCGGTCCTTCCCAATGCCGCCATTGGTAGCCATAAACAGGTCCCAGGTTTCCATCCTTGTCGGCCCACTCATCCCAGATCGTAACCTTGTTTTCATTGAGATAGCCGATGTTGGTATCGCCGCGCAGAAACCACAATAGCTCGTGAATGATGGAACGCAGGTGGCACTTTTTTGTGGTGACTAAAGGAAAACCTTCCGCAAGATCGAAGCGCATCTGGTAACCAAAAACACTTCGGGTCCCGGTTCCGGTGCGGTCCTCACGGACCTCCCCGTTCTCATGCACGTGCCGCAATAAATCTAGATACGCTTTCATCTTAAAGTCACAAACCCAGCAAGGTGCGAGCCTCTTGGATCGACGCCACCTCTCTGCCGTACGCGCCGGCAATAGCCGCCACTCGCTTTACGAGCTGCGCGTTCCCCGTAGCGAGCACCCCTTTGGTGAAATAGATATTGTCTTCGAGCCCTACACGCACATGCCCGCCTGTGGCGACGGCTACCGTCGCTAACGGTAATTGAAAACGGCCTACACCCGCCACTCCCCACGTGCTCGGCTTGGGTAAACGTTCCACCAGCGGTGCGAGATCGCGAAAGCAGTCGCCTTGCATGGCGCCGGGCACCCCGAGAACAAACTGAACGTGAAGGGGGGCGAGACCAGCCCCTCCTTAATGAGCTTTTCCAGGTTCGCCAAATGGCCCAAATCATAGATCTCAAATTCCGGCACCACCCCGTATTTCTTGAAGCCGGCCGCAAGCCACGCATGTCAGGAAAGGAGTTCACGAAAATATCGTCGCCAAAATTGATGGTGCCGGTGTTAAAGGAGCCCATCTCCGGCTTCAAAGACAACGGCTCGATGCGCTTTTCCATGGCTTCCCCCACCGCCCCGCCGGTGGAAAACTGGATAATCGGCGTTTCAGGGCAGGCCTCCCGAATGGCCTCGACGGAACGCTTAAAATGCGCCAGCTGCTGACTGGGACGTCCCTCGTCGTCGCGCACGTGCAGGTGGATGATTGAGGCGCCCGCTTCCACACATTCGCGGGCCGCTTTTGCTTGCTCAGCCGGTGTGACGGGAAGCGCCGCTGTCTGGTCGCGCGTCAGCTCCGCACCCGTAATAGCGCACGTAATAATGAGTTTATCCATCAGAATACCTTAGCTGCCGGCTTGGCACCCTGGCAAGCCGGCTGTAGAATGCCGGCCATGAAGCTTCAAATCACTCTGGCCAATCCCCGAGGTTTTTGCGCAGGCGTCAATATGGCCATCGAGTGCCTCGACATTACCATCCGAAAATTCGGCGCACCGGTCTACGTCTACCACGAGATCGTGCACAACCGGCACGTAGTCGAGGGCTTTAGCGCTCGTGGTGCCATCTTCGTCGGTTCCGTAGAGGAGGTCCCCGAGGGCGGGATTCTGCTCTACAGCGCGCACGGCGTTTCTCCAGAGGTTAGGGAGGCAGCCCGACGCCAAAAGCTTTTCGCAATCGATGCGACCTGTCCGCTGGTCACCAAAGTCCACATGGAGGCTGTGCGATTTGCCCGGGATGGCTACCACATTGTCCTCATTGGCCACGCGGGGCATGATGAAGTCATCGGCACAATGGGCGAAGCGCCGGAATCCATCACCTTAGTGCAGGATCAAAAGGACGTGGAGTCCCTCAGTTTTCCACTCGGAGCGAAGCTCGCCTACTTAACTCAGACGACCCTAAGCGTGGATGACGCCAGCAAACTCATTGGAGCGCTTCGTGAAAAGTTTCCTCAGATTGAAGGGCCGAAGCGAGAGGACATCTGTTACGCCACACAGAACAGGCAAGAGGCCGTCCGTTTGTTGAGTGAAGAAGCGGACTTGGTCTTGGTGCTCGGGAGCCAGAATAGCTCCAACAGCCAACGCCTTGCTGAAATTGCACGAGACCGCGGAAAACGGGCCTTTCTCATTGATAGCGCCAATGAGATCCTGCCGGAGTGGCTGGAGAATACCTCTCACGTTCTCATTACTGCAGGTGCCAGCGCTCCGGAAAAAGTCGTCCAGGAATGTGTCGACTTATTGAGCCACGAATACAACGGCACTGTCGTAAACAAAGTTATTCGGGAAGAGAACGTTCACTTCTCTATTCCCAAGGAACTCAAACAAGAAGCCACTCTCTAACACAAGGAGTCCCCATTGAAGTGTCTTGGCCTAATCGGCGGCGTAAGTTGGGAATCCACGCGAGAGTACTACCGCCTTCTCAACACTGAAGTGCGCCTGAGACTGGGAGGGCTTCATTCCGCTCACTGCCTTATCTACTCGGTAGATTTCGATCCCTTGGAGCGGGCGATGCAAATGGGCGATTGGAAACGCATAGAAAAAACTATCCTCGGAGCGGCACAATCGCTCCAAGGGGGCGGCGCCGAAGCCTTGCTCCTCGGGTCCAACACCTTACACTTGCTGGCCCCTGAAATCCAATCAAAGTCCAGCTTGCCTTTGCTACACATTGCAGATGCCGTCGGCAAATCGCTTCAAAAAGAAAAACGCAAAAAGGCCCTGCTCCTAGGAACGCGGCTCACGATGGAACACGGCTTTTACCAAGAATACCTTTCCAAAAATTACCCGATGGAAATCGTTACCCCGGAAGAAAACGATCGCAAACTCATTCACAAAGCTATCTTCGAAGAGCTTTGTTTGGGGATTCTGAAGGACTCGACCCGAGAGTCTTTTATTCGCATCATTGAGAATAATCTGTTTCAGCAGATCGACAGTGTTATCCTGGGATGCACTGAGATTGAGAATCTTCTGTCGCCAGATCAAAGTCCTCTTCCCCTCTTTCCCACTACAGCCCTGCATGTTCGGGCGGGCATTGACTGGGCTCTGAACTAATCGCAGAATAACTGAAATCAATGGGGCTCACATGGCTTACCCTGCATCTCAGTACCATTTATTTATTGTCACCTACGAAAAAAACACAGAACGTAAACTGGTTAAGATTCGCGCCAAAGATAAGCGCCGTGCAAAAACTCTCACTCGACAAAAGTTCGGATCGGACATCGCCATCGTCGCCGCCGTTCGATGGAAAGATTACGAGCGAGGAAAACGGCGATGACGCTTGAAAAAGCACGCGCCGATCTCAAGCGCTGCAGAAACACCACCAAGGCTAAAACCCTGCAGCGTTTTTTTAAGACCGGTCCGGGCGAATACGCGGAAGGCGATAAGTTTCTGGGAGTCATGGTGCCGCAAACGCGGGCGGTGGCCAAAAAGTTCCAGGCGCTCGCACTCAAAGACAGCCTGACGTTGCTGAAATCCTCCTGGCACGAGGAGCGTCTCTTGGCCCTCTTTCTAATGGTCGGGCGATTCAAGAGCGAGCCCAAAGACCGCGAGGCCGTCTACAAGGCCTACCTGGGACACACGCGCTACATCAACAATTGGGACCTGGTGGACTGCTCCTCCGAGCATATCGTCGGGCCCTTTCTTGTCGGGCGTTCCAAGGCCCCGCTTCGCCGACTCGTAAAATCCAAGAGCCTGTGGGAGCGGCGCATCGCCGTTTTGGCCACTTTTCACTACATCAAACAGAACGATTTTCGGGAGATCTTGGCCCTGGCCAAAACACTCCTTCAGGACGAGGAAGACCTGCTTCACAAAGCAGTCGGCTGGATGCTGCGGGAAGTCGGCAAACGGGACCTGGCTGTTTTGGACGCGTTCCTGCACCAGCACTACCAGAGGATGCCCCGGACCATGCTCCGCTACGCCATTGAAAAACACCCCCCCGCTCGACGCCGTGCTTACCTAAGTGGACAAATTCATTAGGATTATCGCTTTCTTTATGAAAACTTAACGCCATCTTGATGCGGGGAGAGTATCTGTAAGGGGATTGATCCTAATTGTGCAAATAAGGTATGAGAGGGCGGTATGGATTTCGCAAATTCCAAGATCCTTATCATAGAGGATGAAACCGATATTATTGAGTTTTTGGTCTACAATCTCGAGCGCGAAGGCTTCAAAGCCCTGACCGCACGGGACGGCCAACTCGGTCTTAAAGAAGCGGTCAGCAAGCAACCCAGCCTGATCCTTCTTGACCTCATGCTACCGGGGATGAGCGGGATGGAAATCTGTCGGATGCTCCGCCAGAAGGCTGAGACCCGGAACATTCCGGTCATCATGCTGACGGCAAAGGGCGAAGAAAGCGACAAGGTACTCGGCCTTGAACTCGGCGCCGACGACTACGTCACCAAGCCCTTCAGCCCAAAAGAGTTGATCGCCCGCATCCGAGCGGTCCTGCGACGAAGTGCCGAAGAACTTGGGGTGGTTTCGGATACCCCTCGTATCGAGCTGGGACCGCTGCGAATCGATCCCGATCGGCACGAAGTGCACGTCGCCGACAAATTAATAGAAATGACAGCGGCGGAATTCCGTCTGCTTCAGGCCTTGGCGTCTCGCCCAGGTCGAGTTTTTACCCGCCAGCAACTACTGGAAAAGGTCACCGGCGGTGACACCGTAGTACTGGATCGGTACGTGGATGTTCACATCGGGGCGATTCGCCGCAAGCTTGGACGTCGGGCCGAAGGCCTCATTTCAACCGTGCGAGGGGTCGGGTATAAGTTCAAGGAAGTTCAGTGATAAAGAATCGATTCCGTGGAAATTGTGCTTCTGAGTTTCACCGGAGTCGTTCTGGTCACGCCCTGGTCATCGGCTTTTCTTGTCCACGCTCAGCGAAAAGAGTCTTCAAACCATTCACCACAATCTACGCGAAAAGACGGCGTACCTGTTGCCTCTTATGAGTCGGTCTATTACGAACCCAAGCGAAGCCAACAGGCTCGCGCTGCCTGAAGAAGTTCGCCGTGGCTCTGATACGCGCATTACGATTATCACTGAAATGGCAAGGTGTTTTTCGACCTCCGAGCAACCCGCGGAGTTGCTGTTGATCACAGTGACCGTCCCAGCGATTGCTTTAAAGAGCGGTGAGGCTTTTGCAAAACGGCACAGCGATTCAGTAGACTGCGCAATGCTTTACTATGCCAAGCGCTTTCCCCTGGCTAAACGGCGCTCGCGCGATTGTCCGCGCCTCCATTCCGCTGACCGCCGTCGCAACAGCCAGAAACTCAGCCGCATGCTCATTTTCGGCGGTACTTTTGGAACACTTTCTTTAGGATTGGGTTTTTATCTCGCCCACCGCATCACGTCCCCCATTCGTCAGATGACCTTGGCCTGCAGAAGCCATGCGCGAAGGGGGATTGCTCCATGCACCTTCGCAATCTACCGCGGGATGAGATAGGACTTCTCGGCGACACTTTCAATAAGTTGGGAGCGGAGATCACCGAACGCATCACGACACTTTCTAAAGAAAAAGCACAGTTTCGCGCAATGTTGACCAGCATGATCGAAGGCGTCA
Source organism: Bdellovibrionota bacterium (assembly GCA_041391485.1). GTDB lineage: Bacteria > Bdellovibrionota > FAC87 > UBA2466 > JACKAF01 > JACKAF01. The sequence continues at coordinate 15,252 of JAWKNY010000033.1, read as the reverse complement.
TCGCGGTGAACGAAGAGGATGAGATCCTTTTTTGTAACGACGCTGCCCGTAAGTTGATGGCAGCTCCGGATCTTGGAAAAGCGGGCAAGCGTATCTGGGAATTCACTCAGCTGCTTAAGATTCGTGAAGTGGTTGAAAATGTTCGCGACCAAAGCGAAACGGTAAAACGCGAAGTGGCTTTCCTGGAGTCTTCAGAAAAGAAAGTACTCGATGTTCAAGCGACACCCTTTTCCGGCGGTGGAACAGTGGGTGTGGTTGTCGTCTTTCACGATATTTCTGAATTGCGCCGCTTGGAGCGCATCCGTCAGGACTTTGTCGCTAACGCTTCACACGAGTTAAAAACACCGCTCACTGCCATCAAAGGCTATGTAGAGACACTGATCGGTGGAGCTATCCACGACGAGAAGCACAACATCCGCTTCCTACAAAAAATTAATGCCCAAGCGGATCAGCTTTCGGCGCAGGTTCAGGATCTTTTGCACCTGGCGCGCATCGAATCCGGAGAGAGCAAACTGGATTTCAGCGACATTCAACTCGACAGCTTCATGAATGAGGTCATCCAAGTTCACCAGGCCCCGTTGCGAACCAAACGGATCAAACTAAGCCAGGACTTTGGCAGCCTTCCCGTGCGGGTCAAAGGGGATCGCAAAGCACTCGCCCAGGTGACCCACAACCTTATAGATAACGCGATCAAGTACACACCGGAGGCGGGCTCGCTAACGCTGCGCGTCCGGCGCGCCGGAGACTACGGCGAGGTGGAAGTCGAAGATAGCGGCATCGGCATCCCCAAAAAGGACCAAGCCCGCATTTTTGAACGCTTTTATCGGGTGGACAAGGGGCGTTCCCGCGAAGCCGGAGGCACCGGTTTGGGCTTATCTATCGTGAAGCACCTGGTGCAGGCCATGGAAGGCGAAATCCACGTCCAGAGCCGGCTTAACTATGGTAGCCGCTTTACCGTGCGCCTCCCCCTAAGCTCCTAAGTTTCATGCTCAATTTACCTAATCTTTACAGAATCTTTACCGTTCCGGAGTACACCCAGAGCACATGAAAGCGAGGTTTCCTCATATGTCGTTATTCCCTAAATTGTTCGTTTCTATTGTTCTTGTTGTAGGGCTCTTTAGCGCCCCCGCTCAATCCGCGGATCTCTCGGGCATGGTCACCTTGGATGGTTCGAGCACCGTGTACCCGATCTCTGCCGCGATCGCAGAAGAGTTTCAGCGTAAAAAACAGTTTAGCAAAGTTCGTGTCACCGTTGCTTACTCCGGTACGGGCGGCGGTTTCAAAAAATGGTGCAAAGGCGAAACAGATATCAACGACGCCTCTCGCCCGATTAAGGACAAAGAAGAAAGTTGCGCGAAAGAAAACGGCATCTCCTATGTGGAATTGCCGGTAGCGTACGACGCCCTCTCGGTGGTCGTTAGCTCCAAGAACAAGTTCTTGAATTCGCTCACCATGGCGCAACTTAAACAGATTTTCGAATCCGGTAGCAAAGTGAAGACCTGGAAGGATTTGGATCCCAAGTTCCCGGCCGAAGAAGTGAAACTCTACAGCCCGGGACACGATTCCGGTACCTTTGATTACTTCACCGAAGCGGTCATGCACGAATCCCGCAAGATCCGCCTGAGAACGTGGTTACCAGCGAAGACGACAACGCTCTGGTAAAAGGCATCACCGCTTCCGCGAATGCCATGGGCTACTTTGGTTACGCGTACTACGCGGAGAACCAGTCGACCCTGAAAGCTTTGGCGTTGGACGCTGGCAACGGCCCGATTGCCCCTTCGATGAAGACCACCGAAGATGGCACCTACCCTTTGGCTCGTCCGATCTTCATCTATGTAAGCAGCAAAGCGGCTGGACGTCCTGAAGTTCAGACTTTGTTTCCTACTACTTGAAGAATGCACGCAAGATTGTGGAGTCGGTACGCTACGTTCCGATGCCGCAAGCGAAGTACGACGACGCTTTGGCGAAGTTTGAAAGCTTTACCAAGAAGGTTGCCGCTTCTCAGCCGGCAGATGCCTCAAAGAAGAAGGCGGAGTAAGAATGCCGCCGCTGGGGAGGAGGCGCTGGACGTCACCTACGTCAAGCGCAAAGTATGGCGAAGAATTGATAAAGGGCGCACTACTCCTGTGCGCCCTTTGTCTGTTTTCACCACATTTGGGATTGTCTACGTACTGGTTTCCGAAGGCGTCTTGTTCTTCAACACGTTTCAGTTTGGGATTTCCTGACAGGAACAAGTGGACACCGATTATCGAACCTCAGTCCTTCGGCGTGCTGCCGCTTTTGGCAGGCACGGTCCAGGTCGCGGTAGGTGCCGGTATCATCGCCATCCCACTGGGACTAGGCTGCGCGCTCTTTCTTAGCGAGTACGCTTCACGCGGCGTGCGCGACGTACTCAAACCCATTCTAGAGATACTCGCCGGCATCCCAACGGTCGTGTACGGCTACTTCGCCATCACCTCCGTGACCCCGCTCTTGTCCAAGATTTTCCCGCAGACCGAGGTCTTCAACGCGGCAAGCGCGGCGATTGTGGTGGGCATCATGATCCTGCCGATGATCGCGTCGCTATGTGACGACGCTTTGCGATCGGTTCCGTCGGGAGTCCGATTCGCTGGCTATTCACTGGGTGCCACCAAGTTTGAAGTTTCCACGCGTGTCGTGGTTCCAGGGGCAGCGTCTGGAATTTTCGCCTCCTTCGTTTTGGCGCTGTCGCGGGCGATCGGCGAAACGATGGCCGTAACCCTGGCAGCGGGTGCGAATCCCACACTCACGCTCAACCCACTCGAAAGCATCCAAACGATGACGGCCTTCATGGTCCAAATCAGCATGGGTGACGTGGTGGCGGATTCCTTGGAATACCAAACGATCTTTGCCGTCGGTCTTTTGCTGTTTGTCATTACCTTAACGATGAATCTATCCGCCTTCTGGGTGGTACGCCGATTCAGAAAGTACAAAAGTGACTAACATGGATACTACAAAGCCATTGATGTACGTGGGGCACCGGTTTTTGGATGATCGCTCGGAAAAACGTGCGGCGCGCGGAGGTAGCTCCACGCTGCCCCCGGGACCCATTCTTCCAAACGATCAGCGTGAGTTTGCGAGCAACTTGAAGTGGCGCAAGTTCAAGGCCTCGCTGTTTTACGGTAGCCTGGTTTTCTCTGTCGCGACCGCCGTGCTGCTCTTGTGCTTGCTCTTGATGGAACTGGCACTGCAAGGGGCTTTCTGGCTGGACTGGCAATTCATCACCAGTTTCCCTTCCCGCTTCCCGGAGCGCGCTGGCATCTGGTCGGCGATTTGGGGATCGTTGTGGGTCATCACGTGTACGAGTGGCATCGCCATCCCGCTTGGAATCGGCGCTGCGGTTTACCTGGAAGAGTACGCGAAGAAGACAAAGTTTGGATCTTTCATTGAGATCAACATCTCCAATCTCGCCGGTGTCCCCTCTATTATTTACGGTCTATTGGGACTCGTGGTTTTCGTGCGGACCTTTGGACTGGGCCGTAGCGTAATCTCCGGTGCGCTGACGATGAGCTTACTCATTCTGCCCATCATCATTGTAGCCGCGCGCGAGGCGCTCAAGACCGTCCCGAACACCATTCGGGAAGCGGCTTACGCCTTGGGAGCGACGAAGTGGCAGGCCATTCGAGCGCATGTGCTTCCTGCCGCTTTGCCAGGCATCCTCACGGGTGTCATCTTGTCCTTATCGCGTGCCATAGGCGAAACCGCTCCGCTCATCATGGTGGGCGCGGTGGCCTACGTCGCTTTTGTCCCGGACAGCCTGACGAGGTGCGTTCACCGTTCTGCCAATCCAGATTTATGACTGGGCGTCGAGGCCTCAAAGTCTTTTCATCAGCTGGCCGCAGCGGGCATCCTGGTGCTCCTCTGTCTCCTTCTGACGATGAATGCCGCCGCAGGTACGATCCGAAACCATTACCAAAGGAAATTGAAATGGTAGGTCAGGAATCCAAATCCAATCCGATTTTGCAAACGAAGAACGTTTCCATCGCTTACGGCACAAGCCCAGCGGTCAAGAATGTGTCTTTGGAAATCTCTGAGAAAAACATTACGGCTATGATTGGCCCCTCGGGGTGTGGAAAAAGTACGCTGCTACGAACCTTCAACCGCATGAACGATCTGGTGGAAGGCATTCGCATCAACGGAGAAGTGCTTTATCACTCGCAAAACATCTACGCCAGAGGCACGGATCCCGTTGCCATCCGCCGGCGTATCGGAATGGTGTTCCAAAAACCAAATCCGTTTCCCGGTTCCATCTACAAGAATATAGCCTGGGGCCCTTCTATCAACGGCTACCGTGAGGATCTTTCTGAACTGGTGGAGCGTTGCCTGCGTAAAGCCGCTCTCTGGGATGAAGTAAAAGACAAATTGAATGACAGTGGACTCGCTTTGTCCGGTGGGCAACAGCAGCGTCTTTGCATTGCCCGCGCCATCGCGATGGACCCCGAAGTCATCCTGCTCGATGAGCCCTGCTCCGCTTTAGATCCCGCGTCCACCGCACGCGTGGAAGAGCTTCTTCTGGAGCTCAAAGACAAGTATACGATTTTGATCGTGACACACAATATGCAGCAAGCGGCCCGTATTTCGGACTACACAGCATTTTTGTGTCAGGGCAGACTGGTGGAGTTCGGGGAAACAAAAACCATCTTTACAACGCCGGAAAACCGAGAGACTGAAGATTACGTAACCGGCAAGTTCGGCTGAGGAGGCAGGAGTGAACCGACATTTCCTCGACAGTGTAGAAGAGTTGAAGAAAGAACTTCTCACCATGGCTGCCATGGTGGAAGGACTCATCACGCGATCCGTTCACGCGTTGTTAGCGCGCCGGGATCGCGAAGCGAGAATTGTTATCGATGAAGACGACGTCATCGATCGCCTGGAGATCAAGATCGAGGAAGAGTGCTTGAAGATCCTGGCGCTCTACCAGCCAGTTGCGGAACACTTGCGCTTTGTCACTACGGTCATGAAGATCAACAATGACTTGGAACGCATCGGAGATCTCGCTGTCAACATCGCCCGCCGGGCAAAGCGACTTGCCAAACACCCGCCTATTGAAATTCCAGAGCGTCTGCAACTGATGTGCGATAGCACCGTCAAAATGCTGCGCAACAGCTTGAACGCCTTCATGGAACGAGACTCCATTTTAGCCAAGAAGGTTTGTCTGGCGGATGATGAGATTGATCGTTACCACGCTGAACTCATTCCCATGATCAGCGAGTTCATGCGACGTGACCCGGAGAAGATTGATCTTTTTATTCACTTGCTTTGGTCTTCACGGAACTTGGCGCGCATTGCGGATCACGTCACCAACATTGCGGAAGATGTGGTTTACATGGTGGACGGCGACATCATCCGACACACCGATTGGGAGTTTCCCGAAGAGAAGGTAGCGGGCAAGAATGCCGAGCTTCCGGATCCGCCCCCGGTGATCCCGGTTTCTCACTAGGCCGAAGAAGCTTTCTTCCGAGGTATCAAAAGGTGCCTATCTACTTTTGACACCCTATCCGTTGTAGCCTTTCCAGATGAGGCGGGCTGCTAGCACAATGATGAGCACGCGGAAGAAATGCACAAACCAGGCTTCAGGGATGCGGGCGGTAGCTGTTTTCCAAGATAGTTGCCAAGAAACACTGTGAGCACCATCGCTACCACGAGCCCCAGATAGGGCTGCAACAAAAAGCCCAAAGCCGCGTAGGTGCCGATCTTAAACAGATGAGCAAATGCCTGACAGGCCGCTTTGGTCGCCACCAGAGGTTCCTTGGGCAAACCCTCTCTCAAAAAGAAGGGCGCGATGATGGGTCCGGTCGCCCCTACAAACAGCGACATAAAGCCGGCCATTGCTCCCACGCTTGCCCACTTCCCCTTGAAGTTGGCTGCCACTTTGGGTCGTGGCGCGAACGTCACAAGCAGAATAAAGAGCCCAATCCCGATCTGAAAGGTAGACTTTGGAATATCCACTACCAGCTGAGAGCCCACCAGTGCGCCCGCAAGCGCGCCCACGGCGAACCAGGCAGCAATATTCCAACGGATGTACTATATAGGATGAGGTACGCGAGCCATTACTCGCGAGCTGGACCACACCGTGCAGGGAATGAGAACGGTCGGAGCGAAAAACTCGGCCATTACCGCGAGCAGAAGGATCCCTCCCGCCATGCCCATCGTGCCGGAAACGACCGACGTAACCAATGCCGCCACAATTAGAATGATGCTTTGGGCGTCCAATCAGGATCCGAACTATTCGCCTTTGGGTGCTTTGGTTTTGAGGGCGCTGTCATTCGCGCTGATAAAAGTGCGGATATCCTCCGCCATGTCCAAAAGCTTTTCCCACTGCTCTTTGTAGAGCGTCACGGGAAACCGTCCCAAACCATACACTGAAAGCGCACCCTTCTGGCTTACCTTCAGAGAGAGCCCCCGCGAGGATGTTTTTTTCAGCGCGGCGTTTTCTGCGCGCAATCGTTCAAGTTCTGCTTGCATTTCATCGGGGTTCGACATGATGCTACCTCCCTCTTTACAACCGTAGCCCGAAACAACTTAGAAAACTGTTATCTTGAATTCCCGCATTGAGGTCAACCTTAAAGTCCTGGCGGCCAATGTGCTAACATTAACCTAGTACCATGAAACGCCTCGTCAGCATCGTGCTTCTGCTTAGCCTTCGCTTCTTCAGCAGACTTTTCTACCGTACCCGGGTGCGCTGGCTGAACCAACCACCCGACAAGTGGCGGGACATGCGCCTTTTTGTTTTTCTGCACCATACCAGTCTTTTTGAGCCGCTTTTTGTATCCGCTTTTCCCGTGTCTGTACTTTGGGACGCCGCAAACCGCATGATCATTCCCGGTGCCGACAAAACCTTGCGCCGTCCCATTGCCGGACTTTTCTTTCGCCTGCTCGTTCCTGGGATGGTGGAGATCACGCGAAAGCGCGACCACACGTGGGATGAGTTCTTAAACCAAATGGCACCCCATTCGCTCATCGCCATCCTGCCCGAAGGCCGGATGATGCGCAAAACCGGACTCGACGTCGAAGGCAAGCCGATGAGCGTGCGCGGCGGGATCGTCGATATCCTGGAAGCGTTGGATTCCGGCAACATGCTCATCGCCTACAGTGGAGGGCTGCACCACGTGCAAGCGCCTGGTGAGCCCTACCCACGGCTCTTTAAAACCATACAAATGGCTTTTGAGCAGATTCCCATCAAGGCGTACAAGGCGGGTCTTCCCAAAAACTTGGACTTTCGCGAAGCCGTTATCAGCGATATGGAAAAGAGAATGGAAGCACACACTCCAAGAGAATTAGGCGCGGCGTGAGACACTGGGCCTGGGCGGGTATCGCCGTTCTTTGCTTGGCGGCTTGGTATTTTTTGCGGCAACCTCAAGTACCCGAAATACAAACCTCAGTCACGGCGGCCCCGCCCCGGAAGCTTGAACCGCGATCGGTTTCCAAATCCAAAAACAGCAAGGCAAAGGACTCAGCAAAAAACCTTTCACCAAAGTCGAACGAGCCTGTCCCCCCCGAGGAGGCCATTGGTTTTGTGGTGGACGGCGATCTCGCCATCGCCCAGGGAGACATCATCCTCGGGAGCGTAGAAGACGGCGAGAAAGTGGAAAAAGGTTACTACAAACCCTTTCGGCCCCGTCTTTGGGAAAGTAACGAAATCCCCTACCACATCGACGAAAAACTCCCCAATCCGGATCGCGTGCGCGAAGCCTTGGATCAACTGGAGAGTCAAACCGCTCTGAAATTCATTCCGTTCTCAGGGCAGGAAGACGCGCTCGTCTTTGTACGTGGAAGTGAGCACTGCTATTCCTACCTGGGCCGTATTGGAGGCCACCAACCCGTGCAGCTCGCCGACACCTGTTCCGCCCCGGCCATCTTGCACGAGGTGATGCATGCGCTTGGCTTTATCCATGAACACTCACGCACCGATCGGGACGAGTACGTGAAGGTAAACTGGGACAACATTGACCCAAAGTTCCGCATGCAGTTTGAAACGGTGCCTGAGATCCTGATGGACCCGATCAAGGGCACCCCTTTTGACTACGCGTCCATCATGCTCTACCCGCCCAATGCCTTCGCCAAAGACAAAAACAAACTCACACTCGAGTCGGCGACCGCACAGATGCTAAACCCCGCCAACGCCCGATTGAGCAATCAGGACGTGGAGCGCGTGGGGCGGCTCTACGGCAATTGAGGCGGCCATTTCCTCTAGTGCCCGACCACCAGAAGTGCTATAGCTTGCCTGTGTATTCATTCGCGGCGGAATCTCCCTTATTCTTTTTTACGCTATTTGGAGCCGGTGCTGTGGCAGGCTTCGTGGATTCTATCGCGGGCGGAGGTGGGCTCATCAGCCTTCCGGCCCTGCTCGCGACCGGCATGCCTCCTGTACAGGCGCTTGCCACTAACAAGCTACAAAGCTCGTTTGGATCCTTCACCGCTTCGTTGAATTACGTTAAGCGGCAAGGCCTTCTTTTAAGGGACATGCGCGTCGGGATCTTTTTCACGTTTCTGGGAGCCGCTACCGGTACCACCCTCGTTCAATTCCTGGATACGAGTTTTCTTAAAAACGTCATTCCGGTTCTACTCGTCGTAACAGCTGTGTTCTTTCTCCTTCAACCACGTTTGATGGCCTTGGGTAAGAAACAGCTAATCCCAACACACGTATTTCAGATCATCGCAGGGCTTTGCTTAGGTTTTTACGATGGTTTTTTTGGTCCCGGTACCGGATCTTTTTGGATGTTGGCGCTGGTCGCACTTCAGGCCAAAGATCTCATTGCCGCCACAGCCCGAACGAAGGTCTACAACTTCACCAGCAACATCACGGCGCTGCTATTTTTCTTGATTTCTGGGGCGCCCAATTGGCTGGCGGGGCTTTGTATGGCGGTCGGCCAAGTGCTCGGTGCGCGTTTGGGTTCCAGCCTGGCACTCGCGTGGGGGCCTAAGCTCATTCGTCCGTTACTAATTCTTATCTCGCTCGCAATTACCATCAACCTCATCTACCCGAAGTTGCACTAGTCTTGCACTAGGGATAGAGGCGGAAGGCTACGGCTCGCCACGCGGTCCCGGTTTGGTTGGGCAACACCATTGGCCGCAGATTGGTGGCGTTTGCATTATTGTTGGATGCCGTGGTGTTGAAGGTGGAAACATTCGTGTCCCAGTTGGTCGATGTCACCTGATAAACCACGATGTTGTTCCCGGTTGCCCCATCGGCATTGAACCGCACTTTGTAGTAGGTGCCGTACCCAAACGTGGCGTTGTCTGCAAGACTCCACGCCGTGCCGGGAGTGCCAGTGTTCCCGTAGTACCCCCACATGATGTTGGTATACGTGTACAGCTCCACTTCCGCTTGCCTCCACTGGCTCGCGGAATTAAAATCCTGCTCATCTGATCCGATTCCAATCATGAAGGTCGAACTGCTATTTTTTACAAATACCCACTCCAACGCTGTATAGTCACCACGGGTAAACTCCCAGCCCGTAAAGTGGGCGTAAGTGTTCCACCCGCCCGTTCCGGTAAAATACATGCCGGTAGCGTCTCGGACCGCAGTCGTCGACGCATCCGTCACCAGGCCGAGCGAAGCATCCGAGTCGCCACCGCTACGAAGATCCACCCACCCTGGAGTGCGTACCTCTACCGCATTAGAAAGGGTTGTCGTGCCACATTCATTTGTGACTTCCAAGTCGTAAAATCCCGTGCTCGCGCCACTTGTGATATCAAAGTCAATGCTAGAGGGGCCATTGTACGTCTTATTGCTTACTGTGAGCCCGGAGATCGTAATCGTCGTTGCGGAAGTGAAATAGTTGCCGGAGATGGAGGCTGAAACAGTCGCAGATGGAAAGAGAGTTCGAGAGAAAGAGGGAATCACCGGAACCATCGTCGAACAACCCCCGCCAAAACCCGACACGCTAAAAAGCAGATGCTTGGTCGTACCCGACTCAGTGTAGGTAATGTCCGCCCAGTCGTTGGATTGGACATTACCTGACGGTGTGAAGGTAATTTTTACGATACAGGTCCCACTGGGTCCAAGTGAAGTCCCGCAGGTCCCGGTAGTGCCCGGAAAGGTGCCGCCTTCGTAGGAAAAAGGAGCGGCCAGTCCGGCACCCGAAATGCCGGTAATGGTGTTGGTGGAGGAGGTGTTCTCCAGGGTGAAGGTTTGGGTGTCACCGACTCCCAGTGTTTGAAATCCCCAATCGTGTCCAAAGCCTTCCTGAAACTGAAGCGCACGCGAGTCTTTACGTGGCAACGCAAAGGCAGTCGCTGTGGAAATGAGAATAAAAAGGAAGTACAACCGTTTCATCGTTCCCCCTAAGGCCATAGGCGTTCAATAAAAAAGTTATTGCTGGAATGCCCGCCAATAACGATGCGCCCGTCCGGATCGACAAGCGCCCCCCACATCTCATCCGTCGCACCGGGATTACTCGTCAGAGTGCCGTCCCCCGCCCAGGTTGTATCAAGGGCTCCGTTTTCAAGAAGGCGGGCCACTAGAACGTTATTATTCGCCTCTCCCGCCAGAATGATCTTTCCGTTAGGCTGCAACGCCAGGGCGTAAGCGGCTTCTGTCGATCCGGTATTTACCGTCGTGTACCCAATGGTGGCAAAAGCCGTATCCAACGCGCCCGTCGGGATGTACCGCGCAACGCCCATGTCATTTGCGGCTCGCCCCGCGACGACAATTCTACCAAAGGTATCCACTCTGACAGCGCGAGCCTCGTCTTGACCACCCGTTAGATCCAGAGTCACGCTCCCTTCGAACACGCCGTTCGTGAAATACCGAGCCAATATCCAGTCACGAGAGGCCGTATTCCCGTTTTCCGTAAAGCCGGCGACAAGCACCTTGTTGGAGGTATCAATGGCAACCGCAAACCATTCGTCATCGTCACCACTCACGTCCAACGTGACACGCCCACCGGTGCCAAACGAGGTATCCAAAGTTCCATTCGTATTGAGGCGGATAATGGCAGCATCACGGCTATTGGTTCCGCCATTTTCGCGAAAACCTGCTACCACGATACGTTGGTTAAAGTCGTGAGCCACGCCATAAGCTTGATCGAGGTCTCCATTGAAATCCACATTCACCAACCCACCGGTGCCAAACGTGGTATCCAAGGTTCCGTTCGTACGATAGCGCGCGATCGCAAAGTTGCGGGTGGTCTTCGTGCCGTTTTCACGAAAGCCCACCACCACGCTTCGGCCCGCACTATCAATTGCTACGCCCTGTGCTTCGTCATCGTCTCCATTAAAGTCGGTGTTCTGCAAGCCTCCGGTTCCAAAGCCGGTATCCAAAGACCCGTTGGAGTTAAAGCGCACAACGGCAAAGTTGCGGGACGCGGTATTTCCGTTTTCCCTAAACCCCGCAAGCACGTATTTGCCGTCCGTCTGGCGCGCGAGACCAAAAGCCATGTCTGTGTCGCTGTTAAAATCTACCGTATGAATACCGTTCACATTGAAATGCTGATCCCCATCACCGGCTGCGGCAAGAACTCCAGTGGAATTGAGACGAGCGACGGCAAAATCCAGATCGGTCCCATTGTTGGAACGCCCCACCAGGATCATCTTCCCATTTTGGTACGCAAGGCCGCGAGCGAGATCCTCCCCCGAGCCGATGGAGTGCGTAATGGTACCGCCCGTGCCAAAGGTTGCGATCAGGGCACCTGCGTTGGTGTAGCGCGCGACCGCAAAGTCCCAGGTCGCCATTCTCGCATTTCCGGCCAAAAGGTACTCATCGCTTTCGGTAATCGCGATGGCTCTGGCTACATCGTCGTTGGTGCTTATGGCGGTCGTCAGCGACCCCTGAAAGGTAAAATCCGACGCCCAACGCGCGAGCGCAAAGTCTTTGTCCGTTCCCGTAACGGCCTGGCCGGCCACAAGAAAACGTTGTGACGCGTCCTGTGCAATCGCCCAGCCGATGTCGTCTCCACCGCCTACGTCAACTTGCGACCCCCCCACAAAAGCGCCATTCGTGCCGAAACGCAGAACGACAAAATTATCGTTGGTGTTGAAGTAGCTGCCGGTAATGGTGACGGTGTTCCCGGACTCGACTACTTGGCCCAAGCCAAAGTCATCCCCGGCGGTTCCAATGACGAGCCGACCGTTCCCGTTAAACGCCGGATCGGGCGTCCCGTTGGAAAGAAGTCTTACGATCCCGTAATCCCAACTCCCACCGGCATCGCTAAAACCCGTAACATAAATACGGTTGTTCCCGTCCACCCCGACGGCGCGGCCAAAGTCGTTGCCGCCCAAATCCACCTGCTGGTGTCCGGTTCCATTGAAGGTAGTGTCAGGGCTACCGTCCGTGTTGAAGCGGCTAATCCCAAAGTCAAAATCAGATCCGTTCCAGCGACGCCCCGCGATCACAATGCGACTTCCCTGCAGCGCGAGGGCGTGCGAGTGGGAATCACCCGCTGCGAAAGTCGCCACCGCGATACCGTCCGTGTCAAAGCTTGTATCCAGACTCCCGTCCAACCAATAGCGAGCGACAACCACGTCGTCGTAACTCCCGTTTGAGTTTCGCCCGGTCACTACAAAGCGCCCGTCTGACAAAAAAAGCGCTGCGCGCGCCGCGTCGTCAAAGGTGCTAATGGGTAAGGTGTGAAAGCCGTTGTTGAATCCGGCGCGCAGACCTCTTGCAAAAAAGTTCAGAAGTTCTGGCTGGTTGCGAGGATAATGCCAGTTGTCTAAATGAAAAGTTTTTAGGTCAGAGGGTTTAACGGGCGTAGCCGCACACAGGCCAGCTAGCAGGTGAAAAAGTATAATGATTCCGTAGGCTTTATCCGACATTGGCACACTAGTACCGTCGTCAGAATTCTATCAAATAACCAAGACCTAGGGGTCAAATAAAAATAACTTGATTGCTTAGGGGGATCACTTGCGTTCAACCAAACCGGCTCGCTGGCGGAGTCGTCGAGCCGACTCTAGTTGACGGTTTGAGCGCGGACGTTGAAGTCCACATTGTTTAGGACCCAATCGAAGAAACGTTCTTGTTTAGAAAACGCAAGTCCACGACGGAAGGTCTTGGGATCTTTCCAACCTTTCATCACCGCGGCGTCCTGCGTCCAGACTTTGACACGTTGACGCGGAACTTTGGTTTGCCAACCCATGCCCACCACCGCATCGGTGTAAAGCAAGCGTACGGTAACGCTACGGGAGAGCAGTTCCAAGGGTTTGAGATTGATGCTACGGAAACCTTTTTCCCCGCGGCTGCCAGGGACATCCGGCTTCCCGTCGCTGATCATGACCACAGAGATGGGTTTTAATACCAACTTGCGGGACTTTACGGTCGCTTCGATCTGACGAAAAAACGCATTGTAGTCCGTAAAAGGATTGGACTTGTTCTTAGGAAAGATATTCGCAAGCTTTTTTCTGATACCGTCGACACTTTCATTTTCAAATGTCTCAATCGGAAAAAGCGTTTTGGGCTCGTTGGGCTTATCCCCCCCGATGGAACCTACAAAGAGAGCGTGCGGTTTCTCAAGACCGCCCAATCCGTTGAGGTGGGCGTGCAGGTAGTGGGCGGTAAAGTCCAGCGAGTCTTCAAAGTTTTTGCTCTTCAGAAAAGAACCGCTGATATCGGCGCCGATGAACATCACAAGGCGCGGCACCTGTTCACCGCTGCTAAGCCCAAGTTTATTGCAGCTCATAAAGCTCAAACATATGACTGTCAAAAAAACTAGTCGCACGGTACTCCCCCTTTGACTACGCCGCCCGCCGGCGAACCGCTTCACCCGTGTTGCTCGTGCTGTTACGCTCTGGTTGCTGCTGTAGCAAGGTACGGGCAGTTTTTAGATCATTCAAAGTTCTAAACGGCAGGCGGAAAGTGTGCTGCTTTGTAATGAGCAGCGTACAAAAGTTGATGGCGCCTGCAACAATCTGCAACGGCGGAAGGATGAAAGAGGCGAGCACCTCTTCTCCCTTTTCCTGAATCCAACTCATTTCTTTCTTGAGCTCCGCAATCAGCGATCCGAGCAACTGAAACGAACCTTGCAGCGCCGGGATGTGCTCTGTGCGGATGGCGCGAAGCCCACTGCCTTGGATAATTGCCATGATCGTGGGCGTTCCAGCCGAAGCGAACAAGAACCAGGACATGCCGCGAATACCGAACCAGGTAATACCCGCAATGGCGAGAGTCCCAAAAATACCCAAGCTGAAATTACCGCCGGAGTGCTGAGCAAACCACGGAACGAGAGCGTCCACAAACTCGCGGTATAAAAAGACGACTTCTACAAACAGCGCCACCATTTCAATGACACCGATCTTCACGATGGAAGGAACATCACGGGATTTTAACGCCGTCGTCCAACTCGAAAGAACCGCGTAACTTCCCAAAACCACGAAAGACATAAACATGAACAAGGGCACGCGGATAAAGGCTTCCGACATTTGCTCACCTGTCATGTTTGAAAGCGTGTCCATTACTAAAGGAGAAGTGACGTAGGTGAATATCACGGCTTCCAAGGTGCACCAGAAAACCGTCATCCCCACCGCGATCCAGGGAACACCAGGGTTCACAGCGGAAGAGAAAAGGTTGCCCGCAACTCGGAAGGGGATGAGTAGAATGTCCTGTAGAGTGAGCCAAAGCCCGACAAGGCCCAAGCGAAGGACTCCAAAGAGGGCGAGTCCCACAGTGAACGCGCATTTGAAGACCCCACCCCAAAAACTGAAGATGGCCCGTCCCAGATCCCACCAGGTAATGAGAATGGCGTTCACAAAGGACTGACGCTCGGCCCGGATAGGCACCGTTAGCAGGCTGATCACACTCGCCCAGTAGCCAAGAATGATCGCAAGCACAGGGAGTAGCAAGAACACGCGTTTGCCCATCGCAATCCAGAAGGGGTCGTGGGCACCCCACGCGAAGTGAACGAAATTATTGAGAATGGGCAGAAAAAGCACTGACATGAGGTACTCAGTTATACGCGCGACTTCCACGGGTCTACCCCCTATTTGGTTTAAGGACGGACCGAGCCCCACATAGAGGAGCCCTCTCTAGACACGGTACTCAAGAATTGTGGAGCAATTCCTACAAAAGGGGTGGCGTTTGTTCGACGATTTCCATTAATATCGCGGCGTGGAATGGAAGGAACCTCACAATCGGTGGCTGTGGCTCGCCTTCGTTGCGGGCGGCCTCTTCCTTAGCTTTTGTCTGACGAGCGCGGACCCGTGGCAGCAGGTTATGGCGCGGGATCTGTGGATGCCCAAGAGCTTTGATCCCACGAAGGGCGTGCTTCCCTATGCCCTGCACTTTAGTTGTTACTCAGC
>JAWKNY010000032.1:0-41590 GCA_041391485.1 Bdellovibrionota bacterium | reverse complement strand
CTCTTTGAACCCAGGGCTCCAAAGACTTGTTGCCTCTTAACCACCAAACTCCGAATTGCTCTCGATCGATTTTCCACCCCGAGACTCTCTGCAAGGCTCCCGAGTCCAATTCTGTTTGAATTGCGTACAACGGTAAAACTGCCCAACCTACACCGGCCTCACAAGCTGCCCGTATGCTCGCGATGTCATCGAATGAAGCAAATACAAAAGGAACTTCGAAGGGAAGGTGGAGTAGCTGTGGTGCCGTCGCGCGCTTGTACTGCAAATGAGGCAACGCGAATACCTGCTTGGCTGTTTTCACATTGTGCTTTTTTAGAAAAGAGGGAGAAGCCACTATCGCAAAACTTTCACTCTTGGCCGTCTTAAACCGGACTGATGGATCCTGGGGCCGTCCGCAGTCAAAACCAAGGTCCGCCTTCCCTTTAAGAAGCAGATGCTCCACGCCTCGCTCAGAGGTCAAGAGAGAGACCACGATGTTGGATTCGCCTTTCAAAAATTCGGGCAGCTGCGGGGATAAAACTCGGGCCGAAAACTCTCGGGTGCTGGCAATACGGAGCACGCCGCTTTGGCTAAGAATGCGTTTCTGCGCTTCAGCCGCGTCCCGTGCCCAATGATTGATCTGCGCTCCTATAGGCGAAAGTTGCCACTTTCCTTGGCGCTTCTCCAGCACAGGAGCTTGCTGCGAAATTTTTTGTAGCTGGCGGGAAATAACCGAGATATCTCGGCCGACCAAGTCCGCCAACTTTGCCATGGAGCCCGCCATTTCAAAGGCCAGGAGCAGTTCACATTGATCCGAGCTTAAGCCAAACGAAGTGCGAGGGTGAGCTGTCGATACGTCTTGCACGCAATGCAATATAAGCCCGCAGGATTTGCAAAATCAAGAACTAGAAAGGAGATTCTTGTAGAAAGGGGGCGGGGTTGACGGGGCTGCCGTTCTTGCGGATTTCGTAGTGAAGATGAGGGCCCGTGGAATGGCCGGTGGAGCCTACCTGGGAAATCACATCGCCCCGTTTTACGTTCACTCCCCGGTTTACGAAGAGCTTTGAGTTGTGACCGAAAAGCGTTCGAATCCCAAATCCGTGATCGATCACCACCACTTCTTCCATAGCCCGACTTGTAGCCCGAAAACACCACAAGCCCAGGGGCCGGCGCTCGCACAGGCGTACCGGGCTCCGCGACGATATCTACTCCGTGGTGCAGGCGTCGCCTGCCATCGAGCGGGTGGTAGCGATAGCCAAAACTCGAAGAAACGTAACCCGTAATGGGATGAATGGAGGGCGTTGCCTTGCGATCGCACGGCGTGAAAATAGATAGTCTTCCAGGCTTGCCAGTTGGGACTGCACCGTGATCGTCACAATCTCCATCCCACCCACGCGGCTCTCCAAGGATTTAATGCTCTCCGCTTTAGGCTCATCCTTGGGCAGCTTTAGACTAGATTCCAGATCGCCGCTTTCACCAGCGGGTTCTCGTTCCGGCTCTTCCTGCTCCTGACGCTTTCGCGTAGCTTTGGGGCCAGCAGAACTTTTCTCAGTTTGTCCCGTCAATACCTGCAGCCTCTTGGCGTAGTTACGAACTCTTTCAATCGTAAATCTCCATGTTGTCCACCTTATTTCCTAATAAGCTGGACTTCCCGCCGGAGTTTGGTTGCCTTTAGCCGTTTGTTCTCTGCGATTTGCCCCAGGACTCGGACGTAATCGATACCAACAAACATCAACGAGATGACCGCAAGGGAAACCAACGTGACTGATAATTTTATCGCGAAAAAGGGGATCACCAGCTTGTGCACTTTTCTCGTGCGCTCGGGGATCACCATCAACGTCAAAAAACGATCTCGCAGCCACAATGACTTATCTGAGAAAAAAGATCTCTTCGCCATATGAGTTCCAGAAGAAGGGAAACGGGTTTGAATTACGTGGCATCAACGCGAATCACGACACCGGTAATATTATCCTCTCCACCGCGGGCGTTGGCCATAGAAACAAGTTTTTTTAATCCCATTTCGGGGCCGTGCGCCAAAATCTCCTGTGCGATTTCAGATATCTCCACTAACCCGCTGAGACCATCCGTGCACAATAGAAAGGTGTCGCCCACCCGCACCCGGCGGCGGTAAATATCGACGGCTACCTGACTTTCATACCCTACTGAACGCGTGATGACGTTCTTGAATTGAAAACCGCTTGCTTGGCTCGCTTCCAATCGTCCCGCTCGGATCTCCTCATTGATGAGCGAATGATCCTCAGTCACCTGCCAAATGCCTTGCCCATGCAACAGGTACGCGCGGCTATCGCCGACCTGACCGATATAGGCAGTGTCCTCTTGGAAGAGGATCGAGACGACGGTGGTTCCCATTCCGGAGAGTTCTTCATTCTCTTGGGACTGCTTGTGGATTTCGGCGCAGGATCGATTTATCGCCTTGTCCAAAACGTCTCGGCCCGGCAAAGAAGGGTTTTCTTTATAAAACTTGCCCATTTCGTCGACGGCAATCTTGCTCGCCACCTCGCCGCCCTTGTGCCCGCCCATTCCATCGGCGACCACAAAAAAGCGGGACTGGTCATCCTTTAAATAGGCGTCCTGGTTTACTTTGCGCTTCATCCCAATGTCTGTAATGGCGAAGGTAGTTAGTTTCATCTCGTTATGCTTAACGGCATTTCTTGAAACAAAATCGACGGCGACCCGAAATTGCCGAATAATGACAGGTCTTTGCCGACAGCGACTGATCGTGTCATGAGCGTGAGTAAATTACAGTTGGCGCTACGCATCGAAACCCACGCGCCGGGCCTTCCGGAATGAATCCGCCGCCCCACCCCACGAAACGCCACATTCGTTTCGCTCAATGGCGAAAAGTCTTCGAGGAACTCCAGAGTGTAGCCCTCGTCAAAAGCAGAAAGGAGATCCTCACCGCCGGGATCCGGAAGGATGCAAAGAGAAAGAGGACGAATCCTTCCCTCCATTTCATCTGGCAAGCGCAGGTAGTGCCCCGTGCTGGGGCGATTCTCCATCGCGGCGGTCCGACTGCTGTGAAGCAACCCTTGGAGATGCCCGTCTGAAACCAATGGTACGCCCTGTGGTCCCACGCCTTCTAAATCCACCGGAACTAGATTCACTTGCGTTGGGGCCATCCCGTCCGCCAAAGATAGAGTTTCCGAAAAAACCTTTTGTCCCTTTCGCCCGGCCAAAGGACTCAACCCTGAAAGCACGCGGTCCGCACAAAACCAATCTCCAATAATCTGCAACCAGCGACTCATCACCCGGCTGTGTACCCAAACGGGAGCTTGCGCCGTTTCAGCGAACTCCTCGTCCGTGCAGAGGCGCGGCTTGTGCCGTATCTCACACCGTTCGAAGTACTGCGGGTAGCGAACCTCTTTCTTTTCTAAACGCCGTAGCAGATGGCCCGTCCCCCGCCATTGAAACCAGGTGGATTCGACTAGCGGATCTGTGAGATCCTCAGAAGGCTTGGGATCCGGTGGTTGGGGTACCGAGACGGTCAGCTCCCGTTCTGCCTGGTAACAGGGAATCTAAACCAAGGATCGGGATCCGAAAGGGTGGAAGCAAAAACAGCTTTTGCCACCACTTCATCCAGAGCGACCTTGCTGGACGCAAAGCCACTGCTATAACCCGGTTGCTTTCGCTGCAGCACACGGAGACCCACCCAGACATTTTCGTCTGTTCCACGAGAGACTTCCTCTGCACCGTTAAATATCCAGAAACGACCGTTGGTCTGCTGCACGCAGAGTTCGTAGTCTTCGGTCGCAGCCAGCTTAGGGTGCGCCCTAAGGTAGGCGATGATTTCTTCCTCCTGCATTGCTACCCCATCTGTAGTTTCGCCTTAAGCGCGTCCGACCAACCCTGGAGCGGCGATCTAAATATCTTAAGGTGCGTTGCCTTGGAGTGCTCGATGTGAACCTCGTCTCCTTCTTCCATCTGCAAATTGATCTGGCCGTCACATACCAGGTAGGCGGTTCCGCCAAACCGATGAACCCGGATGAGGACTTTCTGCTCATAAGGAAGCACAATCGGTCTTGCCGACAGAGAGTGCGGGCAGATGGGAACGAGCACGTTCGCGGGAACCATCGGATGAAGCAAAGGTCCCCCCGCCGACAGAGCGTATCCGGTCGATCCCGTGGCTGTGGCAACGATGTAACCGTCTGCACGGACGTGACTCAGGAATTGTCCGTCCACAATGACATCCATCACTGACAACGAGGTACGAGTGTCTTTGTTCACGACTACGTCGTTGAAGACCATCCCGTTTTCAACGATCTTTCCTTGCCGACGCAACTCTACCTGCAGCAACGGGCGTTGCTCAATTGGGAGCTTGCCACTGAGGGCGTCCAACACACTCTGGAGCACCCCTTCCCGGCTGAACTCAGTAATAAAGCCGACGGTTCCGAGATTAATCCCCATCAAAGGGACCATCTCTTTTCGTTCCATTCTTTTTACCAGGGTCAGAAAAGTACCGTCGCCACCCACTACTACACCGACTGAAAACTGCTTGAGCTTCTTTTCGTCGATGATGTGGTCGGTGCCGCTAAGATCCTCTACCAAGTACTGCTTGGCTTCCAACTTTTCTTTGAGTTCCTTTGCGACCTTACCCGCTTCCTGGTCCTCTTTCTTGGAAAACAGAAGTACACCTTTTTTCATGATTAATATGGTAGCAGCGTCCCAAAGACGCGGCAATTTCCATCCCAAACCTTAACAAAACCAAATGCACCGCAGCTAAAGAGTTGTTCGTGCGCAAAGCAAAGCGTTAGCGATACTTTTAGCCTGACGCAACACGGTTAACGTTTGATCAAAAAAAGAAGTTACTTGCTGATTGAATTTGATACACTCAGCTACAATTCATTTACCTAATCTACACATAACGACTGCAGTACTTTTTTTGGGGAGATAACGTATGATCCACGGCAAATTCATGGGCGTGTTGGCCCTGCTGGTAGCTTGGTCTACCGTCGCAAGCGCCGACAACGTAGAGTACTTGGTAAAACTTAAAACTCAATCACCAGCAGACACACTCGATGTGCTATCGCGTCTTGAAGGAAACGTTGAATTAGTCAGCACCGAAGGTCGGCTCTTCAAGTGGAGCACCTCTATAGAAGTGGACGCGGCAGATGCGTTGAACACTCCTGCGGTGGAATACTTTCAAAAGAACCACCCGATCAAGTTGTTCGCCAATCCCAGTATCGAACAAAACCGCAAGGCGCTGCTCGAAGCTTTAGAAGAAGGTGAACTTCCCATTCCCGGTGGATTCGGTGCGCCTCCGGCCGACAACCCGGAAATCCAATCCCCGACAGTGCAGTCTACCGGTGCCGATCCTTTACTTAGCAATGCCTGGGGCCTTGCGAACGTGGGCGCGGTGAACAGCTGGTCTCATAGCCCCGCTGGCAAAGGCATCATCGTGGCCGTTACCGATACCGGTGTCGACTACAACCACGAAGATCTGATCAACAACATGTGGCGCAATCCCAAGGAAGTGCCGGGAGATGGAATCGACAACGACAACAACGGTTATGTCGACGACGTTGTGGGTTGGGACTTTGCAGCCAACGACAACAAGCCCTACGATCTGACAGTAGATCTCTTTCAGATTCTTCTGGGCGGTGGCAATCCCGGTCACGGTACACATTGTGCGGGTGTGGTCGGTGCCGATCACAACAACGGCAAGGGTGCTTCCGGTGTAGCTCCTGATGCACAACTTATGGCGCTGCGATTCATCAATGAAAAAGGTCAGGGCGACACAGCGTCTGCGGTGCAGGTTGTGGACTACGCAGTCAAGAATGGTGCGAAGATCATCAGCGCCAGCTGGGGCAGCGAAGGTGAAGAAGCTGGGGACATGGCGCTGCGAGAAGCGATTCAGCGCGCGCAAGCCGCCGGTGTGCTTTTTGTCGCAGCCGCCGGTAACGGTCGCCAAGGCAAGGGTTACGACAACGACGCAGATTCCAAGCCCGTCTACCCTTCGAGCTACCCATACGACAACGTAATCTCGGTGGCCGCTATTGACTCCGAGAACAACCTGGGTGCGTTCTCAAACTGGGGACGCAACGCTGTCGATATCGGCGCGCCGGGCGTAAAGATCCTATCCACAACGCCGGGCAACCAATACCAAGACACGGTTATCGACTTGGGAGAGTTCTTGAAGGCTACCTGGGACGGAACGTCCATGGCTACGCCGCACGTTGCGGGTGCTTTGGCCGCCACCCTGTCCAAGAATCCGGGACTCAGCTGGCAGGAACTAAAGCGAACCGTACTGGATGGAGCAGCGCCGGCCACCGCGTTGGCAGGCAAAGTTTCGACGGGCGGAAAGCTAAATCTGAACTTCTTGGCGAATAACTAAGAAGCTCCAGCCTCGAAAACTTACGGAGCCTATCCTAGACATCTGTTTTAGGATAGGCTCTTTTTTATGGTCCCCACTTTCGGTTTTCGAGCTTTTCTTGTCGCACTGATCCTTATTTTCGGTTTTGCGCCTTCAGCCAGTGCCCGGCGTAAACACTCGCGGCGGCTACGCATTCCCACCCACCCGATCTACCTTTGGGCGAAGACGCTGTCCGAAAGCAAGGACAACGATCAGCGCAAGATCGCCGCTTTTAAGCTGAGCCAATATTCGCAGCCCATCTATCAAGAGCCCGTCATCGACGCCTTACTGTCCTGTGTCAGCGACGACAACCTACACATCAAGGTTCTCTGCACCAAGGCCCTAGGAAGGTCGCGCAAGCGCAGCAAGTCCACGCTCGTACGGAATGCGCTGATTAAGCAGTACAAAGCGGAACCTTTTCTTAGAAACACCGTTGTTAGAACGTTCATCGCCCTAAACGCTGACGAATCGAATATTCAAAAACTGCTAATGACCGAAGCTCAACAGAACAAGAAACCCGGCGAGCTGATTGTGCTCATGAGCTACTTCGAGAAGTTTGGAAGTGGTGAGGACGCCTTTGTAAAAGACCTGACCAAGATTTTTCACGAAAATACCGACGCTAGAGTCCGTGCCTCGGTGGCGAAGGCCATCAGTGAGCGAGCGGACGGACAAAAAGAGGTAATCGAGTTGCTAGCCGAATGCACGGGCAGCACCGACACACCGTTGGTACTCACCTGTCTCGGTGGACTCCAGGCCCAGGGAACTAAAAATCCGATCACCTGGGCGGCGGTCGAGAAAACCATCTATAGCCGAGACCCCGACGTGCTTGAAACCACGCTGGACGTGATAGACGCCCTTCCGGAATCGCCGAACCCAAAAATTTCGGCACGCTTGCTGCAAATCATCACGGACGCCGACGACTCAGAGCTAAGAGAGAAAGCCGTCTTAAGTCTAGGAGTCTGTGGCAACAAGAGCGCCGACATCGTGGATCTCTTACAGCGCTTGGTCGAGGAAGAGTCTGTGGGTGAAGATATTCGTATTGCGGCGGCATTGGTCCTTGGAAAACAAGCGGAGTCTTTTCCGGTAGCCCCCCGACGCATTTTGGACAACTGCGGCACTCGCGAAAAATCCCAAAACCTTCGAACTGCTTGCCAGCTAGGCTTGCAAGAACTCAAGACTCGGACCGCCTCGACACAAAAAGACGAAGGCAACCGAGAGACCGCCTCTAAAAAGTAAGCCTAAGCGAGGAATTTTTTTAGCACGTCAGGAACGGAGAAAGAGCCATCTTCTTTTTGGTAGTTCTCCAGAATGGCAATGAGCGTTCTGCCCACGGCAAGACCCGAACCATTTAGGGTATGAACGTGTTGTACTTTTTTTGTAGAAGCCTCACGGAAGCGGATGTTCGCCCGCCGCGCCTGAAAATCTCCAAAGTTGCTGCAACTGGAAATCTCCATGTAACCGTTACTTGCGGGAGACCAGACCTCAATGTCGTAGGTGTGGCTTGAGGAAAAGCCGGTATCGCCCGCACAAAGGCTCACTACTCTGTAAGGAAGTTCCAATTTTTGGAGTATATTCTCGGCGTCAGATACGAGGCTCTCATGCTCCTCGATAGACTTCTCCGGGTGCACGAACTTCACCAGCTCCACCTTATTGAACTGGTGCTGCCGCTTCATGCCCTTAGTGTCTTTGCCATAGCTACCAGCTTCCGATCGAAAGCATGGCGTGTAAGCCATAAACTTTTGCGGAAGCATCTTTTCGTCTAGAATCTCATTTCTATAGTAGTTGGTAACAGGAACTTCCGCCGTAGGAATGAGGTAGTAATCAAGCCCCTCGAGCTTGAAAACATCTTCCTTAAACTTTGGGAACTGGCCGGTGCCCTCTAGCGCGTGGCTGTTAACGATAAAAGGGGGCAAGATCTCTTCGTAGCCTCGCGCCTCGTGCTCGGCGAGCATGAACTGGATCAACGCCCGTTCCAAGCGGGCGGCCTGCCCTTTTAAGAAAACGAATCGCGCTCCGGTCACTTCGCCCGCTTTTTTGAAATCAAGGATTCCCGCTTGTTCGCCTATCTCAAAATGGGACTTTGCGGGAAAACTCAGCTTTTTGGGATTCCCAACCGCACGCTCTTCGCGATTCTCCGTTTCGGAAAGACCATCGGGTACTGTGCTTTGCAGCAGATTGGGAATCTCAAGAAGTAGCTGCTGGATGTCCGCTTCAATGGGCGCAAGCGTCGCGTCCAGAGACTTTACCTCTTCCGCGACAGCCTTCATTTTTTCTAAAATGGGTCCCGCGTCCCCACCAGCCTTCTTCAACTTGGCGATTTCCTGCGAAGCTTCGTTTCTGGACTGCTTCAGCTTCTCAACCTTTTGAATGACTTCCTTGCGCCGGTTGTCGAGGTCACAGATTTGCTGCACCGAGGAGGAACATCCGCCCCCCTTCGCTGAGGTTCTGGATCACTTCTTCAGGGCTACTAACTACTTTCTTTAGCTCGAGCATTTTTATTCCGGTATAACCAGTCGATTGATCAGGTTCTTAATCGTTCCCGCATCCTGAGCCGCCGGGGCGCGTTTCAGGTAAGTCTCAAACGCTTCTGCAGCTTCCGTATTGCGCTGAAGGGCAACGTAAACATACCCCAGCTCCCGATGCAACAGGGGATCGCTGGCGTCCAGTTCCAGGGCGAGCCGGATGGCGCCCTCGGCCGAATCGTAGTTGCCCAGCTGCCGGTAACACCTGGAAAGCAGCAAGTAGGCTCGAATCTTGTCATACAGAAACTCTGGCGCTTTGGAGGCGGCCGGCAGGTTTGCGATTTCCGTGAGCTGGTCTACCGCTTTATCAAACTCCTGGTATTGCATGAGGGTCTCGGCCCACTCCACGCGGTACTTTGTATTGGCGGGATTGTTGTTCACCTCAACCGCCAACTCGTTTAAAGCTTCTTCTTTTTTGTTCTGCGCCCGGAAAACTCGGGACAGGTTTAGATGGGCCCCGGGATACTTGGGGGACGTCTCTATCAAGATCTTGAGAACGTCGTAGGCCTCGTCATACTTTTTCTGGCCAATTAAAAGCTCCGCCGCGCGGTAGAAGCCTTCGAGGTTACGCCGGTTGAGCCGGGAGGCAATTCGATACTCCAGCACGGCCTTATCAATCGCACCGTCCGCCTCCAGCGCCTTACCCAACGCGAGACGAATCTTACTGTCCTCCCGGTTGAGGTCCAAAGCTCGCTGATAGAGTAGGATGGATTTTTTGTAATCCTTGTTCTCCGCATAGACTTCGCCGAGCGCCCAGTAATAGTTTGGATTACTCGGGTCTTTTTCAATCAGGTTTTTCACCAGCTTTATCGCAAAGTTTTTCTCAAAGTTTGAAACCTTGAGTCGCAGCCATTCCACCAAGGCGTCGTAATTCAAAGGATCGGCTTTAAATGACTGCTCGAAAAACCCCATCGCCTGACGTTGATCACGAGTAAAGAGCAGGCGCATTTTACCCGCGTAATACAACACCTCGCTGTCGTCGTCTTTCACCTGCGAGGCCGCCAAAAACTCATCCAAAGCTCGACTATAATCCTGGCGCTTATAGAAATGTTTCCCCAACGCCACTCGCGTGTCGCGATCATCGGGAGCCAGGCCTTTTGCTTGGAGCAAGAGCTGATAGCCGCGATCGAGATTGTATTGCTCGGTCTCGAGCAGTCCCAACTTGATATAGGCCTTCGCAAGTGTCGCGTCCTTGTCGATCGCCCGCTCGTAAAAGTTCACCACTCGTAGAAAATCCTCGTAATAGATCGCATTCTCCTCGATAAGCTCTCCCAGACGCAAAAGGATGGAGCCATCGTTAGGATCCAGAATATGAGCCGCCTGGATATACAAGAAAGTTTTGTCGGCGTCCTTCTGCTGGTAGTAGGTTTCGCCCCGGATAATAAATTGGCGTTTCCCGAGCACGTATTTCTGTAACAGCGACTTTACCGTCTCTTCGGAGCTGTCGAGCGACGCGACTTTAGTTCGAATATCGGGGGAGACTTTCGGATCATAGTAGTTAGCAAGAACATAGCACTCGCCCGATTCGTTGATCTGCCCGAGCATCTCGTAGGTTCTTGCCAGCTTGAACGCGGCCTCGGCGGCGCTCCTATTTTCGGCCAGGGCCGCTAGTCTCACAGCACCGCGGTAGTGATTCAATGCCTCCTGCATCGAGTTTTCTTTGATGGAAATATCGCCTAAGAGCAAGTGGGCACGCTCGTGCAAGGGTGTGGCTTTCAGAACCAGCTGCGCGTATTCACGGGCCGCTTTAAAGTCACCGAGATCGTAGGCGATACGACCGAGAAAGTAATTCCCCCGAATGGCCGTCTGGGGACTTTTTGCCGCTTCCAGCAAAGAGGCCTTGGCCGTTTCCAGATCTTTGAAACCGTAACTGATTTCTCCCAGAACCAGAGCGTTCTCTGCCCCGGTGGGGTCGGTTTCAATGGCCTTCTTGACGAGTTCCCGAGCGGCTTCCAACTTTTGCTGCTGCAAAGAAAAGAGCGCTTCGGCTCGGTAAAAGGCGCTCGATTGGGGATCGATGAGCCGCCCCTTGCGTAAGGTGTCTTGAAGCTTCTCCGCCGTCCCTTTGGTGGCCGTCCCGTCCAAGAGCGACATGGCAAGCGATTGGGTAAAGCCGCCGTAGCCTTGAGAGCTCTTGGGATCGTAAGCAATGGCCTCTTCAAAAAGGGTCGCCGCTCGCGGGTAGTATTTCCCATTGTCCTGGCGGTATACCTGCGTGCCTTCCCAAATGAGGGCTTCCACCTTTTGTTTGAGCTTACCGGGATCGGAGATAAGCGTGCGTTGCGGGCTTGCAACGGAGGCTGGCTCTTTGAGCGGGCTGGTCTCCTCGCTATCCAGCAAAAGCAAAGACAAACCAGCCAAGACGACGCCGTAAAGCAAGATCCGTCTCCGGGAGCCCTGCTTTTTTTGGGCCGCCTGCGCTTCGGGCTCGGACTGGGTATCAAGAGGCATCGACAAGCTTGCCTCGGGCGGAGCTTCGTTTAGAGGGGCCGCCAGATCCGCGACGGCCTCATCATCATTCTCGTTATCAATGAATTCCTCTGCGGCCCGCATCTCCGCTTCGGCCGCCCCCTCTAACTCTTCAACCTCCGATCGATCGTCTTTGAAGAGCTCTTGAATCAAGGCCTGATCGATCGTGCCTTCTACGCGTGTGCCCACATCGTTGGCCAGGCGCTGCGTCTTTCCCGCGTCTTCGCTCTCCGCGTGCTTGGTCTTACCACCCAGCTCTTTTTCGCTCGCCCGACGGGTGGCGTGCTCTTCCCTATGCTTGGTTTTCTTTTCCTTCTTAGCTTCTGAGGAATCGTTTTCCGACTTGTACTGATCCTCGAAGAGACGCTTCATTAACGCGTCGTAAAAAACAGGGATCGAGGACAACTTCTGCCATTCCACATACGGAGGAAGAGCGACGTCTTCTTCACCTGTGTACTTGCCCCGCTCGATCCGGGATAAGATGCGCTGCTCGGACAAATCCTGGTCAAGCTTGCCGTGTCGGTCTTTGACCTGGAAAGATTTGCTGTGATTTCCCACACTTCAATTGTATCCAGAGTCTTTAAGGAGCACAGCCCCAAAAATGGAATGGGCCTTAGAGCAAGCCGATGGCGCGTTGCTCCGTAGAAAATGCTTTTGAATTGGGATAGGCTACCGGGATCGTGACAACAACAGTCGTATCCTTGGACGAATGGTGGAGAGGGTTTTTCTATTTTCTAAGTTTCCTCGCGATCCACATCTTTCTTTGGCGAAACGGCACCGTGCGCAAAAATTTCGTCAGTCTCCTTCTGGTACTGATCGTTCTCCCCTCCGTAATCTACGCCGGATTCTTCGCCATTGGGTTCCTGGCTAGAGATTGGATCTCCGCCTGGTTGCTCCACGTCGTTCTTGCCGCCAACTACATCGCCGCCTATCCCGCGATAGCGGCGCAGTCGCCCACCATCCAAATACTGAACACCTTGCATAAACACCCGGAAGGGATCGACTGGGGTGTACTGTTGAAGGAGTGTCCGCTTGAAAGTGCCCTTGAGGACAGGATTGATGAGCTCGTAAAAGCAAAACTCATTTTGCCAACAGCAGGAGACTTCCGATTGACACGCAAGGGGTACTATTTGGCTCGCGGTTTTCAGCTTTTTAGAAACTTTCTGGGACTCCCGGAGGGGACGGGATAATGTCTGCGTTCGGAATACTCTTTCTTTTGCTGGCTCCCCTTTGGATGGCGATCGGCCATGCGATTGTGCTGCGTTCGGGAAAGTTTAAGTCAGTGCCCGCCGTTCCCCTCACCGTCGCCGTTTGCCTAGGCGTCGCGGCGCTACAGTGGGCGCTTTTAGCCACCACCGAAGGACCGCGGTACTACCGCAGCGCCACGCCCACTTTTTTCACTCTCTGCCTCGCAGTTCTCGGATCCCATTTCTATTTCCACGTATTCAATATGAGCGAATCAAGTGACGTATTCGCTCGCTGCGGCGGCTATTAAGTCAGAAGACTCAGAAGAGACTGGGAGGGAATACACTCCGAGGCCATGTACAAGACGCGGCTAGATCGCCTCGTGAGCTGGGGACAAGTAAACCTTCGTGGAACACCTTTACCCCAAGCCATCGATACTGGCGCTTGCGGCACTCGTATTAAATGCCTTGAGAGGCCTTCTTCCGGAACGGTTTAGCGATCCTCACCACGAAGATCCGGAAGCTGCGTAAAATTCAGGGATAGCTTCGCAATACGCTGTAAGAATCCAACCAAATCCAGGTGCACGGAGCTGGTATCCAGCGTTTCTTTTATTCCCTGGTGCAATCGAATGACATGCTTCTCGTTGGACTCAGCGACTCTTTCTTCGACTTCTTCGAAAAGCAAAGCCAGCTTGACCGCCAGCGCACGATCGGAAGAAGAAAAGTAAGCGGTTGAGAGCTGCAAGCACTCCACGACTTTTGCATGGATGGAAACGATTTCACCCCAACCTCATCGGAAAAAGTGTAGCCCTTTCTTGCGGTCTTCTTCACAAGCGGCAGAATGTTCTTCTCAACCACATCTCCAATACTTTCCAGGTCACTTGTGCGGAAGAGAAGCTCAAACTCCTGGTGCACCTGCAGCGTTTTCTGTCATTTCCGCCTGATCAAACGAGTCAGGTGCATCTTGATGCCCTTATTCAGAAAATCTACGAGTTGGTCTTTTTCCCGAAGCTCGTCAATGGACCGGCTCACGGGATTTTCAAAGAGAATTACCGCCTTTTCCACCATCTCCTCGACATAGTCGGACATTCTTAAGATTTCACGGTGGGCCTGAGCCAGTGCCAGCTCAGGAGTGTCCAAGGAGCGCGAATCGAGATAATGAAAGGTGAACGGCCCCGGATCTTCTTTCTCCGGGATAATCCGTGTCACTATCCTGGCACCCAGCGAAATAAACGGAAAGAACACCAACGCTAGGCCCAGATTGAAAACCGTATGCGCGTTCGCTATCTGCCTACCTTGCCCCCCCCAAAATGCCCGATGAGATCGGCAACCTGGGACATAAACGGGTAAATCAATACCACGCCAACCACTTTGATGAGAAAATGGCCAACAGCGGTTTGTTTTCCCAGGATACCACCACGAAAGCTCAGTAAAATCCGGTCGACGTCGTGCCCAGATTTGCACCCAAAATCCAAGGGAAGCGCCTCCCGTAGAGCATTCTCTGCGCCACGAACAATGACATGATCAAGGCGATTGTAGCGGCGCTACTATAGGTCATTGCGGTCAGATAAGTAGAGAGAATCAGCGCCGCAAGTGGGCGGTACAAAATACTGTACCTATGTTGAAAAGCCTTGTTCTGCCCAGGACGTTTCCAGCGTCTTTAATGAGATTCATCGACAAAAACATAATCTCCAAGAAACAATACCGTTCTGGAAAAATGTTTTGCGCGATCAGACGTCGTAAAAAACTGGTGCAACCCCGGCCGTGACCATCAGCATGGCGTAATGGGAAATTTGAAAGGCCATCACCTGTACAATTATGGTTGTCCTGACAATCGCGCCCAAGGTCACGGCGAGCAAATTCGCTGGAGATTTCAGCAGTCGAGCGTTTGCAAGGCCAACGAGCATCACCGTAACAGCACCGCTACTACCCATCACAATCGCCAAAACAAATCCTAATAAGGTTGCAGCAATGCGGTTTCCCGCGAAGAGATTGCGCTGATCCAAACACGCGTGCGGCTTCCGGCAAAGTACTGGATGGTCTTTGAAAGAGATTCGGATCGCGTAAAGAAGCAGCGCCGAGGCGCCCATCAATGTAAGTAGTGAATTGTCCAAGGAGCAACCTAAACCATTGATCAGTTTAAGCCGTGCCTAGTACAGCATCAAGGAAAGAATCTGCGTCAAAGGGAACGAGATCTTCCACACCTTCCCCGAGCCCGATGTAACGAACGGGAATCTTCAGCTCGGTTGCGATCGCAAGCACCGCGCCACCCTTGGCGGTACCATCTAGCTTGGTAACGACGACGCCACTGAGATCCAGCGCTGAACCGAATTCCATCGCTTGGCGCACCGAGTTTTGGCCCAGCGTACCATCCAAAACCAACCATGTTTCGTGAGGAGCTTCGGGAATCACTTTGGTCATTACACGGTGAACTTTTTTTAGTTCATCCATCAAATTGCTTTTTGTGTGCAACCTTCCGGCCGTGTCCAAGATCACATCCATCTGCTCGGCCACACCCCACAAGCGCATCGTGCCACCGCTCCCTGATCCTCACCCCGCGGCCAGCCACGCCGGGAACCTGAACGCTCTGCCCGTCTGAGTTGGAAAATGGCTCCCGCTCTAAAAGTGTCCGCGGCGCCTAAAAGCACTGACTTGCCTTCTTTGGTCAAACGGCTCGCCAGCTTTCCGATAGTCGTCGTTTTACCAACGCCGTTCACTCCTACGATGCTGATAACGAGCGGTTTTGGATCGCCGACGGCCGCGTTCCACGGCGGCAAAAACACTTCTCTACACTCCCCGCGAACCAGCTCGCGCAAGCTTGCTCCGTTCGCTTCACACGCTCTCGCACTTTATCCAGCAGTAATGTGGTCGTTGCCATGCCCACATCCGCCGCCAAAAGCCTTCTTCTAATTCATCCTGTAGTTCAGCTCGAAGTCTTCTTGCCGCCCGGCCAAAAAGGCCTTCTAGATTCCCGAGCAACCGTGAGCGGGTTTTGCCTAGTTTTTCGGATAAAGAGAGTGGAGGGGCTTGTACGACTTCGGGAGTAGGCGGTGGAAGCTCCGACTCGGTTTTCTCGGGTTCCGCTGTTTCCGGCAAATCACGCCGCTCAGTCGCAGGTTTAGCTCCCTCAACGGACCTTCGCCGCAGCCACCAATAGGTAACTCCGATGAGCGTTAAGGAGCCAGCTGCGGCTGCTATAATATCCAGCCAGTTCATGCCGGTAGTCTTATAACAGCTTGTCCGCGGATTGCAATTCTGGGAGGTCTAACTACTCGGCAGGTGCGTCGCTGGCAGGTTTTTCTTCCTTCACCACCGATTCTAGATGGCGGTAAATGGTACGCGGGTGCACACCCAGCAGCCGCGCGGCGAGGCGCTTATCCCCACGCGTGCTCTTGAGCGTGCGATCCATCACGAGCTTTTCGATCTGGCGCAGGGTGAGTCCTACTGGAATCACGATCGTTTTGTGCTCTTTTTTTCCGCCCGCAATCTCAGGTGGCAGATCTTCAACTTCCACCGATCCGGTGCGGTTCAATACCACGACCCGCTCCATCACGTTTTCAAGCTCTCTCACATTCCCTGGCCACGCGTAGCGAATAAGCGCATCCAGAGTCTCGGAGTGAAGAATGGGAATGGAGCGGCCGTTCTTTTTCGCCGAGCTTTCGAGAAAGCGTCTGGCGAGTAAGGGGATGTCTTCGGTGCGCTCTCTGAGAGGCGGGACGTTGATATGAATGACGTTCAGTCGGTAAAAAAGATCTTCTCGAAAAACGCCTTCGGCCACCGCTCGCTTGAGGTCTGTATTGGAGGCGCTGATGACTCGCGTCTCCACGTAGCGGGTCTCATTGCTACCGAGCCTCTCAAACTCCCCCTCCTGCAAGAACCGCAGCAGTTTCGTCTGCAGTGACTGCGGAGCGATGCCTATCTCATCGAGGAACAGTGTCCCTCCATGGGCCAACTCCACGCGGCCTTTCTTGGTTTTTGCGGCTCCCGTGTACGCACCTGGCTCGTATCCAAACAGTTCAGCTTCCAACAAATTGTCGGGAATGGCCGTACAGTTGATCTTCACGAACATGCCGCTGGATTCCTGACTATTTCGGTGTAGGTATTCGGCGAGGAGTCCTTTCCCCGTACCACTCTCTCCGCCTATCAACACGTTGGCGCGGCTGCGCGCCGCTTGTTCCACCAGATCCATCATCCCTTTGAGCGCGGCAGAACGACCAATAATGGGGCGGTCTTTTCCCTGCAATTGGCTTTTGAGCTCTTCGCGAAGAGATAGATTCTCAGCGACCAGTTTGCGCTTCTCTACAGCCTTGTGCACCACCCGCAGCACCTGCATCCGTTGAAGAGGCTTGGTGATGAAATCGTAAGCCCCCTTTTTCATCGCCTCCACCGCTATCTCAACTGTTCCGTAGGCGGTCACGAGAATCACCTCGATGGACGGGTAGGCCGTGCGAATTACATCCAGCAAGTCCAAGCCACTCATCGCCCCCATCCGAAGGTCCGTCAGCACCACATCGATACTGCCGTTTTGTAGAAAGGGGACAACGTCTTTTGCGTTTTGGAAGCGGTGGACCTCAGCGCCATCTGATTTCAAGATTCGTTCCAAACTATCAAGATTTGATAGCTCGTCGTCGACTATCGCGATGCTGTACTTGGACATGAGATCTCCCTAAAGCGTTCTAAACCGGAAATTGGAATTCGAAAGTAGTTCCCTTGCCGAGCTGGCTATCACAGCGGATAGAGCCCTGGGCTTCTTCTACGATGTTCTTGGTGAGCATCAGGCCTAGACCGGTCCCGTCTCTTTTGGTCGTGAAAAACGGAGAAAAGGTATTTCGGCGCGTGGATTCGTTCATTCCAAAGCCCGTATCTCTGAACTCAATGGTGGAGGTATTGTTTTCCACCCGCGATCGAATGGTGAGTGTTCCGCCCAAAGGCATGGCTTCCCGAGCATTTTTTAGCACGTTCAGAAAGACTTGTTTTAGGCGCGAACGGCTAGTCTTCACGTAGATCTCTGTGGGCGCCAGATCCGTCACGACATCAATGTTTTTCGCCTTGTTCTCTTCCTTAGAAAAATTAAGCACCTCATCGAGCACTTCGTGGGCTTCGACAGAATCTTCCCGGCTGGACGGCACTCTGGCGCGCACGAGGTAGCTCTCGGTGATTTGATTGAGACGTTCGATCTCTCTGGAGACGCTTCGTAGAGTCGACTTAATCTCCTCGCCCGAATGATCCATTTCGCTTTCCAACCAATCTATATTCAGGCTGATGGAGTTTAAGGGATTTCGAATCTCGTGAACCACTTCGGCGGACAGTTGCCCCACGGCCGCCAAGCGTTCCGCCTGCAGAAGCTCTTTCTGCTGAAGCTGAATTTTTTTGTCACGCTCCAGTAGTGCGTTTAACATTCGATTGTATTCCCGAGCCAACATCGACACTTCGTCTTTGGGCGCTGCTCTCACCTTGAGGCTCTGGCTCAAATCTCCATTTGCGATCTTCTTGATGCTTCCAATTAACGCCGGCAACGGTTGTAAGACTTTTAGGGAAAACAGCAGGGTAAAAATACCGAACACAACCACCAAGGTGGAAAGTACAAGATTCCATATTAGGTTATCGCGCCCCTCCGCTTGCACCGCCAGCGTTACATTGGCAGCTTCCGTGTCCAGTCTCTCAGACAAGGTTTTCAATCGATTTCGGAGATTCAGGTAGAGCTTCTTGAATTCTTTTCCCTCGGTTGTTTGTGAAAGTTTCTCGAACTCGGTTTTGGCTTCCTGAAAAAGGGAAGCCAGATCTTCGATGGCGTGCCCGCTTTTCTGGTATTTGGCCAGCAGTTGCTCTCCCAGGCTGAACTTGCGCAAAATGATGTAGGGATAAAGATCCCGGGCCACTCGAGAGAAGGTACTTTGCTCCGACGTTCGTCCCGCGGGAAAGTAGAAACGTCGCAAATCGTCCGCGAGCGTATAAGTCTTGGCCTGCAATTCCACCGTAAGCCGAGACAATGGGATGAAAAGCTGGTTCACCAGTACGATGCGATCGTTAGAGCGTGCGAGCCGCGTGTAGTTGTAAACTGCCGCGCCGGCAAACACCAATAAAACGGCCAAATAGCAGCCGATGACTTTACTTCGAATGCTCATGGAATTTGGGGTGAAGAGAGATTGGAAAGGGAGAGGGAGAGGCTCCCTTAATATTATTTTACTGGATTTAGCGGTTTGGGGAAAGGCGCACAAAAAAACACAGCGCGGCACCGGAAACCGGGCCGCGCTGCGAAACGAGAGTCGAAGCTATTAGAAGTTAACGCGCAAAGAACCACCGTAAGTTACGGTGCTTTGCTGAAGGTCATAGGTGGCTAGAGCGGAGAGATCCGCGCTACCGCCGCGACCCATTACAAAACCAAGGCGACCCACCACTTCACCGGTGGATGTTGCGCTAACATTGGTGTGTTTGTACCCACCACCGAAGTAGTACATGGCGCCGCCTAGTGTAAAAAAGCCTGATAACGTGTAGTTGTCCGTCGCGTTGATATCGTTGAACGTCAGGTTGGCTTCGATATTGTTGTTACGGTTCTTACCGGAGTAGCCGAGCGCTATCGTCCCCGCAATCGGGTTGCTGGAACCGCCGACCGTCGTACCTACCGAAATACCTAAGGCCATGCCCTGATCCCGCGCCGGGTTCAAATTGATGGTTCCTTTTAGCGTGCCGGTGCTGCTGCTGCCGCCTTCTAGCGATGTAAAGTAGCTCGCCCCTACGTTCACCACGCGCCGTTTGCCCAAGCTGAAGCCGATACCGCCGCCGGCCGTATCGGTGCTTTCATCTGGGTTGAAGCTCGTTCCAGAGCGGGTGCCCTTGACGAAGAGTCCCAAGCGTCCGTTGGAGTACGCCATCGACGGCGTCAAGGATTGCGTGGGCGTACTGTCTGTGGTCCGCGTGTACATCGCCTCGATGCTGGTGCCATCGTCGCGGGATAGCTGCCCGGGATTCTCTGAACTGTTGTGATCCGGGTACAAGAACCCTAGGCCACCACGAATAACCTTCATCTTTCTTGCACCTTGGGCTCCATACGAAAAGGCGATGGCCAAGGCGAGTACGAACACATAGGAACGCTTCATATCTCCCCCAAAATTGAACTCGCAACTTAAAGAAACTACATGGGGGTTATCGGCGGCCTTTTGCAGAGCCGTAGAAATAAATTGCGCAGGCGCAGATCAAAAAACGCGACGCATTATGTGCTTTTAGGTTTTGGACTTTTCCCGGCAGAGTACGGTGAGCCGGGCCTCCAGGGTGGAGAAATCGAGAGTTCCTTCCCATCCCTGCATCTTCTTGCCGCGGTGGTACAAAACCGAATAGGGCAGCATTCCCTTCCAGTTGGGATCGAGGCTACGAACGTAGGCTTCCGCGTCTCCTTCGGGCTTTAAATAGGTCATATAGTTGGGTTTCAAGACCTGATCGACCCATTTTTGGGAGAACTGCTTTTGCGAAAAAGGACTGCTGATATCGACCACGACGGGCTGGATAAACTTCCGCTCCGCCATCCATTTTAAAAGGATGGGGAGTTCCTTCAGACAGGGATGGCACCACGTTGCCCAAAAATGATAGAGGACGCACTGCCCTTTTTTCAGACTCACCATATCTTTGGAGGGAAGCACGCGGCTCGAAGCTTGGAGCGGGTTGGTGAAGACGAGAAAAAAACCTAAGATTAAGATCGGGCGTCTCAAGAGTTTGCCTCACTCATGGAAAGACGGGCTCTTAGCACCTCTTTGGAAAACACTCGAATAATTTTTTCCTTGGAGAATCGTGAAAAAACGGAATCCGGATTTCCGCGGGCAAGCAGAGAGAGTTCACTTTCGGACTGCCCTTTGAGTTGGTGGATGATGCCCACTAACTTATCGGGGCTACCGTGCTCAACGTGAAAGCCTCCAGGGAAGTCCGCCATGAGGTCCGTAACGTGGCTTTCCTCAGGGCCAATAAAAATATACGGCTTTGCCGTTGCGAGAACACCGTAAATCTTGCTCGGGTGGACGAGCCCCTTCACCCCAGAGCCCATCACCACCAGGTGAACATCCGCTGTACTCAAAGAATGGCGTAGCATCTCAAGGGGTTGGTGGGGCACCTGAAGGACATTCGTAAGATTATTTTTGTCGACGAATTCCGACACATCTTTGACCCGGAGGCCTGTTCCAATAAACAGAAACAAGACCTCAGGATCTGCTTGCAACAACTTGGCGGCTTGCAAAACCGTATCTAAGGGATGGGCAATGCTGTGGTTTCCGGAGTAGCAAACCACGAATTTGTTTTGCAGCCCGTACTTTTGGCTAAAAGGGTTCTTCTTCAGCCCCACGCTCGTCTCTTGTGCTTGCACCGGCCATGGCGGCACGATGGAGATCTTTTCAGGCGTTGCCCCATGCTTGCATACGCGTTTCTCCATCCATCTGTCCAAAACTACGATGTGATCGCTCGCCCGGACACTAAAATTAAATAGGAAATAGAGAAATCGAGTCGCCAGCGAATTGGGTCTTAGGTACCCCACCTCTACCGCCGTGTGCGGGTTGAGATCCATCAGCCACTGAATACAGCGCTCGCCTCGCAAGCGAGCTAGGATAACCCCCAAAACCCCTATCATCGGGGGGCTCGTAAAAACGATCAAAACATCATGCCGCTCCAGCCACAGAAGCTTCCAGACAGCAGAAAGGAGGAAGCTGATGGCGTCGCAGAGGCGGGTAACGATGTTTCTTTTTCCAAATCCCGTCGAAAAAACCCGATGAATTTCGATTCCGTGCACCGTTTCCCGAGCCGGGTAGCGGCGCTTGCGGTTGTTGTATTCACGTCGGTCGGCTACGACGGTGACATCGTAGCCCTCCTGGCGGAGTTCCATGGCCAAATCGGTGACATGCAGGGCAGTCGCCACCGTGTCGGGCATGAAAACCTGATTGAGGAGAAGAACTCTCATAGGATTACTAATCTTTACAGCTATTTGGACAGAATAGCCCCAGTCGGTTGATTTGCAAAGGCATCCCGCCTAATGTCGGGCTCATGAAAAAGCGATTCCCCCTATTCTTGGCTCTGGTCCTGGTATTCCTGGCTTGCACGCGGAAGGAAGCACCGAAGCTTCCGCCCTATGCGGCCTACACGTTCCAGGATCAGAATGGAAAAACCGTGAGCTTCGACACCTTTAAGGGCAAACCAACCTTCGTGTCCTTTATATTCACCCGCTGCCCGATGCCCGAGATGTGCCCGCTCACGATGCAAAAAACAAAGAAGGTCTACGAAAAGGCAAAGGCGGAAGGCCTTTCTACCCATTTTGTGATTCTCACTATTGATCCGGAATTTGATACTCCCGAGGTAATGGCGGAATACGCAAAGCGCTATCAATTAAATCTCTCTGACTTCACCCTCTTAACGGGAACCGACGAGACCGTTTCCAAGATCGCTTCGGAACTCGCGAACGTAGTGGCTATTCCGTCTGCGAAGTACATCACCCACAACGTAAAGAGCGTGCTGCTCGATTCTCAACTTGAAGTGGTGGAAGAGTACAAAGACAACGAGTGGAAGCCTGAGGACGCGGTCGCCAAAATGAAGACTCTAACCGCCGCGGAGTAGGTTTCCTAGCGCATTCGAGGACAGGCGATCTTCGGGAGCTTTTCCGCGAAATTGAATTTCGGATCATGGCTTCCGACATGGCACTTGAGGCAGGAGGCTTCTGAAACCCTTGTCGGGGCCACCTTCACGGCTGGATGCCCGTGACGGTTGCCGTGGCAATGCTCGCATTGGACCCCCACGTAGACCTTTTCAAGCTTTTGCGCTTCGTTTAGCTCTCTTAAGGTGCGAGTGTAGCGATCGTGCAGGCGTTGGTAGCGTTTGGGATCGACGCGCGAATCAAGCGGGCCCTTTTCCTTTCCAAAGACCGCCTCCATCAGTTGTTCGGCGAAGACCTTTTTCCCTTTCAACTCTTTTGAGTCCTTCAGCTCAAAGGGCTCCGCGATTTTTGAAAAGCCTTCCGGCGTTTGAAAGCCCAAGCTGTGACAGCCAATACATTCGGGATTGAAGTGCTGGTTCTTGGAAAAAAGAACCAGGTAGGCCGAAGCATGATTCGTTTTTTCCCAGAAATCATACTGCGCCTGGTGACACTGTCGACAGACGAAGGGCTGCGCGACGAAGGCATTCTTGGAGCGCTCCTTGTTGTGGTGAACAGAGAAAGCTAGTTGCCGTACGTACTCTTTGTGGGCGGCCATCCATCCCGACACGATGTTTTTTGCTTCCCAGCTCTTGTCGAGTTCAATGAGGCCGTGAGGGCTTTGCAGCGGCGTTTTGGGATCATACTCCAAAACACCAATCTGTCTCCCCTCTACGTCCGACTGAAAAATAAGGGTCTTGCCCACCAGCTGCGGCTGCGTGAGCACATCCAAGGAACGCGATCCAAAGATCAGATTGATACCCGGCACAGCAGCCAGCCTGCGATCCGAGTCCAGCCCAAGGTAGGAAAGTGCGACGATGAGGTTTGCCCCTGCCCGCTTCAACGCCGACACCTGTTCCCGCGCCACCTTGATAGGATCGCGAGGGGCGACTCCAGCAACTCCAGAAAAATCTTCGGGACTTACCACGCCGAAAAGCCCGACCTTCCAACCTTTCCTTTGCAGAAGCGTGTGCTTTTTCAGAAACTGCGTTTGGGGACCCAGGGACTCGAGATTTGCCGCAAGAAAAGGAGCGCCGGTTAATTTAGCAAGCTGCTCCAACTTCGCCCAGCCGGCCGCTAAATCCCGTCGGCCGGGAACATAAGCGTCGAGCCCCAGATGTCCGTACACCTTGGCGATAAGATCCGCCTTCGCCAGCTCCTGGTCGCGCCGACTCGCTTCGATTTGCGACAAGGCAAAAAGCATCCCCTGCATCAATCAGCGGGCTGTTCTCTTTGCTGCGGCCGCTCGCTTGAGGTATTCGGCAAGCCGATCTAGCCCCCCAATTTTACCCTGTCTGGCAGCCGCAGGGTTCCACTTCGCCCTGACGGTTGGACGCATAGTAGAAACGCAATTTCGGATCGGCCGCGCGGGAAGAGAACGGGATAAGCATTGCGGCCCCATACACGACTAGTAGCGTCAGTCCTCGGATCATCCTTACTATTCTAACTCAATCTTCTTTGACCGCGCCCTGCTTGTATTGCGTGCCCTTTCTCTTCCATTAGCATGAAGGCTGATGCTTTTTGATAAACAAAGACTTGTTCTCCTGGTACTGGCTTTCATGAGTTCGTTCCCTGCTTTGACGCTGGGCTCCAATTCACCGACAAAAGATGAGCTGTTTAACCTTGCCGTGAAGGAAGCCAAACGCATGGGTCTCGCTTCAGAACCTGAGGCCAAGGCCGAGATAGATAAGGTTTTGTACAAGCACTACCTGAGGTCTGTTCTGGGCCAACATGCCGACGAACTAAAGCCGACGGACAAAGAACTACGAAAGGCTTATGCATCAGCTCCGCGCGTCCGTCTTCGCCACTTGGCAGTGATGGGCAAAGCGGAAGTTCAAAAACGAAAATAGCTGCGGTTCAAGCTGAACTGAAATCGGGAAAACATTTCAAACAGCTGGTCTTGAAGTACTCGGAGGATGCGGGTGCTAAGTTCGCAGGTGACCTCGACTACAAAGGTGAAAATGATCTTCCGGCTAAGCTGTACCGAGCGGCATTGGCGCTAAAGCCCGGAGAAGTGTCGGCCCCCATTCAACTGGGCCAGGGAACTCATTTGATCGAGGTAATCGCTATTCAGGAATTTGCCAAAGCTCGGAAGTTTACAAAGCCTACTTGCGTGGAGATCTAAAGCGGCAAAAAGAACTCACACTTTTGAGAAAAAATTTGGCTTCTCTAGCATTACGAAAAGCGAAGTACCCCCAAACTAAAAAGGATCAAAAATGAACCGTCTGTGCTTCGGTTTTCTCTTTGCGCTGATTGCAACAGTCGCGTGCAATCGTAATTTTAATATTGGTGACAAGACCATCGCTAAAATCGACGGGTCTTCCATTTCCGTAAATGAGTTCTTGCTCAAGTACAACCAGCTCAAGACGGAGCAGGATGAGGTCAGCCGTTCCAACCCTAAAGTGATGGACGGGGTAAAAGCTACGCCCTCAACGGAAACCATCATCATTCATATCATCCGCGAGGAAGCCAAGCGGCGCGGACTTAGAATTCCCCAAAGAGGAGATCGAAGGGGCGCCTCGCGAGCTGGAAAGACGGCTACCCTACCGGCGGTTTCGAAGAAATGCTTCGAAGACAGAACATCACCGAAGGCATCTTAAAACAGGATCGAGGAACAATTCCTGATCCAAAAGGTGATAGACGAGGTCTTCTATACCGAAACACTGGTCTCGGATGAGGAGATGCAGAGCTACCACAAAACTCATGAGAAGGAATTCTACCAGCCCGCGCGCGTCCACGCCCACCAGATCGTGGTGCCAACGGTAGATGAGGCAAACAAGATTCGGCAGGAAATCCTCGCGGGCAAGATCACCTTTCAGTCGGCCGCCCGCAAGTACTCCCTGAGCCCGGACGCCGCCAAAGGCGGAGATATCGGCTTTTTCTCACGAAATGAGAAGATATCGGCATTTAATAACGCTTTTAAATTGCACGTCGGCGACGTGTCTCAGCCTATCAAAAGTCGCTATGGCGTCCACCTTCTAAAGGTGGTAGAGAAACAGTTGAGGACCAAGTTGACCTACGAGCAGGCCAAGGCCGACATCGCGAAGCGGCTGAAGCGTATTAAGCAAGCCCGGGTCTACAAGGAGTGGGTTACCAAACTCCTGAAAGAAGGAAAGATTTACCGAAATGAGCCGCTGTTTCAATCTATTGCCTAGGCCTACCGCTCTTTTCCTTCTCCTTATAATAGTTGCTGTTCCAGCTCTAGCTACGCGGCGTCCGCTCGACAAGGTGGTCGTCATCGTAAACGACGAAATCATCCTCAACTCCGACATCTCGGATTTTAAAAAAAAGCTTGGCTCAAAGAGCTTTCAGGAACTGCTGGGCGTCGACCCCGCTATTCTCAACAGCCGCCAAGCCATCCTCCAACTTCTAGTAGAAGAGAAGATCATAAACCAGCAGGTCAAGAAGTTGGATCTTGCGGCGACTCCCGAAGAAATCGACGGCCAGATCCGATCCATCCTTACTCGCAACAACATCACCAAAGCGCAGTTACAACAGCGCTTAAAACAACTGAACACCTCATTGGGCGAATACCGCGAAGGTATTAAAAGACAGATTGAACGTCGCAACCTTATTGATCGTGAGATCAAACCCAACCTCAAAATATCGGATGAGCAACTGCGCCACTACTACATCCGCAAAGAAGGTAAAGGGAGTCAGATTCAGTACAACATCGCCCACATTCTCATTAGCAATGGGAATAACGCCAAGAAGCGTGCCGACACCGTCTACAAAGAACTGTCGGAAGGGAAAACAGATTTCAAAGCAGCGGCAAAGCAATACTCGGACGACAGCAGCACGGCAGAGCAAGGTGGCGCCTTGGGGTATTTGTCCGTTAATTCTCTTGCCAAGGAATTTCAGGCGGTTGTTCCCAAAACAAAAGTGGGGGACATCACCCAGCCTATCAAAACCGGGGCCAGCTATCGCATCGTGAAGGTTCTCGAAACCCGGCAAGATCCGTTCAAGTCGCTCAATGAAGCCAAAAAGGAAGAGATCCGTAACACCGTGTTCTCGGAAGAACTGGAACGCAGAATGGTCCTTTGGTTGGAGCGAAAAAAGAAAGAAGCCCACATAAAAGTGGTCAGCCAGTAGGGAAGCGTAGTGAACGAGAAAATTTTCCGTGAGTACGACATCCGTGGCATTGCGGACTCCGGTTACCTACCGACGTGGTCCAAAAGCTCGGCAAGGCCGTTGGTACCTTCGTCCGACGAAAAGGTGGAAGCACCCTAACAGTCGGGCGGGACTGCCGTCACCAGTTCCGATCGCATCTTTAAAGCGCTAACAGAAGGACTCACCTCAGTCGGGATGCATGTTATCGACATTGGCTTGGTCCCTACCCCCGTATTGTATTTTTCTGTGTTTGAGCGGGACTGTGATGGCGGGGTCATGATCACGGGCAGCCACAATCCGGGAGACTACAACGGACTCAAGGTTTGTGTGGGTCGCAGCACGATCCACGGCAGCGACATCAGGAGATCAAGCACCTGGTTCTCGCGGGCGACTTTGTCGCCGCTGAGGGCAGCCTAAGTCAGCACGACGTCAAACCAGCCTACATTGAGAAAATCACCTCGGGTTTCAAAAAACCGCTCGCGGTGAAGGTCGTGGTGGACTCTGGCAATGGGATGGGCGGAGTGGTCGCTCCGACGATCCTTAAAGATTTGGGAGCGGAAGTCATCGAGCTGTACTCCGAGCCCGACGGAACTTTTCCCAATCACCACCCCGATCCGACAGTGGTGGAGAACCTTGAAGAACTAGCTGCAACCGTCAAAAAAGAAGGGGCGCAGCTAGGAATTGGTTTTGATGGCGACGCCGATCGCATTGGAGTGGTGGATGCCTCCGGAAGAGTATTATTTGGCGACGAGCTGCTGATTCTCTACGCACGCCAAGTTTTGGCTGCACACCCAGGTGCCCCGATTATCTCCGAGGTTAAGGCTTCTCACCGGCTCTTCAAGGACATCGAGAAGCACGGTGGAAAACCGGTCATGTGGAAAACCGGCCACAGCCTGATTAAGAGTAAGATGAAAGAACTGAAGTCTCCTCTGGCCGGAGAGATGAGCGGTCACATGTTTTTTGCGGATCGTTATTTTGGCTACGATGACGCCGTTTACGCGGCCGCCCGCATCGTCGAGATCGTCGCCGAAGCACGGCGCTCTCCCGCCGACCTGCTCTCCGACGTTCCAGAGAGCTGGAGCACCGCTGAGTTGCGCGTGGACTGCGCCGATGAAAAGAAGTTTTCGGTAGTGGAAAAGGCCAAGAACTACTTCCAGAAGCAGGGGCTAAACGTCAACGACATCGATGGAGCAAGAGTCGAGTTTGGGGACGGCTGGGGGCTTGTGCGCGCGTCCAATACGCAACCGGTTCTCGTCTACCGCTTTGAAGCGCAATCCCAATCGCGCCTTGAAGAAATCCGCAAAACCGTCGAGGACGGCGTCGCGCAGTTTCTCTAGGTTGGAACAGGCAACCCGGTGCAGAAATCTATCGTCATTAAGGGAGCCAGAGAGCACAACCTAAAGAATCTCTCGCTTACTATTCCCCGCGACAAGTTGGTTGTGATCACAGGGCTGAGCGGGTCCGGTAAGTCGTCGTTGGCTTTTGATACGGTTTATGCCGAAGGCCAAAGGCGTTACCTGGAATCGCTTTCAGCGTATGCCCGGCAGTTTATGGAGCAGATGAAAAAGCCTGCCGTTAACTCCATCGACGGGCTTTCGCCTTCCATTTCGATTGAGCAAAAAAACATTTCTCGTAATCCCCGTTCGACAGTCGGAACGGTAACCGAAATCTATGATTTTTTGCGCCTGCTGTACGCGC
Organism: Bdellovibrionota bacterium; assembly: GCA_041391485.1. GTDB lineage: Bacteria > Bdellovibrionota > FAC87 > UBA2466 > JACKAF01 > JACKAF01. Next base: position 13,600 of record JAWKNY010000032.1, on the reverse strand, counting down.
GCATCGGAAAACCGCACTGCCCTCAATGCGCGCGGCCTATTCAAACGCAAACGGTCCAGCAGATCGTAGGACAAATTCTCGACTACCCAAAAGACACGAAGTTCGCCATTCTCGCCCCCATCGCGCGCGGTAAGAAGGGTGAGTTTCAAAAGGAGCTAACGGAACTCCGCAGGCAAGGACTCGTGAGGGCGCTCATCGACGGCGAGCAGGTAGATCTTTCCGGCCCCATCAAACTGAAGAAAAACCTCAAGCATGACATCTCGGTTTACGTCGACAGACTGGTTCTGAAACCAAACATAGAGGGCCGTCTAACGGAAGCGGTGGAACTCGCCGTTTCGCTCACCGGCGGGATGGCAGAGATGGAAGTCGTGGACATACCTGGCCACCGGTTTTTCTCTACAAAGTTCGCTTGCGTGGACTGCGGTATTAGCCTTTCGGAGCTTGAGCCGAGGAGTTTTTCGTTTAACAGTCCACACGGCGCCTGTCCGAATTGTGACGGGCTGGGAGTTGAATACGAATTTGATCCCAAGCTAATCATTACGCACCCCGAGCAGTCGCTCCTCGAAAATGCGGTGGAGCCTTGGGAAGAGCATTCTCAGGCGTGGAAGAAGAATGTCGTTTCGGCACTAGGGGATAAGTTTGGATTTGATCCCAAGACGCCTTTTCGTGACCTTCCTGAAGATATTCGAGAAAAGATACTGCACGGTTCGCCGGATGAAGAGATCAATTTCACCCTTCTCCGCGGAAAAACATCCCACCAGTTCAAGCAAGCCTTTGAGGGGATCATCCCCGCTTTGGATAGGCAGCTGGATGAGACCACGGACGAGTGGGAACAATACCGCATTGAGAAATATCTAAGCCCGCAGACTTGCGAAGGGTGTAACGGGGCTCGCTTGCGCAAAGAGTCTCTGTCCGTTCTTATTGATGGAAAGAATATTTCGCAATTCTGTGAAATGGACGTTGAAAGCTGCCAAGAATACTTGAAAGCGTTCAAGCCGAACAAGACGGAGGCGCTGATCGCCGCTCCGGTCTTGAAAGAGATATCGGCCCGCTTGAAGTTCCTTTCTGATGTCGGGCTGCCCTATCTAACATTGTCCCGATCCGCGGCGACGCTTTCCGGGGGTGAAGCCCAACGGATTAGACTCGCCACCCAAATTGGTTCTCATCTTGTGGGTGTGCTCTATATCTTGGACGAACCCAGCATCGGACTCCACCAGCGGGACAACGAAAAGCTCATTCAGACACTGGAAAGACTACGGGATTTGGGCAACACCGTAATCGTAGTGGAACACGATGAGGAAACCATACGCAGGGCAGACTTTCTGATCGACATCGGCCCCGGTGCTGGGGAGCACGGCGGGGAAATTACTTTTATTGGGGAACCGAGTGAGCTCGGAAAAAGCACCTCCAGTCTTACCGCCCAATACATGCAGGGCACGCGGACGATTCCGGAGCCCACCGAGCATCGAGAAGTCGATAAGGAAAAGAGCGTACAGGTGCTGGGGGCTGCCGAGCACAACCTGAAGAACGTGGACGCCTACTTTCCGCTGGGGTGTTTCATCTGTGTTACGGGCGTTTCCGGTTCTGGAAAGAGCACCCTGATTATCGACACTCTTTTGGAAGGGGTACAGGCCAAGTTGTCTCGTGAGGAGCGGGCACTTCGTTGCCGCGAGATCCGCGGCCTCGAACAACTCGATAAGGTCATCCACGTGGATCAAAATCCGATTGGCCGCACCCCCCGCTCTAATCCCGCCACCTACACCGGAACATTTACGGAAATCCGTAACCTCTTTGCTTCCTTGCCGTCAGCCAAGGTGCGAGGTTACAAGCCCAGCCGTTTTTCTTTTAACGTCCCAGGCGGACGCTGCGAGGCCTGCAAGGGGGACGGCACCATCAAGATTGCGATGAATTTTCTTCCGGCCGTATTTGTGGCCTGTGAGGTGTGTCAGGGCAGGCGTTACAATCGCGAAACACTGCAAGTGAATTACCGCGGAAAAAACATCGGGGAAGTGCTCGACATGTCCATCGAACACGCTGCTGGTTTCTTCGAACGTATACCGCGGCTGAAAGCTAAACTGGATACCCTAATTGACGTCGGACTGGGCTACGTAAAAGTGGGACAGAGTGCTGTAACGGTGTCTGGGGGGGAAGCCCAGCGGATTAAATTGGCACGAGAACTTACGAAACGCGCCACCGGGCGAACCCTGTATATTCTGGACGAGCCTACGACCGGCTTGCACTTCGAGGATGTGAAGAAGCTAATGGAAATCCTTCACCAGCTAGTGGATCAGGGCAACACCGTGGTGGTGATTGAGCACCATTTGGATGTAATCAAGCAAGGGGACTATCTAATAGATTTGGGGCCAGAAGGCGGCGCCGCTGGAGGCAACATCGTTGCCCAGGGGACTGTAGCTGATATTTGCGATGCTAAGGATTCGTATACGGGCTCTTTCCTGAAGAAGATCCTCAGTAAGAGCCCTAATACAAAATCCGCTCGTCGGAAAAAGCCTACAGCTTTCCAACCAGCATCAAACAGATAAGTACTGTGAACAGTACCAACGTTTCTACGAAAATCAGACTGAGGATGAGCGGCGTGCGCATCACCTTGTCCGCACCAGGATTGCGAGAAGCGCCTTCCATGTAGGCCGTCGCAATACGTCCCTGCGCTGTCGCCGCGGCGATAACCGCAAGCGCGATACAGAGACCTACGGCAGGAGCGCCTAGGATTCCTAGCCCGCCAGCCATAGCTGCGCCTTCTTCCGCTGCAAACACACTGGTGGGCAGCGCGAAAACTCCGCCAAGGACCAGCCAAAATCGATTCATCATGCTTCTCATTACTAGTTACCCTCCGTGAAAAACTCTACTAATGCTCCGTAGCCATTTGAACATATACCGCCGTCAACACAGCGAAAACAAAGGCCTGTATGGTACAGACAACAATTCCAAAAAGCAATAATGGAACAGGCAACAACCACGCAAACAAATTGTGGAAGGACATCACCACTGTGTGATCTACGTGCATGTTCACAAAAAGACGAATTCCCAAAGATACGGGCCGAATCGCGTGAGAAACCATCTCTAGCAGAGCTACCACGATGCCGGCTGGTCCCAGACCCATCAAGAAGTGCTTCAGATAGCCGACGAATCCGTGCTCACGGATTCCCATGACGTTGTAATAGATAAAGCTGGCCAGGCCGATGGCAACCGTTGTGTTGGTATTCGACGTGGGGGCACTGCTCATCGGTAGCAGTCCCAGCAGATTACAAAAAAGAACGTAAATGAAAACCGCCGCTATGAACGGGAAATACTTGCGCCCGTGCTTGCCCAGGGTGGTTTCTACGAGACCGTAGAGGCCTTCAATGATGATATCGACAATGGTCACCAAATTGAACTTGGGGCTCGGGACGATGAATTTTTCGACGTTGTTCTTGATGATACGGTTGGCGATCAAAGAAACAATAGTAAGGAATAGAAAAACAAGTATGGCCCCGTTCACGTGCACATAGTGCGGATCGTGGGGCAAGAAAGGCAGTTTTTCTAGCCAACTGGCGTGATGAACAGCCGCAGTCATCGTCTTTCCAGAGTCCTATTCCTCAAAAATACAGAGCTTTTCTTACCCGCAAAGTTCTCGGAATTCAACTCGCAATCAGCGGCAAGGTACATTTGTAGGCGAGGGGGTCTTTCCGCTCAAAGCTCTGCACCTTCAAGGATTTAACGCAGTGCGGCTTTAGCGGTTCTGGTAGGCGCCACCGAGGCCCGACGCCGCTGGGAGGCTTGCTGGGTCTCCACCAACGCCACCCCAAGCAGGATCGTCGCCGTGCCGGCCAGCTCAAATGCCGAGGCCGGCGTGCCGGTCACTAAGAAGTCAAAAAGCATAGCCATCGGGGGTGTCAGGTAGCAGACCACGCTGGCTCGCAGAGCCCCCCATTCGCGAATCAGCGAATAGAAAAAGATCCAGGCAAGAGCCGTACAGCAAAGGCCGAGGTACAAGATGGCCGCGTACGCACCCGCCCCCCAATGCGAGGGGTGAATCGTCGACCAGTCTTCAAAGAAGAAAGAAACTGTCGCAAGATACACTAAAGACGCCGCAGTCTGGTTGGCGACATTTTCGATCAAATCCATTTGCTTGGAGCCCACAAACAACATGCGGTTCATCAAGACCCCGATAGCGTACGCATTCGCCATCAGAACCAAGAGTATTTTGCCTCTGAGTCCGCCACCCAAATGGCTCAGGTGGGGATAAAAAATAATCAAAATACCGCCGAGACCCAACAGAAGCCCAAGAAAACGCGTGGGTGTCACCGGTTCAAGTTGGCGCGCAAAAACCAAAAGCCACAAAAACGTCCAGAGCGGAACCGAACCGTCCATGATTCCCGTAAAGCAAACCGAGGCGTCTCGTATTCCCAGGAACAGCAGGGAAAACGGAATCCCAATTGAAAACAATCCTGTCAGCCAAACCCGCGGCAACATTTTGGTGGTTATTGTGCGTGGTTTCTTGCGGAACAACAGAATCAGCAAGAAAAAGCTCAGGGCGACTACCATTCTCAGTGTGGCTGCGAAAATAGGCGGCACTTCTGCGATCGCGAACTTGATAGCCAGAAAAGAGCTTCCCCAGAAGCTAGAAAGAGCTATGAGTTTTAGGTACTGACGCATGCGATAGAGCTTGTTATTGCGTCGCATTATAGCGGAAGCCTTACAAAGAAGGAAACCCCCAAAATTATTAAGAATTCTTAAGGGTTATAGGGCCATTTTTCTAAGTGGGGGCGCAGACTTAGCCATACATATAGGATCACGCGGATCCAATGCGACGACTTCTGGCCATACAAGGGTGGGCTTTTGGTCTCTAAGAAGAGCAAAATGGCGATACATCCTAGCGCCTAACTCGGTGGCCGCTCACGTTTCGCCACGTGAAGAAGCCAAATAAAGCCCAGAGTCGTTCCCGCGATCACGCCTAAAAACATAAACCACGGCGCCGTTCCCCACCGTTTATCTGCGTACTCGCCAACCCAATAACCACCGAAGATGAGTAGGCCCTTCACAGTTACGGCACTGCTCATTATCGAGGCGTAGCGCACCCATTTTGGATCGACAATCATGCTTACTTACGAACCTTGGGTCTTAGTTTTTCGATACGCTGGCTCAATACTTGTTTTGGAAAGTACCGACCTTCCAAACCTTCATACATTTCCAAGGCCTCCGAAAAATTTAGCTGCTGTTCCAAGCAGCGTGCCATCAAGAATTGCGCTTCAATGGAATACTTACTTTGCGGGTGTTCGCGCAGCACCTGCTTTAGAGCCTGCAAGGCCACTTCGTAACGCTCTTGCATGTAGTACGTGTTGCCGATTTCATAACGAGCGCCGGGCACCAATTCACTTGCCGGGTAACGTTCCACTACCCCTTGGTAAATGTCGCGGCTTTCCTCAAAATTGTTCTGCTGGAAAGCTGCACTCGCCATCTTGAACATGAATTCCGCCGCTTCTGCGCCCTGCGGGCTTTCGTCGAGTAGGAGTTTGTAACTCTTTTGAGCGCCGGCAAAGTCACGCAGGTGTTCTAGCTGTAAACTAGCGATCCGCTTGCGGACCCCATAGTTGCGCGCCTTGTCCGGGGAGTTCTTAATAAACTCCTCGTAGCTAAGCAGGGCGGCTTCGTAGTCCTTGAAATAAGTTTCCAAAACAAAGCCAAGCTTGTACGCGGCCTTTACGCCGTACGGGGAAGCTGGATCCATAGCAAGAGCTTTCCGAAAGAGTTCGACGGCTTTTACATATCGGGATTCGGCGATTTCATGGTCCCCGTCACGCAGCAAACTCTCCTGTCGCTGCTGGGTACAAGAAACCATAGCCATACAAAGGCTCACAAGGAGGTAGGTACTGGCCACCCAAATCCAAGTTCGGACCTGAATGTTATTCTTCGTCTTCCTTAACAATGGTAGCGACTGCACCGACGCGTTCATCGTCAGCAACTTTGATAAGACGGACACCCTGTGCTACGCGCCCGACTTCAGAGATCTCAGAAACCTTAGTACGCATTACTTTGCCCTTGTCCGAGGCGATGATGATCTCGTCTTCATCATGCACGTACCGGACGGCAACCACCGGGCCGTTCTTGTCCGTAATCTTCATCGTACGGATACCTGAGCCCCCACGTCCTTGAACCCGGTATTCTTCAATGGCGGTGCGCTTTCCGAAACCTTTGTCGGTAACCGTGAGCAAATGGCTGTCGCGCGCGTCGGGAGTCACGATGCTCATCCCTACGACTTCATCGTCGTCTTCCTTGAAGCGCATTCCAGTCACTCCGCGCGCGGACCGGCCCATCTCGCGCACATCGCCCTCAGAAAAACGAATGCTCTGTCCATTGCGGCTCACCAAGATAATTTCCTGGGCTCCATCCGTCACACGGGCGTCGACCACACTGTCAGAAGGGTCAATAGTAAGGGCAATAATCCCGCGCTTCATCGGGCGAGCGAAGGCTCCCAAAGAAGTCTTCTTGATGACGCCCTTCTTGGTGACCATGACGACGTATTCGGTGTCTTTGAATTCCTTAACCGGCAAGATCGCCTGCACGCGTTCCTGAGGAGCCAGGTTCAGCAAGTTAATGATGGCCTTGCCGCGAGCGGTACGTCCACCTTCTGGAATCTTGTGGACTTTCAGCCAGTACACACGGCCTTGATCCGTGAAGCACAAAACGTAGTCATGGGTAGACGCCACAAAGATATCTTTGATGAAGTCTTCGGCCTTGGTAGCGGCTCCAATAACGCCCTTACCACCGCGTTTCTGCGCGCGGTAAGTGCTTGGCGGAACGCGCTTGACGTAGCCCGAATAGGTCACGGTCACAAACATCGATTCTTCCTGAATCAAGTCTTCTACCGTTAGCTCTTCTTGCTCATCAATAAACTGTGTGCGCCGGTCATCACCAAAAGCCTTCTTGACCTCATCCAGCTCTTTCAAAATGATCTGAACAACCTTTTCCTCGTCAGCAAGAATCGATTTCAATTCTTTGATGAGGTTCATCGTAGCGTTGTAATCTTCGATGATTTTTTCCCGCTCCAGACCGGTTAAGCGGGAGAGACGCATCTCCAAGATCGCCTTGGCCTGCGCTTCAGAGAAATCGAACTTCGCAATAAGTTGTTCCTGAGCGACTGCAGGGCTTTGAGCTTTTCGGATAAGTGCAACGACTTCATCCAGATTCTCGACGGCTTTCTTTAGCGCTTCCAGATATGCGCTTTTTCTTCCGCTTTCTTGAGTTCGAAGGCGGTTCGACGAGTCACCACTTCTTTGCGGTGATTGATGAAAATTGTCAGCAGGTCTTTCCAGATTCAGCAGCTTGGGCTGTTGGTGATCCAAGGCCAGCATGCTGACGCCGAAGGAAGTTTGCATCTGGTATTCTTGTAGAGCTGGTTGAGGATAACTCGGCTGTCCTCGCCCTTGCGCAACTCAAAAACGATTCGCATGCCCTTACGATCTGACTCGTCACGAAGATCAGTAATGCCATCGATTTTTTTATCACGCACCAGATGAGCGACGTGTTCGATAAGACGGGCCTTGTTTACCTGAAAGGGTATCTCGGTAACAATGATCTGTTCTTTATCTTTTTTACCCTCTTCGATTTCCGCTTTGGCGCGCAGACGGATAACACCTTTGCCGGTGCGATAAATTTCCCGCATTCCGGATCGGCCGTAAATGAAGGCTCCCGTCGGGAAGTCCGGCCCCGGAATAATCTTAATCAGATCGTCAATAGACGTATCCTTATTCTTAAGAAGAAGCTTCACTCCCTCGATGATCTCGCTCAAGTTGTGTGGTGGTACGTTGGTCGCCATACCGACCGCAATACCCGCACTCCCATTCACCAAGAGATTGGGAATTCTAGAGGGAAGCACATCGGGTTCTTTTAAGGAGTTATCGTAGTTGGGTGAAAAGCTGACGGTATCCTTATCAAGATCCGCAAGAACTTCAGACGTAATTTTGGCGAGGCGAACCTCCGTATAGCGCATCGCTGCCGCCGGATCGCCGTCTACAGATCCGAAATTCCCTTGCCCATCAATCAGCGGGTAGCGCAAGCTGAAGTCCTGAGCCATACGTACCATGGTGTCGTAGACCGCTCTTTCGCCGTGTGGGTGATACTTACCAATCACGTCGCCCGCTACACGAGCCGATTTCTTGAAAGCCTTGTCGTGGAAGTTTCCCAAGTCGTACATCGCATAGAGAATGCGACGGTGCACAGGTTTTAAACCATCACGTGCGTCCGGCAGCGCTCGCCCGATAATGACAGACATTGCGTATTCCAGATACGCTTCGCGCATCTGGGATTCTATTGTCACCGGAACAATCTGCTTTTCGACTACTTCGACTTCCATTAAACGTCCAAATTCTTCACACTAAGAGCATTGGCCTCAATAAACTCTCGACGGGGTTTGACCTGGTCTCCCATCAATGTAGAAAACACGGAATCCGCTTCTACCGCGTCTTCAACTTGCACCTGCAGAAGGGAGCGCTTTGTGGGATCCATGGTCGTTTCCCAAAGCTGCTCGGGATTCATCTCACCCAGACCTTTATAGCGCTGGATCGTTAAACCAGTTTCGCCCACCGTAAGGACGTGCTTACGCATCTCTTCCAGCTTGGAAAACTCTTTCTTGTCGCCTTTTTCGCGAATCGCCTCATAAGGCGGTTCCCCAAGCTTCAAGAAGCTTTGGGATATCTTTCGAAGTTCCTCGAACTGCGGAGAGCTCAAGAAATCGTAAGAAATGCGAGTGATCTGTCGAATATTACGTCGCGTAGTCACGGTTTCGACAGATGAGCAGTCATGCTCTTCATCTTCCTTAAGCTCAAAAGAAAACTTGGTATTTTCGCCTTCATCCGTTTTTAGCTGCTTCTCGTAAGCCTTCAGTGAAGCCGTAAGTTTCTTTTGGTCTTTAAGGAGGTCAATAGACCATTCTTCGTTATCTATCACGTAACGAATCAAACTCGCATCCGCTCTCTTGGATGCAATTGCCAAAAGATTTTCATATTGAGACATCTTCTTGAAAATATTCTTGGCGGCATCTACATCAATTTTTTTCTTATTGGCCTTAAGCTCCAGCTCTTCTAAGGCTCGATCCAAAATAAAATCCTCGTACATGCTTTCGTTCTGCAAATACTTCTCGGTTTTACCTTTCTTCACTTTGAAAAGCGGCGGTTGTGCGATGTAGAGATAGCCTTTATCTATAACTTCCGGCATCTGACGGTAAAAGAAAGTCAGAAGCAGAGTACGGATGTGAGCCCCGTCGACGTCCGCATCGGTCATGATGACGATGCGGTGGTAGCGTATCTTGGAGATATCAAAATCCTTAGAGCCAATGCCCGTCCCCAGCGCAGTAATCAGCGTGCGGATTTCTTCAAACTGCAGCATGCGATCAAAACGCGCCTTTTCTACGTTCAGGATCTTACCTTTTAAGGGCAAGACTGCCTGGTTTTTGCGCTCGCGTCCCTGCTTCGCTGAACCACCGGCTGAATCCCCCTCTACGATGAAAACCTCGCAAAGCGCGGGATCTTTTTCCTGACAATCCGCCATTTTTCCAGGTAGCCCGCCGACATCAAGAGCTGACTTTCTTCGCGTTAGGTCCCGCGCTTTTTTGGCTGCCATTCGCGCGCGTGCGCCTTCAATGGCCTTCAGACAAATCTGTTTGGCGACGGTAGGGTTTTCTTCCAAGTAAATGGTAAGCCGCTCGTTCACCAAGTTTTCCACGAGCCCCTTTACGATAGAGTTGCCTAACTTGGTCTTGGTCTGACCTTCAAATTGCGGATCGGAATCTTAACGCTGATAACAGCGGTAAGACCTTCACGAACGTCCTCTCCGGTCAAAGCTTCTTTGAAATCACGGTTTAGATCGTTTTTCTCAATGTACTTATTTACACATTTGGTCAGAGCGGTCTTTAGGCCGGCTAAATGGGTGCCGCCTTCAATCGTGTTGATGTTGTTCGCAAAGGTAAAGATATTCTCCTTATAGGAGTCATTCCATTGCATTGCGAGTTCGAGAAAAATCCCTTTTGCCTCAGCGTAAAAATAAATGGGATCTTCGTGCAGACGCGTTTTTGCACGGTTCAGATGTTCTACAAAAGATTTGATGCCGCCTTCGGCGAAGAACTCTGCTTTTTTCTCAGTCCGCTCGTCATACAAAAACATCCGGATGCCGCGGTTCAGGAACGATAGTTCTCTTAAGCGGCTGGTGACCGTATCGTAATTGTATTCGCGTACCTCAAAAATCTCGGCGTCGGGCTTGAAAGTAATGCGGGTCCCGGTCTTCTGCGACTTCCCAACTTCTTTGACGGGCGCCTTCGGAATCCCTCGGCTATATTCCTGAATAAAGACCTTAGCGGAGCGCTTCACTTCGACTTTGAGAGTTTCCGAAAGAGCGTTCACCACGGAAACGCCTACCCCGTGCAAACCACCTGAAACCTTATAGGTCGCGTTGTTGAATTTGCCGCCGGCGTGCAGCTTGGTCATCACAACTTCGAGCGCAGAGACCTTCTCGGTCTTATGTTTCTCAACGGGAATACCGCGGCCGTCGTCTTCCACTGTAATGGAATTGTCTACATGGATAGTGACGTGAATATTCTGGCAGAAGCCGGCCATCGCCTCATCGATGGCGTTGTCCACCACCTCCCACACCAGATGGTGCAGGCCTTTGATGGCGGTATCGCCAATGTACATGCCGGGGCGCTTCCGTACCGCGTCCAGGCCTTCCAGGACCTGGATGGAATCAGCGCCATAGGCGGAGGCATTGGTTACCGGCTCATTCTCTGTCGACATTCATCGTGCTCCGCTAGATTCTCATCGGCATAACAACGCTGGTGTGGTTCGAATTGTCCATCGAACGGATCACGCCCGGATTTTGCTTGCCGCGTATCTCTAATAAAACTTTGTCGCTCTCGATGGTGGAAAGCGCTTCGATCAGATACTTGGAATTGAATCCGATTTTCAAAGGCTCCCCTTGGTACGCGATGGAGAGTTCTTCATGAGCCTCTCCGAGCTCCGGACTTTGGCTAGAAAGCTCTAAAATTCCGTCGTGCAAGCTTAGTGCAACGCTCTTGGATTTGTCATTAGAGACCAGAGAAACGCGCTTCAGCGAAGCCAGGAAAGAATCCCGGTCGAGCTCTATGGCATCATTTCCCCGCTTGGGAATGATACGGCGATAATCGGCATACTTTCCTTCGATGAGACGCATTGTGAGAAAAATACTTTCCTGCTTCACGAGCAGCATTTTTTCCCTGGATCGCCGCAAAAAAGTCGTCTTTGCCCTCTGAAAGCAGACGTCGCAATTCGTTCAATCCTTTCTTCGGAATGATGACGCCCTGCTCGAAAATTCTCCAGGCACTTTCATCAAAAAGAGCTTCCACATTGTCCACCAAGGACAGCCGGTGCGCATCTGTTGCGACCATCCGGAAAAGCCGTTTGGCCTTTTCCTCTACGGTTTCAAAATAGACCCCATTAAGATGGTAACGCGATTCGTCATTAGACACAGCGTATAAGGTCTTGTCCAGCATCGAAATGATTGCACGGCCATTCATCCGAACGAAAGATTGCTGGTCCAGGGAGCCAAAACCAGAGTTTCAGGGAAGTCCTCGGCCGGTAACCCCAAGATGTTGAAAACTGACTTGTTTGCCGTAATCTCCAGACGGTGATTTTCTCGCGTTTGGAAATGAATCTCCGTTTCAGGAAGTTCTCTAACGATGTCAAGAAGGCTCCGTGCTCGTACGGTGATCGCTCCTTCATCCAAAACTTTCGCTTCCAGAAGACTTTGAATCCCTACTTCTAAGTCTGTTGCTGCTAACGAGATACCTTCGCGTTCTGTCTTGATCAGTGCGTTGGACAAGATGGGCATAGTTGTTCGACGCTCGACAACATTTTGCACTCTTTGCAGCCCTAACAACATCTGGCTTTTAGAAATGACGAACTTCATGCCTCCTCCGACTCCCCAGAAAGCTATAATTAAGTATTCATAACATAGATCTTATAAGATCTTATAGTAGTAGTATTTAGTACTGTTGAAATGTTGAAAACCCACCTAAGCCCCTAAAAACAAACACCCTTTCCTGTGGATAACGGTGTGGATAGCTCTGTGGACAAACCCGGTTGATCTGTGGAAAACGAGTTATCAACAAGTTATCAACAGACAATTAACAAGTTATCAACAGAGTTATGAACAGAGTTATCAACATCGTTTTAGCCTCGATCAACGGCAAGGAAATTATCGTATCGTGATGTATGGCACGCTAACCCCCCAAAACTAAAGTTAGAAATAAATGTAGGGCAGTGTATGGCACGTGATCAATTGCAGGCTCTCTGACTCGTTGATCCGAGGGCAAAAGATCCCACGGCTTTTGGCAAAACAATCCACAGGGGGCGACAAACAATCCCCAGTTTTTTTAGCGAATAAGACCTTCGATTTCGGTGATGTGATTGAGCGTCTCGGCATCACTCCTGGCAAGATCAGAAATCTTGCTGACGCCGTGCAGGATAGTGGTGTGATCCTTCCCGCCCATAAATCGTCCGATTTCGGGGAAGGACATCAACAAGTACTTCCTTAGGAGGTACATGCAGATCTGGCGTGGGAAGGTGAGTTTGCGGACTCTTTTGTCCGATTTCAAATCCGTGGTTTTTACGTTGAAGTGGATGCTCACCAACTTGAGGATCGCCTCGGGTGTAAGCTCGTGCTTATGTTTGGGGGCAATGTCCTTCATCGTCTGGCTGGCGAGTTCCACATTGATGGGGACTCCCATCAAGGTGGCGTAGGCCTGCAGTCGGTGCAGCGCCCCTTCCAACTCCCGAATGTTGTTCTTCACATGGGTCGCGATGAACTCTGCGACTTCATCCGGAAGTGGGATCCCCTCGAGCTCCGCCTTGTTCTTTAGAATCGCCACACGCGTTTCGATCTCGGGTGGCTGTAGGTCTGCCACCAGTCCCCACTCAAAACGCGTTTGTAGGCGCTTCTCCAAGCCAGGAATGTCCTTCGGATAACGGTCCGAGGTCACAATAATCTGCTTACGCAATTCGTGGAGCGAATTGAAGGTGTAGAAAAACTCTTCCTGCGTTCTTTCCTTGCCGGCCAAGAAGTGAATGTCATCCAACAGGAGGACGTCACAGCCGCGCCGATACTTTTCTCTAAACTCGCGCATTCGGTCGAGGCGGATCGCCTGAATCAATTCGTTGGTGAAGGCCTCGCAGGACAGGAAAATGACTTTGAGGTTCTTGTCCATGAGCGAGACTTCGTAGCCGATGGCTCTGAGCAAGTGGGTCTTACCGAGACCGGCGCCTCCGAATAGGAAAAGCGGGTTGTAGGCCTGGCCCGGTTGTTTTGCTACCGCGAGACAGGCGGCGTGCGCAAATTGGTTTGAACTTCCCACGACGAAGGTATCGAAAGTGTATTTGGAGTCGAAGGGAGAGCTCTCGTAGAGCTGCCCGAGAGCGTACGGAGAAATTTCTGTTTGCTCGGGCGAAGACCCCGCGCCCGTGACGAGCATGGAGATAGGTAGCTTCGTCAGCCTTTGCTTCTTCAGAATTTCCTTAACGATGGGCAGGCACTTTTGCTCGAAGTTTTCCTTTGCAAAAGAATCAGAGAATTCCAGGCG
>JAWKNY010000031.1:0-43640 GCA_041391485.1 Bdellovibrionota bacterium | reverse complement strand
GTAGTGGAATCCACAGAAGCCGTGGAAGGGCCGGTCGAGCCCTACGGCGAGCTTCCGGGTCGCTTGGCCAAGTTGGATCAGATCCTCAACCAGGCGCCGGGGGCGTGCGAAGAAAAAACTCAGCCTGAAGCGACCTTGGTCGCGCAGGTTGAGGAGCCAGTTCGCCGCGTAGCGACCGAGTACTATGATTTGGATCTGCATAAGGTGCGCAGCAATGTGTACTCGATTACGGTTGAAGCAGAAGAAACCCTGGGCCATTTTGCCGAATGGGCTGGTGTCCGAACCCAGGAAATTCGTCGTCTCAACCGCATGCGTTTTGGCAGTCCCATCCGTGTGGGCCAGCGTCTGTTGGTGCCGCTTAAGGAATCCAAGCTCGTGGAGTTTAATTCCACCCGCCTGGAGTTTCATGCGGCCATCGAAGAAGATTTCTTCGAGAGCTTCCGCGTAAAAGACGTCGAAGATTATGTCGTACGCCGCGGGGATTCGCTCAATCGAATCATGGACAACTACGGAATTCCGTTCTGGCTATTGCGGCGTTACCAGCCGGAGCCGATCCGAAGTTTGGCAGCGGGCCAGATTCTTCGTATTCCCCGAACCGAGTCGTTGGTGGGCGATACGCCCGAGCAATCGCTGGCTGAAGAGCCGGAATCGCAGAACTAGCGGACTTGTTGAAATTCTACGAGCAAGCCGTAGTGATCGGACAAGGGGTAGGCTTTGTTCGGCAGCGTTTCCTTCAGCACGACCGATGCCGAAGCGACTTTAAACTTTTCTCCAGAATAGAGTACGTGATCCACCATGTCGGAAGGATCCGTTGAAAAATCCCCATCGGCAACGAGTTTGTTCTTCTGATCCCAGGTGGCGCCCGTAGGGGGAAGCGCTTGGGAGAAAAAGGCGTTCTTTAAATCCAAAGACGCCATAAGTTTTTTGTAATTATCGGCACCCAAAACGGGCCCGACGTTAAGGTCGCCCACCACCAGAGTCGGAAGCTCCTCTCCTGCCCATTTCTTGATTTTCTCTTTTGTCAGCTCGACCTGCTTTTCGAAAGCGGCGACCTCTTCAGGCTTGAGAGCTTTTCCCGCTTTGTCCACTGTTAGGGCCTGAAGGTGAACGGCCGCGAGGATCAGTGGAGATCCAGATTGGGATCGCAACTCAAGCATGAGTGTCCCGTTATCCAAAAGTTTTTCGTTACCCGCGCGGGCGCTGTCCCCGAACGGATAGAACTCCGCTTTTTTGACCTGCCAGTCTTTTACCGCAACAAATAAGCCGGACGGGTACATCCGGCTCGGGTCTTTGCGATGCGGCCAAAGTGTGCGGTACCCCATGCCAGAGAAAAAACGGTCCGTGGCTTTCGCGATTTCGGTCTCTTACTCTTCCTTAAACACCCAGAGTTCTGGGAGTGCTTCTTCAAGAGCTGAGTAAAAGAGGCCGGGAAAGCCTCAAAGCGTTCCGCCACGTGTGGTACCAGATCCGAGGCCCGCTCCACTGGACTCAGCTGCGAGTCCAACGGGTAGCGCAGCCAGCCGGCGTTAAAGGTCAGGACTGCAGGCTTAGCCATGGCGAAGGACCCTCCCCACAAAAATAAGCAGATAAGTGCACGGAACTTCATGCGCCGCAGAGTAGCTCAGAACGGCCTGCAGCGGAAGCGCAGGCTCTTCAAAGTGCGTCGGCGGGGGAAACTTACATGAAATTGGGGGTATGGAGCTCCGATAGGTAATCGGCCTCTTCCTCGGTAAACCCCGAACTCTTGAGTCTTTTGATCCGGTTGTCGTGCATGGTTTCAAGAAGCTCGCGGTATTTGTCGTGGCCACGTCGCAGATTTTTGGGAGCCGTATCCCCAGCCGCGAGGAGTACCAACGCGTCCTGCAACAGAGGCGGCGCACCGGACATGTTCGCGAGATCAGAGGCTCGGCGTTCAACCGAAGCTTTTAAGTGGGTTCGGATCTGGGGCGAGCTGGAGAGACTGTGCTGAACGTGGGCGATGCCGAAGTGTACGTGCCGGCTTTCATCCTGGCGGGCGCGCCGGACAATTTCAGCGGTGACGTCGTCTGGTGCATGGGTTTCGATAAACGTCAGCAGATCCAAGAAGGTGCCTTCTCCAAGAACGGATAACAGAAAGGTGGCTTCCAGAAAGTCACGCGACTTAAGCAGGGACAGCAGCGAGTCGGCGGTAGAAACTGCCGAGACACCAGGTTTCTCACCGCATGCCCACGCGCGCTTCATGAAAACATCGATGTGGCGTGCTTCGTCCGCCAGTTGTGTCGCTAAAAAAAGACTCGTTTCCATGAAATAAGGGTGGATCGTCGAGATAAATCGGGACGGCAAATAAAGAGCCGACAACTCATTCTCTGCGAGAAACGTCATGACCTGGGAGACCGCGAGATTGAGTGGACGGGGCAACGGTCTTAGCTTTTTCCACGGGATATCGTGGAGGCTACTCCATTGGTTCTTCGTCGCCTGATCATAGAGGCGAGCGACTTCGGAGGGGCCGGCAAAACGTTGCTCGTGGATCGAAAAGGGGAAGTTCGGGCGCCCCAATTCCAGATCCGCCCCTCGGGGCGCAAACGCGCTGTTGACCTGGGCGATTTGTGGGAAAGGGGTTTTGCTAGTTAATTCCTCCAGACTGAAGTCTTTGAGATCAAATGGAGAGGTCGGGTAGCTTTGCAGTTGGGGAAAAGGCCCTCGCTGAATGAAATGGGTATCGACCTCGCCTTGGCTTTCGCACCGCAAGTACTGGTGGTGTTCCACCTGACACCATCTCGGAAGATCGAAGCGGTTATTGGTGTTGGTGGAAGCGAGGGAGATGACCCCACCTTCTTCCGTAAGCACCAGAGCGGGGCGCAGAACGGCCAATAGACCGCTTCCCAAAGTTAAGTCACCGCCTGCAATCGCGGTAGAAGAGACCGTCGTCATAGATTAATTTTCTGATCGGAAACGGCCTCTTTCAAGCTCTCGTAGCCTTCTTCCCTAGGGGGGAGCCACGCCTTGAGACCTTCCAGTTCGAGAAGTCTACGGTGCGAAGCGTTTTCCCATTTCATGGCGAAGAGGGCCTTAGTGAATCTCTCCACCTTCTCCGGGTTGAGGGAAGGGAGCGCGTCAAACATGCAGTGGTCGAAACCCGGGGTCACCCAGATGGAGTCCACCACGTTCGGATCGATGTGTCCCGCCGCTTGTTCCGTAACCCAGATCAAATCGCCGATGGTCCCGGCAGGCGCTTTGCCTTCGTGAAGCGCTGCGAGTACGTCCAGCTCGCTCATCCCGGTATCGCCGTGCTTACCCAGATCCACATCGAAGGAAACCACGTTCACTTTCGATAGATCGACGCCTTCTTTTTTGAGAAAGTGCAACGGAAGTATTTTCGCCTGGGTCGAGTCCTGACTGCCCACCGCTAGAGTTTTGCCCTCTAGATCTTTCGGGCCCTTGATGCCCGAATCCTTGCGTACGATGAGCCGTGAGTGAAAATCACGATCCGAGTCCCGCATGCCAAGCGATAATGATTTGCCCTGCGTATGGTGTTTTACTCGCACGTGGGCCAAGGGAGCGTTCCAGGCGATATCAATCTTGGATTCCAGAAGATATTCCACCTGGCGTTCATAATTTGAGAACAGAACGAAATCCATGGGAGCGCCTTGTTCTTCAAAAAATCCCGAATACCTTCCCAAATGGTAACCACTTTGGGAAGGTACGCGACGGCTCCTAATATAATGGTGTCTCTTGCCATGATTCCTCCAGCTGCTAGAACAATTCCATGCCTGTCAAAGCCCGGCCGACGAACTCTTCCAGGTGATCGACAGTCGGTGCCATTACCCAGCCGGCGCGAGCGTCTCTGAACTGGCGCTCAATACCCAAGTGTTTGGAAAAGGCGGCGCCACCGCAAGCCTTCATGGCGAGATCGGTAACTTCCACTGCCGTTTCCAATGCGCTCAAGCGAGACTGCAGAACGTAAAGCGGCGTTTCAGGAGTCGGTTGTTCCATCATGGCGACGGTCAAACCCAGAAGCGCTCGTGATCTTTCCGTTCGCATGCTCATTTGTGCTAAGCGAGCACGTAAATTAGGAAGGTCGCGCAATTTGCTGCCGGAGTCAAAACCGGTTCCGGTGAGGTGCGAGCTGGTGGCACCGATCGCCGCGCGGCAGAGTCCGTGGGCCATTGCTGAAGTTCCCACGACGAACCAGGGAGAACGACCTGTAACATCATTTCGGCGCCTTTACCGTTCTCGGTAAGCAAATCGCCGCTGCCCACGGCAACGTTATTCATCTTTACGGGTGCGGAATCGTTACCGCGCAATCCCAGGCCGTTGAAGGGCTTTACCGTTTCGAGTCCCTTGCTAGAACGATCGACCAGGTAAAGCGTGCTTTCCATCGGCGATCCGGCCGTCGGACTTTGGGCGCTGCTGACGTAGGATTGTGCGTGGCCAGCGGAGGTGACCCAAGACTTTTCCGCCGTGGTGCTAAACGCGTCGCCCTGAGCTTGAAGTTTTGAGCAAGGCATCCAGAACTGTGAACGCGAGCCCTTTTCAGAGAACGCTAGGGTCGTCAGATGCTTTCCGGCTCCGATTTCTTTGAGTACCTTGGCTTTCTCAGCGTGCTGAGTCGACGCCACAATGGCTTGTGAGGCAGTGACATGCATCACATAAACCATCGCGGAAGAGCCACAGTACTGCGCGAGTTCCTCTACGACCGCGGCAAAGGTGCGCGGCGCTTCGCCAGCGCCGCCAAAATCCTTGGGTAGGCACAGGCCTAGGAAACCTTGCTGGGCCAGCGCCGCCAGAGTCTCTTTTGGAAAGCGGGCTTTTTCGTCGACTTCCGCCGCGACGGGAGCCGCAATTTCACGCCCGATCGCAGCGGCCTTTTCTATCCAGGTGGTGGACGCAGGGACTGGTGCATAGTTGTAAGTCGTTGCCATAAATGCCTCCGAGAAAATAAATGTAGTTTTGGTTAAGGATGAATGTGGATTTCGGGTAAGACCTACCCGAGTGAATGTCTAGTCAAGGGCCCATAAGGGAGTTAGGAAAATTTAACTCAAAACGGAGAACGAGTAAAGAAAGCTGCTAGTTGAGGGTGGCGGCGCGACTCTGACGAATATCTACCAAATACAGTCGGACACGCTCCTCGTGGTTCGTCTGCATCAAGATTTGGTTTTCCTCGCCCGGAATAAACTGTGCGTTTTCTATTGGCTCAAGGGGGGATCCTTCCAAGCGCATCGAAGCCGTGGATCCGTCTAAAGACCAGATGGCGGTTTCATTTCGGGAAACTGAAATCAGCTGATTGCCTAGAGCGTTATAACGCACTTGATGGACTGGGGCGTTGTGGCCGTTGATCAGGATCTTTTTGAGTCGATTGGTACGGATATCATAAATTTCAATCCGACCGTCATAGCCGCCAACGGCATAGTGGTTGCCTGAAAAATCGACGGGACGGAAGTAGCCTTCGGCATTCTTGGGGGCGTCGAAAGTTTTGAGACGAAGCAAGTTTACGTTCCATGTCCCGTTGATTTCACGCTGCTTCGTCCAGACTTCGGTGACGTTTCCTGCCGGGGTGCTTCCCGAGAGAACGATGTAGTCTCCATGCACACTCAAAGAACGATCGGATGAGAGCGAACGAACAAAGCTGGGTGCAATCCTGGACTGATCGCACAAATAACCGCTCTTCACGTCCCAAAGCGCCAGTCTATCGCGGTCGCGTCCTTGTCCGGTGTGCCAGCTCACCATGTAGTCACTTCCCGACAGAAATGAAAACCGAACGGCCTTTGGCAATTCCTGATAGGGATTCATATAGAAGTGGAGCCTAGAGACTTCGGTAGCTGTTTGTGTCTCCCGCACGATCACTTCTCTGCCTACGTGCACCCCATAGCGTTTTCCGTCCTCCGAAACTTCGGCGCTGATGGTGGGTGTGCGGCGGAACGATCCACTTCCTGTGATAATGGCTAGCGGGTGGTCCGTACCGCGCAGGTTGTCGTGCACCCACTTATCAATATGGGTCGCCAGCACGCTCATTTGATCTTCGGTGGGTCTGCGGGCACCGGCCTCCAACAAGTTGCGAAGTGGAGTGTAGATAGAACCCATGCCCAGCATCGCGAGCGACTGCTCGGCTGCGGGGTCGCCCGAGAGTGCCTGGTTGAAGAGCCTAAAGAACAAGTCGCGCTGGCGGCGGTACTCGCTTAGCCATTCTTCGTTCGATACCCGGAGGATACGGTTTTGCGGAAGGTCCAAAACGATAGCGGGTCCCCCCATGCTGATCCCCGAAGACGCTGTCGCGTACCGGTAATCGCGGGAGATACTTAGGGCTCGGATGGGCAGCGTACTGGTGGCGCTTGGCGAAAGCTCGACCGAGAAACGTGGGGTGGCGGAGGTGATGCTTTGAATGAGAAAGCGTCCGCCTATTATCTCTCCCGCCTCTTCACCTTCTGAGGCCCGGACGGCGGTGCCGTAGAGGAGGCGTATGGGGTTGGGGACAACCTGCAAGGGGGAGGCGAGACGCTCGTTCCCTTCCAGGGGTAGGAACACCCGGAGGGCCCGGCCTTCCAGTCCGAAGCTTTGGGCGCACTCGATCTGATCGGGTTGGGCGTGGACACTCACACAAAGCTGTAGCCCGATGATCCAAGGAAGCGCGCGATTTACCAAGAGTTGCCTCAAAATGGCCTCGTGCAAGAGTATTAAAGACAGTCCAAACTAAGGGGGCGCCAGCCGTTAGTGTCGGGGGATAACACAGGGCGTCCTAGCTAAGCAATAAGATAAAGAAGTATTTAACATCACTTGAAAAAGTGCGCAGTCCCAGTATGCTAGGCCCCGAGTTCCGAAACCGGGAGAGAACATGAAAGCGCGCGGCTGGAAAGTCGGCATTCTAATAGTTATTGTCGCAGTCTTCGTGGCCGTTGCTTTTTCCGTACGGCGCTGTGGGACCGATCCCAGTGACTGGGTAGAGCCCGAAGTCGGAACCGACGAGATGAATGACATGCCCATGGAGCCCGCGCCCGACGAGCTGCCTCCCGACCAATATGAAGGATCGGGAGACGAGGAGTTTGAAGGGCCAGGGGAAGATTTCTTCCAGGCGACGGACCGTCCGACAAGCCTGAGCCCATCTGAGCGGGTGAAGACAACGGTCAAAACTTTGACACGAGCCTCCGACCTAAAGCGGCCGGCAATGGTACAATTGAACTCGCCTTACTCAACTTAATTAGTACTCACAAAAAAGGAACGCCGATGAAAAAGACACTGGTTGTGCTTGCAGGGTGTTGTACGCTTTTTTGCGCCACCTCGGGAGCGTGGCGAAAGAAAAATCGAAAACTGACTTTGCAGTACAAGACAGTGCGCACTTGACGGTCGCAAGACCCCCAAGCTGGAATTCGAACCAGATTTTCAATCGCGCAGTCGCCAAAGCGGGGAAGCTTAGCGCGCGAATACCTGACGGCACGCGCCTCTCGCTATGGGCTCAAAGCGGGTCTGGATAATCTAGTGCTTCGTCGCACGCAAACCAGTCTTTATGGCAAACACTTCCATTTTCAACAGCAGATCAACGGGATTGATTTGGAAACGGCCGAGATCATTGTGTCGGTCAACGGGAATCGGGTCTACCGGGTTTTCAACAACACCTTTCCGCTCAAAGAGAATCCGAAAAGATTGGCAAAAACTTTGAGTGAAACAGAAGCGTACGATAAGGCTTGGACGTCTCTGCAAGTTCGCGGCAAGCTGATGGCCGAGCCAAAGGCAGCTTTGCGTTACACCTTTGTGGATTCCAAACCCGTGCTTGTTTATTTTGTTGAGCTTGCCGTCGAGAACCCTCACGGAGCCTGGCGCTTGACGGTAGACGCGGCTACGGGCGCCGTGCTGGGAAGTGAGGATCGAGTCCTCCCTCGCGGAAAGAACGGGAGCAGCCTGAGTGGTAAACGCAGCCACGGGCCTCTGCTGAATCGCCTTGAGGCCTTTAAAGCTTATTCCGCAACGCAACCGCTTCGCCAGAAGGATTCCATGCGAGCCACCGGCAGCGGGTTTGTCTTCGATCCCGATCCGCGCACCACGTTGATGGACAACTCCCTAAAAGACAATTCTCCGGCCGACAAATTTGAAGGCGCCTACTACACTCGGACCTTGCAGGACATTTCCTTTGCGGACTCCAAGTACTCGTTGGTTGGCCCTTGGGTGCAGATTGTGGATTTTGAATCGCCCACCAATGCCCCGAGCACGACGACGGACGGCAACTGGACGGCAAAGCGTGGGAACAACGCTTTCAACGATGTGATGACTTATTACCACATCGACAAGAACCAGCGTTACATGCAGTCCCTCGGATTCACCGGAGAAAAAGGCATCCAGGAAGCTTCCATCCAGGTGGATAGCGACGGTTATGGCGGGAGTGACAACTCTTACTTTTCTCCGATGGGGAACAAGATTGCTTTCGGACATGGCTGCGTGGATGACAACGAAGATTCAGACGTTATCCTCCACGAATATGGTCATGCCATTCACCATAGCATCAACTCCAACTGGTCGGGTGGCGACACGGGCGCGATGGGTGAAGGCTTCGGCGATTATTGGGCCGCTTCCTATTCCTTGAGCACGCCGAACGGAGACCAGTTCAATAAAAACCACGTCTTCAACTGGGATGGACACGGTGAGGGGAACCCTTGCTGGCCGGGTCGCATACTGGACGCGTTTGGCGCGCAGTACGATTCGAGCAAGTCCTACGGTGCTCACCAGCATTGCCGGCGGGTTTCAGTCCGACGAACTTTGGTCCACACCGCTTTACCAGTCCCTCTTGGCTTTGATGCAAGCAGGGGTGAGCCGCGAAACCGTCGATGCCGTCATTCTCGAAGCGCACTTCGGCTTGGGATCCGGCGTCCGGATGCCGGAAATGGCTAGCGCTATTTTGGCGACCGCTCAAAACATCCGGGACAACCCGGCAGTCGGGGATGCCTTCCTTTCGCAGTTTGTGAAGCACAAGATCTTGAAGGTGCCGACGCCGGCGCTTCAGAACGTCGGCTTCGAAGTGAAGGACTCCGGTGGCAACAACACCGCGGATCCGGGCGAAAGTCTTGAACTCTTGGTACCGATTAAAAATATTGGTACCGCGAGCGGAAGCGCCGTCACGGCGGTGCTAAGCAGCTCCGATCCCAAGGTGAATGTGGTGCAAGCCCAAGCTTACTACGGTGACATCGCGATGGGAGCGGTAGCGACACAATCCGCCCCGTTTGTGGTGGAACTGGACTCGGCGCTGGAGTGTGGAAAAGAGGTGAAACTCAACCTGCACGTTCAGTTCGAAAAAGGCCGCGCCCTTACCACCGAAGTGACTTTGACTTTGCCGACTGGCGTGGCTCAAGGGACTTCGCTTTCGGCTGAACCCAAGCTCGATATTCCGGACAACGACGAGAACGGACTCATCGAAATGCTTGAACTCAGCGCGGACGGAAAGGTTTCCAACCTGAAAGTGAAGCTCGACATCACCCACCCTTACCGTGGGGATCTGTCGGTGGCTTTGGAATCGCCGGCCGGCACTCGCGTGTTGCTACACGACCGAACGGGAGGATCCAATGACAACCTTCAGGGCGCGTACCCAGAAACTTTAGTCCCCGCTGAAAGCCTATCCAAGTTGGATGGGGAAGCGTTGAGCGGGACGTGGAAGCTTCACGTAAGCGATCACGCGAACAGCGACAAAGGTGTTTTGAACAGCTGGGGAATCGGCGCTGTTACCGGCTACGTCTGTCAGTAGACGGTGTCGGGAGCGAGTTCGGGAAACACATTGCGGATCTTCGACCATACGAAGTCCCCGTAAGTCGTTCGCGAATTCAGCGCATGAAGATTGAGTCCATCCCACCGCTTGCGGCGGTCCGGGGAGACCTTTTGAATTCGTTCCGTCGGTAAAAGGTCCTAAGGATTGGGTTCCATTGTGGCTTTCCAATTTGTATCTAAAAAAAACGGCAAGGACAACCGCGGTTGTCCGCTGGCGTTCCTCACGCGGTGGGGAGTGGCTCTAAAAAGACCGTGCGTCCAGTATTCAAGCATGTCCCCAATGTTGATTACGAGCGTTCCCTCTATAGGCGGAACCGGAATCCAAGAATTTTCTTGAGACAGTACCTCTAGCCCACCCTTCTCATCCTGGAAGAGTAGAGTCAAAAAGCCCATGTCGGTGTGCTCCGCGACCCCCCACGTGCTACCCGCAGAGACCGGGTAGTTGAAAATCCTAAACAAGGTTGTAGGTTCCGCGGTGAAACGATCCGCGAAATAGCTCTCCTTGAGGCCCAGTCCCAGCGCGATACACGCCATGAGGCGCTGGCCCAGACCGGCGCACTCGGCCATGTACTCCAGCACCAAGGGGCGCATCTTCTGCAGCTCCTTGGAACCTGGCCATTGGTTGCGCCCGTGCATCGGCCAGGCTTTGAGGACCCCCGGGTGGCTATTCTCATGTTCCGCCCCGAAGTACAGACCCTCCTTTTGATCCGGTTTTCCCAGCGTAAGCTCGGCACCGGTTGCAAAGTAGCCGCGCCAGGCCGCCCCGGCGTTTTTCATTTCGATCTCGCTCTTTACGGGCAGAGGCTTGGCAAAAAAGCGTGTGGAAACCTCAAGGAGTTCGGCCTGAAGAGGCTTGGGGATGCCATGGTTACAAAGATAGAGAAAGCCCGTTTCCTGAAGAGCCTGGCAGAGCGACGCGCCGGCTTTGGCCGCTTTGAGCGTGCCTAGGTTGAGCAGCGGAAGCATAACGATTTTATAGCGGTTACGAACGCATTTGGGTATGGACGGCGCGAGAATAAAGGACTTGCCGGTACGGGGAGTGGAAGCTAAACGTGGGACGTTATTTAAAGTTTGTATTAAGAGACTAAGTGAATCGTGTGGCTTGAAGTCGGATACATGTTTTTTGGGGGGCTGGGAGTCTTCTTCTTCGGCATGAAGACGCTCTCCGAGGGCCTGCAATCCATCGCAGGCGATTTCATCAGAAAAATCGTAAATGCCCTGACTTCAAACCGATTGGTAGCCGTGGGAGTCGGTGCACTGGTCACCTCCATCGTGCAGTCCAGTTCGGTGACTACCGTGATGGTCGTCGGCTTCGTCAATGCGCAATTGATGTCCTTGACCCAAGCCATCGGGGTAATTTTTGGAGCGAACATCGGAACCACCATTACCGGGTTGATCATTGCCATTAAAGTAGGGAAATTTGGTCCCGTCTTTGTGGGGCTGGGTGTGTTTCCTTATATGTTCGCCAAGCGAAGCGACTACCGAGCGGTGGGACGGGTTTTTATCGCATTGGGTTTGGTTTTCATGGGCCTGGAGCTGATGAGCGAAGCCTTCAAACCGCTGCGTACGGATCCTGGCTTCATGGATCTCCTGGTCTACTTCACGGCAGACAATTACCGGTCCTACTTCGCCTGTGTGCTGATGGGGACACTGCTTACCTGCGTGATCCAGTCGAGTTCAGCCATGCTGGGCGTAACGGTCGCGCTCGCGACGACGAACGTGATTACCTACCAGACTGCCACGGCTCTGGTTCTGGGAGAAAACATCGGTACCACCATCACCGCTCTGCTCGCGAGCTTTGGGGCCAACTCCAGCGCGAAGCGGGCCGCGCGCGCCCACGCGCTCTTTAATCTCATCGGGGTGCTCTGGATTTCTCCTTTGTTCTGGAAGTACCTCCACTTTGTGGATTGGTTGCTACCGGGAAATCCCGACTACGTGAACGCCGAAGGGGTGAAGGAGTATGTCGCTTCCCACATCGTGATGTGCCATACCTTATTCAATGTGCTGAACACGGCCGTCTTTCTTCCCTTTTTGAAGCCGCTCGCAAGGCTCGTGACGTGGATGACCCCTCCGCCCAAGGAAAAAGAGGTGGCCCATCTGCGCTTTCTTTCCAGCCGAATTCCTGTGGGATCCAGCACCAGCTTGGCGCTAGCGACAGCGGAGAAAGAAGTGGTCAACCTTGCGCGAATGGTTCAGCGGACCTTTCTGCTGGCCCGGCGCTATGTGCTTTCCGAAAAGCCCTACAGCAAGATCTTTGAGCGCGTGGAAAAGTATGAAGGGATCACGGACTCCATCCAGACTGAAGTCACGGTGTACGTATGCAAACTGCAAGAGGGAACTCTCACCTCGGAGCAGTCTTCCAAGGCCTATTCGATTATTCGTGCTGCGGACGAGTTAGAAAGCATTGCCGACTATTGCTATGCACTAGCGCGCTACCGCAATCGGTTGACCGAAGTCCAGGGGCAACTCAGTAGCGAGGAACAGACGGAGCTGTCCGCCTACATGCGAAAAGTGTATGCGCTTTATCGCCGCGTTGAACGCAATATCGGGGAAGACGTATGGGATATGCGCGACATCTATTCGCGTAGTCGAAAGCTCAGTGAAGAAGGAAACCAAATCCGAAGCGCCCACAAGAAGCGGATGGAAGGGGGCGGCACGTCGGCCATTTCGGGGATGCTCTTCAGTGACTTTGTGGTGAGTTTAAGAAAAATACGGGGGCACGTTGTCAATCTGGCCGAGGCTCTCAGCGCGACTCCGACCCAAGAACCTCAATAGAGTGTGGGCCGCTAGTGCGGAACATACGCAGGGCGTTTAACCGTGAGAACTTTTCCTAGAGTACCGTAGTCGTCTCCCCCCAAGCGCCCCAACGGATCCAACTTCGCCGCATCAATAAGGAGTTTGTCGCCGTCTCTCGTGCAAAGCGAGTCGTCCACGTAGAGCGTTTTGATTTCTCCAAACAAAAGTCCTTGCTGATTTTTTCCTATCTCGATGACCCGTTCAAGTTGGCAGCCCATTGCGATCTTTGGAAGTTTCAAACGCGGGAGTGCAAAGTTCCAGTCGCTGGATAGTTCAAGGCCACAATCCTCCACTTCGGAGGACTCCGCCGGAAGCGCGTTCGCGCTCTGGGTAACCGTCTCCGCCATCGTGCTACTCGCGATGTGGATGACGTATTGTTTTTCTCTTTCGATGTTCCGCCGCGTATCTTTTACCGTTCCCTCTCGGCGATTGCCCACGGACATCATGACCAAGGGCGGATCCGAGTGGAGCGCGTTGAAATAGGAAAAAGGAGCCAGATTGAAACTCTTGTTTTCGTTTAGGCTCAGCGTCCACGCCACAGGTCGCGGTACCACCGTCTGGATCATGAGGCGGTAGCGCTCAACGGGCGGAAGCGAAGACATGTCAAATAGCATAGTGGCGCCACTGTATCTGATAGAATCAGAATATCAAGCCCTTAGGGGCGGTCACAATTTCGAGGACCTTTCGTAGAAAAGGGTAGAGAGGAGCCCATGTACGCTCGGAACCTGTTCTTAATGAGTCTTTTCGGATCGATGGCCTTCGCGCATCCCGTTACCTATAAGGGTGGTCTTATGGTCGGTGGGATGTTTCGTCCTTCGATGGCGCAGATGCGAGTGAACTACACGTTCGACCGCCACTTCTCTCTAGGGGCCCGCTACTCAGATTTGAGATTACTGTCGCGCAACCTGGAGTTGGCGCACGCGGAGTTCAACGCGCTGGTGTGGCGACACAACGGCCCCGGCTCCCAAGCCAACTTCTACACGACGGTGGGCGCGGGATACGTGGACGACTCGGTCGGCCAAGACGGCCTTGTGCTGCACGGTGGGGTCAATTGGATTTTGAAACGAGACGCTTTTACACCGCTTTTATGGGAGACATCATGAAAACTCCCAGTCTGACCCCCTATCGGCTCACCTACCGCATTGGTTTTGCCCCCTATGAAGCGAAGTATGATGAGTTGTGGGGTTGGATGATTCTTCAATTCCAATATTTTCCCCAAATGAACGGCCGCGTGGAGTTGACTCCTTTGATGCGCATTTTCTACCGATCGGTGCTGTTTGAGATCGGATCTACTTTTAAAGGCGAATGGTTTTGCAAATCATGGCACATTTTTAGGAAAGCAGGTGGAAAGTGAAAAAGAGTATCTTCTTATTTGCCCTTTTTTGGATGGGAGTGGCAAACGCCCAAACGTTAAAGATCTCAGTGAATGGGATGGTTTGTGCCTTTTGTGTGCAAGGCATTGAGAAAAATGTGGGGAGCCTTCCGAACGTAAAAAGATTCATGTGGATTTGGACTCCCACCTGGTGACCGTGGAGTCCAACGAAGGTGCCAAGGTGGATGTGGAAAGCGTCAAAAAATCCATTATCGATTCCGGATTCAACGTCACGAACATTGAGGAAAAATAGCGTGAAAAAGCTGCTCGATTTTTTGCTCTCTTCGGTTCGTTTAGTACCCTTTTATGCTGCGCTTTGCCTGCCTTGCTAGTCGGGCTTGGGATGGGCGCAACCTTTGCGAGCTTACTGTCGGTTTTTCCTCAACTGGTTTGGGTCAGCGAACACAAGGTGGCGGTTTTTATCGTGACGGGCATTTTACTGGCGGTTTCGTTTGTCTTGCGGTACCGGGCGAGGGGCGAGGCGTGTCCCATCGATCCGAAATTGGCGGCCGCCTGCACTCGGTCCCGCCGCTTATCCGCGGTTGTCTTCTATCTTTCCGTGGGGATTTACCTAGTGGGCGGCTTCTTTGCCTTCGTACTCCCGCGCCTGACCGCTTAAGGGACTCTCTTCTAGAATGATCCGGCGTTTGGGATTGATCAAAGAGTAAACACAAGGAACGACGTACAGCGTGAAAATCACCGACACGATGACACCACCAATGATGGTGAGAGCCATCGGGATGCGTGTTTCATTGCCAGGACCGATCGCCAGCGCTGGCGGAACAGCGGCAGCCAGAGTTGCCAGGTTTGTCATCAGAATGGGACGCAAGCGAATGGTACAGGCTTCGTAGAGCGCCGTGTTTGTGTCGCGGCCTTGATCGCGAAGCTGGTTGGTGAATTCTACAAGCAAAATGGAGTTCTTCTTCACGATGCCCATCGTCAACAGTAGCCCAATGACGCTGTAGATGTTGAGCGTCTGCCCACCCCACGCAAGAGCAACCAGGGAACCCGTCAGCCCAAATGGAATAGCGAGAAAGACGATCAACGGGTCAATAAAGGAGTTAAACTGCGACGCCAGGATCATGTACGCGATGATAAGCCCGAGCCCAATAATGATTACAGTCTCCCAAATTTTTTCCTGAGGCGTTGAGGAAAACCGGATGTAGTAGTTCTTGGGGAAGAGCTGCTTGCTCCAAGCTTCGATGCGTTCCGTGACCGGGCCCAGACTCGCCCCTTCCGCGAGCGAAGCATCGACACGCAACCCGCGCACGCGATCCTCACGGAAGATGGCTTGCGGCCCTTCGGTAGTCTTCGCTTCTACCACGAGACTCATTGGGAGGGGTTGCCCTCGGTTGTTGCGTACCAGTAGGCGGGTGATGTCTTCGCGGCTTTGACGATCTTTTTCCTGTAGCTGGACGTAAATGTCGAAACGGCTTCCTCCTTGGGTGTACTGCCCGGCGACGACACCGCCAAGAGCGGTATTCACGATGCCAGCAATTTCTTCAATCTCGACTCCACGCGCGAGCGCACTATTGCGATCCGGAACCACGTGGACTTCGGGAAGCGTGCGCACGTCATCGGAACGGGCGTCCACAATTTGCGGATCGGCCTCCATTTTTTCTAATAGAGATTCCAGTAAGACGCGCTGCTGGGCCGGATCGGGTCCGTTTACCGTGAACTCGATAGGACTACCGCGTCGGCCACCGATGTTGCTCCCAAAGCGATCGCGGACAAAGATCTGCATGCCTTGAATGGACTGCTTTGCTTCCTTGCGAAGTTGCGTTGCGATCTCAAAGGAACTCTGCGCGCGATCGGCCCTATCTCTTAGTACGATGACGCCGTTCCCTCGGTTCCCCTGGCCGCCTCCCCGAAACCACCCACCGCCACCATGATCTTCTCGACGGCGGGGTGTGCGGTGGCGATCGCTTCAAACTGTTTCACCTTCTCGTCGGTGTACTTCATGGACTTTCCGTCGGGAGCGGAGAACACCAGGAACAAAGCGCCGCGATCCTGCTCAGGAGCGAACTCCGAAGGGATGACGTTGAAGAGTCCCAAAGACACCAAGAAAATTGCTGTCGAAAAAACAGTGATGGACATGCGGTGATTCAAGGACCAGCGCAAGGTCTTTTCGTAGTGGCCGCGTAGACCGTCCATCGCGGCCTCAAAGTTACGGCCCAGCCAGGTCGTGCGGGCGGTTACTTTCAAAAACTGCGAACACCTCATCGGAGCCAGTGTGAGCGACTCCAGGGAGGAAAGGGCGACGGCTATGGAGAGCGTAACGGCGAACTCGAAGAAGAAACGCCCCTCAATGCCTTCCATGAAGGTGATGGGGATGAACAGTGAAATGAGGGCGACGGAGGTTGCGATAACCGCAAAAGAGATTTCACGCGCGCCCTTAAACGAGGCGTTGACCCTATCGTAACCGTTCTGCATGTAGCGGATGATGTTCTCAAGCATGACGATCGCGTCATCCACGACGATACCAATGGCGAGTGCCAATCCTAGAATCGAGAAGGTATTGAGCGTAAACCCTAGCCACGAGATAAAGAGGAAGGTTCCGATGATCGCCACCGGGATGGCGAGCAGAATATTTGTCGTGACGGACCACGATCCGATGAAGAGCCAGCAGACTATTGAGGTAAGGGCGGCTGATAGAATCAGGGTGAAGAGCAGCTCATTCACGCTTTCCCGTACGAACTTGGTGCGATCGAAAGTCATGGAGAGGGTGGTGCCTTCCGGCAGGCTGGAGTTGATCTCCGCCACACGCTCAAGCACGGCGTCGGCAATGGCAACGGCGTTCACGCCACGCTGTTTTTGCACGGCCATGGTCAAAGAGGGAACGCCATTGACGCGTGAGATGCGCGTTGTGTTTTCAACCCCTTCGTAGACGTTGGCGACATCCTTCAAACGCAAGGGGAGATAGTTGGGCGAACCTCCGCGGCGGCTGATGACGAGGTTTTGAAACTGCTCTACGGTTGTGACTTCTCCCATGATCCGGATGAGGTCTTCTTCGTCTCCGGATTCGAATTTTCCGGCGGGTAGCTCGTTGTGGCCGCGTCGGATGCTATCGGTGATGTCCGCAGCAGTGAGATCGTACTGCTTGAGCTTGTCGGCGATAAGATCCACGCGGAGAAGGGGTTCCTGGTAACCATAGGCGCGTATTTCCGCCACCCCTTCAATCGTAGAGAGCTGATCCCGAATGCGATCTCTGAAGAGAAGCATCATCTCCCGCACGTTCAGCTTGCCGGAGCTGAGCGAGAGGTTCATGAGCGGATCGTCGGCCGCGTTGGATTTGGTGACCGTAGGAGGTTCCAGAGCATCAGGCAGCTGTCTCTGGGCTCTTCCGAGCAGCGTCTGAACCTCCTGCAAGGCAAAGTCCACGTTCAGGTGGAGTTCAAATTCCAGTCGTATCTGCCCGCTGCCCCGGTTGGCAGTCGAGGTCATGTTGCGAATACCCGCGATGGAAACGAGCACGCTCTCTACAGGCTCTAGAATGTCTTTTTCGATAACAGCGGGCGTGGCTCCCTCGTAGGAGTAGCTCACGGTGATGGTCGGGTAATCGACGTCCGGGTTCTCGTTTACACCCATCTTTTGGAAAGCCCGGAAGCCAAAGAAGATCAGCCCAAACATCAGGATCCAGGCAAAGACGGGACGCTTGATTGAAAAATCAGATAAGGTCACGGCTTCTCTCCAAGCAAAGTCTTGAGGCGTACCACCGCGAGACGGGAAGCTATCTTCTCTCTATCCAAGGCCCGCTTGACCTGTAAGTAGTCGTCCATGGCGCGGAGCACTTCCAGGTTGGTGATGAGTCCTTTTTTAAACTCTTCTTGCTGTTCCAGGTAGTTCTTGCGCGAATAGCGTACGGCTTGTTCCAATTTTTCTACGGTTCGTTTTTGGAACTCCAGTAAGCGCTGTTGGCCAAGAAAGTCCTGGCGCAGGCGGTGCTTGAGATCCCGCAACTCGATTTCCTTTTTTTGCGCTTCTTTGGCTTTGATGGTGCTTTCTGCGGCCGTTGCACCTCCACTAAATAGATTCCAGGTGAGCGTCAAGTTGAGGTCCCAGCGGGATCCCGCAAGAATGCCCGCACGCTGGAGGTAGTAGTTGCCTTGCAAATCGACGCTTGGCCAATAGTCCGCCCGGGCGATCGTGCGGCTGCGCTCGGCGTTTTCCATTTCGAGTTCCAGCGACCGGACCGCGGGCAAATTGTCGACGTCGATTTGCTTGGGAATGGCATCCGGGGCAGATTCCCACTCCAGCTCATTCGCGTTCTCAAGACCGGTCAACCAGAGAAAGGTTTCATAGGACACCTGCCGTTCACTCTGAGCCTTAGAGACATCGGCCGCGATTTTTGCCTTTTGGCTTTGTACAGCGGTGAGCTCGGACGGCTTGCTTCGGCCGATGCGTACCCAGTGTTGAAGAAAGATGACTCGTTTTTCCAACAAGTCGTCTTGTTCGAGTAGATTGCTGATTTCGGCGTTTACCGTCGCGAGACTAAAAAAGCCAGTGGCCACTTCTATCGCTAAGTCCAGCTCGGCCTGTTTGGTTTTGAAATTGGCAATCTGACGTTCCGCCGAGGCGTAGCCGAGTCCGGCGTACTCGGCGCCCCCCTGAAAAAGGGGCTGGGTCAACGTGAGGGTGGCGGTGTGTTGGTAACGTTGCCCAAAGGTGCTTGCGGTGGAAGATCCCGAAATGGGCTCGCGCAAGGTGTGATTGGAGGACACACTTAAGTTCGGAAGCAGGGAGGCGATCGCCTTGTTGTGCGATGAGTCAGCAATTTCTTCGTCTAACCGGGAGGTCGAAATGGAAGCCCGGTGGCGTACAGCGGACTGGTAAGCATTGGAAAGCGTGATCGCCGAAGCATGTGACGCGATGAGACAAAAAGAAAAGACACAAAAACCCGGCGAGTTTCCAGAAAGCCTGCAACAATCTTTCCTTCGACAAAAAACACCCATGCTCTTTGCTCATCCGGCAGAGCAGCGAGCGATCCCGATGCTAATCTCAAGTTTTTCATTTGGCGTGGTGCGCCGTGTCTGAGTTTTTCTTGTGCCACCGTACACTGTACAGATCGTGGCGCCTGTCGGTAGGTTGCGGACGGTGCCGGTGCTCCGCGAAGCCATGAGATCCTGCAGGTTCAGATCCGCAAACGCCACCATTTCCACATTGGGTGTGGTGTCGGCAGCGATCCCATCGCGTGCGAACGGAAAAAATCGCACGGAGTGAGAATACAACTTTGAGCGTAGTGAATATCAATATTGCGAACGTTGGGTAAGTTCCCGACACTGCCAGACATGGCGACGTAGATCTGGTTCTCCACCGCGCGTGCTTGCGAGCAGTAACGGACTCGGCAGTAGCTCTTGCGTTCATCCGTTAGGAAAGGAACGAAAAGTAACGTCATCCCCTGATCGGTTAGGTGCCGCGCTAATTCTGGAAATTCCGAATCGTAGCAGATCAAAACACCAATAGGGCCGCAGTCCGTATTAATGACGCTTACCTCGTCGCCGCCTTGGATATTCCACCAGTAGCGTTCGTTAGGCGTCGGGTGGATCTTTGCCTGTTCGTGCACCGATCCGTCCCTAAGATAAACGGAAGACACGTTCTGCACGCCACCGTTCACCAGCTTCGGGTGCGATCCAGCAGATAATGTTGACGTTGTATTTCATCGCTAAGGGTGTAGAAGAGGGTCTGCAAATTGTCGTTGTGCTTGGTGATGTGCTCAAGAGCTTCGTTCGAGGCATGATCTCGTTTTCGATCGAGAGCAGCTGCAGGGTCGAACAACTCGGGAAAAGCACAAAATCAGATCGGTAGTCGGCTACCACATCGACAAAATACTCCACCAGTTTGGTGAACTCATCAAAGGACTTGATTCGCCGTTGCTTATATTGGATAGAAGCCACCCGCACCGAAGCCGGAGTCCGCTTCGTATTGCCCCGTCCTTCCCTTCCTTTTTGACGCTCGATTGGTATTCCGGGTTGCGCCACGCGAGAGTGAACGCCGTAACCCAGCGAGGCCTGGTCGTGCGGTAGATAATTGGTAAAAACCCCAAGGACCTCGAACCCGTTCTTTAACTGAAAGGACAGAACGGGATCGCGTACCTTTTTCTTCTTTACGAGTTCAATGTATTTTTCAATGGTCCCGACTTCCTTCAGTCGCTTCTGAAGATTGGGTACCCGACCGGCGAATACGATTCCTTTCAGCCGCAGGTACCGGCAAAGGTTTTTGCGTTCGTTGTAAAAACGTTGGCCGATTTTGTAACCGCGCTTCGTGGGATCGACGCAGACTTCGTAGCCGTAAAGGAAATCTCCGGTTGCATCATGCGTGGAGCCGTAACCACCCCCGGTGATCTCCAGGTATGCGGGGACAAGGCTTTTTCCTCAGAGACCCGAATGGTAGCGCAATAGCCGACTATGGAGCCACCCAGAACCGCCACAAAATGCCCTTCCGGGTAGTTGTTGATCTGGCCGCGCAACATATTGGGTTGGTAGGGCGGCATTCCCGGGTAAGCGCTTTCTACGAGTTTAACAATGCCGTCTACATCTTCCGTAGTTGCGTTGCGAATTTCTAACTTGGGTTTGGATTGGTTTTTTTCCTGCTTGTCTTTCATCAAATCGTCTTTCTTGTTCGGTTATGCTAGTACAGATCGGAATGATCCGAAACCCCAACGGCGAAAAAGCGTTGAATCAGTCTTTTTGTCGCGTAAAACGCGCAGCTTGGAAAAGGTTCCTGCGTGATAGGGCATAAGCTCAAGTCGCGGCTGGTGCCGGTGGGACGCAACTGCAACAGGTCGTCTGAACTTCCCAAGTTCTTATAGTTGGCAATTTCACCGTCGCAAACGGTATGCTTCACATCCATCCAGAAATTTTCGATCGCCTCTTTGGTTTCTGTGTCGACCGTGTTCACGGAAGCAATGTAAACGATCTCGCAGTTGTTAGCGGTGGGGTGTGCGCACCCGACCAAGATGAGGCGCGAGAGCTTTGTCCAAAGGGAGGAGCTTTCGAAATCCTCGTCTAGGATTCGTTCCGGGTTCAGGGTGGTTACTTTGATCGTCTCGCGCGGCACCCACAAGTCCTTTCGTTTGACGAGAGTCGTGGATTTCAGCTCAAAGTCCGCTCCGTCGCGTCCAGCGAGGTTGTTTGTCGTAAATGGGCCGGCCGCTCTTTCCAAAGTTTGGCCCGCCCAGCCTTTGTTGAGTCGACCGTTCCGAAGGACCGTAATCCCGTAGGCGGCCGCAAGTTCATATAGATTGTGCCCGGGGGGGATCGCCTTGAGGCGTTCCAAAGCGGTTTTGCGGTTGGGGGCGGTGGACCGGGTTTCCATTCAGTGACCCTAGCACCGAGGGACTAAGTGGCCAAGATTCGTCGTAGCTGGACTTGCACCGTCGCAACAATGGTGGTTAAACAGTGCGCGATGCGGTCGTTTTGGATCTTCGTTTTGGGCCCTTTTGTCCTTGCTCACGCCTCTGTGGCAAGTGACCGCGGGCTAGCGTCTTTTAGTCAGCTTCAGGATCTTTCGGGTGGCCCGGCGGTGAGCTGGCAAGCGGACCAGGCCGAGAAAGGGACCGTTCTCGTTTTTCTCAGTGCCAAGTGCCCTTGTTCCAACAGCCATGAAAAAGCACTCCGACAGATGGCTAACGACTATAAAGGTTTTCGCTTTCTTGGGGTCCACTCAAACCAGGACGAGGATCCTGTGGTGGCAGGTGCTTATTTCAAGAACGCGGCGCTGCCCTTTCCCGTCGTGCGCGACACCGGGGCGAAACTGGCCGATGCTTTCGGGGCCTTCAAGACCCCGCACGTTTTTTTGATTAGTCCCGCTGGAGAGACTCTTTTTTCCGGGGGAGTGGATGACAGCAAAGATTACGATCGGGCGAGTCAGCACTATTTAAGGAAGGCGCTTACGGCGGTAAGTGAGGGACGAAAGCCGGACCCGGACCGCGTGCGCGCTCTTGGGTGTGTGATCCAAAGAAATTGAGCAGGAGACAGAGAATGAAACAACTAGTGAGCCTTTTGGTATGGACTGTTTTGGTGGTCGGCTGCGGAGAAAGAGTCGGCGAGGCCCCTCAACCGGGTTCGAACGCCTGTCCGTTTAGCTTCTCTCACCGAGGGCTCTGTGCGGACATCAAGTGGGACGTAGGCCCTACGAGCAGTGAACGTTCTGCTTTTTCGGTGAAGTTCTGGGACGCCAAGGACGGCAACAAAGTGCCAGCGCGAGTCGACGGCAAGGTGACCGCCTTCATCCGCATGACTTGCTGTGGGACGGTAGCCGACGGCGTGGTTAGCGAAAAAGCGGACGGTGAATACGAAGTGACCGGTTTGCGTTTCATGCCGGGTGAATGGGACGTATTCGTCCAAATCAAGCACGGAGATGAAGTTGAGAAAAGTGCCCGGCGTTTGCAGGTCGATTAGCCTACTGCTCCTTATGGTTGTGGGGCAGCGCGCGCCAGGCGCTGCTTGCTGCGGTGGAGCTTCCAATATTCCAACCTTATTGAGTGGCGACGATCGATTCCAGCTCTCCGCAACGGTGAGTTCCGGATCGGTAGTGGCCGAGGCGACGACACAGGGAAAGGTTCTCTACCGAGCGTACTCGGACGAAGAGTACCGCCAGAGCGTGCAACTGGATGGGGCCGTTTTGCTTTCGGATCGCTTGCAGCTCGGCTGGAGCTTGCCCGTCCTGAGACGGGGCCGTTCGCGTGCCGGCGTTTCGGAAGCCTCGGCAGGTTTAGGAGACGTCGCGGCGAACGTGGCGTTTGAGTTATTGCCGCAATGGGAGTACTCGCCGTGGAAGCCGAAGGTCTTTGTGTTTGCGTCGCTGACACTACCGACAGGGGGTTCCACGTACGATTCGACGACGCTTTACCGAGTCGATGCGCGCGGGCGGGGTTTTGTCACCCCAGCGGTGGGTTTTGCGGCCTTGCAGACCTGGGGAAATTTCGACGCCTTGCTATCGGTAGAGGCGCACCATTCCTTCGCGCGCGACTATTCTAATGCTGCGGGTACGTTTCATTTAAATCCCGGTTGGGGAGCGAGCGGTAGTCTTGGGGCCGGCTGGAGCCCAGGGAATCTGCGTTTGGGTTTAAGTGTATCGCCTCAGTGGGAACAAGGTGTGCTTACGACAGGAGCGGTGAACGCACGTTCCTCCTCCCAACAGAGTTGGACAGCTTCCGCTCAGCTTAGCTACATGATTGAAACTACGCTATCGGCGAGTCTTATCTACTCTGATCAAACATGGCTCGGTGGCGCACAAAACAGCGCGCTCAACCGAAGCCTGTTTGTCAGAATTCAAAAACGATGGGAACGATGACTACGATCTAGTAGTCGTCGTCATGACCTCGGCCACCACGGCCGCCGCCACGTCCACCACGGCCACCGCCGCCGCGTCCGCCACCACCGCCAAATCCGCCGCGGCCACCGCCGCCGCCACCGAATCCGCCACGGCCACCGCCGCCGCCTCCACCACCGAAACCACCGCTTCGCGGTGCGGGGGGACGGGCCTCATTGACGACGATCGCGCGTCCGTCGAGTTCCTTGCCGTTCAAGGCAGAGATGGCGTTCTCTGCTTCTTCGTCACTCGACATTTCCACAAAACCAAAACCTTTGGACCGGCCGCTTGCGCGATCCAGGATCAAACGGGCGGAATCCACAGAGCCATGTTCGGTGAACATGGATTCGAGATCCCCCTCGGTAATGGAATAAGGGAGATTTCCTACGTACAGTTTTCTTGCCATTGCTATTCAGCCTCCGAGAGCTTAGCTATTATCCATTCACAGGGACAAGTTTGAACTTAAGATGTACGTCATCTTTGATCAATTTGTCCCCAAGATTCTTAATGAAGGAACCGGAGCGATACTTGATGTCGTAATGCGTTCGGTCGAACGTCATTTCGCCCTCATAGAGTTTGCCCTTTTCCGTCATGTTGAATTTTACAGGTTTGGTGATCCCCTTGATCGTAAGATCGCCTGTGGCCTTGTAAGTGCCTTTGCCTGAACTTTCCAATGAGGTCAGCTTTAACTTAGCGATCTTGTGCTTGTCCACATTGAAAAAATCTTCTGAACGCAAATGATTGGTGAGGCGGGATTTCAGATCCCCTTCCAGATCCCCCACTTCAATCGATTGCATATCGACTACGAATTCGCCTTTTTCTTTTTTAAGTCCAACTCTCCCGATTGGAGTTGGATGGTGCCCGTGTGTTGGCCCGCGACTTTTTCACCCGTCCAATGGAGCTCACTTTTCTTGGGATCGAGTTTCTGCGCAAGGGCGGCATTCCAGGTAAAGAGGAAAGCAGCGATCATCGAAAAGACGGACAAAAACTTCATTTGTAGGCCTCCGAGTTCCAAAATCAGAGGACAAGCTTACATAAATTCACCGTTTCCGGCACTAGGAAACTATAAACGTGTTAGCGGGCTTTGGTGAGGGCTGAGGGGGTTATTCCGTGGGTCCAACCCAAGGTCGCGGCGAGCAGCAGCAGCAGGCACCCGAAGACGAGGTGCAGTTGGCGCTGGGCGCTCCATTTCTTGGTGCTGTCTAACAGGCTCAAATAGGTGCTTTCGCCCAAGGACAAGGTGTAGACGG
This sequence comes from Bdellovibrionota bacterium, assembly GCA_041391485.1. Taxonomy (GTDB): domain Bacteria; phylum Bdellovibrionota; class FAC87; order UBA2466; family JACKAF01; genus JACKAF01. The sequence goes on along the minus strand of JAWKNY010000031.1, from coordinate 19,190 downwards.
AAACGTCTTGCGGCAGAATGCCCGCGATGCCACGTTCCAGCCCATCAATATCCAGGCGTTTTACGGAGATGCGGAACTTGGCGCCGGGGCGGAGGTGGTCTTCGGCGATGAGTAAATCAAAGGCGGCTTTGTCGACGGAAAACGCCGCTTTGGGGTACTCGCGCAAGTAGAACTGATCGCTCGGGTAGTTGCTCCCACTGATGAACCAATCCTTGAGGGTCCCATCTAGTTGTACGAGGTCTTGTTCCGAAACCGGCCGGCTGACGAGCGCGAAGTAAACAAAGCCAAATCCGAAAGCAAAGGTGGCGAGAATTCCCCACAAACTGCTCCGTTTGGTTGTTTTCGCTTTAGTCGCACGCTTTTTGGTGGTGCGCTTCTTCGTTTTTGCCGCCTTTTTTGCGGTTTTGCGTCGTTTTGCCATCGGAATCCCCTCTACACTGAGCCAAGGCTCTGTCTTTAGGCGTATCGGCACGGGGACAAAATAACTTTACGCGCCGTATTATTTTGAGGTGAGGTGCGCGAAAACGGCTCTCGCAGTATACTGACCGGAATGTCGCTCAGAGATCCAAACAGCATCATCCTCTTCGGGGGAACCTCAGATGAGGCTCGGGTATCGGTGGCCTCGGCGCAGAACTTGGCGCGCACCCTGGTGGGGGCGCGGCTCTGGTTTTGGGCCCTTGACGGCGCTGTCCACGAGATTGACCGCCCGGAGCTGGAGACCCATGCCGACGCCTTTACGAAGGATTTTGTCCCGGCGGGGGATTCCCGCTACCCGGATCTGGATTCGGCTTTTGCCGAATTGAGGGCCGATCAAGTCGTCTTTCTGGCTGTCCATGGCGGGGAAGGCGAGAACGGCGGGGTTCAGAGGCGCCTGGAGGCCGGCCGCGCCGCTTTCACCGGTTCCGACGCGGGGGCGAGCGCGCGCGCTTTTGACAAGAATGAGGCTAAGCGAATCGTAGCGGCCAAGGGGATTCGGGTCGCCGTTGGGACTTCTTTGAATCCCGAGCTGGGCGACTGCAGTGAGACGCTAAAGACGCTTCTAGAAAAGCATCGGGATCTGATTCTAAAACCAGTCGCGGGAGGGTCCAGCATCGGCCTGTTCCGGCTTAAAGCCGAAACCGACATTTCCGCCGTGGTGCCGGAGCTAAAAAAGAAAAAGGTTTTGTATCTAGCTGAGCCCTTTTTAACGGGCCGCGAGTTTACCGTCGGAGTCGCCGATCTGGGCCATGGAGCCAAGGCCTTGCCACCCAGCGAAGTGCGTTTGGAGGCGGGCGCGAATTTCGACTACGAAGGCAAGTACCTCGGGCGCCATAGCACCGAAATCACACCGGCGCAGATCCCCGATTCCCTTACCACCTCGTTGCAGGAGGTGGCCCTGAAGAGTCATGAGGCGCTGGGGTGTTTCGGTTATTCCAGAACCGATCTCATCGTGACTCCGGAAGGGCAGGTCTACTTCATCGAACTGAATACCTTGCCGGGACTGACCGGTGCCTCTTTTATCCCGCAGCAGTTGCAGGCGGCAGGGGTCCCTTTTGAGGCTTTTGTCAGCGCTCAATTGAGTCAGGCACGCGGACGGCGTGCCTCGAGTACCCGCCGGGCGGGCTAGCGGCCTTTTCGCTGGTAGTTCAGACCGGCTTTGGTCTATACCTCCCCCATGCCTTCAGCGATTTCAAAGAACGGACGTATCCGGCATTTTGTCGCCAATTCTCCGATGGGTTTATTGGAGGCTCTGCGCACCCATTTGCGCGTTCCTGAGGAACGCGGACGGGAGCTGCTTCGCCTGGGCGCCATTTACTGCAACAAGCGCCGAGTGCGCGCCGATCGCTCTTTGAGAAAGGGCGAGTACCTGCGGGTTCACATTGAACCCAAACGGTACCCCTTGCCTGACATCGATTGGAAATCTTGTGTGGTGGAATCCACGCGAGACTTTTTGGTCGTGAACAAGCCGCGCGGAGTGCCGATGCACGCCATGCTTGATAACGAAGTCGAGAACCTTCTGTACCAACTTCGTCAAAACGGTTACCCGGAACTCTGGGTGACTCAACGTTTGGATAACGACACGCAGGGGCTGTGCATTCTTGCAAGGACCAAGGCCTTTCAGGCCGAGTTCAACGAACTGTTGAGAAGCCGGGATCTGGAAAAGCGTTACCGTGCGTGTGTGTGGGGGAAACCGGCGTTGGGACAGTGGACGCATTACATGAAACCCACTCCTTGGGCGCCCAAAGAAATCTCCGAAAAACCGAGCACCGGTTGGGCCCGTTGTGATCTCGTCGTGGAAAAAGTCGAAAGTCTTCCAAACGATCCGCAAAAGAGTGAAGTGCAAGTCAGGCTCTTAACCGGTAGAACCCACCAAATCCGCGTGCAGCTCGCACACGCAGGGCACCCTGTCGTTGGCGATACGCTCTATGGGTCCAAGCCCGGTCCTTCGTTACACCTTCAGGCCGCAGCACTCGCCTTTGTTTGGCGAGGCAAGCGCGTTGAATACAGCCTTCCCAAGCCTAAAGACTGGACTTAGCTCGCTTTTGGCATCTTAGGCTCGCTAAGCGGCTTGGGTTGAGGCGTCTCCTCGCCCGGCTGTGGCTCGGGTGTGGGGAGTACCTCCGGCTCGGTCGGCTGGTTCTTGGCCTCTAAACCGGGTCTGGGCGGCGGCGGCACCGGCTTCTCCGGTTTTTCCACCGTCGGGACATCCGATACGGCAGGTCCCGGGTTCTCTTTTTCGGGCTTGGGGGCAATGAACTCGACGTCGTCGGCCTTGGGGAGTGGCACTTCTTTCATCCCGGCCATCAAACGAGGGTAGGCAGCAGGGATCAAGTAGTACACCAGCTCGCGAATGGGGCCGTGCTTCATGATATCGAGTTTCTCTTGGCGGAAATGAAAGGTCGAGCCGTAGGTGCCTTCAAAAAGATGCGGCGTGAATTTTCCCGGATCCAGTCGGGCAAATTGGGAATCCGTTCGCAGAACGTACATATACTCCATCATATTTTGAAGCTCGTAATGCAGACCTCGGATTTCTTTTTCCAATTCAGTCCGATCGTCGGCGTCACCAAGATAAAACTGGGCTCCATTATAGTAGTACTGTCGCTTCGCGTATTCGATCAGCGTGTACGAGGCGGCCAGGGTGCGCCAATACGCCTTGTCCAGGCTCCCAAACGCCGATGCCAACTCGTCATCGCTGGCGTCGTTTTCCCATTTATCGACGAGAGACTTGGAAGCGGCTTCCAGAAGCCGAGGGAATTTGTTTAATGCGAAGTCTATTCCTACTTCCTCAAAGAAATCTCCTCGCGTAACTTTCACCGACACAAACAACTTATCAAATTGCTCGGCATAATGAGGCGGAACCGGTTTGATGGGTCCGAGCGCGTCTCGTTCCAGCGCCATATTGATCGTCACGTATTTACGCCCGAGCAAGCGCACGTAGCTGTCGATGCGATCCGCGCAACCCGCAATCTCAGACAAATACTTTTGTGGATCGTGCGGAGAGGTAGATTCCTGAGCGTTAAGAGTAGCCCCCAACAAAAGACTGATTAGCAGAAGCTTTCGCATCCCTGCCTCCTTTTGTGGTTATCCAAGCCCAGACGCGTTCTAACAAAAACGAGTGAGCGGCGTCAATTCAGCCGCAAAGGACGCAAGGGGGGTACACTCTTTGGAACGCCTACCAGGGAACCGCTTTGCGATCCCGGAAAAAGCCTCCGGTTTGGCCGTCTGCCGGGAGACAGGCCGCCCAGACGATGGTGTCGGCGCCTTCCTCCACCGAGCGCGTGGCGTTCTTCCCGCCCATTGATGTGCGCACCCACCCCGGGCAAACGGCGTTTACACGAATTCCCGTGGCACTCAATTCGGCCGCGAGGATACGGGTCAGCGCGTTCAGTCCTGCCTTGGAGATACGGTAGCCAGGCCAACTCCCACCCATGTCGTGCAAGGATCCCATGCCCGAGGATACGTTGACGATACAGCCTTGCGCGTTCATCAAAGGGACGAGCGCCTGACACAACCTCAACGGCGCAAGTGTGTTGGTTTCGAAAACCTTTTGCACAATTTTAGGCGGCACGGAAAGCGCACTCGCTTTGTCTCCCTCAAAATCGGGACCGCTTTCCAAGAAGACGCCGGCGTTATTCACCAAAGCGTCGAGTTGCGTAGCGGCTGCTGATATAAGATCGCAGCGCTTCCATCTTCGGCGCGAGTCACATCGAGCGGGTGGAAATCTACATCCAAACCCTCTTCTCAAGTTTTTTGACCGCGTCTTTTTCCTTTTTGGTTATTCCGCGCCGTCAAGATTACTTGATACCCTTGCGCGCAAGTTGCCGTGCGGTCTCAAATCCCAACCCTTGGCTGGCACCTGTAACGACGGCCACTTTTTTTTGTTTTCACTCATAATACTGGCCTCCTGCACCGCGCAGTATAACACAGAAGAAGACGGGCTAGGCGTACGGGGTTACAATGAAGCCTCGATGAAAAGAGTATTTGTTTTATTTCTGTTTTTGGGTGGCAAACGCAGTGGGTGTTGGAGCCGCAGAGTGGCTTCGCCACGCAGAACGACTGACGGGCGAGTCCGAGGCCGTTCGTGAACGGGCGATCCGACGTTTGAAAAAATTCGAGGACTCGAAGGGCAACTCACTGTCGCGTTAACGGGTCGGATCGCTTTTGGCAGTGGACGTGATCGCGACGCTCAGAGCTGAAGGATCTACTTCCCTTCTTATTGACCTCTAAGATTGATGACACCGGTACGACCTACCTCGCGATGAACGCGTTGATGGACAAGGACAATGCCTCCATGCTGACGAAACTTTATCGCGAGCGTTTACTTGCTAAGCCCCGCCCGCACTCGCTGCGCGCATGGTGATTCTCGATACGTTTGGAAGGATTGGTTACCAGTTGCCGGCCGAGGAGTTGAACGAGCTTTACTCTAATGGAAGCTATGAGATGAAAAATGCGGTCGTGGCTTCGCGCGTTTGCGTCTGCGCGCCGGAGTTGGAGTGGAGGCGCACGGTGAATTCTTGAAGGCGGCGTTGAATAGCCCGTACCGACAGCTGCGTCTGCAAGCCTTGTACGCGGTGAAGGATTTACCCGATGCACAGAAGCCGCCGTGGCGTGAGGTGTTGTCGGGCTGCCTGAACGACAACGACGAGAAGGTTAAAGAGCTATGTTCGACATTGAAAAAATCCCTCGACTGAGCTGGCATTGGTTCGCAGCGGTGACTCTGATTATCGTGGCACTCGTTTTCTTTCGAAACCCAAAACGACCCCCGACCCCGAAACACTGCTTCCCCCAGTGCCCCAACCCTTAACCACCGCGTACGGGTTCCGAGGGGATCAACGTGCGCAGTCTAGCTGCTTTCAAACTTACGAAGAGCTATTGAGTGATGGCGTTTTGGATGTTCGCATCGTGTTTGGCTACAGGACGCTCGGCCAGCTCGCTACGTGGGGATCGTTACGAGCGCGCCATTCTGGTGGAGTACCTGCTCGGTGAGTGCCGCGACGGGTTTTTTGCCTGTGGTTTTGATCGGGATGATCACGATGCCGACCTCTTTCTAAAAACCGTTCGTGTTGCAAACGGATCAAGGTTTCGGTCCGTGTCCGAGTCGCGGCGAGTTCTGTGGGGCCCGATGACGAAGAAAACCGCGAACGAGACAGCGCGCAAACCCAGCAGAGCGCTTATGCGGAGAGCGTCTTTCTCGATGGCCTGAAAGCCGCTGACGTCGTTTTTTATGATGGGCATTCACGCGACGGGGGTGGGCCCGACTTTGAGCCCCTCAAATCGTTAAGGACGACCACGTGAACTATTACTGGTATGTATTGCGCACGCCTGGACTGAGTAAAACTGTGGAAGCACTAAGTCAGCGGCTCCGGAAGCGACGGCTTTTGGGGGTTTTCTCGTGCGTGTCGGACAAGCACTCGCAGACGCGTTGTTGGCGACAGGAAAAAAAATGGGCTCATTACGAGCCCAAATCTTATTTACTACACAGAAGCCCTCCGCAACCTAATCGGAGGTCTATCCGCAGTAGTAGGTCAATTTTGCAAACAGAGCTTCGCAACCGCCGTCCGAGCGGACGAGTCCCGAAGCTCCCGTTTGGAAAACTTTCCGGCTAATTAGCGAGCGCGGCCGCTGGAGCTGGATCCAAGATCCGCCATGGCGACATCGCTGCCGGAGCCCATGCCACCGGACATCGCTACATCGTCGTTTACGGCTTTCTTAGAGCTACAAGCTGCCACAAAAGCCAACACCGCGAAAAATACACCATTCAAAATGGCTTTCTTCATTTTCGACCTCCACAAGTCGTTTATACATCAAAATCATGCAGGGAATATTTCCCTACGATTCCTGGTTCCACGCATAAAGCGTGCATATTTGGTGCCAGCCCCAGGCTACGCAGAGTCAAGGGCTTATACCGTGTACAACCAGTATACACCGTCAAAAAACCTGGCGTTCTACCTCAATTGCGTCGCACTTTGTAAAACGCCCGCTTTTATTGCGGTGTCGGTCATTCCACGCATAAACCTTAGATTGTGTGAAAACCACTGTCGAGTTTTTCGACAGTTCCGCTCCTGGCGTCGCAAAAGACGGCGCTTAAAACAAAAAAATATTAACGCGTTGTATTATTTATTATGACGCTCTGCTATAATGAAAGGGTAAGAACACTTAGTTTACACCCTAACGATTAACAGCAGCCCCGAATGGAATTAGGGGCGATTGAACACGCAACTTGGAGTTACAACATGAGACCTCAGCAATACGTTAAGAAGGCGTTTGCCATTCTCATTCTCTCCCTACCATTAACGTTTACCGCTTGCGGCAGAGGAAGTGCCGGGCTGTTTCTTGCGAACGGCAGCAGCTTATTCGGTGGCGGGTTTACGAATAATTCGGGAAATACCAACACCAACAACAGCGGGTCCATCGATATCAGTAACCTGGGCACCACAAGCCAGGACAAGGCCCAACAGGATGCCTTTTTTGATCGCTGCACCCAACTTGGGAATATCGCTTTTCAGATTGCAGGCTTTTGTGGGCCTTTGATTAACTCACTCTACAACCCGAGTTTGGAAGACTCTTCGTTTTTGCAGCAGTTCCGTAGCACCATCCAAAGCTGCTATACAAAGTTCAACATCATGTATGAGCCGTACTGTTACAACGATCTGCAGGCCAAGATGCAGGACGCTATCAAAACGTGTGTCAATACGTTTGTGAACGCTCCTTGGTCCCAGATTTACGATACGGTCACGAACCCGCAAACCGTGAACAATCAAGCCAAGGATTGCGCGAACGGACTAAAGAGTTTGTAGCTCTAAGCCTGTAGCGAACTTACCAACGCCACGTATTCCTTCATGGCGGCGTCTTTGCTCATGCCTTTTTTGCCAGCCCAGGCGTCGTATTTCTTTCGTCCTTTGAGATCCATTAACCCCGGCCGTTTGCCCGAAACATCCCCGTCCGTCGCTTGCTTGTAGAGCGCGTACAGCGCCAAAAGTGCATCGTTGGAGGGACGCTCTGAAAGCTTCAGGACGTCCTGTGTCGCTTGTTGAAATTGTGTACCGAGTTCCATCTACCGCCTCCTCATCGACCCCTTATAGCGCATTGAGTAATGAATACTCTAAAAATTTAGTTTTTTTTGGGCCGCGGCTGTATATCGTGGACGGATGAGACGTCTATCGACTTTGCTACTTCTGTTTGTGCTCGCGGGCTGTGCGACCCAGCCCGTCTACCGCAGCACCTTTCACGACACAGCTTTGCGTTGGTACAGCGGTACAGTGGAGCAAGCCTTTGCCGATGCGAAGAAAACCGGAAAGCCTGTCTTTCTGTACTGGGGTGCCGTGTGGTGCCCGCCTTGCAACGAGATCAAGACCCAAGTGTTCTTGCACGCGGACTTTCCGCCGCTTATGGATACCGTCATCCCCGTTTACCTGGATGGGGACACCGAGGCCGCCCAGGTCTGGGGTGAGCGTCTCAAAGTGCGGGGCTACCCGACGTTATTAGTACTCTCTCCGAACGCGCAGGAGTGGATGCGCATTTCCTCTTTCGTGACCTTTGAGGAATTCAAAAAGGCCTTCCAAAGTGCTGTGCTGGCGCGGGAGCCTTTTGTTTCGGTCTTGGAAAAGGCGGCCAAAGGGAAAGCAAATGATCGGCAGTGGAGGATCCTGGCGTTTTTTGACTGGGAGAACACCCCCGAACTCAAATTAAAAAGTGAAGAAATATTGCAGTGGCGACAACGTTTGTCGGACAGCGTCCCGAGGCGTTTGCGTCCGGAACGCGCTCTGCTCGCGGCGAGCGTCTTAGAGGCGGGTGCGAGTGCGGACAAAAAGTCCGCTGAGGCCAAGAAGATTCAAGCCAAAGCCTCTACCTATCTGGAGCGAGTGTTTTTTAACAACGAATCCATCTTGGCGGCTCGAAGCCTGGTGGTATATGGAGCGAAACGAGTCCTAACGTTCGCTTACCCGGAAGGCGGCAAAGAACGAGAACGCTGGGATGAAAAATGGATCGAAGCCGCGCGGTTTTTGCGCGCGCAGCAGGACCTGTCGGTGGATACCCGGCTTTGGACATTCTTTCCCGAAATCCAAATCTACGACATGAACAACCCCAAAACAAAAGTTTACCCGGACCCGCTCGCCAAAGGTTTGGAAGCTTCGGTGAAAGCCGCTGATGCGGCGGTTACGATGCCAATGGAGCGGCAAGCGGTCATTACCGGTGCAGCCTACTTGTTACGAACCGTTCATCGCTATGAGCAGGCCGAGGCTTTGTTGAAAAACGAACTCGAAATCAGCACCTCTCCCTGGTACGTGCAGGCCTCGTTGGCTTCGCTTGAGGAAGCGCGTGGAAACAAGCAGGCGGCAATGGAGTGGAGCGCCAAAGCCCGCAAGTCGGCGGAAGGACGTGCGACACGTTTGCAGTGGGTCGTCAGCGATTTGGAGCTGACGGCTAAATTGGATGACGACAAAAACCACAAGCGGCTAAAGCGGCTGGTGCGCGAGTTGTATGATGTGGCGGTGTCGTTGCGGGACGGGTTTGTGGGTCGAAACTTTACCTATCTGGAAAAGGCGCAGGCCTTGATTAAACGCGAAGCCAAAAAAGATCCGGGTCTAGCCGAAGCGGCCTTCTACTTTCTGCCGGATTGCGAAAAGTATAAAGGCCGCTCCAAGAAACGTTGCGAAGATCACTTCAAGAGCTTCGAAAAGCTCGCTAGTCGATCCTAATATTCATCATTTCTCAATAGGCCGACTTCGGATTGGACCGTGGTGACGATGCGGGTCCAAACGCGATCATCTCCGTCGATGGCTGTGTGCGAGTCATCGTAAGAGATGTGAAAGTTTTGCGCTTCTGCAATCTCGGACGAGGTCAGCCAACGATCGTCGGTTTGGTAAAAGTTGAGCCAGTGGGCGGCGATCTTTTGGATGTCGCCGTTTTCCAAATCGCGAGGCGATTGGTGGCAACCGGCAGCCCCAATGAGCACTTCTACCGGACCGCATGTTTTCGGACTAATTGGATCCACGGTGAAAAGCCCCGCAAGCGTTCGATCGCTCAAACGAGTCGAAAGGTACATGGAAAGCCAGCCGCCATAGGAGTGTCCGATGACAAAAATAGGAGTGTTTTTGGTCGACATAGATTCAATGACACTTTTTAGTTTGGCCGCGTTGCCGATGCGGATGTCGTTGGGCGCGTCGGAAGTGACGTAACGGCCTTCGCCCTCAGGTGGCGCTGCCGTCCTCAGACACGCCACAATGTATTTAACCTTAGGCGTGCGCGCCGAAAGTTTTTTTACCAGAGCTTCGGTTTGGCCATACATCCCTATGCCATAAGGATTATTGCTACTTCCGCAGCTATTATAGCCTCCGAGTGCGACGACCAAGACGTCCTCAAGTTCGATCCGCTCGGACGGAACTTCAAACGCTGTAGCGATAAGAGACAGTGAGACAACCAGCAAAGCGATTTTTTTCATTGTATTAGAGCCCCCTTAACGTGTGGGTTTCAATTTTTTCCATGTTGAGTGGTTGCCGCCAAGGCACGCTGCGATGGATTTCCGTGGTGCGTGTGCAACGCGCCCGGAAATCGGCCACAGGACTGAAAGAGTGCGTCTCTCTGATCGCGTCTCTCTACGGGGTTTTTCTTGACGGTGCGCAGCACCGCCCATACTTCTGAAGTCTAGTGTGGGTTAAAGCCAATAAGGAGGGCTCAATGAAGGCCAATAATCAACTAAAACTGTTCGCACTAACTTTGATGGCGTTAGTCATCAGCCAGACCGGGGTTGCCGGGGATCCGTTCTCGCAAGGGGACAAGCAGCTGAGCGCTGCGAAGAAGGAAGGCATCATGGTTGCGCGTCAAAACCCGCGCACCGGTGAAACCGTTTACTTCAATTTGAAGGACGTTAAGAACGCTGATGCCGTCGCTCTCAAGGGTGAAAGCAAGGAACTCGATGCCAAGCGCAGCGATCTTCTTGATACGTCCTTGGCGAGCTTGGATCTGGATAAGCACCGCGCCGAAGGAAACTTCAGTGGTGTCGATTCGGATAAGTCCACGGCTGCGTGGTACGGCTACTACTATGGTTGGTACCGTCCGGTGTATTACACCTACTACCGCGTAACCTGGTACTACAGCTGGACCGTCTATTACGGAGGGTATTCCTGGTACGTCTACTGCTAACCAGCAGTGGTTTCCAGGAGATGCAATCTCCATAAAAAATCAGCGGAGGCCTTCCAACAGGGGGGCCTCCGTTTATGTTTAACCTAGGAATGTTTTTAGGGTGACTCTATGAAACCGTTCTTGTTGTTTGTTGTATTCCTAACCGCCGGCCTTCAGGCCACTGAAGTTAAAGACAGTGAGCTTGCGATGAAGGTAGCCGACATCGTCAATACTCGGAAGTTTTTGGGTGTTGAGGACTATTCCAAGTTCCACGGAAATCTGTCGTCAGTAAAAGTGGCGGTTTTAGACAAAGGTTTCAAGGGTATTCACCCGGCCCGCGAAGATGGCCGCCGCTTCTTACCAAAGTCTGCCAAAGTCGTCGATGGCTACGCCAAGGCCTTGGAAGACGTAAAGCTGGATGACGAAGATCCCCATGGTACTCACATGGCTCATCTTATTTGGGCGATGACGGGCTACCAGGAAGAGGGGCCGGAGTTTCGTCTATACAATGCGAACGGGCCGGAAAACTTTCTTTTGGCTGTAAAAGAAGTGCTGATCTGGAAACCCGATGTGGTGGTGTTCAGTCAGAACTGGGAAACTTTTGGGAATTTTGATGGGACCGGATTTATCGATCACGCGGTAAAAGAAGTTACCGACGAAGGCATCATTTGGCTGAACGCTGCCGGAAACGACGGTGGCCATATTTACAACGGCCCCGTGAAACTGGTTAAGACTGAAAACGACGACCACTTTGTGCAGTTTGAAAGTAAGTCCGATAACTCCTGGTACTTACGCTTCAAGAATTTGGTGGATGAGAATCAAGTCACGATTACGTTGTCGTGGAATAGTTTTGATCCCGGCTACGAACCTAAAGGTACAGACAAAGACCTCGACTTGTCACTCTTCGTGCAGCAAGCCGGCAAACCTTCCAAGCGCTTAGCCACTTCCAGGCTAGTGCAAACAAAGGAAAAAACGGGTGAGGACGACGAGACCTTGTACGCCCGTGAGCGCATTTCGGTAAATTTACCGGCCGACAAAGACAACTATTACCTACTTGCGGTGAATGCCAAAGGCGAAGAGGGGAAGGCGGCCCTCTTTGATCCTAAAAAGGATCGACTCCGCATCACCATCCAGGGAAATAAAGGGAGTTTTTACGACGAAGACAAAAAGAAGAACGTAGATGCGATCGACTTTGTCGATGCGACTGACACGGGCGAAATCCCGGTGCCTGCGGACGGATCCGGACTCGCGGTAGGCGATCTCACGGCGAACAGCGCCAAGGGTCCCACGGTGGATGGCCGCGGTAAACCGGACGTCATCATGCAGAAGAACAACGTAACGTTTTCCGATCGGCAGGGTTTTTTTGGTACCTCGTACGCCAATGCGTACCTCGGTGGAATTGTGGCGCTACTGCGTGCTGCCGAACCGCGAACCATGCAAGAAGATCTCTTGAGATTCCGTATTCGCTACCCCTTGCAATACCTGGCCGACCAGGTGCAGGCGCAGGGGTGGACTATTTCTGATGTTCCTGTCATCGATCCGGCGCTGGCTCCTTATATTCAGGAAAAATGGGGAATCGACTATCTCGTGATGGCGGGCCCCGGCGGGCGAACGGCGGTGGCCAGCTCTGAATCGGTCGATAAGCTCAGCTCCTGGCCTAAGGAAGTGATGGACAATCTAAAAGACTACTTCCTTTACGCCCGCGCGAAGCGGGTGGCGACGACCAAAACAGAAAAAGTCCCTAGAGAGGTTGAGGTCATCGTGAAAGCTGGGTACCACAAGCCGACGACAAAGAGAGAATTGCAGAAGGTATTGGTCAAGGCCGGTCATTACGTTGCGGTACCGAAAACCAAGACCGTCAATTGGGGCGGTCAGGTTGTAGGGATCGATTGGGCGCGCGGGACGATTGGGACTTACCAGCCGCAGCTTACGCTCTATTACACCGAGAACAAATACGTGGAGCCCGAATACGATTATAAGTGGGTCAATGTACCGGGTGAGCCGGAGTGGGTCCCTCCCGTCAAAAAGACAGAAACCCGTTACGTCGTCGCCGAAGTACCGGGCGAAGATCGTGTCGAAAAAGAGTTCCGATACCAAAAGAAAAAAGACGCTGAGGCACCTTGGGACAAGTGGGGCGGGTTGCCTGGCGACTATGTGGAAATCATTCAGCTTCCGGAATTCTCCTTTATCGGAAAGGGAGCTGTTGTGGACGGGAGTGCTAAGTCCCCTCGAATCTGGAGCACCCCGTCGTTTGAAAAACTACAGAGGGTCGTGAGGGCCCGGGAGATCCGTTAGTGAAAACAACTTTGCGTTTGTGGTCAGTTGTTGGGTTGCTGATCGTGGGCGGGTTTGCATTTTCCGAAGAGGCGAAGCGACTCAGTTCAAGGTTGGAAAACCCGGATGAAGTCAGAAAGTATTATGGCATAGAGTCGGACCTCGTCGACAAAGCGGAAGTGAGCGGCATCAAAGTAGCGGTGCTCTCGAAGGGTTTCCGTGGCGTGGAAGAGCAGGACAAAAAAATAGACGAGTTCTTTCGCAAACGCTACCTGCCCGAGTCCATGCGGCTGATCGCCGACTACGAGGTGGCTTCTTTGGCCTGGAGGGCCGCAACGAAATAGGGCGCCGTGTGGCACAGACCATCTGGTCGCTTTCTGGTTTAGACACCGAGGGCCCCGAGTTTCGTCTTTACAACGCCAACGGACTCGTCGCCTTTCGTGAAGCCGTCAACGCACTCGCCGAATGGAAGGCCGACATTGTTGTCTGTACGGAGAATTTTTCCGCGTTCGGAAATTTCGATGGCACTGGCATCATCAACCGCTTGGTGGATCTGGCGGCTATTGGCGAGATGATCTGGATCCAAAGCGCCGGCGAGTTCGCAACAAAAGTCATCAATCTCCCCATCAAGGTAAAGGAAGGAAAGCTCGATCAACCCGATCCGCAGATCAAAGCCTACGCGGACGATACCGAAGTCACCATAACGCTCAGTTGGAATGCCTATAGCCCCGGGTTTCGCCGGTTCTATGGGACGGATAAGGATCTGGACATGATCCTCTACGATAATAAAGGGAGAGAGGTCGCCTCCTCCAAGACGCGTCAGGTGGAAGGGGATACAAACGAAGGGGAAAGCAATTTTGCCGTGGAACAAATGACGGCGAAGCTTTTCAAAGATCTTTCGCCGTATTACGTGAGGATCAAAATAGAGAACGGGGATTTTGATTCGCGTGCCGACGAGCTGCGCTTAACCGTAGACACGGATCGACGTCCCTTTTTCGATGGCGTCAAAGAGCAAAGCGCCGTTGAGCTCGTCGATGGAACGCGCAAGAAAAGCATCCCGGTCCCTGCCGACAATAAATGGGCGACGACAGCGGGTTCGACGCACCCGTTTAGTTCAGAAGGGCCGACGGCGGATGGCAGAAAGAAGCCCGATATTGTTTTGGATGGAGCCGAGGCTCGTTTTACCGACAAAGTCGCGATTAGTGGGCCGAATATTGCCGCGGCACAATTGGGAGCACTTGCGGTTTTATACAAATCCAACTTTCCCAGCTTTGATCGGAAGCACTGGCTGCTGGCCTTGCAGAAATCAACACTCAAACCAAGCGGTGAACTCAAGCCTGATAGAAAGAAGTCAGCGTATTTCAAAGCGCGGACGCGATCCGAGATAAAAGACTTGATAGGCGAATAGGGCGTACACCAACTGTATACGCTCTGAACACCTGCGCACACCGTGCACGGATTTTTCAGCCCACTAGCTACTGAGCGCCGCATTGCCTGGTTAATTCAAATAATATTAATTACTTATAGTATATGCCGGGACTTGTTTCGGAACGCTGTTTGCATTTCTTTGCTCCATGGAATCAGGGCGAAAGTATGGGCAAATCTGCTTAATACTGATTTGTGCTGCGCCGTTTGTATTCGGGCGCGCGGTGTACGCCCAGACCCCTATCGAACCCACCCTCACTGAAAACCTCGATCAGCTGGACCAGAATACCGAGTCGGCCGAGCAGGAGAGCGAAGATTGCGATCCGGAAACGGAAGACTGTAGCGAACGCAAACAAACGGCTGAAGACCTTAAAACGCAGAAAGACGAGAATCAAAAAGCTCTTGAATCCATCAATGAGCGTTTGAAGAACAGTGGCTACAAGGTAGAGGGGATTGATCAGACCGGGAATCTGAAGATTACCGACTCTAAAGGGAATAGCGTCAAAAAGCTCGGTGAGGCGGAGCTGGGTTACTCGAAAGCGACCCGTGATGGGAATCTTATCGAACGCTACGGTAAAACCGATCAAGGTTTAACGGTCGAAACGGTTCGGGACGCGAACGGAAAAGTGACCGATATCCGAATCAATGAATTTAATGGTGATTCCACAGGCAGGAGTGCCGGTCCCGAGCGTTCGCTTACTAGCATTGACTCCACCCAGTTAGCGGATCTCAATGTAGACGCCACAACGTCAGGTCCGGTAATCGATCAGAACCGCTCGACCTCTCCCAACGTTCCGACCCCCAAAACAACCACCGATAGCGGCGCTACTTCAACCTCAACTTCAACTTCGACGACGGAAGCGGCTTCTACTTCAAATAAGACCTCTACAGGGACCGAGCGTGGTCTGTCTCGCGGCGTGGAACCATCGAGTAGCGAAGCAAATTCCGGTCAAACTTCTGGTACGGACGCCACGACAGCAACTTCGAAGCCAGAGCCGACCCTCCTCGATACGGCTTTAGCCAAAACCAAAAAGTCGATTACTTCGGCGCAGCAGCTTTATGATGACACGCTGGCCGCCGCGAATGATTTTATTAGTGAGTTAAGTAATCCGGTGGAGCAACCAAAGCCCGTTGTTCAGGCTGAGGTGCAGGCAAAGCTTGGCTACGTTGCGAAAGGGAGCGACGGGAAAACCGTCTACAGCGTTTCCGATTCTCGGATCACCGGACAAGATCGAATTGCTATCGTCGTCGATAGCAACGATGCGAATGTTGGCCAAAGATTAGATCTGGCTAGAAACTCTAGCGTCTATGATGCTTATATTAAGACTTCTAATCTGAATGATGCCTCTGTTAAGGAGTTTATTGCGAGATACCCGGGCCACCGGGTTGATATCATGACGCATGGGTTCTCCGAGTACAATGGTGGCATCCAGTCCGGGCCGAATAGCTTTATGTATGCTGGCTCGGATTCTATGACCAATTTTTTCTCGGGTGTTAACAACGAAGTGTGTTTGTACGCCTGCAGCGTCGGGGCCAGTCTATACAATACGGATGGAACGCTGAATACGCAGTCGTTTCAGTATCAGATTTCGTCTTTGACCCATGCCCCGATCACTGCAGCCGATCGCCCGACCTATGCGGGAGGGTACCAATCGGCGGGTACCAATCGGTATACCTTGACGGTGCCCGCTGCTGTGAATCCTTATCCCAACCTTTACTCTACGATGTCCCAACACAGTGGGACCTTCCAAGCCTGGGGAAATATTTTCAGTACGCTGTCTCTATATCCGTAGAACCTACCTGATTTCTGTATTGCTTTCCCGGCGGGCAATCTCGGAGATAGCTTCGATCTCAAAGTATAGGCGACCAATCTCTCTTCCATCTTCCGTCTCTACTTGAAACCGCCAACTTCCAGGGCGGAAGTGTTCTTTAACTGTGTAGCCTCTGAACCCCTCGTCGCGTCCACCGGTTATCTGGATGGGAATGAGATCCTGGGTTTGCCACCCCTGCTTTCCTTCTTTGTACAACCAGCGAACATACACATTGTCCTTAAAACCCGAGGGAGAAAAGATGGAAGCAAATCCAAATAGCTTGTCACCCTCTACGTACTCAAACACTTGATCCCCATTCTGCCAGAATTTCCAGGAAGGACGCGTGTAGGAGAGGTGGTACTCGTCGCCTTTCTTGGTGATGTCGTGGTAGACGCCCATGTAACTGATGGACAAAGGTACGGGCGGAATGGCTCGTAAAAAGTACAGGACGGTAAATATCAAATGAACCGCCAAATGGGGGTAGAGGGCTTGTCGGCGTAGTCTTGCCTTGTCGGGCAGTTGATCGCGCAGGACGTAGTAGATGATCGTTCCCAGCGCCGTGGAAAGAGAAATTGAAAGGAGAAAAGGGAAATCTCCCAGAAAGCCCAAGAAGATAGGCATGGTGTAGATGAGATAGGACGCGAGACAAAGGCTAAACATGCCAAAGCGAAGCGCGATGCCTGCGCGCCGGACCCGCTCAAATTCATTGGCGATAAGGAGCGCTGAGAGAAGGAACAGAAAAAGGAATGCGGAAAAAACAGACGCGCTCTTAAAGTAGAAAAGGGTGTACGCGCTGAGAAGAGCGCCGAGGAAAAAGTGCACGACTGCTTCCTGGTATCGCCAAAATTTTTTGAAATGTTTTCGGGGATTGTAGTCGCCGAGTTTTTCCCAGAGTTCAAAAAGAACGAGCACACCTACGATCGCCAGGTACAATCCCTGCTGAGCGATCATCCACGCCGAATCGATTCGGCCCATGGTGGCGATATCAAACACGAAGCCAAGGGCAAAGGACATGGCGGGGGCGGTCTTCGCGTGTTTTTGATAGTGCTTTTGGAAGGTTTCGACCAGCATGCCTAGTCTCATCGGATGCTGAACTACTGAATTTGAATGCTGATTTACTTCTTTTTATGCGACTTGTCGAAGAGCGACGAGTTGAGCGTTTCCGCGGCCGGCGTATCGCGGTGCGGGGTGCCTGCAAAGGACGCGGGTGCGCGTTGAATCGGAGCGAGCGGTGTGACAATCGCGTAGCGGTTCGTTCGTGTGGAACCCGCAGCAATGCTGGGCTGACGCAGTGGTGAATTGGTGACGCCGAGCGCAGTGCGCGCGGTGCTAATGGAGTTGATGAAAGCGTTGTTACCGACGACCGGGCCGGAGGTCGATATGGCTTGAGCCAGTGCGACCGCTGAGCTTGCGTATGGCAGCCGCCGACTGCGCATTGAAATTGGAAATGAGGCCTTTGATAAAGGCCGTTTGTTCTCCAGAACCGCCGTCAGTGAACTACTGAATGACGCCGCGTTGGACGCCACTGCCGGTGCGCCAGAGGTTTCTCCAAAAATCTTTGCAAGCAGTGCGATGCCTTCGTCATCACCGGACTTCAAGAACTCCAAGAGTGTTTTAGAAATTTCGCCGGGTGCGAATTGTTTTAAGAGTCCCGCAGTATCAAACTCTAAAGGTTGAATGTCGCCGGCTGAATCGCCACCTGAGTCTCCACCCGAGCTTCCGGATCCACCCGAGGAGCCTGCACCGCCAGCGCCCGCAACACCGGAAGTCGACGTGCCTGCCGTGGCGCTGCCGCCACCCGAGCCGCCACCTGAGCCACCGCCCGAGCCACCGCCCGAGCCACCGCCCGAGCCGCCACCCGAACCGCCTCCAGGGCCTGAACCACTATCTGCGGACCCACCGGGTCCGTTCGCTTGCTTCCCTCAAGCACCGTCGGCGCAAGTTTTACCGCCATTGGTACTCTTGCCAGCCGACTTGGTTCCTTTCGGGGCGGTGGGAGAGGTTGTAGGTTTCCCACTGGAATCAAAACTTACGGTACCCGGGTCTTGTTTCCCCGCATGAAGGTTGTGCGCATTGCAGGTGAGGCAAATGCCTTGGCTTGCAGCGACGGCCGCCATTTCGCTCGCTTCTTGGGGTGATGAGTGCGGCAAGTCGGCATAGCGAATCTGGTATTTCTGGTCTTGTGACAGTTTGCCGAGTACCTCGGATTTAAGCCGAAGTTTGGCCTCGGGCGAAAGCTCTTTTGCGGCATCTATCTCCGCAAATTTTTTGCCGACGGCACTTCGCAGGTCCGCTCCGGTTAGTTCCTTGCCACCACTCTTGAAAGTATCTCCAGTGATTGTTTTTCGAAACTGATCGACTTGTTCCCCGCTGTGTTCGGTCAGCGTACCGAGATAGGCCGTGATGTAGGCCGCCTTCTCGGGCGGGAGTTGTTTGGCAAGTTCTCGGAGCTCGTTTTTCTTTTCGTCCGAAGGGTTTTCACCGAGAAACGCTTTGATTTCATCTCCGGGAATTTCCGAAATCGTGCCGTCGAGGCTGCCAGGCTGCAACCCTTCCAGTGAGTCTTTCAAAGACGCGAGCAGTTTCTTGCCAGGATCTTCGGTGCTGCTTGGGGTTTCAGGTGAAGTCGCGGGGGGCTTGGGCTCGCCGGTTTCCCCGTCAGCGTAGCCAACGCTGGAAAGCACGAGTAGAAGTAAGAATATTATCCCGAAAGGCCGCAACCTAATCTCCCAATGCGCGTTTAAGAGTTTCCCCTCCTTATATGCAGTGCAAAGACCCGGCCAGAATTTCGTGCCTGGCCGTGCCTGGCGGAATGCCCTTTGGCCAGACACCCCACCGCACGACTTCAGCTAAGTATCCGAAAATACGCATTAAAACCTCCTGCCCACCGTCTATACGAAATCCGAAAGGTACCACCTTCCCTTTGGCACAAGGGTGTGGATAACTCCCCTTCCGGGTACCACCTTCCTTTTTTGACAAGGCTGTGGATAACGTTGGCGACCCGCCGGTAAAACAATCCACAGGGATGTCAAAAAAGGAACGTGGTACCTTTTTGACAACGCCCCCGTCCCGCTGGCA
>JAWKNY010000030.1:0-45945 GCA_041391485.1 Bdellovibrionota bacterium | reverse complement strand
TCTTTCCAAGGAAGATAAAAAGCTAGCGGCACTTGCGTACACGGAAGCCAGAAAAAAATTGCGCTTAGCGATGCTGACCGATTTGGCAAAAGCCTTGGAAGCGCAAGGCGATCCCCGAGGTATCCTGCTCGCAGACGCTGTGCGCGCTACCATAAAAGAAAGCCAAAGAAGTTACGATTTAGCGATCCAGAATATCAGCGACAATGATCTCGATCGCCCGATTTGTTTTACCTGCGGTGAACCCGTAGCAAAAGATGATGTGCCCCTCCGCGAAGGGGAGGACATGCCCTACGACTTCTACCAGGCGATGGGGGATGCGGCTACGGCTGCCCTCAAAGTTGCCAAAATCCAAACAAGTGGCGGAAGTGTCGCAGTCCCGCATTTTAATCCGTCCCGCAAAAGTTTTACCTATGATGGCGAGAGTTTTTTTGAACGTGGGAAAGAGGGCGCACGCACCATTTCCAAATCGCCGTCGGGGAGCTTGCAGCTCGCCGAAGGCGCCGCTGCTCCGAAGAGCTTGGACACAAGCCGACCCGATCAGAAAGAACTCCTGGACCTGTGGTTGGACTATAGGAACTCTCCGGACAAACACAAAGTGGGCGCGAAACTTCCGGTAACTAAAAACCCGTCGGACCTCGCTTCCAAAACCGGAAACGCCGAGCAGGACAAGGTGAATGCCTTTGTCGCTAGCAACCGCGCGCTGAACAAGTCCATCGGGGACCTCTATCCCACTGCCGATCTCATGGCCAAGGCGTTGGGCCTTGTGGACGAGAAAGGAGAGTCCCTCTTGGTTCACAAGTTTGACCATTGGGCGAAGGACGATAACGGGCAACCCAAAGAGGGTTTCAATGAATATGGTGTCTCTGTTCGGTGGAAGGACATCGATAAGTTGCCAGCCGCCAAGCGTTCCGAGGTGTTGAGAATTCTGAAGGCTATTCAAAAAGGCAGTATCTCCGACTACAAGATCGTGCGCCAAAACGAAGAGGGAAAGCAGATAGGCTACTGCCTCTGGTGCAATCTGAACAACGATTCCGCCGCGATCACGGCGCTTTCAGGCCAATAAAGTGACAAAAAACGTCAATAGACCGGAAGAGCGCAATGCGTTAAAATCCGGTCTGTGCGTTTTCCCTTTATCTTAATCGCTCTCGTTTTCGCCTCTGAGGCGTTTGCCGTCCGATCCTGTTTCGTCGAGATCGGAAGCCGACGGCTATTGCTAAACCGCTGGGTTGAGAGGCCTACTGAGGCGATCGCCACCCTTCTGCAGGTGCTACAGGAAATTCCGGAATCCAAGGTGGCAGCGCTAGAGTTCGGCGCCCGCTATGCCCGAGGGGAAGTCTCGGTTACCCGACTGGCCTCCGAGTACGGTGTGGGGGCGAGGACGTTCTACGAAGACGAAGGTATTTCGGTAGCGCTCGATAGCAATGAGTTTGGGCTGCTTCTCATTCACCTGTACCATGAGATAGTACACGCCCTCGATAGTGAGGCACTTGAAAAGCTGCGCCGTGCGGATCTCTCGCCGCAAGAGAAACAAGCCACGGTATTTGAAGCCGAACGCCGGGCCTTCGATGCGCAGGCGGTGCTTCTGGAGTCTTTGAGAGAAACGCATCGCTGCTCCGACAGTTACTTCACTGAGCACGAAAAGAAGGGCAGCGTTCTTGCCCGCAACCCTACCGATGAAGAAATCAAGAAATTGTATCGCTTGGGCGTGGGTATTCATCCGAACTAAAACCTGTCGCGCGACAGCTTAGATGGACTATTTAGCTCGCGTTTTTTTGGCCAGAGATTTCGGCGAGGTGAGTTTCGCGGATGCCGTTTACGATCTTTTCCAGCTCCTTGAACTCATCGTTCTTGCGCAAACGGAAGGTGCGGGACCATTCCCCACGCGCGAAGAGTTGCAGGTGGCGTTTTAGGGCCGCGATAGGGCCGATGAGTTTGCGGGTCACCAGAAAGCTGCCGCAAACATCACTGAGATAGAAAACAAGAACAAAATGAAGAGTGAAATCTCAAGCATCTGCTGTTCGTTGCGGACCATCTCGATCACCTGGGCGGAGACGCCTAATTCATCTGCCATAAACAGCGAGTAGTTGCGCTGGATGAACCACGCCATCACGAAGATCATCACCAAGTTCACAAAGCCGGAAGCAGTCGAAAGCAAAGCCGCGTATTTTAACTGAACCGGAAGATTGGGACCGCGTTTACGTTTAGTGGGCCATTGGTGTGGTTTGGGAGTTTGTGTGGGCGTCATCCTTAGATCTTAACAAAGAATTCAGCAATAAACCGCCCAATTTGGAGAGCGTCGCGACTTCATGCAACGAGCCACTCTGCTTGGGAATGCGGATGACGGGAAGCGTTGGAAGCGCCTTCTCGAATTGTCCCACCCACTCTTGCTGCTGCGCGTGCAGGGCATGGTAGTAGGCCAAAATGGCGTCGACAAGTGGGCGGCTACCATTGAGTCCCGACGTCGTCGGGTCAGAGGCCGCCGGGCAAGCAGGTTCCAACCGGTTTAAGATGAGTGCATTCAGATGGATCTTGTGCTCTTCGATCTTTTTTAGAAACGCGAGGCTTTCGCGGTAGCGTTCACCCGTAGCGGCGGTGACGAGTAGAAAAGCGGTTTTGGGATTTCCCAAAAGCGCAATGACCTCCAGGTGTCGCTGGCGGAAGCCCGATTGCATGCCCTCAAGATTATCGAGAAAAGACGCAAACGAATTCAAAAACTCCGCCCCAAAAACACTTTGCAGGAGTTTCATCGCCATCTTCGTGCCGGTTCTAAAAAGCTTCAGATAACCCGGTACATTTCCCTGAAACCACTTCAGCACGGAGTTATCCATGAAGTCGGCGAGACGCTGGGGAGCCGTCAACAAATCGATCGCATTTTGGCTGGGTGGCGTATCGATCACGATCTTGTCGTACGACTTATCTTCCGCAAATTCCAAAAGTCTTTCCATTGCGGCGTACTCATGTGTGCCACCAAGGCTCTCCACCATCGTGCGGTAAATCGGGTGTTCCAAAATGCGCTGCTTCTGCTGCTCGCTTCCCGCAAAACGCGCGATGAGTTTGTCAAAGTAGTGTTTGGTATCGAGCATGGAAGCAAAAAGCTCCCCGCTGGCCCCTTCGATATCCACCTTTTGAAGCTCTTTGTGAAAAGCATCAAAGCCTAAAGCCTGAGCCAACCTCTTAGCCGGATCGACCGTCAGCACAACGGTGCGGTGCCCTTGCTTAGCGAGTTCGATCGCAAGCGACGCGGCCAGCGTGGTTTTTCCCACGCCTCCGGGCCCCCCAATCAGGAAGATGCGTTTTTGGTCAAAGTCGCTCATCTTCCCTCCATTCTATTCGCCATCTCGTCTATCAAGGATTTGGATCGATCCACCGCGAGGCGTTCCATCCGCACGATGGGAAGCCCTAGCGTGTTGGCCTCCTGGTAGGTCTCTTTGTCAGAAGCGAGATTCTCCTGATGCCGTTTGAGGCATTCGCTAATGTCTTTGGATACATGTTCCCAAGTGGTTGCGGGGGGAAGCTCCAGCTCCGGCGTGCATTGATTGAAATGCAAATAGCCAACGTGAAAGGGCAGCACTTGCTCCAGTTCTTGCTTCAGTTGGCGGCACTCCACGACAGGGAGCTCCTCCGGAAGAGTAACCAAGTCGATACGAGTGGTCGGGGCCTCAAACATTTCCAAAATGTGTTCCGAGTCTTTGTGAATAAAACCCGTGCGAAAGAGTTTGTTGATTCCCTTTGGCGACTGAAAAAACGAAACCGCGTGCCCACTACTCGGTAAATCGACGACGAGCAGATCGTAGATTTCCTTTTGGTAAAGATCCCACAGTTTTCCCGCCGCGACCGTTTCGGGAAGACCCGGGGCGGCTTTGATGAATGTTCTAAATACGTGGTTGTCAAACACCACATCGAAAAGTTTGTCGAACTTGATAATCTGAAGCGCGTACTCTTTGAACGCGGCGAGCGTTTCGATGCGCACCCAATCGATATCAGGACTGGGGGGAGACTGGGTCTCCTTATCAAAGGGGCTCCAACTGACGACGGCCACCTTTTTGCCGTGGTTCTGGGCCAGCCTTGCTGTTGCCCAGGCGAGCGAACTTTTTCCCACGCCACCTTTTCCGGTGAAAAAGATTACTTTCTTATCAAGACAGTCCTTTAGATATGACACTGCCAAATCATACAACGCGCGGGACCGAATGGCCAAGATCATCCGAGATTCTTGCGGAGAGCAAATGGTAAACCCGCCGCGAAAACAGAAGCCCCGCGTGGCCGACACGTCCCAGTTCGACGTTGCGTACGCCCGGCCACCAACCAGCTCCGTTTTGTGTGAAGAGGTCTAGCTTGCCTCGGATCGCAAGCCCCTGCGTCTGCGAGGGGGCGGGCAGGGCGTTTAGCTTTTGCAAGATCTGGCTCTCCGGCGCCAGTTTCTTGATGTGCGGGAGCGGAGAGTAGTTCGACACAGGGGTTCCTTGATGCGGAGTGCCCAAGGTAATGAGATGCCGAACGATGCGATCCCCACCCAATAGCTGCACAAAATAGCGCGCCACGATTCCGCCCATCGAATGGGCCACGATGTCGATCTGGGGAGCGCCGGTTTCTTTCAAGATGGCATGGGCGTGAGCGGCTGTGCGCTTTGCCATCTTCGGGATGGATTCCACACTCGTAAAAAGCCGGATTTCGTAGAAATCGCTCCACCCATCCCACGCCAATCGTTGCGCCATATAGGTGAAAGCCGTCCAGTTATGGAAAATTCCATGAATAAAAAGGATAGGGACGGCTTGATCCCGCCGAGACCAGCTTGGGATGATGGGAAAGCGTTTTTCCAACATTCCAAGCGGATAGAGCTTGGCCGTGATGAGAGAGGCGCTCGCCTCGCGGAATATATCCCACCCGAGTGTCACGCCGGAGTACACCCGTTCCGGGAAATCGGCCAAAATCGGAGTCGAATACTTCATGGCACGGACTTCTGCTTATTTGCTCATTACATTAGCGGTAGCCAGATCATTGTTTTTGCTTTTGTTCCATCCGGCAAGGAGCGATGCGCTCAATTTTTTGATCAGACTCAATCTGAAAAGGCATAAAAAGCCTGCAAAGCCTTGTCAGACGTGTCCTAGCCGGTCCCGAAAAATCCGCGTTCATTCTTGACACTTACGGCTGTTCACACGATAAAAAGTTCGCAAGTTAGAGGCGTTGTTTAGATTTTTTAAGGAAGCACTGGAATATGCCAGCACCAAAGTTCCCGGAGGCCCCCGAAACCGTCAGTCGCAGGACGTTTGTTTCGTGGATCGCCGTCGGTTGGGTCGGATTTGTCAGCGCATTGGGCTTGGGACTGACTGCGGTAGGCCGTCTGTTTTTTCCCAATGTCACTTTTGAGCCCCCTCAACGGTTTAAGGCGGGATTCCCTACGGAATACGACGTCGATAAAGTCGATGAGCATTTGAAAAAACAATACGGCGTTTGGATGGTTCGCAACGAACGCGGTATTTATGCTTTGTCGACGGTTTGCACCCACCTGGGTTGCACACCAAACTGGCTCGAAGGCGAACAAAAATTCAAATGCCCCTGCCACGGCAGTGGGTTTTACAAAACAGGCATCAACTTCGAAGGGCCTGCACCACGGCCTCTCGAACGCTTTCAAAATCGGCCTATCGGAAGACGGCCAGATTTTTGTGGATAAGAACAAGAAATATCAGCAGGAAAAAGGGAATGGGACGATCCGGACTCCTTCCTTGAGCTGGCTTAGAGTACAGGTGGAATTATGGCGAAGGCGGGATTTCTAGAATCTCTTAGAAAGTCTCAGGCCTGGAAATCGATTTTCCGGCACGGGCCCCCCAATAACTCGCGGAACAAAGTTTTGGCCGTGCTGATGAACGTATTTTTGCATCTGCACCCCATCCGCATGAAAAATCCGGCATCCGGATGAGCTTTACCTGGTGCATGGGTGGATCACCTTCTTTTTATTTCTCGTCGAAACCGTGACGGGCGTGCTGCTCATGTTCTATTATCGTCCCACGGCTGAGTTCGCCTATTCGGACATCATCGCTCTAAGAGAGCACGTTCCCATTGGTATTATGCGTGAAGTCCACCGCTGGGGCGCGCACTTGATGGTGATTTCGGTTTGGTTGCATATGTTCCGCGTATTTTTGACCGGATCCTACAAGCCACCGCGCGAATTCAACTGGGGTATTGGGGTGGTGCTGCTCACGTTGACCTTGCTCTTGAGCTTCACCGGTTACCTGCTTCCCTGGGATCAGCTGGCAATTTGGGCGATCACGGTCGGTTCCAACATGGCCCGCGCTACCCCGTTTCTTGGGAGTGAGGGACCCGGAGCCTCGTTGCTCAATATGATCATGGGTTTTGATGTGGTGCATTCCGGGAGTGACGCGCGCTTTGCGCTGCTTGCGGGCCGCGTGGTGGGCGAAGCGACTCTGCTCCGCTTCTACGTTTTGCACTGTATATTTATCCCGCTAGCGGCGGCGCTGCTCATGGCGGTGCATTTCTGGCGAGTACGTAAGGACGGAGGCATATCGGGGCCCTTGTAGGGTCGCGATAGACAGCTAGATGGCCATCATTGAATTCATTACGGGACGATTAACTATCTCTGCCAACCGGCGATCCTGTTTACCTTTTCCTGTTTGGCCTTCTTCGGCATCTTGTTTTACGCCCGGGAATGGTTCGGGAAAAAGTCCACGATCATCCTCCTGGAAGTGGGTCTGTTGATTTTCATTGCCATCAGTATGGCGCACCCCACCTTTAGAGACGTAGTAGCGAAGCCGGACAACATTCCCATCGTCGCGATGTTGTTTCTCCTTCTCTTTTCACCTGGCTCAGCGTTCACAAGATGGTCATCAACGACAAGCTCATCGACGCCGGCCAAGATGTAGAGAACAAAAAGAAGCCAAGGAACTGGTCTATACCTGGCCGGATTTGGTTTTTAGTGAGTTCATCTGCACCATTGCAGTGTGGTGTTTGCTGCTCGCTTGGGCCATCGTGCTCAAAGCGCCTCTAGAAGATTGCCGCAAACCCGGTCGATACGCCCAACCCTTCCAAGGCTCCGTGGTACTTCTTGGGACTCCAGGAAATGCTCGTGTATTACGATCCCTGGTTGGCCGGTGTGGTCTTTCCCACACTTATTATTGTCGGGCTTATCCTTATTCCGTACATCGACACGAATCCCAAAGGAAATGGCTACTACACGTTCAAAGAACGTCGATTTGCGATCACGACCTTTCTTTTTGGCTTTCTGATTTTGTGGAACCTTCTCATCGTGTATGGCACGTTTTTGCGAGGTCCCAACTGGAACTTCTTCGGTCCCTATGAAGTGTGGGACATTCACAAGCTGGAAGTTTTGAGAAACGTGAACCTCTCGGAGTACATTTTCCGCGAGTTTGGGCTAAATGGCGGAAAGCTTCCAGACAACCCGCTGATACGCGAGGCACTCGGCATTATTTTGACCGTTGGCTATCTCATCGGTGTGCCGATCCTGCTCGCGCGCAAGTGGATGAAGAAGACCTACGAGGAGCTTGGGGCCGCTCGGTTTTACATCATGGCGGCGCTGCTGGTTTGTATGGCGGCGCTTCCGTTGAAGATGGTGCTGCGATGGACCATCAACTTGAAGTACATCGTAGCGATTCCGGAAGCCTTTTTTAACATTTAAAAGACGACCCAAGAGAAGAATAAATGGCAAACAACACGCCGGAAGAACAGGACGACAGATTTTACAGACCCAGCCTTCTGTGGAAGGCGTTCGGGATCGGCAGCGTTATCATGCTTGTGGTAACGATCTGGATGGTACTCGACGACTTCGGTCGTGAGTGGAAGGCGTACCAGACCGAGTTCTTCAATCTTAAGGAAAAAAAGTACAACGAGTGGGCCAAGGAAGCTGTCGGTGAGTTGGATGAGGACGAGCTCAACAGTCTAAAAGAGCAGCTCACGGCCGCCACCAAGGAAGTCTTGGGCCACGAAAAGCAGCGTGAAAAGATGGAGGGCGAACTTGTCGACCTCCAGACCAAGATGAAAAACACCTTGAACGATTTCCAGGTCGCCAAGGGGGAATGGGACGTTGCGAAGTACCGCTACGAAGCGCACTACGGCCACGAGTTTGCGGCGTCTACCGAGGTCGAGCTGAACGCTGAAGCGGGCAAGGCCTTGGCGCAGCTCAACAAGGAGCTGGCCAACGTCCAACGGCTCAAGGACATCGCCAACCAGGCCCAGGTGAATTACGAATCCAAAAAGGCGGCGATTGCAGAACTGGAGACCGCGAGAACCGAAGCTGAGAAGGCGCTGAAGAAGTACCGCGCGAACATCGATCGCTTGGAAGTGAATCGAGACGACTCTCGCTTCACCTTGACCAAGGCCGCTCGAAGCGCTCCTTTGGTGGATTTTGCGAACCCCGTACTGCGCATCAACCAGATCGTGCTGAACAACATCACAGACGATCTGAATTTTGCCCAGGTCAAGAAAGTGGATCGCTGCACCACCTGTCACTTGGCGATCGATCTCAAAGGTTTTGAAAACGAGAAACAACCCTTCCGCACTCACCCGCGTTTGGATGTGATGCTGGGGAGCACGTCGCCTCACCCGATCAACCAAATCGGTTGTACCTCTTGCCACGACGGGCGAGGGCAGTCGGTGGACTTTGTGCGGGCGGCCCATACCCCGCGTAACGAAGAGCAGAAAAAAGAGTGGGAAAAGAAGTACCACTGGCATGAGATGCACCACGTGGAAGAGAAGATGCTTCCGCTCCAGTTTACTGAGGGTAAGTGTATCACCTGTCACAAACAGACCGAGTACGTGCCCCGTGCCGCGAAGGTGAATAAGTCCATTCAGACCTTCCGCTACGCGGGTTGCTATGGCTGTCACCGTGTAGAGGGTTGGGATCACCTGCGCAAGCCCGCACCGAGTCTTGAGAAAATCAAGGGCAAGGTCACTCGTGACTGGTTTGTGAAGTGGGTACGCGACCCCAAAGCTTTTAACGAGCACACCCGCATGCCTCAGTTCTTCCACCTGAGCAACATGCAGACGGAAAAGTTTTCGGCGTACCAGGAAGCGGAAATTTTCGCGATTACCGATTACATTTACGCGAACTCGGAAGACTACTCCCCCAATGTGTGGCTGCCTCTTGGCAACTCCGAGCGTGGGAAAGAGCTTTTCGGACAGCTCGGCTGTCTCGGCTGTCATCAGATCGATGACTACGCCATCGAAGGGCGTTCGCGTTTCGGTGCCGCGCCGGATCTGAGCACGGTCGGAAGTAAGGTCAGTCAAAAGTGGCTGCAGAGCTGGTTGAAGAACCCGCGCCACTATTGGTCAGAGACCACCATGCCGAGCTTGCGTCTGAGTGACCGGGAGATCTCAGACATTTCGGCGTACCTGCTATCCAAAAAGAACGACGAGTTTGAAGGGCTTGAAACCGGTAAGGCCGTTGCCGAGGTACAGCGAGACGTATTACGCGAGTACCTGCTGCGGGATCCGAAGCTGGCGCCTGTCACCGACACGAAGGTGGAAGACGAGCTGAGCAAACTGTCTTCGCACCAGCTCTCCATTGAGTTGGGTAAACGGGCGATCGGCCGTGTGGGTTGCTACGGCTGCCACACCATCAAAGGCTTCGAGAACGTCGCCCCTATCGGAACGGAGCTCAGCGAAGCCGGTAGCAAGCTGGTGAAGAAGCTGGATTTTGGTCTGATTCACATAGAGCACACCCGTTACGACTGGTACGACAAGAAGTTGGAAGAGCCGCGCATCTTTGATCGCGGTATTGCCAAAGAATACCTCGATACCTTGCGCATGCCTTGGTTCCGATTTAACGAAACAGAGCGGCAGGATCTGGTGCGCTTCCTAATGGGACAAACCAGTGAAAAACGCGGACCGGGCGCCGCAAAGATCTTGGACGCGCATGAAGCTAAAGCCGAAGACGGCATGAAGCTCATCCACAAGTATAACTGCCAAGGCTGTCACATCGTGCAAGACCTGTATGTTGCGACACCGGAGGATGCGCCGGACTACGATGAGGATGTAGAAAACCTCAAGAAGTACACGCTCGAAGGGCGCATTCTCGCTCATTATGAGGATCCGACACTGGGTCCTCCGAGCTTGTGGGGTGAAGGCAAAAAGGTCATCACCAAGTGGGTTTATGAATTCTTGGATAAGCCGTACCCGCTTCGCGGTGCTTTGAAAGTGCGGATGCCGACCTTCCAGTTCAACAACGAAGAGCTTAATACTATTGTAGTCGGCTGGGCAAACGCCGGCGGTGTCGAGTTCCCGTTTGTGGACCAACCGCGTCCGAAGCTGACTGCTTACGAACTGCAAGAAGCGGCGAAACTGTTTGGTAGGCTGAACTGCACGCTCTGCCATTATGCGGGGCCTCAGCCGACGACCTTCTCTGACGATGGTGGTAGCAAAGGTCTAGCACCCAATCTGTGGGAAACGCACAAGCGTCTCCACCGAGGCTGGGTGAAGGATTGGTTGCACGATCCTCAGAAACTGATGCCAGGCACGCGTATGCCCGGATTCTGGCCGGATGGTTCTTCGCCGGCGCCGGATATTTTGGGCGGTGATTCGGACAAACAAATTCGCGCCTTAACAGAATATCTGTACTATATTGGCGAGAATAAAGTTGTGCGCAAATAGGGCAGGGGCCGCAGCGCAAATCTGACGGCCACTTTGTTCCCCTACAGCGCTTTCCGTAACGCGTGAGAGAATGGCTGATCTGATTCCAAGTCTACCCGCTCAGTACGATCCTAAAGAGG
Organism: Bdellovibrionota bacterium; assembly: GCA_041391485.1. GTDB lineage: Bacteria > Bdellovibrionota > FAC87 > UBA2466 > JACKAF01 > JACKAF01. The sequence continues at coordinate 35,209 of JAWKNY010000030.1, read as the reverse complement.
CCGAGCCTCGTTTGTACAAAGCGTGGTTGCAGATCGCAGCTTTCACTCCGGATGACGACGATAAAAAGAAGCCTTTTTCACTCATCATGCCGCCCCAAATGTGACGGGCGTCTTGCACATGGGCCATGCGCTCATGGCAACGCTTGAAGACGTCATCGTACGCCGCAAACGCATGCAGGGGTACAACACACTTTGGCTACCGGGTACGGATCACGCCGGTATCGCGACACAAATGGTGGTGGAACGCCAGCTTCTTGAAACCGAAAAAAAGACCAAACACGATTTAGGGCGAGAAGAGTTTCTGAAGCGCGTCTGGCGTGGAAAGAAAAATCGCAGGGAACCATTCTCGGACAGCTTCGGAAAATAGGGGCCAGCAGCGACTGGACTCGTCTGGCTTTCACCTTGGACGACGGGCCTGTCAAAGCTGTGCGCGAGTGCTTTTACCGCCTTTACAAGGACGGGCTGATTTATCGCTCCACCGCGATGATCCAATGGTGCCCGCGGTGCCGCACGGCGCTCTCAGATCTAGAGGTAAAAGGTGAACCCAAAGCGGGATCTCTTTGGCACATTCGCTACGTCCTTGAAAACGATCCGAGTAAGGCGCTGATTGTAGCGACAACCCGACCGGAGACTTTGCTGGGCGATACGGCAGTGGCCGTCCACCCCGAAGACGAGCGTTACCTTGCGTTCCATGGCAAAAAGGTGCGCCTGCCGTTGGTGGATCGCGTGATTCCGGTCATCACAGACGAATACGTGGACCGCGAATTCGGGACCGGCGCTCTAAAAATTACTCCTGCTCATGATCCGCAACGATTATGAGATTGGACTCAAGCATAAACTCGCTACCATCAACGTGATGGACGACACCGCGCAGATCAACGAAGCCGGAGGCCCCTACGAGTCTCAGCCGGGAAAAAGCGCGCGAAAAAATAATCGCGGATCTGGAAGCCAGAGGGCTTTTGGAAAGCACCGAAAAGCACACCCACAATGCTCGGGCATTGCGATCGTTGCAAGACGATGGTGGAGCCTGGGTCTCGCAGCAGTGGTTTGTAAACGCCGCGGAGCCTCGCAGAGATGCCATCCGCGTTGTCGAGAGCAAAGAGATTCGCATTCTCTCCCGAAGAATGGGAAAAAGTTTATTTCGAGTGGATGCGCAACATCCGCCCGTGGTGCATCAGCCGACAGCTTTGGTGGGGACACCGAATCCCGGTTTGGTACTGCAATAAATGCAACGAAACCATTGTCGAAAAAGACGATCCCACAGCGTGCCCAAAGTGTCAGGCGACCGATCTGCGTCAGGATGATGACGTGCTCGACACCTGGTTTAGCTCGGGCTTTGGCCTATTTCCACTTTGGGCTGGGTCGCAGGATACGGCCGACTTAAAGCGCTTTTACCCTACCGACGTCATGGAGACAGGATTCGACATCCTCTTTTTCTGGGTGGCCCGTATGGTGATGCTCTGCATGCGCATGACGGGCGGCAGATTCCGTTCAAGACGGTGTACCTGCACCCGATGGTGCGCGACGAGTACGGACAGAAGATGTCCAAGACCAAGGGAAACGTTAAAGATCCCCTGGAGATCATCGACACGATGGGCGCGGATTCCTTGCGTATGTACTTTGCGCTCAATACCTTCCACGGGCGCGATGTTCGGGTCCACGACGGATCGCTAGAAGGAAGCCGCAACTTTGTAAACAAGCTATGGAACGCCTCGCGTTTTGTGCTAGGTCATTTTCCTCATGTCGCGGGTGAAAATATTGATCGCACGAATCCGATCAACTGCTGGCTCTTGCACCAACTGACTCTGACAAAAAGGGAAGTCAACAAGGCCCTGGAAGAGTACCGCTTTTATGAGGCGGCGGGAAAACTCTACCATTTCACCTGGGACACTTACTGCAGTCGCTTTCTGGAGATGATCAAAACGCCAGAAGAACTTGAAAGCCGCAAGCGCGAGGTAGAGTCAACAGCGGTTGAAGTGTTGGAAGATATCCTGGCGCTTTTGCACCCCATCATGCCGTTTGTGACAGAAGAGATTTGGCGTCACTTTCCGCTTGAAAGAAATACGCAGCTACTGGCGCTAAGCCCGTACCCGATGGAAAATTCCGGCGAATACCCGGAGCAGTACGCCGAGGTGGAGCGCGTGCTGGAGATTGTCGAAGCGGTACGCACGCAACGAGGGGTTTACAATGTTTCGCCGTCCGCGAAGGTGCGCGTCATTCTCTACAGTGGATCGGAAAGCGGCCTGACGCCGTTGCAGGGCCAGACCGCCATGCTCGAAAGAATGGCAGGCGCCGAGGTTGGTTTTGAGGTACGTGCCGAACCTGACAAAAAAGCTCACATTTTAGTTCCTGTTTCGGAGTCTGTTGGAGTGTACATCCGCAAAGAGGATCTTGGGGACGTTACCAAGGAGTTCGCCAAAATGTTGGCCCAGGTAAAGGAATTGGAGCAGGCAATTCAAAGGGCCGATGCAAAGCTTGGGAACGCTTCTTTCGTCGAGAAAGCGCCAGCGGAAGTGCTAGATGGCGTGAAAAAACAGCGAGAAGAGCTGACAAAAAAAGCCGAAGCGCTCCGGCAATACCTGCGGGAGAACGAGGCGTGATTGTTTCGGTCATCATTCCCACGCTGAACGAAGTGGACAACATCGAAGGGTGTTTGAAAACGCTGCGATCGGAGTTTCGGGGAGAGCTTTTGGTTGTCGACGGCGGCAGCACAGATGGGACAGCGGCCCGGGCGATGCAGCTGGGCGCTCGCCTTTACACCTCTCAAAAGGGCCTTGCCGCTCAATGCAATGAGGGCGCTGAGGAGGCGATGGGCGAGGTGTTGTTTTTCCTGAGCGCTGATTCTCGCGTGCGGCCGGGCTGGCTGCGGGCGATTTCGGAAGCGATGCAGTCGCCTAACGTCGTAGGCGGCGGTTTTAGACTGGAGCTAGACGATCCCCACTGGAACTACCGGCTTGTTGAATTCGGCGGCAACTTTCGATCCCGTTACCTGGGGGTGGCTTTAGCTGATCAAGGGCTCTTTGTTCGTAGGCGAGTGTTTGAACGCCTGGGCGGATTTTCCGAGAGTTCGCTCATTCCTCACGCCTTTTTTTGTCGGCGGCTGAAAGAGGCCGGAGAGTTTGTACTGCTCAATCACGGAATCCTAAGCTCAGCCCGAAAATGGAAGAATGAAGGGCTTTTGACAACGGTCGCGGATCACGCGCGAACGTACTTGAACTATCGTTATAAGGAACTTCCGCCTCACGCTTAAGGCAGCATGCGAATCATTCACTTCTTGTTGCGACGGGTACTCCTACCGGAACGGGGGAATCTTACCACCTTTGCGCTCTGGATTTCCGTCTTGGGCGTGGCGCTTGGGATAGCTCAACTCATGCTCGTACTTTCAGTGATGAGCGGCTTCCAGGGGATGCTCCAGAAAAACTACACGCGAATCTCTTCGGAGATTGTAGTGATCCCCGCGCTCGATGAGAGGCGCGACCCTCGAGTTACCGAAAAGCTGCAGGAGCTGCCCCAGGTAAAGGCCACCACCCCCTTTTATTTTGGCCAAGGGATGGTGCTCAAAGGGGGCGTGGGTGGTGTAACTCTGGAAGGGATTGACTTCTCGTCGTCAAAATTAGTGGTTCCTTGGGAAGAGATTTGGGTAGAGCCCCCGCTGCTTGAGAAGCAGGAAACCATGCGCAACTGGATTTGGATTGGTTCTCAGCTCGCGAAGAAACTGAACATCAAGCTGGGGGACAAGGTGCGCGTGCTCATCGCCGAGGGCAACCGCAAGCGGATCATCCCGTTCTTCGTGACAGCCATCACCAAGTTTGGAATTTACGAGCACGATCTGCGCTACGCCCGTATCGATCTGAACGTGCTTCTCCAGCTATTTTCTCGCGAGGGTTTTGAGCCGATGCACAAGCTGGCGTTGAATCCCGGTTACGAAATCCCTGAAACCATGCAAGTCGTGGAGCACAAAATGGGGGATGAGTTCGTGGTGAAAAGCTGGCGGGACATTAATCAGAATATCTTTCTTGCCGTTCAGCACCAAAAACTCGTTCTCTTTATTGTGCTGGAAATCATCGTGGCCCTTGCCGCCATTAACGTCGTCAATTTGCTTCTCATCAGTACCCAAAACCGTCGTCGCGACGTGGCCATCTTGCGTGCCATGGGGATGCGGTTTTCCCAGGTGGTTTGGTTTTTTGTCGCCAAGGGCAGTGCGATTGGGATGCTTGGCGTAGCGGTAGGGATCGGGCTCGGCTTGGTGTTGTGCAAGACGGTGGAGTACTTTCAGCCTGAGATCCTAAGCGAAGCGATCTACAACGTGACCCATTTACCACTTAAAGTGAACCCATCGGAAGTGGCTTTGGTGGCGGTGGTGGCCTTCGTTTTGTGTGTGCTTTTTAGTGTGCTACCGGCGCTCAAAGCGGCGTGGCAGAGACCGGTTCAATCCTTGAGGTACGAGTAATGGGTGTTTTGCTTTCGGCTGCGGGACTAAAGAAGACCTTCTATCCCGATGTGGGGGTGCCTCCCATCGACGTGCTGGACGGGCTCGACTTTGAGCTCGCCGAAAAAGAGCGTGTCGCCGTTGTGGGAAAGAGTGGAGCCGGGAAAAGCACCTTTTTGCACATCTTGGGAACGCTGGAAGCGCCCACCATGGGACGGATTATTTTCGAAGGGCGCGATGTGTTTCGGCTCGACGACAACCAGCTCTCCGCTTTTAGAAACCAGAAGCTGGGATTCGTCTTTCAGTTCCATTACCTGATGCTTGAGTTTAACGCGCTTGAGAATGTCATGATGCCGGCACTCCTGCACGGGGAATCCACGGGCCAGGCAAAACGCCGGGCCCGATCTGCTTTTCCGGGTGGGGCCCCAGCGAGCGCATGCACCATAAGCCGGGGGCAGCTTTCCGGTGGGGAACAGCAGCGTGTGGCCGTGGCGCGGGCGCTCATGATGCAACCCAAGCTTCTCCTCACCGACGAGATGACCGGCAATCTCGATCCGGCGACGGGCGAGAAGGTGATGAATCTGGTTCTGTCCCTCCAAGAAGAATTCGGCATGGCGATGGTTTCAGTGACACATGACGAAGGCCTTGCTAATACCTTTCCAAGGGTTCTCCATCTGGTTTCCGGGCGTCTGTCGACCGTGCCTTAGGAAGCGATTCGTCGTTTGACCGGAGAGGCAGGATGTGGGTACAATCCTCGACTTTCTAAGTTCAATAGTTACGGGGACTTAGGATGAGTTTCAAGGATAGAGGTTGTTCCTGAACGTAGTGAGGTTTTTACGCCCGATGCCACAAGTTAGGCGTTTTTTCCACCTTTGTGGGGCACCTTGCTCTCACTTTTGCTAGTTGCTGCTCTTTGCCGCGAGCCCCGTTGTGAAACGCATCGACATCGAGGGAAACAAAAAGATTGAGACGGACGCCATCCGCACCAAGATTTTGACCTCGGTTGGGGATCGATTGGATCCCCAGCTCGTCAGCAATGACATCCGTGCGATTTTCTCCCTTGGCTACTTCGACGACGTCGAGGCTTTTGAGGACGAGGCCGCCGGCGGCGTGCGCCTCATCTTCCAGGTTTCTGAAAAGCCGACCATTGCCGATATCCGTTTTGAGGGTGCCAGTGAACTCAACGAGGAGGAACTGGAAGAGGAAGCTCAGCTCAAAGCCTTTGAGGTTTTGAATATCCACAAGCTCAACCAGGCCGTCGATCGCCTTAGCGAAAAATACGAAGAAAAAGGCTATTACCTGGCCGACATCCACTACGAAGTGGAACCGGTCAAAGACGGCGAGAATGAAGTCGATGTGGTTTTCCACATCAACGAGAATGAGAAGATCAAAGTCCGTTCCATCACGATTACCGGAAACAATCTGGTCTCCGATGGCGACCTGAAGAAGGTCATGCAAACCCAAGAGGGTGGCTTTTTTAGTTGGATTACGGGCAGCGGGACCTACCGGGAAGCTGTCTTTGAGCGCGACATTGCGACCCTTCAATTCTATTACGGGACTCTAGGGTATGTGCGTGCGCGCATCGGAGCGCCCGAAGTTACCGTGTCGCCCGACAAGAAGTTCATCTACATCAATTTCCACGTGACTGAGGGCGATAAGTACAATGTGGGGGACGTGGACTTTGCAGGCGACTTGCTGTTCTCGCGTGACGAACTTCATGAAGACCTGGAGCTGAAAAAGGGCGAAGTCTTTAACACCGATGTCCTGCGCCGGGAAACGCTGCGGTACACGGAAAAATATGGGGATTTAGGCTACGCCTTTGCCAACGTGGTTCCCCAGCCTGAAATCCACGACGATACCAAAACTGTCGACGTTACCTTTGAGATTGATAAGGGACGTAGGGTTTACGTGGGCGAGATCACAGTCGTTGGGAATACCAAAACCAAAGACAAGGTGTTGCGCCGCGAGCTGCAGCTGCGTGAGGGTGAGCTCTTTAGTGGCTCCAAACTGCGCCGCAGTCGTGAAAACGTGACCCGTCTTGGGTTCTTTGACAACGTGGAATTCAACCGCGTGTCCCGCAAAGACAACCCGAACGTGGTCGATATTGAGATCAAAGTCACCGAGCGCTCGACGGGGCAGTTTGTGATCGGTGCTGGTTACGCGCGTCGGGCGATATTGGCTTTACCGCCCAAGCCCAGCTCTCTCAGCAAAACTTTTTGGGTAACGGTCAGGTCGCAAGCCTTTCGGCTCAGATCATGACGGGCCGCAAGTTCTACGAATTCAACTTGGGCTTTGATGAGCCCTATGTCGGCGCCAGCCGCTGGAGTCTGGGCGGACGCATTTACCACGTGCGCCGTATTAACGGCCCTTGAAGGGGTACCCACCTTCCAGGAAATGAAGACCGGCTTCTCCGTTAACTCAGTCACCCGGTCTTTGAGAGTAATAAACCTTTCTTTGACCTACAAGTTTGAGAAGTCCACGGTCGACGAAAATACCATTATCGATAAGAGCATCATCCATCCCGATCAGGTGAATGGGTACGCCAGCACCTTAATGGCCAAGGTGGTGTCGGATAAGCGGGATGACCGTTTTGATCCCCGCAAGGGCTGGTACGGTGAGCTTTCCGCAGAGCTTGCGGGGTTAGGCGGAGACCGGAAATATTTCCGTACACGCGGGGCGTTTAAATTCTTTCATCCCATCATTTGGGACTTTATCTTCCGCTTCCACCTGACCGGGGCCAACATTGCGCCGTGGGGCGGAACCTCTGTTCCGATCAACGAGCTCTTTATCCAGGGCGGTCTTTTCAGCCTGCGCGGCTATGACTTCTTTCCATTGGTCCGAAGCGGACCATCAGTGGAATGTGGGCGACCTCTCTCCCGAGGCCTTTAGCGCGAATCTTGCCGGAAGGCAGTTTGTCATTGGCGGTCATAATGAGGTGCTCATCCAGGCGGAGATTGAGTTCCCTCTTCTCAAGGATGCGCGGATCAAGGGCGTGGTCTTCTTTGACGCAGGGAATGCTTTTGACGGCTTCTTCAACAACCAATCACCGGCCCTCCTAACCGACGTAGGTTATGGAATTCGTTGGTTTACTCCGATCGGCCCCTTGCGTTTTGAGTTCGGTTATCCTATGGTGGGCGGAGGATCTCCGAAGTTCTACTTTACGATTGGACCCCCGTTCTAAGACCAGGGGGCGCAATCTGGGGATCGTATCTAAGAGGCTCTTAAAGAGGAAGAATATGAAACAGTCTTTGCGGCAGTCTTTTCTAGTAGTGGCTTTGGTTGTGGGATGCATGGGTGCAGGCTCAGCATGGGCCGCCGTGAGCGTAGGCTACGTGGACATGCAGGCGGCGCTCACCTCGGTGTCCGCTGGTAAGAAAGCCAAAGAGCGCCTCGAGCAGGAAATCGCGAAGAAAAAGTGTCCTTGGAAAAGTTAGAGCAGGAAGGTCAAAAAAGAGGCGCAGGAATTTGAGAAGAAAGCGGCGCTCTTGAACGAGTCCGCCGGGCGCAAAAAGACAGGAACTTCTCAGGAAAAAGTTTTTAGAACTTCAAAAAAGATGCAACGAAAGTCAGGTCGAGCTCAAAGCGTGAGCGCGAACTCACCAAGCCCATCATCGATCTGATTCGCTCCATCGTGTAGTTGCTAAAAGCAGAAAGAAGTTTGATTCCGATTCTTGAAAAGAATGGAAGGCGCTGTCCTCTACGCGCAAAGCGGAACGGATTTGACGTCCGAAGTGATTTCCCGCTTCAACAAGAAGAAGTAGTCCAAGACTACAGAATCAACATACTTAAGATAAGCACGAAAACGACGGCCAAAAGGCGGATGACCCATATGGGGTCCTCAAATCGACGCTGGCGAGCCGCTGGAGAAAGCTCCGCTCTTCGTCTTGCGGCTTCAGCCAGGGAAGCTTTTTTTCTCTTGCTTTTCTGAGCCGCCGTAAAGTCGATTACGTTGCTTTCTTTGCTGGCCTTGATGTTGACCTTGAACTTGTTTTTGTCACGACTGAACACGTCCAAACCTGCGCAATCAGAAGAATCACCAACCAGGCTTTAGTGTTGGAAGTAGGTAGGTTGTTTTTGCCCACTGAGGACCATCGGGCAGACGCAGCCCGTGAAAGTACGGAGTAAAGATCGACATACCCGCCGTAGCTCTGGCAGTTTTGGCCGAGCAAGTAAACTTGAACCGGCGCTTGAACTGTCTGGTTGTAATACTGGACGTTGGCGAAACCGCTCATCGTCATGCTTTGGATGACGAAGTACTGGTTACCGTACGGAGAACCGCTTCCGTAGGTCTGACCCTGCTGTCCAGTCGTCGAAGCACAAACAGGCTGCTGGTACGGGCTTGTGGCGCTGCCCAACAAAGCGTTTACGTTCACGTTCAGCGTGACGCTGCCCAGGAGTGAACCGGGGTTTTGTCCGTACGCGAGGTAAAGCACCTTTGACGGGGCCGTGCTGCCGCTAAGTTGTAAGAGTTCAAAGGCTGCAGGTTCGCCGTGAAGGGCTGGCTGCCGTACTGCGAATTACCGGGATGGGCGTACCGCCGACACCACCGCAAGAACCGCCGACAAAACCGCCGCCGGTGTTGGTATTGTTGTTGGTCGTCGGAGGGACCACGGGAGGAAGAATCTGGTTCTTCTTTCCGCAGGCGCTCAAGAGCACCACAAAAGCTGACAATACAGCGAATCCAAGGATTCGGGATTTCTTAGAATTTAGCTTAGACATTGACTTACGTCCTCCACGTTCTTACTCCACCCAATTACTGAAACTCGTGTTTACGAAGGTGCCGACCTTCTTCACTGCTGAAGCTGATGTGTTCATGTACGCGCTGCACGCCGGATCTACGTTCGGCGTTGCGTTGCATTCCGCCGGAAGTTCCGGGCTCGGCCACCAGGGCATCCAATTGCTTGGAAGGGTGACGTCGCAGTAGACCGTCACGGGCTTGCACTGATCTTCGCCAGATGCGCGCATGCGGTAGTACAAGGAACCGGAAAGGGTATTTCCGGAAACACTACCGATGGTACGCATGACCATTTCGTCGTCTGAAAAGATGACGTCTAAAACATTGTTTTGGAATTTTCCGGTGGCTCCGAAGGAATTGATAATGGCACCCCAGAAACCCAGCTCGTCTTCGATAGAAAACAAGATATTGCCCGCTACGTTGACGCCCGATTTTGTCAATGTCATGGAAACCAAGGGATCGGAGACCAAGGGCGGCGTGAAATCGCTCACCATGTCGTAGATCGCCGTTAAGTTCACCTTGTCTTGAAGATTTACAGCAACAGCTTTGGAGAGATCCGGGATATTCGTGTTGCTTAAAAGGTTACTATCCGGAAAAGGCGAATTATTGGTCGTCGTTCCCGGAGGCACAGGGGTAGGGGCAGTCGTGCTGCTGCTTTGTCCGCACGCGGCGACAAACAACACAACCAACGCGTAGCTTAGAATTTTGGTAACGGATTTCAACTTCCACTCCACTAGAACAACAGCCACTTCAGCATGTGCGTTCCACTACCTAGAGGCCTCGTGTGGCTACACGTACCTCTTCAAAAGACTCGAATTTGCAAGAGTGATACCAAGGCACCTCACCCCGTCTTTCGCCGCGTGGGATTGGAATTTGGGCCTGTGGCGGTGTCCAAATTGTTTACAGTCGGGGTGGGGCGGCTGGTGTCGGGATCAGGGCAGGCAAATTCCTTTTTTAAATCCGTTGATTTAGCGTGTTGCTCACCACGTGCGCACGTCCTGAGGGGTGAGAACGTTTTACGTCCCGACCCGATGGTGCGGTGAGTCTTGTTCGGATTTAATCTGAGTTAAGATGTTGTTTTCCTTAACAGATTCACTGGCTTCCATGTGCATGCTATGCTATTCACTTTCTAACTAAAGCGACTTTTCGCCCTAAGGAGATACCAAGATGACCTACGTCGTGACTCGCCATTGTGTTGATTGCAAATATACGGATTGCGTTGCGGTTTGCCCGGTCGACGCTTTCCACGAAGCGGATCGCATCCTTTTGATTAATCCGGATACCTGCGTGAACTGCGATGCCTGCGTTCCGGCCTGCCCCGTTGAAGCGATCTACGCGGAAGAGAATCTTCCGTCGGAACTTTCCGCTTATCTGGATTTGAACACCAAGGCCGAGAACTATCCCGTCATCAACGAGCAGAAGACTCCGATGGATGGGGCCAAGTCTCTCGACGACTGGAAAGCCAAAGAGTCAGATTGGAGCGATTCCGAGTACCCCTAGGACTCAAATTTACCAATTTTGAAACAACGTGCGTCCCCTCCCGCCTAGTAGGCCGGAGGGGATTTTTTATTAAGTAGCTGATTTTGTGGAACAAACAGTTTGACTTTGTGTTGCATGTGATCCTCGGCTGCGGCGCCTTAAGCTTGACAGACTGCTTCCTCCATAGCTCAATAGCCCGCAGAGCGTTAGGAAACTTAGGGGGCTCTTTACAGTTTACTTGGGGAGGGGAAGTCTACTCATGCGGCACAGTATATTAAATATCAACGGGACATTTGTCTTTGGCGTTATCGGTCTGCTCGCCGTCCTTTTGGGCGGTTGTGCGGGTAGCGATAATAGAGATTCAACAGCCCGACTGGATAGCTTTAACCAGCTCGCCATCCGAGTGGACGGGGATCTCGGCGCAGAAGCCGACAAGGTCCTTTTTAAGCGTCAGGGCTACGAGCAAGCAAAACTCCGGTTTTTCCAGATGGACATTTCCCGACGGATCGCCAACGGTCGGCTGGGTGAGCTTTATGGGGCGGAGGCCTTTGACGGGAATGGCCTACTCAGCGATGTCACGATCTGGTCGTTAGGCCTTGTCCATTCTTCTGAGAAAACGATGCAACGGTTGCAGAAAGAGCACCCGGACATCGTGGCTTTGTTGCAGGCTTTTGCGGATGGCGTAAACGAGTACGTGACCGAGATCGCGACACTGGATCCGGGGCTCTTAAAACAGTACCGCGCTCTTACTAATAAAGAAGACTATTTCCCAGACGCGTGGCGGCCCATCGATACGGTCGCGGTCGGAACGCAAATGGCGTTTTTGCTGAGCAACTCTTTTAGCAAGAAGGCGTCACTCGGTACCGCCTACTTGGCGATCGCAAAAAACATCGAAGGCGCGGAAGAGAAGCTGGAAAAGTTTCTGGATCTTCGACCGCTCGAGAACGAGTTTATTCTACCGGTGGCAGCGAATAGCGATCCGGGGCCGGTCGCGCCGATGCGTCGTCCGTACCTTCCGGGACGCAAGGGCCGCCAGCTCTTTGAGAACTTCAAAAATCTTCTGAGCGGCTTTGCTTTTACCTGCCCAGCAGAGAATATGGCGCTACTCGGCGGTAGTTGTTCCAATCTGGATACCCCGGGAAGCAACAACTGGGTCGTGAGCAGCCGCTATACGGGCAACGGCCAAAGCTTTTTGGCCAACGATCCACATCTGAACTTGAGTTTTCCGTCTACCTTTGTGGAGGTCGCTCTTGATTCCAAAAAAGCCGGCGGCTCTTTCCACATCCGTGGTGTCGTACCGGCTGGACTTCCGGGGATCTTGATCGGTCATAACGAAGATATCGCCTGGGGCTTTACCAATAGTATGTCCGATGTGGACGAGCTCTATGGAGAGAACTTCAACCCCGACAAGCCGGGCTTTGTCCGTCGTCCCAATAAACAATGGGTCGAGCTGGAAGAGTACCCACACACCTTCCTGGTGCGACAGCCCGACGGCAGCCTCAAGGAAGAAACCCGAGTGCTTCGCTGGTCACCCGGTCATGGGCCAATCCTGACCGATCACATCAAGGCGTTTAAAAAGATTGGTGATGCCATTCCCAATACAGGGTTCTCCTATAAATGGACGGGTCACGACGGCGGCACCGAAGTCGTGGCGCTCATGGGTCTGGCTCGCTCCAAGAACTACGACGATTTCAAAGCGGCCCTTCAACACTTTGAAGTGGGTGCCCAGAACATCGTTTATTCGGATCGCCAGGGAAACATCGGCTACTATTCGCATGGTAACTTCCCGACGCGTCCTTACCTGGAAAAGGACGGGGCAGCGCCGCCGTACCTACCGGACATGAGCTATGGCGAGAACGAGTGGGGCAAGTGGCGTAAAAATGTGCCTGAACTTTATAACCCGGAGAAGGGTTACATTGTTACGGCCAACAACGACCCTTACGGGTACAACCGCGAACCCAACCTTTCGAACTACAAGGATTACTTTGGCTTTCGTTTTGCGCCGGGATCCCGCGCCAAACGCATTTCCGATCTGATCCAGACGTACAAGAAAGACGATGGGGTGGTGAGCGTCGAGGACATGAGAAAGGTCCAGTACGATCACAAGGATCTCATGTTCTGTCGTCTGACTTCCCAGCTCGAAGCGGTACTGCCTAAGCTCTCTCTCAATGAGGCCGAGGCGGCACTCGCGTCGCGCATCGTGGGCTGGAAAGCCGACGGTTGTATGGCCAAGCGAAACGATACGCGGCTTGCCGAGGTTACGGTATGGGTCAGCCAATTGCTTCGCTCCTACTATGGCTGGTTGAAAGACGACATGGACAAAGCTTTCCCGACCTTCGGAGCGGAAGAGCGCAACGGACTCTTCTCCAATTTTGTGGGAAGCTCTTTTGCTCTTGATACCGTCTACCACAAGGCGAAGGAAGGCATTCTTGCGAGTGCGACGGAAACCTACTCTCTGTACGAGGCGTCCCTAAAAGCAGGGGTGCGTGAAGCGGCCCGCATGGGAGTGACCGGAATGCGGTGGGGCCAGGCCCACCCGCTAGAGTTCTACAATATCTTTGCTGAAGTGCTACCGACGATACCGCACCCGAGAATGGAGCGGGACGGGAACCTGGGCACGGTCGATATGGGCGGCTTTGACGTCGTACCTGTCGTTGCCGGCACCCAAGCTTCCCTGCGCGTTCCCAACGTCTGGGGCCCCAACTTCCGCCTGATTATGGTCCTGGAAGAAGGGAAGCCTATCGACGGGTACAACGTGCTTCCTGGTGGGAATACCAGTTCGCTGGAATCCAAGGGCGCGCTTAACGAACTGCTCATGTGGCGGGACGGAAAGCAGCGTCGCCTGGTTCGCTTCGTCGAATAGGTACCACGTTCCTTTTTTGACAAACTGTGGACAAATTTCTGCGGGTCTAGGCTTAGCGCCTAGGCCCGCAGTGCGTTTTGGCGTCGAGAGCGAGCGTCTTCCCAGGCTCGGGGAGCGGAAGTTACCCACAGGGATGTGCCAAAGGGAACGTGGTACCTTTGGGCTCTTGTCTAGTAATTGGTCAGTATTCCCCGTGTAAACGTTCGGAATTCCAGCCGTTTTTTGTCACGAAAAACTGAATGTTTTACAGCTATATCCCTCAAGCATACGCGCCCACGCACGAGAATGGCCTTGTTCGTGCATCCCATTAGAAAAGATATTCGTGTAAACATTTGTGCGTTTGAAGGGTTGAAGTAGAGGATGAACTCTGCGGGGAACAAATTTCGGCTTTTTTCGGGGGCGGTACTATTCTGACTCGTCTTTGAAACTTCCACGGCGAAAGCCTTTATTTTTAGGCGCTTGTTTTCGCGTCGAAGCCAGCCCACTAACTTTGTGGTGCGCCAGCCAGTATTCCGGCAGCCCGTGATCCGGCAGCAGCGATCGCAGCCGGTCTTTGTGCGCAACTGCCAGAACTTTTCTTGTACGGTTCAACGCCAGCCTATCGTTTATAACAACGGAAACAACGGCTACTACAACAATGGCCGGCAGTTTGTGAATAACCGCTTTGATCCCAATGATTTTGATCAGGTAGCGGGGTTCAATCGTTTGAAGCAGCAAAAAGGCGTTCTCTTTGAAGCGGATGACCGGGGCAATGTGGTGTCCCAGCTCTTTATTGATCCGCATACTGGAGAGCTTTTGAGTGTGGGAATTGATCGTTTCGGTAACGTGAAGGGTTTCGCGCGGCCAGTCAATACGGACAATCCCGTGTTTGCCCACCTTTCCAAGTTCTATTTTGAAAACCTGGACAAGTTTAAGACGGCCCTTCGGGACGCTCAGATCGAAGGCGACCGGAAAAAGATTGATAAAGCGCTGCGTGATTTGCAGCTTGTGAACTCGTTCCTTGGCTTTGCGCGAAGAAAGCTTGGCTTGGAACGTCGCGGGCAGGTCACCTTTGATATCGCGTCGATGTCGATTCCAAAGAAGTACGCAAACAGCAAGAACCCGATCTTTACCCAAGACAATGTGGGTGTGGCGGGCCTCAACTACGTACTCAACATGCTCAGCAATAGCTGCGACAACCTCTGCGTGGGCAACACAATCCCAGGGAACACCCCTGGCAGGCCGTTGCACGCGCGTAGATACCGCCAGCGGTGGGGGCTCATCCAGACCAACCTCAGCGGGTTCTTCAATGAAAATACTTTGGACTACATGACCAACGCGGTCGACAACCCCTACGCGTGCGGCGATCGCACACGCATCCGGGCGGATCATTTTATTGCTGCCACCCTAGGCGATCCGAAGATGTACTACGCATCAAGCAGATTCCCGGAAACTACGAAGAATATGCGGCGAAGAAGGGAACAGATTTTAATGCCATTAAACAGTCAGTCGGACGTCAAGCAAAGATGGTCGTTGGCCCCGGCGAATCCATTGTAGCCAAGCGCGAAGGCGCTTCCTGCATAACCGGTGTGGAACGCCAGGATCGGGTGCAGGGTAAGTTTGGCGGCAACGCCAGTGCGTTGGATGAGCTTTGACTACAACAACTTTAATGACGGCGGTATCAGTCTCATTAAGGGTGCCGGTGCGGACCTTGTGGGCGATCCTGTGGGTGCCATCGGTAACCAGGCCGGTGGTGAGAGCATTTTTGAACAATGTAACGGCATGCACGAGTTCATGGTCATGGCCGGAAACGGGGACCGTGTGGACGAGGTGCCTGGAACCATCGCTTCCGGTAAGAACGCGATTTCCGGTAGTGCCGTAGCGAACCCGCTCAGCTGCGTGGGTTGCCACCAGTTCGGATTCCGCAGCGGAAGTTTGCATGAATCCACGTTCATCACGCGTGATGGGAAGCTTACGCCGCCTCACCAAACTAATGTTTTAGCGAACCTGGCGGTGCGGAAGCCGCCAAAGCGCAGGCGCTTGGATTCCGTGATGTCGCTCAGATGCGTGCGGTGGCCGCGGAAGATAACAAAGAGTTTATTAACACATTAGCGAATTCCAACGCGCTCTTGCCGGATCCCAAATACAACGATATCCCGGCAGCACTCCCCTATGACATCGTGGAGGAGTACTACACGCCTCTTGATGACGAAAAACTTTCACGCGAACTTGGCGTCCAGGTCACTGCCGCTCAGCTAGCGGGACTGCGTAGTCGCCGAGACGGAACAGTGCTTGTCCAACTGGATAAGGACGGCAAGATTGATCGCGGAAGTTTTGCGCTCGCCTTCTGCGAAATCCGAGAGCTCATCACGGGTGGAGCGGTGGATGGCGACAACGGCGTCCAGCGTTTCCGCAACGGCGGCAGCACGGGAAGCCAGATCAACCATCAAACGGGGCGCCCCTTCTAGCGGGTCTTTAGATTCCGGTAATAATCGTAAATCTGTAGATTGAAGGGCTCTACCTTTGCAATGGTTGGGAAAGCCCGGAAAAGTGTCCCGCATTGGTAGCAGCACGCGACCTCATCCACACTTCGGTAAATGAGCCAGTCCAAGACGGCCAGGAGAATGAGCGATATCCCGTAACTCAAAAGCGAGCCAACAAAGCGCCCACCACGACGAGGCCTATTCCCAAAGCCCGGTTAAAATCGCGTTGGCGGTAGAGGTGTTCGGCCCGCAAAGCGGGCACTGATCGAGCTGTCCGAGTCCCCTAAAGGCTTCACTTCCGTGGCTAAAAAGGGGTTTCTCACAAGCTTCGCACAAGACGGGACTCTCTAGCGGAAAATCCAGCCGGCATTCATTTCGGTGCTCGCAATGAGGGCACAGCAGATCCAGTTCCATTACATGACGATCCCATGGAAAAAGCGCCAGGTACTGACTCAGGATCTCTCCCGCAAGCACACAAACCACGGCAACATAAAGGATGCCTGTTGCGGACTGGGTAGAGCGGATCTTTGACGGTGCTCCAGATGAAATAACAAAGGAGCAGCGGCCCAACGAGCCCCCAGAACCAGCGCATGACGATAAAGAGTCCGGGATAGCCGCCTAGCAGGTAGCGGTAGATTTCCATCTCCCCCTTGTCAGCGGTCAGCACCCAAAGTCCGTAAGTCCCGAACGCGAACCGAACCAGGACCAGGCCGATAAAGATCAAAGTCGTGCGTTTCAGCTCGGCGATGGAGAGCTTGGGCTGAACGAGGTACCAGTGCCCCACGATCATCGCCGCCATCGTGAAGCCGAGAAGCAGCGCCGACAAAACGGCGTTGGAAAAGAAAACCGGGAAATTCGGCGAAGCGGGGCTCGCGTGAGCCACCGTAGGCACGAGATCCGCGATAATGACGTAAAGGCTTGAGAATAAACCGAAAATATAAAAGGGTGTGGAGAGCCACCAGCGCCCGCCGGCCGTGAGCGCATAGCCCGTATAGAAGACCACAGACCACAGGAGGCCCTTTTCCACGTAGGGCAGGACCTCGTGGTTCCCCAGGACGAGCCACGAGCCCAGCGCCAGGACAGCGGCCCCCAATCCGTGGTATAGATAGTAGCGCCGGCCCACCTCGGAAGCGCGCAGCACGCCCATGCTAATAAAGAATCCCGAGGCGAGGTAAAACAGCAATAAAAAGGTCAGATGTCTAACGTCCATGGCCGCTGTTCTTATAAACCATTTGGCAAGTGAATTTAACTGGATTTTCGGCTAAGTTCGCCCTGAATGTCTCTGGAGAAAGCTATGACAACTCTTGCTTGGATAAACGGTAAAGTCTGTGATGCGAGAAACGCGATGGTTTCGGTGATGGATCGCGGATTCTTGTTCGGAGACGGCGTTTATGAGGCGGGTCGATCCTACGACAAGTGTTTTCTCTTTTTGGAGGAGCACTGGCGTCGGTTGAGAGTCTCGGCCGGCAAGCTGGAGCTTCCGGTTCCCTGGACGGATCAGAAACTGACCGATGGACTGCACGAAGCGGCCCGGGCCTTTGGGCAACCGGACGTCTGTTTCCGCACCATTATCACGCGAGGGATCATTGACTCTGTCGGGCTGCACATGACGGAGACCCCGGAGCAGGCGTTGGTGCACCTGATCACCGCGGTTCCTGACAAGTTTGAGATTCAGCGCAAGACCGGAGTGAAGATTCTCACCTCTACGGTGAAACGCAATCCCATCTCGGCCCAAGACCCCAATATTAAGACGAGCAACTACTTGAACAGTCTGCTGGCCTGCCAGGATGTGAAACGGCGTGGAGTCGTGGATGGCATTCTTTGCGATTTTCAAGGGAACGTCACCGAAGGGACAAACTTTTCTATTTTTGGTGTCACCCACGACAACGAGGTCATCACCCCCGGACTTGAGGTCGGCATTTTAGATAGCATTACCCGCCGCCACGTCCTTTCGGTTGCGGCGACAAAGTTTGCGGTCCGCGAAGCCGCCATTCCGCTTTCCGATTTTCAGAACTGCAAAGAGGTCTTCATCGTGAGCAGCACACGCGAAATCGTTGGCGTGTCGGAGTGGGACGGAAAAGCCTACCCCGCACCCGGAGAGATCACGCAGTATCTTTTAGGTCTATTGCAGGAAGAAATCCGCCAATACGTGGAAACCCACGCCAAGTTCTAAAAGGCTAGGGGAATCGGGGGATTTTCCGGGGGCTACCTTCGGTTGGAGACAACTCGTCGACGGCCGTTTCGCAGGCTCTCGTTCGGGGTATTTCGAATCGCCGCCTGATTGCGTTTCGCGAATTCTGTAAGCGGCTCACCTTTTACAAGAAATTCCGTTACAACACCCGTTCCGTTTTGATTCAGCTTGGCCCGGATGCTCGCGCCCGGCGGGATGACGGTCAGCGCGCGGGCGTACTCGTCCGGCACGTAGTAGCGCTCTATGTTTGCGACAAAGTGATCGTAAAAGCAGTAGCCCCGTCAACCACAAACCGCAGCCCCAGGGCGGACGTGAGGTGCAATCGCCACTCCAGCTGGCGATCGCTTTGCGATCGGGCCCTACGATGTCGAGGCAAACACACATTCTCCACTTGCGAGAGGGAGAACGTTTGTTACAAATCGGGTATTTTCCGTAGTCGACGTTAAACTTCAAGTAGTGACCGATCTGCAAGTCCCCCGGATCGTAGCCTTTGACAGGAAGCTCAACCAAGTCGCCGTAGGTGTGGTGGTAGGTCTGCTGGCCAATCCAAGCACCCATTACAGCAATCGGAAAGAATATGGCAAATAGTGTTCGCATCAACTTCTGGCGGCGAGCCAGTTCTCCACTTTTCCACGGTAGCGGTGCCAGACAAATGCCACGCTAAAGATGAGTGTCCCTGAGATCATCAGGCCCACGCCAGTTTTTGCATCGGCATGGAAAGACTCCAGGTACACCATGATAAACCGCACCGCGATGACGAGCGTGGCGAGGTCAAAAAGTCGCTTCCACCGGTTAAACCCAGCAGCCGCGGCGGCCGCCCCCCAAACCAGAATAAAACCCAAACAACCCAGGGCTTTCTGCTCACCAATCGAGAAGAGTAGGGGGGTGCAAAGAAAGAAGCTCACAAGAACCAGGAGTGCGGTTGTCGAGTTGCGAAACCAAATCTGATAACGAGGGCGGCTCAGCGCCAAGCTCGTTACGGCCACGATGCACGCAATCCATGGGATGGCTGTGTAGAGAGCAAAGCTAGGGAGCTTCTCCAAAACTGATCGCACACTGTCTTGGTACCAAAGAGCGTTGGCTATCGGTGTAATTCCAAAAACGAGTAGCCCAACACTCCACGAAACCCAAGCGTGGCGCAAGCCATCGGGTAGGCGGAATAGGTTGAAACGCCAGATACCGACGGCAAATCCCAAATAGACAATGCCAACGGCAGCCATAAAGGTGGCGGGCAGCCATTGGGGAGACTCCATGCGTATGTAAAAGAGATAGTTTACCAGTGTCGCGTAAAAGCCCCCGACCCACAGATGGTACGTATGCCGGTTTCGCGCGAGCAGAGTAGGGGGAAAAATCAGGACGATCCAGAAAAGAAAGACCTGCCACGGTTCCCAGGCGAGGCCGTAAATTTGGCGAATCAGAAAGATCCCGCACAGAAAGAAAAAATTAAAACAGGAAAGGGAGATTTCTCTGGCGTCGCCTTGGTGATCGCGCGCAGAAAAGAACAGGGCGCCGAATCCTAGTTGAATCATAAAGTAGGCAACGATCTTTGAAGTTACGGAAATGGTGTCCCAGTTTCCGGCGATGAGGCTAATCATCCCGCTAACGAAAGCGATGATTCCAAGGCCTGCGATGCCAAGAATGGTCCAGTTCTTTCGCGGATCGGCATTCTCGTGTTCTGCGATAGCGTGCGCTTGATCGGGCTGTAAAAGCCCCGCCTCTACCCACTGATCTAATTTTTTTCGGATCGGTAGCACGTAAGATTCTCTTAGATATATCGACGGTTTAGAGGGGGAACATGACAGATCTGTACGACGCGGCGTGCGTCTATGACGCGAGGCGGGCGTCGAGGGTTTTTTGTAGCTCGGCGCAGTCGCGCACCAGGTAGCAATGGAGGGCGATTTGTTTGATGGTCCCCGTTCCGGCGAGCCATAAGATGATGGTCTCGATTTCTTCAACGGGCAGATCGACGTAGTGGTGGACGGACTTGGGATCGATGATGACTTCGGTGCCGCCAGGGGTCGTTTTCCCAAAAGTGCGGCAGAAAAAACCAATGCAATGCACCACGCGCACCGTGTTGTCTGACGGACGAAGGATGCGTACCAGCTCTCGGGTTTCGTCCCATCGCTTGAGTAAGAGTTGGACCACGTTCTTGAACATCAGGCTGGCGATGAGGGGTTCGACTACCTGCAAGCGCTGAAAATCTTGGAGCGAGAATTCGAGTACGGTGACGTCCGTTTCAGCAAAAGCGGTCAGCGAGCGGGGGTAGGTTTTGCTCGAAGCAATGACGCGCTCTCCCAGCATTTCGCCCTCATTGAGTCGGTTGGAGACGTGGATTTCCCCGTTTCCGCTCTCACCGATGAGCCGGACGCGGCCCTTCAGGATCAGAAACATCGTTTTTGCGGTTTCCCCTTGGCGAAAGAGGTAGGTCCCCTGGGGCACGTGCCTCACGAGGGGCCGCAAATTGGAATTATTAATGAGATCCCGAGCGTTCATTCCAAAGAAGTTTCGGAAGAAACGCTGTAGGTCTAAAGGAGGCAGATCACTAGGCGCTCCGCCTAGGAATGGGCCCGTAGTTTCTTGAATTCTTCCGTCAGGTGCGGCACCACCTCAAAGAGATCCCCTACAATGCCGTAGTCCGCTTTTGTGAAAATCGGCGCTTCAGGGTCTTTGTTGATGGCGACAATCACCTTCGAGGTGCGCATTCCGGCCAGATGCTGGATAGCGCCCGAGATCCCACACGCTATGTAAAGTTTCGGGCTCACGGTCTTACCCGTTTGACCGACTTGCATGTCGTGTGGCGCATAGCCGGCATCGACAGCGGCGCGGCTGGCGCCCGCTGCAGCTCCGATTGCCTCTGCGGCATCAAAGATGAGTTTGAAATTGTCCGCGCTCTTAAGCGAGCGACCACCCGAAATAATGATGTCGGCCTCAGTCAGATCCAATTTTTTGGTGGCGGAGGCTTGGACTTCTACCAGCTTCGCGCGCACATTGCCGGGATCGGCTGAAATGTTTTCCACCTGCGGCGACTTCTGAGCGTCGGCCGGAAGTGGAAGCACATTGGGACGGACTGAAAACACGGCGGGTCCGTTTACAAAGCTCACCTGCTTGGAAGTTTTTCCTGCGTAAACCGGGCGGCGAACCGTTATTGGGGCTCCCTTGATATTGAACTCCACACAGTCGTTTGCCATACCGGCTTGCAGTTTTGCGGCCAGCCGAGGCAGGAAATCTTTCGCTTGCGGGGTCGCGCCTGCGATCACCGCCTTGGGACTTTTCGTCGACAAGTATTGAAAGAGGGCGTTGGTGTAACCTTCCGTTGTGTATTGGGCCAGCGCTGGGTTTTCCAGCGAAATGACCTTTTCGGCCCCTTTGGCGCCAAGAGCCCCTGCCACTTTCTGGACGTCGGGTGCGCCCACAATGAGCACTTCCGGTTGGACTCCCTGGGAAATCAGCTCACCCAAGATTTCCAAGGTTACGCGTTTCAGTTCACCGTCTTTGTGTTCGGCTACAAGAAAAATATCACTCATTGCTGTTCCCCTTAAATGACTTTGGCTTCTTCACGAAGGAGCCGTACGAGTTCTTTGGCCTGGGTGGCGGCGTCGCCCTCAATCTTTTTGCCAGCACTGCGCTCCGGCGGCATGGCGTAGGCACTTTCGCTGACACGCGCGCTTTCCCCGGCCACTCCGAGATCGGCCAAGGTAAAAGCTTTGATTTCCTTCTTTTTGGCTTTCATGATGCCAGGAAGGCTGGCGTAGCGGGGGGAGTTGATTCCCTTATTGACCGCGACCAAGCAAGGCAAGGTGCTTTCAATAATGTGCTTGGCGCCTCCGTCCACTTCGCGGTGAGCCCGCAAACTCTTTTTGTCGTTCGCCATTTCTACTTTGATGACGACAGACACGGACGGGATGTCCAAGAACTCAGCCACATACCCGAAAACCGCCGCTTGATCGTCGTCGATGGCTTGTTTTCCCGCAAAAATCAGATCGGCGTTGTTCTGCTTAAGCACGGCCGCCAAAGCTTTTGCCACCTGGAAGGTGTCGAGGTTGTCCGAATCGGTTTTCACGTGCATGGCATTGTCCGCACCCATGGCGAGCGCGGTTCGCAGAGCTTCTACACAGCGATCGGGTCCTGCGGTTAGCACGGTAACGGTGCCACCGTGGGCCTCTCTTGTCTTTAGACCTTCCTCAATGGCGAATTCATCATACGGGCTGACGATCCACTTGATGTCGCCGGTTTCGATGCCGCTGTTGTCGCCTTTAAGGCGGATCTTCGTTTCGGTGTCCGGCACCTGCTTGAGTAATACGAAAGTATTCATGATTGACCTCTAGTCTTCCAAAAGATGGCGGGCGATCACTACGCGTTGGATTTGAGAGGTACCCTCGTAAATCTGAACCAGTTTCACGTCCCGCATGATTTTTTCTACCGGGTACTCTTTGGTGTACCCGTAACCGCCGTAGATTTGCACGGCGTCTGTCGCGACTTCCATGGCCATGTCTGCCGCAAAACGTTTAGCATGAGCAGAGTAGTAACTGCCCAACTTCAAATTCCCCTGATCGATCTCATAACTGGCCTGGTAGCAAAGCAGACGTGCCGCCTCGACCTTGGTTGCCATGTCGGCCAGCATGAATTGGATGGCCTGAAAGTCCGAAATCGGTCGGTTAAACTGTTTACGCTCTTTTGAATAACCGATTGCGTAGTTCAACGCCGCTCGGGCTGCTCCCACCGCACTGGCTGCAATCGCCGGGCGGGTACGATCCAACGTAGTGAGCGCGATCTTAAAGCCGTCGCCGATTTTTCCAATCAGATTTGCCTTGGGAACGCGCACATTTTCAAAACTGATCGCACGGGTGTCTGACGCTTTCTGTCCCATCTTGTCTTCGGGTTTTCCGACACTGATTCCGGGAGTGTCGCGCGGGACAACCAGACAGGCCATGCCTTTGGATTTCAAACTTTTGTCGACTGTGCAGAAAACTGTATAGAGATCGGCAAACCCTGCGTTGGTGATCCACATTTTGGATCCGTTGATGATGTAGGAATCCCCATCTTCTTTTGCCGTAGTGGAAAGCGAGCCCGCATCGGAACCTGCGCCCGGTTCCGTTAAACAAAAGGAGGCGAGTTTCGGGGCTTCCATGAAGGGGCCCACCAGGCGTTGGATCTGTTCATCGCTACCAAAAGCAAGATAGGGGTTAGCGCCAGCGTATTGACCGCGATGCTGGTACCGATTCCGAGACAACCGGCACCCAATTCTTCGTTTAGAAGCACATCGTCGAATACCCCAAGGCCCAAACCACCAAATTTTTCCGGGACCGTGATGTTCATCAGTCCATTTTCCCAGGCCTTTTGAATCACATCTTTTGGAAATTCGGCAGTAGAGTCGTATTTCCCGGCAACCGGAATCACATCTTTTTCAATGAACTTCCGGGCCATTTCCTTCAGCGCTACTTGCTCGTCAGACAATCGAAAACCGGCCATTTAGGGAACCTTTCAGTCGTTTTGAAGAAACCACGGGTGTAAACCCAACCAATCCCACGCTCTGAAAACTATGGCCAAAAGTGAGGTTTTTCAATACCTTTCTTAAAGCGGTGCGGCTTAAAGAGCTTCCTTTTCAGACGCGTTCCGCCCCGCTAAACTTAATCCCACAATGGGAAGCGAACGCACGGGGATTCTTTTGGTTATCGAGGGGTGGGGACACGCCCCTGAAGATCGTTTTAACGCGGTGAGCCAGGCGCGCACACCAAATCTTGATCGTCTCTTTTCCGAATACCCACATTTTTTGTTGGAGGCCGCAGGGCAGGCGACTGGGTTGCCGGCGGGCATTCCTTCTACGTCTGAGGCGGGGTATTTAACTTTGGGTGCGGGTCGGCCGTTGGCGCAAGCGCGTTCCCTTATTCAAAGCGCCATTCATGACGGCAGTTTTTTTGAGAACCCGGCTTTGCTAGACATTTCAAAACGCATGCTCCAACAGCAGCGTGGCACCTTGCACTTGATAGGTTTGTTTTCCGATGCCGATGTGCACAGTGAAAAAGCGCATCTCTTTGCACTTCTACAATTCGCCAAGCGGGAAAAAATTCGTCAGGTCGCTTTGCATTTGTTTCTCGACGGCCGGGACGCCTCCAGTGTCCGCGGGCTTGGACTTATCGAGGAGCTAAAAGCCTTTTGTGAGGACGTCGGCGTCGGGCGAATCGAGACCGTGATGGGTCGCTACTTTGCGATGGATCGGGATCTGCGCTGGGATCGCACGCGGCTCGCCTATGAAGCGATTGTCGCCGGTGCGGCTGAAAGCGTTTTTCTCCACCCGTCTCAGTACGTGGAGTCGTGCTACGACAAGGGGCTCGGCGATGAGTTCATCGCACCCGCAGTGAGGGAAGAGTACCCGGGCATTAAAGATGGCGACGGCGTTGTGTTTTTCAACTTCCGTGGGGATCGCGCTCGCCAGCTTGCGGCCTCCATGACCGATCCGGAGTTTAGTCACTTCCGACGGGCCAATCTTCCGACCTTCTGTGGTTTTGTGACGCTTGCGGATTACGGCTTAGAGCACAAAATTGTGGCGGCGTATGCCACGGAAAAGCCGGACCAAACGCTGGCGAAAGTCCTTGCGGAAAACGGCCTTTCGCAGTTGCGTGTCGCGGAGAGCGAAGCCTTTGGGCGTATCTCAGACATTTTTGATGGTTCCCCGAACCTTGAACACGAGATGCGGTTGTGCGTCCCCGCTGAAAATAAAACGGAGAGTTTTTGATCAGCAACCCGCGATGGCGACACCGGCGGTTACTCGCACTTTGCTGGAGAAGTTAGGATCCGGGTCTTTCCAGTTCGCCAGGTTGCGGCGTATCCGAATCTGGATCTGGTAGCCCATACGGGTAATTTTCCTGCCACAATCAAAGCCATGGAATGCTTGGACAGCCAAATTGGAGAAGTGCTGCGCTGGGCTGAAAATCGCGAAGCGTTTGTTGTGATTGCCGCCAATCATGGAAATGCGGAATCGCTGCGGCATGGGACAAGCGGGCAGCTCGATTTGCAACACACCTTGTCACCCGCCTTGTGTGTGGTTTTTGACAAGCGTCACCGCGGTGGGCGGGAAGGCAAGGGAGCGCTGAGTGACGTAGCTCCGACCATTCTTCGGCTGTTCGATCTTCAGAGTCCTTCGGCGATGACGGGGCGCGCCTTAGTTTAGACAATCCTGCGTTCCACTCCCGTACCGTCGGTGCTATAATTATAATAACTTATACCCATTCCGGGCGATCCCCCTCAGGGGTTTTCTCGCCCCTTCTACACTCCACCGACCCTTCAAGGAAATGGTTTAAATGGCGGCTGGCAAGCTCGGCGACCTATTAGTCAAACAGGGTGTCGTTTCCCGTGAGCAAATGGCGGAAGCGACCTCGTACTCACGCCAGAATCGCGTGCGCATTGGTAGTGCGCTCATTCAACTTGGACACGTTAACGAAAACGTTTTTGCGAGTTTTGTCGCCAAACTTTACGGTTTGACTGCCGTCAGCTTGGATGGGCTCGCCGTGAGTTCAGACATTTTGGAACTTGTCCCGCGGACACTCGCAGAGAAACACACTTTAGTCCCTATCTCGATTGAGGGATCGTCTTTGACCGTGGCGATGGCCGATCCGAGCAACGTTGCCGCTGTCGACGACATCCGATTCCTATCAAACATGGACGTTGTGATTCATATCGCCGGGGAAAACGCCATCGTTTCGGCCATCAACCGCATCTATGGGACGAACGACGCGGATCCGGGGCAAAAAATCGCTGGAAAGTTTGGCGAGGAAGGCGGACCGGAGAACACTGGGCAGATCGAAGTCGGGAAGATCGATGAAGCGCACGAAGTTGAGGGTGAGGGCGTCGGTGAAAAGCCCATCATCAAATTGATCAATACGCTTTTCATGGAAGCCATTCGGCGCAAATCCAGTGATATCCACATCGAACCGTACAACGAATATTCTCGCGTGCGTTTTCGCATTGATGGCAGTTTGCATGAGGTGATGCGCATCCCACAGGCCATGCGCACGGCGGTACCGTCGCGTATCAAGGTGATGGCGCATTTGGATATTTCGGAGAAACGCTTGCCCCAGGACGGCCGCATTCAGGTCAAGACCAAGCGGCGCAAGATCGACGTTCGTGTGTCTACCATCCCCACCATTTTTGGTGAGAAGGTGGTCATGCGTTTGCTCGATCAAGGGGAAAGTACGCCTAGCCTTCTGGGCGTGGGTTTTGAAGAGTCGCAGTACCAGGCCTTCAAGCTGGCAGCGAGTCAGCCCTACGGCATGGTGCTCGTCACAGGCCCCACGGGTAGTGGTAAATCCACAACTTTATATGCGGCTCTGTCCGTACTGAAGGGGCCCGACGTGAACATCTCCACGGTTGAAGATCCTGTGGAATATAAGATGGCCGGGATCAACCAGGTCCAGATGAAAGAGGGGATCGGGTTAAATTTTGCTTCGGCTTTGCGCTCTTTGCTGCGCCAGGATCCCGACGTCATCATGGTCGGTGAAATTCGAGATCAAGAAACGGCAGAAATTGCGGTAAAGGCCGCGCTTACCGGTCACATGGTGTTCTCCACACTTCATACCAATGATGCCCCGAGCACCATCAACCGACTGTTACACATGGGCCTGGAGCCCTTCCTGATTACTGCTGCTTTGACCTTAGTGCAGGCCCAGCGTCTGCTGCGTATCAATTGCCCAAACTGCATTCAGGACGACACCACGATCAGCCCCGAACAGCTCATTGCGGCAGAGATGCCCAAGAACTGGATTCAGACTTTCAAGGCCAAGAAGGGAGTCGGCTGTGAACGCTGTGGAAACACCGGCTACAAAGGCCGTAAAGGTGTTTTCGAAGTGATGCCCATGTCCGAGAAACTCCGTTCGCTGGTGGTGAAAAAAGCCAGTTCGGACGACATCAAGAAGCAGGCGATTAAAGAAGGCATGGTGACTTTGCGTCAGAGCGCCCTTGTGAAGCTCTATCGTGGGGAAACGACTTTTGAAGAAGTGCTCAACAATACCCGTCCAGACGGAGATCTGAAATCATGAAGCTGACCCTACCTCAGTTGCTAAAAGCGATGCTGGAGCACAAAGCATCGGACATGCACGTTACTAGCGGTAGCCCGCCCAGTTTTCGTATTTATGGAAAAATCACCAAAATCAAAGCCGATACCCTGGTTCCGTCTCAGACGCGCGAACTGTGCTATTCCGTTTTGACCGATTACCAGAAAGCCCTTTTTGAAGAAAACAAGGAGCTGGATTTCTCCTTTACCATTCGAGAGCTGGGGCGTTTCCGTGGCAACTTGTTTTACCAGCGGGGTAGTGTGGCCGGCGCCTTCCGCCATATTCCGTTTAACGTCCCTCCGCTCGCTTCGCTGGGTTTACCCCCTGTAGTCGAGCAGCTCGTTCACAAGCCCAAGGGCTTGGTTCTGGTCACGGGCGCTGCCGGGTCCGGCAAAACCACCACTTTGGCGTCGATGATTAACATGCTCAACCAAATCAAGAACATGCATATCATCACCATTGAAGATCCGATCGAGTATATCTATCGGCATAATCGCTGTCTCATTAACCAACGTGAAGTTGGGAATGACACCAAGAGTTTTGCAAAAGCGCTTCGATCCGCTCTGCGCGAAGATCCCAATATCGTTCTCGTGGGTGAGATGCGTGATAAGGAAACCATTGAAACGGCTCTGATGCTCGCCGAAACCGGGCAGCTGGTTCTCAGTACTTTGCACACGAATAGTGCGTCGCAGACGATTACACGTATCCTAAACGTGTTTCCTGCTGAGCAGCAGGCTCAGGTACGAGTGCAGCTGTCACTCGTACTCGAAGGGATTGTGACCCAGAGCCTGCTGCCCCGCCAGAATGGGGCGGGCCGCGTGCTGGCTTGCGAGATCATGCTTCCCAATCCGTCTATTCGAAACCTGATCCGCGAAAACAAGCTTCACCAGTTGCCCTCCGCAATGCAGGTGGGCCAAGAGAACTCCGGCATGATCACGTTCAACCAGTACCTCATCCATCTGGTTCAATCAGGAACGGTTTCTGTCGACGCCGCGTTGGAGGCCACACCCGATCAGGAAGATTTGGTGAAGACTCTTTCCGAACTAGGCAGGGCCGCGTAGGGGAACCATGAAATTTAAGTACATCGGAACAACCCGGCAGAGAGAGGAAGTCCAGGGCACCTTGGAAGCCCAGGATGAAGTCGAAGCGCGCATGAAGTTGCGTGCGATGCAAATCCGCCCTTCCTACATCGGGGGATCGGGTTTAGGCGGGATTAACTTTGAGAAGCTGAACGAGATCAACATTGGGCCTCCGGTGGATCTCAAAGGCCTTCTCATCTTTACCAAGCAATTTGCTTCTTTGATTGATGCCGGTGTACCGGTCGTGCAGTGTTTTGAGATTCTGTCCGATCAGGAAAAACGGCCGGCGTTTAAGAACATTTTAAAGCGCATCAAGGGTGATATTGAGGCGGGGAGTTCGCTCACCGAAGCTCTAAAAAAGCATCCAAAAGTCTTTTCAAACCTCTATATCAGTTTGATAGAAGCCGGCGAAGTGTCTGGTACCTTGGAGGTCAATCTTCGACGTATCGGCAAGCAGTTCGACAAGACAGATCGAATTCGCGCCAAGGTGAAGGCGGCCATGATTTACCCCGTCATCACACTTGTGATTTCGGTCGGTGTGCTCGCGTTTCTTTTGGTGAAGGTTATTCCCGAGGTTTCGAAGTTGTACGGCGAGTCCAATGCGCAGCTTCCGGAAATTACGGTCAAGGTGCTCGGTGTTTCAACCTGGTTGCAGAATTATTACCCGTACATCGTGGGGATTATCTTTTTTGTTTTGGTGGTAGGGCAGGCTGCTTGGAAGGTTAAATCTGTTCGTGTGATGCTCGATCCGCTCGTTCTGCAGCTTCCACTTTTTGGGGATCTTATTAAGAAGTCCGCCATCACGCGCCTCGCACGCACGCTCTCGACGCTTGTCTCTAGCGGCGTGCCGCTCTTATCGGCGTTTGAGATCTGCATTAATTTAATGAGTAACGAGTCTATCAAGGCCGTTCTAGCCCAAACCTCCAGCCTGGTTTCTGAGGGCAAGACGATGGCGCACGGCTTGGGACTTAAAAAGCACATTTTCCCCCCGATGGTGGTTCACATGGTTTCCATCGGAGAGGTGACCGGTAAGCTCGATGAGCTACTTGAGAAGGTGGCGGACATCTACGAGGACGAAGTCGATGACGCCATTACCAACTTAACAACACTGATTCAGCCGGCACTCATTATTATAGTGGGTATGATCATCGCGTTCCTCTTGGTGGCGATGTACCTGCCCATCTTCCAGTTGGCCGACAAAGTCGCAGGCGGTTAATGAATCTTGCCATGAGAAAACTTCTTCCCAGTCTGGGGCGCACCCCGCCTCGGGATCTGGGACCCCCTTTGCAGATGCTCATGTTTGGGCGTCTGGCCGTCCTGTTCTTTTCTTTGAGCGTGGTTTTACTCATCCAGTTGTTCCGTCAGGGTGGAGTGAGCCCTTTCCATCTGGCTCTGGGTTACTCTTTATTGTCCGTGGCCTTTGGCTTCAATCTCCTCCACGCGCTGTTTCTGGAGCGCATTCCGGCGAGCCGCTGGGTGGTGGGCGTCCACATCTTGTTTGATGCCGCCGTCGCTTCCACTTGGATCTATTTTGCGGGTGAGGACAACGCGTACGCGCTTCTTTATCTCGTGCAGATCCTTATTGTGGCGCTGGTTTTCCACCAGTGGGTAGCACTTGGATCGGCCATGGTGGCAAGCGCGTGCTATGGCACCGTACTTTTTCTACTCGGGCGCGACGTTGCGATAGGGTGGGGTATCCACACCGCGGCGTATCTGGTGCTGGCCCTCGTGGGCGGTTTTTTGAGTCAGGAGCTATACAACGCCGCTCAAAGCTTAAAGGAAAAGCAGAGCACCATCGAAAAATTGCGCGCTTTCCAAGAGCGGATCATCACCGATATCCCCACTGGACTTTTGACTGTCGATGAGGAAATGCGCATCAATTTTATCAACCCTGCCGGTGCGCAAATCCTGGGCCGCAAAGCTTCTGAACTTGTCGGGACCAAACTTACCGACGTGGAGGAAGGGTTTCTGCCCTTTTTCACGAACATCCAGGCCGAGCCGGTCGAAGATGATTCTGCTTACGCCGAACCTTCTCCGGGAGTGGAGTCGGAAGTCTCTTCTACCGGAGACGATCAACACCGCAGCTACTTTGTGAATGCAAAATCTGTTTCGGGACGGGCGCGTTTGCAACAGATGGTCGAGGTAGGTGCCGGTGACGTACGGCGTGTGATCCGCGGCGATGTGGCTGAGCTGGATGCGGATGCAGCCCTAGGCCAACTGCTAGGTGAAAAAGCCAAGCGGGGGCGGGTTTTGTTGTTTCAAGACGTGACGAAGCTGCGCCACCTTGAAGACAAGCTGAAACAGCATGAGAAGCTTGCGGCCGTGGGGCAACTCGCGGCGGGCATTGCGCACGAGATTAGAAACCCACTTGCCAGCATGAGCGCTAGTATTGAGCTCCTCAAAGGATCGCTTCCGGAAAAAGTTCAGGGAACGGAAGAGGGGAAGCTCATGGACATCGCCATCCGTGAGATTGATCGCCTCAACGATTTGATTTCAGAATTTTTGGATTTTGTAAGACCCGTGAAGATGAACCTGGAACCGGTAAATCTTAAGGAAGTGCTGACCGACTTGGTTCTGGCGGCCCGCAAGCGCAAAGATCTCGACCCGACGGTTACGATCCGCGAAAACTACGACGCAGCGGTGATTGCTCGTGGCAGTCAGGAGAAGTTGAAACAGGTCATCTGGAACCTGCTTGTGAATGCTTTCCAGGCGATGTCCCGCTCCGGTTGGATTGAAGTCGGCTGCGCTCGCTTCGGGGATGGGAAGGTCAAGCTTTGGGTAGAAGATCAAGGGGTGGGGATGAGCGAGGAAGTTCGCCGTAGGCTCTTTGAACCCTTTTTCACCACCAAAGACAAAGGTACCGGTCTGGGCCTTGCTACGGTGTACAAGATTATCGAAGCCCACCACGGAGAAATTCGTGTCGACTCCAAAGAAAAACTTGGAACCAAATTCGAAGTTATTTTACAGGCAGCCTAAATGAAACTGAACACTTTACTAGGGTTGATGTTGTGTTTGTTCTTTGCGACCGGGGGACCCGCGCTGGCCGCAGCGGGCAAGAAGAAGACAACAAAAAAGCGCCAACCGACTGGGCTCAAACAGGAAGCCGACGGGAATGACGCCAAGGCAGAAGAAAAGAAGGCAGAAGAAAAGCCGGTTGAAAAAACAAAAGCAGCAAGCAAAGAAGATAAAAAAGCGCCCGAAGTGAAAGCGGAGGCCGCAACCAAACCAAGTGTGGTTGACGTGCAAAAGGAACAGGAACTCGATGAACTAGCCAATAGTCTGCTGGACGATGTAGAGCGCGAGCAGCTGGCGGTGAGTGCCCGTTTTGATCTGGCGTTTCTGACGGGAAACTCCGTGACCCAAGGGTTTTCGCTGCCTTCGTTGCGCGTCTCCGTTTACGGCGATGTCACGTCGATACTGTCCTATCGCGTCTCTGTCGGCCAAACCCGGGAGTTTACCTCTGCGCTACTCCCGCAGCTGATTCCTGTGGAAGCTTACTTGGATCTCGGATCTGCTGACACGCGTTCCAAAGATTCTCGTTTTTCGATTCGGGTCGGGATGTTTACACCCAGCCAAAATCCGTTTTGGACACCCGACTTAAGCGATCTCCCGCTCCCGTCCTATAACCGGACGCACCGTGAGCTGTACCTGTTTCGCGATTTAGGAGCGGAGCTACGCTATGAATCGGCCTCTAGAAACTTTGAGGCGAGTGTTTCGGCCGTAAACGGTATTGGGATTTTCAGCCAGAACACCAATAACTCAAAGGCGGGCGCCGCCTATCTCAAAGGTCAGGTTCCCTTTGGTGATTGGACTTTTTATGCGGGTGGGGGCGGCATGGGACTGCTGCAGTCGACATCCGGCAACGTCAACTACAAGCGCAATTGGGTTTTTACGGGTTTTGTAGGCGTTTCTTCCAGGTTTGGTATCTTGCAGGGCGAGTACTCGATCGGGGAATACGAGACGTCGAGCACCTATAGGAATCCCTCCGGCGGCGCGCTCGTGGCCTTTGCGCGCTTGAGCGAACAGCTCAAGATGTTTGTTCGCTACGAAAATCTCTCCAATCCCCCTACAGGCGGGACCGGTACGCTAAAGGTGTTTCAAGTGGGACCTGTCCTCGAGCTCCACGAAACGCTCACCTTGTTTGGTACCTACACCCAGACGCAAGAAGCCGACGGTTCGGCGCTCACGCACGCCGGCGAGGTACGTTTCCGCTTGAACGTTTAGCGGCTTTCTTGGGTACGCTTTTCTCCCCACCTTGCTTAAAGAATTCGCAATCAGCTTTCAAGAAGCACTCTGCACACAGAGGTTTCCGGGCTTTGCAGAGGCGTCGTCCATGTAGAATTAACATGCCATTCACCTTAGCCCACAGTTCGGGTGGCAGCAGGGCGCGCAATTCAAACTCAATCTTTTCGGGTGTCTGCGCGTGCGCCCAACCCAGGCGCTGGCTGACACGCTTTACGTGGGTATCGACCGCAATCGCTGGAACATCGAAGGCCTGATTCAAGATCACACTCGCCGTCTTTCTTCCCACTCCGGCCAGAGTCGTAAGCTTGTCCAGGTCGCCCGGTACCTCCCCATCGAACTTCTCGACCAAATCCTTAGACGTACTAATGATCGCCTTTGATTTTGCCCGGTAAAAGCCGCAGGAATGGATGAGTTTTTCCACGTCTGCTTGCTTGGCTTTGGCGAGTTCCTTCGCTGTCGGGTACTTGGAAAACAGGGCCGGCGTTGTTTTGTTTACCCGCTCGTCGGTGCATTGAGCAGAGAGAATGACGGCGATAAGTAGCTGAAAAGGGGAATCATAGGTCAGTTCCGTACGCGGATCGGGATACGCCTTGTCGAGGGCTTCGTAAACGTGCAGAACGGAATCAGGTTTCGGCTTGGCTGCTTTTGGCATCATGTCCGCCTAGAAAAACTTGATTTATACCCCTTGGATAAATATCTTAAAAGCCCTTAGCTGATGGGCCGGCGTGGTGAAATTGGCAGACACGTATGACTTAGGATCATATGGGGAAACCCGTGGGGGTTCAAGTCCCTCCGCCGGCACACTTTACTCCAGATGGGCGTCAGACTTGTTCTCGCAAGCGAGGTCAAGTCCCTCCGCCGGCACACTTTACTCCAGATGGGCGTCAGACTTGTTCTCGCAAGCGAGGTCAAGTCCCTCCGCCGGCACACTTCCTAATTCTTGATGACATCGGCGACGAATCCACCGACCACTTGTAGGTACCCATCCATGTTGTCGTTATGGACGTCATGTCCGGTGCCCCGAATGGCTTCGATTCGGACGAAGGGATTTTTAGCGAGGTGGCTTCTGGCGTGGTGCACGCCTTGGGCGTTAAGAGCGCCTCTAAAGCCTTCTGCCCCTACCAGCAACACAGGGACCTTGAGTCGCTGCAGTTCGCGGGAGTATTCTTCGGCCCGCACTTGGGAAGCAAAAAGCGGAACGACGTAGCCCTTTTCACGGATGGCCTTCCACCGATCCGGCGAGGAATCAAGGAGCATCCCAGCTATGTTCTGATCGGGGTTCTGTTCCCGTAATGTCGCAATGGCCTTTTTCGCGCCCGATAATAGTGTCTCTTTTCCCGCGCCACTGTAGGTCGCAAAGTGCATGTCTTCGACGATAAGCGATCGCACCTTTTCCGGTGCGGTATCACAGAGCCCAATCGCCACCCTTCCGCCGAAAGAATGTCCTAGGACATGGTAGCCTTTGGGAGGGTTCGGCCAGTGGCGCTCCAAATGGGCCAGTAGCTTCAACACATCTTTGGCGAGGCTCTTGGAGGAGTAGTTCCACCCGTAAGCAGGTGTTTCACCCATTCCACGCAAGTCCACACCTACCACTCTATAAAATTGGCTCAGGCTCTTCGCGACGTTTTCAAAGGTCCGAAAATCACCGGTGAGACCGTGGATGAGCACGATGGTCTCTTGGTGTTGGTCTCCCCACACCTTGTGATTGAGGAGCCACGGCAGTTCCCACTCCGGCTGAATCAGCTGCGAAAGCGTCATCGATTCGCGCGCGGTCCTTGTCCGGCAGCTGGCCTCGTCGTCGTCCATTGCGACGAGCGGGAGCGCCAGAAAAGCGAATAGCACAAGTAGGTGTTTTGGGTTCATGGAGCGGGGAAGATACCCTAAATGATAAAAATTCTCAATTTACACGCGCTAAGTGGTGGATTTTATTGGAAAGCGCTGTAGGCGGCGTCGACGCATTTTCTAAGCAGCCCCTTGGAACGCCTCGTTTTCAAAAAGTTGTCCACGGTGGAGCGCATCTCATCGGGGAGCATTTCTTCCGCTGCCAAGTGGGAAAGAATATCTAGAAATTTCTTTCGTTCCTTTTCGGCCAGATTCTGTCGCTCTAGGTATTCGATAAATTCAATCGCACTCTGCAAGTGCTTGGGCGTCAGGTCTCCGTAATTTGCGGAAAAAAGATGGTACTTCAAGCTCTCCTGCGAAGCCGGATAGAACAGCTCAAGGAACCGCTGCTGCCAAACGTCCATGTTCTCCGTGTTAAATGAGAATTGCTTTGCCGCTTGGTAATCGACGCCGCTCATCCATTCCGCTCTTTGCCCGACCCCGAGGTTAAGGTGCTCGGCGGCTCGCGCCGCAATGACCATTCCATCAAAAAACGCATCTTTGTCGTTTGCCTTGATGGCCTGTGCAATAAAAAGTGGGAGGTTGCGAATCTGTCTTCGCGGGATCTTGTCGATGTTTTCGAAAACGGTTCGGGCAATCTCGCGTCGGTTTCCGATCCCGGCGTTCGTGAGCAACTTCATCAAGATACCTTCCAGGTCGGGGTGGCGCCATGAATCGATAGTAAGTAACGGGATGATGTTCCTTGCTGGATTGGGATGATCATCTCCCTTATAGTTTGCCGCCTTTATTAGCAGTTTGCGAAGTACGTCTTGCCCGGCCTCCTGCTGAATCATCGCT
>JAWKNY010000029.1:0-49263 GCA_041391485.1 Bdellovibrionota bacterium | reverse complement strand
TCGCTCAAGGGCTTGTCAAACGTTCGATGACTCGAGACATCAGCTGGGGGATTCCAGTCCCGCTGGATGATCCCGAAGCCAAGGGCAAAGTGCTGTACGTTTGGTTTGACGCTCCCATCGGCTACATCTCCAACACGATGCAACTCTGCGAGAACCGCGGGCAAACGGCCGAAGAGTACGTCGATTGGTGGAAATCTCCGGACACGGATATCGTGCACTTCATTGGAGAAGACAATACGATTTTCCACTGTGTGATCTGGATTGCCATGCTGAGTGCGGAAGGGAGCTTCCAACTTCCCAAGGCGGTCGTCGTAAACCAGTTTTTGAATATTAAGTTCCTGGACAAAGAAGTAGAGAAGATTTCCAAGTCCCGAGGGACAGCAGTATGGATTGGCGACTACCTTGCCGAAGGCGGCAACCCAGATGTTTTGCGGTACTACTTAACTGCCATTGCGCCTGAAAAAGCTCGTACCGTTTACAAACCGGAGGATCTACAGCTTCGAAACAATACCGATCTCGCCAATACACTCGGCAATTTTGTAAATCGAGTGCTGTCGTTTACTTTGAAACACGTTGGCAATGAAGTGCCTAGCGTCGACGCCGACAAGATCACCGACGCCGACAAGAGTTTCATGCTTCGGTTCGAAGCCACTCAATTGGCAGTCACAGGACAGATAAGCAGTTTCAATTTCAAGAACGCGCTGGAGCTTATCATGGAGTTTGCTAGAGAGTGCAACCGCTATGTCGATGAAAAGGCTCCTTGGGTTACCAAAAAAACTGATATGGAAACAACGAAAGTAACGCTTTCGTGTGGTCTAAACGCTATCAAATTGCTTGGAACCCTACTTGGACCGTTTCTCCCCTTCGCAGCCGAGAAAATTAACTCTGCGCTCTCGATTGAAAGGCCGGAGTGGAAAGATGCCGCTCGGCCGTTAGAACCCGGAACGAAACTACAATCTCCCGGCATTCTCTTCAGCAAGATGGAATAACTATGGAACTCATTGATTCCCACGCCCACCTTTACATGTTGGAACACGCGGATGTAGATACCGTTCTGAGCCGCGCCGCCGAGGCCGGTGTCTCGTCTATGGTGACCATCGGAACCGAACAAAGCGATTGGGATCTCAATAAGAAGCTCGGTGAAAGCTACGAGAATGTTTACTACACACTCGGCGCTCACCCACACAGCGCTACCTCCTGGGAGGAGTGGAAACCGCAACTGCTGGGGTATTTCAAATCTGGAGTTCCCAGGAAATGCGTCGCGATTGGCGAAATCGGACTGGATTATTTTTACGACAATTCACCGCGCAAAGAGCAGCTCGTTTGTTTTGAAGAACAACTCGAACTCGCCAAATCTTTGGATCTTCCTATCGCTATCCACTGCCGAGAGGCCTTTGAAGATCTTTTCGAAGTTTTGCAAAGAGTCGGACTCCCCAATAAGCGCGGAGTTATGCACTGTTTCACAGGCACTACCGAAGAGGCCAAAAAGTCCGTTGATTTGGGATTTAAGGTGTCCTTTTCGGGCATTCTTACTTTCAAAAAAGCAGAGGGGCTCAGAGAGACTGCCAAAGCCCTGTCACTGGACTCGATCCTCATCGAAACGGATTGCCCCTTCCTCACACCCGAACCGCACCGAGGCAAACCGAACGAGCCTTCCTATTTACCTTTGACCGCGAAGGTCTTATCATCGGTATTGGGTCGGGAGTTGGAAGACGTTGTGAAGCAAACGACGGAAAACACCCGTTCAGTATTCTCTCTTTCATGAAGCATGAAAAAAGTTTTGATTATCGGCGCGTCGAGCTGTTTGGGCTCGAATCTCGCCACCTACTTGCGTCGGCACTATCTGGTTTACGGAACCTACGCCCACCACCGACCAAAAATTGAAGACGTCCCGTGTTTTCAAATGCACTTGGACGATGAGACGCCGATTTTGGGCGTGCTCAAAACACTGCGACCCGACACGGTAATTTACTGCGCAGGAATCACCGACACCCAGCTTTGCGATCGGGATTCTGACTTGGCATTTGCCATCAACGCTACCTATCCCGGTACGATCGCAAGCGCGCTCGGAAGATTTGGCAGCCGGATGATCTACCTTTCCTCTGCCAAAGTTTTCTCGGGCAGCAAGGGAAACTACGTTGAAAATGATTTTCCCGATCCCCAAGATATCTACGGCAGTTCCAAGCGACGAGGGGAAGAAATCCTTGCTCGTTATCAAAATGTTTTTATTTTGCGGCTCCCGACGATTTTTGCCCTTGGCAGTTTGAACCAACGATCGATGCTAAATCGCCTATTGCGCCAGCTATGGCGAGGAGAGGAAATCTCCTGCATCAGTGATGAGACTCGAACGTTTGTTTCTTCGCGCGATCTTTGTCAGGCCATTGGGCTACTCATTGACGCGGATCCGATTCACGAAGGCATTTACCATCTAGGCTCCCAGCATTCCGATACCTACTATGGTTTTGCCACACGCCTGGCCCGCATCTTTGGTCTGCCGGCCAAGCTGGTCAACCCGGTGAGTGGCGCTAGCTTTCACGGAAAAGCCGTACAACGCCGGCACCACGATCTCAGTCTGGGTTTGGGCGAACTGCGAAAAGTATTTGGGTTCGAACCTGAAAAACCGGATCAAGCGCTTCAACGTCTGCAACTCGGACTAAAGCAGGGATCGTTTGTTCCCATTCCCTAAGATTTCTCTGCGTCTCGACCACACTATTTAGTCGTCTCCCTCGCCTTCAAGACTCCAACAATTGACACTTTGCATGAAAAAGAATGCCTTAGATCACACCCTATTTTGGGCAACAAGGAGACTGTATGAAAGGTATTCGTAACAAGGCAACATGGGCAATCGCCGTGACACTTTGGTTAAGTGCCGGCGCGTTTGCAGATGAAGTCCATTGGGCCACGCGCGCTCTGGATGGAGATTGGAACGGCTTGGATGGGAAATACGAGATCTCGGACGTGGATTTTCAGGACGAGGTCGCGACGTTCTACTTTGAGCGCGAACGCAAACTGGATCATTCCTGGGGACACCGCGGAGATCGTGACAGAGGCCGTTTCCCTGGGCGAGATCGGGATCGAGATTGGGATCGTGGGGACCGAAATTTTGGTCTAGGCCAAATGGTGAAATGCCATGGGACCGGTATCTTTGAACCGTTTTCAAAGACTGTTTACGCGATCGAGGTTTGCGAAACCCAATTCCGCGCGCGCAACTCAGTGGCGACACTCACTTTGAGCCTGAATGTGGATCGGGACTTTCGCGGCGGCCGTGTCGAGATGTCCGGCACCCGTTCGGAGAATTTCTTGGGAAGGGTCATTCAATCTAACGTACGCCTCGTAAAAGAGCGGGATCGGGACGGTGGCCCACGCTTCCGTCGCGGCCGCCCTGGAGGCTTTGGCCCGCAACCCGGGCAGCCGGGACAACCCGGACAACCCACAAATCCCGGAAGGCCGGAAGGGCCAGGTACCGGACCGCAACCCGGTCGCCCAGGTCCAGGCTCCGGTCCCGGGCGCCCCGGCAATGGCGGCAACAGGCCAGGCAGAGGGGATAACTAAAAGTCGGTTGGAGGGTGCCGCACGGGCCGGGTGCGGTGCCCTCAACCTGTATTCTGGCCGTCTACACTTTGGACAAACAGCCCCTCAAGAATTGCGT
The DNA here is from genome assembly GCA_041391485.1 of Bdellovibrionota bacterium. Lineage (GTDB taxonomy): Bacteria > Bdellovibrionota > FAC87 > UBA2466 > JACKAF01 > JACKAF01. The sequence continues at coordinate 45,614 of JAWKNY010000029.1, read as the reverse complement.
AAGCCTCTGATTTTATATCATTATTACTGAAACTGTCAGCCCCCCTTCCGTTCTGACTACCTTCTGACCGGATTAATCCCTGGAAATAATTGACTCAATGCGCTATAAGCTCCACCCAACGGGGACGGGGCGACACCCAATCCCTGTGGTTTTTACTACTTAATCTAATAATTTCAGTAATTTAATTCTGGCCCTGCGGTTGCAATTAAAGCAGGAAGGAGTTGCCTTGTGTCCACGCGTATAGAGTCAAATATGCACCCTCGCTTGCACAGCTTTGCCTGGTCGTCGCCCTTCTCATGGGGTGGGCGGTGCCGTCTGCTTATGGGAACCTGCTCGGTCTCAGCAAACGCGAATTGCATGATGTCATGACCCTCGGCCGCGCTATCTCCGAACTGCAGCCGCGGTTGGACGACGAAAAATCCGTACAGTACGCGCTCGGCATCTACAAGGCCGCCAAACACTACCGCATCGATCCCCGACTTTTGATCGCCATCGCTCACCAAGAAACCAGTTTCCGGCAAAACCTCCCGGAAGGTGCCGCTGGTGAGATCGGGCTCTGCCAAATCCGCAAGAATTGGCTTAGCAATAAAGAGTTTGTGAAAGAATTCGGAAAGCGCTCGATTCGAGACCTGCGCTCGCCCGAACAGAACTTCCTTTTCGCGGCTTGGATTCTTCGCGATCTCAAGGAAGCCAATCCTCAGAAGGAAACGGTTCCTTGGTGGACCTATTACAATGCGCGCAAACTAAAAAACCGCGTTCGCTACTACATGCATGTGAACCGCAAGTTGGAGCGCATCCACAAGTATGGTCCTGTACGCACGGCAGAACGCGTGATGGCTTCCACCTCGGAAGACAGCATGGAAAAACTGGCGTTGGGTTCGGCACCCAAACGTGAAGCGGCTAAACCCAAATCCCGCGTCCGCGTACCCTCTAAGAACGATTTCGTCTACACGGCTAGCGCAGGGCCTTCTACTGCTTGGATCTCCAACGCGGTGAACTCGCTGAGCAAGCAAGGTTCAGGCGCTGCTACGAACAAGTGGAGTGGCCACCACTCGCCGAAAAAGGGCAACCGTTCGCCCTCACTTCGTCGCACGGTTTCGGAACTCGGGACTGTTAACTAAGATTGTAGGAAGGGATTGAGCTTCTTCTCGTCGCCGAGACGGGTAACGGGGCCATGACCTGGAACTACCTCCAGCTCGCCCTCAAACACAAACAAGCGCTCACGAATGGATTTCAGTAGAAGATCGGCGTCTCCGCCCCATAAGTCCGCACGCCCGATGCTTCTAAAGAAGAGCGTATCTCCGGAATAGAGTGTCTCAGCGCCATCCAGAAGTTTGAAACTCACGCTACCTGGGCTATGCCCCGGCGTGTGCAAGGTCTGCAGGCGGTGGTCACCGAAACTCAAGATCTCTTCGTCTTCTAACAGCTTCTCAAGCGGCGGCGTTTCTTCAAGCTGAAATCCAAAAAACCGTCCTTGTTTTGGGACATTCTTGTAGAGCGCTTCATCACCTGCATGCAAGCAGGTGGGCGCTTCCCACTTTTCTCTGACACCGCGAGTACCGCAAACGTGATCAAAGTGCGCGTGTGTGTGCAGCAAGTACTTGGGCCGAAGGCCTTCCGCCGCAATGGCTTCCAAAATACGATCGGGCTCGTCACCCGGATCAATCACAACCGCTTCTTTCGTGCGTTCGCATCCCAATATGACGCAATTACACTGAAGCGGGCCTACCGGCAGAATTCGCTGAATCACTTGTGTATCCTCACGACAGGGAGTAGCATCTCCCATCCTAAAGGAGTTGTCATGAGCAAAGCCGTAATTCTCATCGCGGATCATTATCAGGATCTGGAAGTCTGGTACCCCATTCTACGGCTACGCGAGGCAGGTTGGACGGTGGTAACCGCTGGAGTCGAAGCAAAAAAGAAGTACACGGGTAAGAACGGCTACCCCATCACCGTAGATACATCCGTTGAGGAATTGAATCCTAAAGAGTTTGATGCAGTCGTCGTACCTGGCGGCTGGGCGCCGGATATTATCCGGCGCAACCAAACGGCGCTCGATCTGGTTGCCGCTCTTAATTCGGCCGGAAAGATTGTAGCGTCCATCTGTCACGGCGGCTGGGTTCTGGCTTCAGCAAAAATGTTGGCAGGTCGCCAATGCACGAGCTTCAGCGCCATCAAGGACGACATGATTCACGCCGGGGCCAAGTGGGTGGATCAAGAGGTGGTGGTGGATCGCAACCTTATCACCTCGCGCAAGCCAGACGATCTGCCTGCGTTCTGCAAAGCGATTTTGGAATCCGCCAAAGCATGAAAAGAGTCAGCGTATTTTGCGGGGCCGCTCCAGGAACCAACCCTCAGTTTGTACTCGCCGCCTCGCGCTTGGGCGAACTCATCGCGGAAAAAGGGATGACGCTGATCTATGGAGGTGGACGGGTTGGACTGATGGGCATTCTCGCAGACGCCACCTTGCGCGCCGGAGGAGAAGTCATCGGAGTCATTCCTTCCTGTCTGCGTACTGAAGAAATTGCGCACACGGGAGTGTCTGAGCTTCTCGTGGTGGACACGCTTGCTGAGCGTAAACAAAAGATGTTTGAACTTTCCGATTCATTCATTTCACTGCCCGGCGGGCTGGGCACTCTGGACGAAATGTTTGAGATACTGACTTGGTATCAACTCGGGTTTCACACTTTTCCCATGGGACTTCTGAACACCGCAGATTTCTTTGCCAAGCTAATGGACTTTCTGGATCTCGCGGCTGAAAACCAGTTTCTCCGAATCAGCCACCGTGAGGCGATGTATTTGTCAGCCGATCCGGAAGACTTGCTGGCAAAGATGGAATCCGCCCCGACTCAAAGAATCCCTTGGCAAGCAGAACGGCCAGCCCCTTAGCCGTGACCCCCCATCAAGAAGGGCTGCCCATCATCGATCTTGACTCGCGCATCGACACCAGCGAAGAACTCGGTCGCTAAGCCTCTTAGAACTTCCACGTCTCGAATTTCGAATAAGGATTTTCTGAACTGCGAAGCTCCGGGCAGGCCGGATGCGTACCAGCCGAGAAACTTTTTAAGAGAGAAAGGCGCGCCCTTCGTTTTTCATGCTGAGCGCCAGCTCGAAATGCCGCTCAATCATGGACGCAAAAAATCCGGAATCTTGGAAACGGTACCGCTCAGCTCAGAGAAGATCCAAGGGTTCTTGAGAGCCCCTCGGCCGATCATCACCCCGTGCGCGTACCCGTCTCGGATGCGCGCTTGGGCCTGCGCCGCGGTGAGGATGTCGCCGTTCCCAAGGATGGGTAACGGGCTGTCTGCGCAACTTCACGAATGAGTTCCCAATCGGCAAGACCCGAGTAACCTTGCGCGCGGGTGCGGCCGTGAATAGCGACCCAGCTCACCCCGCACTCATAGGCCACGTGCACAACCTCTTTGGCGTTGATGTTGGACTCATCCCAGCCCGTGCGAATCTTGATGGTCAGCGGTATCCGAATCGCTTGCTTCATCTGGAGCAAGATCTTCCCAAGCGCCGCCGGGTCCGCAGCCAGGCAGAACCGGCCCCTGTCTTTACGACTTTTTTGACGGGGCAGCCTAAGTTCAGATCCACAAAATCAGCGCCTTCGGCTTCTACAATCTTGCAGGCCTCAACCAAGGATTCCGGGTTCCCACCAAAGATTTGGATGCCGACGGGGCGTTCGCCCTCGGAGTACGCAAGCATGGAACGGGTCTTCTCCCCTCCCCGCATCAGCCCCTCGGCTGAGATGAGGTCGGAGATGACGATATGGGCTCCCATTTCCCGCATGAGCAGGCGGAACACGCCATCGGTGATGCCCGACATGGGGCAAGCACAAAACGAGCGGCCCCGTGCTTGGAGGCAAATTGGTCAACGGACGGTAGCATTACAGGATATATCGACTCAAATCGGTATCGTGTGCAAGTGTTTCCACGCGTGAGTTGACATAATCCGGGGTGACCTCAATCGTCTGCCCAGCAATATCAGAGGCGTTGAAGCTAACCTCATCAAGGACTCTCTCCAGAATCGTGTGCAGGCGACGGGCCCCGATGTTCTCGGTCTTTTCGTTTACCGCTGTAGCCAGGCGACTGATGGTCTCAATGGCATCCTGGCGGAAGACCAAATTGACGTTCTCAGTGGCCAGTAGGACCGAGTACTGCTTGGGTAGGTTGTTCTTAGGCTCAGTCAGAATCCGAACAAAATCTACCGTCGTCAATGAGTTGAGTTCCACCCGGATGGGGAAGCGACCCTGCAGCTCCGGCACCAGATCTGAAGGTTTACTTTGGTGGAAAGCGCCCGCCGCAATGAAAAGGATGTGATCCGTTTTCACAATACCGTACTTGGTCTTCACGGAGCTGCCTTCGATAATCGGAAGCAAATCCCTCTGTACCCCTTCACGGGAGACGCCTCCCGAGATACCGCGCTCCTTACCCTCAGCGATCTTGTCCATTTCGTCGAGGAACACGATCCCGTTGTTCTGGACCAAGTCCAGTGCTTGCGGAATCACCCTATCCATATCGATGAGTTTCTGTGCTTCCTCATGCTGCAGGTACTTACGCGCGTCTTTCACCTTCATTTTGCGCCGGTGGTTCTTCTTCGGAACCATGTTGCCGAGCATATCTCTAAGATTGTGCTCCATGTCCTCCATGCCTGGAATCGCAAGGATCTCAAAACCTAGGTTTCCCTTTTTCTCAAGCTGAAGCGTGACTTCCTTTTCTTCCAACTCCTTGTTTCTAAGCATGTTGCGAAACTTGTCGCGAGTGGAGTTCTCAACGTTCAATTCGACGATCGCTTCATTCTTTTTAGGAGCGGAAGAATACGGAACCAGCAGATCGAGGAGTCGTTCTTCTGCAAGTTCACGCGCACGCGGGATGACCGCCTCTTCTTCTTTCTCTTTGACCATCGCGACCGCAATCTCGGTCAGGTCGCGAATCATAGACTCGACGTCTTTACCCACGTAACCCACTTCTGTGTACTTCGTCGCTTCGACTTTGAGAAAGGGGGCGTCGGCAAGTTTTGCCAAACGGCGGGCAATCTCAGTTTTGCCAACACCGGTCGGTCCTATCATCAAAATATTTTTCGGGTAAATCTCGTCCCTAAAGTCTTCGTCCACACGACGACGGCGCCAGCGGTTTCTCAGCGCAATGGCCACAGCACGTTTGGCGTCTTTTTGGCCAACGATGTACTTGTCCAGCTCCGCCACAATGGCCTTGGGAGTTAATTGATCCAATGTTTTTTCAGTCTGTTGTGTCACGGCTTTGTCCTCGCACAAAATCTTTATTCCAAAGTCTCTACCGTCGTATTCGCGTTCGTATAGATGCAAATTCTGCCTGCAATCGCCATGGCTTCTTTTGCAATTTCCTCCGCTGAGAGGTTCGAATGCTTCATGAGCGCGGAGGCCGCTGCTTCCGCAAAGGCCCCACCGGATCCTACCGCCGCCACGTTGTCATCCGGCTCAATGACGTCTCCGCTACCGGACAAAATGTATTGGTGCTCCTTGTCCGCAACGATCAAAAGCGCCTCCAAGCGACGCAACATCCGATCCGTGCGCCACTCTTTCGCAAGTTCCACCGCGCTTCTCGTTAGATTTCCGGAGTATTCCTCCAATTTCTTTTCAAATCTTTCAAAAAGGGTGAAGGCATCGGCGGTGCTACCCGCAAATCCAGCCAGGATATTCCCCCTATAAAGACGACGTACCTTCTTGGCGTTTTGTTTCAAAACGTTGCTCCCCAACGTGACCTGCCCGTCACCAACCATGACGGTTTGTCCTTTATGGGAAACACATAGGATTGTTGTGGAACGAATTCTTCGTCTGTTGTTGTCTAAAGTCTTATTCACTGACCTCGGGCTCCGTGTCGCTACGGCCCCTTGGGTGTGCCTTGTCATACGAGGCTTTTAACCGCTCGATATCGACGTGTGTGTACTTTTGTGTGGTTACCAATGAGCGGTGACCAAGAAGCTCTTGAATTTCTCTCAATCCCGCGCCCGCCCCATTAGGTGCGTTGCGCAGGAGTGCCGCAATGTATGAGGAGTAACCTCATTCCCGCGATCGCCCAGTACCTCCACGGCGAACTCACGCAGGTTCCGTTGAACCGTACGTCCGGAAACCCGGTCTCCTTCTCGATTCAGAAACAATGGCGTGCCAGCGCCCCGTTTCTGTATCTCGGGCACGCTGTCAATATAGTCACGAATCGCACTTTGACAATGGCGCCCCAAGGGAACGAGCCTTTCTTTGCTTCCTTTTCCCATCACACGCAGCGTACCTGCCCGAAAATCCACATCTTCTACGTTTAGCCCCACCAATTCGGAAAGCCGAATCCCGGTTGAATAAAACAGCTCCACCACGGCACGGATGCGTTTGTACCGTAGGTTGGACGTCGGAATCCCCTCAATCAACGCAACGACCTCCTTGGGCTTCAACACGGTCGGCAGCTTCTGTTGGATGCGCGGTAAGCTGATGAGTTTAGCCACATTTTTCGCTAAATAGCCTTCGCGGTGGGCGAACTTCAGAAAACCTTTGATGACCGACAAGCGTCGCGCCACGGTCACTCGGGAATAAGTCTGCGTTTCCGACGCCAAAAAATCTCTGATACGCTTGAGATCCGCTAGCTGACCCAAGTCCAAGCGACCTGTTGACCCCACGAAGCGAAACCACTGGCGCAGATCAATATCGTAGTTGATTAAGGTGTGTGGACTGGCACTGCGCTCCACGCGCAGGTACTCCATGTATTGCGCCTGCAGCGCCGAAACCGAGATGCTTTGAGTTGTCTTTCCCATGAAAGGATCATGATCCGGAAAGGCGACTTTGGCAAATTCTCGCAAAATGCGCTCTATTTTCGTATGCTTATCGGCATGAAACAGCTCGTAGCACTGGGCCTCTTTTTCGCGGTGGCTGCCGGGGCGGCCTCCCTTCCCACCGGCATGAGTCAGTCCGACGTCGATAAAACGGTGCAGGTTTTGGGTACCGGAGGTGCCACCCGTCTGATGCGCAGCGCGGAACCCTACCCCTTTTATCCCGGCTTCAAGATTGGCTTTGAGGCACTATTCTTCTCCTCCAGCTCACTCATCGGACTGGGAAACGGGGACGGCAGTGTACCACCTGTACTTTTTATTCCACGCCTGTACCTCGCCAAAGGCCTCATCGCTGATGTCGATCTCATCCTGAGTTTGTTACCGGGCGGCATCGTGCCGTCTCTTTCCACCGTGGGCGCCGCCTTGAAGTGGACGTTTCTTTCTGAACGCGAAAACATTCCCGGCAGCATCGCGGCTTATTTTAGCTACACCAGTTTGCGCGGACTCGACCGTTACGTCGGAACGGATCTCGAGTTCGGCTTACTCGCCAGCCGCGATCTCGTGCGGGTTCGCCCCTTTCTGGGGCTCGGAGTCTTGCTCGCTTCAGGCACGGTTCAAAATACGGTGTCCGGCCAATTAGAGGGAAAGCATTCAGCCTTTCACCTGTTTGGCGGAATAGAGTGGGAGCTTCCCGCCAATATAACCTTGCAGTTGGATCTGATGAATTTGAATGTGCAGGGATCGCTTCTAGTAGGAAAAAGGTTCTAGCTTTCGGATTTTCGGATGCGCTCAAAGATATTTGTCGTCGAATAACCGGCTTCAAGAGGGATCAGCTGAATCTCGCCACCGTTCTTTTCCACAACCTTCCTCTCCGGAAGATCTTCGATTTTGTAATCTCCGCCTTTGACATGGATATCTGGACGGAGAAGATCGAGAAGCGCCTCTGGAGTACTCTCCGAAAAAACAACCACGGCATCTACAACGCCTAGGGAAGCGACCAGGTAGGCACGAACGGCTTCAGGAAACATGGGTCGGTCGTTAGCCTTCGCAAGGGATTTTACCGATGCGTCGGAGTTGACGGCACAAATTAGGCGATCTCCCAGGCGTTTAGCTGCTGCCAGATAACGAGCGTGCCCATAGTGAACCAGGTCAAAACAGCCGTTGGTGGTAACAATACGTTTGCCGTCCGCACGCCAGCTTTCACATAACGACGCCAGCTCCTCTCGCGGAAGGATCTTTTCTTCAGGTTGTACGCACATCGCTACTCGATTACCACGGATTGGTACACCACGGTACCCGAAAGCGCGTCGAGTAGGTTTCGTCCCCGCTTGCCCACGAAGACTAGAAAGATAACCGGCAAGATGGGCGCGTAGAAGACAAAGGTAAAGATGGTTCTCAATACTTTGCGTAAGATCCAAGTGCGTTTGGATTGAGTCATGTAACCGACTCGAATTCCCCACACCCACATTCCAAAGGTCATGTCGAGTACGCCCATGCAAAAGACCGCATAGGCCACCCAAATGGTGGCGAACTCAAGTACGGCGAATTGCAGAAACCGGGATTCTTCAAGAATCGCAGAGCTGGCCACTCCCCCAACAAAAGAACCCGTCAGGAGCTTTAGCGTGACGGACATCGCAATCAGCCAAAGTGTAAAAACAAAAATCTGATCGATGACGCCGGCAAGCACCCGGCGAACCAAAGATGGGCTGTTGATGGGCGGCGGCAGGAGTTCAGACGGGGGCACCGCTGCCGCAATAGGTTCTGCCGCCATCGGAGGCGCCTTCTTTTCGACGTTCCGACTCAGCGCTTCAAATTTCTTTTGGACTCGGTGGACCTGCTCGATAGGCGCCCGAGGAGGCTCCTGACGCCCAGCCGGTGCCGCGCTCACCGGGACTTCCTTCTTTTTCGGTGACTCCAGCCCTAGGCCGTCCGTCAGAGGACTGAATGCATTGGAATAGTCATCCCAACGATCGGCGTGTCCCAACTCCTCTTCAATCACCTTTTTTAGCTCGGTGAATCCCGCGGGGGTCGACGCCTCAAATTTACTGTCTTTAAGCCCAGGCTCGCGCTTTTTATCCATAGATTAGGATTCTACGAAATTCGCGCCTTCATGGAACGACTGTGCGCGTCACGCCTGATCCCTGCTATAATTAAAGGAGCTACTACTCCGCTCTACCTAATCAATCACACACAAACTCAAGCAAGGAACCATGAAATCGATCACGCTCGCCCAATTGGGATGCGGTTATTGGGGCCCCAACCTGGTTAGAAATTTCGGCCGACTTCCGAACGCCCGTCTAAAGTGGGTCGTGGACGCGGACCCGGCAAGACGCGCCTATGTAGAAGAGAACTTTCCAAAAGTCCAAACCAGCGGGGACTGGAAAGCGGTGTTGGAAGACCCCGAGGTCGATGCGGTGATCATCGCGACAGCGGCCTCCACACACTTCCAGTTCGTAAAATCCGCGCTACTCGCCAAGAAGCATGTTTTTGTGGAAAAACCCTTGGCGACCTCCTCTATTGAAGCGGACGAACTTGTCGCCCTCGCACACCACATGGAGCGTACCCTGATGGTGGGCCATACTTTTCTCTACAACCCAGCCGTTCGCTATTTGAAGGGAATTCTGTCACGCGGCGATCTGGGCTCACTTTACTACATCTATAGTCACCGGCTGAATCTGGGCCAGGTTCGTTCTGACGTGAACGTTTGGTGGAACTTGGCGCCTCATGATGTAAGCATCCTTCTTTATTTGATGGACGGAGAACTTCCAGTTTCGGTTTCCGCCCATGGTGCCGACTATATCCAGGACCGCGTGGAAGATGTGGCCTTTGTCACGCTCACCTGGGCTGACAAGCTCATCGCGAATATCCAGGTAAGCTGGCTGGACCCCGCAAAAGTTCGAAGGATGACCGTCGTCGGCACAAAAAAAATGGTCATCTACGACGACGTAATTGATCAGAAGATCACGATCCTGGATAAGGGGGTCGATCGGGTTCCTGTCGCCGGCGAGAAGATGGACTATGATGATGCAAGTTACAAAATCCAGCATCGCAAAGGCGATGTCTGGCAACCTCAGATTCCGGCGGAAGAGCCTCTGCACGTTGAAGCTCGCCACTTCGTGGACTGCATTATCAACAAACGCGTCCCGCTCACAGGTCCCGCTCACGCTCGCGACGTTGTCGCTGTACTAGAGGCCGGAGATCAAGCGCTCAAGAGTGGGAAACGAGTTCCAGTGAAAAGCGTCGCCTCCGGACCGCAGGTGTTTCAAGTTCCTACGAGAATTCGTTCGATCGCATGAAAGTTCTAATAGAAATTGGGCACCCGGCCCATGTTCACTTTTTCTCACGTTGCATTCGAACACTGAACCAAAAGGGACACCAGGTCGTCGTTGTCAGTCGAGACAAGGAAATCACCAACCAACTCCTTCAACAAGAGAACATCCCCTACCGTTGCCTATCCACTCCCCGACGCGGCAAGTTTTGGCTCTTTTTTGAGCTCCTCCTTCGCTGGTTCCATATCATTGAGATCATCCTGAAAGAAAAGATCGACCTTGCAGTAAGCATTTCTGGGATCTCCACTAGCTTTCCGGCGTGGTTCACCGGAATCAAGAGCTACACCTTCACCGATACGGAAGACGCCAATCTAACGAACATCGTCGCCTTTCCCTTCAGCTCCAAAATTGTGACCCCTCGTTTCTTCTTAAAACCACTTGGGAAAAGGCATGTGTGCTACGACGGCATGCACGAACTCGCTTATCTGCAGGATTTCGATAAAAAGAACGCCGCGAAAATGCGGGAGCAGCTTGGTTTTACCGATCCCTACAGCATCATTCGACTCGTCTCCAACGATGCTCTACACGACCACGACACAAAAAACCTGGATGAAGCGGGACTGCAAAGGCTTATTCGCGCTCTCACCAAAAAAGGAAGGGTATACATCAGCAGCCAGACACCCCTGACCCAAACCTTCAAAGAGTACGAGCTGAATATTCCCATCACACAAATTCACGCCGTACTAGAGGGCGCTCAGCTTTTTGTTGGCGATAGCCCCACCATGGCAGTGGAATCTTCCTTGCTCGGTACCCCCGCGTATCTTATTTCACCCCGTATCCCGCGACTAGGAAATATGGTTCACCTGGACCGCGACTACGATCTGCTTAATTGTTTTCTGAGTTGGGACGATTTTTGGAATGGGTTTGACGAGCACTCCGATCTTAGCCGAATGAAGCAGGAGTGGACAGATCGTTCCAATGATTTTCTAAGTGCCTGCCCCTCTGTTTCCGGCTTTATTACGAACATGATTCTAAATGCCTAAACCACGAAAAACAGCTTCAACAGCTAGCGGCCGTTCTCGTGTTCTTGGGTCTTGTCTACTTAGGTTGGCGTCACTCCCACTCTGTCGACTGGAGCCAGGTACTTTTAGCCCCTCAGTGGGCCATCGGCTCCTTATTTTTCACTCTACTTAGCATCAGCTTGAACTTCCGCATCTGGTTACACCTTCTGAATCGCAAGGAGCGCGTACTAGAAACAAGCACTGCGTACCGACTCTACTCCCTTGCCTCTCTAAGCCGCTACCTCCCCGGGGGCCAAATTTGGCAGTACGCCTCACTCATCAAGTTCTCCGAAACTCCTGAGATGAAGCTGCGAACCGCCTCCTCGCAATTCTTTGCTACACTTTGCGGATTGTCGGGTGGCTTCCTCCTTTTGCTGCTCAACTTGAATTCTGTAAACTTGGCTAAAAATAGCCAAGCCGTAATCTTCGCGGGCCTTTTCTTGACTCTCTTGGTGCTTGCTTTTACGAACGCATCCACGCGAGGAGCACTCGCCTCTGGACTTCGCTGGCTGACGCGAGGAAGATTTCCCGAGATACCGTCCATCTCGATACGTGATTTCACTTCTGGAATCTTGGAGTCAGCCTTCAGTTGGGTGCTTACCTGCGGGTCCTACCTTTGTTTGTGGAAGCTCACGGGTCAGCATGTGAATTGGGATGCCTTCACCTTTATCATGGCAAGCTACGCGGTCGCCGTACTGGGCGCGTACATCAGCTTTGTCACCCCCGCCGGCTTAGGGGTAAGAGAGGGCCTCTTCGCAGCGCTACTCAGCCTTAAGGCCCCGATGGGAGTAGCGGTCTTCGTGTCACTCGCTGGAGGGCTTTCGCTCTTTCTGGCCGAGGTCCTTTTCCTCACTCCTTTTCTCAGCTCTCACTTGCTGAGTGTTAAGCGAGTCTCTTCCGAAGAACGATAAAAAACCAACTCCATACAGTGCTCGCCGAGCTCCAAGGGCGGTGCCGACAAACTAAATTGCGGGTAGCGCACACACTGGTTGACTCGTCCGAGTTCCACCAGCGAGGAAAACTCCCGCGCCGGATTGATCCATATGGGTTGAGACTTCTGTTCCCGGAGCGCTTGAACGAAGGCTCGGCCGGAGGCGGAATCAGGATCCGCTTTACCCGCAAATAGGAGCGGGTACCCATACGCCGTAGCAAAGGGAACAATGTAGGTCAGCTCCCGCCAATCATCTGTCGCCGCTACCAAGACCTTTTTTCCACCAGCTGCGAGTCGACTCGCGCCGCTCTCGTAGACCGAGGCCGTTCCACGAGCGGTTTCGGAGTGATTGATCAAGGCAAGCACCCAAATCCCCCAGATCAGGCTAACGGCGTAGGCGGCACGCACCCACTTCTGCTTCCTACCTTCGTAAAGCAGGACTGAAGCCATTGCCATTCCCAAAATAGAAAGTGGGACGAACTCCGTCAGAAAGCAACGTTGCAGGTATACCTGCAGCGGGAAAGGTCCAAAGTAGTAAACCAGATAGAAAAACAAACAAAACGGAAGATAGGTTTGCAGAAAAAAACTCTCCGCAAGAGGGCGTTCGAATAACCACTTCGTCCAGCCGTAAACGGCCAGAGCGAAGACAAACGGCCCAATATAGAAGAGGACCGAGTCGAGGTTAAATTCGACAAAAGGAAAGCCGCCCACCATTTCGGGAAGGTACAAAAACGTTTTCCCGTACCGAATCGCTAGACCGACCAACAAGGCACCGAAGTAAGCCGCCAAGAACCATTTCCGCGACCGGTTGTCCTTAGGGGCCGAACGAGAACGGCTTCCGATTACAACCAGCGCCAGACTCAAGATTGGAAGTAAAACGGGGATGAGCCAAGAGTACGGGAGATCCCAGCTGGCACCGCTCACACGAACCGCCACCCGATCCACTACCGAAGCCACCAATCCGGTAACATAATGAGGCGCCAGCTGGCAGACCGTCGCTGTTAGAATCGATAGGCCAAAGAAAAAGCAGGCCCAGAAAACCCAGTCACTTCGGACCTTTTTGTCTTCGGAATACAACATACCGGCGGCAACCGCGAAAAACGGAATGTACATAAGGCCCGTTGCGCGCGCCGCCATCGATGCCAACACACACCCTAAAAACCACCACCGCCATTCAGAAAAACCCGAACTCTTGCGAACGCTGACGAAAACCATTCCCAAAAAGAAAACCTGTGCCAGAGGCTCCGATAACGGCTCCCTGTAAAGCGGCGCCACCAACGGGCACGTAATATAGAGCAAAAGGAACCCAAAGCTCCACAAGGTGGGGACCCGAAGCGCGAGCAAGGTGGCAAAGAGAAGGACAAGCGAGCAGAGAAGGTGAAATAGATTCACCTTTACTCCATGCTCCACCCCCAAAAGAGAAAGACCAATCGCGTACCAAACGGGCGCGCCGAAAAGACCGTGGAAACTGCGAACGTTCTCCCCTGCTGGGTGCGGGTACAGCCCAAAGGATTCAAATCCCTTGCTCCCCTCTAGAAAACTTTGCACCTCTGGGATCTTTTTTAGCTCAGCCGACGGATCGTGAAATAAAAACTGATTGTGGGTTTTAAGGTGATGGGCGGCGTTGAGATAAACGCCGGAATCGTGGGTCGGGAAAATATAGTTCACGCTGTGCCATTGCAGAGCCACAGCCAAAAGGAAGCACGATACCAGAGCGGCTATTTCGCTGTATTGGAGTTCGTTGCGAAAGCTCAGCGGGCGAAGCCAGAACCGTTTGGCGAGGCAAAAAAATGCGGGAAGGCCGAACACCAGGATTGACGCCGTGTGCAGAGGTAAGCTCCAGCGATCCATCCATACGAGAGGGACGGCGGAAAGGAGAAAGAGCAGCTGCACCGCGAGAAGCCAAAGGGCGATTTCGCCCACACTGAGCACTAACTCGTCGCGTCTATAAAATACGTAGCGCCAGGCAAAACCTGTAACAAGAGCAACCAATAGAAGTAGTAGTGGCATGGCCCCATTATAAAGCACCCGCTCTTGGCCTCCGAGAACTCTACAAAGCGCACCGCATCATGCCTTATAATATAAGGACCAACCTTCTTTCCAATCCGGACAAGGGAATCCCGAAATGTGTGGCATCGTAGGCCTATGGAACGCGTTTGATACGCCTGATAACTACGCCCCGACTATTCAAAAAATGGCGGGTGAAGTCGTTCATCGCGGCCCAGAGAGCAAGGGCTTTGCCCAAGGGGACAACTGGGCGCTCGGTCACACACGCCTGGCAATCATCGATCTTGAAACCGGCGCACAACCTCTATGGAACTCGGACGGAACGCGCGCCATCATCGGCAACAACGAGATCTACAACGCCCCCGAACTACGACAAGTTTTGCAAAGCCTGGGTAGCCGCTTTCAAACAGGCTCCGATACCGAAGTCGTACTCAAAGGTTGGGAAATGTGGGGCTACGATGTTTTTGCGAAATTAAACGGCATGTTTGCCGTAGCCATCATCGACATTCCCAAAAAACTTTGTATCCTCGCACGCGATCCAATGGGTATCAAACCCCTGCACTACACGCGGATCGGTCGCGGCTATGCCTTTTCGAGCGAGATCAAGTCTATGCTGCGCATCCCGGGGTGGAGTACCCAGCCAAATCGTGATGCCGCTCACTTGTTCATGAACTTTCGCTACATTCCAAACGATGAAACACTTTTTGCTGGAGTCCACCGACTCCCCCCCGGCACGGTAGCGACCCTCGACCACCACTCTCTGCGGATTGAACGTTACTTTGAATTGCAAAGGGCCAGCGCTTCAATTGAAAGCGGCGAAGAAACCGTAGAAAAACTGGAAGCGCTGCTTGAAAAGTCCGTGCGCCGTCACTTGGTTTCAGATGTGGAGGTGGCCAGTTATCTCTCTGGGGGAATCGATTCCTCACTGGTAACTTCACTCGCGTCACGTTTCAACCCAGGGATTCGAACTTACTGCATGGGTTTTGGCGAAACCTCTGATGAAAACGCAGACGCCGCTCTTGTGGCCCGATCTCTAGCAACGAGACACCGGGACCTGCACGTGGGTTCCGCGCCGCTCGATCGCTTTTCCGAAGTCATCTGGCATGTCGAAGAACCCAAAATCAATTGCCTGCAAGGCTACCTACTAGCGGAATCGGTCTCAAAAGACGTTAAAGTGGCGCTATCAGGCTTAGGCGGCGACGAACTCTTCGTCGGCTACGTCAACAATGACATCCTAATGCCAATGGCGGCGTTTCGCGCTTTCTCCCAGGGGGAATATCGCGCAGCCTATCCGGCATTCAAAAATTCTTTCCGACGCTAGGGCACCAGCACTACTTTAGAGCACTGGAGCTTGGGCTGAACTTAAACGATCCGCTTAGCTACTACGCCATTCTGCGAAACGCCTTCGATCACAGCCCTTTTCTGCTCAACGCTCTCTATGCCTCTCCCTCGAAGCACTGGCGCAACTACTCCATTGAAGCCCTAAGGCCTTACTTCGATGAAAAGGACCCCGACGTACTGAATGCGCTACTCCGACTGGAAGCCAGAACTAAACTCGTGAACGATTTTCTGCTTACCGAAGACCGTGTCTCGATGGCGCACGCCTTGGAGGTGCGCACGCCTTTGCTGGACAAAACTCTGGTTGAGTTTGCCTTTGCGTTGCCCTCGTCTGCCAAATACCAGTTCCGCCAGAAAAAGATGCTTCTAAAAAAGGCAGTCCAGAAGTACCTACCCGCGGAAGTCCTGGAGAAAAGGAAATGGGGATTCTCTTTTACCCCCCACTTGTTTTTCGAAAAGCAGCTTAGAGATTTTGCCAAGAACACTCTCACCAAGTCCGAAGTGAATAAGCTAGGCTGGTTTTCCTGGCCCTGGATCGAGGGAGTTCTCAACTCCAAGCCCACTCCCAAGATGAGATGGCACTATTTCAACTTGTGGGTAATGGCGGGCTTTCATGTTTGGCACAACACTTTTTTTGAAAACAGAATTCAAGATCGACCATGAATGAACTCAGCAAAAACGCCTTGAAACATTTCGGCCAGTGGCTTGGCCTTCCTTTTACGCAGACCGAACGATTGCTCCGTCCGCATGTTTCTAGCTTATCGGATAGAATTGAATCGCCTCGCGTCTGCCCTCTACTATTCCAGAAGCGCCAACACTCAGCGAGAAAGCCACCGCCTGGCCAAGGCGGATCGTAGTCTCTGGCGAATGGCCAAGAGAATCGGCCTGCGCCCAAAAGCGTTTTGGCCGAAACAGCGTCCCTACGCGATATGCGTCACCCATGACATCGATCGAATCTTCTCTTCTGTGCACGCTCTCAAAAATCTGGTGCGAACCCCTGGAGCGGCGCTCCGATCCTTGCTACGAGACACGCGATCCACTTTTGATAGCTCACGCCACCATGAAAACCCATTTTTTAACTTCGATCGCCTAATGTCCCTAGAGGCGGGGTGGGGGATACCTTCTACCGTTTATGTGCTCTTTGAGAAGCGGCGTCCTCTTTTCGCTCTACGAAATTTGGAATGGCAACACTTGATTGGTGTTTACGCCCCTAAAAAGCTGGAGGAGAAGCTTCGGATCTACCAGAATTTGGGAAACGAAATAGGCCTACACGCCTCCTTTGATTCGTGGCACGACAAAGCGGCGCTTGATCGGGAACTCACGGAGCTCCGTGATTTGGGTGTACGGGAGATCCGGGGAATTCGAAACCACTACCTCAACTTCGATTCGTACTTCTCGACATCTGTGGTTCCCCAGTCAGGAATTTTTTACGACTCTACGATGGGATTCAACTTCACGAATGGCTTTCGCTGCGGAACCAGTTTTCCCTTTCGCATGGGCCACCTCTGGGAATTGCCGTTTCACCTTATGGACTCCGCGCTGCGAGCGGAGGCTGCCGATCCCTCAGCGGCGCAGCGTACCTGCGCCGAAATTCAGAACGAAGTCCATCGCCAAGGAGGCGTGCTCGTTCTCAATTGGCATTTTCGTGTGATGAACGCCCAGAACTGCCCCGCTGAAGTTGAGTTACTCCACGAGGTAGTTGAGCGAGGTCTAAAAGAGGGTGCCTGGTTTACCACTCCCACAGAGCTCATCCGTCAGTGGGAGTACCGAACTTTCGAGGAAGTCAAATACAGCGAGACGGAGCCGCCTGCACCCCAACCGTCCGCAATGCGCATATAGGATCCACTATGTACAGAAACAAAAAAATCTCTCTCGTTATCCCCGCCTTCAGGGAAGAGAAGCTGATCGATCAGACGCTGACAGGAATTCCCGAACTTATCGATCGGATCTACGTGGTAGACGACTGTAGCCCCGACAACCAGAACGCCGTAATCGAACGCTGCGCACAGCAAGACCCACGCATTCACCTTCTCAAACATGAGATCAACCAAGGCCCCGGTGGGGCGATCATCACGGGCTACCTACAGTCCAGCCGAGATGACTTCGATATTGCGGTGGTAGTAGGCGGCGACTTCCAAATGAACTTAAATGAGGTAAGTCGCTTCTTAGACCCAATCATAGACGGACAGGCGGACTATACAAAAGGGAATCGCTTCCTGCGTGAGCAACTGGAAAAAACCATCGGCAGCATGCCCAAACTCCGGCTGATCGCGAACTGGCTCATTACCGGCCTTACCAAAATGGCTTCCGGCTATTTCAACATCATGGATGTCGTGGACGGGTACACCGCTATCAGTAAAGAAGCCATCGACACCATCAACTGGTCGAGAGCTTGGAAACGTTACGGCTACCCGATGGATTTCCTGATTCGCCTAAATGCCTACTGCTTTCGGGTGAAAGATATTCCACGCAGCGCGATCTATCTACCAGGGGTACGTCAGTCACAGATAAACGGATGGAAGTACGCCCTTCAGGTCACGCCGATGCTTGTGAGGAATTTTTTGTGGCGGCTGAAATTCAAGTACGTTTACCTCGATTTTCACCCACTTGTACTCTTCTATATGCTGGCGTTCCTGCTGGTTCCTACGGGCTTACTCGCCGGTCTTGGACTGATTGCGGACAAGTTGTTCTTTGAAGGACCTACATCACCGCTCCGCGTACGATTCTCATCGCACTGTGCTTGATTTCCGGGTTCCAGTTTTTCCTGTTTGCCATGCTATTTGACCGTGAAGAAACCAAATAAACATTCCATCGAAGCAGCGCTCGGCAAACTGGAAGGCCATTGCCGCGGCCGTGACTTTTCCGGCTTCAGCAAGTTTGATGCGCTCAACTCCCCGCTGCTTGAAACCGTGTTCGGCGGTACCGCTTTGACTCGGCTTCTGGTCACCCAACTCGTCAACCGAGTCCCTCTGCCACTTCGCGAATGGTTCGGCGTTCGGAAGAGCCGAAACCCAAAGGGCGTCGCAAATTTCATCAAGGGTTATTGCCTCGCCCATTCCGTGAATGCATCGGCCGAGACGCTCGCACAGATTACGAAGCTTTCGGATTGGCTATTCGCGAACAGCTCAAATCTTCATGGAGTGTACGACGGTGAGGGGACTGCGTGGGGTTACAACTTTCCTTGGCAAAGCCCTGGTTTCTTTGCCCCTCGCCACTACCCAAATTGCATCGTCACTATTTTCTGCGCGGAAGCGCTTCTGGAAGCGTACGAATTGACGAGACAGGCGCGCTTTCTAGAGGGCGCGCTGGGAGCCGCGGATTTCATCACGAAGGCGCTCCCGGTCCTTGAATCGACTTCGGAACACCTGTGCATCGGCTATGTCACCGCGCCCCTTCGCTGGCGAGTCATTAATATCAACGCCGTAAGCGCTGGCTTCTTGGCCAAGCTGGGTGCCCATGCCCAGAGGCCCGATCTAATCGCGAATTCAAAAGGATGATCGCGTGGGTCGTCGAGGCACGCAACCCGGACTTTTCCCTGGAACTACACGAGCCCCAAAAAACAATCGGGAATCGGTCCGGACAATTACCATACGGGTGGCATTCTGGATGGGATCGCGGACTACATGCTAGCCAGCGGAGATCTCGGCTTTCGTGACACATACGAAAAAGCGTTACGGTATTACTCCGAGAACTTTTTTACGGCCGAAGGGGCGCCGAAATGGCGCAGCCACCGTGAATTCCCTCAGGACATTCACGGTGCGGCACAAGGCATACTGACTTTCTGCAAAGCCGAGAAACTTAGCCCCGGCCATTTGGAATTTGCGGAACGCATTCTGTGCTGGACCCTAGATAACAGCGAGTCCTCAAGGTAACTTCTATTACCAGAAATTTAGATTTTTCACCTGGAAACTGGAACTCATGCGTTGGGCCAACAGTTGGATGTTTTGGTCGATGAGTACCTACCAGGCGCTATTGCATAAACGAGAAGCCTTAAACTCTCAGAAGAAGAATATGATTCCTCGCTTTCGTCCACCGCTGAAGTGGAAGCCCATATTTAGCATCTTACGCCACGGCGACGCCACGCTTACGGAGTGGGAAGTCCGACTTGCGGAAGCGGTGGCTACCAACACGCCGTTTGGTTCCCGTACGGACGTGTAGCGGTAAAAGCATTCTTTGAATGCCAGAATGGACCGAGCGCCGCGGTCCTTTCTCCCTTTAACTGCTCCGCCCTATTGTCGGGACTTCTATCTGCAAAAGTCGACGTTAACTACGTGGACACTGAGCCAGACGGGTTCAATCAGGATGCACAGCTTTTTCTTAGCGCTCTCAGAGTCTCAAGAAGCGAACTGGCATCGTGGTACACCAATGGGGAATCGATCCCAAGATCGAAACTGACGATCCCCAACCCGATTTTGTATGACAAAGCTCTGTGTGACTTCCAAAATCCGGTTCAGACGCTGAAGGAAACGGACGCCGTACTTCATAGCTTTGGCTGGGGGAAGCCCTTAGCCAGTCTGCGTGGGGCAGCGCTCTTTTCAAATTGTGCTGCTGCCGCCTCGAAGTGGAAAAGTTGGCAAACAGCTAATCTGTTGCCGTCTCGGCCCACCCAAGACTTTGTCGAATGCCTCGCCCTAAAGAGCGCGTTTAACCCGATCCTTTTTGGGGTCACACAAAGGTTGGCCGCTTCACTCCCGCTCGCCAAGCAACTGAGCGGTAACACAGCCGCTGGGGGAACGACACTTCCAGTAAATTGGAATCGGCAAGTCTCAGAGCCGGTGCTTCAAATGCTTTGGAGTCAAATCGAAACACAGAAAGAGAATTCAGAGCGTCGTCGGGAAATCAATCGAAGGTATGCCGAGCTTCTGAGCGCTCACCAGGCGTTTATTCAACTCCCTCCTTTGGACCAGGCTCTGTCTCACTACCCAATCCGCGTTGTAGGCCGAGACTCCCTTCACCGGTCTCTCTTGCAGCGAGGTTTCTTTACGAGTACTCGGCTATTTGCCAAACTCCTCTGCGATCTGGTTCCGCAGAAAGTGTCAAAGCGGACTTTTCCCCATGCACGCCGCTTGGCCGCCGAAACCCTGCATTTACCGCTTTACCCGGATTTAGCCGCCGCTGATCAAAACAAAATCGCCGCCGCCATCTCAGTTTGGTGCCGGCAACAAAGGAAAGACGAATCATGCTACTCAATTACCACGGACGTGAATTCATCGACCATCCCGAGCTGAGCACCGCTGAGAAGGCCTACGTTTGGCTATTTGGAGTGCCTGTAAGCGGTATGCGTATCCGACTGCGCAGGATATTGCCGGCAATACAGGGAGATTTTAAATCAATTATCGATCTCGGCTGCGGGAAAGGTGTTTTTACCTTCGAACTCGCTCGACGTTACCCTAACGCATCCGTCGTTGGAATCGACTTGGATGAGGCTCAAATTGAGATCAACAACAAGATTGCCAGGAAGCAAGGGATCAAAAACCTTCGCTTTGAGGTAAGAGATATTCTGAATCACGGCTATGAGCAGTGTTTCGACTTAGCCGTATCGGTCGACAACCTAGAGCACATTGAGAACGATGTGGAGGCGATCAAAAAGATAAGGAGTGCGCTAAGACCCGGCGGCACCTTTGTCTGTCACGTCCCCGCGCTCAAGCGCATTTGGCTTTTCAGAAAAATAGGAATGAATTTTGATGTCCCCGGTCACGTGCGCCCAGGATACGAACAGGGAGAGATATCAAAAAAGCTGGAAACCGCTGGATTCCAACTTGATAGGGTATCGCAAACCTACGGTTACTTGGAGACCATCTCGACTACCGTAAGCTACCTCATTACAGGGGCTGCACAAAGAAACAAAGTGCTGTACGCTCTGGCCTTCCCTCTGCTCAACTTCGTGGCTTGGTTGGGGAGGAAGCAGGACCCTTCGGGAAAAGGAGCCGGTGTTCTCTCGCTTTGCACCAACCCGAGCTAGAGAGACTCAGGAACTCTTTCCCAACGCCGATCGCCGAGAAATACGGCCCACCCTCCTCCGAAGGAAAAGTGGTAGGGCATTTTCCACTCAAAAAAATTCTTGCTGTAGTAGCGAAGTGGCTCGTCGCCAAGTACCTCAACACCGGTCACCGGAAGTCCGTGCTGAGTCTGGAGTCGGTGCAAATGACTTTCCTTCGTCTTACCGGGCTCAACCAAAAGGAGCTGTCCGCCGGGGCGAAGCACCCGCGCCATTTCGCGAAGGAGCAGGGGACGAGAAACATCCCGAATAAACGTATACACACTCACCAGCACATCCTGACTCTCGGCCTCAAGTTCAAGCCGGTGGCCCCGCACCCGTGCCACTTCGTCTACCACCCCGGCTGTAGGCAATAAACTCTGATCGCCTTCATGAAACTCTAGCGCCGTCACTTTGTGATCCAAGGTTCCCAATACATGACCCATGGGGACTAGACCGAGACCCATAATAGCCACATCCCGCTTTGGCAGCAGCAGCTCCGAAGAAAGCGCGAACAGGCGCTGAAAATGTTCCTCGGCGAACTCGTCTGAGTCATGGCCAACGGGTCGGAATCGGCGAAGGTATTTTTCGAGCATTTGTCTATTTTAATACAAGAGCGCGAATTTACTCGTCAGGGGGCGGCAATGCCCAATCTGTCGGACAAGGTTTTTATCTCTTGAAGAAGAAAAGGCCAATCGGCTTCATCGATGTTGAATACCAGCTTGTTGTCCGGAGTCACGGCGTAGCGTTTGGGATCCGTGCGGATTAGCTCGATAATTTTCTCCGGAGTCACTGGCGTAGAAGGCGCAAAAAGCAGAGAGGCCCGCTTGGGACCACAACTCATGTGGGTCACGTGCAAACGCTTCAAATAGAGTTTGATTCGCATGAGACCAAGCAGGTTCTTCACCTCTTCCGGAGGAGAACCAAAGCGATCTCGGATCTCCGTCTCCAAATCGGCGATCCCCTCCTCCTCCTCCACACTCGCAAGCCGACGGTACAGATTAATGCGCTCGCTGATATCCGGCAGATACGGTTCCGGAAATAAGCGGCAATTTTGAGATTGATCTCGGGTTCAATCTGCTCTTCCCGAATCTCACCCTTAAGGTAACCGACCGCTTCTTCCAGCAGCTCAAAGTACATGTCCACACCAATCGCGTTGATATGGCCCGACTGCTGTTTCCCAAGCAGATCTCCAGCGCCGCGGATCTCAAGATCGTAGCTCGCGACGTTAAACCCTGCTCCTAGATCGGCGTAACGTTGGATGACTTGTAACCGTTGCTTCGCATCGCCAGTAAAGTTGCGTTTCGGACGGAACCAACAAGTAACGAGTAACCTCGTTTGGCGGCTCGCCCGACGCGCCCTCGCAGCTGGTAGAGCTGGGCCAGCCCGAACCTGTCGGCCCTATCAATCAAAATGGTATTAGCACGCGGAATATCGAGCCCGGACTCGATGATTGAGGTCGTGACCAGCACCTGGCTCTCGCCCTTGTAGAAGGACAGCATCTTCCGTTCCAGCGTATCGCCGTCCATTTGGCCATGGACCACTTCAAAGGTGGCTTTTGGCAACAGCTCTTTTAGTTGATCGGCGACGTTGAAGATGGTTTCGACACGGTTGTGAACAAAGAAAACCTGACCCTCGCGGGTAAGCTCATTTGAGATCGCTTCTGCAATGACCTCGTCGGAACGCCTACAAACAAAGGTTCGGACCGACATGCGATCCGGTGGGGGCGTTGTAATCAACGAAATTTCCTTAATCCCGGTCATCGCCATATTGAGAGTGCGCGGGATAGGCGTGGCTGTCATCGAGAGGAAGTGGACTCCCGCCACCATCTTTTTCAACCGTTCTTTGTGGTTAACCCCGAAGCGGTGCTCCTCGTCGACAATTACTAGGCCCAAATTCTTAAACTTCACATCAGCAGAGAACAATCGGTGCGTGCCCACTACGATGTCTATGTTTCCTTTAGAGAGCCCCTCTAGCGTGGCTTTATTTTCAGCGGCCTTGCGCATCCGAGACACCATCTCGATGCGCACTGGAGTGTTTTGAAGCGCTCTTTGAAACTTTCAAAATGCTGGAAGGCGAGGACAGTAGTAGGCACCACCACGCAACTCTGACGCCCTTCGGAGGCCATTCGGAAAGCGGCGCGCATGGCCACTTCGGTTTTGCCGTAACCCACATCGCCCACCACTAGGCGGTCCATGGGATGTTCTTTGCACAAGTCCCCGAGAGTGTCTTCGATGGCGGTCATCTGATCCGGCGTCTCATCGAAGGGAAACTCCATTTCAAACTGGTGGTATTCCTGCCCCGGTTCCGGGAGCGCGTGCGCCCTCACGAGTTTGCGCTGCGCTTGAATCTTAATAAGTTCACCGGCCAACTCCTGCACGGCTTTCTGGGCTTTGGCCTTGGCTTTCTCCCAACGTTCGCCGCCCATTTTGTCGAGCGTGACGGTGGCGCCTTCACCGCCCACGTACTTCTGGATCACATTGAGTCGGTAAGAAGGCACGTACAACTTGTCGCCGTCCTTGTATTCCACCAGCACGTAATCATTGGGGACGCCCAGAAACTGCATCGATCGCAAACCGAGATACCGGCCGATGCCGTATTGCTTGTGGACCACAAAGTCGCCTTCTTTGAGCTCACGAAACGACGCTAACTTCTCACCCACTTTGGAACGAGAGCTCCAACCGGTGCTGACGCGCTTTTTCTTCCCAAAGATCTCCTCTTCGCTTAGGAGAATGAGTTTCAGTTGTGGGAAGATAGCACTTTCGTTGAGGCTGCCCTGCCAAAGGTGAATTTTGGAAAAGTCCGCGCGGTAAATGCTGGGCACGGCTGATGCCTGCTCGTCATGCATTTCTACCCGCATCGCGTACGGTTCAAAAAGAAGGCGAAAACGATCCTCGTGCGTGTGCGTGTGGCATACCAAATGAATTCGGTAGCCTTCACTCATCCAGTTCTTGAATCGCAGCGCGAAGCCCTCCAGCGCCGGCTGCAAACTTCCTTTGCGGTGCGCGGAGCTACGCTCTGCCTCCAAGGAAAGAGGCTCGGTTTCAAGCACCTGAACCTTGTCGCTTCCTCCCTTGTCAAAGTCCTCGAAAAAGTAAGCTCGTTCTTTGTGAAGTTGTGCGGACAGTGAGGCCTCGTCGACAAAAAGGTCTTCTCCGCTGGCTATGGGGGTGGGATCTTTCTCAAAAAGTTCCAGATTTTTCTGAAAGCGAGGGAGTTCGTCCTCCAATCCCAATTCCAAAGTTTTCTCCGCACCGTCCCAAAACCAAATCGTATCTTCAGGAAAATAGGCTTCGAGAGCGCTGGAGCCACCGCTCAGCAACGGAAATAAAAACGCATCCTGATCGGGCAATTGGCCAAGCTCAAGTTCAGCGATCAGTTGATCTCGATCGACCTTATTAATCCCTAGTGTGTCCAGTCTCTGCTTCAGCTTCAAAGACGCTTCTTGGAATTTCTCGCCGTAAGGGAGCAAGCTCTGTCTTACAGGCAATACCCAACCTTCATCGAGAGGGTCCAGAGATCGCTGACTTTTGGGATCGTAATAGCGTAGCGCTTCTATCTCATCGCCAAAGAATTCCAATCGGAGTGGAGACGGGTGAGCCGGCGAATAAATGTCCACCACTCCGCCACGCACTGAATAGACCCCGGGATCGTAGGCGATGGGTTGCTTCTGGTAGCCGCATTCCCGAAGTTTGAGCGTGAGATTCTCCCGATCCATCTCCAGTCCAGGGCGCACCGAAAACAAAGCGTCCTCAAAGGAGTTTCTCGCCATCGCTTTTTGCATGAGTGCCGCCGTAGTCGTAACAAAGATCCGTCGCTCCGGATCCCATATCGCCTGGTAGAGAGCGACATTTCTTTCCGCGATGACTTCGGCGTTGGGAAAAAGTCCTTTGTAGTAATCAAAATCTACTTGAGGAATGTAATGCACACGCGACGCCGCTTCAGATCCCAAAAGAAATTTCAAATGATCGACGGCTGCGCGTGCCTCAGATTTTGAATTAAAAACGGCTACCAAGGTTTGAAAGGATCGACGGTAGACTGATGCAATAGCAAGCGCACGCCCCAAAGCCCCCACGCCGGTAAAACGGCTGCCGAACTCCGGAATGCTCTCGCCCTCAGCGAGCCAGCCCTCTAAATATTTGCCTCCGGAGTATTTAGGTGTGGTGTCGGACATCCGCGGGAGTCTATCACACGAAGTCCCATTCGACTTTCAGGTTTCGCCCCATCAGTTCCGTAAGCGCCTGCTTTGGAGTCTGCTCTGCGTACAAGATTTTGTACACCTGCTCCGTGAGCGGCATTTCAATTTTGTCTTTCATCGCCATTTCGTAAGCGGCTCTGGCGGTGAACGCCCCTTCGGCCACTCCGCCCAGGTGGGCGAAGGCTTCCTCCAAGGATTTGCCCTGCCCCATCGCAATTCCCAACCGCCGGTTACGGCTAAGATCGCCGGTGCAGGTGAGCACCAAATCGCCCATTCCCGAAAGGCCTAAAAAGGTGATGGGCCGCGCGCCTTTGAAAGTCGCCATGCGCACGATCTCGGCAATGCCTCGATTGATGAGGGCCGCCTGAGTGTTGAGTCCTAAGCCGACGCCACTCGCGATTCCTGTCGCAACGGCAACCACATTCTTGAGCGCCCCTCCCCACTCCACACCACAAACATCGTCCGAAGCGTAGCCTCGCATGTAGGGAGTAGAAAACAGTCGCTGCACTTCCGTCGCCACCGCCAGATCTTCACAGGCCACGGTGATCGCTGACGGGAGGCGTTTGACCACCTCTTCGGCAAAGGTCGGTCCCGATAGCACCGCAAAAGGCGAATCGGGAGCCAGTTCGGAAAATATCTCGCTGATACGTTTGTAGGTACTCTCCTCAATCCCTTTTGAGGTGTTCACTATCCATTTTCCCGACAGAATTGCCCGGTGCGGTCCAAAAACAGAGCGAATCTTTTGAGTGGGGATGGCGCAGACCACGACATCGGCCCAGGCCAGAGTCTTGGCCAAGTCGGCACTCGCTTCCAACTGGCTGGAGAGTTCGAAAGCACTCAAGTAGCGCGGGTTATGATGCGATGCATTAATCCCTTCCACCACCTTAGGGTCTCTCCCCCATATCGTTACCTGGGATCCGGCGTCGGCAAACACATTTGCCACCGCGGTTCCCCAGCTCCCCGAACCAATGACCGCTATTTTTTTGCGCATTTCCATACTCCCTGCCTACACCGCTTTGTCTCCAAACGGTAGTTTTTGGAACAGCGCATAGGGCGTTGGGTGCGGATTTAAGGTAAGTTCAAGAGGCAGTCTCTAGAAAATCCAAAGGAAATTAAATGTTTAGAAATCTAAGTCTGGCCTTCTGCCTGGCCCTGGTTCTATCGGCGTGTGGAAAAGATCCGGCGGATAAAAAAAATTACCTCAACCGCGCTCCGATCTGGCAGGCGAATCCGCTTTATCTACCCATCTCCTGTATCTGGAAAGAATTTCGTTACAACCTGAACCTCAATACCAGTGATCCCGATGGGGACCTACTGACATACGAACTTCCCGCGCCACCCTTTGCCGATATCTCCATCACCGATCAAGGCGCCCTAAACTTCTTCCCGGCCGAGTACCTGCTGGGTGATTATGTTTTTGAGGTGATCGCGTTTGATGGGGCGTTAAGAACGCCTACAATGGTCCACCTTAGAATCGATGAATGCCGCTAATACACCGATTTTCGCCGCTCTTCTACTTCACTTCCTAAAGCCCGCCGGCGCTACCATTCCTCGCCGAATAGAGCGTTGACAAGACAAGACCCCCCACGTTAGTTTTCACGAGATTTTATGATTTCAGGTACTTAGGAGTCGTGTACTTACGGCCCCCAAGCGCTTCAAGGAGAAGGGCGCATCGTTGGAAACGGGTTATATAACGGCGTTATGGTTCATCGTAATTTCCGCACTCACCGTCCCACTTATGCTGGGCATCGGTTGGCTTATCCGCCCCAAAGTTAAGGGCTCCGAGCTCAAATCACAGGCCTACGAATGTGGCGAACAGCCCGTGGGTGAGGCGTGGATCAAGTTCAACATCCGCTTCTATGTAGTCGCCATCATTTTCATCATTTTTGACGTCGAGGTCGCTACTGTATTCCCGGCCATGACGCTCTACAAATCGGCCATCGCGCAGGGAGCCGGAGGGATTGCATTCATCAAGATCTTCCTGTTTATTGGTCTACTGCTTTCTGGGCTGGTCTACTGCTGGGTACGTGGGGACCTTGAATGGATCAAGGGCGCTGCTCAGGGAATTAAGCCAAGGAAATAAAAGGTAGCATGGATACGGCATCGTTTGCACATTCGTTACAAACCTGGACCGGTGGCGGGCCACTTTGGATCTGGGCCGCTCTTTCCGCCTTCCTTATTATATATCTCATTGCGCTTCCTTTCGGTGGCTTTGCGACCTACGTCGAGCGCAAGATAGCGGCCGACTTCCAGGACAGAATTGGCCCCAACCGTGTGGGCCCTCTCGGGCTGCTGCAATTTCTCGCCGACGCGGTGAAAATGATCAGCCAAGGAAGATTTTATTCCGGCCGGTGCGGATCGCTTTCTCTACAACCTGGCTCCTTTGCTGGTCGTGGTTGGCGCTTGTTCCGCCTTTGCCGTCCTGCCGCTCAGCCAATACCTGATGGGCGCGGACGTAAACATCGGCATTTTTTTCATCCTGGCCATCTCTACCCTAGTGGCTCCGGGGATCTTGCTGGGTTCCTGGTCTTCCAACAATAAGTGGTCCTTGCTGGGCGGGCTGCGCGGGGCGGCTCAAATTGTGAGCTATGAAATCCCGGTGGCGCTTTCCATTCTGCCCGTGGTTCTTATCTCCGGTACCCTACAAATCGGAAATATCGTCGAGCAACAGGGCTGGGCTCCCGGTGCCGAGAACGCGGCGGCCTACCACTTCTGGAATGTTTTCCATAACCCGTTTTGCTTTGTTGCCAGCATTCTTCTGTTCATTGGCGGACTTGCCGAAACCAACCGTATCCCCTTTGACTTGCCTGAAGCCGAGTCCGAGTTGGTGTCCGGGTTCAATACGGAATTTTCCGGCATGCGCTTTGGACTGTACGCACTGGGCGAATTTGCGGAAATTTTTGTGATGAGTGGAATGTTGACCGCCCTCTATCTCGGCGGCTGGCACATCCCTTTCCTCAATCTCGAATCTTTGTTCATTAAACTACCGACGGGATTGATAGCCATCATCCAACTCGGCATGTTCTCCATCAAGACGCTTAGCTTGGTTTTTGTGGTGATGTGGCTTCGTTGGACGCTGCCTCGCCTGCGCGTGGATCAGCTCATGGGCATGTGCTGGAAAGGCCTAGTCCCGCTGGCTTTGATCAATCTTTTTGGAACAGCTGTTTGGATGTGGGTGTTTAACGGGCGCTCATTGATGCAGCTTATTTTTGGAGTAGCAGGGCATTAACATGTCAGAAACCGCCAAAATCATTCTGGTTGTCTTTCAGTTGCTGACCGTTGCCTCAGCGCTGCTCGTCACCTTTAGTCCAAACATTCTTTATGCGTCCATTTCGTTGCTTTTTGCCTTTTTGGGCGTTGCCATTATGTTCTTGTACGCAGGCGCTGACTTTTTGGCGGGTGTGCAGGTCGTCGTTTACATTGGTGGCGTTACGATTCTTGTACTCTTCGCCATCATGCTCACGAGTTGGATGTACCAGATCAAGCTACGCGATTCGCGCACTAAACTGATCGTCCCGCTCTTGCTGGCCCTCTTCGGCCTACTCCCGTTCTTGTACCAAGGTGCCCAGCACCTCGCGAGCCGCGTGCTCAGAACGGTTCCACCTGATTTTGATGCTTTTGCATTTTCTCCAAAGACCAACGCCGTTGGAGAGGCGCTACTTGGTAACTATCTGTTGCCGTTCGAGGGGATCACAGTATTGCTCCTTGGCGCTTTGGTTGGCGCTGTCTGGCTTGCGAGGCCTAAATGAGTTTTCTGGACTGGGCGACGGGATTACACGGTTATCTGTTTGTTGGGACGATACTAGCCACTCTGGGGATTATCGCCGTTGTCTACCGACGCAACTCCATCGGTGTTTTGCTAGGAATTGAGCTTCTGCTCAACGCCGCCAGTATCAATTTCATCGCCTTCAGCAAGTTCCGAACCGCCGCCATTGATGGCCAGATTTTTGCGCTTTTTATTATCATTATCGCGGCTGCCGAAGCCGCGGTGGCACTTGCCATCATTCTTCGCCTGTACCGATTGCGCGAGACAATTGACGCCGGTGAAGCCAATTTGATGAGGAACTAATGGTTCAGAATTGCATCTGGATATTTTCGCTACCGCTGATCGCGTTCGTATTGCAGGCTTCTATAGGCAAGAAGCTTCCGCGCCAGGGTGATTTTATTTCAGTCATCGCCCTCTTTGGGTCCTTCTTGCTGGCTCTGCCCATCTTTCTGCAAGTCGTGAGCACTGGAAATATTTCGGAGGCCGCTTCCTTTACGTGGATTTCGATGCCGCTTCCTATTCCCGATTCTTTTTTGACCTCGCACCCGGGAATCAGCACACCCACGTTCAATCTGGACATCGGTATCCTGCTGAACAACCCGACCGCCATCATGCTCGGCATGGTGACCTTCTGCTGCTTTCTCATTCACCTCTTCTCGACGGGCTACATGAAGGGTGAAGACCGCTACAACATGTTCTTTGCGTACATCTCTTTGTTTTCTGCAGCGATGCTGGGACTGGTGGTCTCGGACAACTTGTTCACCTTTTTCATGTGCTGGGAAATCATGGGCGTTTGTTCGTACGCGCTCATCGGGTTCTATTACAAAAAGCCGTCGGCCATTAACGCGAGCATCAAGGCTTTCATGACCACCCGAGTGGGCGATACCTGCTTTTTTCTGGGGCTGATGGGCCTCTATATTGTTTTTGGGACGAGCAATTTTTCTGAAATCTACCAGGGGCTCCAGGGTGGGTTTGCCGATGGCAAGACGATTCTCGGCGTGAGCGCACTCAGCTTCATTGGTTTCATGATCATGATGGGCACCATCGGAAAATCGGCGCAGTTTCCCTTACAGATCTGGTTGCCAGACGCGATGGAAGGCCCCACACCCGTCAGCGCGCTCATCCACGCGGCGACCATGGTGTCGGGCGGTGTTTTCCTTTTGATTCGCACTTATCCCATTTTGGAAGCCGGGCACGTACTGCCAATCATCGCCTATGTCGGCGCTATTACCGCTTTCCTGGCCGCGATGGTGGCTGTGGTGCAGACGGATATCAAGAAGGTGCTCGCTTACTCCACCATCAGTCAGCTCGGCTACATGGTGATGGGTATTGGCGTCGGGGCTTTTGCAGCGGCCTTCATGCACCTTATCACCCACGCGCTTTTCAAAGCCTGCTTGTTCCTATGTTCGGGTAGCGTCATCCACGCCGTCCACACACAGGACATGCGCGAAATGGGCGCACTACGCACCAAGATGCCCCTGACTTTCATGTCGATGCTGATCGCGACTCTTGCGATTTCGGGTGTCCCGTTTTTCTCAGGTTTTGTCAGTAAAGACCGAATCCTGGGTGGCGCTCTGGCTTACGGAATGGAACACCAGGTCCACGCGCTCATTCCCATTCTCGGCTTTGCAGCAGCCCTTCTCACGGCGTTCTACATGTTCCGCTTGATTTACATGACCTTCTGCGGACCGGCTAAGGACGAGCACAAACACACCCACGCACACGAAATGCCGTGGAACATGGTGCTCCCGACGCTACTTCTCTCCGGGCTCTCGCTCTCGATTTGGTTTGCTGGGCCTACAGGGATTCACGGACTGGATCCCTTTGAAGTGCACTGGTTTGATAACGCGGTCGCCGCTGCTCAGACGCAGGCGGGAATTGCGCTCCACCACGGGGACGAGCACATCGCCCACAGCGCCCACGGCATCGCTCTGGTGCTATCTTTGATTTTGGCCACCGCGGGTATCCTGCTGGCCACCTTCACCTATCTCAAGCACGCTATCTCCGCAGACGCTTGGAAGTCCCGCTTGTCACCGCTCTACAACGTGCTCGTGCACAAGTACTACTTCGACGAGTTTTATATCAACGTCATCATCCAGCGCGGTTTGCTCACGTGGAACAACCTCCTTGCGCGCTTCGACGACAGAGTCGTAGACCGCATTTTGGTAGACGGTTGGAAAGACATTTCGATGGGCATCAAAGCCTTCATCGGCAAATTTGACGATTTGGTTGTCGACAGAATTTTCGTGGACGGAACGGGCTATGTCACCGCCGCGGGTGGCTGGATTCTCCGTCGATTCCAGACGGGACGCGTACAACAGTACGTCATTCTGTCGCTGATTGGTTTTAGTGTGGCCTTTATTTGCCTGATGGCGGGCCCTAAGTAACTTGAGACAAGGCGGCGTAGCAAAAGCTGCGAAGTAAATGAGTGAGGAACGCGTATGCTTAGTTGGATGATCTTCAGCCCTTTGATCGGTATGGCGGCGATCCTGGCAATGCCCAGAAATCGTCCGGACCTGGTTCGCTGGGCGGCCGTCGTAACCACAGCGGTCCCCCTGGCTTTGGGTGTGATGGTGTTCAGCCAGTTCGATCGGTCCACGGCCGCGATGCAGTTTGTGGAGCAGGCGAGCTGGATTGCTCCTTTCAACATTGAGTACTACGTCGGTATCGATGGCCTGAGTGTCCCAATGGTGCTCCTCACGGTACTGCTCTCTTTCATCTGCATTTTCGCCTCCTGGAACATTGAAAATGGGGTGAAGGGTTACTTCGCCATGTTCCTTCTGCTTGAAAGTGCGATGCTCGGTGTTTTCTGTGCGCTCGACTTCTTCTTGTTCTTTGTTTTCTGGGAAGTGATGTTGCTGCCGATGTACTTCCTCATCGGTATCTGGGGAGGCGCTAACAAGGTTTACGCCGCGACCAAGTTCTTCTTGTACACCCTGGCCGGCTCCGTGCTCATGCTCCTGGTGATGTTGGGCATGTATTTCACGACAGAACCTCACACCTTTAACCTATTGCAGCTCGCTAACCTGCACCCGTTCTCCACGATGACGATGAACCTGTTCGGCTGGCAGCTTCCGATGGACAAGGTCTTCTTTGTGGGTCTGTTCATTGGTTTTGCGATTAAGGTTCCCATCTGGCCTTTCCACACCTGGTTGCCTTGGGCGCACGTGGAAGCCCCGACGGCTGTTTCTGTCATTCTGGCCGGCGTGCTCCTCAAGATGGGAACGTATGGCATTCTGCGCATCAGCTACCCGATTCTGCCTTCCGCCACCGTGTGGGCGGCAGACGCGATGGCGATCTTGGGTGTCATCAGCATCTTGTACGGCGCCTTCTGCGCCATGGCTCAGAAGGATCTCAAAAAGCTGGTGGCTTACTCTTCGGTATCCCACATGGGCTACGTGATTTTGGGAATGGCGAGTCTGACAACCGCCGGTGTGAACGGCGCGGTTCTACAGATGTTTAACCACGGTACCTCCACCGCGATGCTCTTCTTGCTCGTCGGTGTCCTCTATGACCGCGCTCACCACCGTTGGATTGTAAAGCCCGACGGCAGCCGCGGCTTTGGCGGTATCGCCTCCGTCGTCCCGGTTTACACGGGCGTCATGGCCATTGCGGTTTTTGCCTCCTTGGGTCTGCCAGGCTTGAGCGGCTTTATCAGTGAAGCGCTGGTTTTCCTCGGTGCATTTTCCGTACCCCGTTTCCAAATGTACGTAATTATCGGCTCTTTGGGCATCGTGCTCGGGGCCGCGTATCTGCTTTGGATGTTCATGCGCGTATTCCTCGGCCCACTCAACGAAGAATGGAGCGGACTTACCGACATGAACTGGCGGGAACGTTTCACATTGATCCCTTTGACGATCATGGTCGTGGTCTTTGGTGTTTACCCGATGCCCATCCTTAAGTTGATGGGAACCACGGTCGCTAAGCTTTTGACGTCGCTGACGTAAGCGGAGAGTTCATGAACGGAGAAATTGTACAGAACCTAAAGCTGCTGAGCCCTGAGCTCGTGCTGGTGTTCTTCCTGGTGGTGCTATTCACGGTGGATTCTGTCTGGGAAAAGACCCGGAGGAATTTTGTACCGTTGGCCCTGGTCTTTGCCGCCTGCCTTCTGGGCGCGGTGGCCACCTGCTGGGTTTCGAAAGCTACCCCGACGGTTTTCTTTTCGGGTTTGGTAGCCAACGATAGTTTTTCGGCTTTCTTTCGCTACGTGTTTCTTTTTGCGTGCGCCGCCGGCACCTATTTGGCGTTTGGGTCGAAGGAGCTGGAGAAGCAAAACCGTATGGAGTTTGCACTCCTCATTGTGTGCGTCACCTTCGGCATGTGCTTGATGGCGATTTCCACGCACCTTTTGATGCTCTACATCGGCATTGAAACCGTCAGCATTCTTTCCTTCGTGATGGCCGGCTTTAAGTCCGAAGACCTGAGAGCCAGTGAAGCGTCCTTCAAGTATTTCATCTTCGGCGTTCGCCTCGCTTTGATGCTGTATGATTCAGCTTGTTGTATGGCCTGACGGTGCAGCCTACAGTACGGCGAGATCGCGCAATACGTTCAGGGCGAATGTCGGCAACATGCCGTACCTGCTACCGCTAAGCTTATTCTGGTTTACTCCGGTCTTGCGTACAAAATTTCCGCTCTCCTGATGCACTTCTGGACTTCGATGCCTTTATGAAGGCTCTCCCACACCGGTGGCGAGCTTCTTCTTTCTCGGTCGGCCCCAAAGGGCTGGGCTTGCTGCGATCCTTCGTTTCTTTTTGGACATTCTCTCTTACGACGCCGCTTCCGGAAGCTGGAAGGCCATTGGGGGAGAACAGCTCGTAACGGTAATCGCCATTCTGTCCGCGATCACCATGACCGTCGGCAACTTTGAGCGCCATCGGACAAAACAGCGTCAAGCGCATGCTCGCTTATTCCAGCATCGCCCACGCGGGTTACATGCTCATGGGTCTGCTGACGCTCGACACCTTCGGTCTGGGCGCGATTCTCTTTTACATTCTCGCTTACTGCGGGATGAACTTCGGGGCGTTCTGGGTGGTTAGCATCGTGGCGGATCTCAAAGGCAGTGATCGTTTGGATGCGTTCCGTGGTCTGGGTTGGTCGATGCCTGTCTTAGGCGTCACCATGGTAATCTTTCTCGCCTCACTAGCCGGAATTCCGATGTTCTTTGGGCTTTATCGGGAAGATGCTGATTTTTGGTGCCATCGTAAAAACTCCCGGCCTGATGTGGGTTGGTTTTGGGTGTGCTCAACAGCGTGGTTTCTGCCTACTACTACGCAAAAAATTTGAGAGAGCTTTGTTGGAAGGCCGGGAGCCGGGACGCCCCTGGAACTTTCCATCTATCACGGAGTTGCTTTGTGGACTTGCCATCCCCACAGTGGTAAGCCGACTTTTGGTTTGCTCCGGTCATCCATTTTGTGGAACGATCAATCGCCACCATCCTGTAGCTCCGCGTAGTCAAGGAGTCCTTTTTGGAAGCATTCCTACCCATAGGAATTTTGTTCCTGTTTGCCGCCGCTGTCTGTATCGGCATTTACGTGCTCACCAATCTCTTGGGGCCGCGTATCTTTCATGAACAAACCGACTTACGAGTAAGGTTCAGGAACCCCTTTTTGAGATGAACGCGCGCCTCCCCTTTAAGTTTCGCTTTTATCTCATCGCGGTGATCTTTTTGCTCTTTGACGTGGAGGGCGCTTTTTTTCTGCCCTGCCTGGTGTACCGAGAGTCCCTGCGCCAGGGGCTAACCTTCTCGTAGCGATGTTGGTTTTTTAGTGTGTTTGTTTATTCTGACTCATCTACGTCTTCCAGAACAACTATTTGAACGTTGGATTGATGCCCAATGGATTTGACTGAACTCAGCATAGTTTCCATCAAAACTTTCTCATCTACGTGGCATTCATCCACGTGGTTCCCATCATGATTTGGGTGGAACGTAAGGGAGCGGCGCTCATTCAGGATCGGCCCGGCCCAAACCGAGTCGGCCCTTTCGGTCTGCTGCAGCCGGTAGCGGATGCCGTGAAGTTCCTATTCAAAGAGGACCCGGTTCCCAAGGAAGTGAACCGCCTGCTCTACAACCTAGGCCCTTTTTTGATTCTCTTGCCGTCCTCTCTCATTATTGCGGCGATTCCCGTGGGAGACCGCATGGAGTTATTCGGCAGAGACGTGCTGCTTCAAGTAGCCGACATCGACGTCGCCTTGCTTTTCTTTCTGTCCATTAGCTCGCTGGGTGTTTACGGCATACTCTTTGGCGGCTGGGCCTCGAACAACAAGTACTCGCTTCTGGGAGCCATGCGATCTTCGTCGCAGGTCATCAGCTACGAGATACCGATTGCGCTTTCGGCGGCCAACGCCGTCATGTTTTATGGCACTTTCAGCCTGCGTGAGATGGTCTTGCAGCAGGAAGGCGTTCTTCTGGGGTTCTTACCGAACTGGGGAATCTGGTTTCAGCCCATCGGTTTTTTGGTCCTTTTCGTCGCTCTTTTTGCGGAAACAAACCGTCTACCTTTCGATTTGCCGGAGTCCGAAGCCGAACTCGTCGGCGGGTACCATACTGAGTACGGCAGCATGAAGTTTGCGACCTTCTTCATGGCGGAATACATCAACCTGGCAACGGCCTCCGCTTTGCTCGTCACCCTCTTTTTCGGTGGCTGGCACGTCCCCTGGCTAAGCGACTCCTGGTTGCTTTTGAAGTTGGGTTCTCAGAATCTCGTGGCGCTCGTTCAGATGGGGATGTTTGTGGCCAAGGTGAGTGTCCTCCTTTGCATCTTCGTTTGGGTTCGGTGGACAGTGCCGCGTTTTCGCTTTGATCAGCTGATGCACCTCGCGTGGGGAAATCTGATTCCCTTGGGTCTTGCCAACATCATCATCACGGCAATCCTTCTATATTTTATCGAGGGACGATGAGAGAAGTATTTTTCATGATCTATAGCGTGTTCACGGTGCTGGCGGCTCTAGGAGTCGTCGTCAGCCGCCACGCCATTTTCAGTGCTTTTAGCCTGGTCCTCTCCTTTTTTGGGCTTGCGACCCTGTACCTCCTCTGGGGGACGTCGTTCATCTCGATGCTCCAGATCCTCATCTACACCGGAGCCGTTGTGGTGCTCTTTGTGTTTGTGGTGATGCTGCTGGATCTCAAGAAAGAGGAAACACTGGATTCCGCTAAAACAGGCCCGCTCGTCATGGCCGGACTTTCCGTTTGGTTCTTCTCGCTCCTCATTTTGCGCGCCCTTAACCGCGCCACTTATTTCAAAAGCACGAATGTGGAAGCGGCGTCCGACATGAAATCCATTTCAGTCCTGCTATTTAGCAAATACCTGTGGGGTTTTGAGATCCTATCGGTGTTTCTGCTCGCTTTGATTGTCTCGGCGTGCGTACTCGCACGGGCGGAGCACATGGAAAGGAAGGCCGATCAATGATCCCAGCCTCCGTGCAAATTCTTCACTGGTCCCACTATGTAGCGGCCTGTTTATTCGCCCTGGGACTCTTTGGTTTCTTGATCCGCAAGAACGCCATCGTTGTCCTCATGTGCATCGAGCTGATGCTCAATGCGGTCAATCTTATTTTGGTTGAAGTCTCGATGCGCTCCGGGCACCCGGAAGGGCTCATCTTTGTGATTTTTATTATCACGGTGGCCGCTGCGGAAGCGGCCGTCGGGCTAGGCATCATACTGAATCTGTATAGGGCCAAAGGGACTGTGAACATCGATGCGTTTAGGACATTACAAGGATAGGTGCAGGGCTAGATGATGGAATTCTTGTTACCAGCATGATCGTGATTCCGCTTCTGGGCAGTGTACTCAACGGCCTTGTCCTGCGCCCGGTTCACCCGTCCGCACGGAAGTTCAGCCTCGCTGCCGCGGGTTTGTCCTTCGTAGCGGCTGTCGTCCTTTCGTGGAACTACTCTTCTACCGGTCAGATTGTTAGCCTCAGTTTTGAGTGGCTACGCGTGGGTGGACTGACCTCTAACTGGGGTTTTCGGTTCGATGCCATCACGGTGCTGATGTCGCTCGTCGTAACGTATCGGAACCCTGATCTTGCTAGCTTCAGTCGGCTACATGGACGAGAACCGACCCGTACCGCCTTTCGCGTACCTGAATCTTTCTTCTGCCACATGCTCATTTTTGCGACGGGCGCCAATCTCCCGTGATGTTCGTGGGCTGGGAAGGGGTCGGGCTCTGCTCGTACCTGCTCATCGGGTACTGGTATGAAGACATCAAAAAAGCCGACGCCGGACTGAAGGCCTTTGTGATCAACTGTATCGGGGACGCCGGTTTTCTCATCGGCATCTTCATGCTCTTTCAAATTTTCGAACTCGTGGATTTTGAGTCCATGAAACAGATTGTAGATGGAGCGGGCTCTCTCAATGTGCGTTGGTTGCAGTTTGCGGCCTTTTTCTGTTTGTCGGTGCGATGGGGAAATCGGCGCAGATCCCGTTGTTCACCCGGTTACTGACGCTGATGGCGGGCCCGACTCTGTGAGTGTTCTTCATCTGCCACCGCAGCCACCATGGTAACGGCCGGCGTTTACCTGGTCGCCCGCATGGATTCCTTTCCAGGTGAGCCCCGGATGTCAGCCATTTGTCGCGACTAATGGCTGCGCCAATGCGCTTTTGCCGCCTTCCATCGCAACGGCTCAGCGGGACATTAAGAAAATCTTGGCCTATTCGACGCAGGAACCAACTGGGGTTCATGTTTGTGGCGCTTGGGGTGGGCGCTTATAGCGTCGCCCCTTCACGATGACACGCTTTTTTCAAAGCCCTTCTCTTTCTTGCCGCAGGAACCATTATCCACGGCCTTCACGGCGAGCAAGATGTCTGCAAGATGGGAGGGCTGCGCAAGCACTTCCCGGTAACTTCATCACAACGACCATCGCCGTCGCTGCCATCTGTGGTTGCCACCGCTTTCAGGTTTTAGTAAGGATGCACTGTTCTTTGGTGGCACCGGACCGGGACTTACGGCAGCCCTACCTTTTGGGCGGGCTTAATCCTCGCTTTCTTTTGACGGCCTTTTATATGAGCCGCTTTTACTTTCTTGGTCTTCTTCGGCGAGCCAGAGGCGACGCCCTCCACCCGCACGAGGGCGGCTGGGCGATGAAGTTTCCGCTTATCGATCTCATCGGCAGCGCTGTGGTCGAGCTTGGGCATGCCTCACGGCTCACTCCGCTTCCGAACTACCTCGATCATCTCCTGGTTCTACCGTCTGGATGGGAAGCGACGCACGCATTTTTGACGGAAAATCCAAAGCATGATTGTCGCGGTCAGTGTGGCCTGCGCCGGCATCGGAATCGCTGCCTTTTTCTACCTCCCGAGCCCCGCGCGTAGCGAAGGGGCGGCAAAAAGGTCTTCGCTATCGATACGATTTTGAAGAACAAGTATTGGGTGGACGAACTCTACGAGGTCGTTTTTGTCCTGCCTTCCGCTTTCTGTCAGGCATTGTGGCCCGCATCATTGATCCCCGTGATCGATGCTGCCGTTCTTTTCCCGAGTCGTTTGGCTCGGGCGGGGTGAAACGCTAATCTTTATCCAATCGGGAAGCGCGGCAGTTCTATTTGTGGATCATGTTGACCGAGGCCTACTGGTGCTGTGGCAGGCGCTGAAGGGATTGATAGTATGAACACCCTTCTCTTGTGGATGGTAATTCTACCAGCGGTCGCAGCCGTATTTTGTGTGGCGGCGCCTGAGCGGCTTGCGAAGCTCATCGCCCTAGGAAGCAGTCTCGCAGGGCTTGTCTTAGCGGTCGTGCTCTATTGTGAATTTGACGCCGCCAACGCGGCGAGCATGCAGTTTCTTTACCTCGCCCCCTGGATCACGCAGTACCAGATTCATTTCGGTCTGGGGGTAGATGGCTTGAGCTTCTTATGCTTTTGAGTAAGCTCATGATGCCCATCGCGATAGCCGCGAGCTGGAACCAGACGAACCGGGTGCGCGCTTCGCTCATGGCGTGTTTCCTTCTGCTCGATACGGCGATGACCGGTACTTTTCTCGCTACAGACATCTTTCTCTTCTACGTTTTTTGGGAGTTGGCACTCATCCCGATGGTCCTAATTGTAGGGGTCTGGGGAAGCAGCGAGCGCGTGTACGCCGCCATTAAGTTCTTTCTCATCACCTTTGCGGGCAGCCTTCTCATGCTCGTCGCCATTTTCTGGATCTTTATGGCGCACCAGGAGCAATACGGTTTCTACTCCGCCGAAATCCGCTCCTTTTATACGCTTAGCTGGAACCATAGCCTGACCTACTTTGGTCTGACGGCTCCGGAGTGGGTGTTTTTGGCTTTTGCGACTGCGTTCTGCATCAAGATTCCGCTTTTTCCGCTCCACACCTGGTTGCCGGACGCCCACACGCAGGCCCCAACGGGCGGCAGTATTTTGCTCGCCGCCGTGATGCTCAAGATGGGGACCTACGGTATATTGCGCTTCTGCGTGCCCGTGACTCCGGACGCATTTCACACCTTTGCGCCTTATCTTGCCGGGCTCGGACTCGTCGGCATTCTCTATGGTGCCTGGGTAGCCTTCCAACAGTCAGATGTGAAAAAGCTTGTGGCCTACTCTTCCGTCAGTCACGTCGGCTTTATTGTTTTGGGGATCTGCGCGATGAACCCGGAAGCCTTGACCGGAGCGATGCTCCAAATGGTCAACCACGGGCTTAGCACCGGGGCGCTCTTCTTTCTGATTGGTGCTCTTTACGAGCGCCGCCACTCACGCCAGCTTAGTGATTTTGGTGGACTCGCCAAGCAGCTTCCCTGGTTCGCATTCTTTCTGGTCTTTGTGTCAGCCTCCAGTATGGGCGTACCCGGGCTCAATGGTTTTGTGGGTGAGTTCCTCATTCTGCTGGGTAGCTTTAAAGCCAATGCGATCTGGGGCTGCATCGGTGTGCTCGGCGTGATTTTCGCTGCCGTCTACATGCTCTGGATGCTAAGAGGCGTCCTCTGGGGACCTCTCACCTCGGAAGAAAACAAGAAGCTTAGCGATTTAAACTGGCGCGAAGCGGTTTGCTTGACCGCCC
Source organism: Bdellovibrionota bacterium (assembly GCA_041391485.1). GTDB lineage: Bacteria > Bdellovibrionota > FAC87 > UBA2466 > JACKAF01 > JACKAF01. Next base: position 5,283 of record JAWKNY010000029.1, on the reverse strand, counting down.
TTGGAATCTTCATAGTCTGGCTGGGTGTTTATCCGAAGCCGTTTATCGACAAGATGCGCGCTTCTTTGGAAAGCTACTGGCGGCAAGGACCGACCGTCATTACCATGAAGGCGGATGAGAACTTATGAACACCTTGGTCACGCAATTCTTTTTCCCTCTGAGCCCGGTGCTTTCCATCGTGGGCGGCGCAATTTTGCTGACTATTCTGGAATTTTTTCCGGAAGCACGACTTCAGCGTGTCAAAGCCAGCGTGGCGGCACTCGCGACGCTACTCTCGATCGTCTTTACCTTGCTGCTGTGGGCGACCGGAAGCTTTGAAGTCTCCAGCGAAGTCGTCGAAACCTCGGGCTGGTTATTGGAATTCAAGCGGACCTACAGGCTCGATGTTTTCACCTTGGCTTTGTACTTTGGGATAGGGCTTTTTAGTACGCTTGCGATTTTCCTCGTCCATTTTCATTTTCAGCACCGCAAAGGCCCGCAAGAGCTCTACCTTCTTCTACTCTTTGTGATCTCGGGCATGCAGTTTTTGGTGTCGGCCAATAGCCTGATTATACTTTTCCTCGCTCTGGAACTGATGTCATTGCCTACATATGTGCTGGTCGCCACCCACCGCCAAGACCCCAAAAGCTGCGAGGCTTCGCTCAAGTACTTTTTGTTTGGGGCTTTTGCTTCGGTTCTCTTCGTGCTGGGAGCGGCCTTTTTGTATGCAAGCTACGGGACGCTGCACCTGGGTCTTTTAGCAGAGCGCATTCAGGTTTACCTCTCCTACGAGAACTCGCCGTTTGAACTTCTGGTCTTTACCTACGGTGGACTCACTCTGCTCGCCATTGCGGGCGGTTTTAAGATTGGTCTTGCGCCCTTTCACATGTGGGTGCCCGATACCTATGAAGGAGCGCCCAGCGCGGTGACGGGATTTATGGGAAGCGCTATCAAGCTCGCCGGGTTTGCGCTGCTCGTTCGACTCTTGTGGGGAATCTTCATCCCGGTTTCCTCCCATTGGGTCCCGGTTCTGAACACGCTCGCCATCATCTCGATGTTTGTCGGAAACCTTGCCGCTTTGGCCCAGACGAATCTTAAGCGGATCTTCGCCTATTCGAGCGTCGCGCACGCGGGCTATCTCATCCTCTGTGTTACGGCCGTCGCGCCTTTCGGGCCCAACTTTGATGCCCTTTATTACTACTTAATTACTTACGGTTTGATGTTCTTGGGAGTTTTTGCCGTCATTGAATTACTGGAGACACGTTACCAAAGCTCGGAGCTGCATGAGCTTTCGGGCATGGGGTTCACTCACCCCATTTTGGGCATCTGCTTGTCGATTTTGGTGCTTTCGGGTGCAGGCATTCCGCCTACCGCAGGCTTTCTTGCAAAGTACTTTGTATTTCTGGAGGCGGTAAAGGCCGGCCACACTTTCCAGGTCGTGCTCGCCGTCATCAGCAGTCTGATAGGCGCGTTCTACTACCTGCGCGTGCTGGTTTATCTCTACATGCGGGAAAACAAACGAGAAGGCATTCCGCTCTTACGTGCGCCGACGGTGTTTGTGTGCATCGTCTTTTGCGCACTCTCGATGCTGTACCTAGCAGCCGTACCCAGCTCGCTCGCCTTTGGGCCTTAGCGCCCTTAGACGGCCAAGCCAATCAGAGCGGCCAAACCACTCGGATCAAAGAAGGCGGAACCCGGGCAGCGATTCTCGACGAGCGTCTTGATGATCGCTTTCACTTCTTCCGGAGACTTTCCTTTTAAAATCGCTTGCAAAGCTTCGGGCATTTTCTGGATCGCCGCCATGATCTGCCAAGGCTCGGGATCGCCCTTCGCGGGATCCCAGCCGATGTCATCTCCTTTAAGGATGCTGACCCAAGCGTCGTGCAATTTCTTAAGCGCCGTACCCGCAGTTTCGCCTTCGGGCTTGCCTTTTACGGCGTTGAAGAAATCGATGAAGTCGCGGACCATGTCAGGAGTTCCGACACGCATCGTAAGCGCCGCTGCAGACAACACGGCATTTTTATTACCGTTGGAAATTCCATCGCCCACTCGCTTATAAGTTCCGTCGATAGGACGGTTTCCCGTCGTTGCCGACGTCAAGTGAGTTGGGGTCGTATCGGCGCCAGGAAGAGAAATGTCGTCTCCACCGAGGGAGATCGCCTGCGCGCGCATTCCATGAACAAAGTCCTTAATGCGATCCATGTTGATGTCTTTAGGATCTTCATGACGAAAGTAATCGATAACGCCTTTACGAGCCTGCTCGTAGGCCGTCTTCATCGGACCTGTGAGGGACTTCGGGTCCCCACCGAAAGCATCATCCAAAGTCTTAAGTGCGGTCCGGCCCACTTCGGGAAGCAGAGTGTCATCCGCGTTCTTAAGTGAATTTGCTAAACCCTGGTGCTCACTGTCCACCAAAGCCCGGATCAAATCTTCGGGCTTGATCTTGGATTGATCCGAGGCCGCAACCTTATTGCCGGCGATCTCGACGAGCACTTTTTCCATGTCGTTTTTGTAGGTCGTCAGAATGTGCTCCTGGATGGCCTCCAATTCGCTGCCCAACTTCGCTAACTCTATCGCCTTGGCTGAACGGGTTTGTTCATCCTTGGCGTTATTCATTTCTTCGCGAAGTTTCGCCATATCGGTCAAAATGCTTTGAGTCCGTTCCCGGCTGGTCTTAATCGCGGGATCGGAAGGATGGATGCGCGACAAATGCTGGTAAAAGTCGTTGTAACGGCGACTGACGGCTTGATGGGAATTCCCTTCATATCCGTACCGGTGGTAAGCCTTCGCTGCCGCGGCGGCATCGTTAGGATGCGTGAAAACTCCCGCGAAAGCGCTATTGGGTATGAGGCCTACAAGGACAAAGAATGAAAATATTCCTAAACCGCGAAACATTTGGTTGCTCCCTTACTTCTTGTTCAGCCCGTCCCGTACACAGGCTCGCAAAACTTGTTTCCAATTAGGTTGGGTGCAAAGGCAGTACCAAGTATCGCTTTGATTCGCGGAACCCGTTGCAGGCGCCGATTTGTCTAAGAGATCAAAGCCTTGGTCCCAATTTTTTTGTTAGATCGTTCCGTTAGGTGGAGCCCCGTACACAAAAAGCGTACGTTCAGGGTCTTTACACCCGTGGCAATAAACGGCTTCTTTATTATGTCCAAAAAATCCTGTCCAATCGCTTTACAACCCAGCCCACCCAGCAATGTGAAAAGGAGACTCAATAACAATCTGATTTCAATAACTTAGGTTTTCACGGCGCTGGGGTGTCGCCCGCGCATACAAAACGATCCCGGTAGCCCAAAGAGAAGGCGTCGCGTCAAGACTACGGAATTGTAAGGCTTTCACCTGAAAATGCCGATACGACACCGTGCGGCATACTCCTTGCGAGGGTATGGGGCATACGGTTTTGCTGCCGAACTGCGACCGGCAGTCGAGGGGAAATTTGAAACAGAGGAGCTACATCGCGCACGCGGTAGCGGCACTTTTGCTGTTTACCAGTGTGGTGCATGCGGAGTATCCGGGCGAAGGCAATCCGCCTCCGTCTTCGGGCTCCGGCTACCCGTACCCGGGACACGCAGGGCCGTCCGGCCAAGGCGGGGACGGACAGGATCTCGCTTCCATCATCCGCGAGCCCCTTCCCGCTCGAAACAACGATCGCGTTAAGGCGCTTAAAGACAGAATCTCGCAGCTAAAATCCGCACAGAAAGGCCTCGACACCGAAATCGGAAACCTGCGCGCCCTCGATCCAAGTATGCAGGAGCAAGAGCTCACCAAACTTGCTAACCAGCATGGGCCCTTTGTTTATTCGTTGGGCGACGTCATCAACCCCGCCATCCCCCTGCAACAGCGAATCGCCAACCTTCAAAACTCCGCTGGTGGTCGAATGGGCGATCTCATCACGCAGTATCAAATCGAACTCATTACGCTCGAAAAACAGCGCGACATGCGCGAGCGCGACGTCAACTGCGCAGGCGAAGTACAGGACGATCCGGATGGTAAGAAGCTTATTTTCTCAGGGGATCACAAAGAAAAGGCCTTGGAACTCTTCGGGAGAAATGAAAAAGCCCAAACCGCACGAAAAACGTACCTGAACGCAATGAGCCGCTATCTCGGCGATGTGATCAAAAACTGCGAAGCGAACTCCAAGTTGGTAGAAAGCATCAAGCTGCGCTTTCCGCGCCTTAAGTACCCTTTCCGCGAAATCAGTGAAGAAGACTTCTCACAAAACTTGAACACACTCATTGATTCGGCCATGGCCATCCTCGATTTTGAGGACAAACAACTCCGAGCCGGCTGGGGCGACCAACTCATCCTGCGGGGGGAAGAAATTCTCGATCGGTACGCCGAGGACGCGCCGGTGGAACTGGCCCCCACGCTCAAGAAACGCCTGGAAGAGATTCAAAAAGACCCTCGACTCTCTGTACACAAAGACGCACGTGCCACCGTGGCCCTGCTCTCCGGCTCGGACCAGGCAAGACGTTTCAAAAATTTTCTCCACCTCGATGACAAAGACGGTCGCACCTTATCAAATCTAACGGAAGGTATTGGCGGGAATGACCCTTTTAGAGAGAGCAATGTCGTCACGACAGGTCAGCATTTCACTAAACCTAGCGACATTGCCGCGCGTTTGCATTACGGGCACAGCCCCAAAGCGTTGGAAGCTTTGGAATACCAGCCCGCTACGAATCGTGAGGATGCACGCAAGCAGCTGCTCGGCATGCTTGAAGCTACAAAAAAACCCGACTTCGTAGGCTTTTTCCCAAATGGCAAAAAGCCCAAAGACCTCCCTCCGCTCTCCAATGAAAGCCGCGCCGCCTATCGCAGAGTCATCGAAAAAGCTCTCGCACAAGTGGATGGGGTAAAAGCGCCGAAACCGGGTGAGCAGCCCTACATCGTACAGCTCACCGAGGAGCAGACTCTCATCAAGGCCGCCAAAGATCTGTGTGAAAACGACGTCGAAGAAACACTGAGCGCTATTGGGGACTATGTTGCAAAAAGTAGTGGCCAACCCGTACCGCCATCTACGCGCGTACAGCTTTTGAAGGCTCCTCGATCGTACCGAGTGCTCCTGGCTGCGCTCGCCCGTCAGATGACGCGTGATCTGAGAACCATAGAAATCGATCTGACGGCAAGACAGCCCGAAATGCGGAAAAAGTTCAACATCGAAGCCCGCCAGCAAGCGCTCAACGATCTTGTTTTTAACCCCAGTCTCCCAAAATTGGGTGCGCTTATCCATGCAATGGATTGGCGAGCCGTCTTTGACCTGGGCTCCACGGCCGAAGCTTTCAAGGATTTTAACCCGTATCG
>JAWKNY010000028.1:0-56226 GCA_041391485.1 Bdellovibrionota bacterium | reverse complement strand
CGGCATACTGATTGACGCCGACTACCGAGAGCCCGAGAGAGCGCTTGCGCAAACCAAAACGGCGATTGAGTCGGGGACCGCTGTCCTTTTTGAGGCCGCGTTTCTTTACCAGAAGACGCTCGTCCGAGTCGACATCCTCGTAAAAAATGCTGACGGTAGCTGGGATCTTATCGAAGTGAAATCGAGTACCCAGCTAAAAGAGGAGCACCTTTCCGACGTTGCCATCCAGAGATATGTATTGGAGGGCAATGGTTTGCGTTTTAATAAAACGTGGGTGATGCATCTGAATAGAGCGTGCAAGTACCCCAAGCTTGAGAATCTGTTTTCAAAAACCGACTGCACGGCTGCCGTAGAAAAACGTTTGTCCTTGGTTTCAGATACCGTCGATAAACTCACAACCGCTCTGGCGGCGCCTCATCCCCCATCCGTTCCTATCGGCCCTTATTGTGACTCTCCCCGCGCCTGCGCTTTTAAGTCCACCTGCTGGGCCGGTATTCCGGAGCATTCAGTTTTTGAGCTTCATGGGGCTTGGGCGAGCACTAAGTTTAAACTCTACAGCAACGGCATCGTTCGGATTTCTGAGATTCCGGTGTCCCAGAAAGTACCGCGCAGCAAGGCCGAACAGCTTCAAGCGGTTCGCACGGGCAAACCGGTGCTCGATGCAACGGGCCTAGCTGCGTTTCTGGCCTCTATGCAGTACCCAATTTATTTTCTGGATTTTGAAACTATCGGTTTTGCGATTCCGCGCCACGGTGGAATGGCTCCCTATGATCAATTGCCGTTTCAGTATTCTTGCCACGTGTTGGAATCTCCCGATGGCAGCCTGCGGCACTGCGAGTATCTCGCGGAGGGGAACGAGGATTGCCGGGAAGATCTGGCAAAGCGTTTGATCTCTGATCTTGGGTCAATGGGGACGATTGTGGCTTTTAATCAAGGTTTCGAGAAAGCCCGTCTGGCGGAGATGGCCGAGTTTTTACCCGAGCTGTCGGTGGCGGTTGAAAAGGTGCTTGGCCGATTTGTGGATTTGAAAGACGCCTTTACTAAGTACTATTACCACCCCGACTTCCACGGCTCCTTTAGCTTGAAGGAAGTCTTGCCGGCGCTCGTGCCGCAGATGAGCTACTCGGGCATGTCCGTGTCGGACGGTGTGAGTGCTCAAGCGGCCTTTGCAAAATTGCAAGAGCCAAGCCTATCAGCTTCTCAACGAGAGGAAGTGCGCAAAGGACTCTTGGAGTATTGCAAGCAGGACACCCTTGCGATGGTGGAGTTGCTTCGCGTTCTACAGGATCTGGTCACGTAGCCCAAGCCGCGCTAGTGGAGAGTGTCTTCAAAAAAGGCGCCGTAGTCCCCCCGCTGGCTGAGCAGATGAACTTCCAAAACCCACAGGTGCGCACTCGGCGTTTGGCTGAGTGTTCCCAGTCCTTTGTTAAAGTAGTTGAGGTGAGGGAAGTCGCCGATCCGGTGGCCGTTTGCTTCGAGCAGCAAGGAATAGCCGAGATCTTTGGCATGATCGTTTAGCCAAGCGTAGAGGGCATCGCCCGCGAGCTTTTCTTTTTTCCAGCGAGCGCACGCGAGTTCAAAAAGCTTAGCAGCAGTCGAAATGCAGTCCAGCTGGCCTGGGTTGCCACTGCCGCAAACAAAGGTCTGGCCCACATCGCCTTCGTATTCGACGCCGGGAAAAGCCTCAAACGTCCAATTGGGGCCGATATCGATGAGAAACATGTCGCCGTCCTGCAACTGCCGGTCCGGTTCCTGTTTTTCGCGGTAGCAGAGGCGCGTGTTCTTGGCGAAGCGGACAATGGGGCGGTGCCAGGAGCGCGGCGATCCCATGTCCTTCAGTACCGAGTAGGCGATTTCGATGGCCTGCTTTTCGGTCGTTCCGACCGCTAGCTTTTCCGCTATGCCGCGAAGGGCCGCCCACGAACGTTCTTGAGCCAAACGTCCCCCCTCAATCTGGTATTGTGGGTGAGTGCCTTCAATGGAGCTGCTTGTGCCTAACGGGTGCATCCCCAAAGGAATCGCACAGAAGAGCGATTCATGGCAAGTTCGGAACGTGAGCAGACCGTCTCAGACGCCGATATCCTCGTTCCACAGTTCGGGCCGATCTTTGATAAAGTTCTCCATCAGCTCGATACAGCGGGCGTCTTGCAGTTGCACCAGTTCCACGCCGCGCGAGCGGACGTAAGCTTCAGGCCCTTGAAAGGTCTTGTTCTCCCCGATTACAATTTTGGGGATTTTATAAAGAAGTGCCGTGCCGCTGCACATGTCGCAAGGAGAGAGAGTCGAGTAGAGCGTGGCGCGTTCATACTCTTTTGCCGTGAGCCGTCCTGCATTTTCCAAGCAGTCCATCTCGGCGTGGAGGATGGCGCTGCCTTTTTGCACTCGGCGGTTGTGCCCGCGCCCCACAATTTTACCGTCAATTACTAAAACCGAACCGATGGGAATGCCTCCCTCGGCCAAACCTTTTGCGCCTCTTCCAGCGCGGCCTCAAAAAAAGTATCCATAGAGAAATACTACAGGCTGTGAGGAAGCGGTTCAAACGCTTAGTAACCGTAGAGATCGCGGATGACGGTTTCGGGCGGGAGAGGGCGGTACATGACATCGGAACGCAGCACGTATTTTTTTGCCTTTGGTGACGGCGGCCCCTTCGTGGATCATTCCCTCTTGAAAGAAAAGAAGGGCGTTCCCGGTGCCACCCGTGACTTCAAGATCCGGAGAAGGATCGCCACTTAGGTAAAAACCGGTCTGGCCTCCCTCATAGCCTTCATTCAGGTAGACATGGAAGGTGAAGAAGCTGCGCTGCTCTTCGTCCCAAACGACTCCATCTTCGTGCGGCGCGAAGCGCTGCCCGTTTTCATAACTGTAGCACTTGAACGTCGCATTGAGACCCGCGACTTCGTAATAGCCCAGCTGGTTGGGCACGTGTGGTCGTAATCTTTCCCATAGTTTTTTTGCTAGCGCCTCGCTGGAAAACTTTCGACGGTAGTTATTTCGAATCGCTTCAACGACCACATCGGCTCCAGGTAGATGAAGCGTCGCTCGATCAAATCCTTCCGTTTCGCTTTCACCCACCAGCGCTTTTGCCTCCTCCAACAAAAGCAGGTTGTGAATCGTGAATACGCTGCCATTCTCTGTGAGATCTTCACGTCGGGCGCTTTTTTCTGGGGGGACGTTTGCGACGATCTCCCACAACGGCTGTTTGAAAATATTGACGGGTTCCTCGACCGGTGGGGGCGCGTGTTGCATGGCGCGCGCCAGGTCTTTGAGCTCGGGTAGCTCCAGCGGCTCCGGTCCCAGTAGAGCCGACATTGTTTTGGCGGTAATCCCCAGGTGCCCGGCGAACTGCTCCGCGTTGGTCCCTGTTACGCGCATGTAATCCGCAAGGACCCGTGCGGCTTTGCGATTGCTGCCGCGAACCGTGTCGGCACAGGACTCCGTTCTTGTGTCAGCCTCTGATAAAGGCGTGACCCCGGCGAGCGAGACGCGTGCGGCGCAAAGACCGACGGCCACGATGAGCGCTATGAATTTGAGTAAGTTCATTCGGAAGCGTGATTTGTAGCATAAATCAGCGTGGGAAATAAAGCCTCGTTATAGCCGCGAAAACAGAGGCTTAGCGCTAGTCTGAGGCGTAGATAAAAAGTCGTTTACCCGGTTCGATGGTGACCTCGTCATCCGAGCGCATCCAGGTGCTGAACTTCTTGCGGGCGTCCAAGTAGGCCGGGCCTGGAGCCAGTTCTCCGGGTTTGTTTTCTCCCAGGACCCAGTGTCCGGCAGGTGCCATTTGCTCGTAGCCGTGGATGTAGAGAATGTTTGCCGCGTGCGCGTTTGCGACGGTGATGGTGTAATCAAATTCGGGTTCTCTTTTGTCCGTTGTCACACCGACGGTGCGAACCGTTCCTCCGCCCTTTTCCGAAAGCCACTTCTGCACATAAGTTTTGGCGTTGCGAAGACTGCCACCCGTTTGAATGTAATCGGCTAGTACGATGTCCTGTCCTGGCCTCACCGGTCCTATCATGATGTCCAAATGCTTTTTGAGTTCCGCATACCCTGCCGGCGACAAAGTGTCTTTGAACTTGCTGAGCGGTAGACTTCTGAAAGCATCAGAATCCGCAGAGTTTTGAGCGACGATTCTAAAAGGCGAGAGGGAGCGACCTAGGGCAACGGCCAGAGGAGGCGCTTTTCCGTCTTCGGTCAGTTGACGTCGGATTTCCTGGACCTGCACAAACACGTCGCGCCCAAATTGGTAGTCACCGATGTTAATTTCCTTGTAAGCGGGCGAAACTTTTTTGGCGTCTTCAGCGGTGGCGTGTGCGGGGTTTGCCGGATTGTTTTCCCATTCGACAATGCGGATCGCGGATCGATCAAACGGGTTCGCCATTTCGTCGTAACTGGTGAGGCACACTTTCTTGGCAGCTTTGGCGACGGGAAGCGGATCGGCAGCGCGTGCGGGGACCACGAGTAGAAAACTCGCAAAAAACCCCATCAAAATGCCCCGTAACATGCGTTTCACACCCTGCCCCTGGGCTGTGAAAATGCAATCGGAATGCCATGAAAAATCCAATGAAATCAGTCGGTTGAATTGCGTTTTGTGGCTATTTCTTGGGCTAGTGTCTGTAGCCCGGAAGTCTACGGGTGGGTAGGTGTAAGTAAGCCGACGACCGGACTCGACCGCGAAGCGAACGAGTCACCTTAAAAGTAAGCCGACGACCGGACTCGAACCGGTGGCCTGCTCATTACGAATGAGCTGCTCTACCAACTGAGCTACGTCGGCACAGTCTTCACAATCCCCGTCTTTGGGAACGGTTGGCACGGGGACAGACTTTAAAAAATCCTACTGAAATCGGCAAGTTCTTAATGGATGGCTCTCGAAAACCGATACCAAAACATGGAGAACCAACGCAGTGCAGCAATGGGTCCCTGGACGGAGGTGCTGGCCGCTAATCTACTCGGCCTCATCCTTCTCAATGGGCCAATGAGCTTCCAGTATGGAGCGAAGCTGAGCGTGCGCTTGATCCCGAGTGAGATGCTGGTTTTGGGATCGCTCATCTACCCGTGGTTTATTTTCTTCCGCCCTAGGACGGCCCTTTGGGGAGGGGCCGTGACCGTAAGCGTACTCTCCTTTGCCAATTGCCTAAGAATGGCCAACTTGGGGATGCCACTGCTGCCTTCCGATATCCACTTTTTGCTTCAACCCCAACTCCTCGCCGCCCATTCTCCCTTAAGCGTGGCCGTTTTTAGCGCGCTTCCGCTTTTACGGGATGGGCTATTTACCAGCAAAAAGCCTTGCTGCCGATCGGATCATCGTTGAGAGAGCGCCGCCATTTTGTGGCGCTTTGGTTAGTGGCGCTTTCTTGGACCAGCATTTTGGCTTTCCACCCTCGGGTCGTTACTCATACCCTCGGTTTTCTTTCGATCTACCAAGGAAGACAGTGGAGACTCGGTAAGAATGTGACGCGTTTTGGGCTAGCCAATACCCTAGCATTGGGCGTGGGGGAACTCGGTCTACAACGCCCCGTTGGTTTTTCGCGAGAAGATAGCCTTGCCGCCATTCAGCCGCGCGAGACAGCGACGGATCTGGTGCCGGGCGCCTTCAGTGTCGTGACGCCTAAATCGCTCGTGGTGATTCTGCTTGAGTCCTTTGTGGATCCCTACGTGTACGGTTTTAAGCTCAGCGCCGATCCGATTCCCAATTTTCGTGCGTTAGCAAAGCGGCATGAACTCCGACAGGTGATCGTGCCTGTATTCGGCGGCGGTACCGCCACGACTTCTTTCGAGTTGTTGACCGGAATTGGGCTCACCGAATTGGCGGCGCCTACCCACCCATTCTTGGATCTGATCTACCAACCTACCCACAGCTTGGTGTGGACGCTTCGTCGAAACGGGTACTCCACCGTTGGGTTGCACAACTTCTTGGGCAAATCCTGGCGTCGGAACAAAGCGTGGCCGTTTCTCGGTTTTGAAAAAGCGTTGTTTCTGGATTCCATGCCGGGAGCCGAAACAAACTACCGCGGCTTTCCCAAGTCGGATGTGCCGCTTTTTAATCGCATCACAAAGGAAATCGAGTCAGCGAAGGGGCCCCTATTTTTATACGGTGTCACCGTTGCCTTGCATGCGCCGTATTTTCCCCGCGAGCGAAGCACCGACACCATTCGCGTGCTGGCAAAAGATGGGGAGCGAGGACTCACGCGTCGGCGCAAAGCTCAATTCGAGGAGTACCTGCGCCGGATTCAGCAGATGGATGCTGAGCTTGCTCCGCTCACAACGCTGCTGGAGAAAAAGAAAATTCCGTTTGTGCTTTTTGGGGATCACCATTCTTACCTCGGAAAGCTCTTCAGCAAAGATAGAACAGAGGAAGAGCTTGAACTCGCAAAGCACACGACGCCGATTGTCTTCCAACGGGATCTCGCAGCGTCATTGAGCTTGCCAAAAAAATTCGACATGTCCTGTTTGGCAAGGGGCTTGGTAACCGCCCTGGGGGTAAAACGGGCTCCTATCGATGAGGTGGTTTTTAGAGATTGTGCTTCAAAGGCTCCTCCCTCTGACTTGAGAAAGAATCTCTTCTACGACGTTTTTCACTCAAAGCTTGGCTTTGAAGGGAGTACGCCGTGAAGCGGGTGTTTGCACTCGATGCTGTGCGCGGTTTGGCGATGGTCATGGTACTCATGGGGCACCTAACCGTTCGCAATGTACCCTTCCATCTTCCAGAACCGTTCATCACGCTTCAGCGCGTGGGCTGGGTGAGTATGGAAGTGTTCTTTGCGTTGAGCGGGTTTCTCGTTTCTAGCTTGCTCTTCAACGAGTACAGGCAAACCGGGAAAATAGAATTTCTTCGGTTCTTGATCCGTCGAGGCCTGAAAATCTACCCAACGTACTACGTTGTTGTGGCCTTTTCGGCAATCTTCTACTGGATGGTGGGAACCTTTCATGCACCCCAGTTTTTAAGAAGTCTTTTCTTCTTGGCCAACTACAATACAAGCTTCTGGCCCCACTTCTGGACACTTTCCCTGGAGGAGCACTTTTATCTATCCTTCTCGATTCTCTTGGCGCTTACGCTCAATCGCACCCGCCCCAATTTTCGTTTGCTTGCGGTGTTTGGAGTACTGCTTCCGATTGCAGCGTGTCTCTCTCGCAATTACCTGCTTTGGAACCCGACGCCGATCTCTTATTACAAGCACTTGAACCCAACGCACCTACGGTGGAATGCGGTGATTCTGGGAGCATGGCTAGGATACTTCTATGCCTTTCATAAAGAGGCGGTGCTGAGTTTTTACGGAAAGTATGCTTGGATGATTCGGTCGGTGGTCGTTGCGATATTTGCGACGCTATCTATTTCTCCGCTAAAAACAATGTGGATTGCTCGTTTCGGTTTAGATATGTCGGCGGTCGCGGGTGTGGGAGTCTGTTGGATGGCACTGGGGGATGCAGGGAAGGTAGAGGCGTCTAGAAAATGGCTGAGCGTCTTTGGGTTTTTTGGCAAGTACTCCTACGGCATTTACATGTTTCACTACCCGTTCAGAGTGTTTCAAAAATACGCTGAATACCACTTCCTAGGCGTAAACTTGCCCCCATTTCTCGATCTAGCACTCTACCTAGGAGTGTCCATTGTCGGGGGGTATTTCCTGACCCGACTGGTGGAGCTACCCGTACTGGCTTGGCGGGAAAGGAAGATTCCCGCCCATTCGAAGACCCCCCACACGGTAAATCTCCCGGAGACCCCGGAGGCACGCATCGCGGCCTAGCGACGCGGGATTGCACCCTTTCTCTAAAGCCGGTAATAAGAACTTTCGGTGAATCGCAGAGAGTTGATAAAAGTTGTGGCGTTGAAGTTGTGTGCCTGGGCCCTTTTCCCGAGCCTGCTGTGGGCGCACCCTCCGCATGAGGCGAAGCCTGACTCCTATGCTTACTTGAGCCGGGTGGTCGGAGCGCCCCCACCTTGGGGAAAAAGGTGGGATTTGGAAAGCCTTTCTTGGCAGGGCGAAAAACCTCCGGGTTCCGTCAATGAAGACATCGTAGCCTTTCTTCTGAAAGAGCCGGGGCACGCGGCTTCTTTCTCAGCGGAGGGTTGGCTGCTCTCCCGGAGTCGAGCCGCAAACTATTTTGGTGTGGTCGTGGACTCATGGGAGGACGTGCTTTCCCCGCTGGGCGAACCGCCAAAGGTTGATTCCCAGCTACTCTGGAACTACATACTGGATCACTCGGATGATGTTGAAACGGCACTCATCGTCGCCCTGGGTCTGAGGCGTTTTGGAGGGGAAATTCGCGCGCTTCGGCCTTCCGAAAAGGATCTCGACGAGATTGTACGTGAGAGGAAAATGACCCCGGCGCAGCGGGCGCGTGTCGAAGGCCTTGCCAATCGATTCGCAGCGGCCTTGCGTTTCTATGAAAGTACTGAGCCCCCTCCCGAAGAAAATCATTTTCGTTTAGAGAATTTCTTTCCCAATCGCTCCTCCCCCCACGCCAACCCACGCCCTTATCCCCACCGTATTATTGAGGACGAATCCCCGGCGAGACCAAAGGGATATCCCCAAGTCGGTCGCGAACCAGTGCTACGAGTTCGCGTTAGAACATGTAGAGGGGATGAAAACGAGCTTTGATGCTTGGCGAAGTGGAGCGGAACGCATCGCCGGAACCTACCGGGACATGAAGGCCTTTCATGAAACCCACGCGATCCGCGTCCAGTGCCTCCACCAGGTGCTGCATGCGGAAAATCTGGATTTAGCAATGCCGGGAGCAAAGCAGGTTATTTGGGACTTTCTCTTCTTCTCCAATTTCCCACTTTCACGCTACTTCATGCGTAAACGCATGCGGCAGTTGGGAATATACTCAAGAGGCTTGCTTCAGGACATGGAAGCGGAGATGCTCTCGGCCCTTCGACGCGCGCTGATTCGTTACAACCCTTACAATCTAAAGGATGATGGAGAGTACACGAAGTTTGGTACGCTCCTGTTCTTGGCCGTTAAGACGGAGATGCGCCACATCGGAAAATATATGAGTGCGCTAGACAAATCGGATTACGCCGCCCGTCTCCGAAGTCGGATCGAACGCATCGCTATCGCTATTGGTGGGGCGACGCGCGGAGCGGATCAGGTAAGTGATCACGAGATAGCTGAAAAGATGGGTACTAGCGAAGAACAGGTTGCACGCTACCGCAGGCAAGCGGGAGTGACGTCCCTGTGGAGCGAAGACGACCGATCGTATCAGGATTTTCTTCCCTCAAACGAAAGCTTCGGAACTCAAGACTCTCACGCTGAGCTGGCTCCTTTTGTCGCCCAGCTTTCCCTGCGTCGCCGGCTTTTGTTCACGTTACGAATGGGTTGGTTTTCGGATTCTCGAGAGGGTGAAGGCTATACACTAGCCGAACTTGGGGCCCTGTTTGGGCTGACTCGCGAGCGCGTTCGGCAACTACTGGGTAGCGCTGAGGACGATCTAAAAGAGGTGGCGCGCAGCGGGTATAAAGGAGAGCCTGGAGATGCGGGGCGACTGGAGAGCGAAGTCTTACTTGTTGAGCTGGGTGTAAACCCCGTAGCGGAGGTGCTTCCCCGTGGTTTGGAACGAACGAGCGCTTTGTTTCAGTTGCTGGTTCAGTTTTCGCCGGCGGCTCTACGTCGCATCGCACAGATTCTTTCAACGCCTTATCCTTTTCAGGCCAATAATGCCGAAGGTTTTTTAAGGCTCCTGAATTCTCAAAGCTTATTTTCGATCGGGCCCGGCGCAGACAAACGCGTCGTGTACCCCTCAGGTACACCTACTGGGAGCTGGGAAGTGAAACCTAGTTGCGACGATATCCGGTGTGCGGTCACGCACGCGCCGAATTACGCAACTGTGCACGATCTACGGGCTTCCTCGGTTCGGTTTACGGTGCTTTCTTCTGAGGCAATCATTAATGAGATCCCCCTTGCCCAGTATATGTTTCCTCCCCGTTGGCAATTGGTGTTGCAAAGCGAAGAAATGGACAGCGATAGATCGGTGTTTAGAGTCCGTCACCACCCACTCGGAGATCCCGTGCGACTTTCGGAGGGGGTGCCGCTGGAGTTCGGGCGCGCGTTCTCTCGCTTGATGAAAATGGAATTCTCAGAAAACGAGTGGAAGCAGCTTCGGCGCCAGACGGATCGAACTCCTAGTTCGGTTCGAGGTCTACAGTGGGAGGACACTCAGCTCGGTACTCTTCGCGCGAGCATGCACGGCGGGGGCGAAGCGCGGCGCCTGCTAAATCAGATAGCTTCTGACCACCACAGCGTTCACCGAGTCAATCACAGACCCTTTGATATTCACAACAACCGCTTGTACCTCATCGTGGAGTGCTCAAAAGGGGCTCTTCTCTTCCAGCTTCTTCCCCGGAAGGGACTTCTATTTGAGACGGTTGGGCGTTTCTCCGTTTCTGAAAGAGCTTTTGTGGACCTTCCGGTCCCTTTTGAGGATGCGGTGACCGAAAGTCTGGTCTCACACCTGCATCTAGGGGAAGACTTTGAGGAGGTTCAACAGCTCCTTCAAATTTTGCACCGGGGCGTGGGGACTGAGCGAGAGTACCCCATTAGTAAAACAGGGGCCGTGCGGGTGTCGGGCCGCAGAGGGCTCTGGGATGCCAATGCGTTTGTGGGAAAAGAAAGATTCGGTGAACAGGCGACCGTTTCTCTGGTGAGTGCGCGCTCGGCCGTCGACCGGGCCCCGTGGCTGCGGTACGTATTTTCGCGGGGTTTACGGTTTGGACTGGGGGAGACCCTCGTGCAGATTGTGCTTCGGGATGGCGAGATACGTTACTACCGGGTCCTCTCAAAGGCAGAACGTGAGGGGGGCAACGTGCTTTCACTGATCCCCACCGATTTTATGGCTTTCCTCGGGCAACTTGTTCTTGATGACGGGAAGCTTAGCGGAGGGTATGCGGCACTGGGTTTTCCGGATCCTGTGAACCTGCAGGTCGGAAAAAACGGCGTGGTCCGAGTGGGAGGGTACAGAAGTGCTGAGTCTCCCTATCCGATTCCCATCAAAGTGAGCGTCAAAGAAGAAAAAGGGAGTTGGTTAAAGGCACAGCTACTCACCGGGGCTCAGATGAAGGCGCAGGCGGGCTTGGCGTACTGGCCTGGGAGTGAGGCGGATGTATTCCTGTTGCTTTTAGCGGAAAACGGA
The DNA here is from genome assembly GCA_041391485.1 of Bdellovibrionota bacterium. Lineage (GTDB taxonomy): Bacteria > Bdellovibrionota > FAC87 > UBA2466 > JACKAF01 > JACKAF01. Next base: position 45,102 of record JAWKNY010000028.1, on the reverse strand, counting down.
CGGGAGTACGTATTTTCTTTGAAGGCTAAGGCCAACAAGTCGATACACTTTCTTAGAATCGTCTATCGCAGAGAAGTACTAAGCGACGGAAAATCGGAAATTTACGTAGGACGCCACGCCTCTGTAAACGAAACAGAGGATGGGGCGGGTGTGGAGTTCACGCTGCGCAGTGCAATTGGGGATGCGCTCGAGGTGACACTGCTTGCGAAAGGAAAAAAGCAGCTCTTTATCCGCGAGCCGTATCGCGCGGTGATACAGGTAGGAGACGAGCACACCGGAAAGAAGATGCGTTTGCGGATCGTCCGGGCTGGCGACGCCGTTAGCGAGCAGGCCGAGATCAAGTGGCTCCTGAAAGAGAGCGGTAAGGATTTACGTGAATCACCTCTTCTGCGAGGAGAACTGGAAAGCGGAGAGGTGTTTTTCTGGACGGTGGAGGCAAATGAACGCAATCCCCTCAAATTGATCCGTGCCGATTTTTACAACTATGTCGGACGCATTCTAGCGACTCAGCAAACGGCAGACCCAACGCTTTTGGGTGCACGCCATCCAGAGTTAGAGGCGGTTTACTCAAATGTTGCGGGCGTGCGCGTGGCAAACTTCAAGCTTCAAGGGAGAAAGACCGTCGCCGCCAAGATTCGAGTCGATGTGGAAAAGGGGAGTACGATCCAGGTTAAGCTTCGTTCCACTTCTCAGTTGCGTGCGTTGTATCCAGACACTGTCGTGGATTCCAAGGAGGAGATGTTCTTGGTCGCCTGCGCCTCTCAGCAATGTTTCATCTTTTCCCCGAAATTGGACCCCAAAAAGTGCAAGAACACCATCCAACTCAAACGAAAGTGGGTGGTGGATGCAGGTTTGCGAACTCAAAACGTAGAACGAGTTTTAAGAAACCCTACCGACGAGCTTGGGGCGGCCGTTGGTTCGCGCGATTCTTCCTACGAGCCAGTCACCGAAAGCGCGCTCACACCTATTCTGGGATCGGCAAACGGGATGACAGCCGGAGTGGTGGAGCTAGCGATGGAGGCCGCTCGTCAGACAGAAAAGTCGGTGACGGCGCAATATCTCAGAGGCGGGTATTCCTTGATGAAGCCAGAAACGCGAGGCCATTTTCTGGATTTAGGTGCGGGAAATGGGACGGTGGCGGGAGCGCTTTCCGGACTCTTTTCTCGACATACATTGGTAGAGCGTATGGAAAGTCACCAAGCGACGTTGAATAGCCTTGGTCTTGAGAATCTACGTGTTTTTGATCTCGACTATTTTGAATTTCTTTGGGGCAATCATGGCAAAGGCCCTTTTGACGCAATCCTGTTCGCCCAGAGTCTCTATGGGGATGTGCCAAGTCGGCGTCGAATCCTTTTGTCGGCGATTAGCCGGCTTCCTGAAAATGGCCTACTTGCTATAGTGACCAACGATCACTCATTGTCCGAGAGTTCACTTAGCTCGATAAAGCAATCACTGGGAGTGGAGATCAAACATAAGCCCAACCAAGATATTGTGCGATCGCTTTCTCGAGGCGCTTCTGACTTCTTCTACGTAGAAATTCCATTGGAGATCCGCCACACCCTGAATTCTAGGTTGGAAATGGGGGCAGTCCTAATGAGCTATCTTCCGGCGTCGGCTCGTGACTTGGAGGAGGAGCAAATTTGGGCCATCGTCGATAGTTTGGAAACGGACGAGGGAAGCTATGTGCTCCGCGACAACCAAAGCTTGATTTGGATTTCTCCCAACCCCTTCTTGATAAACCAGATTGGTTTGCAGCAGGGCTGTGCGACAACGTTTGCCCGTGAAGGGAACAAAACGAGGCCGGATCGGCGTCAGGGTGGCAGCCAAGGTATCCATCCATTTCTATCCTTTTAGAGGAAAGTCAGGGGCAGGCCGGCAGGGACGCTTAGGCGATTTCTCTAGTTTTTTCTTCTGAGACTTTGTGGGAGAGGTGTTCATCGACGAGGTACATCGGACGGCGTTTCACTTCGTCATACATGCGGGCGATGTACTCTCAGATAATTCCGAGGCAGAGAAGTTGTAGCCCACTCCAAAAGGCGGTTGCCGTCATGATGGAGGCCCAACCGGGTATGGCGAGCGGCGTAAGAAGTTTAATTGCGATGATGCTTATTCCTGCGAGCATTGCCATGCCCGCAGCTACCAGTCCCAAGATCGAAACCAGGCGGACAGGCGCGTTGGAAAAACTGATGAACGCGGTGATCGCCAGGTGGACCAAGCCGAATAGACCGACTCGAGATTTTCCGTGTCCGCGTTGTTTTCGATCGACCACCACACTCGTTATTTTGTCCGAAGCAAAGGCGATAAGGCCCGGAAAGTAACGGTTGCGCTCGCGCAGCTTCAGAAAACGCCGGACGACACTGCGATCTAGAATAGAAAAAGTTCCAAATTTGACGGGTGGCAGAGTGGGGGAAAGCTTGTGCAGAACAAAGTAGAAGAGTTGGAAAAGGGCTTTCCCTCTCTCTTTACGCTCCCCACGAGCGGCCACCACTGTTTTGTGCCCGCTTTTCCAAGCGTCAAAGAGCTGGAGAATGGCGAGCGGATCATCTTGTTGATCCGCATCCATGAGCACGGCGGCGTCCCCGGAAAAGTAGTTGAGCCCACAGGTCAAAGCGGCCCCGTGACCGAAATTGTGAACGAGGTTTACGACTCGTACATCATTGCGTTCGCGGTAAAGTCGGTGCAGGAGTTCTGTGCTGCCGTCCGTGGAACCGTCGTTGATGAAAAGCAAGCTAAGTGAAGCCTGGGCTTCGAGCTGTTTCTTTACTTGATCCAATTGGGCGATCAGAGGCACGAGGTTTTTTACCTCGTTGTAGATGGGGAGAATGACTTCGATGTGTGGCTTTCTGGAGTTCATGCTTTTCTCGCGCTCACGATGAGAGAGGTCCCGAACGGGCTTGGTATCATTTTGGTCGCCCACCATTCCAGATCGGAGTAGAGGGTGAGGGCAAAGTTTACCGGTGTTGGAACCGCTGGGAATTCCGCCTGGCCGCCTTTTTGGAACCTACGTTTTCGCAGTAGACCCAAAGGAACGAAGGCCGTCCACATGTAGGAAGCCTTCTCAATCTCAAGGCCCGCTTCCTTGAAGAGTTTGTTGAGTGAATTTTTGTCGTAACGTCGGAAGTGACCCAAAACGCGATCCCATTCAGAGAACAACCACTGGTGCGCGGGAACGGAAGCGATGAGTTTCCCATCACGGGGGAGCATCGCCGCTAAACTTTTGACAAAGGTAGTGTCGTCTTCGAGATGCTCGATGACGTCCATGCACGAGACGAGATGGGGCGCAAAGGGGAGTTCAAAGGGGGCTTGCAGGTTTCGGTGGAATGCCTCAAAGGGCGGTTGATCAGGAGCCTCGGCCAGCATCGCCGGATCGCCATCTACGAGTGCCACGCGATCAAATCCGAAGTGGGATTGGAGTGCTGCGGCAAAACCTCCCGTGCCGCAGCCCAGATCGGCGTAGCGGATGGGACAGGTTTGTTTGAGCGCCCAGGGCTGAATCATTCGAGTCGCCCAACGAACACGTCCCACGTACCACCAGTAACCGGATTCAATGCGTTTTAGGCTCGAAACATGGGACGACGGTAGTGTCGCGGCTAATTTGTGTTCTTGGGAGTTCATCGCGTTTGAAAGTAATAGGTGGAGAGGGTTAGAGAGGAGAAACCTCTATTATTATTCTAGCGCGGGAGTGGAGTTTTAGAAAGCACTTGAGAGACGAGCTCTCCATCAGCGACGCGCGTGCGTAGCGTGTCGCCTTGTGCGGCGTCGTCGATGCTCCGCAGCAAGGAGTCTGTGGCTTTGAGCCGCGTCAAGGAGTAGCCCCGATTGAGGACAGCGAGTGGCGAGAGCGAGTTCAAAAGTTGAATAGCGGCCGTAAGGCGCCCTCGTTGAATCTGGATCCGATGACTCATCAGGCGCGCCATCTGATTTTGTTTATCGATGAGCTGGCGTTTTTGTTCCCGCACGGCTTCTCGGGGATCGACGAGCCGCTCGCGCAGGTGATCGACCCGAACCCGGCAATCCTCTAGGCGCCTTTGCATCAGATAGCCGAGTTGCCGTTGAAAGGCCTGCACCTTGGATTGAAGTTCAGTGAATTCAGGGACCGCTATTTCCGCAGCGGCCGAAGGGGTGGGCGCACGCCTATCGGCGACAAAATCGGAAATAGTGAAATCAATTTCGTGCCCCACGGCCGAAATAGTCGGAATCGAACATTGCGACAGCGCTCGGGCAACTCTTTCCTCGTTGAACGGCCATAGATCTTCTATGGACCCCCCACCTCGCCCCACGATGAGTAGATCCAGTTTTCGATCCGGTTCGTTGGCGCACCAATACTCGGCCTTTCGTAAGGCCTCCACAATTTCACCGGCGGCGCGATCGCCTTGCACGGAAGCCGGGAACAAGAGGACTTCGGTTTTTGGGAAGCGCCTTCCTAGAACATGCAGCATGTCTCGAATGGCAGCACCCGTTGGCGAAGTGATGATACCGATCCGCTTGGGTAGATACGGCAGAGTCTTCTTGCGGGAAGGATCAAAGAGGCCTTCCTTTCCGAGTTTGTTTTTGAGTTGCTCAAATGCCAGTTGCAGGGCCCCAACACCGACGGGTTCCACCGCATCGCAGACGATCTGGTAGTCGCCCCTTGCCTCGTAAACGGTAACCTTGCCGTGCAGGATCACTTCCATTCCGTCTTCGAGATCGAACTTTAGCCTCGACAAGAAGGGCCGAAAAATAACGGCGCGCAGCTGAGAGGTCTGATCCTTGAGTACAAAGTAGCCGTGCCCAGAACCGGGGCGCCGCAAGTTGGAGATTTCGCCGCGGACAAAGACATCAAAGAAACTGTTCTCTATGTGCCCGCGGATGAGCCGGTTGAGCTTGGATACCGTCGGCACATTTTGTCGCCAGTCGGTGGGTGCTTCAACCCGGGTTTCTCTTATTTCTGATTCGAAATCCACTTTGGCCCTTGTGCGCCCAACTAGAAGGGGCGGACGATCACCATGACAACGATGATTATCATCAAGAGTGTGGGGATCTCGTTCAGGATGCGAAAATACTTTTCAGTTTTTGGCATCTCGCCACGTTTGAATTTTTTCATCATGGCTTTGGCGTAGTGCGTGACCCCGATGAGCAAAACTGCTGCGGTAAGCTTCACGTGCATCCAAGGCTGGGACAATAAGAACGAGTTGAGCGCCAACATCCAGATGCCGAAGATAAGAGCGACGATCATCGCGGGGTTCGTGATGTACCGGTATAGGCGGTACTCCATTATCTCAAAGCGATCCTTAACGACCTTTTCAGTTTCCATCCGGTGGTAAACTAAGAGCCTAAGAAGATAAAGAATCCCCGCCATCCAACTAATGATGGCAATCACATGCACGGACAACACAATTTGATACATCTCTACTCCTCCGGTGAACGGGAAGAGATCTTCTTTTCGAGGTACTCGACTTCGTACCGGCGTGTGGGGTGGTCGGCGACGATATCTTTTACCTTTTGAAAGGCGTGGCAGACCGTCGCATGGTCCCGTCCAAACACCTTACCAATCCCTTCCAAGGACAGCTGAGTATGCTGCCTGGCGAGGTACATGGCAACCTGTCTGGCCCAAACGATGACACCTCTTCGGCTTTTGCTGGTCAAATCCTCCCGACTGACGCCGAAGTTATGCTCCACCATGGTGATAATCTCTTCCATGGTGATGGCTTCCTTGCGAACCTCACGGGATGATTTTCTTGGCGAGAAATTCCTGATCCGCCGGACGATTTTCCAGCTGGGCTTGCGGTGCGACGAATGATAAACCCCAAGTTTTAGCGTACGTCTCGTTGCCTGGGCCGCGAGTGAGCGGAGGATCTCGGGTTGCATCTGGATTTGCTCTTGGGCACAGCGCATCTGGAGAAGTTGAACGCGGGTTTCGTAGGAGGGAGGGAGATTTCCGCGATCGCCCCGGAAAGGATTCTGGACTTCAGCGGATCGATAAAATTCTCAAGCGCGTGCGGCGCAGTAGAGGTGTAGAAGCAAACTTTACCTCCCGAACGATGATTTCGTTAAACATGTGCAGGAGGCTCTTCCTGCAAATGCTGGTGCTGGAGAGCCCCTGGATATCGACAGCACATCGGTGTGTTCCGTGTGCTTCTTTGAAAGCATGATTTGGTTGCTCTTGTAACTCTGCACCATCTCGTTCGTAAACGACTCTGCGGTTACGTAACGCACGGTTTTTTGCGGGTTGGCGCGGTGAAACTCCCAGCCGATTTGGGAGAGAAGGTGGGTCTTGCCCATTCCCACACCCGCGTAAACAACCAGCGGATTGATGGGCATGCCTTTACCGATCGAAAACATCCGCGAACACTGCACGGCTACTGTGTTGAAGTCGAGTTCGATCAGTGCGTCATTGAAAACGGGTAGGTTTGGTTTTTCTGGAATGACGGGCACGCGGCAGAACGCGCTTCCGAGGTGGCTCACCCTCCGGTGGGTCAAATCTCCACTACGCGCAAGCTGGGTCGCGTAGGGTGGCTCTGTGCCTCTTCCGTCGAAGGCAGAGCGCTTTGGGAGGCACTGTGGTTTTCTTCTTTCAGCACAATCTCGAATTCGAGCTGGAGGTGGGAGCCCGTTTGGTGCCGGATGGCTTCGGAGAGCGCCTCAGAGTAGTTGTTCTTCACCCACTCTTGGTGAAAACGGTTCGGTACGCCTACGACAACGGAGTGGTTGTCGCAACGGATCAGGCGTAGCTTCACCCAGTTTTGAAACTGGGCTTGCGGCAACATTTGAATCGTATTAGTGTGACGTTCAATCTAGCTGAGACATGAGCCAAAACTGACGATTCTTGACGGGCACTGAGCAACGCAAGGCGGGTTTCCCCCGGCGGAAACTACAGCCCCATCCACACGTAAACACTTGAACTTAAAGGGATTGACATCAAGCATTCACCCGGAATGGCACGATCAGGAAGGGCCGGAAGGGATCAGACATAACACCAGCCGGTCAATAACCGGGCATCTTATGCAGCCTGTTGAGTGTGTTTCCGCTAATATTGGTTTTTTTAAGGATATTTAAAGCTACGAGAAAAATATCAAGGATCGAGAAAGCCCGTCCAAAGCGGGTTTTATTCAACGATTACAAGGCGGATCGTAGCAAAGTCAGTCACCGCCCTTCACGCGTGGTGACAAGGAGGTGTCTTGACGCGCGGGGGCATTTTTTCATAAAATGCTCGTTCCTATGCGGTCCTCTAAATTCATTCTTTTTCTTGCCCTGCTTGGGCTAGTCTTGCGCGCCGAGGCATTGCCGCGCTACACGCCTGGCTGTCTCACGCCAGACAATGCCGCCTGGTATGTGAACGAAGTGAGCCAGGCAGAAGCGATTCCCGCGAGCTTTCCCCGAGAACTCATGGAGCTGGCCTTGGGATTGTACCCGCCATTGGAGCAGGAAGAGATTGGCTTGGATGATCTAGCGGCTTTGAACCCACACCGCGGTCCGGGGCGCGTACAGATTGTCGCGTGGTTGGTCGCTCACCACGGTGGCCGCGATCGCTACACTCTTGTTGAAAAAGCTTTGAAGTTTGATCCCGACAAAGGCGTGAGGGAGAAGGCGGCAGCAAGTCTTCTTTTATTTAAGCGTTTGCCTGAATCGCTGTTTGGGATTGCGATTGCGCGATTGCAAGAAGATCTAGATGCCGAAGTACGCCTCGCTCTCGTGCATAGTCTTGCGGTATTGCGTTATGACATGACGGAAGCGCAGTCGGTCGCATTAAAATCAGCGCTGCAAAATGTTTCCGCAATGGACGTAGCACCGCACCTCATGCGGGAGGCCCAGTGTGCGCTTGTCGTCGGACGGGACGCAAACTAGGGTTTGCCCAGTACCTGCGAGGTTGATTGGATATCAACCAGCTCCAGATTGCTTTCACTTTCTTTCCCAACATTCTTGAGTACGGCGGGTGCCAGCGCTCGCATTTTTTCCAGCATGTCTGGAGTTGTTTTACCCCCTACGATGATTCGAACCTGAGTCCCCTCTGTCTGGTGAGGCAAGATTTCTACACCAATGATGATCTTTTCTAAATCGTGGTAGGAGATCTTTTTCTCCAGCGCTTTACGAAGGTCTTTCTCGATAGTGTCCCCTACAACAACGTGGGTAGCGCGGTCGTGCTCGCGTACCGCCACTCCGCGCACGCTGCCTCGGTAGGAGCTTGCGCCGAAGGTTACTCGGAAATAGTTTGGGTGCCCTGTCGCCGCGAGTAAATCTAAAAAGTGGGCGTACTGTTCCCGGGTGAGCGGTTCGCCGTAGGGGGCAAAGACAATATCGTCTCCGCTCGCGCGAATGCCGTTTGCGGGCGAGAAGACCTTATCGCCGGGCACACCTAGTTTCTTCACCGCTTGATGGACGTGGATCTGGATGTCCTCAAACTCCGCCGACGCCTCATCCTGACCGTGACGTAGTTTTGCCAGAATGTACTCACTGTAAGCAATGACCGACTCCGGGGAATCGTCCTTGGGTTTTGCTTCATAGGCGAGTACCAACGAGCGTGCCGCGGCGTCGAGATTGCGGACGTTTTGTCCCGCGAGATCGATAGCGACATAACCGAACTCCGCTTCGCCGAGACTCATCGGGTCGTGGCTCACGACGTTGATGTTGGGAACAAACCGGTCAATCGAGTGAACGTATTCAATCAACATCAGCGCTTGCTTGGCAGTCAGATCGATTCCGAAACGTTCTTTAAAGCGCGCAATCACCATAGGGACATCATCAAGTGCATTGACCGGGTGCACGCGCCGGAGGATTTCAAGCGCCGCTCTAGAGAGTACGCGCTTGTTGGTTTCTCCGTGCAATGGAACCATGATGCTCGTTTGTAACTCGAGTTCTTTTTGGAGTGCGATACGTCGGGACTCCGTGTTGGCGTACGAATTTTGGAAGGCCCTTAGAGTTTCAGGGTCCCGGAAGTCGATAAGCGTTGGCTCCTTGGTCTCGCCAGCGTCTTTTCGGGCGTAACGCGAGCCCCATCCCGCCTCATCCGCATGGCGCCCCATACCGGCCTGGTGCCACAGCTTGGGATTCTCGACGAGCGGGTGCTCCGCCCCATTTACTCGGGCGTGCATTTCCTGAAAATCCTTCAGCGCGGCTTCGTACTCTTTGGCGGTTTTGGCGTAGACTCGTTTCAGAGCCGCGCGGTGCTCGGGGGTGTCTTCCTTGAAAGCGATCCGAACTGTTTTGTAATCCGAAAATTGTGCGAGCAGCGCTTTGTGCAACTCCGTTTCGGCTTCAAGGTTTCTAAAAAAGAGGCTCTTATACAGATTGGTAAGGGCCTGGGAAAGCTCGCGATCTTCCAGATAAACGTCGTTCAGTGGCTTGAGCACGGAGTTCTCGACGTGGAAATAGAGGTGGCGGCCGCTCGGATCCTGCACGGTCACGCGAATGAACTGCTTGTTTTGCTCCACGCTCGTGGGTTTGTAATTCTGAAATTTCCCTTTAAAGAGAGGGGGAGAGGTGGGACCGCTTTCGAGCGCTATCGTGCCATGGGCCTTTTCGCAGGCCCGCAAGCGTTCCATGTCTTCGTCGCCAGCCAGGGCAAAGAAGCCCACCGTAAGCGCCGAAATCAACCAAATTGTAGTCCGCAACCGCACACACTACTCCACTCCATGGCAAAGCAAGCGGCATTCCAGAAGTGGACGTTGAAACTACAGCGTTTTTCGTAATGCAGCCGTAGATTGTCCGACCGATTAGACGTTTTGCGTCGAGAAGACGTCCACACAGAGAATACGCGGGTTTTGCTATACTCTTAATGACAACTCTGTGAGGGCTTCATGAACCTAATCAATCGTTCGCCACTCGTTCTGATGGTATTGGGGTGGGTTACCTTGTACCTCTACCTTCCTGTAGGTTGGATGTTCGGTATGGTAAGTTTTGCCGCAAACCCGGTGACCCCGGCACTGTGGATGAATCTAGCCTTTTCGATTTTTTCGTTCATGTGGTACTGGTTTCGCCCGTTGTGCATTTTGTCTACCGCAGCTTGCGTCCAAGTGGCAGAAATGGGATGCGAGTGGTTCGAGCGTGCTGACGCTCGTTCTTCTCATACCTCCGATCATTGGATTTGCGTACTTTTTGGACGCCATGAAACAGCTTGCGGACGTCCATGAGCTGCTACTGGTGGCTTCACTCAATTGTGACCATAGGGTTTTTGCTTTACGAGGCTTATCGCAAGACTTGGGTGTTCTCACTCTTTGTCTGGGTCTCCATTGCTATTCCTCTATTCTTCGTAAACGATATTTTGAATTCCATCATGACGGTATGGAGCTACCTCTCTCAAGGCGGATGGTTTTACTTTTGGCGTATCACACTAACGGTGGCGGCCTTATGGCCTATGTTTGCTTTTATGCCAAAACCTGCACCCACGACACCTGGCCGGAGCGCGTTTCCAATTGGAGCTTGAGCTTTGTCGCTTTGGGGCTTTACAGCTTGAGTATCAAAATACTCGTGCCGGTTCTATTTGCAGCGTTTTCAGGTAATGCCGTTGTGCGGCCGGTCTGGGATCATTGGTGGGCGCTGTATTTCATCTCCGCTTTTTTCTGCCGACAACATACAAAACTTTCGTACATTCTACTTTCTGCGCTAGCGACTGTTCGAATTTTGGTTGTAGCGGTTGAGATTTATCACAGCTATCTCAACATGCGTTCCGGCTTTTGGGAGCTTTCCTTGCTGGCCAACCAGCTAACGGTTCTTGGCTTTTTTGTCTGGTTTGGCGAGGTACTCGCCCGCCGCCAAACCAGAAGCTTATTCCTTACAACGCACCCTGATACTCAATAGTGAGTTGAGTGCCGGGCGGCAAGTTGCCCGTATCAATGTTGTGCCAGAAGACGAGCACTTCATTGGCAAACGAGTCATACCGCCACTGATCGTTCGATGTTCCCGTATTTCCGCTGAGGACGGTGCTACCTAGCTTTACCGTAATCTTTGTGGGATCCAGCGGTTTTTTGCTGAGTGGGAATCGCTTGTTCGCGTGGATGTAAGCTCTTCGCTTCACCTTTTGAGCGAAATCTCGCAGGTAGCTGTTCATGTCTGCATTACAATTCCAAGGGTAATAGTCGCCTCCGGTGCGAATGGCGACGTCCTGGTACGCGCTTTGCGCGCTCGCGTAGTTCGGTTGTTGATGCGGATCCATGAGTTGCGGGCAAGCGGCAGCCACTGCGCTCACTCGGTAAGGTTTTTGTTCCCCCTTGTGGAAGCGAATGAAGTCATCCGCAAAGTCATTCGGCCCCCACTGATTGAACGGCGCTGAAGTGGCGTAGCGTTTGTACTGATCCACTTGCTTGGTCACAATCAGGGCGTCCATCGGAACGCCGGGTTCCATGTACCCGTTCTGATAGATCTCCCAAAGGTTCGGTACCTTCTCGTAGAAAAGGTGCATTGACCAAAGCGGTGAGCTGTAGCACTCCCTTACGAAGATATTGTTCACGAAATCAGCGAAGGATCTCGCCCACTGTGTGTCGTCCCATCTTAGGAGCTGTCTCTGGTTATCATCCGGGATCGGCAGTCCCCCCTTGCGGTGGGCGTCCGACGAGATGAAGACGCTCGTGTGGCGAATGCCCGCGCTGTTTAACTCTGAATAGAAGGTGCTGGCGGCGCTGAGAAGGTCCCGGGTCAGTTTGTCCTTAAATGGCCAGAACCAGTTCCAAGAGTTGTCGATGACCCACAGTACCTCTGCCGGAGCATTCGGTACTGGCTTATCAATGACGAAATTGTCACCCTGTGGGGCTCCATCTCTAACTGTCAGGATGACCGTATTGGTGTCCGTACCAATGTCGTTGCTAACGGTTACCTGGAATTGGTGTTCGCCTGCCTGTGCGGCCTGCGGGAAGCCCGATAGTGTCCCGGAATCCGACATGTTCACCCACGTAGGATTGGCAATCTTTGCAAACCGCAGCGGCCGTGGGGGATTGTTTGGGTCCTTGGCTTTGTCCGAAACGTTCAGCGCGAACTGTTGTCCGACCGTAGCGCTCAGGCGCAAGGGCTTTTCAAGCCAAATGGGCGGCTTCAGATCCTGATTGGGCACCACGGTGATGTTCATCGTGGCGTCGGCCGAATTATTCACGACATCCGTTGCGCGCACCAAAAACTGGTGCCCGGTACCGTTTACGTGTTCCGCCCGCGCGCGGATGCTCAAGTCACCATTTGCATTCAAGGTCACCCAATCGGGGAGAGGCGAGGTAACGATCGCAAAACGCATCGTTTCGCCTTCCGGCTCTACGATATATTGCGGTTGATTGATGTTGATATTAAACGGTGTTCCGACCTGTACGATAAAGCTTAGAGCCTCCAAACTCCATTTGGGAGGTTGGTTTCCTTGCGAAACAACCTGACCGAATGCGCTAACCGTGGCAGAAGCTTTTCCATCACTTACCCGGAAACTCGCGGTGAATTGCCCCACGTCGGTAGTCCGAGGGACTCCGGAAAGTAATCCATCGCTTCGCAGACTCATCCAGTTAGGAATATCAACCGGCGAGAAGGTAAGCGTGTCTCCGTCTATGTCTTTCGCAAAAACAGAGATGTCCTTCTGATAGGTCTGGGCAACGGTGGCGTTGCCGAGCGGAATGGGATTCTGCAGCCACTCCGGAGGCGTATTCGGACCGGTCCCATTGGAAACGCTGATTCGAACTTTCGCATCCGCACTAGCCTGTTTGGAATCGGTTACGCGAACGGTAAAGACATTGAGTCCCTGATGAGACGCTTGTGGGGTTCCAACGATGCCCCCGTTTGCGGTGACAAAGACCCAATCCGCGCCTGAGTTAGGCACCTTAGCGAAGGTGATGGGGTCGCCATCAAAGTCCTTGGCGAGTTTGGCTACCGATTGATCGTACTGAACGCCAATCTTAGCTCCGACAAGCTCAATGGGGTCTTCCAGCCATACCGGTGGTTTGTTTTGTGAATTGCCCACCGTAATGCGCAAGGAAGCGTCCGCCGAGCCAAACTGATTGGCTACGCGCACGGTGAAACGTTGTTCACCTGCCTGTGTAGGCGTTCCGGAAAGTCGTCCGTCACTGGAAACGTTCAACCAGCTGGTGTTACCAACGGCGCTGAAACTCAGCGTCTGCCCACTGAAATCCTTGGCATAGGGAACCAAGGAACTGGTGAACGTCTGGTTGATAGCCGCTTCCATGCGGATAGGATCTTCGAGCCACACGGGAGGTTCTGGGTTCGCCGTTACCGTGATTTCGAGCACAGCCCGTGGAGAGAACTCGCCATCGGAGGCTTCAATCGTAAACGGGTGGGTACCGACGTGCTGGGATTTTGGAATAGCAGTCAGCCGTCCGTTTGTTGCCAGAGCGATCCAATCTTCCGGATCCTTAATGTTAAAGCGCAGAGTGTCTTTGTCTGGATCGGAGACGTACTTGGGATCGTTTAGCTCCAAGAATAAGGTGTCGCGTGCCTTAATCGTGATCTTGATCGGGTTTTGGGCAAATACAGGTGCCTGATTGACGTCCAGAACCACGATCTTGCCTTCGCCCTGAGCGGCGTACTGACCATCCGATACTTCAAAGAGCGCGGTGAAGGATCCTACATCGGTCTGCTTGGGGATACCCGTTGCAAGCCCGTTCGAGTCCACTTGCAGCCAGGTGGGACCGTCAATCATCCGGAACGTCAGGCGATCGCCATCAGGATCTTCAGCAAAAGCCGAAAGATCAAACTGAAACGGTGATTGCTCTGGTGTTTTTCCGAGATCAATAATGGGTTGGGTCCACCGGGGAGGCTTGTTTACTTTTACGACAGTGATCTTAACGGTTGTGTCGGCGAAAAGATTTCCGTTGTCGATAACGCGGACTTTGAACGTGTGTTCACCCAGATTTGCTTTTTTCGGCACTCCGGTGACGATTCCGTCGGTTGTTAAGTTCAACCACGAAGGTTTGCCGGACAAGATCGTGAAGGTAAGTTTTTCATTGGCATCGATATCCTGAACAAAGGGTTTTAAATCCTCCGAGTAAAGAGCGTCCTCTTTGGCGTTCGGAAGTCTAACCGGATCGGCCGTCCATTGAGGCTCGTGATTGGTGTGTTCAACGGTCACGATAACGGTCGCTTCTTTGGAGGCTCCCGCGGCGTCGCTAACTTTCACCACAATCTTGTTTTCGCCGACATTTGCCTGTCCTGGAGTCCCTTTTAGAAGGCCTTGGGGCGTAATGCCTAGCCAGTTGTCTCCCGAGACTTTCTGGAAAATGAGCGAATCCCCTGCATCGACATCTTTGGCGTAGTTCGCGATGGATTCTTCGTAAGCGACATCCTCTTTAGCCGATAAACGAATGGGATCCAAAACCCAGTAGGGTGCGTGGTTTACGTGCTTGACCGTGATTTTTACGTCGGCAACGGCGTTGTGTCCCGGTTGTCCGTCCGAGACCCGAATGCGGAAGGTCGTTTCTCCCAGATCGTCTTTGGTCGGCGTGCCTCGCAGATCCCCGTTCGACGAGATCGTAACCCAGTTGCGTCCGGTGGAGCTGAGTAGAGCGAAGGTGAGTGGATCCCCATCGGCATCCTCCACATAGGGAACGAGTGAGCGCGCGTAAAGCGTGTCCTCGGAAGCTTCAGGAAGAATCGTTGGGTCCGTCTTCCAGCGCGGTGGAGTATTCGTCTTTTCCACGGGGACAATGATGCGCCCGCGGACTTTGTAGACACCGTCGGTGACCTCAGCGGTCCAGGTCTTTGTCCCGGCATCGTTTTGCCCGGGTGTGCCCTCAAAGGATCCGTCCAAGGTGAGGTTCGCCCATCCCGGCCCATCGATGATACGGAAAGAAAGCTTGTCGCCGTCTGGATCGACTACCGATCGACGTAGATCCTGTTTGTAGAAAAGCCCGGTCTTGGCGCGAGGAAGCTCCATGGGATCGGTGACCCATTGGGGTGGGCGATTCAGGTTTTCGATATTAAATTGAGCGGTGGTTTTGGCCTCAAGCACTTTGCCGTTGTCGGTGAAAAAGACGCGCAACCCGACTTGGGCTTGGGTACTGCCATCGTGTGGCGGGGTACCCGAAAGTAAGCCCGTGGTGGCGTTCACCGATACCCATGCGGGGCCGCTTGTTTTTTCAAAGCTCAACGGGTTGGGCTCATTGTGGATAACGTGCGCGCGCAGGTCTTGCGCGTAGGGCTCGCCTTGCTTCGCGGTGGGTAAGAGAGTGGATTGGCATCCCACTTCGGAGCTTGTGCATCTCCGCGTGTGACTTCGCCATTTGCAAAGGTCGACGCTGAGCCACCGGATGGATGAATAGCCCTGAAGACTATATTTCGGAACTTCCCAATGTGTGTCTTTTCTGGGATACCCGAGAGCGTGCCGTTGGCGTTGAGTTTCAGCCAGGGCGCATTCTGTGCCAGGCCGGTCTCCGTAAAAGTCAGTGCTGTGGAATTGTCGGCGGATACAACGTGCTGGCGAAGATCGAATTGGAACGTACTGCCTTCTTTGATCTCGCCGAGGAAAAGCTCGGCTGGGGCATTCTTCCATTCCGGGATGATCTGGACCTGCAGGATGACCTGAGTGGTGTCGGCCTGTTCCCCGTTTTTGCACTGTACCGCTAAGTTGAAGCGGTGAGCGCCCACGGCCGAGAGCGGAGCGGTACCTGTAATCTTTTTCGCCGGCAAGGTCTACGTTTAGCCAAGGAGGGTGCGGGCGTACCGAAAACGCCCCAATCCAAGGTCTCTCCGACTTGAGGATCTTGGAGCAGCGTTCTTAGATTGATGTTTTGCGCTTTGGACGCTGCGATCGGCAACGTAACCGGGTTCGCGCTAAACTTTGATCGCATCGCCGCCGTAGCTTTCTGCGAAAAGCAAAACTAATAAAGAAAGCCATACAAGATAAAAACCCTCTGCATCACCGCCCCCAAACTTCAGGTGATCCCATTCAATCCGACTCTAGAAGTCGGTTTCATTCTAATGGTAGGTTTCTGTCATCCTTAAGGAAAACCACAAAACCTTGAACAACGGTTAATACGGAAGTTGCGTCTTACTCAGTTGATTCGTTGATTCAATCAAAACGGCAGAGGTGTTGCGTCCCCGCCTGACCCCATATTTGCGGCCATTATATGCACGATGGGGGGGGACGGCTATGGAAGAAAGGCGAGCAAGCGCGTCAAAATAGGCCGCGCTGCACAATGCGGGGGCTGTAATTAGCGGGATGTCGCGATGCGTTTCCCCTTTTGATCCGTGAAGTACTCTATCACCAGGTAGTCATCCGCGCTTAGCTCGTCGACATTTATATTGTTCCAGTGAATGAGGACCGTAGGGGGATTGGCTTTATAGCTCCACTGATCCGATGGTTGATTTGTGTTTCCAGTGAGTAACTTGCCGGCAAGCGTCACCGTGATTTTTGTGGGATCGTTGGGAGGTGGGCTTAATACGAACTCCTTTTTCGCATAAATGTACGCGCGGCTGATGACCGTTTTGGCGTAGTCCGCAAGAATGGACCCCATGGCGTAGTTCCAATCTTCTCCATGGTAGTTTTTTCCACCTGTAGCGTTCACGACCACGCTGTAGGCGTTCGACGGGCCGGCTTCACTCTGGCTTGATCGTACTGAGCGAGTGATCGCGCGCGGGTGATTCGCGACACGTGATAAGGTTTCTTTTTGCCGCGTGGAGGATCATGAACTTGTTCGCAAAAAGTTTGCGGGGTCTGGTTCGAGGTAAAGTAGCGATAGTGATCCCGCTGACAGGTGGCTATCATGACGTCCATCGGTACCTGATCCATGAAGTAATCTCGCTCATAGATCTGGGTAAAGGTCTTGATCCTGTCATAAAGGCGCTGCATGGACCAGAGCGGGGTACTCAAACAGTTGTCGGTCCAATACTCGTTGTTAAACGAGAAGCTGTCCGGCTGGGTCCGGTTGCGAAAATCCTGAATGTGCTCCCGATCCCAACGCAGCAGCATTTCGCCCGGAAAGTTTCGAGTAGGCGACCCGTCAAAGTTTCTTGCATCCGAGGAGATTAGAACGCCGGTGTGGTGAATATCTGCCTTGTTTAGCACGTCATAGTAATGGTTGATGCAGCTTCTGACGGACGTGACCAGGTTTCCGCTGTAGTCGGACAAGTCCATCACCCACAAGTTCTCGACTTTGGCCCCAGCCACCGGGTCCCCGATGCGGATGCGCTGCTCTTGTTTTCCTCGCAGTACACGCAGGTGGATTTCGGTAAATGCCCCGAGCTGAGCGTTCCGGGCCTCCATTTGAAATTTGTGCAAGCCAATGTCGGCATCCGTAGGTGTTCCCGAAACGCAGCCGTTAATCCTGCAGGTCGCAAAGCCCGGCTGCCCGGTGCAGCTAAAAGTAAGCGGCTCGTTCTGAGGGTCTTTGGCAAAACCGCTTACACAATGCTCGAAGGGTTCATTGGCGCGTGCGATGAGTTCGATGGGGTTCTTGGTCCAGTAAGGCGGATCCAGCTTTTTCAGCACTCGAATGGAAGCTTTTCCATCCACCTGGTAGGTACCATCCGAGACGCGGAAGTTAAGCGTGTGGTCCCCAACGTCCTTGCGCTTTGGAGAAAGCGTTAACGTGCAATTGCCGGAGAGGGTTATCCAGTCAAACGCATCAAGGGGGGTGCAGAGCAAAGGGTTGTTGTCTGGGTCTTTGATCTTGCCCGTAGAAACCCAGTTTTCGCTAAGGGTTTCATTTTCAAACATGATGTAAGCAATAGCGGGATCGATGACTGGCGGTTGCGATCCAGGAATCACTTCCCCCACGCCATTTACAGATACCGAAACCGTACCATCGTTTACGACAAGAACGGTGGTAAAGGGCCCAATGTCGGCGTTGGTTGGCGTGCCACTTGCGATCCCGTCGGCGGAAACATTGAGCCAGGCGGGACCGGCACCTGCCTGCTTTGAGAACGTGAGGGTGTCGTTGTCGTCATCCACCACGTAGGGTTTGATGTCTACGCGTAGATTCTCCCCGACGCGGACCTTGCCGAGAGGGATCGGGTTGCGCGTCCATCGTGGAGGCGCGTTCACCTTCAGTACTGTAATTTGAACCGTAACGTCCGCAAACTCGCCTTTGGGATCGCTAACGCGGGCTTTGAATGTTTTGGTGCCGACATCGGTTCGCTCCGGCGTGCCCCAGACGGCACCGCTATCGCGCACGTTTAGCCACGGTACCTCTGCCGAGTTCACTTTAACGAAAGTGAGGGGGTCGTTGTCGCTATCAACGGCGTAGGCCGCTAAGGTTTGGTTGTAAGCTTTTCCTTCGGTGGCATCCGGCAGGATGATCGGGTTTTTGGTCCACGCCGGTTTGTGGTTGATGTCGATGACAATCACCGTAACGGTGGCTTCGTCGAAGAGACCGCCTTTGTCCGTTACGCGCACAACGTACTGGTTTTCCCCCACGTTTGCTTGCTTGGGAGTGCCGCCGAAGTTGGTCCCGTCTGGGGTAACCGTCGCCCAGTTGGAAGGCGGGTTAACGGATTTAATCTCAAAGGTGAGTTGCTCATCGGGATCGGAGTCAATAACGAAACGGGCGATGTTTTCCGCGAGCAATTGGTCTTCATTTACCTGAAAAACAGGGTCGAGAATCCATCTCGGCGCGTGGTTTGTTTTGTCGATTAGAACGAGCACTTCGGCGTCGTCAAAATGCCCTGGGTTCCCGTCGGCGACGCGAATGGTGAACTTTTGTAGCCCTACGTCTGACTTGGAAGGGGTACCCACCAGCGCCCCCATGCTGTTGATACTCGCCCAGCTGGGTCCATTGAGAATGGTGAAAGTGAGAGGATCATTGTCGGGATCGGTGGCGTGCGGTTTGAGATCCTGTGCGTAAAACTGATCCTCTTTTCCATCGGGAAGCACCGTGGGCTTCACAAGCCAGTGCGGAGGTTCATTGGACTTGATCACCTTCACGATAACGGTGGCGGTATCAGTGGCACCATCCGGATCGCGAACTTCCACTGTCCATTTGTTCTCTCCCACATCGGTCTTGGCGGGAGTGCCAGAGAACTTTCCGTCGGTGCTGAGTTTGGCCCAAGTGGGGCCATTCAGGATTTTGAAACTGAGCGTATCATTGTCCGCGTCATTCACGGCCGAGGCTAGATTTTGAACTGGAGTAACTTACGCCCGTGAAAGCGTCAGGAAGCAGAATCGGATCACTCAACCACTCGGGTGCGTGATTTACCTTCAGAACATTGAATTCGAAGGTGGTTTCGTCGGAGTAGGTCTCTCCGTTATCGACAAAAAAGACTCTTGCTCGCAAGGACACAGGCCCCACATCTGAGCGCGCAGGCTTACCAAATAGACGACCGGTGGAGGTATCCATTTGAAGCCAAGTAGGTCCCGAAAGGCGTTCAAACTGCAGTGTGTTTTTTCGGCGTGTACTACAAATGGACGGGTCTGCTGATCGTAGTTGATCCCTTCATTCACATCAGGCAGTGCGATCGGGTCCTTGGTCCACTTTGGCGGTTTAACGAACTTTTGGACCGTGCCGTTGGCGTGGGTATCAGCGCTTCCACCCGAGGGATGAGTCGCCGTAAAAATGATGCCGTTAAATACACCGACCAGCGTGTGGTCGATGGTCCACGGGGGCGTGCCGTGTAGCCGTCCATTGGACTCGAGTACGAGCCAGGGTGCGCTTTGCCCAAACCTGTCGCGGTGAAGGTGACGTTTGGATTGTTGTCCGCCGTGGTGACGTGATCCTTTAAATTTAGATCCAGCGTTCCATCTTCTGGAATGTCTCCCAAAAATAGTTCGTTCGGTGCGTTCTTCCACTTAGGAACAATAATGACGCTGATGCGGATTTGGGTGAGTGCGCCGCTGTCTCCGCACTGCACGCTCAGGTTAAAGGCCTGGGTTCCGGAATCGTTCACGGTCGGCGTCCCGCGGAGTTTCTCTCCGGGCGCTGGAATGGGTTCCAGCCACGCAGGCGGCGCCGCACCGAAGGTACCCCATTGCAGAGTCTCTCCGGCAAGCGGATCGACTAGAAGCGAGCGTAGATCGAGTTCGAATAATTCACCTGCACCGGTGCTGAGATTGAATTCGCTACTTGTGAACTTCGGAGCACAAGCTGCGGCCTCCGCGTGGGCCGATAGCGACCAGCAGAGATTGAAAAACGCCAACACTACTCCCAGGCGAGAAATGGTGCGCATTGTCGATTTTTTTTGTGAACTAGCTAAGTAAGTCGTGAGTATTCGAAGTACATCTATTCTATCAGTGCATACGGAGAGTTTCCGTCTAAAGTGTAGAAATATTGTTACTTGCGGTTAAGGCTTTGTTCCGCGGATCGTGGAACATAGGAAGATAGTTGGGGGAATCGCCTAGCCCCTTGTGTAGACGCATTACGCCATCGCGCAACGCGGTATATAAGGGGCTAGGCGAGGAGAACTTAAGGCAGTTTTAGGTCCTTAAACGCTTTGTCGTTAGGACAGTTCTCATCTAGGAAATTGATGAGCCACTCTATTTCTTTTCCTTCTCGCTGGGACTCGTTCCCGGCTGCGGTGTAGAGCGGGATAATCTTGGGAACCGTGTACACAACTTTTTCACCGGCGGCTTCCGTGGATACTACTTCCAATTTTACGGCTGCGTAGCGAATGCTGGGCTCATGCGCTCGTACAAAAGTCTTTGTGACTTTCTCTTCCACTTTGGCAGCGGCATCAATTTTTTCTTTGATCTCATCCAGGTTTTCCCACTCTGCTTTCTTGCTCTTGGAAGTGGTGACGTGGAACTCTTTGTCGTCGAGATCATGGTTCACCATGATGATGCCTTGGGTGTAGAGCTGGCAGCTTGAAGACGGGTGAGCTGGGTGTTTCCCGTCCACGCCCAAATCTCCAATGACTTTTATCAATAAGGGACGATTGGGCTCTTTTGGTTTTTCTTTTTCCTCTGGTTCTTGCGCAAAGGCTGCGCCGGAAAGCAGGCAAAGACAGATCAGGCCACCCAGGAATCTCATACGATCTCCTCCGAAAAAAGGATTCAATTGTGTTCGAGGATTTAAGACGCCCCTAAACCCCACACCATGACTAATGATCGTAGTAATGCATAGCGGCAAGGGTAACGCAAGTGGATTTACGCGGTGAGACTAAACGGAGTGCGTCTACTTCCTAATGACCTCAGCGGGACCGCGTACGGGCAACTCCGTGGAGGTGCCGCTTCCGAGGCCGACGGCCCCAGCGTACGGGATCTCAAGGGAGTCGCAGGAGTTTCCGGCACAGATGGAGAAGCCCTGGACTCGGCGGCCCATCGACTCGACGTAGAAGGTTTTTTCTACGTAATAGCCTTCGGGGGTGAGTACCCACTCTTTTTTTGGAATCTGAACTCGGAAGCGCTCACTGAAGACAATGCGCATGCCGGCGATCTGTTTTTCGTACTGGCCGTTCACGTATTTTTCCCAGACTTTGTCCATGGTGACGACGCGATCTCCGACCGTCGTTTTGCCCTGGCTATCGACGGGTAATTGTACGTGGCAATTAGTAAGGTTCACGGTGTTGCCCGTGACGTCGCCACTTTGCTTGGCGATAAAATCCAGGTGCTCCTGGAGACGCGGCTCCATGTCGGTGATGTCTTTCCAGGAGGTTTGAGCGAACTGGGCGTCCCTACAAGTGGAGGTTTTCCAGGCTGCGTTTGCGTTCGCGCAACAAGCAATGATCAAAAGACCCCAAAAAAATGACTTCATTTACCCTCCCAACTTTGTCAGCATTACGGGTAACGGCGGATGGCGTCAAGGAGCGATGAGTCTAGCTAGGCCAGGGAAAGAGCGGACGGTACTTTTTAAGGTTCCAGCCGGTACATCATGCGCGGGAAGGCGCTGGTCTCTCGTAAGTGATCCAGCCCACAAATCCAGGACAGGGTGCGCTCCACGCCGAGTCCGAAACCGGCGTGCGGGACCGAGCCGTAGCGACGCAAATCGAGGTACCACTCAAAAGGCTCTCGCGGTAGACCCTGCTCTTCGAGGCGGCTGACGAGTGTCTCGTAGTCGTCCTCTCTTTGCGAGCCTCCAATAATCTCTCCGTAGCCTTCGGGGGCGATGCAATCCATGGCGAGCGCCAGCTCCGGATTCTGCGGATCGCGCTTCATGTAGAAGGCTTTGATCTTCGCGGGGTAACGGTGAATGAGCACCGGCCGGTCAAAACTTTCGCCAATGATCGTTTCCTCCGGGGCACCGAAGTCATCGCCGAACTGTACCGTTTGTCCTTTGGACTTCAGAAGATCAATG
Source organism: Bdellovibrionota bacterium (assembly GCA_041391485.1). GTDB lineage: Bacteria > Bdellovibrionota > FAC87 > UBA2466 > JACKAF01 > JACKAF01. The sequence continues at coordinate 22,984 of JAWKNY010000028.1, read as the reverse complement.
GCCTCCAGGTACGAGATACGCGGAAACGGCGCTTTGACGTTCTGAAGCTTAGTCGTATCGCGCTCCAAAGTTTGCAGCTCGATGGGGCATTCTTTCAAAACCCGTTGGATCGTGAACTCAAGGAAACGTTCTGCCAGCGCCATGTCGTCATCCAGATCAAAATAGGCGGCTTCGGGCTCCACCATCCAGAACTCGGTCAAGTGGCGTCGGGTCTTGCTCTTCTCGGCTCTGAACGTAGGGCCGAAGCAGTAGACTTTCCCAAGTGCCATCGCAGCGGCTTCCGCATAGAGTTGCCCGCTTTGGGAGAGGTAGGCCTTTTGATCAAAATACTCCGTCTCAAAAAGGGTGGAAGTCCCTTCACACGCGTTGGGTGTAAAAATAGGGGAGTCCACCAAGGCAAAGCCTTCCTGGAAAAAAAAGTCGCGAATGGCGCGGATGTAGCTATCGCGGATGCGAAGGATTGCAGAGGGGCGCTTACTCCTTAGCCAAAGGTGGCGTTTGGAGAGCAAAAAATCGACGCCGTGGTCCTTTTTACCTAGCGGGTAGTCTTCCGCCACGTGCACGATCTTGAGATCCGAGAGCTCTAGCTCTACGCCGATGGGAGAGCGCTTGTCTTCCTTGACCAGGCCCGTGATCGAAAGACTGGTCTCCTGAGTGAGCTTCCCAAAATCGTCGACTACGGAGTCAGGCACGTTCCCCTTTACGATGACCGCCTGGACGATTCCCGTACCGTCTCTAAAGATAAGAAATTTGATCTTACCCGAGCTTCTCTTGTTATAGACCCACCCGTTGAGAGTAACGGTCTCTCCGATGTGCTGGTTCAGCTTGGAGATGCTAAGGCTCACGCTTACTTGGCTCCGGCTTTGGATTCCGCCATCCGTGCGAACAGCAGGGTGGCAGACGAGGCGACGTATACCGTCGAGTAGGTACCCACTACAATGCCGATCGCTAGCGCTAAGGCAAAGTTCTCAATGTCGCCTTCAGTGAAGTAAACAAAACCCATCACGGAAATTAAGGTCGTAAGAGAGGTGATGATGGTGCGTGAAAGCGTCTGGTTGATGGCTTTGTTAAGCGTTGGTTTCAGCGGCAATCCAGCTCCACCCAACTTAAACAACTCGCGGACCCGGTCATAAATGATGATGGTGTCGTTCACGCTGTAACCGGCAACTGTAAGCAGTGCGGCCACGGAAGCAATCGTAAACTCTCTACCGCTGAAGACATAGAAGCCGGCAATGATGATGAGATCGTGAACCAACGCGATGGTGGCTCCCGGCGCAAAACGGAAATCAAAACGGAACCAGATGTAAATCGTGATGAGAATGATCGAGTAGAAAAGAGACTTAAGCGCCGCCCATTTCAGGTCCTGACCGACTTTGGGACCCACGACGTCTACCTTTTCAATTTCCACGTGATCTTTGCCCACCTTGCCGACGATGCGTTCGGCGAGAGGGATGATCTTGGACTCATCCTCCACCGGAGGGATGGTGATCATGTACTCGCGCTTCTCTTCACCGAGAGCGATGACCGAGGCATTGGACTGGCCAATCTCGTTGACCAAGGTGCGCACATCTTCGGCCGTCTTGGGTTCGGCAAACTTCACTTGAACAACGGTTCCACCCGTAAAGTCGATACCGAAGTTAAAGCCTTTGGTGAAGATTCCCACCAGGCAGCCAATTACCACCAATATAGAAAGGGCCGAGAAGATTCCCGCCTTGCTGATGAAGTCTATGTGGGTATCGGGCTTGATTAGCGTAAACATAGTGTGCCTCAAATATTGATGGATTGCCGTCCCTTGGAAACTACGAAGTAGTCAAAGAAGACACGCGTTACAAATACAGCTGTGAACATGGAACAAACGATGCCGATCAAAAGCGTTACGGCAAAGCCTCGGATGGGTCCATAGCCGAAACTCAAAAGAATGACTGCCGCGATAATCGTCGTCAGATTGCCGTCCAGAATGGCGCTCCACGCTCGACCGTATCCTACGGCGATAGCGAGGCTCACGCCCTTACCGGCCCGCAGCTCTTCGCGGATGTACTCGAAGATGATTACGTTGGCGTCTACTGCCATCCCTAGCGTCAGGACCAAACCCGCCAGGCCCGGCAACGAAAGCGTTGCCTCAAAAGCCGCCATGATCCCGAGAACAAAAAGCCCATTCAAGGTCAATGCTCCGACCGCGACAATTCCGGCGACGCGGTAGTAGAGGATGATAAAGACCAGTACCGCCATGAAACCAATGATCAGCGCCGTTAGGCCTGAGCGAATGGCGTCTGCACCGAGTGACGGGCCGATGACGCGTTCTTCTAAAAACTGAAGCCGGGCCGGTAGAGCACCCGAGCGCAGGACCAATGCCGTGTCCTTTGCATCGTTGGTGACCTGTTGCGGGTTTCTGGAGGCCCCGCCACCCATTTCGATAAGGCCGCGATCGGTGATGCGCGCGTTGATGCGCGGAGCGGAGTGCACGTTGTTGTCGAGCACAATCGCCATGAAGCGACCGATGTTCGCGCCCGTGCCCTCACCAAACTTGTTGGCAGCGCCTGGGCTGACCGAGAAATTGACTACCGCTTCGTTCTTTTCATTGAAGCCATAATACGCGTCGTCCAACTCGTCGCCCGTAAGAATGGGCTTCTTCTCAAGAAGGTAAGGGGTGTAGCTGACTTCCTTGGTGTTGATGTCTTCGTCTTTTCTAAAACGAAGTTCGCTATCAGCCGGAATCTTTTTGCCGTCTTCCAGGTACCGGTTCAGATCGTTGATGTGCTGGGCGATGGAATCCGTGGGGCCAAACTTAAGCTTCTTCTCGGCGATAAAACCACCGACCAAGGCCTCCAGCTCCTGGAAGCTAGGTTTGCCACCAGGAACCTCGGGTCCGCTGATCTCCATTTGGAAAGACAGCTTGGCGGTGCGGGAAATGATATCTTTTAAACGTCCAATTTCGCGCACACCCGGGAACTGCACCAAAATGCGATCGTCGCCGTGACGCTGGATAATGGGCTCAGCGATACCAAATTCGTCGATACGATTGCGGAGCGTTTCAAGAGACTGATCAATGGCGCGGGTGCGGACCTCACTCATGTAGAGAGTACTCATTTTGAGGGTCGCTTCCTTATCGCTCTGTCCTTCGAAATCAATAGTCTGTCCGAATTGGCGCCCGATGATCTGGTCAATCTTTTCCCAAGCCGCGTCGTTCGGGTAATTGATCTTAATGTAAGTGTCTTGGGAAAGGCTCGTGGTGACGCCTTCGATCTTCTCCTGCTGGATCATTTCATCCAGCTGAGACTGCAGTTTTTGAATCGCACTCTTCTGCACTTCATCAAAGTCGATGCCGAGAACAAGGTGGACACCGCCGCGCAGATCCAAGCCCAGGCGAAGCACCTCAGAGGGGAACATGCTGTAATACCACGGATCGTCGGCTTGCTTGATTCGCGGAATCGGCTTTCCCGTCTTAAACTTTATAAAGGTTGGAAAGAGTAGATAGGCGGAAAACAGAGTTGTCGCCCCTACAAGGAAGATGCGCCAGTTGAGTCTCTTCGTCATGTGCTATCCCACTATTTGTTTGGCTTCAGCGAGTTCGCGCTTTCCAGAATCTGGGTGCGCAACATCTTGATACAAACGTTATTGTCTACTTCAAGCGTAACCAACTTGTCGCTCAGATTTTTGATGGTCCCCACAATACCGGCATTCGTAATGACCATTTCTCCCTTTTTCAGCTCGGAGAGAAACTTTTGCTGAGCTTTCTGTTTCTTCTGCTGGGGTCGGATAATGAGAAAATAGAGAATGCCGGAGCATAAAATCATCGGTACGAAAGGGCCAAAGCCACCCTGAGGGGGAAGGGCCCCATCGGCGAAAGCAAAAGGTGCGAATGCGCTTAGGGCAAAAGACCCAAGAAGGGCGTGTCGGATAAGGTTCATGCTTCACTCTCCATCAGCGTTGGCCATCGTCGTGTGGCCGTGGACCGCTTCGTCTAATTGGCTTCCACTCTTGCCATAACCGGCTGCAAACTTCGGCTTCAGTCGCCGGTATGAGGCAAAATTGCCTGCTAAAATGGCGTCCCGCGCTGTTCGCATAAGGCGATGATAATAATGGACATTATACAGGGTTGCAAGACGACAACCCAGAATTTCTCGGGTCATAAAAGGTGGCGCAAGTAGCGGGAGTACCTCCGGCACGCGGGACAGGAGCAGTCCGCATCCACCGGGTTTTTGTCAGCGTGAACTTTATTCCGAATATTGAGGAGCCCTTCATCGGTGAAAAATCCCCCGTTGCGTCCATTTCGGGTAGGCAGCACGCGGTCGAACATGTCCACCCCGCAACGGATGAAAAGCTGAAAACGGGTCCAGCGGGGTGCCGACTCCCATCAGGTAGTGGGGTTGAGCCGCGGGCAATTGAGGGCGAGGTGTTCCAACCTCGGACCATCACAGCGTGTGTGGCTCATGACAGAAAGCCCCCGATCGCTATCCCATCCAAAGGAAGAGACTGCGTGAGTTCTAGACTCGCCTGGCGTAGAGGCCAGCGAAGTTCCGCCCTGAACAATTCCAAAAATCTTTTGAGTAGAAAGTCGGGGGACTGCGAGAAAGCGCTTCGCCCTCAAAACTTCGGTGGACAGCGCGTTCGAGCTCCTTTTCCGTGTTGGGGAGTGCCAGGCATTCGTCCAGCACCATGGCGATGTCGGACCCAATGGCTTGTTGGATCTCCGCCGATTTTTCGGGCGTCAGTTCTACCAGATCCCCGTTCAGGTGAGATCTAAAGGTGACGCTGTGGTCAGTGAGCTTTTGCATCTTGCCGAGGCTGAAAACCTGAAAGCCACCGCTATCGGTCCAGGATGGGGCCTTTCCACGCCATGAAGTTGTGCAGCCCCTCCGAAATGGCGCAGGATTTCCAGGCCGGGTCGCAGGTACAGGTGGTAGGTGTTGCCTAGAAGGATCTGGGTTCCCCATTCAGGAAGCTCGGCCGCTTCCACCGTTTACGGCCCTACTGTCCCGACAGGCGTGAAAACGGGAGTCGATGCCGTGGGCCAGGTGCAAGCGCCCCGCTCTGGCGAATTCCTCTTGGCCCTGAATTTCAAAATTTGTGCTTGCCACAGTGGCAATTCTTGTATGTTAGGATGAGTCAAAACACAATCCAGGGGATGCATTTGGAAATAGTTCCCTACGCGGCGGTTAACGCTGCCATTTTCAATCAAGACCGTAAGATTCTAATCACCCGCCGCGATCCGGAAATTCGCGAAGGCGGCAAGTGGTGCTGCCGGGCGGCCATTGGACGGTGGGAAGACTGAACGATAACCATCCGAAGGGAGATCTTGGAAGAGACGGGGCTACGGGTAAAGAAGCAGGAACTTGCGGGGATCTATTCGGATCCCAATCTCACCGTGACCGACTCGCCGCTCGTACACACCGGCCATTACGCGCAGTTTTTGGTCGTTCTCTTTGTGGTGACAGAGTGGGAAGGGAGGTGGTCCAGACCAAAGAGGTGGACTCTTGGGACTGGTTTGACGCCGGAAGTTTTGCCGTCCCCCATGATCAAATCGCACCCGATTCGGGTACGCGATTCTTTTGAGTTCAACGGGAAAGTATTCGTTCGCTAAAACAAAAACCGTCTTTACGGCTAGTCCTTGTGGACCTTGGGCAGGGGTTTGAGTGGGTTCCTGCCATCGTGGAGCGGGGAATTGGTCCCTTTTACCTCGCTCCGGGAGGGATCGCAGGGGTAGCCATGGTTTTCTACCAGCTCCGGGTCTTTATTCTTCTGGTAGTTCAATTTTTGAGTCCTGTTGCTGCTGGCGAAGCGGTTCAGATATCTGGCTGTCCAGATCCAGGATATTCTCGTCGGCGAGCACGTCCGCATTCCCGAGGGCCGATTGCACCAAACCAAAGAGCAGGGAAGCCAAAATAAGATGTTTCATCATTATTCCCTCAGTATAAATGAAGGAGAGTTTTCCCGTAAGCCGGATTCTGTTTGGACTTTCAAGAGAGGCTTCGAAAACATCTCTTGAAAGGTCCATGACGGACATTCGATCTGGTCTTGCCGTTGCCGGCAAGCTCAAGCGATCTACCCGGGAACTCGCGCGTGGGCCGCTTGCCGGAAGAAAAACTTCCTCCTGTTTGATCTTGCACCCCGTAGAGCTTACCTGATTTCACTACAGCAGCTGGCGGCGGTAAAAAGTCGTAACTTGGCATGCCGCCGACCCCACTCTTTGCCAAGGAATGGGATATGGCCCTGTACATCCTTTCTGTTGCGCTGGTCCGCAACTCACGTTGGACGGGTGTTACCCGCTACGGTGGCCCGTTGGTGTCCGGACTTTCCTCGAAGGAGCGTAAAGCATGGCCTCCGCGTCCGCCGGGAAAACTCTCCGGCTGTATAGATATGAAAAAACAGAAGCTTTCGTCAAGTATTGGAGCCAGTCGTGTCGCAGAGTGCCTGTCTAGAGCGTCCCTTTTTTATGCTTTGGGCTTGACCCGGGACTAAGACGCCCGCAACGTAGAGGTTTTGTCGCTGGAATGCGAATGGGCAAGATTTTTGACTTCCCTTACCGGACAGTCGCCGAAATTAATTTGCAAGCACTGGTAAAGAACCTGGTTTCTTTGCGCTCCTCGTGTCGCAAAGAGGTCATTCCGGTGGTCAAAGCCGACGCCTACGGGCATGGGATGGTTCCTATCGCGAAGGTGCTCTTGCACCGCGGGTGCTGTGAAGCCTTAGCGGTCGCAACGCTGGAAGAAGCCATCGAGCTTCGAAATCAGTTCAACCGGCGGTTTTCCATTTTAGTGCTGAGCGGTTTTTTGCCGCATCAGGTGGCGGCCTACTACCGGTACAACCTGATCCCCGTTATTCATAGTTTGCCGCATCTGAAGTCACTGCTGCACCGGAGCCAGCTTCCGCCGATTCATTTGAAGCTGGATTCGGGAATGAACCGGCTCGGGATAAAGCCAGTGGAAATGCCTGATGCCATGGAAACGCTGAAGAAGCTTCCGGATAAACTGGCCGGGTTTGCAACCCACCTGGCTGATAGCGAGGACACACGTTCCCAGTTCATCGATGAGCAGCTCTCGGTCTTTGAACACTGGTGCAACGAATTGCGCAGCCGACGTCTTTTGCAGACCGACGCGCGCATTCATTTTGCGAACACCGGTGCGGTGCTTCGCGGCAAGGCGTCCTTCTCCACTGCCGTACGACCCGGTATAGCGCTGTATGGGATCTCCCCCAACTCTTTGCTCGAATCGGGGGAGCAGCTCGTTCCGATTCTGCAGTGGAAAACCCGCATCTTGTCTATCAAAACTCTGCATAAAGGGGATACGGTCGGGTACGGCCGCGCTTATGAAGCCGGCGAAGGGGAACGCATCGCTTTGGTTTCTGTTGGCTACGCGGACGGCTACCCACGACTGGCGAGCAATCGCGGGCACGTGCTGATCAATGGTCAAAAGGCTCCCATCCGGGGAGTCATTTCAATGGATCTGCTGGCGGTGGATGTTACCCATGTCGAGGGTGCGAGGGAGGCTGGCCTTGTCTGTCTCATCGGGCAAGACGGAAAAAACCGAGTGAGCGCCTGGGACATTGCACGCTGGTCCGAAACGATTCCGTACGAAATCTTGTGTGGCCTGTCCAAAAGAGTGCAAAAGATCTACTTCGATTCCGAAGCCACGTAGAGCGCGCGTCCTTCAACCAAGATCTGAATGAGAGTAATGTCGTCAGTGAGAGCTTGAGATTCCAGGTGTCGATCCACTTTACCCAGAATCTCGTTCTGCACTTCCTGGGGATCCGGGATGGGATCGGTTCCTGAAAGGATTCCGGCGAGCGTGGCCTTGGTGGACTCTGCCCCTAGGACGGCGTCCAGACCGTCGGAGTGCAGGAGTAGTAGATCCGCCGGTTTTAGGCTGATGTAGTTTTCCTTGAAGGCGAAATCATTGGCCTCACCCAAAGCAGGGTTGGCAGCCGTTGAAAGCGGCGTGGCTTCACCCAGACGCCAAAGCAGCGGCGTCAACGTACCAGCCGAAGTGTATTGAAAGCTGAGTGAACTCCTGTCGAGTATTCCGTAGAACAGCGAAAGCGAGTTCATTTCTTTCTTGTGAACGTGCTGAATTTCCGTATTGAGGTGCTGCACGAAGGACTTCGAGTCGGGGAAACGGTCTTTCATTTCTTCCAAACGAATCTTGATAAGAACCGTTAGCAGAGCCGCGGCCATGCCGTGTGTCTTGGAGTCGGCCATCAAAAAGCCGTAACGCTTCTTATCTCCAAACTCAAAAATGTCGTAGTAGTCGCCGCCGAAGCCGCTGGCTGGCTTGTACTTTGTGGTGAGGCGAATGTCAGGAATCTGCGGTGTCTTTTTGGGGAGCAGCGATCGCTGGATATTTGAGGCGAGAGCCACGTCTTTTTCAAACTGGGTGATGAGCTGATGGGCTTTGCTGGAGATCTCTTCATACTCGTCGCGTAGCTTTTCGTACTCTTTCTCCATCGAAGCCAGGTGGAGTTGTCCCCCCATCTGTTCCAATACCTTCGTCAGGGTGAGGCCTAGCTGGATCTCCCAGGTGGGAAGCGACCACAGGGCGTCGGCGTGAAACTCACTGCAAGCTTGAAGAAATGGCGCCTGTGCAAACCATTCTGGTTTGGCGATGAGAGCGCACCAAATGTGGGGGAAGGTTTTTCGAAGCGCTTTCAGATCCTCTGCGGTACTGGGCGAACTGGGGTGGTAGACGATAGCATCGACGGTAGCGGTAGGCACGCTCGCGTGTGTGGATACGTCCAAGCCGTTGGATCGTAGCGTCTCGAGCAGGTACTCCGAAGGAGCGATGCCGACAAAAGCCAAGCGCATATCAGCTCAAATCAGAAGGAGACTTGATCTCGAGATCATCCCGTTTCAAGTCTTCCTCGTCTTTTTCCTCTTCTTCGGGTTCGTTCAGGGGACTAGGCGGCGGAGGGACTTCGCTCAGTCCGAGCCTAGCGTGCTCTTCTTCGTCGGTTTCATCGTCCTCTTCGTCCTCGTCACTAAAACTTTGCTCTTCGGCGACGCTGATCCCGGAATCCTCCGTTTGTGCAGGGACCGCAGAGATTGTGTCGCTAAGCATTTCGCGGAAGCTCGTGTTCGTCTTCTGCCCAAGCTCTTCTAGCTTGCGGCGTAGACTTTTATTCTGAAGGTACAAGACGACGAGTTCTAGAACGCAGAGGATACCGGCTACGACCATTCCCACCAGTGCACTGGTGAGGATGATAAAGCCCAGCGCTAATGGCGGGCTCTCGTAGTGGTTAAAAAATCGGATGACCATTTCGTCGGGATTATTTTGGACAAAAATGACGCCAATGTAAGAAAAGACGATGAGCACCAGGAATAGCGGGATGATTTTTAAGCCTCTCATGTTTAATCCTTCTTGTGGAAGTTCTCCTTTATTGCGTCGTAGGTCGCCATTAAGTGCTGGGGCAACGACTTGGTTTCCGAAAGTACTGGCATGAAATTCGTGTCGCCGTTCCATCTGGGGACGATGTGTAGGTGCAAGTGCTCTGGAATGCCGGCACCCGCGGCTCGCCCTTGATTGAGCCCGAGGTTGAAACCGTCGGGGTTGAAAGTTCTTTGAAGGACATCCAAGGCGCGGGCGGCGGCGTCCATCAGTGCGTGTCGTGACGACTCGCTGAGTGCGCCAAGCGAAGCTTTATGCTCGAACGGAATGATCATGAGATGGCCTCTGTTGTAGGGGTACTTGTTCAGCACGGTGTAAACCGTTTTCCCTTTTTCGAGTATCAGGGCTTCTCTGGGGTCCTCTTGTCCGGGCAAGGCGCAAAAGACGCAAGCCCCCCCTTTTTCTTCTGGTCGCAGATATTCCATGCGCCAAGGCGCCCATAATACTTTCTGACTCATAAGAGTTTCCCGACTACTTATCGGAAACTGGAAGAAATAGGGATAACGCCGTGGGTTAAACGCTTAGTAGGCGTAGTTCTTCCATTCGCCGGGGAGTTTCTTGTAGGTGACAGCTGGGTGCTGGCTAGTGGAGTACTTTTCAAGAAGGCCGGCATCCAGGAAGTCTTGGCGGAACTTGCGGTTGTCGTGGTTGAAGTTTTGGACCTGTCCCGCACTGTTCACAAAGTTCTTGTTCTCAAAGGGATGCCAGGAAAAGGCGTCGTCCTCACCCCACAACTCACCGTAGGCGATGATGTTTGGGTAGTAGTCTCTGAAGGGGCGTCCGGCGTCTTTGTGGCAGCGGTTGCAGAACTCTTCATTTACTTCAAACATGCCCGCATCGTAGTTCTTGGGAACGATAGAGAACTCGGAGCGAGTCGAGGCGGCGTAACTTTTCAGCAAGCCGCTTTCTTTCCAAGGGAAATAGCGTGCCGATTCAAAGACGGTATCCATGAGAAGGTCTTTGAGGATGGAGTTGTCATCCAAGCCGGGTAGGTAGTCCATCGCCCCTTTCACCGGGGGGAACGAGTTTTTAAAATGGCTATTCTGCAGCGTGGTGGGGGTGAGCGTGTTGGGATTTCGTAGGTGTTCGATAAGGCGTGTGATGGAAGGAGAACTTCGCCATTGCGCCTTCTCAAGGCGCTTGTTCTCTAGCGCGTCGGCGAGTTTGTCCGCATAGGGGAAAGGTCGGTAAACATCGACTGTCCAGGTGTCTAACTCGCGAATGCGCGTGCGGACCTCGAAGGGGTACCAAACCCCTTTGTCATCTATCATAAATAAGATTTCCCCAAGAAGCGTGCCTTTGGGAAACATCCATTCCACACGGTGGGTAATGTAATTCGGCTCCCTTTTCCACCAAACCACAGGCAAAGGTTTGCCGTTTTGCTCGGGGAACTTCCAGAAATCCACCACGAAAGTATTCGTCGGGGAATCCGTCGTACCAATTCTGCTGAATGGAAAATGAAATTGCCCCTTGCTCACAAAAATCTGGGCGTGGCCGCCCGGGACAGCCAAGTCGATAAGGCCTCTATCGATCGTATTCGGTCGGAAACCGATCGGTGTCTCTATGTTGTCGCCAAAAGAATCTTGATATCCCGGAACTATCGAGAGGGCGTCGTACCAAAGCGTTTTGTCGCTATCCAGGATCTCCTGCAGGGCTGGATTAAAAACTCTGGGAAACCGTGGACGAAGCTGGGCCAGTCTATCTGGGGGCATGATGTCAACGACACGCTTTGCGAAAGCGTATGGACTGAGAACGGCACAAAACACACTTGCCCACAAAACAAATGCTTTCATGTTTAGCCCCTTTGATTCGGAATGACGTAGAGTGATTAGAGAGTATCCCCAATAGATTTAGTCTAAAGGAGAGACAAGGTAGGAAGGGTGTAGAGCTTAGATCTTAGCTTAACGGCCGTTAACGGAAGACGCTATGCGGCGTGCGTATCACTGCACATAGATTGGGTTATAGAAGGCAAACGGTATCCAATCGTCCACCAAGAGGGAAAAACGGCTACGCACTTTGGCCCAAACTTCGACCCGGTAAGTTCCGGGCTCCAGGACGCGATCCGCGCTGTCTATCTTTCTGCCGTTGCGCAGGAGTCGAACTTCCAACGGGTAGGGAAAACCTTCCGGTGTCGTGACCGTCGAGGAACACCCGCCCGGAACGAAGCTCACCTCTTGTCCACAACGGGCCACGCGATCCCCGCAGCGCACGACCCAGTCACTCTTTTGGAAAGGGTAAAGATAATCAAAAACAAAAGCCACGCGCCCGCGGCGAATCTGCTCGTAGATTTGGCGTTTACGTTTTTCGTAGTCCGAATCTTTCGGCTCATCCAGGAAAACAACGTTGCTCGCTAGTTTGAAGGTTTCCCGGTAAGTAGGCCAGAGTAGGTGTACCTGCCCACCCAATTGAATGTTTTCATGGGTGTCTTGGGCAAGCAGTCCAACGTGATTCTTGGACACGCTGTTCATGTTGTCCCAAATCTGAAAGTTCTTAGGATTGACCTTTAAAAGACGAAGCATCGAGACAAACTGGTTAAGTGGGTAGAGAAAAACCGTCAAAAACGCGCTTCCCCAGTCGGCATTGAGCTGGTCACGCCAGACACTATCGAGATTGACCACTTCGACGCCCTTACCAAAAAGATCCAGCCGTTCCCAGGGGCGCTTTACGTTGGTTGGGTGCGCGATGACTTGAAAACTGCCGTCCGCGAAAGGTTTTTTCTCTTCAATCTGGCGCAGCGCCGTAGGGGCAATTTCGGCGTCTTCCATGTCACGGGCGCTCGTGTGTGTCAAAAAGCTTGTGGCGTGGCCCATGGGAAGCGAAGCCTCCGTTTCGACAAATAAGTCCACGCTCCCGTAGGCTTTGTCTAGACCCAATCGGTGCGCCTCTAGGCTGTTGTGATCCGTCACGATGACAAAGTCGAGCTCCGCTTCCTTGGCGGCGTCCACAATGCGGTCAATAGATCCGGTGGCGTCATGGGAGAACATCGAATGGACGTGATAGACGCCACGGACATAGTCGCCCGGCTGACGTTTCGTGTGAGAAGGGAAAAGGGAGTACAGCTCCACTCCGAAGAGGACAGGTACCAGCCACCAGAAAAGGCGAGGGTGAAATTTAATAGTAAAACGTTTCTTCACTTGCTGTACTTCACGATGTCGAGGGTTCCCATTAGTTTTCCGCCAAGTACGCTGGAGTGTGTTTTTACCAGCTCTTCGCTGCTAAAGCAGGCGACCACGGCGCTGGGAACAGGCTTGTTGGTGGCGACCAAAATGGTCGGGAACGAACAGGGGTCGACTTGTTCCGAACTAAACTCACTCCGTCCGACCGCATGAGAAAACTGGTAAGCGCGGAAACCTTGAAAACGCAAACGCGCGGTGAGCGGCTGACTCACGCTAAACACGGGGATATTTTTGTCTAGCGAAGCCTCCAGCCGTTTTTGAAAATCGGGATCTTCGAAGTCTGAACCCTGACTTGTTCGCGAAATGAACTGCCAGGGAGTAGCGGGGTACACCACGCTCAGTGCGGTCGTCATCCACGCGGGAAGAAACATCAACAGGACAAGGCCTCGGACGGCACCCTGAAAAGAAGAGCCATCGATCACTCGTTGTGCCAGGCACCAGAAAGCGATCGAGGCCACGAGTGGCCACAAGGGATCGAGATCCTGGTTGAAGGCCTTGTAACCAAACCAAAGGGCCGGAAGAATGTAGAGATAAAAGTGGGCATTTAACGCTGGGTTTTCCGAGGTGCCGCGCGGGCGAAGGAGTACCCAGGGCAAGAGCAGCATGGGAGCCGCGCCAAGCAGAATCGTTTGGAGCCAAACGTTGGAAAAAAACCGCGAAAGCGAAAAGCCCTGACTCACCAAAGCCCCGTTCCAATGGCGCAGAAAAGGCTCAAAGTGTAGGAGCTGGTTATAGCGAAGCAAGCTGGCGCAGACGAGGCTCGCAATGAGTAGCTGCCCGACAAACCCTAGAACCCACGCCTGAACTCGATAGTGAATAAGCAGGAGAAGGAGTGTGCACGGGATGACAAAAAGCATGGTGTATTGGCTAAGGGTGCCCAGACCCAGCAAGCAGCCGCCGATCACCCATTGCAAGGCGGGCACTGGATTCTTTTTGTAGACCCGGCTGACCGGGTCCGCCTCCCACCCACTCAAGATGACGTTGATGTGCCGGAGCCAAACTAAATACAGTGTCCAAAAAAATACCAGCGGGACTTCTGGACCCATGTGCATGCCGTAGAGCATGAGCATTGGCGTGAAGGCAAAAAGAGTCAAAACGAACTTGCGCCGGACCATCGATCCTAAGATCCAAAGTACTATTAGCCAGCTGATACTAGCGGTGAATCGAATCCCGAAAGGGTTATTCCCAAAGATAGACGTAGAAAAAGAAATCCAATAAGCGACCATGGGAGGGCCGTCGAGATACCCGCTCTTGAGCTGTTGGGCCCAGTTCCAATAATAGACCTCATCATTGGTTAGAGGGACCCAGGGAGAAAGCACGAGGTGCAGCAAAGTGATGAGAAAAATGAGAAGCAGGTAGCCTTGGCTAGAGAGCGCGATCGTCCAGTGAGAGGACAGGTCTTCGTGCTGCGAGAGCTTCGTCAACTTTTCCCACGATTGTTTTTGTTGGTGCGTCGGCAAATGTTTCCTCACCCGATTCTATACAGTCGGCGATGTCATTCATTGCAGCGATGAACCGGTCCAAGTCCTGCAGACTCTCCGTTTCGGTCGGCTCTATAAGCATGGCCCCCGGCACAACTAAGGGGAAGTATATCGTGGGAGGGTGAAAACCCTATCCATCAAGGCTTTTGCGATCTGCAGCGTTTTTACGTTACTCGTTTTGGCTTGTAGATTGTCGCTCACCACAAACTCGTGAAAGCTAGGAGCGTCATGGCTCAACTTAAAACGCTTGGAGAGATGGTACTTAAGGTAGTTCGCATTCAACACCGAGGCTCGTGCGATCAACCGCAGGCCCTCCGCCCCATGGTGACGGATAAAACAGAGAGCACGTACTAACATGCCAAAGTTTCCAAACGCCCCTTTTACCTTTCCGATCGAGTCAGGCAGGTATTCCACGGAGTACTTGGAATCGCTCAAGACCACACGCGGGTTGGGTAGGTAGGAGCCAGGGTGCTCGCGTACCGCCACCGGTCCGGCGCCGGGGCCACCCCCACCGTGGGGCGTAGAAAAAGTCTTGTGCAAATTGAAATGCATGACATCGACACCCATGTGGCCCGGTTTCGCCATGCCGACAATCGCGTTCATGTTCGCACCGTCCATGTAGACCTGGGCTCCCACGCTATGCACCACTTCGGAGATTTCCAAAATGTTGGTCTCAAAAAGACCCAGCGTGTTTGGGTTGGTGATCATGATGGCAGCAATATCCCTGCCGTACTTTTCGACCGCTTCTCGGACGGTGTCTACGCCCAGTACGCCTGTCTTTGACGACGGCAAGGTGATGGTTTCGTAACCCGCGAGCGTGCAGGACGCGGGGTTGGTGCCGTGCGCGGTGTCGGGAACCAGGACGTACTTTCTTCTGCTTCCATGGTTCTTGTGAAACGCGTGAATAAGCGAAAGTCCGGTGAATTCCCCAACGGCTCCGGCCGCCGGCTGCGTCGTGCAGGCATCAAGCCCAGAAATCTCACAAAGCAGGCGTTCCATTTGATAGATGATGTCAAGCGCGCCTTGGCTCACTTCTGCGGGGGCCTCGGGGTGAACATCGGAAAGTCCCGGCAAAGCGGCCATCTCTTCGTTGATTCTCGGGTTGTACTTCATCGTGCACGAACCCAGAGGAAACATCCCGGTATCGATGGAGTAGTTCCAACTGGAAAGTCTTGTGAAATGGCGGACAACATCCAATTCCCCGACCTCGGGAAGTTCGGCGAGGTCGGTGCGACGCTGCGCTTGAGGAGAGACTTCCGGAACTTCCAAGGTGGGAAGTCGGTAGCCTTCTCTTCCGCTCGAGGAGCGCTCGAAAATTGTGTCCTCGCGCAAGATCAAACCGGTTGTTGCTTGAGTTTGGTAGTCTTTGTCAGCCATGGGATAGACCTTCAATCAAAGTATCCAGATCGCGTTTCTTGTGTTTCGGGTGCACGCAAACCAAAAGCGACTGCGCGAAGGCGTCATCGCCGCCCATCTTTTGCTGAAGGGGAATCCCCGCGGCAATGCCGCGTTTAAGAAGGGCGTCAAAGCGAGTCTTCAAGTTCGGGACCTCAAAGACACCTTCGCGGTAATGGAGCGAACTCTTAAACTTTAATGGGATCCCGTGTCCTTCTAGTTCTTTTCGTAGGTACTCAAACAGCGAGTGGTTCATGACACCGAGGCGTTCAAAACCGCGCTTGCCCAGAAAGCTTAAGTAAATGGTCGTGCGTAGAGCGATGAGTCCCTGGTTTGTGCAGATATTGGATGTCGCCTTCTCGCGCCGAATGTGCTGTTCGCGAGTGGCCATCGTGAGTGTATAAGCGCGCTGCCCACGCGCGTCCTGGCTCTCTCCAACTAAACGTCCCGGCATCTGTCTTGCAAAATTCTTGCGGGTTGCAAAAAAACCGACGTGCGGGCCACCAAAAAGCATCGGT
Organism: Bdellovibrionota bacterium; assembly: GCA_041391485.1. Lineage (GTDB taxonomy): Bacteria > Bdellovibrionota > FAC87 > UBA2466 > JACKAF01 > JACKAF01. Next base: position 7,037 of record JAWKNY010000028.1, on the reverse strand, counting down.
GTACCAAGCTGGTGGGCTTCGCCGACGACGACGTCTGCTCCCAAGCTTCCGGGTGGTTCAAAAATGGATAAGGCAGACGGATCGGGAACCGCAACGATGAGCATGCAGCTATCTGGCAACTGCGAACGAAGCGTGGAAAAGTCGTCGAGTATCCCGAAGTAATTCGGCATCGAAACAATGACTGAGCACGGGTTGTGTTCCTTCACCAGCTCAGTGAGGTGGTTTCGGTCGAGCTTTCCTTCGTTGTCCCACGCGACTTCTATCGGAGCGGGTGCGTGGCAGCTCAGGTAAGCGTGAGTCACCTGCTTATAATCCGGCGGCAAATTCCCTGCGATAAGGGTTTTACCCTTGGGCTGGCGCCCGACTCGCAAGGCCATCAGCGCCGCTTCCGCGGTGGCCGTGGCCCCGTCGTACATGGAAGCATTCGCGACTTCCATCCCCGTAATGCGGCACATGAGCGTTTGGAATTCAAAGATTGCCTGCAGCGTACCCTGGCTGATCTCCGGCTGATAGGGTGTGTAGCAGGTCAGAAACTCCCCGCGCAAAACCAACTGGTTCACAATTGCCGGAATCGTATTGTCGTAGGTGCCGCCCCCTAGAAAGTGGCACTTCAGCCCCGCATTTTTTGCCGCGAGTGTCCCAAAATACTCTCTTAGTTCGTGCTCACTAAGGGCTTTGGACATTTCGCCAAGATTGAGCTTGGCGTTCTCACGGATCTTGGGAGGAATGGACGAAAACAAGTCGTCCGTACTGGTTGCACCCAAGGTGGATAAGATGTGTTTTTCTTCTTCAGTCGTTAAAGGGATGAAAGAACTCATATGCTCCGGCCGTTTTGGCTGAGAGAAGGCGGACTCCCTAATCTAGTGGCCGCTTTCCTCTACAAATTTTTTGTAGTCTTCGGGAGAAAGAAGTTCTCCCTCTTTAATCTCAGAAACTTTTACTTTGAGCATCCACGCTTTGGCGTAAGGATCCTCGTTGAGCCACTCAGGGGAATCGATGAGATCTTGGTTAATTTCCAGGATCTCCCCTGAACAAGGGGCATACAGGTCGCTTACGGCCTTGACCGATTCCACGACACCAAAAGTCTCTCCCTGGACCAGGTTCGAGCCCGCGCTGGGAAGTTCGACGAAGGTGATGTCGCCTAGGGATTGTTGCGCAAAATCCGTGATGCCGATGACGGCGGTGCTATCCTCCAGCCGCAGCCATTCATGCTCTTTTGTATAACGCAGCCCATCCAGAACATTCATACTCACCTCTTAAGATAGTCTGCCCTAAGATAGAGTAAATGCCTGCTTAGTCAAGGAAAACGCTGTTTTGCGGACGTACTGGAACTAGCGTGCGTCGCCTTCCAGGTAGCGTTTTAAGATGGCGAGATTCTCCGGTTCGCGGACAAGCGCCTCTGCCAGACTGGGCCCCGAGGGCATCTTCCCGTCGAGTCCGGAGGAGGCGAAGAAACTTTTCAACGAGTCCGTCGACTGAGCGACGTGGCACTGCACGCAAGTGGCCGAGTTCAGGACGGCCTCCACTTGGGCCGTGAGATCGCCGTCTGTAGCCGGAACCCGAGGCGGGTTCTCTAAGCCGGCGGGCAAAAGGCTCGCTCTCTTGCCGATGTGAGTGGGTTGTCCACCCGAAACGGTGCCGGTTCCCAGTTGGTTTTTCTTGTCCTCGCCATCAGGCGCGTAGAAGATGCGGGTCTTCTTGTCCGCCAGGTGTTCGGCGTGCGAGCGGCGATCTCGGGAAAAGCTCTGAAAACGAGTGCGTGTTCCAAACCGGGTCGCTGTTTCCGCGACGTGATTATCCGTATCCCGTTTTGAAAACCGGGCTAAGGCCGCAAAAATCTCTTCGCCTTGGCCGAGGATTAGGGTTTGCGAGCTGGGGATTTGCGAAGCCAACCCGGCGTCTTTTGCGACAAGGTCCAAGCTCCAATCGTTGGTGGTGGGGTCTTGGTGGCCTAGGATTTTTGCAAGGACCGTCGCCTCATCGAACGCCGCTTGGCGCTCCTTTTGAGGCAAACGACTATCCAGAGCGCTTTGGACGCGTTCGCCCAAGCGATCCATGAGGTTCTCTTCCTGGTAGCCGCTCTTCTTTGGGTCCAGCATCCAATCCCGGGCGGCCTGCAGTTTCGCTGGATCTTTAGCGGCCTCAATCCAATTTTGGTAGAGCTGGTAGCGTTCCGTATCTTTCTTTAGCGCGCTCTCAAAGGCACTTTTGAAGTCCTGGAGGTTTTCACAGTTTTTGTCGATGTCGGGTGTGGCTTTGGAGTCGCGGCTCTTCAAGCTGATTGCGGCCGCGCACGCCAGGCGCTTTTGGTACAGCGACTGCTCCTTGTTTTCACTGGGTGTCGGTGTACGAGCCAGTTCCTGCAAAGCGGCCGAGTTGGAGGCACCTAGCAGATGGGCGAAACTCTCAGCGGATTGCCCCAGGTCGCCGATTAAGCGCTGCTCTTCTGCAAGCAGCAGATCGGGTCGGGTGCTTTTAAAGTCGGATCGCAACGTACCGCCTAAGGGATCGGCTTTGCTGTCTTGGTTGACACGTCGAACGATTTCGTCGCGAGCCGATTGAGACGGGCTCTCGCCAAAGGCCCGTCCTCGCAAATCGCTTACATCGTCTTGTTTCCGAAGATCGTTTAAAGATCGCAGGGCTTGGTAGCCGGTGTCACGCAGACCAAACTCTTTCCACCGGCTTGCCGAGGAGATGTCTTTGGAGGTGGCGCGTCCCAGGATGCCGCCGTCTTTAGCGTTGGGGTTGAAAAATGTTTCTAGGAAACTACGGGCTGCTTCGTTGCGAAGATCTCGTGTTTCGGGATCCTCGCCAGACGTATTGAGATCCACCAATAAGTCTTCTATCTGGCGAGGGCTCGAACTTCCGTACTCTGCCCAATGTTTTGCGGCGGCGGTTTCTTCGGGTGCGGGGACCCGACGCTTCCGTTTCTTTTTAAGGTGTGGTTTACCCAGCGGATCTTCGGCCGGGTCTCGCTTCGCCTCGCTCTGGGGGTTCTTGCGAATAAGTGTTCTTTTTGCTGTTCTTGGCGCGCCTTGCGCAAATTGTCGAGTACGGGTTGAACGAGCTCTGAGTAGCGATCCGCGAAGTCATTCAGGAAATCTCCGTCGCGATTCTGTCTCGGATCCGCAGGGCGGCGCTTTCCATCGATAATTTTCAGGGCTTCGAAGGTCGCGAGCTTCAAGTGCCGAGCAAAGGCCGTTTGGCCATCAGACAAGTCGTCTTTCCGGATCTGTTTTGCGGATTGAGAACGGAGCTCGGTCAGTTTTTGCGGACTCTTCGTGTATAGCAGCTCGGCAAAGTTGTCGGCGGCAGCGCCGGAAGACGGGCCATCGTGGAAGTGTGGATCGCTCGCCAGTCGTTTGGCTAGGGCTTCAGGATCGGAAACATCGAAGTATTCAAGAAGTCCAGTTAGAACGCCCTCGCTAAACTCATCGCTGAAAGCGGGCTGTGGTACGAAGAGGAGCACGAAAGCGAGAGCGGTATGTGTGAGGTAGCGCACAGTTCACCCTCCCTACGTTCCATTGGCTCGTCGCTGGTCTACACCCTATTAGAGTGCAACCGAGGTGCCAAAGCGAGTGCGGGTGGATTTTCCGGAATACGTCTAAGCCAGCGACACCGCGGGGCGATGCAACAGAAATGGCGGATCAACTCACCGAAAACAGTACCGATTTGTCGGCGTAAAAAAGAAGTGTCAGTGGGAAGTATACGAACAACTAAAGCTTACTGAGCCTTCGCCCATTGCTTTAACTCATCGAGGCTCCGTGGCATCCAGGACGGACTCCAGGGTCGTGCCGTCAGGCATCGTTCCACCTTCGTGCACTAGACTAAACATCTGTTCCGGCGTTTTGGGTCCGTGGCAGCTGGTGCAGCGCCCTTCATTGGCGACGGTTTCTGCAATGGGATCTTTGGAGGTATCACGAGCCTCAAAATCTCCACCGCCCCGACGCGTGATGACCGGGCTGAAGGGATAACCAAACTGGGCGAACAGCGCGTTTTGCTGGGCCACGCGCTGCGCGACCTGCTGAGCCGCCTGCGCTTGGCGTCCGAACAAGGCGTTGCGAATAGCGTTCTGCGCCTGAAGGAAAGCCGCTCTTTGATCCTGAGCATTGCGGCTAGCTAAAAAGTTTTGCTGGGCGGCCTGCAGTTGCTGCTGAGCCGCTGCGATCGCTCCGGGTGAAAGGGGCTGGCCGCCTTGCTGAGCTTGGGGCGAAAGCGTTTTCTGCAGGGCTTGTGCGGCCTGTTGCTGCTGCACTTGCGCTAACTGATCTTGTGCCAGTTGCGGAACGGAACTTGGGCTCGTCGCCGACGTCTGGGCCGTGCGAGCTGGCGGCTTTAATTCGAAGTCGCCGTTGCGATACCGATCCGCCCATTTGGCGATCGTGTTTTGAATCTCTTCATCCGTCTTCCCGAATTTAACGGGGAACTCTTTTCCGTTCTGGTCGAAGAGATTAATCAAATTATCCGGCCCGGTTCCGACGGCGCGTACCGCTTTGTTGGCGCGTTCCGGTGATTGGGTGGTGAAATACGTGGGCAAGGCTGCGAAGCTGTCAAGCAAGGTTTTTTTCGCTTGCTCGTCTCCATTCGCTGCTTTATCCACAAGCGAATCAAAATCATGGACCCGTTCCACCTTATCGGTGAACTCTTTTGCAAAGTCTTGCTTGAAAGCAACCATATCGCCTTTGCCAGACGGCTCTGCGTAACTGTCGCCTTCTTTCAAAATTTTCTCGGCCTCTTCAGCGGCCCAGTAGCCAAGTTTTGCGTACTCAAGCGCTGTTAGCTCTTTTGGAGTCAACTCCTGCGACTCCTTTTTCCGCTCAAGCTCGTTCATTTCGTTTTCGAATTGGTTTTTCTTTTTGGTAATGCGAGCGAGCAAGGGATCCTCGTTCGTGCCAGGCATGGAGCCGAGAAGTTCTGCAAAAGCACGGGCCGAAAAACGGTGACTGTCGGTCTGGCCTTTTCCGCCGAGTAAGGGGCTGGTGTTGATACCCTCGGCCGCGATGATTGCCCAGTCGTCTTTTCCGCCTAAGGCGTTCTTGAAATCTTTGGCGACTTTTTGGACCAGAAAATCTTGGCTTCTCTCAAATCGAGCCTGCCTGAAGGTTTGTGGATCTTGGGCGCGGCTGTTGTAAATGGTGAGAAAGGCCTGCTTGATTAGGGAATTGGGAGGCGCCAACGCGCGAAACTGACTGGGATCTCCAGTGCCCCAACCCGAAGCGGTATGGGAAACTGCAGCTATAGAAGAAGCCTGCAAGAAAAGAATCGCAAGCAATGAAAGATGAGCAACGAATCTGACGTACACCATGTAACTGTCCTTCGCTAAGACCGTCGCAACACAACTCGTATACGGCCGACGGTCCGACCTAACCAACTAAGTGTGAAAGACTGCAACCGGAATGCCAAAACGAGGGGAATTCAATCGGATCTACCCGTTACGTGCGGAGAAATTTAGGCTTGAGAGGGGTTTTCCCAGTGACGAAACTCGGCGCTTTAGAAGGAGAGGTACGCAAAGCGTTCGCTTATTCTGAAGGAATACGGATTGGCGTGGGGCTTAACTAAAGGAGATCCCATCAAGAAATGCAATTCGTGCAGGGGTGCTGATTTTGACTGCATTCTAGACAGTTCAATTCCATCGATTTCGGGAGGGTTATTCTTCGGTTTTCTCTTCGCTTTCGTTTTTCTTTTGCGAAGCGGCCGCCCGCTCGGGCTTGGTCTCTTTCTTTGCAGTCTCCGTGGGCGCCGGAGGGGCGGGCGCACGGCGCGGGATCCACACGCCATCCGTAAATTGCGAGCGAGCCGTTACGGCTCCTTTCTCATCATAGCGGATGCGCATGCCGTCGAGTTTGTCCGCGTGGTAAGTGCCCTCTTCGGCCAGCTCTTTGTTCTCGTGAAAAATCTTGTAGGCACCGTTCTTTTCTCCACGGGAATAGGGGATGGATTCTTTGAGCTGCCCATTTGGAAAATACGTGCGTGTTAAGCCGTGGAGTTGATCGTTTTCATACCTGGCGTCTTCCGAAAGGAAACCGTCGATGTGGTAGAGGCGCGCAAAGCCGTTCAGCTTGTCGCCCTCATATTCCTTCTCGGCTTGGAGGCGACCGTTAGGGTAATAGGTGCGCGCGATCCCCTCTTTTTGATTGTTTTGATAAGGAGCGACGGTGCGGCTGCCATCCTGCGTGTAGGAAGTGATGGTACCGTGCAGTTTATCATCGCGGTACAGCGCACGCTCCTTGAGGCTGCCGTCTTCGTAGAAGGTTTTGTAAAGCCCCACGCGCTTGCCGTCTGCAAATAAACCTTCGGACTGCAATCGCCCGTTTTGATAATACTCCCGCACCACGCCGTTGTACGCCAAACCGCGAACGTGGGCTTCCGTGCGCAGTAGCCCATTCCGGTACGTGCGCAAAATTCCCAGGCGTTCTCCATGTTCATATTGGACCTCGTACTGTAGCGTCCCGTTTTCTTCCGAGTAGACACGCTCCCAGCCATGGATTTCACCGGCGTCGTAATCAACTTCATTTATAAGGATGTGTTTTTTGTTGTAGTGCTTGAGTCGGCCGTTCAGCTTTCCGTCACGGCAGGACCAGCTAGATTGTGGTGAACCGTCTTTATAGAGGCGCGAACGCGCGCCGTCCGGACCGTCGCACGGGTACGTATTATCCGCGGACTCTGCTCCTGGCGCTGTCGTGCCAAAGAGGCACAAGAACACCAAGGCATAGAAAATGCCTGATCTGGAAAAAATGGTTTCCCCCCGCAGCCGAGCGAATTAGCTCTGGGTGCTGCGCTTAACAAAGGGCAGGGGGACGATTTCTGCGTCCACCATAGACTGCCGAATCTCTACTCGGCATTTCTGCGGGGAATCAAAACCGGGCTTCAAAAAAGCCAATGCAATTGGAGAGTTAAGATGAGGGCTGAAGACGCCGCTTGTCACAAATCCTATCTCGGCTCCGTGGGTGTCCAGCACCTTGTAGCCCTCGCGAGCCATTCGCTTGTCATGAATGACGAGCGCCCGGAGCTGGTGTTCGGGCCCTTGCTCTACGAGT
>JAWKNY010000027.1:0-56704 GCA_041391485.1 Bdellovibrionota bacterium | reverse complement strand
CGACTGGCTTCAAGGGTTTTACGCTCGCCCAAAACCTCGCTTCCGAGGAAGCGGTCAATGAGCGCTTCGCCGAACTCAAAGAGAAGGGTGTTGAAATCGTAAAAGCGCCTCAAAAAGTCTTCTGGGGTGGGTACAGCGGCTACGTCGCCGACTGTGAACAAAACCTCTGGGAAATCGCGTACAACCCGTTCATGCAGCTAGACGACGCAGGAAATGTTTTGGGACACGAGCCCTTGGGATAGCCTTTTTCAATGGCGCTGTGCTATCGTCCCCATTCATGCGGAAAATCGGGTTCATTTCAATCTGCCTGCTAATCGGCTGTGCCCAACTGTCGGCTCTGGAGACTTACCCTCCCAAGCCTTGTGCAGAACACGCTGAGGCGGAAGGCCAAAGCCTGGAATGGATGATGAGTCAGATCCTGGCAGGTCGTGAGGAAATTTGGGATTCCCTTATCCCCCGCCTCGTCGATCCTCTCACCCGCTACTTCAGACGAAGTGGGGACGGCGTGCGCGACCACGCCGATGACTTGACCCAAATCACGCTCATCAAGCTCTATGAGAAGGCTTCCCTTTACGATCCCAGCAAGAAGCTCCTTCCGTGGCTCTATCGCATCGCGCACAACGAAATGGTGGCTTGGATGCGCCACCGCAATCGCTTGCGGCAGGTACGTCCGGCATACGTAGACGAAATCGGTTTGATGCAGTTTTCCAACGATGGCCGCAACACCATCGACGAGAATGAGCTTTTCCAAAACCGCCGCGATGAGCTCATGGCTGCAATTCCTCAACTTCGCAACGATCGCCGTAAGCAAGTCGTGCGGCTGGTCTTAAAAGGCTTTAACGACGAGCAAATCGCCTATATCTTAAATATCCCCGTTGCTACGGTTCGCTGGAACCGCAATACCGCCACCAAAGAACTGCGCGAGATGCTTCAGCCCTAGCGTCCACGGCCTGGTCTTGCCGGAGGACGGCCCGGTGCCGGGCGTTCCGGGTGTCCTGGCCGAACGGGCGCGGCACACCGCCGCCATTCAATCTTGTAATCTTCCATTACGTGACCATCGAGTGAATCCAGTGTGATGAGACCCTCGGGCCGATCCGCTGATCCGCGGTTTCCATTTCGGAGATTTCTCAAGCGATCTTTCAGTAAATTCTTAAGATCCCGCTTCACCCAAAGTTGCGTATTGAGGTGCAATACCGGGCTGCCACCCTGACACGACGACCAGTTGCGCTCATTCACCGGCAACACGATGCTTCGGACGTAATCGTCCGCGAAAGGGCCTTCGAGCTCCATTGCTCCTAAACGAACACGACGAGCCAGTCCCCCAAAGCCATACTGGCTCGAATGGTAATCACTTACGCCTTCTTCGAGATCGGCATAACCGCGGTACTCAATTCCGAGAAGGGCGTATTCCCATCCCGAGGGGACTGACAAGTTGAAAGAAATATTACAATTCCTCATCGTCAGGACAGAGGGGAGTCGCTGCTATCGACGACATAATCATCAAAAAGCAAAGTAACCGCTTCTCGATCTGGAGAAAGCAAGGCACTGACTGACCCCTGAGAACACCCACTACCTGAATAGCTGAAGTTTTTTATCTGTACCGATTCTGATGGCGGACTCTCGCCAAGACCCACAGCGCACACGAGTACCCAAAAAAAATAGACCACTCTGTTCATTTTTCCCCCGTCCCACAAGGCCTCCCCACTAAGGCCTCAAACCCATTAAAAGCAAATGCCGGACCAACCCACTTGGGCAGTACGGCAATTTGTCGCCGGAAAGTTTTACCAAGACACCTGACCCCGGTTGCATGGGATCTGGTGGCGATTTGTCCCTCGTCGTGCCCAAAAGCACCACCATTTTGCTTGGCACAAGCTTTGCTCTGCAAAAAATCAGGACAACTCAATCCGCTCCGGTCGGGGCGGATGCGACTAGGACACAAACCACACAAAAAGGAGAACCTATGGAAAATAAAACTAAGGGGAACGACCGCGCTCACCCATGGCTCGCTTCATCGTGGGCAGGGTTGCTTGCGGTGTTTTTTTTAGTCACAGCAAGTGTGCACGCAGGGATCATCGTCATGCCGGACGATCCCGACGAGGGACCGGATCCGAGTACCGTCTCGATTAAGAGCATTGCGTACGCGGGAACGGGTTGCCCAGCCGGGACTGTCTCCGAGAGTCTCGCACCGGACGCCAAAGCCTTCACACTGCTCTTCGACTCCTACGTCGTTGAAGCAGGCCCAGGTGTTCCGCTTCGCGACTCACGTAAGAACTGCCAACTGGCGGTAGACTTACGTTTTCCACAAGGCTGGTCTTACACGATCGTCGATGTGGATTACCGGGGATACGCGAGCATTGACCGAGGAGCCACGGGCACGCAGAAGACCAACTACTACTTCCAAGGCCAAAGAGTAGGGCCGTCTCTGCAAACCACGATGCGTGGACCCTTCGACGATGACTACCATATCCGAGACAAACTGGGTGTAGACGCGGTGGTGTATTCACCGTGCGGTTTGAGCCGCGCGTTGAATCTCAACACCCAGATCCGTGTGCAAGCGCGTGGCTCCAGCCAGGCGTTGATGACCATCGACTCCATCGACGGAGAGCTCACACACGTCTACGGACTTAAATGGCGGCGGTGTAGATAATCCCGTTCCTCTTCACGCTCCCGGTCACCTGTAGGTGGCCGGGAGGAAAGGAGGTTGCCAGAGAATCCACCTTTGGCGATGCTACTTAGAAGGGGAATTCATGACGGAACTAAGACTGAGGCCGATGTCAGACAAAGAGTTTGCGACCTTCTGCGAAGCCAACAAAACCGACTTCGCCAAGCAAAGAGCCGTGACAGACTTCCTAACGTTAGACGAGGCCAAGGCGGTCGTAGAGGAAAAATACCGCACACTCCTCCCGGACGGGCAATCCACCAAAGGGCACTACTTTTTTGTAGGTGAGGTGAATGGAAAAGCCGTCGGAGATGGCTGGGTGTATGTGGATTCGAAAACTCGGGAGTGTTTTCTCTACATGATACAAATCGAAACGATGGAGAGGGGAAAAGGGCTGGGAAAAGCTTTGCTCGCGGCTTTGGAGGCGGAGGCCCGTGAACGTGGCGGGCGTATCTTGTGGCTAAACGTTTTTGAAAACAACTACCGAGCCCGCTGGCTCTACGAAAGCTCCGGCTATAGTGTCGCCACGCTTCACCTGAGCAAAAAGATCGCCGATTAACGCAGCGCCATTTCGGATTCAGTGGCGGGTTCAGGACCGAAGCATATCTTCGTAAACAAGCGTGCGAGACTGATGCCGTTCACCACAAATCCGAAGGTGAGAAATCCCGCAAGCCAGACACTATTGCCGACCGAATGGAACAGCAACGCGTCCTCCCCTACGAAGGAGGGTCCGATCGGAAAGCCCGCCAGACCCAAAACACAAAGAAAGAGGAGCAAGGCTGCAAAGCTATCCTGAGTCACCTTTCCATGAAACTCCACCTGAGCAAAATCCATGCTCTTGGAGAAATAGCGCACCAGGAACAACCCGACGAACCAGGGGGGGACGACGCCCAGTAGAGGCCGAAGTCCTTGCTCCACTGCCCATCCGTCAAAAAGACTGCGATTCCCGCAAACAAGCGCAGCCACCGCGTTCCGGGCACGCACAGCCGATTTGGATTCCGCAAAGCACTGAGTGAAGCGAGGACCATGAGCCTGCCGCTAATCCAGCGAGCCAAATCGCCGACAGCCCCGAAGCCGCGACGATGACAAAGCCAACGGCAAGCACCACACCGATGATGCGTCCCCCGGTCTTGTCGACTCGGTGGACCAACCCGCCCATGGCACGAAGAGGCAAGAAAGACGTACGCCCTCAAGCAAGTACCCTTCGTTAAAAGCTAGCGCGTACAGACTGGTTCGCAGCCGATTCGGAGCCACCCGACCATTCTGGGCAGTAAGATCATCCCCGCAGCACTTTGCATCCGGAGTATCTGGGCCCTACCGACGGCGATACCAAAAGCTGGTAGCAGCGCAGACCCACATTCGCAACAAAGTGAATCAGGGCCAGTTTCGGAAAACCTAGCGCGAACCAATCAGCATGATTCCAACTTGCGTGACCGATGCGTAACCAATCTGACCTGATGTTGGATTGAGCCCGGCCTGACAGGGGCTGAGCACCACCGTCACCGCCCCGACGATCCGGTCGCCCATACCGCGTAGGAAGTAAGATGCCAAAGCGGAAACATACGGAGCAGCAAAAAGACACCTGCGTGAATAGAAGGGCCCCGTAAAAAATGGCACTGGAGGGAGTCGGTCCTTCCATCGCGCGCGGGACCCAGAAACTGAAGGGAAACCTGGAAAGCTTACCGCAGGCCGCGAGCAAAATCAAAAGCTCTTCATAAAGGTAAGCGCGGACGCGAGTCTCCGGACTCGCTGGAGCCACTGCCGAAGCCAGCTGCGAAAAGTTTTGAACTTCGTGCCAGATGGTGTGCGCCATCCAAGCACCCAGCAACACCCCTACGTCGCATACGGTATACCGCATACAACGAGGCGTTGCGGACTGGAGTGACGTTCTCGGTAAAACGCGACAAGTAGAAACCGAAGAGATTCCAACGATCTCCCATCCTGGAAGCAGGAGATATTGTCCCCGCCAACACAAGCGCGTTCATTCCAGAAAAATGGTCGAGAAGAAGCGGCAAGCTTCTCGGTGCATGTAATATCGCGAAAATCGAATAATGATGGCCGAGATGTACGCGTCGTCGCGAAAAAACAATCCCAATGGAGTCGAGGTATAAAAAGCGGGAAGTGGTAACGGGAGCTTTCAAAAGGATTCCAGATCCCACTCCACCGGCTTAGCCCCCTCTTTGAGCCAGAGAGCCACCATCGCCGTCACAGTACAAACGATGAGCGTCGAAAACAGCCGGACCACCTGTGAGGTCGCCTTCTCACGTTTGCTTCCGAGAAAGTAAACGATTAAACACGCCAAAAACGGTAAGCCTAAAGAAGCCATTACCAAGTAATTCATGGCTGGTCCTCCCCGACGATATGAACCGGAATAGAATTGGTCTTGCCCTCAAAGACGGCTTCAGAGCGAAATCGGGACAGAACCCGTCCCCTGTGGCCGGTACAAACTCTGTTCCCTGAAAGACGTATGCTTTATTTTTCTTCCGGGTGGATGCAGGCGAATCGTACCCACTCATTCTTAACCCATTCCATCAGTGGGATTGCGTCGCAGCACGTCCAGCACAATCTCGGGTTTCTGTTCCACCACCATTAAGATGCGCACGGGATCGTGAAGCTCTGTCATCTGGGTGGGAAGACCGGGTAACAGGTCCCTCCGTACCATTAGCGACTCCATTAAGGACCCGCTGACGTTATGGGAAGTTTGGTCCCGGATCCATAAACCACACTATCCATTCTCGAGAAAAAATACTCCAAGTTGATGCGCCGCGAAAGACGAAGATGGCCCGCCGAAAGAATTCCTTGGAGTATATTTCCTGACGGATCGAATACGGGTCGTAGGAATTCAGGAACGCTCGTCTATCCAGGAAGAGCCCTCGAGTCAGATCGCGGCGCGCAACGATACAGGATGAATTGGTCGCGTGGTTCAACTCGGGCCGCGGCTCAAAAATGGAAGTGGCTCGCTGCTTTACGTGGACACTGGCTTCAGCAGGGGAAAGATTCCTCTTGGCTAGATCGAAGCGGCGACAACGCTCACGAGCATTGCGCTGAAGAGCGGTGTCCATGATTTTCTTAAATTCCAAAAACACTTCGCGGTGAGTTCCCTGGAGTTCGTCCACATTGAAGTACGTCACATCGTCGCGCGTGGTATCGTGGAAAGCGCCCAGAAAATGACAGTGATCGGGGATATCGATGCCGCGTGATCGCAATCCTTCGCGTACCGTCGGATTATTCGCCATCCAAGCGATCGCGCGTGCATTGGCTGCGCCCGGTCGTCCCGAACACGCACCACAGTCGTAGGCGGCAAAATAAGGGTTGTTCACGCTACTCGCACCGTGTGACACAAACACCATGAGTTCGGAGAAGCCCTTTGTGCAGCCGGTGCTCTTTAGAACGCCTTCCACGCGTTCGACCATTTCTCCCATCGAGTAACCGAGGTATAAGCCATCCTCAGTTTGCTGCTCTCCTTCCCGAAGCAACTGCAGCTCACCCAGCGGCTCTATGGTGCTAAGAGATTGATCAGTGGCACGGCTTTGCGAAGGTAGAAACACCTGCCACGCGAGACGTAGCGCATGCCAGATTCCGAGAACCTGTGTGATGAGCCAACCACGGAACAAGGTATTCGAAGGCGTCAGGTGCAAGAGCTGTAGCAGTTTCGGTTTGCGGAAAAGCGGGCCTGCATCGGGCTTTCGAATTTCGCGAACCAGATGTTTCGGTTTGAGCGGAGCGGGACACAGCTTGGTGGGAACTCCAGCGGCGGCGCTTTGGAAAAGCCAATCCACTCCAAAAAAGCCAGCAACCCCCCAGCTCTCAAACTTGTCGGATTCTTCCTCCAGGTAGCGGCGCAGTGAGGTTTCTCGATCATCAATACAAAAGAACGCCTGCATCTTGGGCTGTTTGGGCGCCCGGTCTCCCAAGCGGCTTGTCTCCTGGAGCCCCTTCAAGAGATCCTCGTAGTAACTCCATTCCAGGGCCTCCTGCCAAATTTTTTGCAGAGTTTCCACGGGGGAAGCTTCGGGTTTCGTAGTGATTGAAAAGGTGGGAACAGGTTCGGGCCCAGCCACCAACGGCTCACAGTCACCCAATGCGCGCGTTAGAAACCCATACTCAAGCAACAACTCGATAGCGACCATATCTCGCAAGGAAATCTTGCGGGGCAACAACAAAGAACGGTTATTCTCGGTCATCACCACCATCCCTGACCACCCAGGGTGTGCGAGCAGCATCTCAAAAAGATAAGCCTCGTAGTGGCGTTCACTTCCCACAAGCCGTTCCAGGCAAAATCGTATGGCATCGTCTGGCGAGCCTTTAAGCAGGCGCTTGCATTGCCGGTCGCTAAGAGGAGGAAAGGGGAGAAAACTTTCATCCACGATTCTGGCCATCACGTTCCAAAGCGTGTCCCCTGCATGAGGCATGCGCCAGATGGCGACTCCTTGATCCAGATAATTAGAGAGAATTCTAAAAAGCACGCGGTGCACCTGCGCGTCCAGATCCACACCGTGCTCAGAAAACCAACGCCCGTGAAAAGCGCCTGGGCCAACCGGAGAGGGAGTCTTTTGCGTGCGGGTGAGCTCCTCACGAATCCCCTTGTCACCAGGTTTGTATCCCTCGTTTACGAGCACTCGTTCTAATGCCGACTCCGTAATGCGTCCCTCTTTGAAATAGCTTTGGTAGACTTCCAGATCCAAATACGGTTTTGCACCATAGAGGCGGGACGCCACGAGAAGCCCCTCGTGAAAACCGCGGTCCTGAAACGCGTGCAAGGTATTGTGATGGATAAAGTCCTTGAGTGGGGCCTGGGTCGGCAACCAGTGGGCAAGGTTATCAATCACCCTGCCCACATTGAAACCACTAGACAACGTTTCACCGGTCGACTCGCGATCGAGCGCCAGTTCCCCACCCATATTATTGTCGTGATCCACGTGTTAGTCCCTCAGGCTCTTTTTTTTTGAAGTTTTCGAGAAGCCAAGGGGTGATCGGAGACGCTGTTGTGATCGTCGAGACCCTCTACAGAGAATCGGATTCCCATTTCCTCAAACTGCATGCGTAGGTCTTCCAAACGCGACATCACACTGTGATCCACCACATGGGCTTCAGAAAAATTGACAGAAATGAATTTCTTTCCGCTATTGGCTTGCTTTTCCAGACGCCGCCGCAACGGAATCCAGTTGGAGAACACAGCCGAACCACGCACGTTCACCGCAACACCACCGCTGCCATCTTCTTGCTCGGAGATCTTGGGTACAAAGAGCGTATTGAGCGGGGTTCCGCCGAAGATGTGCACCGCGAAGTTTAGTAGAATACCGATTGCGATTCCCACCAGCAGGTCCGTAGCTAGCACGGCAACGATGGTCGTCACAAACACCGCCAGTTGTTCCGGCCCGATCTTGTAAATGTGGAAGAACTCGCGCGGGTGAGCCAGACGATAACCGGTGTAGATGAGCATCGCTCCCAGAGCCGCCAACGGAATACGGTGAATGAGATTGGGGACCAGCGCGACAAAGAGCAACAGAAAGATGCCATGGAACATGTTCGCGTAGCGAGTGCGGGCACCGTTGTCGATGTTAGCGCGGCTACGAACGATTTCCGAAATCATGGGCAGCCCGCCCACAAAAGCTGAAATCGTGTTTCCAATCCCAACGGCAAGCATGTCTTTATCCAAGTTCGTCCGGCGTTTCAACGGATCAATCAAATCGACCGCCTTGGCGCTCAGTAAGGACTCAAGACTTCCAATCAGGGCAAACATCACAACCCATTTCCAAGCCTTAGCAAGCCCCAAGGCCGAAAAGTCTGGGCTCGTAAGCGCATTGAACAGATTGTTGGGTACCGATACCAAAAAGTTTTCGCCGACGTTATAGGTGTGACCGGCCCAGGAGTAGCTGTGCTCATGGCCCAGATCAAAATAGATTCCCATCGGCACTGCAATCAGAACCACTAACATCGGTCCGGGAACCATCCGGATGTAACGGTTTTTGATGAGTGGGAGTCCAAATAATAGGACCAAACTCACGAGCCCGATTAAGGCAATTTCAGGATTCATCTTCTGGAAGAAACTGGGTATCTGAGCAATCAATTCCAGAGGTCCGCCCTTGGCTTGCACACCCATGGCAACGGGGAGCTGCTTTGCAATGATGATAACGCCGATAGCGGCCAGCATTCCGTGCACCGCCGGTGCCGGGAAGAACTCTCCAATGATACCCGTTCTAAAGAGACCAAAGAAGATCTGGATGATTCCGGCCGCTACACCAACCGCAAGCGCTAGACGATAGGCCTGGAAATCTGCCGTTGGATTCTGTCCACCCGTAAAACCGAAATCAAGGACACAACCGACAGCAATGACGATGAGTCCCGCTGCAGGCCCCTTGATCGTAAGTTCCGAGTTGCTGAGGAAAGGGGAAAGGATGCCGCCGATGATGGCGGTGAAAACCCCAGCGATCGCTGGATACCCACTCGCCAGAGAAATACCCAGACACAGTGGCAAGGCAATTAGGAAAACCAAAAACCCGGAAATAATATTTTCTTTGAAATTGTCTTTGAAGCCACGCGGAACGTTCGTATTCGATAAGCTTGATTGAACCATACTCTACTCCCCAACCCTATAAGGTCGACTGCGCCCAGAAAAGGGCAATTCACGCCACGAAGGTGACGAGACTCACTATTTAATTCTTATAGGGAAGGTGGAGCGCGGTTGGACCAGCAATTGTGCCCTGAATCCTGAAGGTTACGGATGTAGGCACGATCTTGGCTAAGCTCGACGCTTATGCCGTGGGAAAAGGCCGTAACGGCCACATTGCGGAAAGCTTTTCGCTTGGAAAACTCGTTCTCCGACTCTTTTTCGCCAAAGGATTCGTACGTAGGAAGATCGGAACAAGTGGCGGGTGAACACCAGAGTCGAACGGGTTTGGAGCAGGCTGCTTCTAGCGCGTGAGCTTCAGGCAGCAAGCCCTCGCCCAAAAGCGGATAAAAAAATGTAACAAATCCAAGCGCTAACCTAAACACGAAGACCCCATCCCAAGCTGAGCAAAAATTATACGCTGTTCCTTAAACAACAGCTATATCTTGTTATCGTTAGTTTCAACCAAAACTATAATTAAGAAACAGCGCGGGTATGTGCACCATTAGGTTGGGAGCCGAGTGATTGAATATCCACTGGTTAAGGTAGGCGATATCCAAGCTAAATCCACCTTCCGGGTGGTACCTAAATCCCATGCGAAAGCGATTTTCGCCCAAGCCGGAGATAACGCCACTCGACACCGTGTTGGCATTTACGAAAAGTTCTTCTTCCGTCAGGACGGACCACTCTCCAGCGAGCGGACAGACCACCGCGCTTAAGAACCTTAGTCGCAGTGCCATGTTCGAAACGCCCGATAGAAAACGAAACTCGGAGCGTATTCTATTTATCCAGGCCGTCTTGCCTCCTAAGCTGGTACGGTACTGCCCCCAACCACGGACGAACTTCCAAAGTGTTAAATAAAGAAGGGTGCGTAAGGCTCAGGGTAACGAGCCCCCGGAAACGGAAAACCCGAGTCCCAACCTTTTTCCAAATTCAAATCCGTGAGTAGTTTGTCCGCAGTTCCACGACCCAGACGCCATTGAACAACGGCTCCCACGTTCAACGAATCGCCCGCGTGGTAGACCGGAACGGCCTGCGCCCAAACCTGAAAATCGTCGGTAGCCTGTGCGGAAAGGCAGCACACCAAAGAGACGAAGAGACCGAAACGACCTAACCTAGATGCAAACATGTAAACCTCTCAAAGTGACAAAGGGGAAAGAAAAATAAAAAATTCGATTAAATACGGGGCGGGCCACGATCTTCGACGGCAGTGTGGCGCACCACAGGAATGAACTGAAGCGAGTCCGGCAGAACCTCTGTACAAAACCACATCCGAACGCAGCAGAAAAGGGGACAGGCAGCTTCCGTACACGGGATCGGCCGACAACTCGCCCATTATGCCTACAGGCACGCCTTGCGCAGTCGTAAGTACGGCCTCACCGCGATCGTGTGCCAATGCGGAGGCCTCTCCGGCAGGGACAATAGAAGTGAGAAGAAGAAAAAGGAACGCTAAAAAACCCATCTACTATTAGCGTCTCTCCAAGTCGAATTTATGTCAACCCAGCCCACAAAATACATTCTCTTTTGTGCGCCAATCGCTAGAATGGCTCGATTCAGGAGGGCGTATGCCAACGGCGTGGACAACGGTTTTACTACTCGTTCTCAGCAATATCTTTATGACCTTTGCATGGTACGGGCATTTACGCTTTAAAGACAAACCGTTGTTCTTGGTAATTCTCGCTTCCTGGCTAATCGCCTTTTTCGAATATTGCCTGCAAGTCCCGGCAAACAGAATAGGGCATGGGCACTTCTCCGGACCCCAACTAAAGGTGATTCAAGAGGGAATCACATTCGGCGTCTTTGTCGTCTTTAGCTGGATCTATCTGCACGAAAAGCCGACGTTCTACGACCACATCGCTTTTCTACTTGTGCTCGCCGGCGTTAGCATCAGCGTGCTTCAGCCCAAACCTTAGCGCGTCTCACCCGCCATCGGGTAAATGGGCTCAAGGTCCACGGGAATGCCAGCGTTCTCCGCACGCTCCAGCACCGCCTTCATCTCGGCACTCAGCGCCGTGTGGGTTTCCAGAAGTTTTTGTGCACCCGCGTAGTCGCCCTTCGCCTCAATCACGAGCAGCTTGTTGAGCAGGTCTTTTACGACCTCTTGGATTTTGCTTTCGTCTACGCTGAACTTCTGCGTTTGAGGATCGAAGGTGATTGCACCTTGCGAGACATAATAGTTAAACTGCAGCGCAACCGCTCGACCGTGGGCACTTTCCACACCGAAGCGTACCGAGCGAAACGCGCTGGCCAAGTTGGTGCGGTACATGTGCTTCTGCAGATCCTTGTCCACCACACCCTTGGTCACGAGATACTGCAACGCCCAGAGTCCACCTACATCCGCCTTAGCTTCCTCAATCGCGGAATAGAGATTTTTTAACTCATGTCGCACAGTTGTCTTGCGCCCATCCACTTCAATTTCGTGGGGCCCAATCCCATGCACCAGTTCGTGCATTAGAACGTGGGTGAAGAAGGCGTCGAAATCGACATCGCCTTTTTGCTCCGGTGCAAGAGCCGCTTCCGCGAGTGGCACCAAGATCTTGCTGAACTTGGCCTCGTTCAGATTCTTCATCATGACTTTCTTGCTACCGGCTTCCGTTATCACCTTCTCATCGTTGGGGAGGTTGAAGGCAATCGACATGACTCCACGTCTGGCATCACCCGCACTGAAAACAATATCCACAGCCTTAATCGGCGTGCTCTTCCCAATCGAAGGATTTTTGTACTCCTCGGGCATCGGCAAATTGTTTTCGAGTTCCTGAAGGTACTTGCTGAAAGTGGCAAGCTTCGCCGTCGAAGCGTCGTCGCGTATCGCCACCACCGATTCAAAAGCCGCCTTGTAACCTAAAAGCTGATCTTCATAAGTCTCATAGGGTCCAATCGTTACATCGATGGGGGCATCCAATGCGAGCCAGGCCAAGTCGGACTCGTAATAATCGTCGCTAAGAAACGCATCGGCACGGCTATTCAAAAACCGGCGAAGCGTTTCGTTGGTCGTAAGTTTCGCGGCCTCCTTAAGCTCTCGAGCTGCCGGTTCCAGGTACTTCGCATATTCTTCGCTATACGGAACAAGACGAAGGCCGTTGTCTGATTCTCGGACCACAGAAAAGAACCCGCGCGCTTTTTCTTGATCTTCCTCCGAAAGAGTCGCCACCCATTCCGAAAACTTTTCCTTACTCAAGTCGGCAGGATAGAAGTTTGCGCCCAGCGGTTTTTCAGGGACGTCCGGCAAAAACGCATCATCCCCATCCAAACGCGACCAGGGACCCACGTTTATATTAAAGTAGTGGAGACGTTTCTTTCCCAGTTCCGAGGTATCCGCTTCCAGCTTCTTTCTTAAAGAAAGATTTTCTGACCAAACCTGCTCCGCGAAAAGGTCCTGCAGGTAGCGGGAGGCCTCAATGACGTGCTGAAGGGCTTCTTTATCGCCGGAAGAAAGGTGCTCAATATCTGCTTGCAGCACCGTCGGAGAAAACCTGGATATCATTTTTTGTACTTCCTCAGGCGTTGTGGGGATCGAGGTTTTATCCTTCGCCACACAAACCAACCAAGTTCCCAAGAATCCTACCGCAACCACCAACGCAAAAACCTTAAACGTACGCATACGTCCCCCTGTTTAATTATGACAAAGTTATGCCACATGTTACCGGGGCGTATCAACCCTTAGGGAATTTCCAAGGTCATGACAAAATTCGAAAGTATTCCTTCGGCTTGCAGAAATCCATCCTTGAGGAAGAAGCGCGGGCGAAAAGGCTCCTCACGGCGGATTCGGATAGTGGTTCCTTCCGCGTCCTGGTCTTCCACTTCCAGGTTGAAGTACCGAACCGGGTTGGTGCCGGCAGCCGCCCAATCTGAGAGTTGGGCTTCCACAAGGTTGGTGACATCCTCGGGCGCCAGCAGCTCGACCGCGCCGCCGGCTGCGAGAGTTTGCCAGTCTCCTGTTACGAATTGCATCGGGAATTGCACGTATTCGTCGGGGAGCCCCGTCCACCATCGCGCCAGGACAATTCTCCCATCTCGGTAAAGAGTAATACTCGGCTCAAAAGGGTGCCCAGTCGTATTGACCCGATCTTCATAGATCAGCGGTTCATCGGGCCTCCCCGATTGGGTCATGCGCATGCTGAAACCAATCTCCATTCGCTCGGGTTTAAAATGAAGTGGCTCAACACCACTTCCCTCAACTCTAAAAACCATGAGGCACGTATCGATATTTGCCTGGACCGTTTCCGTATCCGCGTAAGTGGTGTTCGCAAAAAGAATGGTAAAGCAGAAAAAAACTATCGCCCTGAACCACATGAGAGCCCCCTTTGCTTGTGTCCCTGAACTCTGCCGAAGCTAATACACCGCGTCAACCACTAGTTCCAAAAACTATCCCTCGCCAGCAAAAGACAAAATCAGGAGTAAACGCCTGCGCTGCGGAAAGGAACGGTGCAGGGTGCGAGAGTTGAAAACCGTCAGCTGTTGCGAAGGCGCAACGGCCTCTGGCTCTCCCTCATCGCACAGCACCAGGCCCTTCGATCCCGGCATCAGTTCAATGTTTACGCCGTAGTCTTCGTAGCTATGCAAGTGGGGTAGGTCGATCAGTCGCTGATCCTCGTTACTATTTATATAAAGGAGATGAACATTGTTGAGGCGGCGCGGATTAGGAATGCGTTTGTTGAGAGTCTGTGCGATGAACTGCGCAAAGCGCGCCATCGGCCGCAGGTGTTCGGCCGCGGGTAGGAGGCGACTAGGCACACCCAAAACCATCCAGTTTTCGGGAAAGGGCGCCGCACTCAGGGGCTCTTCCCGATGCCAGTGGAGTTGAATGCCGGAATTTCCGCTCAGCGCTTCAGTCGTCACGCCGAACAACTCTTCCACGAAGAGGTCATTGACGCGCTCTCTCAGATCGATAGCCCGACTCTGCGGTTCCTGAGAGGACCAGTTAAAGTCGCGTAGACTCTCAAAACTGTTCTCCTCATCCGGACGCAACGGCGAGGTCCAAGGGTAACCGTGATCAAATTTTTCCGGCCCGCAGTCCGCGGGGTCTAGGATGGCAAATGCCCCTGACGCGGTCAGAGCACTCACGAGCACGAGTAGTTTGTAAAAGGACCTTGGACACATGCTAGGCCTCAGCTCTGTGCCCCCTCCCCGAAACACGATCTGATAGCAAACCTCACCCCAAAAAACTAGCGAGATGAATAAGCCTTTGTTAATACACCCTAAAAATTCTTTTCAACGCACTTGCCCAAGCCTCTGGCTTCGGC
Organism: Bdellovibrionota bacterium; assembly: GCA_041391485.1. Lineage (GTDB taxonomy): Bacteria > Bdellovibrionota > FAC87 > UBA2466 > JACKAF01 > JACKAF01. Next base: position 42,192 of record JAWKNY010000027.1, on the reverse strand, counting down.
GACAATCCCTCGCATGACGGCTTATCTAGTCCATTGGCTTCTCGCTACTTTAACGCTCCTGATTACGGCTAAGGTCGTACCTGGAATCCGCATCACAAGTTTTGGTGCCGCCCTGTTTGGCGCTCTCATCGTTGGGCTGGTGAACATGCTGGTGTGGCCGGTTCTCGTTTTCCTGACCTTACCGCTCACGGTCATCACCTTTGGCCTTTTTTTATTTGTAGTAAACGGGCTCGCTTTGAAGATCAGCGCTGGCTTGTCGCCCGGGTTTGAGATTGAAGGCTTTCTGCCCGCAGTCATCGGCTCTATCGCCCTCACTCTCGTCGGGTACCTTGTGCGGTACGTATTTTACAGTATGATGTAGAAGTCAGGTTTTCCGCATTCCTAACTGGTCACAAACACCGGGTAATTAGCGTCCCGTATTAGATCCGGAGGTCAACTTGTTTTGCCGCTCCCTTCTTCTGCTAAGCAGTTTTCTGCTCTGCAATGTCGTTTTTTCCGAGGTCATCAAACAACCCCATATAGAGGTAGAGCTGGTAGCCGCAACGCAGGGTTACGTTGCCGGGGAATCGATCGGGGTTGGCATCCGGTTTAAAACGGATCCGCACTGGCACCTCTACTGGCTGAACCCCGGCGACTCAGGGGAACCACTAAAAATAGAGTGGGAAGTCCCCCAAGGCGGAACGGTCGGCAGGATCCAATGGCCACAGCCAAAGCGCATCCCGGTGGGGGCACTCACCAACTACGGGTACGAAGGTGAAACGCTCCTCGCGACTGAATTGCAAACCGACGCCGGAACCACCGGGCCCATGACAATTCAGGCCACGACAAAATGGCTAGTTTGCAACGAGGAGTGCATCCCCGGTAAAGCGACGCTCAGTCTTCTACTTCCTCCGGCAAAGTCCGGCGACAATTCCAAATGGGCAAAGCTTTTTGAGCAAACCAAGGATCAGCTGCCCAAGCTCTGGGAATCCCAGTCGCTTAGGGCAACCAGCAGCGACAGAGAAGTACGGATCGACTTCAACGCGGAAACCGCACCCACCGATTTTTTTCCGGTTCGCGAAGGCCTCTTCCCCAACACGCCCGCCCCCGCCATTCAAAGTAGCGGGGACTCCCACCGCATTACTCTAAACTTGAAGAGCAATGTGGTAGCTCCAGACAAAGTAGACGGCGTAATTACTTTTGCCGACGGCAGTGCCCGGGAAATCTCACAGGTAGTTTCAGCCGCGCGTTCCGAAGCTTCGCTTTTGTCCATGCTGCTGTTCGCGCTCTTGGGCGGGTTTTTGCTCAACCTGATGCCGTGTGTATTTCCTGTTCTGTCTATCAAGGTACTGGGTTTTTTCGAACAATCCCGTGCCGACAAGACTCATGCAACCGCCCATAGCATTTCGTATCTCTTTGGCATTCTCGTATCTTTCTGGCTGCTCGTCGCTGGCCTCCTTATTGTCCGCGCCGGCGGCACGCATATCGGCTGGGGCTTCCAGCTGCAATCGCCCATCTTTCTAGCCGCGCTAAGCTTTGTCTTCATTGCCGTCGGCATGAACCTGCTTGGCGCTTTGAGTTTGGCGGAAGCTTCATGGGAGTGGGGCAAAACCTTTCCCAAAATCCGGCGTCGCCGGTTCGTTTTTCACAGGCGTGCTGGCAACCTTGGTAGCCACCCCTGCACGGCTCCTTTCATGGGAGTCGCAATAGGGTTTGCCCTCTCTCAACCGGGTTGGGTGACCTTCTTAGTGTTCACGGCCATTGGAGTCGGAATGGCTTCGCCGTACGTTCTTTTGGCCGCCTTCCCAAAAATGATTGCTTACCTACCGAGGCCCGGTGCCTGGATGGAAACCTTCCGGCAGTTTCTGGCGTTCCCCATCTTTTTGACCGTATTGTGGATTTTGTCGGTCGTTGGCGAGCAAACCGATCCGCACCGTTTGTTCGTGCTTCGTGTAAGTTTACTCATCTTCGCGATGGGACAGGGGCCTACGGAAAAACCGGCTTTAAGAAATGGCAGGCGGTGTTCTCCGTAATTTTCGTAGTGGCTGGCTTGTTTGTGGGGTTGAAGGATCTGAAACCATCACCGAAGGTCCAGGTAGCAGAGGGAGAGTGGCAGACATTCTCGGAGGAACGCTTGGCCGAGCTGCAGGCCGCGAACGTTCCCATCTTTATTGATTTCACCGCGTCCTGGTGCATTACGTGTCAGGTGAACAAGCAAGCGGTTTTGGACACTCAACCCATACTCGACAAATTCAAGGAAAAAGGGGTCGCGCTCTTGATGGCGGATTGGACCAATCAAGATGAAGTGATCTCAAAAAGACTGAATCGTTTGGTCGCAACGGAGTGCCGCTTTATGTTTTTTATAGTGGCAAAGCCGGAGAGCAGCCCGTATTGCTACCGCAAATTTTAACCAAAGAAACGGTGCTAAAAGCACTGGATTCAATCTAATAAGTGGAGGCCCCCTCATGAAGTACCTAAACTCGCAACCGCGGTCATCGGACTGGTTGCCATCATTGGACTTAGTGGTTTTTCCAGCAAGTCCACATCCGGCCAAGTTAAAACCGGATCGAAAGCCCCAAGCTTTGTTGCAAAAGATAGCAACGGTAAAGAACATAAGCTCGAAGACTTCAAGGGCAAGTACGTCGTATTGGAATGGCTCAATCACGGCTGCCCGTACGTTCGCAAGCACTACGACAGTGGCAACATGCAAAATACCCAGGCAGAAGCAAAAAAGAAGGGAGCTGTTTGGCTCTCCATCGTTTCCTCTGCTGAGGGCAAGCAAGGCTACATGACCCCGGAAGAAACCAACGCCGCCATCAAGAAAAACAAGAGTAAAGCTGATGCGGTTTTGTTAGATTCCGATGGGAAAATTGGACTCGCGTACGGTGCCAAAACAACCCCGCACATGTTCATTATCGATCCCAAAGGTAATGTGGTCTATCAGGGTGCCATCGATTCTATCCGCTCAACGGATACCGATGACATCGTTAAGGCCGACAACTACGTGCTTACCGCATTCAAGGAAATTCAGTCCGGTACGGCTATCAAAACCGCCTCGACCGAACCCTATGGTTGCGGCGTAAAGTACCAGTAGTCTTTGATAGCGTTCGCAAGCCCGGTGCCTCGCGGTGCCGGGCTTTTTTTTTTCGGGTAGTGCGAGCGCTTTAGTGCTGCAGCGGAAGACTCGCCATCTTATAAGGCCTCTCGTGCTGATCCGTACTAAACAAAAGTGCGTTCCCCGCGAGAAGACTGAAACCATAAAAGCGCGAATCGTTGTAAAGAACTTTGGGCGCCTCCAAAGGATCTCCCAAAAGTGGAACCTCCCAATAGAGTGTCCCCAGCTGTCCCAAAATATCGTCATTCCCCGGGACGGAGTAGCTCGCGTAAAGACGCACACGTCCAGGCGTCGGATCAATGTTGGGGAGTTCCAATTGCGCCCCGTGCACACGCATCCATTCAGGCAAGTTGGGGGACATCGGCGGTAGTAGATTCCAATTCACCAGATCGACCGAAGAGGCCAAGCCAAAACCCGGCCCGACATTTCCGGATTCCTTTGTTTTGGTTGCAAAAACCATGACCCAACAATTCAAAGTGGGGTGCCAAAAAACTTCCGGATCTCGCCAGGCGGGAATGGCTCCGTCAGTATCGTCAAAAGCATAATTCCACTTCTGGCTCGGTTTTAGTATCGGTTCCGATTTTGAAAAGCGGTGCCCATCACGCGAAATGGAAAGCGCAATGTATTGGTTTTCGCCCGACGACTCTCCCCGCGTATGAAACAAGTAGTAGCGGCCGTTGCTAACAACGAGCTTTCCCGACCAATACGCCAATTCCTCCGGCGATTTTTTTTCAAGCACCACGCCGACGTGGTGCCAGATCTTCCCGTCCGCAGAAACAAAGTGGCGGATCGCTGCCTGGTTGTGCGCGGACTTATCGATGGCGCTCAAGCCTAAGTGGGTGCCCGCCGTTTGCGAGTAGCGGTGGTAAATCCCAAACTCCGCATCCCACGCGCCCCAGTTGTCCCAAAGGTTGTGCTTGTCCCCGTCGAAGACTTCCGGAACAAGTTGGTTCTCCTCAAAATAGCGGCGGATATTCTCCGGGAGCGGGCCTTCTGCCTGAATGGCTAGCCGGCAAAGGTTCGGAAGTGTGGGGATCGTGGATGCGCTGCAAAGCGCAGAAAACAGAACTGTTAGTAGTGCCCCGACCCAAAGCCCCTTTGCCATCTATTCTTTCTGACAGCACGCGGCTAGAGAGGCAAGCGCCCCCGCTAAACCGCCATTAATATTGGAACAATGGGATCTCCCTTTGATGACTGCGTGCAACAACTACGGGTTCTGCGGAACTCGGGGCCGGGTGATTTTCGTCGGGGCGTCGTCGTTAATGTCGTCTTTGGGAGTCCGACTTCCATCGACGATGGGCAAAATCCCTACCGATTTCGGATCCACGTAGGTGGTGTCGCCCTCCAATTTAAGTTCCCCAATCGCTAGATGCGCCTGGTCCCAGTCAACGTAGGGGTTGGGCGCACGGTACGGGATCATGCCTTCGGGCTTCGGAACATTAAGCGTTATTGTGTAATCTTCCCTTTTGGGAACCCCGCCGTAATGCGCGGACAAAGCCGCCAAAGTTTTTTTGGATTGTGCCTCATCCATCCCCAACCCGTTCGCCTTAGCTGTGCCGAGGTTTTCTCTAAAAGCAGCGGTAAGAAGCTGTGACGTAAAGATGACTTCTGCGGCTTGCTCCGGATCTTTTTCCATGAGCGGAAGGAGATATTCCTTCGCGTACTCCGCCACAAATTCCTGCGAACTCTTTCCTGAACTTTCGTATTTCTCCGCTAAGGCCGCCAACTCTCTGAGTTCTTTTATCGACTTCGTTGGGTGATGTACGACCATCGCTTTGAAGGGACCGATTCGACTCTCCAGCGAATGCCTAAACTCTATCATTCGCGCACTCGGAAAACCTTTCTCGTAAGTTTCGTGCTCCATTTCCTCACTGGTTATTTTGTGGCCCAACGCCATCTCCGCAAATACTTTTCTCATGGCATAAACATCGTGTTCTGGCGACGGTGTCTTTTGAAAAACCTGATCCGCTGGCATGTAGGCCGCGGTTCCGGTTATTCCATCCACGCTGGGGTGAAGAACTTCTTTCTGAGAAGACAAATCAAAATCGCCGAGTAGAACTCCGACTTCGGCAATTTCTCGGTTAGGCCCGTCTTTGGAAGTTGTTAAGCCTGTCTCCGGATCTTTGTACAACACGACCAGGTGCACGTTTGCAGCTTTCAAATCGCGGTGAACCACACCCGACTCATGCAAGAACTCCACAGCATCCCCGATTTTTTCCACAGATCGTAAACGGTACCTTTGGGTGCGTCGGGTCCCATCAAACGAGAATCCGTTAAGCGAGTGGATACAGTTGCCGGAACCCATTCGCTTTGCGTAGCGCCTGTAACTTCGTGAAAGCCGGAAGGGATCAGCAAGGAGGCCGACCGCTACGGCCCGATCGTTCCCAGGCCTGCGCCAAACTCATTCGTAGCTCGTACTCCCATTTCGCAATGTCGATCATGTCCGCGCTTTGATCCACGGGTACGCGGATGGCGACTTCTTTATCTCCGTTCGCCACCCTGAAAACATAGTTCATTCCGCCCTCGCCGTCGGGAACCGGACCCACGTCTTGCCCGGCAAAATCCTTAAGGCGTTCGGCGATATCGGCGGCACGGGCGGGACGAGTTTCCATACCGATGCTCTGCGCAATAGCGATGTGCGCACCTTTGCACTCGGTCTTGTCATCGTCGCCAGCGATTGCGTTTCCGTGAAGGAACAACAAAAGCAGCAGTAGAATTTTCCCCTGTGTAGCCAATCTGAATACCCGCAATCTAGAAAACATGGCAATTAGATGGAAGTTTCATGCCAGGCGCGGGCAGCGCACCGAAGCCCCAAACATGGATTTTTGAACAACTTTTTGTCTGGCCAAAAACGAACCCCCGATCGGTTTCGACGATCTCTTTCGCAGCTGTAAACGCGTGACGCGTGCACCGCATTCGAGAGGAATACACCTCATTAACGCTTCGCGGAGATCGCGCAAATAAAACCCTTATCGAGTCGTTAAGACTTCTCGCTAACTCTACCGATTGACACGTAAATTGTTGATTTGTCGGTGATATAATGACGGCGCATTCACGATAACAAATCGCATCAATGCAGGGAGAGGGGTCATGGAATTGGAAATTTCAAAAAAAGTGGACTGCTTTTTTGTTGGTCACTTACTAGGCTTAAGCTCCTTTTGCACAAGCCGCGATCAAATTCAAAAACAACCCGACAAAGGTGACTGCTTTCGCCGGCGAAACTTTCAACGTCAATCTCATCAGCCTGCTCAGTGAAACGGGTAGTGGCGGGAAACTGGATTGGACGGAAACTCCTTTCGGGAAACCAGCGTGGTTGACGATCGATTCAGCGACCGATCGCATGTTCCGGAAATCCCCACCGCAAGCGATCAAGGGATTAGCCGTTTTACCTTTGCGGTTCAAGATGGAGACACGGGCGCGATCACCCAGATGGAAATTACCGTGCGCATCCCGCCGGTCTGGAATCAAGATCCCGTTACCTTGAACAAAGCCTTCGAAGACTCTCCCTACACAGAAAGTGTCGCAAAGCATCTGGATCATCCCGAAGGTACGCCAACAACCTTTACGCTTCTTGAAGGGGCCCCGTGGATCACACTCTCTCCACAAGGGGCGCTGAGCGGAACGCCTTTGCAAGCGCATGTCGGCCAAGTCAGCCTCCGCATCGCCTTCGAAACAACCATTGATGGGCGGGTATTTTCGGCGCCCGCGACTTTCAATTTTCAGGTGGTCAACGTAAACGACGCACCCGTCTGGTCGCAGAATCCGATCCAGCTCGATCCTGCCAGTGAAGATACTCCCTACACTTTCGACATTGCTCCGTTCGCTTCAGACGAGGACGGCAACTCACTGCAATTCACAAAATCATCCGGTCCCGACTGGCTAAAGGTTTCTGCGCAAGGAGCTCTTAGCGGAACGCCCAGTGCTGCCGACATTGGAGCTTTTACTCTGGTCGTTCTTGTCACCGACGGGATCGCAGCACCCGTTCCGGTGAACGCCAACGGTGTCGTATTGAACGTTAACGATCCACCGGTGTGGAACGTAACGAGTGTCGATCTCGGTACGGCTCTGGAGGACAGTCCGTTTAGTTTTGATCTCGCTCCACTTGCTTCCGACGAAGACAGCGAGGAGCTCACCTTCGTAAAAGTTTCCGGCCCGGTATGGATGCAAGTCGCACCGAATGGAAAAATCACAGGAACCCCCAAACAAGGGGACGTCGGGAACTACACCGCCTCTTTCAGTGTGACAGACGGATTATCCGCCCCGGTACTGGTACCGGCCACCGGTAAAGTGCAAAACGTAAACGACGCTCCGGTATGGACCCAGATCCCCGTTCAGCTTGCCGATGCCACGGAAGACTCTCCCTATACTTTTGACCTCGCCCCGCTCGTAACAGACGAGGATGGAGACGCACTGACTTTCAGCAAGCTCAACGGCCCCGACTGGCTGAAAGTCGCCGCGAACGGAAAAATCACCGGCACGCCCGCACAAGCGGATGTCGGAAACTACACGGCCACGTTCTCTGTATCCGATGGAAAAGCCAACGTTCAAGTAGCGGCAAACGGAAAAGTCATCAATGTGAACGATCCACCGCGCTGGACTCAAAACCCCGTGCAGCTTGCCGACGCTACCGAAGATTCGCCGTACCAATTCAGCGTCGCTAACCTGGTCGTGGACGAGGACGGCGATCCTCTAACGTTCGCTCTGACAAGCGGGCCACAATGGTTAAAGATCGACGCCACAGGCAAGCTGACCGGTACCCCGGTTCAAGGGGATGTGGGAAACTTTACGGCAACTCTTACCGTAACGGATTCCAAATCCTCCCCGTTTCCGTTGTCGCAAATGGCAAAGTGATCAACGTCAACGACGCGCCCGTTTGGACTCAAAACCCTATCGAGCTGTCCCCCGCTACCGAAGACGCGCCCTACAGTTTTGATCTCCGCCCTTTTGCTAGCGATGAAGACGGTGACGCGCTCACTTTCTCAAAAGTAAGCGGCCCTCAATGGTTAAAAGTGGATGCCCAGGGCCGCTTAAGCGGAACTCCGCCCAAAGTGACGTGGGAGCGTTCACCGCAGAATTCAATGTCACCGATGGAAAGTCTACGCCCGTCAGAGTCTCAGCAAATGGCAGCGTCTTGGAAGTGAACGACCTTCCCGAGTGGAAGTCCAACCCGCTTAACCTACCTGTCGCTTTGGAAGACAACCCGTTCTTCTTTGATCTCAAAACTCAAGTTACCGATGCGGAAGGGGATCCGCTCACCTTCGCAAAAGTTTCCGGACCCGAATGGCTGACCGTTAGTGCCGACGGTCAAGTTGGCGGAACACCCGCGCAAAAAGATGTCGGCAGTTACCAAGCGGTCTTTAGCGTCGCTGACCCCTCTGGCACACCCGTCAACGTGACGGCAACAGGGCAAGTCATCAACGTAAATGATGCGCCGGTTTGGATTAGTAATCCTGTTCGGATCCCTCCCGCTACCGAGGACGCGGCCTATCAGTTTGATCTTTCCACGTCGGCGAGCGACGAAGATGGAGACGCGCTCAGCTTCAAAAAAGTGTCCGGACCCGCGTGGGTGAATGTCTCCACTGCCGGAATCATCTCAGGAACACCAAGACAAGCCGATGTCGGAAGCTTGAGCTTTGTCGTAAGCGTCAGTGACGGCATAGCCGCACCGGTGGAAGTCACGGTTCAGGGAGAAGTCCTCAACGTAAACGATCCGCCCCGCTGGACGGTCGATCCGCTGACACTCAAGGACGCGCTAGAAGATGATCCCTACAACTTCGACATTAAAGCCTTCGTGATCGACGAGGACGGGGATCCGCTCACCTTCGCGAAAGTTTCAGGACCCGGCTGGTTGCAGGTCCCACCGAGTGGCGTACTGGGTGGCACTCCGACTCAAGCAGATGTCGGCAACTACACCGCCCGCTTTGCCGTCACCGATGGCAAGTCATCGCCGGTAGAAGTCAATGCCAATGGAACCGTTAAGAACACCAACGACGCACCCACGTGGTCCAAAGATCCCATCACCCTTACGGACGCTTTTGAAGATAAGGCGTACCAGTTCGATATTTCCACTTTTGCAATTGATGTGGACGGGGACGACTTGCGGTTCGCCAAGGTATCGGGTCCCGCGTGGATCCAAGTGAGTTCCGATGGCGCTCTGAGCGGCACACCGAAGCAGTCTGATGTCGGCAACTTCGACCTTGTGGTATCCGTAACCGACTCACTCTCCAATCCCGTTTCAGTAACCGCGAAGGGCCGCGTTCTAAACACGAACGACGCTCCTCAATGGACCAAAGATCCCATCGCACTCAAAGACGCCTTTGAAGACGCCCAGTACGATTTTGATATCTCCTCTTTGGCGGTGGATGAGGACGGGGACGCGCTCACCTTCGCTCTTGTTTCCGGACCTTCCTGGCTGAAGCTTTCTCCTCAGGGAAAATTAAGCGGCCTGCCGGTACAGGCCAACGTCGGTAGCTACCAAGCGGTATTCTCGGTCACCGACGGCAACTCCACTCCTGTGAATGTGAATGCCGTTGGCGAAGTGTTGAATGTAAACGATGCTCCCACGTGGGCCAGCGACCCGATTCAACTTCCTGATGCCACCGAAGATCGCGCCTACTCGTTTGATCTTAAGACCAAAGTTTTCGACGAGGACGGGGACGCACTTACGTTCACCAAACTCTCCGGACCCACTTGGTTGAAAGTGGGATCGAACGGCGTACTCTCCGGGACTCCCGTACAGGAAGACGTCGGTCCCTTCACGGCTCGCGTGAGCGTCAGCGATGGAAAAGCGCCGGCGGTACCCGTTACCCTGAACGGGCAGGTGCTCAATTCCAATGACTCCCCTTTCTGGAAAGCGGACCCCATTGCGCTCGATGACGCTCAGGAAGACTGGCTCTTCCAGTTTGATCTGGCTGGTTACGCTGCGGACCCCGACGGCGACGCCCTCACTTTTGAAAAACTTGAAGGCCCTGCCTGGTTGCAGGTGACTCCTGAAGGAAAACTCACCGGTGTTCCCCGCCAGGCGGATGTGGGCAACTACGAAATTCTGGTGGGTGTAACGGATAATCTCTCGGACCCCGTCCCCGTGCGGGCGCGTGGTCGAGTACTCAATACAAACGATCTGCCTGCCTGGTCGCAGAATCCCATTCAGCTTCCGGACGCAACAGAAAACAAGCCCTACCAGTTTTCCGTCGCCAACTTGGTTTTTGACGAAGACGGCGATGCCCTCACCTTCAAAAAAGAGCAAGGGCCGGACTGGATAAAAGTGAGTTCCACCGGCGTACTGAGCGGCACCCCACGGCAAACAGATGTCGGCCCGTTCACGATGGTCATCAGCGTGACGGACGGAATCGGTGGCCCGGTGAACGTCGATGCAAACGGTCGGGTTATCGAGGTCAATGATCCGCCAACCTGGAACGTAACCACGATCCCGATGGACCCCGCGTTCGAGGACCAACCCTATACCTTCGACGTAAAGCCCTTTGTCTCCGATCCTGAAGGAAGACCCATTCAGTTCACGAAAAAGGGAGGTCCCGCGTGGCTCCAACTAAGCTCGGACGGCATCTTTAGTGGAACTCCCTCGCAGTCAGACGTTGGAAACTTCACGCTTACCGTCGTTGCCTCAGACGGCGAGCTAACCAGCGAAGCTCCTGCTCTCGGTGAAGTGCGCAACACCAACGATGCGCCCAAGTGGACTCAAGATCCTATCCAGCTCGACGATGCGACGGAAGACGTAGCCTACGGTTTCAATCTTGCTCCCTTCGCTTCGGATGAGGATGGCGATCCGCTGCAGTTTGCAAAGGTGAGCGGCCCAGATTGGTTGAAGGTCGCACCCAATGGTCTTCTCTCCGGTACGCCGGCGCAGGCCGACGTGGGCAACTACCAGGCCACGTTCAGCGTGAGCGATGGCATTGCGCCGCCGGTGAACGTCGTTGCCAACGGCAAAGTAATTGAGGCCAACGATCCACCCACTTGGACACAAAACCCGATCGATCTTCCCGACGCGTTCGAAGACCAGGCCTACTCTTTTGACGTGAAGCCTTTCGTCTTTGATGAAGAAGGAGACCCGCTCACGTTCCGCAAAGTGAGTGGGCCCAACTGGGTACAAGTCACTCAAGACGGCAAACTGGTTGGTACCCCGGAACAAAGGGACGTGGGGAACTACCAGGTTCGCATTGAAGTTTCAGACGGCAAAGCAAGCGCACAGGTGAACGCGCGCGGCAGAGTGGTCGAAACCAACGATCCGCCGCAGTGGGTACAAAACCCGGTGAAACTTGCCGATGCCTTTGAAGACAAGCCCTACAGCTTTGATCTGAAGCTCTTCGTGACCGATCCGGAGAACGACGCGCTTACTTTCGCTCTGGTGAGCGGACCCGCTTGGATTAGCGTCGCTCCCAACGGTCAGATCAGCGGCACCCCTTCGGAAGCGGACGTCGGCCCCTTCTCTTTGAATCTTACGGTAAATCGACGGAGCCTCGACGCCAGTTCCCGCCGTGGCAAATGGACAAGTGCTTCCCGTCAACGATCCGCCGCAATGGACCCAGAACCCCATTCGTCTGAAGGACGCGTTTGAGGATGAAGCGTATTCCTTCGACGTCAAACCGTTTGTAACGGATGAGGAGAATGACCCGCTTACCTTTGAAAAAGCGAGCGGCCCCAACTGGATTCAGGTGGCTCCAGACGGAACTCTCTCGGGGACACCTCGACAGCAAGACGTCGGTTCCTTCACGATGGTTATTCGAGTAAGCGACGGAACCACCAAGGTACCGGTAAACGCTGAAGGGATCGTCATCGATACAAACGACGCTCCAGTTTGGACAACGCCGCTGGTGTTAAAAGACGCTACCGAAGATACCCTGTACAGCTTCGACTTAAGCACCTGGGCGAAAGATCCCGAAGGAGATCCCATCACCTTCGCCAAAGTGAGTGGTCCGGAATGGCTTATCACCGGCGCGGATGGAAAACTTTCGGGAACGCCTCGCCAAGCGGACGTGGGCACTTCCCCAGTGACGTTCTCAGTCACAGACGGAAAATCTCCGGCCGTGAACGTGAACACCACCATTCGAGTGATTAACAAACAAGACGCCCCTTACTGGACGAAATCACCCATTCAACTCCCTGTAGTGGAAGTGGGGGATACGCTCAACTACGACGTCTCACCCTTTGCGGTCGATGAAGACGGCGATCCGTTGACCTTCGGCTCGGTGGGAGCACCCGAATGGATCCGCGTGAGCGCGGGCGGTGTCGTCAATGGCGTGCCGCAAGCCAAGCATATTGGCACGTACCGTTTCACGCTCACCGTAACCGACGGCTTCAACCCCCCGCTTCCCGTTGAGGCGATTGGGATGGTCGTTCCCAAGAACACAGCTCCTCAATGGACGCAGAACCCGATTCGCCTCGCGGACGCCTATGTCGGGGAAAACTACAACTTCGATCTCACTCCGTTTGTTAAGGAAGTAGATGGAGATCAGCTGGAGTTTTCTCTGCTGGAGGGACCAAGCTGGCTCCAATTGAGTACGACGGGAATTCTCTCTGGCGTGCCGGCGGAGAATCACCTCGGCGAGTACACCGCCCGTTTTGCTGTCACCGACGGCAAACACCCGGCCGTTGAAGTGGATGCTTTTGGCACAGTGAAAATCCGCACCTACCCTCCGACAATCAAGGAACTGAAATTCACAGTCAAGGAAGGGGAAACGCTCACAGTGGATCTATCGGATCCGAAATACATAGAAGATCCAGAGGGCGACACCTTTACCTGCGTGCTGATTTCAGCGGACGCTTGGGTAAAGCTCACGAATACCTGTCAGCTCACGGCGACACCTAAGATGAAGGACATCGGGCCCCATTCCTACACCTTGCACGTCAACGATGGGACCCACGTCGCAACGGGAACGCTCTACATAGATGTCATCGCGGATCCGAAACCACCCCAGTGGTTGCAGTCGCCCATCGTCTTTAATGCGGTGGCACTCCAACCCTTCAACGAAACGCTAAAAGACAAGGCAACAGATCCCAAGGGCTACCCACTGACGTTCAGCAAAAAATCGGGACCCGATTGGCTAATTGTCGCGGCCAATGGAGATCTTTCCGGAACGCCTCCGTTGTCGGCGGTAGGGGTGAATGACTTTGTAGTGGTCGTCTCCAACTCTGCTTTCAGCGCAGAAAACACAGTCATCATTCATGTCACCAAGCCTCCTGTCACCCAGACGGTGGTCATCAAAGACAAAGTCGAAGGGGCAAGCAGCGAAACACTCTGGTTAATAGACAAAGCCACAGACTGTACCCCGTTGCTCTCCGACGTCCGCAATCAGATCACGCAGTTCTCAAACATTCTGTCCACGATCAAGTCGGATCACAAAGCGGCGATGATGATGAGTCAACCGAGCGTTTCAAACGGTCGGCCGGTAACGGTGAACGGGAACGCCATCATGGAAGGTTATGGAACGAGTTTCACGAACTCGTTCAGAAGCTACCTGGATCAGATTCCTTGGCAGAATGCGCTCAACTCACCCACCTGGACATTGCAACTTTTCTACGACAAGTTGAGCACCTTCAGCTTTGTTCCGGGCGAGTATTTCCGCAATGAGGTGCCGCAAGATGTACTCATCGTCACCAACCGGGATGACCAGTACAAGTACTTTGCAAACGGCACGCCGTACCAGGGAGATCTTCCCATCGACTACGCCGAGCGCTTCAAGAGTGTCCATAATAAGGTCAACAAACCTTACCGCGTTAGTGCCATGGGCCACTGGTGCAATGGCTTTGCCTACGATGTCCTTGCCGAAGAAACGGACGGCAAGATTTACGACACCTGTAAGGTCTCAGTCGGTTCTGCCTTGCGCGACTTTGCCGATGCCGTGGTGCGACGCGCCAGTTTGGCGGCGCAGCGCCGGGTACCGCTGGAGGTGGCGCCTAAACCGGATACCATTCAGGTTTCCATCAATGGCCAGACACTGGACGCAACTCAAGGGCATTGGGAGTACCGCGCCGCGCAAAACGAAGTCTATATTTTCTTCGAACGGCTGCCGTTTCAGGTCAAAGCAGGTGATACAATTACTATTAGATATGAGAGGGCCGACCGCCGCCTGGCGAACTTGCGCTAGGACGGCCTCCACAGGCCACTCCCCTATAGAACCGCTTTTGCCAATCTTCCCCGGATAGGCTAGGGAATGGACTAAGTTATGCACGAAACCATCCTGGAACATGAGATTCGGGTCGGCTCGGACCGGCAGTTCGGCTTTGTTTTTGCCGCCTTTTTCTTCATTTTGGGAAGCTACCCGGCCCTTAAGGCGGAGCCCAATGTGGGCTGCCTGGCCATTTCCGGCCTCTTTCTGCTGGTTACGCTAGCCTACCCGCGGGCGCTACACCCTTTGAATGTGCTTTGGCACCGCTTCGGCCTGCTACTCGCCAAGTTTACCCAGCCTGTCATTTTGGGTGCTTTGTTTTTTCTGGTGCTCACCCCCATCGGCCTCATCGCGGCCTGGGTGAGGGGGGACGCGCTCAACCGCAAATTCCCCACAACAAAACCCACGCTTTGGAAACAACGCAAAACCCCTTTTAAGGCGGACAACTTCAAGGAGCAATTCTAAGATGGTCGAATTCATGTCGGAGTTCTGGCGGTTTCTTCGCGTAAGAAAGAAGTTTTGGTTGCTCCCTCTACTCGTCGCGCTTCTGGCGCTGGGCGGGCTCATCGTATTGAGTCAGGGAACGGCGGTCGCGCCTTTCATCTATACTCTGTTCTAAGAGGACCCATGCGAATCTTAGGCATCTCGGCACTTTACCACGACAGCGCAGCAGCTCTTTTGGAAGACGGCAAGCTAGTTGCGGCCGCCCAGGAAGAGCGCTTCAGTCGCAAAAAGCACGACGCCAGATTTCCCAAGCGCGCGATCCAATTCTGCTTGGATCAATCGCCTGGAGAAGTCGACTATATCGTGTTCTACGATAAGCCTTTCCTCAAGTTTGAACGCTTGCTCGAAACTTATCTGGAGTTCTCGCCTCGTGGATTTCGCTCTTTTTCCAAAGCCCTACCGGTTTGGCTGAAGGACAAGCTCTTTCAAAAAGCGATGCTGAGAAAAGAGTTAAAAGCCGTATTTCCCAACATGGATTTACAAAACCGCCTACTCTTTTCAGAGCACCACCTTTCTCACGCGGCTTCCGCTTTTTTTCCGTCGCCATTTGAGAATGCGGTTGTGCTAACGATGGATGGCGTCGGCGAATGGACGACCACGAGCATCGCCAAAGGGCAGGGTAATAACCTGGAGTTGCTCCAGGAGATCCATTTCCCTCATTCCCTGGGTTTGCTCTATTCGGCTTTTACCTACTTCTGCGGATTCAAAGTCAATTCTGGCGAATACAAGCTGATGGGCCTTGCCCCTTATGGCGTGCCCAAGTACGCCAATCTGATCCGCAAGCACCTCATCCATGTAAAGGAAGACGGATCTTTCCAGATCAATCTGGAGTATTTCGACTACTGCACTGGCCTGACCATGGTGAACCGGAAGTTCCCGAAGCTTTTTGGGTTTCCAGTCCGGCAGCCCGAAGACGTGCTTGAACAAAAGCACATGGACGTCGCGGCTTCGATCCAGCTTGTGACTGAGGAAGTCGTGCTAAAACTCGCCGAGGAAGCAAAAAAACTCACCGGCCTCACGAACCTGTGCCTTGCGGGTGGCGTGGCACTCAACTGCGTGGCGAACGGCGTGGTCTCAAGGGCAAAGCTATTTGATCAGATTTGGGTACAACCCGCAGCGGGAGACGCCGGGGGCGCTTTGGGCGCGGCGTTGGCCGCTCACTACCTGTTTTTGAACCAGCCACGCGTGGTGAATAGTTTGGATTCCATGTCGGGCTCTTACCTAGGCACCGAATATGGGCAGGACGAAATTGTCCGTCGCCTGAAGCAAGCAGGTGCGGTCATAGAAGAAGTTCAAAGCGAATCCGACCTAGTAGAAGAAGTTTCGGATTTGCTTAGCCAAGGAAAAGCGGTGGGATGGTTCCAGGGAAGAATGGAGTTTGGTCCTCGCGCGCTTGGAAACCGATCCATCCTCGCCGATCCTCGACCGAGCGACACGCAGAAACGAATCAATCTCAAAATTAAGTTCCGCGAGTCCTTTCGGCCTTTCGCTCCTTCCATTACCAAAGAAGCCGCTAAGGAATGGTTCGGACTCGTCGATGATAGCCCTTATATGTTGATGGTGGCTCCCGTGAACGAAGCCCACCGACGCCAGATGACCGAAGCCGAAAGCAAGCTATTTGGCATCGAAAAGCTAAATGTGCCGCGATCCGGAATCCCGGCCGTCACCCACGTGGACTACTCGGCGCGTGTGCAAACCGTAGAATCCAGCAGGAACCCACGCTACCATCACCTCTTAAGGCGTTTTGGTGAAAAAACCGGCGTCCCGGTTCTCGTCAACACTAGTTTTAATGTTCGGGGGGAGCCTATCGTGGAAAGTCCGGAAGACGCGTTTCATTGCTTCATGGGAACGGGGCTCGACGTGTTGGCTATTGGAAACTGTATCCTCCGCAAAGAAAACCAAAATGCTGAACTAGCCAAAGATTACCGCGAACAGTTCGAACTCGACTAGCTATTCCCCAATCCCCAAGTGCGCCCCCGGAAAAAGGTGGCTCCACAACGTGGTCTGCAATACGGCCTCCGCCGCCGTCTGATGCCCCTTCGCATTCCAGTGTGCATCGCGCTCAAATTCAAATTTCGCACCTGTACGCTTGTGTTTCCCCGCAAAGTAAGAATGTAGATCGACCAACTCGTAGCCTCTTTGTTGGGCCATTCGCATGAAGTACGATCGCATCCGACCAAAATAGCTCTCATGCGAAGATCGGTAGGAGTCCAATGAATAGAGCTCAGGTCGGATACCATCCACCACAAAGAGAATTTGGGTAGGTGCCAAACCAGATTTTTCAGGCAATAGCTCAAAAAATTTGTCGACGGCAGATTCAGACAGTCTTAACCGCTCCGGATCCACATTCGCCGAGGTGTTTCCCACAAAGACGGGTGCCGCTTTAGCAGCCGGGACTTCGGACCAGGAGGCCCGCAGTCGGCTTAAGGCCTGGGGAGCGTGCACGTTGATGTAGAGATAGCGCAGGAGCGCCGATTTGCGAAGCCATTGGCGCAACGCGGAGGGCTCATAGTCTTCGCGCGACAAAGCCAATTTGCCGCCCTCATCTTTAAAATAGTGGAAGCGCTTTCCATCGCCTTCACGGTACTTCGGCAACGACTCATCAAAGTCATTCCCCACCACCACAAAGATCATCGCGTCGGGCTTGTAGTGGCTCTTTGCATAGTCGGCATACACCAGGTACTGCGATAGCGGCGCTCCTTGCATGGCAAAACTGTACACTCTACCTTCGTTGCCGACGGCGCGGGCAAGCGTGCCTTGAAGAGTTTGCTTGTACGGAACCATCAAGGCTTCCACAAAGCTATCACCGACTACCGCCACCAAAGGGGAGTCGCTCTTGGCATCGTAATTCTGATTGTTAACGAAGCCCGCGTTATTTACGTGACCGCTATTCACGATCGCAAAATCGGCCCCAAGAGAATAGGTGAAATCCCGATTGGGCTGGTACCGCGCAACGGGTTGCTGGGCGTTCACCGGAAGCGCGAGCATGGAGTCGTGCACCGGCAAAAACTGCAGGGCAATCTCCAGCATCAGAACCGCGAGGAAGGCCCCGAAGATTACCAGACCCGCGCTCTGCAAGAGCGAAGTCCGCGCGCGTTGCGTCACGTTTGCCATCGGGAAAGTCTACCCCGGTGACTTCACCCAATCAATTGTTTATGCCCCAAAAGGTACGCGGTTACTTTTGAGGATCGCTCCTCAAAAGTAACCGCGTACCTTTGAGGGAACTCCCTACGGTGGCTTCCAAAGCACCTGCCACGGTCAGGCGTTTAAGAGCACGGCGCAGAGCGCCCACCAGGCGATCGGTATGGGGCCGGGGATTGGCCGCTATACGGATGTACTGGCTGGACGAACCAATCTTGTTCCCGCATTCCCGGACAAACAGTCCTTCCGTCGCGATGAGGTGATCGCGCAGTCGTGCCCCCGATACGATATCCGGGCAGCGGATGAAAACAAAATTCGCCTTCGACGGAAACACGCGGATCCCCTCCACTTCCTGGAGGCGCTCAAGGAGGTACTCGCGATCGGCGATCACCTGGCGGCGACTCGCCTCATAAGCCGAGAAGTTAGCTTCCAGATCCTGGATGACCCGCTCGCCGATGGCGTTCACGTTCCAATGGGGAAGCTTATGGCGAAGCGCGGCTGCGATCTTTGGATTGGAAACACTGTACCCAAAGCGAAGGCCGTGCATTCCGAAGTTCTTTCCAAGGCTTTTCACGACGATGACATTGGAAAGCGTCTGGGCCTCTCGGGCAATACTCGGAATCCCTTCGACTTCCGAAAAGTCTATAAAGGACTCATCGACGATCACCAGATCCAAATCCCCGAGCGCCTTGCAAAGCGCCAGTACCTCGCTCTTAGAAAGCAATGCCCCCGTTGGATTATTGGGGTTACAAATCGCCGCCACCCGTGAACGCGTGCTGCGAATGAACTTCACAAAACCGTCAATATCGAGCGCAAAGTTCTGATCCGGCTGCCGCGCAAAAACTTCAAGTCTTTTCCCTGTTTCCAGCGGCTGATCGGTCCAGCGGCCGAACGTAGGAATGGGAGTCGCGATGCTCTCTTTTACAAACAGGTGATCGATCCAGGTAATCGCTTCGGTCGAACCGTTGGCCATCACCACGCCCTGAGCATCCAGTCCCATCACCCGCGCCAAAGTTTCCGCAATCGGTTCGTTCTGATCGGGGTAATACTTGAGGATGTCTTCCAAGTCTTCTTTGTAGCTTTGCAACATGGAGTGGGTCGGGAAATAGGGATTCACCGGAACACAAAAGTCGATAAGCTGCGCCGCCATTTCAGGCTTGAGCTTTCGCCGCAAGCTTCCAAAAGACGGGTTGTGCGCCTTGCGATCAAACAGCGAAAGATCAATATTGAAACTCATCCCCATACCTCCAGTAGGAACCGAATCAAACGGCTCACCCTAAGGAATACCGGGAATCTCTCTTGATAATAAGTGCAAAGAGTAAAACTGTAGCTTGCAAGTTTTGCAATCAGGTCTCGGCCGCAGGCACTTGAAAAAGTTGATCATCCTCGACTCGAATCGCCGTCAAATCACCGCCCCAAACACAGCCTGTATCGAGCGCCACGACTTCCGAGTTGCGCAAGAAACCGTGCGCGGCCCAATGCCCGAAATAAATCCTACGGCCCGCCGTTTTTCGGCCCGGCACCGCATACCAGGGCAAAAAACCTTTCGGAATGGATTCCGGTGCCCCGCTGAATTCAGCGTCCAAGTTGCCCCGAACGTCGCAGATCCGCGCCCGCGTAAACCATCGAGTCGCCGCCAACTCTGAATCCAAGCCCTTCAACGCTGGATCCCACTCCGGCGCGTCGCGTGCCGTAACGCGTTCCAGGAACAAACGCGGATCGCTGCCGCTCAATCGCCGTTGAACCGCGGCCGAAAGTTCTAGAGCTTGCTCGCTCGTCCAGCTGGGATGAACCCCGCCATGCACGCAAATTCCGTTCTCTAGTTTGTCGGCAAGTGGCCACTGAGCCAGCCACGCCAAGAGCTCTTCCGCATCCGGCGCGTTGAGCAAGTCGTCCAGCGTATCTCGCTTCCCGGGGGACAGCTTGAGATGAAAACGCGAAAAGGCCCAAAGATCGTGATTTCCCAGTACGCAACGAATGCGCAGTTCGCTACGGCTAAGAAACCGAAGTGTCTCAAGCGAGTCGGGACCCCTATTGACGAGATCCCCCGCAAATAGAAGGCTATCTTTTTTTGTAGGGCCGATGGCTTCAATAAGCGCGCAGAGACTGCGGTAACAACCCTGAACATCGCCGACGACATACGTAGCCAAGACTTTCTCCTTAAAGGCATCGTTGCGAGAAAAGGGGTGCCTGTCATCCAAAAACCTTGTAGGGGTGAGACATGCGCGCACAAAGCATCCAACTCGTTCTAAGCGAGGGCAAAACAAGCGGACTTTGGAGTCGACCGCCAAACCCAAAAGCGGCTTTCATTTTCGCTCATGGCGCCGGGGCCGGAATGGAGCATCCCTTCATGCAGGATTTGTCGGCGCGTTTGTTCCGACAGGGCATCGCCACCCTGCGTTTCAATTTCCCATACATGGAAGCGGAAAAAAAAAGACCGGACCCACCGGCCGTCGCCAAATCCACAGTGGAAGCCGCTTTTCTTTGGGTAAAGGAGAAGGAGCCCAAGCTACCGGTTTTTTTGGGCGGCAAATCTTTTGGCGGAAGAATGGCGTCCCAACTTGCGGCGGAAAAGCCTTTGGTCCTCGACGGGCTCGTGTACGTGGGGTTTCCGCTGCACCCGCCCGACAAACCCGATACCAAACGAGCCACCCACTTGAAGGCAATTGAGTTCCCTCAACTCTTCTTACAAGGGACTCGAGACAAGCTGGCAGAGTTAAAATTGATCCGCAAAGTCCTGAAACCCATTCGAAAGGCAACGCTTCTAGTCGTGGAGGGAGCCGATCACGGCTTTCAAGTCTTGAAACGATCCGGCCGCACCTCAGAAGACGTAATGGACGAGTTAGCTACCTCCATCTCCGAATGGATGAGGACCGACGTTTAGACTGATATAATGGGGGCAACCTATGCCCGCACTCGCACAAAAGATTTCAACTCTACTTATTCCAATGCTTCTCAACCAGTGGCTGCCCAATGCGGTTCACTTCAAGGGAACCCCAAAACTTAGCTTAGAGGGCAAGGCCTTTAGAATCGAAACCGTTGAGGCGGCAGGGGGCTATATTTACCTTCTCCCCGAGCCCGTGACCCTCACAAAGGAAAAAGGGCAGTTTCGCTGGAAGTGGTCGGTTCAGCGCTTTCCTCAAAAGGTCCTGCGTCTTCCACTCACCAAAAAGACCGACGATTTCGCGGTGCGGATCGGTCTTCTGCTTTCTGATGGCACTTCGAAGATATCACTACCGAGTACCTTGCAAGCTAAACTAAATCCCGCTCACCCGCTGTCCTATGTCTTGTTTTATTGTGCCTCTCCCCAGAAGGAAACCACGCCGGTGTGCGAACAGAGCCCCTACCAAGGCAACTTCGTGAACTGTATGAAGCGAGCTTCGGGAACTAGGGAATCGAACGAAAGATTTCCGTGGAGAGATTTGGCATCCGTAGAGAAAGTGGAAGCCAGCACTTCGCTGCAAGTCATAGGTGTGTGGCTATTCGCAGACAGTGACAACAACGGAACGCGTTCCGAAGCGCACGTGTCAGGAATGGAACTGTTCGGATTTTAGAATCCGCCGCCTAGAAGTAGGGCCGGATTGATGTTTCCTCCACCCGTTCCAAGCAGCAGCGGCAGAATATTAAGCGTATCCTGATCGCCACCATTCTGAGCAAGGAAAGACATGATGAGTGACAAATCCTGTTGCTGTTGTTGGTGCTGCTGTTGCTCAATCGCGGTAAGCGCCGCCTGAGCGGTGTGGATTAAAAGTTCTTTCATCTGTGTTTTGGCGGTTTCAATACAGAATCGGACGGTCGGATTGGAGGTATCTCCAATATTGATGCCCGTGGGAGCCGAGTTCCCAAACCCAAACGGATCATCCTGGGCCTGACTCGTCATCGCAACGCCACCATACTGGGCGATACAGCGAAGGAAGAAATCAAGCGTCTGCCGCAGCTTCGGATTCCCAGCAATCAACTGCGCATCGGCGCTTCCCATGCCAGGCAGGCCGAGACTGGAATTCGCATTCAGATTCGAAGTCGCTGCCGTGGGATTCAAATTCACAAATTCGGGATTGATGGTGGTAGTCCCTTGAGCGACCCCGCCGTTGCCTACGATTGAAGTCAGATCCACACCCGGATCGAACAAGGAATCGATATCAAAAAGGCTGTCGGCCAGTGCCGGAACGGCGGCCAATAAGAGAAAGGAAGTCGTTAGTACCTTAAGCATAGTTGCCCCTTCAAAGCTGCAAATCCACCCCATTAATAAGCAAATCCCGTTCCGCCCCCTCCAGGCACGAACGGCCGGCCGGAAACGTAAAACTTCCAACCAGCAATCCCAAAAAACACTATTATTTCAATGGGTAACGCCCGTATGCAGCCAGTGCCCACCGATTAGTCAATCCATGCGTAACCGATTTGCTACCAGTCTGTACCCGGATTGATACAGTCCGAAGCCGAATCAGGCACAAAAAAACTGGATCTCAACTTGCACTAAGGAAGCTTAGACACTGTAGAGGAGGTAGATATGTTTTCTTGGGCGCTAACATTCTTACTAGTGGCGTTAATCGCCGGCGCATTTGGTTTCTTTGGTTTGGCGGGTACCGCCGCTTCCATCGCGAAGATTCTATTCTTTGTGGGCTTGATTCTGTTTGTCATCTCGCTCATCACCGGTGGGTCTAAGCGCGGGGTGGTATAGCGCGTCTATGAATTTTCGGTAAGGACCAGTCCGGCTCTTGCGAGCCGGACTTTCCTACCCTAATCTCGGGCCATGAATACCTTAAAGATGGCTCTTTTGGTTCTTGGCTTACAAACCGCCACCTCGGCTTATGGTTTCCGCGTCGTCCAGTACAACATCAAAGAATTGGACTCAGTTAAACTTCGCGATGCAAAACCTTCTGAGCAACTGAAGGCAGCGCTCGCGATCATCAAGAGATTGAAGCCCGAGCTTCTTTCTCTAAATGAGATGCAATACGACAGCCCGGGAGTTCCAAGTAAGGATTTCCCCACCAAGGGTGAAAACGCTGCACGCGTCGCGGAGCCTCGTAGGTGAAGATTTTCAGGTGAGCTTTAACCCGGCCAATACAGGTAAGAAAGCGCACAAAAAATCGGACGGCACCTACAGCACCAATCCCAATGACGCCGACTGGATGAAATTGGTCGACCACGTCAACTTTGGAATTTTCCCATTTCAGTATTCAACGGCTGCCTTAACCAAGTTCCCCATCGTTTCGGAGAAAGTCATCGCGGAGTTACGCTGGGATGCCTTCGCTCCGGACCTCGATTTGGACGAGTACCGGGATGCCGCAGGAAACAAGTTTCCTGAAAGCATGGAACTCTTCGACAAGAACTTCACCGACATCGTACTAAAATCGGGTAAGAAAAAGTTTCATGTGATCCTTTTGCATACCGTACCCGCCTACAATTTTGGAAATGATCGGGGCCTGAACATCGTCAGAAACGCCGATCAACTTCGATTCCTCGAGTGGTACCTGACAGGAAAATCCGGAAAACAGGAAGCAGCAGAAATCGCAGGCATCCGTCCTCTGAAAAAAGGGACGCCCTTTATTGCTTTGGGAGATTGGAACACCGACATTCAGGATAAGGTCAATCCAGGGAGTGAGGTCCTGCGTCGAATGGGAGAAACATTCTCCTACTGGCACGCACCGACACCCACCTACGAAGGAGGCTTTGGCCTAGATCCTTTCACCGTGCAATTTGATTACATTCTTCACAGCGATCATTTTGAGGTGAAAGAAGGTGGGGCATACTTCCCCGACAGTCAGCGCAAAGAGCTTGGCTGCAAACCCGTGACCACGGAAGTTCCCGAAGGCTTTACCACCGTCAGTTATAAGAAGGATGGCAAGGACTGCTTCGCCTTTGTGAGCGAAGCCTATTTTGAAGCCAAGGTGGGATCGGATCATTTCCCGATTTGGGCGGACATCGAGTTTAAGAAATAGCCGGGGACCGAAGTCCCCGGCTTCTCTTATTATCGGCAGCTCTCGTGGATCTCGCCCACGACGGTCGCGCGGCTACTAAGGCCCTGACCATCCGTCGCGACGACTTCCATCCGGAAGGTCCCCACATCGGCTTTGCTCGGTGTACCGCTGAGTCTTCCGTCCGCTCCAACAGCTATCCACGCGGGGCCGCTGAGTTTTCGGAATAGCAGAGGGTCGCCTTCGATGTCGGACGCAAACTCCGCCAGGTTCATCGTGACAGGCATTCCGGCGCACACGTAGGGCGGAAGTACGATCGGATCTTGTTTCCAGAGAGGCGGTGAATTTTCCGAGACTACTTCCAACGTCAGCCGCGCGAGCGCGCCTTTATCTTGCTGCTTCACCGCGAGCTGCATGGAGTAAGTTCCGACATCCGCTCGGCTGGTGCACGCTCTTAGAATGCCGTCCGCTTCCGTCACAAAGCTCGGTGAACTCATCACCGTCCAGCTAAGAGTCCCGCTGCCCACACTCTTCAGGAGCGTGGACAATTTCAGCTCAAAGCAGTCGTTGGCGCGGATAACGTAGTGAAAGGAATCCGAAACAAACGCGACATTATCACCGGGAAGCGGGGATTCCTCTAGCACAATGGCCAGCCGCGCGTCGTAGTCCTCCTGCGATAGAGACTCCAGGTAACTGGAACTGATAAGCGCTGTGAAGTAGCGAGCCTTTATCGAGTTTTTCTGTCCCCTGTCATAGAGTTCTCCATAAATGATCTCATGCAACATCAAACCCGCGCGGTTGTCGTTGTCGAGCAGATCGTGCAGATCTTCGTTGATGGTATAGAGCTTGTGCTCCGGGGAGAGAGGGGGCTTTCGGATCGCGATCTGCTTGATCTTACAGTGCACTGGATCAATCGGAACGTACCCACTATCCGGGATGTCGGGCAGTTCGACCCCGCGAACCCAACGCACATTGCTTTCAAATTTCTCAATCTGATCCGCATAGCGTGCCGCCCGTTTGGGATCCACTCGTTCCAAACGCTGGACCGCAATCCTGGCTTTTTCTACCGGCGATAAACTTGCCTCTCCCAGCTCGTAGGCTAACTGCGGCGTCAAAACACTCGCCTCAAAAAAATCCAACAAGGTAGCGGTCGCTCTTGTGGCCTCACAATAAACCACGTCCCCACCATTCCCTGATTCGTTACCCGCCAGTAGCGGTACAGGCCCCGCCAAGAGCCATGCCAGTACTGCCACCCCCCATGTTCTGAACATTTCAGTCTCCTTGTTTTGATTTTTTGCTTAACGGTATGAGTTGTATCGAAAGATTGTAGACTTCCGTTTTGTCGCCGGTTTCCAGAAACTGGCTAAACTGCCGACGAAACTGACGGATAAACTCTTTTGCCTGCGGAAGCCGCGATACATCGATGGCCATCATCATTGAGGTGATGTCGCGTTCCTCTACCGGCGTGCTATCCAACGCCGCCTTGGCGAGATCCAGCTGCTGCTTGTGGCTCTTTTTTAGCGCGCCGTTGGGAACGTCGTGTGTGGTCGTGACGCCTTCTTGGTTGAGCAACCACTCCTTGGACTTCTTAAACACCAAGCCAAGACGTTCCATGCGTTCGAAGGCGCTTCGAACCTCCACGACGCTGATCGCAAGGCGGTCTGCCACCCAACGCGCGCGGCTCTGAAACCCCTTGGTTTCCATCAAACTGAGAATTGCGAAGTGGTACCAGTCAGCAATGAGGTAGTAAGTATCTACCGACAATTCCCGAAAGTGCGCTTCTCGAACGCTAGAACCGTGGACCAACGAGCGGCGCAACGGCCCGACGAAGGCGTCCGCCTGTTCCGGATTCATCGCGAGCTGCTGGGCGATACGAATCGCCAGCTTCAAGGAAAGGTCGCGCTTTTTCGCGAGTATCTCGGACAGCGGGCCCGGGGAAATCCCCCAGCGAGCGCGCAAACGCCCGAAGCGAATAGCTGGGGTTGCGCCTCGCGGCGCCGTAAGTACTCTTCGCGCAGCCACTCTACGGGGTGCGCGGCGGGATGATCGTCCCCCCAACATGGATTTAATTCTCCCGACTCTGCCCCGACTCGTCCAGCGCCTTTGGAACAAAGTGTTCCAAAATGACGGAACAGGCTCCCACAAAGAGTTTGTCACGCATTGGGAGGTTCGCCCGTAAGTACCTAATAATACGTTGCCTTACGGGGCATAGCGTTGCCACCTTTCCTCACGCGTGCTATAGCACTTCGTGGCAAAGGTCATGGGTAATCGGGGCAAGTCCCTTGCCTCTAAATCAGCTTTGAGTTCGCACCCTGAGTCATCGGAAAGGTGTACGATGCTGAAATTTGGAAGCTCACAATTCTATCGCGGCCTGCTACTGACTTGCGCACTCACGCTTCCGGCGTGGGGGGCAAAGCCAGACAAACCGGTCGTCTTTGTGACCCAAGCCGAGAAAAAAGAGATCTCGGACCTCTTGAGTTACCCCGCACGGATTACCTCCAAGATCAATGCCACGATCCTATCCGAGTCAGATGGCGTGGTTTCCAAGATCCAAAAGCCCTTGGGCAGTCTCGTAAAACGCGGCGAAGAGCTGCTGCGGGTAGAGCACACCGATCCCATTTACCAGTACGCGCCAGTTCAGGTGACTTCGCCCGTAAACGGTGTCGTCAGCGCGGTTGAAGTCACCCAAGGCAGTCAGGTCAAACAAGGACAAAGCTTGCCGCCGTAACCGATCCTTCCAAGACATTGGTCAGTATTGAGGTCGCCGCGGCCGACCTCTCCACCATCCGGCCAGGCCTTCAGGCGGAGCTAAAAGTTCGGGCAGAAAGGAAACCATTCCCGTAGAAGTGAGTGGTGTCAGCCCATTCGTAGATCCCGCGACCGGGACCGCCGGGGCCGAATTAGAATTTAAAAAAGGTCCCGCGCACCTTCCACCCGGCTCGATGGGGCGAGTCTATTTTAAAGTGCGAGCGCACGCAGGCTTTCAAGTTCCGGAAGATGCGGTTGTCTACCGTGGCAAAAAAACACTCCTGCGCGTCGTGCAGGAGAGCAAAGCCAAGCTAACTCCCGTTGAGCTGGGACCGATTCGGCGGGGCCTTGTCGAAATTCAGGAAGGCCTCACAGAAGGCGACACGATCGTAGTCCGCGCCAGCCAGTTTATCGCTGACGGTGAAGAAGTTACGGTTCAGGAGAACGGTGGAAATTGAGAGGGATCTACGCATCACCTATGCGGGTTTATCTGCTCTTCGCCTTACTTGCCGCGATCGGCGTGTACTGCGGAACCCAACTTCCTGTTTCGCTCTTTCCCAATAGCTCCAAGCCTCGAGTAGTTTATGGAATCCCCTACGGAAATATGACAGGGGACGAGTTTCTCCATACCTATGGAAAAGATCTCGAATCCAAAATAATGAAAATCGATACCGGCGACGTAAAAGTCATTGAGTTGGATGCCGAATACCGATCCGGAAACGCGCGCTATGATGTTCAATTTGAGTGGGGCACCAATCCCAACGCCGCCGCCAGCGAATTGAGTAATACGGTGATGTCTTTCGTTGCGCAATTGCCCACCGAATCGCGCGAGGGCATGTGGCACTGGGTAAACCAGGAGAACGCAGGTTTTTTTGCCATCAGCTTCTTTAGCGCCCAGAGAAGTCTGGACGAGCTTTACGACATCATTGAGCCGGCTTTCAGGCCCGGACTAAGCAAGATTAAAGACGCCGAGGAGGCCGTGGTCTACAACCCCTCGCGCAAAGAGATCCGCATTGAGCTGGATCCGGAAGCGATGGCGGCGCTGCAGCTCTTTCCAAAAGACGTCAACCAAGCGCTGTCAGCCGTACTCTCCAGCTATCAAGGCGGAAGCGTAACGATGGGAACGCAGACCTTGCAGGTGCAAATGCCCCGCACGGTAAACGCCATCGAAGACTTAGGAAACGTTCCGGTGGCGACACCCTCCGGGCAGTCCATTCACCTTTCAGACATTTCGCGCATCGATTTTGCCCCTTCGAGTACCTGGACCCGAAGCTTCAAAACCAATGGGGCCTCCAGCCTCATCCTTTTTGGAACCCCTGTCGCAGGCGGCAACATCAAAAGGATGAGTGAAGAGTTCTTAAGGGTCATTGATGAAGTGGCCCCGACGCTACCCAAAGACATTCAGCGCCGAGTTTTGGTGGATCCTTCCGAGTTTATTCGAAACTCAATTGCAAACGTACTGCATGAGGTACTTCTCGCGGCTCTCATCGCGACCGCCATACTTTTCTTTTTCATAGGAAGCGCTCGCAACGTACTCACAGCGGCCCTCGAAATCCCGTTATCGATGGTTCTGGCCTTCATTCTGATGCGACTTTTCGGGATGAACTTGAATCTGATTTCCCTCGGCGGTCTAGCGCTTTCTGCCGGAATGAACGTCGACGCCTCTGTCGTCGTTATGGAGAACATCTTCCGCCATTTTAAGGAAGCCCCAAAGCCGCTTTCCTTCAACCAACGACTGGACCTGATTGTGGAAGCCGTTCAGGAAGTAAAGCTTCCCGTCATTGCCTCCACCATCGCTTCCTTGGTTGTTTTTCTCCCCCTGGCTTTCACCTCAGAACTTACGTACGCCATTCTGGGGGACCTTGCCAAAGCCGTCGTTTTTTCGCATGGCTTCTCAGCCATTGTGGCGCTCATCCTAGTCCCGACGATCCGGTTGCAGCTGATGGAGGCGGAGAACAAGAGCGAAACCCAGCACTCCAGAATCCAATCTTGGATTAAATCAGGAGAGGACAAATACGCAAAAGCTTTGGAGTACTTCCTCCACCATGGCGGCCTGCGAGTGCTCGCTTACGGCGGCTTGACCCTGGGCCTAGTACTCCTCGCCGTCCTTATTATTCCAAGGCTACCCAAAGAGCTTGTTGGGAAACCCGACACGGATTGGATGGTTCTTGGGATTCGCACCGAGGGGAACACTCAAAACACCCAAATGGAATCGCAAGCCCTGGAAGTAGAGCGGCGGTTACTTGACGTGTTTGGCGAACGCATCGCCTACACATTCAATCAGGTGAATAACCCTAACGCCGCCAACCTCATGGCGCGACTTAGGGACAAGTCCGATATGAACCCCATCTGGAAAGAGATGGAGGCAGAATTTACGAACACGCCACTCACCCGGTACTGGGTGGGACCGTGGAACCCAAGCGAGCTCGAGATCCCCGATCCACCCCACATGAAAATCTCGGTCCGAAGCTCAACTTACGAAGAGCAAATTGAAATTGCACGAGAGGTGGAGGAGATTCTCAAGGAAAAGAAGATCTTTGACCGCGTCCACGCAGAACCCAACCTTTCTCGAGAAAAAGGGATCGTGCTAACTCCCCACCTAGAACAGTGGTCGGAGCTTCAAAAACGTGGCAGCCGCGTTACGCCGTCCGATCTCTCCGATTTAATACGCGTTGCTACCGACGGCAGGCGCGTCGGTTATTTGCCAGTTAAAGACGAGCGCATGCCGATTCTAATGCGGTACCCACTGGATCAGATTAGCCTCCCAGAAGAAGTAGCGGCTCTGCCGGTCGGTATCGGCTCGAAGATTATTCCGCTAAAGGCGTTGGCCGGCATCGGCGTTGAGGATGTGGCACCTTCGGTCTACCGAAAAAACGAGCAAACCACGGTTCTGCTTGAAGGGCGCACCGACAAAGATGAGGAACACTTAAAGGACAAGAAGCTGGAAGAGGCGAAAGCACTGGTCGGCGGTTGGAAAGAAGAAAACAAAGACAGACTGATCGGCACGAGTGTCATTTTTGAAGACGCGGCTATTGAACTCACCGAAGCCCTGGATCAGTTGACCTTCGCCATGTCGCTTTCATTGGGACTCATTTTCTTTACACTCCTGCTTCAGTTCGGAGACGTCGTTCCCGTTCTACTTATCTTAGTGGCCATTCCGCTTGGTTTTGTCGGGGTCATCGGCGCTCTTTGGCTTTTTGGAAGCACGCTCTCCCTCAATTCCGCTCTGGGAGTTATCTTGTTGAACGGTATTGCGGTAGCCAACAGCATCCTGCTAGTCGATTTCATACGCCGTCTGGTGGATGATGGCATGGCTCCGAAGTTAGCAGCCGTTGAAGCCGGCCGTAAGCGACTGCGTCCCATTCTTATTACCTCTCTCACAACCATACTGGGAATGTTGCCCATCGCCTTCGGTGCCGGTGATGGTGGGCGCATCCTGCAGCCGCTAGGTATTACTGTAAGTGCCGGGCTTTGGGTTTCCACCGCACTCACCTTGTTTGTGGTACCCGCGCTCCAGGTTGCCTATCTGGAATGGCGATCGCGTGAAGATTCCTTCCCTTGGCTGAAAGACAGTGTAGGGCGCGCTTACCGAGCCGTCGGCCGTTGGCGTCCGTGGCGCACGGCCGATGCCGCGACCGCAACTCGCTTGGACCTTTCGCCGAAAATCCTCTGGTTTGTTTTAGCGTTTTGGCCAGCGGTGATCCAGTCAGCTCCCCTGGCCTTTCAGGAAGCTCTCTCGACGATAGTCGAACGGAGTACTCGGGTGAACCAGCAGACTTCTGTCCTGGATGCCACACGCGCCTCCAACGTCCCTGCCGATCTCGTCTATTTGCCCAAACTCTCTCTGGGTGCTGACTACGAGATTGGAAAGA
Source organism: Bdellovibrionota bacterium (assembly GCA_041391485.1). Taxonomy (GTDB): domain Bacteria; phylum Bdellovibrionota; class FAC87; order UBA2466; family JACKAF01; genus JACKAF01. The sequence goes on along the minus strand of JAWKNY010000027.1, from coordinate 11,795 downwards.
AGTATTTGGGTTCCAATGAATCGCGAACTGGCGGCCTCAACGCTACCGCCGAGCTGAACCTGTTCAAGTTTGGAGCCGATCGCAACGCGCAAAACCGCGCCCACGCGGAGAATGCTGTTCAAGAAGACCTTCTAAAAGATTCTGTTTTGAAAGCCGAAGATGATGCGGTCAGTGCGATCATCGGCCTCACTCGGGCTGAACGGCAACGAGACATTCGGGAAAGGAGCACGAAGATTCGTGAGGACGCGCTTCGCATTGCGGAGGAGCGCTTTAAGAAAGGGCTGCTGGCGAAACAGGAAGTGGATAAGGTACGTATCGAGCGTGACAACGCGACAGCAACCCTAAAGGATGCGGAGGCCGCTGTTATCTCCGCGCGAGCCAGCTTGACGGCCTTGCTGGGCCACGCCGACATCGTAGCCGAGTGGCCCTTTCAGCAGTCTCTCTACAAGGGCAAGCAACTCACGGAAGAAAGCACCGATCAGTTGAAAAAACGACCGGATTGGCAAGCGGCAGAGCACCGTCTGGAAGCCAGTGAGTACTACGCGGATGAAACCTTCGGAAATATTCTGCCGTCGTTAGATCTATCCGGTTCGTATGGCTACCAAAAGAGTTTTTCAGGATCGGGCGAGGGCAGCACGTGGAGCGCCGGAATCAGTTTAAGCATTCCGCTTTTTGACGGTCTCTCTCGTCTGAGTACACACCGAGAGAAAGTTTACCTGAAATCGGCCGCTGAATGGGGACTCGAGAACACCCGGCGCCAGGCAAAGAGCGAATGGGAGAGCGCGAAGGGGGCGTTTACCATTGCACTAGAAACAGCGAAAGTTCGCGATCAAACAGTTCAGATCGCAGAAAAACTCTACAACGCCAACCTGCAACGCTTCCAACGCGGTCTTACCAACGTCAATGACTTGATTTTGGATCAGGACCGGCTTTTTAATGCCGAGCTGCTCAGGGTGAGTGGCTGGGCGAATGCTCACTTGAGCTTCACCCAGCTTTGTCACGCTACTGGAAAAAGATTGGCCGACTGTCTCTAGTTAGCCGGAACTTCCGCTGCCTGGATGGCCTCACGCGTTCCATAGTCGTCCAGTTCCAAGAATCCCTTATAGTCACTCGCATTGTCGTTGTAATTGTAAACGGCAATGATGACTTTTGATTTTACCGGGATGCGTAGGGATTCGTCGGACCACTGACCCACGAAGGTGTATTTGCGGAATTGGTCTTCCCCATGTTTGGAATACATCACAAGCACCCGATCAAATTGAATGTGGATCGGCTGGCTGCTGGTGTGGCTGACCAAGGCATAGGATTGAGCCACATCACACTTATAGATGTGCAGATCCGACAGGTCGGACTTGTCGCAGTTTTGCAGCTCCCCGGTGACAATGTGGAGAGGGGTTTTGTCGGTGATTCCTTTAATCAAAACCGCTTCCAAGCGTTTAGGGTACATAGGCGGCAACTCGCCGAAGCTGACCGCAGAAACCAAAAGACCTACCAATACAAGGATTCGCATTTCGAAGCCCCCAATAAAAAGCTTTACCCATCGTGGACAAAGCGCGAATAAATAGTTTCCCCAACATCCTTGGTTCGGGGAGAAACGACAATATGCGATGTGGCGAGTGTCGCCGGATCGCGTCAAGCGAAGGGGAGGCCCTATGAAGGCTTTCACGGATTACCTGTACTTCACTACCAGCGAACGTAAATGCCTGGTGAATATTACGGAGGAACTCCATGCCTCGGTAAAAAAAGCCGAAGTCCAGGACGGCTTTTGCCTGGTTTCCGCGATGCATATCACCTCGGGTATCTGGGTGAACGACGAAGAGTCCGGGCTAAAGAAAGATCTCATGGCCTGGCTGGAGGAGCTGGCACCCGTTAAAGAGGAGTACCTGCACCACCGGACCGGCGAGGACAACGCAGACGCCCACCTTAAAAGGACCCTTGTCCATCACCAAGCCGTACTGCCCATCACCGAGGGCAAACTCGATCTAGGACCCTGGGAACAAGTCTTTTACGCCGAATTCGACGGGCAACGAAAAAAGCGCGTGGTCGTAAAAATCCTAGGAGTGTGAGTAGAGACGATCTAAGTGTGGCACTGCTCAGTCCCGGCGTGATCGTAGTCGGCGGGTTCAATTTGGATGGTCACGTGGTGGATGTGGTGCTTTTCCTTTAACAAGCAGGTAACCCGCTTTAGCAGGGCACCGTGATCCGCTTTGTCCCCCACTTTGAGGTGCACACTGAGGGCTGGCATTCCGCTCGTAAGCGTCCACACATGTAAATCGTGGACTTCGACGACGGTGGCGTCGGACTCAAGAGCTTTTCTGATTTCTCCGACGTCCACGCCCTTGGGAACCCCTTCCAATAGAACGTTCACACATTCCAAAAGCAGTCCCCAGGAATTCACCAAAATGAGAACACCAATCAGAATCGACATGATCGGATCCGCCAGTGACCAGCCGAATTTCCACACAGCGATACCGGCGACAATGGCTCCAGCAGACCCCAACGCATCGCTAAGCAGATGCAGCCACACCGCTCTCACGTTTAGACTGTGTCGGCTGTCTGAGTGGGTCAGCCACATTGCGAGCAAGTTAACAAAAAGTCCTCCCGTCGCAACAAAAGTCATGAGCGAGCCTTGCACTTCCGCGGGCGCACTGAACCGGTGCCAAGCTTCGTAAAAAATCCAGAGGGAAATAACTACGAGCGCCACTGCGTTTACAAGGGCGGCGAGAATCTCCACACGGTAGTAACCGTAAGTTTTTTCGGCGGTCGCAGGTTTGTGGGCCATCCACATGGCAAAGATCCCAAGCGCGATGGCCGCAACGTCGGTCGCCATGTGACCCGCGTCCGCGAGAAGGGCCAAAGAATTCGCCGCCAGGCCAGCCACGATTTCCGCGACCATGTACGAAAAAGAAAGGAGCAGCACCCACCACAGTTGCTTGCGACTGCCCCGCCCCTGTCCGTGTTCATGTTCGTGTTCGTGTTCGTGTTCGTGCGCGTGCATCGTTTTCTCTATTAACTCTACCTAAGTAAAAGCGGGACGGGAAAAAAGGGAAGCTCCACCCCTTCGCCCGCTAGCTTTTTTTGCAAAGCGATTTCAAAGTCTAAAATCCTGTCGCGCAGCGCGGGTACGTCCACCGGATGGGAATCCTTCTCGCCCTTTTCTAGGTACTTTAAGGAACTCGCCAGTAGGCTCCGCGTCCCTTTCCAGTTCTCGTTCCCGGCGTGATGCAGGGCCACCGCGGTCTGGATGAGTCCTTGTAGAAAGGCGTGGCGCGCGCCCATCGCCTCCGCCCACAAGTCCTCCCAAACTTCATGCGCCTCAAAGTACTCCCCGGCGTCAAACAACTCACAACCCCGATCAAAACCTTCTTCTACGGCCATCGGCACCCTTTTGTTTTGCGTTTAGCGCTATCCGGGCAGCGCCCGATCTTTTATGCACACACTGCATTATAACACGCCAAAGCGCCGCACTTTTTCAAGCGTTTGTGATTGCCAATTTGTCACGAAAATTCCCCCAAAACAGTCTCCCAAATGACATTCAGTCTATGATATGGTGCGGCATGATGGTGTCTTACGCTCAAAATTCAAACCTTCCTAGATGGCCCGAACCTTGCACTGGAATTACCTCAAAAGGGCATGGCAGTATACGGTGACGTGTGCGCAGCGCGTTGAGCCGTCTCCTCAGAATCGGACGCAATGTTTGAACCGCTTAAAAGATGGTGGCAGCAGAGGAAGTGGGCGCGCCGCAACCGCAATAGGAACGAAGGCTCAGAACCATTTATCGATCCGCACATTGAAGGGGATTTCGAAGACGATCGCTCTGTTTTCCAGCGTTTCCGAGAAAGCCTGCAAGGATTTGCTGCACGGCGTCGCAGACTGGAACCGGTAGAGGAAGAATCTCCCAAGGTCCGCAAAAAACGAAAGCTTCCCAAGTTAGATCTTAAAAAGGTCGAACTCAGCCGTGTCAGCGAACACGCAAAGCTCATTCGTTGGGGTCTGGTTGTGGTAGCGCTTTACCTTGCCAGTGAAATCGTTTCGCGCGTAGTGAGCGTCTGGGTACGTCCTTCGTATGTGGAGATCCCAAGACGCTCGGCACCCACGGCCACCGAAACCCGGCCGCGAAAAGGTTACGGAGAGATCACGAATCGAAACATGTTTAACGTGGAAGGCACCATCCCCGATCCTTTTGACCAGGGAATGCTCGATTGTTTCTCGCAAGCAAAACGATCCAGCCAACCACTCACCCTTCTAGGAACCATTGTGATGAAGAGCGAGGAATACTCGGTCGCCTTGGTGCAGGAGGGGGGCAACCCCGAGTCCGTGGCAGTCAAAAAGGACGAGACCTTTTTTAACAAGTACGTGGCACTCAAAGTCGAGCGCCAACGTTTTTGTTTTCAGGTAAAGGCGACACAGGATTTGGAGTACATAGAAGTGAAAGACGACACCCCCGGAATGGACTTAGGCTCACCCAGCCTTAACTCCGGTAACTCGGGCATCAATGCGTCTTCCGAGACGGAGTTTACAATCAGCAAGCCGTTCCTGGACTCCAAAATCAACGATCTGAACAACATCTTGCAGAGCGCGCGCGCGGTTCCGTACGTCGATTCTCAGGGCGCCTTTAAAGGCTTTCTAATCCAGTCCATTCAGCAAGACTCCCTGTTCTACGAACTGGGGATTCGCCAAGGGGACATCCTCAACGGCGTAAACGACATCAAACTCGACAATCCTGGAAAAGGATTGCAGGCATTTCAGCAACTTAGAAACTCCTCCCAAGTCGCCCTGGAAATCACCAGGGGTGGGCAATCAAAAACATTGAACTATCAGGTGAAATAATGAGAGCGTCTAACTCCCTTAAAAGGAATGAGCGGATGACGGACACACCAAGAAAGCGACTCGTGGGACTAGGATTGCTGATACTTTGCTTGGGACTCAACCCTGCCGCCCGCGCTGAAGACAACGTAAACCCCTTTTCAGGATTTGGAAACAACAACGAAGGCAAAGGCCCCGATGCCGACGCACCCAACAACGACGATTCCTTTGACGAACTGGACGACGAATTTGGCTTTCAACCGCCCTCGGATCTGATCCCGCCGCCTGCCGATGGTTCGGCACCGGCTCCCCGTGCGGATGTTAAACCGGCCGATCCGCCGCCGCGCCCGGAACCCCGCACGCCGCCCCCGCGCACTCGATCGGTTCCAAGCCGCCGCAATTCTCCACCGCCGACCCTATCAAAGTCAGCGGAGCCACTCACCTCTATTCCCGGGAAGAAAGCGACCGCGGGCCCTACGGGGACCAAACTCGCGGGCTACCTGGAACTGGATCCTGCGGTGAAAGGCCTGCAGGTAAAAAACTTCGATCTCAAGATCAAGACATCCGCAATGTGGTTAAGCTCATCAGTAAGTGGACGGGCAAAAACTTTATTTTGGATCAGAAAGTCCGTGGAAAGATCACGATCCTTGGACCGAGCCAAGTCACGTTACAAGAAGCTTACCAAGCGTTCTTGTCCTCGTTGGCCGCAAACGGACTGACCACCGTACAAAGCGGAAAATTCATTCGCGTTATCGAGTCGGCGGAAGCGCGCCGTGCACCCGTTAAGACATACATCGGGGACTACGCACCGAACACGGATCAATTTATCACGCGCATTTTCCAACTGCGTTACATCAATGCAGATGAGGTTCAACGCGAGTTCCGTGACATGACGACTCGCCAAGGTAAGTTGTTTGCTTACGAGCCCACGAACTCCGTCATTATTACCGATACCGGTTCCAACATTCAGCGCATTAAAGATATTCTGGATTCCCTAGACATCCCGGCCTACGAAACCACCCTGCACGTAATCAATATCCGGCACAACTCGTCCAAGAAGATCGCCGATTTGCTCGACGAGATTTACGGAGCTGGCGGCGGCACGGGTTCCCGCACGAGCTCCAATCGCCGTTCTTTCCGTCGCAGCCAACTTGAAAGAACCCGCGGCGGCGGTGTCATCACCAAGATCGTCCCCGACGAACAAACCAACACTCTGGTGGTACTGGCGAACGATCGCGGTTTCCGCCAGCTAAAAGATCTCGTCCTGAAACTCGATACCAAAGCCACGGACACCGGGCGTGTGCACGTCTACTATTGCGAATACGCGAAGGCTGAAGATCTGGCGGCCACTCTTTCCGCGCTTTCCGGCGGTGGGGGTTCGGGAGCCGCCCGCACCAGCCGCTCACGTAGCAGCCGCAGCTCCTCTACTCCGGGGGCTTCGGGCACAAGCTCCTCGTCTCGCTCGCGCTCAAGCGCCAGCCCCGTCTCGGCTGAGTTAGAAGGCGGGATGCGCATTACATCGGATATCTCTACGAACGCACTGGTTATTACCGGAAACGCGGGCGACTACCAGGCACTCAAGCGGGTCATTAAGAAGTTGGATATCCCGCGTCTGCAGGTGTTCGTAGAAAGCGCCATTATGGAACTCAACCTGGATGATTCGACCAACATCGGCCTGAACTATGCCTTCGGTCATCCGGACCGACTCTTCGGCGGTGGTTTTATCGGTGATGCGACTGCGCTGACGAACATTCTCACCGGGGGAACACCTCCTGAAGGCGCTACGATTCCCTTGTTGCGCGGAAATACGTTCAGCAACGTCCCGTTCAACAATGGAACGGTTTCCGGGACGACGACGACCCAGGGTTTCATGGGCTTGCTAAACCTGTTGGCCTCCACGACTCAGGCCTCCATTCTTTCCACACCGCAAATCATTGCTCTAGATAATGAAGAAGCGGTGTTTAAAGTGCAGGACGAAATTCCGGTGCAAGGCTCCGCCACCACCACCGCCACAGGCAGCACCCAAAACATCGAGCGCTTGAAGGCAGGTATCGAAATCAAACTGACTCCGTTTATCAATGCGGCCAGCGGTTCCATCCGTTTGGATATTGAACAAACCGTCGACAGCTTGAAACCGGCAACCGATGTGCCTTCTGCGTTAGCGGCCACCCAGCGCGCTAAAACCACCCGAGAGACCAACACCTCCGTTGTGGTTAAAGACAAGGACTACGTCGTCCTCGGCGGCTTGATGACGGATCAGGTGGATGAGATTGCTAAGAAGGTCCCGCTACTTGGAGACATCCCGGTACTGGGATGGCTGTTCAAGAGCAAGAGCTACCGCAAGGTAAAAAAGAATCTCGTCGTCCTTCTGCACCCCAAGATCATCGGAACAACAATGGACGCGGCTAACCTGGTACAGGATAAGCTGGAGCGACGGGACCAATTTATTGATGATTATATGGATGGCGACGAAGCCCACGTGGATGAGTTGAACATGATCCGCGACGGGGTAGACCGGCAGAAGAAACGCGGTCGCAGTGCCAAGACCTACAACTACCGGAACAACGATGACAACCGTGTCGACGTGGAAGAACAAATTCAGCAGAAAAGCGTGCCCATTTCTCCCACCGTACCGGCAAATCCCAACAAGCCGACGAATGAGCCCAAGCCCGAAGCGCGGGTCCCCCAGGAAAACCCGGCGGCGGCCAAAGGGCCTGAAAAGCCTGAGTTGATGGACGCGGATTTGGAAGACCTGATTTCAGAGGAAGAAAGCAAGCTTGCGGAAAGCCCGGCCAAGCCCAAGGCTAGCCAGAAGTCCGGACAGACCGGAACCGGGACGGGCATCGAGCCCTTGCCCCCCGAAGAAGGGGATTTTGTCACCTCGCCGCCCAATGATCCGTTCTTTCCTAATAACGGGGATACCCCTGGAGTAGGTCCAGCGGGCCCGAATAGTGAAGGAGACGATTTTTTTAACTGATAAAGGTCCAAAGCGATGACGCCCAAAAACCCTTCGCAAATTATGAATCTCATCAGCGAACGAGAGCTCAAGCTCGGTGAGATTCTTCTGTCCGAGACCTCCCTCAACGATGCGCAGCTAATGGAAGCGCTCAAAGTACAAAGAGAAAAAGGGGGACGTCTTGGCGATATCCTAATTCAGAAAAAGTTTTTACAACCCCACGAAGTTTTGTTCGCCTTGGGGATTCAGTTCGGAATTCCATTCATCAAAGACATTGATGTGAACAATATCGATCCGGAATGGGTTAAGGATATCCCCATTACCTACGCCCGTCAGTTTCAGTGCATGCCCATTGCGCTGGATGCCATGGCGGTAACCGTCGCCATTTCCGATCCTTTCAGCTTGCAGTGCTTGGACGACCTCCGCGTAACTTTCCAACGCGATGTGAAGCCGATCCTCTGCGAATCCAAAACTATTTTGGACTGCATCAATCGAGTTTACGAAAAGAGCCGACAAAACATCATGTCGGAGATTGGCGCTGAGTCGGAATCTGAATTCGACTACGACCTTGAAGAGCCTGTGGATCTTCTTGAGGCCTCTGAAAACGATGCACCTGTCATTCGTTTTGTGAATAACATGCTTTTCCGTGCCGTAAAGGATAAGGCATCCGACATTCACGTGGAACCTTACGAAAAGGACATGGTTGTACGTTTCCGCATCGACGGTGTTTTGCACGACATCGCACGTCCCCCCAAGGGATTGCACGCGGGAATCAGCTCCAGAATCAAGCTGATGGGTGACCTGGACATCGCCGAAAAACGTTTACCTCAGGACGGCCGCATTAAGATCAAGATTGCCGGTAAGGATGTGGACATCCGTCTCTCTGTTTTGCCGACTGCACACGGCGAGCGCCTGGTACTGCGTATCTTGGATAAGTCCAGTGTGCGACTGGACCTTTCGGATTTAGGTTTCGACGACAACACGATTTTGCGCCTGAACCAGCTTATCCATAAGAAACACGGGATCATCTTAGTCACAGGCCCCACCGGTAGTGGTAAAACGACAACACTTTACGCGGGCCTGACCCGTATCAATTCCATCGAGCGAAACATCATCACCGTCGAAGATCCTATCGAATACGATTTGAAAGGCGTCGGTCAAATTCAGGTGAACCCGAAGATCGGTTTGACCTTCGCTGCCGGTTTGCGCGCGATTCTGCGTCAGGATCCCGATGTCTTGATGGTCGGTGAAATTCGTGACCGTGAAACAGCCGAAATTGCGATCCAGGCCTCTCTTACAGGTCACTTGGTGTTTGCGACCATTCATACAAACGACGCTCCGGGCGCGCTGACTCGTCTCATTGACATGGGCGTGGAACCGTTTCTCGTGGCGTCTTCCTTGTTGGCTGTCTTGGCGCAGCGTCTTATTCGAAAAGTCTGCCAAAATTGTCGGGAATTTTACACACCAGAACCCGTGGAACTCATCAATCTGGGTCTGGATCCCCAGGTTTTCTCAGGGGCACAGGTAGCACGTCCCGTGGGTTGTGCCGAATGCGCCGGAACCGGGTATACTGGCCGAATGGTTGTGTACGAACTCATGATGATCGACGATGATGTGCGCACCTATATTATGGAGCGATCCGACGCCAGTACCATTAAGAAGGTCGCCGTAAAAGCGGGCATGGTAACCCTTCGACAAACTGCGGTGCAAAGAGTGCTCGAAGGGATCACGACCCCGGCTGAGCTGGTCGCCGTAACGCAAGAATAAAAAAAAGAATGCCTTTATACGAATACAAAGGAGTTTCATCCTCGGGCAAAGACACCAAGGGTGTGATCGAAGCGGACTCATCGAAGACGGCCCGTGCGCGCCTTAAGCAGAAGGGCGTTTACACCACGACTCTCAAGGTAAAAGCAAAGGGAGCCAAGGAAAAGAAGTCTGGCCCGTCGCTTTCCTTCGGAAGCGGCGTGAAGATGAAAAACTTTACGCTCATGAACCGGCAGCTCGCTACCTTAGTAAGAGCGCGCATTCCGCTGGACGAAGCCCTCTCCGCACTTATCGATCAGACCGATGACGCGAAGCTCAAAACCATTCTTTCTCAGATCCGATCCTCGGTAAACGAGGGGCAGTCTCTCGCACGCAGCGTGCGCGCCTTTCCGAAGCTTTTCACGCCGATGCACTGCTCGATGATCGCGGCAGGGGAAGCGAGCGGTAACTTGGACTTGGTCCTGCAACGACTCGCCGACTTCTCAGAGGGCCAGCTCGAACTCCGAAACAAGGTCCTCGGCGCCATGGCCTACCCGGCCTTCATGGGGCTCGCCGGCATCGGCATCACTATTTTCCTTTTCGCCTTCGCCGTTCCAAAAATTACTGAGGTTTTTGCCGGTTCCAACATGACCCTGCCAGACCTGACCCGCATCATGATCGCCATCAGTGAGATCATGTCCGCACACTGGCTCACCATCGTACTGGCCTTGATCGGCTCGTTTTCGCTCTTTCAGTGGTACATCAATACCACCGTTGGCCGCGCCAAGTGGGACGCCTTCTCCTTGAAGCTCCCGGTCTACGGCAAGCTTCGCCGAATGGTCGCTATTTCTCGCTTTGCTCGCACCTTGAGCACGCTCGTAGGAAGTGGTATTCAAGTGTTGGAAGCTATCGACATTGTTAAGGATGTTGTGGGCAATACCGTTATCCGGCAAGCGCTAGTAGCCTCCCGCGAGAGTATCCGGGAGGGGAAATCGATTGCCGCTCCGATGAAGGAGAGCGGTCAGTTCCCGCCTATTCTTACCCACATGATTGCGGTGGGTGAGCGGACGGGCGAGCTAGAGCAAATGCTCAATGTCGTTGCCGACGCCTACGACGCCCAGGTGGACGTGGCGATTACTTCGATGACGAAGCTTTTGGAGCCCCTGATGATTCTGGTAATGGGCGGGATCATTACTCTGGTGGCCTTATCAATTTTTATGCCCATGCTTCAGTTGAACAATCTATCTGGAGTTTAAGTAAGAGGGAGACGAGATGAAACGCGAGAGAAAACGGCTTGGGAACGAGGGTTTCACACTTATCGAAATTATGATCGTGCTGGCGATCGTCGGCATGCTTTTCAGCTTCGTGGGTGTCAACGTCATGAAGCGCTACAGCCAGGCAAAGATCGACTCTGCCAAGATTCAGATCGCAGCGTACGAGCAAGCTCTACAAGCTTATTACTTGGACAACAATATGTACCCACAAACCTCGCAGGGTTTGCAGGCTTTGATAACCAAGCCGACCGTAGGCCGTATCCCCAAAAATTACGCAGACGGTGGCTACTTCAACAAGAAAGCGTTGGTCGAGGATCCGTTTGGCACCCCTTATCGTTATGAGTGCGAGGATTACCAAAACTACGTCATCGCTTCCAATGGCCCAGACGGTTCCCCGGAAACCGAGGACGATATCCTTTCGGAAGAGTAATCGATCGACGAGCGAAGCAGGCTTCACGCTCGTCGAAATACTCATCGTCATTGCCATCATCGCGTTCATCTTGTCCCTGGGTTTACCGGCCATTGAGCGGGTGACGTCGTATAAACTGAACTCAACAACCCGGCGATTCGTCGGTTTGCTGAAGACCGTCCGCAACGACGCCATACTCCTTAGTAATATTCACCGGCTGGCCGTGAACCTTGAGGACAACACCTACTGGGTTGAGGTACAGAAGAAAAAGGCTCTACTGGACCAACTCCCCGTGGAAGAAGACCCTAAGAACCCCCAACCTTCCAACTTCGCCCTCGCCGACAAATACGCTTCCGATCCCATCCCGCTTCCGGACGGCGTGGTTTTTGATGGAGTTTTCAAAGAGGCAGAAGGCCTGCGGCGAAATGGACTCGCCTACATCCATTTTTTTCCGAACGGCTACGCCGAACCCTCGATTCTTTTTCTGAACCGAGCCTCCCGGGCCGACAACGCCTACGGACTCGAGATTGTTCCCCCGCTGGGGAAGGTAGAGATCTTTCGCGCTGACGTAGAGGAGTACGCCAAGTGAGAAGCGCGAACCGTCACC
>JAWKNY010000026.1:0-57536 GCA_041391485.1 Bdellovibrionota bacterium | reverse complement strand
GAATCGGAGCTGAGTGGGTGGCGCTACCAATCAATGAGGGTGGTCATTTCAACATCGTCCTGCGGACCCGTCCAAATAAAGTTGTCCCAACGTCTTCCTATGTCGATTCCAAGTGCCGAGCCCTCGGCCCCTTTGGGACTGACCGGACCTAAATGCCGGCCAAGCCCAGTGGACAAAACTGGATCTTCCGCATTCACAAACTTCCAAAAGTCGCGGTACCCTTTGCCACCGACGTCGCCCTCCCACGCTTGGCCCAACGAGCCCGGAATAAACTCCTGGACTAAAATCCCGTGGTTCACAAACGTGGGTTCAGTAGAGGCCGCCGCCACGCGGACGTTGAGCGGCTCCCCTGCATCGGAATGGGCCTGCAATCGACCGACAAGGTAATTTTGAATTCCGAAGTGCCGCTGCACCATCAAGGCCACTGTCTTGTCCGAGAGATCGCTGCCCGACACGGCCGAAAAGAATGGGTTGTGGCGGCTAAACACTTTCACCATCAAAGTGCGGACTTTGCCGTCCTTCTCGATTACGACTTTGTGGGTTTCTGCCATTCCACCGGATAGAGGCTCGTGCTCCACAGAAAGGATCTTGGCATCGCCAAAAGCTTTGGACTGCGCGAACTTCTCTCTCAAATAACTCCACGGCACATGGCCGTCTACATAAGGGGGTGGCTCATATTCGAGTTCAGGTAGTTTCAAGGGTTGCCCATTCTCAAGTGGAATTGTTTTGGCTTGCACGGCAAAGCGATCTTTTACGCGCGTCACACCGTTAAATACGGGAGCTTCGGAAATCGGCGAAGATTGGGTGCTGCGGGCTGAAGGAGTGGAGATCTGTTCGTACGGAAAAACACAAAGCATCGGCTCGGTAGGACGAGCGTCGATAACACCGGCCGGTCCGGCCCACAGGGAGGCCGAAAAACAGGCGATGAATACAGCGAGCACACGTGTAAAGACCTTCTTCACTTTCGCGAGATTCCCGTACCCTTCCTAGCTTGCACGAATAAAAGACATTAAAGGGTGCAACTTAGGGACCAAGAGTGAAGACAGGGTGTCTTAACGACTCGCTTGGATGAACTCAGTGAGGTAGTGGCGGGCCACTTGCTCGGCGCCAACTTTTGCGCCGAGAAAAAACCACTCGACGTCATGAAAGGTACCGAACTCGGACTCAATGACTCCAGTGAACATGACGCTCGTCTTGGGAGGCATCGCGGCCCCCTCTTCGAAGATCTTCATGCAGCTGAGTTGGATGCGTCCCGGCGAGGGCGCCGAGAGCGTGAGCTTCATTCGATTACGGATAAGAGAAAAACCGGAGCCCGAATCAGAACCCCGGACCAGTTTGATCTGTAAGCCGTTCGCCTCCACCCGGGAGTTGAACAAGCGGACCAAGTACTCGAACTGGTGCAAAAGATCCTGGACGAAGTTTCCAGTTTCAACAGAAAGGACTTCACCCTTGGTGGTAGAAATGTCGATTGAGGACTTCTCCCGGAGTTAATAAGCAACTCTTGCTTGACGAGATTCTCAATCCAGCGAATAGTTCATCGCTTGTCATCATGAGTGATGATAGTCACTCCCCCATCAATGGGCCGTGGTCCGGATAATTCTTAACCCTATCCTTGATAGGGGGCACCCCTTATGCCGCTTTGGAAAACTTCCTGACGGAGCAGGCATGCACACCGCGACAGAGAAAGCGCCCGAATAAGAAAGCGTAGGTAAGAATTATTCTCACACACGGGCCCGATAGGGGAGCTTACCTTATTATCCCAAAAATTGATTTCCGCTCCAAGCCCTTCTATTGCCCCAGGCTTAGGCGGAAAGAAGGTGCTTAGACTTCTGCAGTCTTGACAGCGTGGGCTTCCTTACCGGGAACCATGCCCGCTTTCTGTTCAAGATCTGACAGCTTCACACTCAGATCCTTGACCTGAGATTCCAACGTCTGGATCAGGTCAAGCTGATTACCATCACCGGACTTGGAAAGGAAAGAACTAAATGAACCATCACCCTGCTGGATGATGTGACGCAACGTCGAAATCGGAATAGGCGCTTCGGAACGTTTCTGCTTCTCAAAAATGATCTGCGTCAACGTTGCCGCCGTGATATCCTTTTGATTTCGATTATCTACGACCGTCACTTCTTCGCCTTGCTGAATCATTTCAGCAATCTCGTCGAGCGTGACATAGCAGCTTGCGTCTGTGTCGTATAGTTTACGATTTTGATATCTTTTAATGATTTTAGCCTTCTCCATGTTTTTACCCCCAACCTGTAAGGACTATTTGAGTTTCCCCATTGGAGCATGGAAGAGATTTTGCAACCGAATTGCCTTCTCCCAGATCCCCCATCAAAATGCCTTCACAACCAAACATTTACGCGTGAGACAACCTTCGATGAAGGCGTCAGACCTCCTGCAACCGCACCCCTAGAGCTGAACCCCGCTCCGCTGTAAAGACATATGGAACGAAGAACCGGTGAAGGAAATCACGGCCTTCTCAACCCAACCCCATGTTTAGCGTATTTGATTTCTTTGCAACCTGTTAGAGCCCAAGACAGTCAAACACACCGATGATCCAGTCCGTATTCTTGGGCGACTGACCCCCTCTGTCAAGGAATTTTTTTTGCACCTGTGTCATGCTATGGCATTGAAACCTATAGAGAATTGGGGATTTTTTTCATGGCTAGAGGTGTTAACAAACACCGTCAACAAAGTTTATTTTGCGGAAATCTTCGATGAAGTGAACGCTAAGTAAATCACTTTTGGGAACTTCGTTTTGGTGTGGAATTAGGCGAGTTGGTGACTCAGAAGAGTACGGAGATCTACCGGAGCTTCATTTGTGAGGCGCTCGCGCGTCTTTTCTACTTCTTGTAGTGAGGGAATTTCTTTTTCATTGCTGAAAGTAAACGAAGCGAGTTCTTTCTGTTCCACGGTAGAAGCAAGTTGAATGTTGGGAACACGTGTCTGTTCGATGACTTCTTCCGCACGTTCGCAGATGTGAATCAGGCGCTGCAGCTGAGATTTCATACGCGCTTCGTAAACTCGCAGCTTTTGCTCACACTCATCGACACGCGTCTGCAAAACGTTTACGCAGGCTGTTGCTTTGGCGCGCGCCTCGTCAGATTGCTGGTGAGACTTGTGTACCCACCAAAGGGCTACCGCCAAGCAAATGTTTACTGCCAATTGAATGAACCAGATCCACTCCATGGGAGGCTCCTATAGCGCGCGTTTGAAGGATTCTTCTGCGTTCAGAATCTTCGGTGTCAGGAAGACCAGAATTTCGTTCCGGCTTTCCTCTTCAGATTGGTTCGATACGAAGAAGCCCAGAATGGGAATCTTCATCAACCAAGGAATACCCTGCACAGCGTTTGTACGCGTGCTGTTGTAAATGCCACCGATAACCGCCGTGTCCCCGTTAGCAACGAGCACCTGGGTACTGACCTGGCGCGTATCGATCTGTTTGTCCGTCGGAGGACCCGTGGGAACCTCGTTCGTAACGTTCACTTTCATGAAAACCGCACCGTCACCGGAAACAATGGGCGTCACAGCAAGAGAGAGGTTCGCTTTGATTTCCTTGAACGTTGTGGTTTGAGTCCCACCCGCGGTAACGGACTCTTGCAAGAACTGCGTCACGCTCTGAGTAACGGTGGCTTTCTGATTGTTAACCGCCGTAACTTGCGGGTTCGCAAGAATGCGGACTTTGTTTTCAAGTTGTCCTAGTTGGAAATCCATCTGTAGATTGGCGAACTGCGGCGCGCGAATCGTTGTGGTGTTGAAACCCTGGATGTCCGCAACAAAATCGCTGTCCAGGTTCACACCCGAAATGCTTCCGTTCGCCCCTAGACTGCTAAACCCGATTTGACGCGTAAACGTATCGACCATTTCCACAATCTTCGCAGAAATCGACACCCGCGGAGGCTGCGTGTCCAAAGCTGCCAGAAGTTTTTGTACGCGCTCGGTCACGCTCTTGATGTCTCGAACAATAATAGTGTTGGTGCGAGCGTCCGTGTCGATCTTGCCGCGATCCGTAAGAAAGGGTTTGGCCTTTCCCGCAAGCTCTGCGGAATCCGCGTAGCTCACCGGGATGAGCACGGTGCGCAAACTCTGCACCGCTAGCTTGGCTTTCTCGTTGGCGACCGCAGCATCTTTTTCCGATTTCAAACTGCTGAGAGTCGCGACACGTAGAACATTCCCCTGTCGGATGTAACCAAGACGCTTGGACTGCAATACTAAGGTGAAGGCCTGATCCCAAGGGATGTTCTTAAGACTCAGCGTACCGATCTTCCCGTTCACGTCTTCGCCGATCACGATGTTGTAACCGCTGGTCTTGGCGATCAATCGGAGCACATCCTGGATTTCGCTATCCTTGATCTCGAGCCGCTCGATAGGCCGTCCGGTGAAGACACGATCGATGGCGTAGATGTTCTCCTCTATATAATTGTTGGTGCCGAGCTGAGACGCGAGCGCGCCTTGCGACAAAGCCGATGGCACGCCGGGAGACTGGTACTTGTTTTTGGGCGGAGGAAACTCCACGACAAAATTGCTGCCTTCCCAGAAGACGCGCGCTTTACTCGGCTCACGCAACTGAACGATAAGCTTTGTCGAGGGTGCGGCCTCGGGTAGCTGCAACAAGGTAAATAGTCCGACCGGTGACTGGAACTCACGTGTGTCGTAGGCGCGTTGGAATTTGTCGGGTGACTCGGTGTTCTGGAAAAGATAAACAATCTGGTTCGTCTCTGGGCTGTCCACCTGCTCATAGCGCGGGCGTCCGTTGAATCCCATCACGATGCGAGAGTTGGCGCCTTCCATCTTGAAGTCGAGGCTTCCCACCACGGCACGGCCGTAAGAAATGGGTGCCTCGGCAACCTTGGATTCGCTTTCCCCGTAGACCTGGACATCCTGCTCTTTCTCTTTCTGTGCTTCAACGAGCTGGTCAAAAGCGTCTTCTTCGCCGGCAGCTTCCTCTTCGGCGACTTCATATTCTCCATCGTCCGCAAGTAAGGCATCGATTTCGGCGTCCTCTCCCTCAACAGGCCCGCCCTTGCCTTTCCCGTCATTGGCAACGGATCGGATCTTCTGATCCTCGCCATCAAGCTCCATTTCCGTTTCGTCTGAAAGGAGTTCGTCTAGATTTCCGTCTTCGCCGCCCCCTCATCCTCCGCATACAGGGATTCGTCCTCTTCATAGAGGGCTTTTTCTCCGTCTCCGGCCTCCTCCTCGTACGTCTCCACCTTCAGCCAGCTCGCCTTCATCGTCGTAATACTCGTAGTCGCCCCCGCCATCATTCGCGTACTCGTCCTCGTATTCCTCATACTCTTCGCCGCCGTCCTCCATTAAGGATTCCAGTTCGTCGGAAGCGTCTTCGGCATAAACAGCCCGATAGCGCGGAACGCCGACAACAAGAAGCAGAAGCAGCAGAACCATCAGTGTTCTGGGCTTTGGCCAAGAAGCACCGAATCTAGTCTTGAGGTAGCGAAATAACTCTTTCATAGAGACTTTCCGTTCCTAGATAGTTGAAAGTTCGTTCGGTAATGATGACATCGGTATTGAGGATGCGACTGATCTGGCCCCGTTCCCGGCCGATCGTATCTCCCGGCTTGACGATGTACGTGTAGCCCCGCGGATCTTCGAACATCGCACGCGGTACCCCGCCGCCCCGCAAGATGGCGCGGAGGGTAAGCTGATCGATGCCGTACTGTTCGATCGTACGCAAAGCCGTGGGCGATCTATCTCCTGAAACCACAAGCGGTTCCTTGAAGGGATCTCGCTTGCCTACTGGAGAGTAAATGGCGCCTTCCTCGGCGGCGTTCGCCAGCTTTCCCCAAACCAGGGCGCTGGCAGCTAGCAATAAAAGTGTTCTCGAGTTCATTGTGTAAACCGGTACGTCTTGATCGTTGCTACCGTGCGGGCCTCAATAGCCCCCGCCTTCGCCGCGACGTTGTTGGTCTTAATGTCCAACTCCTCAATATTGATAATGCGCTTCATACGCGCGAGCTGATCGAGGAAGCTCACCGTCTGGGTGAAAGTGCCTTCAATCTCACAACGTATTTCTACGGACCGATAAAAGCTGGCCTCGCTAGCCCCTTCCCCTTGGGGCCTGAAAGTCTTCACGCGCACACCGGTGTTCTGCGCCAGCATCGTCATTTTTCTAAGCACACCGGAAAGATCGAAGGTCGGTGGCATGTACTCCAAAGCGCTTTCGAGCTGTACGTTGAGTTGAGCCAGCTCTTGCTTGATCTTTTCGATGTTCTCGGCAAAGTCCTGCAGCTTTCGGAGTTCGGCTTTCTTCGTGGAGATTTGTCCTTCGAGATTCCGCTCATCCTGGCGCATCTGCACCATGTCCGTCGTCTTAAAGGTGTAAAACTGGTGCCCCGCAATGCCGAGACCGACGATCATGATGATGAGCGCAATTTGGTATTTAGGTTTCATGTTTAGTCGCGGCCCGTTCGCGCCCGGGCACCCACTTCAAAGTTGCGTACGTCCACGTTGTTGCTAAGCCGCCTCGTCGTTACCTCGACGAGTTTCACCTCGTTGAGGTAAACCGATTCGCTGAGCTTATCCATGTAGTCCGAAATTTGTTCGTTGGTATAGGCAAGACCCTTGAGTGTTAGATCCCGCGCCGTGAACTTCACTCGAATCTCTTCAAGCCAAGCTTTCTTGGGCAAACTCTGGCCAATGGCATCCAGAACCGAAACCGGGGTCGTACGGATCGCGAGCAGGTTTTGGACGATACCCAGGCGATCCGCTACCGCCTTTTTCTGCTGTTCATAACTCGCCAGCTCCGCCTTAAAAGGCGTGAGGTTCGCGATTTCTCGTTCGTACGCTTTGAGCTGCGCTTGAAATTCAGTCATCTTGCTCTGGTGATTCTTGGTAACGGCAATCTTGAACTGCTTCAAAAAGGGCTGGGGCAAAAACGCGACGATAACCGCGATGCCTAGCAAGCTAAAGAAAGAGAGATCCAGAACAAGGCGGCTTTTAAATTTGCTCGGCAGGGGTAAACGTTGCAAAAGCTTATTCTTCGAGCGCCCTCGAAGATTTTGCAAACCATCTTTTCCCAGATCAATCCGGATCATGGACTAGGTGTCCCCTAAGGTTCTAAGCGAAAGTCCGACGGCTACCGCGCCTAAATAAGAAAGCTCTTTGATGGCCTCGGAGTTCATCTTCTTACCTGAACCCGCAATATTTTGAATCGGGTTCAAAACGTGAATCGGCGCACTGAGCCGCGCTTCCATCGCCGGTATAAGTCCCAAAGTCCTTGAGGCACCGCCGCAGATATAGATTCCCTGAATCACGCGGTCGGGCGCCTGGCTGCTGTAAAAATCCAACGTACGGGACAACTCTTCCGAAAGGTTCTCGCAGTGTTGCGCAATAATCTGCGCGACCTGCGGTTCTGTTGAGGACGCGATTTTCATTTTTTCAGCTTCGGGAAGCGATACGCCGAGCTGCTGGCTGATTTGAATGGTGCAACTGGTCCCCGACTGTCGAAGATCACGGGTAAAGGAGGTCTTGTCCCCTTCCACAATGGAAACTTTCGTCGTGCCGGCGCCGAAATCAATCATCGCACTGACGGCCCCATGCGACAGGTTCAGCAGATGGCCATAGTTAAACTCAAAAACATTCCCTAAAGCGAAGGGTTGGATATCTACGACCGCGGGATCCAGGCCCGCGTCACTCGCTACCGCCGCAATCCCCTGCACATAATCTTTTTTCGCCGCCACCAGCAGCACGTCCATCATGGGCTGACCGTCGGCAGAATCGGCATCCCCCAGGATCGCAAAATCCAGATTTACGTCGTCCAGCTGGAAGGGAATGTATTGCTCAGCTTCCCAATACAATTGCGCCCCCAACTCTTCTTGCGTCATCTTGGGCATCTGAATCTTTTTCGTGATAATTGAAGTCCCGGACGCACCAATCGCTACCTTCTTCGAAGTAAACGATGAACTTTCAAATAGAGTTTTCAGTGCACTGACGACAGCGTGATGTTCTCGGATTTCACCGTCGGGTTGAATCGCGTCCCATGGCAATGGTACGCGGTTGTACGAAAGCAAACGCGGACGTTTTCCGCCTTGCAACTCTACAGCCTTTATTCCGGAAACACCCACGTCCAGTCCGATGAGTCGGCGCTGAAACATGGAACTTATGAACCCCACGAACTTCTCCTAAGAATTTCGTAGATGATTTTTATTTATGGAATCTTCCAATTAGGGTCAGTAGACCCAAGAGTGGAGCTTGGTGGAGATGCTATACCCAATAATTATTATAACATATGGCCCGGAGCCGTCTAAGAAGAGATCACCGACTATAACTTCTACAATTTTTCACAATTTGCATTTTCTGCCGCGGCGCAAACTCCAATGCTTTCCCTATGATACCGAGCGTCGATTTTCTGAACTGCTGGCACCAGGGTTGCAGCAAAATTCCAATATGTTCCGGTTTTTAATACTGCTTATCCTGTTTACAGTTCTAGGCTGCGCCGATCTGCAAGAGCAGACGGGCATTCGGGGAGCCGCCACGACCGGCGCGTGCACAGATGCGCTCGGTAGCCACGCCCACGGCGCGGTTTGGGAGTGCCCGGACGGCTGCAATACGTGCACGTGCGTCAACGGGCAGATCCGCTCCACGCAAGAGTACTGCGAATAGGAACAACCTAGCTAAATTGGTGCATGCCGTCGTCGAGATACTCCACGACGAGTGTGTTGCCTAGGATGTCGCCCAGTCGGGTTCCCGACTCCAATGAGGCGACTAGGTACGCTTCCAAAACCAGAACCGGCACAATCGCGATCAGAAACACCGCCCACAAGATTGGAATCCCCGCAAACGGGATGGCCAGCATGAAGGGAATGTTTCGCAGCAAAGAGTTCCTAAAACCACAGGGCAGCCCCCGGTGATCCTCAATCACCCGTAGGCCGATAATCCGCTTCCCTATACTCTGCCCCACCCACATCCCGTCCTGGACTCCAGCGAAGAGAACCGCAACCAGGAGCCCAAAGGGCGTCCAAACAGCGGCCCCTAAAAAAAACATGGCGGTGACGATGACGGTATCGATGGCCTTGGCCATAATACGGCTCAAAAGCGGCGCGTGGCGCTCGCCAAGAAAAATGCTCGTGCGGCGAGTTCGGGATCGCCGCTTTTTGGGGGCAGTAGACATCGTGTGCATCGAGTCAAACGGGCCCCCCTCTTCTCCTTGACTGTAGGGGGTTACCACTTAATAAAAGAGTCTACATGAAGCATAGGAGGTCGTCATTATGGCTGGTGGCGTGAATAAGGTAATTTTGATTGGAAGACTCGGAGCAGATCCGGAAGTGCGGTACACCAGTGGCGGTTCCGCCGTCGCGAATTTTAATTTGGCGACCAATGAGAGCTGGATGGACAAAGAGGGCCAGAAGAAAGAACGCACCGAATGGCACCGTGTGGTGGTTTGGGGCAAGCTGGGCGAACTCTGCGGTCAGTATCTCAGCAAAGGCCGCCAGGCCTTCGTCGAAGGCCGGTTGCAGACACGTGACTGGCAAGACAAGGACGGCAACAAGCGCTACACCACTGAAATTGTCGCTCAAAATATACAGTTTCTTGGAGGCTCCGGAGATCGCGCAGGTTCCGGCGACTTTGCGCCTTCAGGTGATTTCGCTCCGGCTGGACAGTCAATGGATGGCGGCCCCAGCGGAATGGAAGACGAAGTCCCGTTCTAGATATCTGCCGACACAAACGGTGGGGATGGACGATCCCGCAAAACCAGAGATTCGTCGACAAGCTCGCTGGTAATGGAATCCGCGAGCAGTCGGCCCTTATCACTTAAGCGCAGTCGGGATCCGTCTAGCTCCAGGAGGCCTTCGTCTAGAAAATCCGTAAAGCGAGCACTCGCCGTCAGATCATAGGCGTAGCGCTCGCGAAAAAGTGGAAGCTCCACTCCTACATTGGTGCGCAATTCTAGGAAAGCGGCCTCCAGCACGGTTTGCATGGGGGTGCTTCCCTCAAAGGGAACGGCCTCAAACGCCGACTCTAGGTACGTTGCAAAGTGGGCCTTCTGCTTGCGGTGATAAAACTGCCCCTCTCTAAACAGGCGGCTTGCGGCCGAGGGCCCGATGCCTAAAAAATCTCCGCCGGTCCAGTACAACAAATTGTGACGGCAGTTTTTGCCCGGAAGGCTGAAATTGGAAATCTCGTACTGCTGAAAACCCTGCCCCGTCAGAAACTGCACCCCCGCCTCGTACTGATCCGCAGCCGTCTCGGAATCCGGAAGAGCCGCCGCCAACGGGTGCTCCGGCTTTAAGGTCAGCGTGTAAAAACTGAGGTGGCTCGGCGACAGTTTGAGGGCTTCCTGGATATCGTCCAAAAAGGCCTCGGTCGACTGGCCCGGGATAGAAGCGATGAGGTCGAGGTTGTAGTTGTGAAACCCCGCCCCGCGCAAAAGAGAGACCGCTTTTCGGATGCTCTCAGCGCTGCCAAGGCGCTCCAAGATGTTGAGATGTTGGGACTTGAAAGACTGCGCCCCCAAACTGATGCGGTTGATGGAGGTTTCGGCTAGCTCCGCCACAAAGCGGTCGTTTACCGTTTCAGGGTTTGCCTCCATGCTGATTTCCACGTCGGGACTGACACTAAACAGCTCAGCTGCACAACGCAGTAGATCCTCGATGAACCGCGGCGGCAAGAGAGACGGCGTCCCGCCCCCGACAAAAATGCTGGTTACGGGCGGGAATGCCCCCCACCGCTCTGTACAGGTTGCGTGGGCCTCGGTGAGTTCGCGCCGCATCCGCGCAATGAGGCGCTCGAAGTCCTCCATCGCATAGCGAGTAAACGAGTAAAAATCGCAGTAGCTGCACTTGTGGACGCAAAAAGGAATATGAAAGTAAAGGCCAAAGCCGTTTGTCAGATTCGGGCTTTGGGGGCTAGACTGATCCTTTGCAGAAAGGGCCATCATGTTGAAACGATATACCCTAAAAAACGGCATTCCTCTATTTGTCGTTGAAAATGCTTCGGCGCCGGTTGTCAGCATCCAGGCGTGGGTGGCCCGCGGAAGTACCCACGAGTCGGGCAAGCTGGCGGGGATCTCGCACTTTTGGAGCACGCCCTTTTAAGGAACCAAGAAAAGAAAAGTCGGCGAAATCGCGCTTGAGATCGAGCGCTGTGGTGGCGAGGTCAATGCCTTCACCTCTTTTGAAGAAACCGTCTACTACGCCACGCTGGCCAGCCGCTATTTCGAGGAAGGTTTTGACGTCATCACCGATGCCGTTCAGAACCCGTCCTTCGACGCGAAGGAAATGGAGCGGGAAAAGGAAGTCATTCTAGAAGAGATTAAGCGCGCTCACGACTCGGCGACAAAAACCGTGTTCATGAATCTTTGGTCGCTGGCCTTCAGCGAAACCCCTTATGGCCGTCCTGTTCTCGGCTACGATTCCACGGTTTCCAAGATAAACGCCAAATCCCTACGCCAATACCACCAGGACAACTACCACACCGGTAGTGTTTCGCTCTTTGTGGTGGGGGATGTAGAGGCAGGAAAAGTTTTAGATCTCGCGCAGAAAAAAATGGCGCGCATGCGAACCTAAAGGCAAGCCGCCGGTCCCTAAATTCCATTTACCGAAGCTCCCGCCGCTGCCGTTGCGACCGCATCCAGAGATATTAAGGAGTGCCACGCGTACGTGGGTTTTAGAACCCCTGCCATTTCGGATTCCCTCATTCCGGCACTCGATCTCTTTTGTAGCGCCATCGGCCGGGGCGAAAGCAGCCGCATGTACCAGAAGCTGGTAAAAACGGACCGCATTGCTTTGGACGCCGACATGGGACTGGTAGCCACCAATAGTTGTGGTATCGCGACCATTGGTCTATCGACGGCGCCGGAGAATCTCTATGAAGCGACGCGAGCCGCTTACGATGTGTTGGAAGAAGTCGCGCGGGACGGTGTGAAGCCGGAGGAAATGGATCGCGTAAAGAGCGCCATGGAATCGGAGATTATCTACGGCAAGCAAACGGTAGAAGGTTATGCCAAACGCTTGGGCTATTACCACCGACACTTTGGTGATCCTGAATTCGAAAGCGCTATTTGGACATGATCATGGGAGTGAACGCGGCCGATCTGCAAACAGCGCTCAAGATAGTCACCAGCGAAAAACCGGTGATCTCACTCGTGCACCCTCAGGGTTTTAAGCTAGACAAGAAAAAACTCGTCGGACTTTATAAGCGGCCGAAGGTGAATCTCGTTGCCAAAGACGATACCGGCATCTCGCGCGAAAAAGAGGCGGGCATTACCTTTATTACCAAACGAAGTTCGGAGCTGCCGGTACGCTCGCTACGCCTCATTTTTCTGGGCGGTGGTTCGCGCGAAGAGAGGAAAAGGAGAATCTTGGGATCTCCAATCTCTTTCAATCGCTTTGGACATCGGGCACCAAATCCTACAGCTCGCTCGATTTGGCCCACACCTTGGAATCCTTAGGGGCCTCGATCTCCTCGTTTGCCGGCAAGAACACCTGCGGACTCAGTGTGGATTTTCTGACCAAGCACTGGCACCGTGTAAAACCCTTGCTGGAAGAAGTGCTGCTTGAACCCACCTTCCCCCAAGATGAGCTAGACACGGAACGCGAACTCACGCTGCGTGAGATTCTCTCTCAGCGCGATTACCCGAGCACCGTTTGCCAGCTGAACTTTTTGCAGACGCTCTACGGGGATCACCCCTACGGACGTTCGCACCTGGGAACAGAGGAGACGGTCAAAAGTTTTTCTCGAGACACGCTTTCATCCTGGTACCGGGACTACGTCCACCGCGGGAGACTTGTCGTTTCTACTGTCGGCGACTTCTCCCACGAAGAGTGGGTGACAGAGCTTCGTGACATGTGTAAACACCTGCCCGAGTCCGGCAAGGAAAGTAAATCGCTCATCTCGGTGAAACGTCCAAAGCCAGATCCAGGTCGTCACAGCGGAAAAGCAACCACTCTTCCAATCGCATGTGCTCATAGGTTTTCTCGGAGCGCGTTTTGACGATGAAGAACGCTTCGCACTTCGCGTTCTGTCCTCGTGTTTGGCTGGCCAGGGGGGGAGACTCTTCTTGGAGTTGCGGGACAAGCTCAGCTTGGCCTACACCGTCGCGCCAATGAATTCCGAAAGCATCGAGTCTGGAGCCTTTGCCTTCTACATTGGCTGCTCGCCCGAAAAGCTGGAGCGCGCCATCAGTGGGATCCGCAACGAGATCGACAAAATTTTGAGTAAACCCTTAGGGGCCAAGGAGCTGGAGCGCGCCAAGCAGTACCTCGTCGGGCGCTTCGAACCGACATGCAACGAAACTCGGCCCAAGCCATGCTTTTCGGTCTCGATGAGATTTACGGCATCGGCTACGATCACGCCCTTCATTACCCGTCCAAGATCCGCGCTGTCACCGCCAAAGCCGTGCAGGCCGCGGCCCAAAAGTTTTTGACGCCCGAATCCGCGGTGCTATCGGTGGTCCACCCGACTCCGATCGACGAGGCTTTTGTCCGGCGCGCCTGGGACAAAGGGGGACCGGGACGTAGTGCGAATCGGCCTAAAAAAGGGCTCGCCGAGCTGAGCGCCTAGAGCCAAGAACCCGGTAATATCAGGCGCTTACACCCAGCCTTGCTGCACGCTGGCATAAATCGGATTTATTTGGTATAAGAACTCCACTTGAGAGTTAGAGGAGAAGTGTTTCCATTGATGTGGGGTTTTCTGTGCGCACATTTCTCGTCGTCTTTTTGTGCTTCTCTCTAGTTTTGCCGCCGGCTTTTGCCGCACCTCCCTCTCCCGTTTGCTTGGCCAACATGGATCTGATCGCGCAAGCGCAAGCGCAAGCGAAGGTGAATCAGGCCGGCCAACCGGTAGCGGAAGTCCCCGCCGGTCCCGTCAAGCAGCCAGGCACCGACGCCATCGCCAAACAAGAAGGGCAATGGGCCATCACCAGCCTTCCACACGATTTTTTAGTCCAACATTATAGAGAAATCCGAGGAGAGGATGCCTTGGTGCATACCCCCATGACGGGAGCGATCCTCATTGGAAGCTTTCTTCTATACCGAATGCTCGGAGGCCACAAAAAGGTCGATACAGCGGCCCCTCATCAAACCAACGGCAAACAGCTACTGGAATCCGAAATTTTTGCTGAGCACCAGGCGGCGCTAGTCACTTACGAGCAGGCGCTCAAAACCTATGAGAAAGCCCTCGTCGAAGCTCCCGAAGAAGCTTTCAAAGAATGGGAAAAGTCGGTACGCAAAGTGGGCGGCGCTAGCGAACTGCTCGATCCACGGGCCTATGTTGCCAACACCGCGCGCGCGATTGCTTATGTCCGCTACATTAAGAAATTACGGGCAGCACACGGAAGCAAAAAGATCAGCCCTGAAGAGGCAGAGGAAATCGCCATTCGCAAGATGTCCGATCCGGAGTTTGAAGCCTGGGCCTCTCAACAAAGCGACAATGACAAGGTGAACCGCCTTTCAACGGTCCGAAGAGAAAAAGGCCCCGTCGTGGAAGAGCCCACCCCGGACATCGCCTCGGCGCGCACCGCTTTGGAAGCGGAGATCAAGAAGCTTCAGGAAGCGGAGAAAAACGTTTACGCCAGAGCCAAAGAACTAGGGCTCCTCATCGGTGAACCCAAAGATCCGTTTGCCGACACCGAGAACCCAACGAACGGCGGTTACGCCAACCACCCGCTACTACCTGCAGTCGAACCAGCTTTTGAAAAAAGCCATCGAAAGTATGTCGAAGGCTGGAGAAAGTGGGCCGAAGGCCCATCCGATACGACCTGGGAGTACCGCCCTATCGGCTACCGCCCTTGGCGCTGGCCGGACCGCATTGCTCTCAACATTGGGATCGCACATGGAAATATGTTCAAGCACCTTTGGGCCATGCGCCACCGAGACTTGCCCCTTGGATCCCGGGAGCCGGAGAACGCGGCCTTCTGGGATGGAAGTTCGTGGGGCGTCCGCTTGCGAATCTAGTTCGAAGCGTTTGGCACGCAACCGCCGAGTCCCGTTACTTTTTGGAGTAAAGGGGTGCCATTACAGGCGCCGCCGCCATGGCCGCTTTTGTGTTTTGGATGTCAGAGGAAAAGCAAAAGGCCGATGAAGAACTCGCTACCACTCATGGCACAAACCAGGCCAAGCGCATGGATCCTGAAACCGCACTTAGACTGGAAGACACCTCGGCCGGAGAAATGCTTTTTCACGATGGTTCATATGTGGACCATGATGAAACGTCAGTTTCCTGAAGACTTTCCGGATTTCCCATTTAACTTCACGAACGATGAGCAACGCCAGCACCTTCGCAAACTCTACGACGACGCAACCCAAGAAGAGTTGTTGGTTAAGGAAGAGACCCGGCCGCTTACGCCAAGGACAAAGTCTTTAAGGTAGAAGTGGCGCGACGGTTCTGGCGCGAAGCGCTCCTGTTTGCGCAAAAAGACCTCGGCCTGAACCTGGATGACGAGGCTTTGTTTGGAGAAAACAAAGACGGGCTCGGAGGGCTTACCGACAACTTTGCGACGGCCTATCCGGACGCGGTGAAGGTATCCGCCCTCACACTACAGCGATTTAACCGCAACCTCGATAATCTGCAGAAGCTTCTCGAAGGGAAAGACTTCCGCACCGAGTTTGAGCAAATCCTGAAAAAGCAGGAGGAGCTAACAGCCGAAGGGAAGATCGATCCGGCTTTCCAGCTCACTCCCCAAGACTTCGAACAGCTCAAGGAGTTCTTGCGCGTTAAAGCCGCCGCCGAGAAAAAAGCAGACGAGAAAAAAGAAAACGAAGAAGAAGACGAGAACTAGACGAGGCTCAGGGAAGTACGGCCTGAGTTCCTCCTTAAACACTTCGGACTCGGCTGCAACGGACGGACCCATCTGCGGTGTGAACGCTTGTCGCGGGCTATTTAGAATGGGGTCCAGGGACGCAAGCACACTTTCGCACAAGTGGGTGGGTGAGTACCCGCCTTCCAAGCAAAAAGAGTATCTTGCCGTCTGAAACCTTTTCCGCCACCGCAATCAGAGCCTCTGTCAGCGCCCCATAAAACCCGGTAGTGAGCTTGAGCCCCTGCATCGGATCCCCTTCGTGGCCGTCGTAGCCGGCGGAAACCAGGATCATGTCCGGCCGAAAAGCCTCTATTATAGGTAAAGCGAATCTTCCATAGATCGAAACCAATACCGGATCGGCATAGGCCTTTGGCAGCGGGAAATTTACTGTAAGCCCCTTTCCTAATCCTACGCCGTGCTCGTCCATTCTTCCTGTCCCGGGATAAAACGGAAGTCGATGGGAAGAGAGAAAGAGCACCTGATCGTTGTCCAGAAAACTCTCCTGAGTCCCGTTGCCGTGGTGGAGATCAAAATCGACTATCGCTAACCGTGTCGTAGGAAACTCCTGCAGAAGGCTCGCGGCGGCAACGCCAATGTTATTGAAAAGACAAAAGCCCATCGGCGTTTGGGGACGGGAGTGGTGCCCCGGCGGACGAAGCAGCGCAAAACCACGCCTCACCTTCCCCAGATAAATCTGTTTGGCGAGGCTCCTTGGTGGTACCTACCGCCGTGAGGGCGGTCGTCACACTTGCCGGTTCGTAGTAGGTGTCCGGATCGAACCAGCCCGATGCCCCACGCAGTTTGAGAAGGGCCTCTACGCACTCCGCGCTGTGGTAGCTGCGCAAAGTACTCTCACTCGCTAGCGGCAACGGCGCGAGCCGCGGGACTTCGCAGAGGACAGGATCGGAAGCAATCGCCTCATAGAGCGGGACCAAGCGGCCCGGGTTTTCTGGATGCGGTCCGGGGGGTACGTGCGACTGAAAAACCGATCCGTAGGCCAGTAAGACATCTTTCAATGGGAACCTCTTTCGGGTCTAGGGGTGTCCCCGATGTCTACACCCCTGTCAAAACCGGTGTTAGCGATCTTACTCCCGGTAACGGGGAGAATCACCCGTTAATCCAACACCTTGCAATACCCCCGTTCAAGCCCTGACAGGGTGTATACCGGTTGTATACCGATGACCAAAGGATAACCCCGCGCGTGAGTTGACTCCTCTCATCAATTTCAAGGACTTAGCAAAAATCAGAAACTTGGTATTTGAATTGCTTTAGTAAAGAGACAGAAGCTTTTGCAAAAAAGCTTTTTCCGTTCCCCGCAAATTTTTGCGGTTGAATAGACAACTTTGTAACGCAACTTAGAAAAACAACAAGACTTCCCCCAAACCGCGTTTATGAGGCAGAAGCTTCACGGCTTCTGCCTCTTTTTTTGTGCTCATCCCTTCACTCTTTCCTTCCGATATAGAGATGAATAGGACTGCGTGTAGTCCAGGAGTCAGGCATGAGAAAACTCGTTCCATTGGTATTGATGGTAGTGGCTTTTGCGGCAATTGCGGCCTCACCCGACAAGGATAAACCGGAGAACAAGCTGCTGCAGATGTACCGGCTTTATTATCTGCCCTTCAACGTGTTCTTTCGCGAAGGGAATTCCTCCAACGAGATCGTTCCCTTTGTCGACGCTGACCCGAATGGACTCACCAAACGTATGGTAAAGGCGCAGGAGCTTCAAGTCCTCAACACCGAATGGGATGAGATGCGCAAAGACTGGAAAAAGCGCTCCCTGTTCCTGACCACCCAAGTTCCGGTCAATAAATCCGTGCGTATTACGCGAGGGCTGATGTCCCACAAGATTTCACTGACCCGAACCGCGTTTGACGGAATTGATCTCAACGATCGCATTAAACTCAACAATGCTTTGAAGAGCAAAACTCCCCAACTGCAAAAGGCTTTCAAGCAACTACGGTTTCTGAAGTCTTTCATCACGGAGGACAACGAGGACAAGTTTAACTTCTTCGTCGTCTCGGCCAGCTGGTGCCAAAGCTGTCTGGAGTACCGCGTTCTGCTGGAATCCTATGTAAAGCGCTTCGCGGATCCCAAACTCGTGCTCCACTCCTTGGTACTCGAAGATCCCAAAGAAGAAGTCTTCGATGCAAAGGTGATGGAGGAGCTATTCCCCAATCCCAAAAAGTACTCTCACGAAAGCATCCCGAGATTTCTGGCCTACGAAAACGTGAAGGGAAAGCCCACGGTCTATGAGGAGGGCGACGCTCTGAAAGCGCTCTACGACCGCTTCTTTATCAAGCACCGGGGCTATCTAAACGACAAGATTAGCATTTTTGGAAAGGGTGCCCGCAGCCTCAGCTCCGAAAAGTCTCCGTAGCCGCTTCTTACTTGATTTCAAAGGCGCCTATCCGGTAGTACTTCGGGCATGCGAACCGCCTCCCTAGCCTGCCTGCTAAGCCTATTTGGCCCCGTGGTACCCCTGAGAACGGCTCAGGCTTACCCTGCCCCCAAGCCCATCACCTTCAGCTTATCGAGCAGCACCCGGGGTGATATCGCAGAGTTTTGGGCGGTCCAGGCGGAGGCACACGCCACGTGCGACTCCATTACCACCCACATAAAGGCCATCGCCGCTGAGGAGAAGGAGCACGGAACCCAAGACCTCTTGGGGAAAGGCCCCCACACACTGGAAACTGCCTTATATTGGATGAGCGCCGTTCCCAAAGGCAGAGCGCTTCTGAAACAACTGCTCCCCGTTTGGGATCCCGATTCAAAAAAGCGCGGTCTCCACTTCGAGTCGGCCTCTGGAGCCGAAGGGATACGCTACAATCAGAACCCCGAATCGATGGCGTTCTTTATTCGAGATACCGTCTACATTAATTACGAGTTTTCTTTCGTCGTTCTTTTAGCATCGCTCTTTCACGAAATGATCCACGCAAAGCAGATCCTGGTCGACAAAGGTGGCGCCGATAAACAAGCGGTACTCGATCGCTTAAACCAGATCGACAGTCTCTACGAACACTGGTCCGGCATGGGCGCCGGCGAAGGCACGGGAGTGTTAGGCGGCGCGGTCAGCGGCGAGGTTACCCGGATGGTAAAAGAGCTAGGGGAGAGCTTGGCCAAAGCCAAAAAAGAAGCCTTTCCCATTCTGCTCGGGATGGAACACCACGCCTACCGCGCTCAGGACGACTTTATCGCCGAGCTCTTTGAGTTGGGGGGCGAGTTCCGCAACGCACTGGCCGATCGCATCCACGCCCGCCAGTGGCTGGCCTACCCGATAGATGAGCCGCTTTTTCGTCGTCTGATGCAGTACGAACGGGGCTTCAACATGCCTGAAGAGATCGTGGACGCTTACTTCAAGGAAATCCCGTTCTCCACTTACCAGTAGACGCTGACTCGACAACCGGTTGCCGTTTAGTCACCTTTGTCCCGTCTTTTTTCCGCGGTTTTTCGGTCTAAGCATCCAAAAAAACTAGAAGCACTAAGTGTGTACGCCCAAAGGGCACCCTCTTTGCACCGAACTTAAGGTCGGTCCTTTGTAAATTTAGCATGGGCTTCAAAATGCGGATTGGGCGTTCTACATTCTGTACTCTGTTTATGGTGGCGGTTTTTCTCTGCCCGCGCGTGGAGAGCGCCGAACCATCCACCGTCGCTGAAATCCGATTTTATGACAACCTTCTCGATTTAATGGAAGTCAGCACGCACGAGACGACACCCTATTGGGACGACAACGCCCATATCAACCCCAATGTCTACCTCACGGCAAAACCTCAAATCCTGGATTCCAACAACACCATGCAGGTGCGTTTGGGAATGTCTTTGTCAGGAAACGCGTTGGGAAGCGGCAGTCAGTGGGTTACACGCAAGAAATGGAGTGGGGCCGATGTTCAATCCGAAATCTCCGGCTACCTCTATAAAGATCTTCATCTCACTCCTACCGAAATTGTTTCAAGTTCGTTGCGCGGAAACCCCAATGTGAACTTTTGGGTATCGCAAACCTACAACAACTTTGGTCTGCTCTCGGGCTTGGTGCATCGTAAAACCGCCAAGAAAGCGGCGTCCGACACCGCCGCTAAACTTCCGCAGAAGAACGCGAAGATGAAAGCGCAAATCGATTCGGCGGCGAATGCGGCCGTATCCCGCGCCAATGGCGTGCTCCGCGAACAGCTCCACCAAGTGGAAGAACTCGTTGATGGAACGGTCGATCTACCGTACCAAACCCGTTTCAGCAGCCGTGCGGCTTCGACTGAACTTCGCGGCCGCTTACAGGCCAAGTTCACGGCAGACGATCGCAAAGACCGCGGCACCCTGCCGGGCATGGACAACCCGTATCAGCCCGCCAGCGCTTTTTTCCTCCACGAGGACGCAATCGAAGACGCTATTAGCCCGCAACTAGCAGGCAAAGAACTTCGCCTCTCTGAGGTTCACAAAATTCTATGCCGGCAAAGCTTCAGCAAGGCGCTGGATTTCTGCAACAAGGAGATGGATGATCAAACGCGGGACACGGGAATTCTTTTTGATAAGGACAATCCTTTTGACATCTCTTTTGAAAACAACCAGATCCGCGTGCAACTGCATGCGGTTCATCACCTGCACAACAAAAACAGTAAGGCCGAGGGCGTTTTGAACGATCCTCCGGCGGCAGCCGATCTGAGTTTCCAAGGAAGTCCGTACACCATTGAAGTTCTCTACGACGTGAATGGTGACAGAATCGATCGCAAACACGTTAAGATTTTGCCCCGCACGACGGAAGAAAGCGAAAAGAAACCGGAAGCTACTCCCAAAGAAGACAGCTCAGTCGTCGAGGAAGCATCGAAAGCCATGCACTCGGCGGGTCGCTATTTCTCTCGATCGTTTCAATCGCTACTCATCGCGCCAGAAGAACAACGTCGCCTTCAACAGGCCTACGAAAAGGCGTTTCGCGAGCAGATCGATATTCCAGAAGTACCGCTGGCGTTTGGTCTCAGTGTAGAAAACCCCAAATCAGGCGGACAACCGGTCGCTGACCGTCACGGCAGCGTCCTTCCGCTGGAAAGTAAGACTGAGCGCGGTTACCTGATGATGACCAGCTACGCCTGTACGGACGACATGGGATCGCTTGGAATCTCTTTCCACCCGGTGCGCACTTCAACGGGAACCTACAGCATGGAGCTATCCAAAGTAGTCCCCGGTTCTCCGGCGGCCCTGGTGGGTTTGAAGGTGGGTGATCGCATCGAGGCCTACCAAGGAAAAGATGATAGCGAGATGACGGGTTTTGGCTCCTACGACTACAAGAGTTTCCTCAGCTCGGTAAAGAACACGGGCGCGCAAAAGGAACTGAAGAAACGCACCTTTGTGCTGAAGGGGAAAACGGCGAGCGGCGCCGAATGGCAGCACAGCTTGACCGCCTGCCCGAACTATCTCGATCACAAAAAGGCTTTCAATGACATGGTCGACAAAGCCAAGAAGATGCAGGCCGACGCAGAGGCCGAAGAGAAAGCGCGCTACTGCAAAGAAAACCCTGGAAAAATCGGCATTCAATACGAAGTGGTACCTTCCAACCGCGAAGGGTGGTGGGGTATTCGCGTAACGAGCGTCACGCCCGACTCACCGGCAGCGCGGGCTGGAGTGAAAAAAGGCGACTACATCACGACCTACGGAGAAGCCGGTACAGCCCAGCGCTGGTACCTGAGCAGTAAGGACGCCTCCCACTTCCTCGAACTCATTCAGAAGAATGCCAAAGGCGAGAACCCCAAGCTCTTTGTCTCGGGGGTCTCGGAAAATGGGCAGGGATTCGAACGCAGCTTCCCCTACTGCGCGCAACCCTAGGCCTGTATACAAGCAGAACACACGCCCAAAAAATACCCGTTTTCGGACGCGGGCAACCCCACTCAATACACATGATTTCAGACACTTACGCTATATTCCGAGGCGGCACGGGCTTTGCTTTGATAAGTCGTAACCCCTATCCCCTAAACCACGGGTGGGCGAAGACACACTCAACTGAGGATGGATGCAGCTTTAGAAGCCCTCTAGCTCTGAGGGCACTTAGGAGGACACCAATGCAGTCACAACACTGTGCTCCTCTTCCGCTCCCTGTGTAGAGCTTAGGTTGTGGCCCCCGGCCGAAGAAGGCCGGGGATCACACCAAAGCCCCTCTCAATCACCAAATAACTTGTCATCAAGCACAACCTACCGTTTTCTGGTTAGCCATGGATTCACGTCTTGATAAGTTGCGATCGCTGGGAATCTACATTGGTACTTCCAGTTGGAAATACGAAGGGTGGAAAGACCTCATCTACCACCGCCCTTACAAGAGCCAAAAGCAGTTCAACGAAGAGTGTTTGAACGAATACGCGGAACACTTCACAGCCGTCGAGTCGATCACACCTATTATGCCTGGCCCAACCCAAACCAGATCAAACGCTACACGGAGCAAACTCCCGCTACGTTTAGGTTCTGTTTGAAGGCCACTGAACGCGTCACGGTCTTCCAATACCCAAAGCTCAAACGTTATGGCAAAGAAGCGGGAAAACCGAATGAGCACTTTCTGAACGCCGGTGAGTTTGAGGACAATTTTCTCATTCCGCTGGAAGCCGTTTCGAAACGCCTTGGCCCTATCTTGATTGAGTTCTCCCACTTCTATCCCGGCATGCTGAGTAGCGGCCGCGAGTTTGTGGAAAAACTGGATCAATTTCTCGGACAAGTGGCGCGACACAAAGCCTTTGAGTTTGCCATCGAAATCCGCAACAGCAACTGGATCTGCCCTCCTTATTTTGAGACCTTAAAACGTCACGGGGTAGGCCACGTTTTCAATAGCTGGACCAAGGTACCGACCATCGGAGAACAACTAGAGGCCTTGGGAGATGTCCCGCTACCTCTGTATGCCGCACGCTTGTTGCTGGCCCAGGGGACCAAGTACGCCGAAGCGGTGGAAGCGTTTTCTCCTTATAACGAGCTCAAAGAAAATCACCCCACCGTGCGGGACCAAACCGCAAAGCTGATTCGCAAAGCACAGCTCGCCGGAATCTCCGCATACATTTTTGTGAATAACCGCTTTGAGGGGTGTGCGCCACTTACCATAGCGGCAATCCTGGATGCCTTAAACGACGCCGCGATACCAAACCCTCAAGTCTCCATGGGTAAACCCACCGACATCGGACCAACTTAAACAATTCAAATGATCATTTGACACTGCCTCCGCCCGGTTTAGTATCTTCACAATGAACGCTTCGGGTGTCGTCGAGAGCCACGGTATGGATTCACGTGCGGGTTTGAATTGCGGCGCCGATCAAACGCGTTCCGCTTTACTCGATGCGGCAAAACATTTCTTCGCTCTCAATGGTTACGAAGGCACCACGGTCAACCAGATTGTCAGTCGTGCGGGAGTAAACGCCAGCCTAATCAGCTATCACTTTGGGGGTAAGAAGGGGATTTACCGTGCTTGCTTGGAAAAAATGGGGGAGGCCAAACTGGATGCTGCGAAACGCATCTTGAATCCACCGAGATCGGTGGATGAGCTTCGCTCCTGTCTTTCCCTTTTCATCGACGAATTGCTCAACTGGTACGGCGAGGAACCGGAACTAACTTTAATTATGCTACGGGAATGCGAAATCGGATCCTCCGCTATGGTACCCATTTTCGAGAAGACATTTCTCCAGATTTACGGAGCACTCGAAATGTTTTTAAACCGCGCAAAGCATTGAAAATCATACGTCCGGAACTTGATATTCCGGTCACCTGTTCCGTCATACTCGGGAGCATCAGTCATTTTGCTCGGTGAACACGATTCATAAACGGCTCTTCGATCAATGCATTCACGACACTCTATACCGTATCCGTATTCATCAAACGATCTGCAATATCGTGTTGGAGGGCCTGCTCGACTAAAGCCAAATAAAGGAAATGGGGCACATGGGGAAAAGCGAAAATCAGTTATCTTTAGAAGAGTGCGTTTCTTAGTCGCGCTTTGTCTGGTTGTGACATCTTCAGCTCTGGCCGAAGTAGGTGATCTGGAGTCACTTCTAAACTCAGTGGACGAGGTGCTGGCTCCAACACCAAAAAAAGAAACAAAGAAGACAGAAGAACAAGCACCCGATGCCGAAGCGAGACCAAGACCACGCCGGCACGTAGTTCCACATGAAATCCCAAAGCCCTCCTCTGAACAGAAAGAAGCAAGTTCGACGTCGCGTCCCGGCCCGCCTCTTCGCATTCAAAGGAATTGGAGGCCCTGCTACATTTCAACGACGTTTCCTGGAATCCGAATCGGATGGCACCGAAAGTTCGTTCGGGATTGCTCCCGGCTTCTCCAACCTTATGGCCGGACTTCAGATGCGCAAAGAAGACGATACGTTCTCGCTTCCCGAGTGAGGCCATGATGGGAGTGGCGTTTCAGTTCAGCCCCGCCTGGCATCTGGGGAGATTGAACCTCTATCCACCCACAGAGTTATTGCTGGTCACAACCGTTAGTGCCGGATTTTTCAGCGGAGACGCCAGGGTTTTGCGAACCGGCGTCATCAATCAACACGCACCTACCGCTACTTCCACATCCCACTGGGTTTGGAGCTGGGCGTACGCGCACAGTGGGCGCGCGCCGCCTTCGATCTTACATACGGCGTCGGCGTAGGCTTCATCAGCCAACGCGGTTTTGGTCAAACCGATACCGTCACCTCACTCAACGTGGGTGATTCGATCAATATCGCCGCCGGTTGGCGTACTTTTGAAAACTTTGGTTTCTTCGCAAAAGCTCAAATCGGTGCCGTGGATCTCATCCACCGCAGTGGCGGGTACGCAGCGAATATTTTTCTCGTGGGGGTGCGGTCCTTTTCCACCAATAACCTATGAAATGGACGAAACTTGTCATAGACCAACCGGTGCTAGTTCTGATGGTCGAACTTTTTCTGGTGGTGCTTGGGCTGATGGGCCTGCAAAAGCTTGGGGTGGACTTGTATCCGGAAGTGGATCCACCGGTGATCACGGTAACCACGGAATACCCAGGTGCCGGCCCAGAGGAAGTCGAAACGCTCGTCAGCAAGCCTATTGAAGAACAACTCAATCAGCTGGGTGGAATCGAAAAGATCCAGTCGACCTCACGTGAAGGCCTTTCCCAGGTGGTGGTTGAGTTCCAGCTCAACGTGGACGCGAAGGAGGCCAAGATTGATGTTCGCGACAAACTTTCCCAGATCCGACCGGATCTGCCGACTGACATAGAGGAACCCCAGGTGGAGCGATTGGACTTTGCCGATCGTCCCATCGTGACCCTTGCTCTGGAATCCGACAAAGACTCACCCAGTCAGGGAGAGTTGATCGCCCTGCGTGAATTCGCCGACAGACGTCTGAAACCGCTACTTCAACAGATTGATGGTGTTGGGAAAGTGGAACTTTTCGGCGGCCTGGTCCGCGAGGTACAGGTTCGCCTGGATTTTCGCAGGATGCGCTTGTGGAAGATCACTCCGAACGAGGTCGCCGACGCCTTGACACGATCTAACAGAAATGTTCCCGCTGGAGAGGTACGGGAATTTCCCAACAGCCGATCCATCCGCGTTTTGGGTGAATTTGCCGCCGTAGGTGATGTGGGAAGCACATTAGTGAAAGTATTGCCTGGAGGTAAACGCGTCCTTGTAAAGGATCTCGCCACCGTTGCAGACTCCGTCGAAAAGCCCACCTCGATCGCGCGCTTTGGGAATTCTCAAGTCGTTCTGATGGAAATCAAGAAACAATCGGGAACGAATACCGTTTCGGTGGCGGACGGAATCGATCGTATTTTTCCTAGCCTGCAAAAGTCTCTACCCGATGGGTTTACCCTTCGGCGAGTTTACGAAGGCTCTCGCAAAATCCGCATGGCAGTTAACGACGTGATGGAAACTTTGGTCATCGCTGCCTTACTGACGGTGGCGGTCGTATATCTTTTTCTGGGATCCTGGGAATCGACTCTTATTACCGGTTTCGCGCTCCCGACGACACTAATCTCATCTTTTTATTTGCTTTACCTGGCCGGCTTTACCATCAACATCATGACCATGCTGGGTCTCACACTTGCCGTCGGCCTGCTCCTGGATGATGCCATCGTGGTCCTCGAAAACATCTGGACGAAGATTTCCCAAGGCATGCCGCCCAAGGAGGCCGCGGACGTGGGCACACGCGAAGTTTTTGTCGCCGTCATCGCCACCTCCGCAACGATCCTCGCCGTTTTTATCCCCGTGACCCTTATTCCCGGCGTCGTCGGTCAGTTCTTTATTTCATTTGCGGTAACAGTCTGTATCGCCATCGTCCTGAGCACTTTCGATGCTCTGACCGTGGCACCCATGCTGTCTGCCTACGTCATTAGGGAAAAGAAAAGAGAAACCCAACAAAAGAGCGCGAAGCTCGGTCTTGTCGGAAGGATTGATGCCAGAATTACGGCGTTCTATTCCAAGATCCTGAACTTAAGCCTGTTGCGCCCCATGAGGACACTGCTTCTCTCCTTCGGCGTTTTTGTCGCATCCCTCTTTCTTGTCCCTCTCATCGGCTTCACCTTTCTTCCAGCCGACGAGAGCGGGGAAATCGATATCGTAATGGAAGCCCCGCCGGGAGTCACACTGGAGAAAACGGCCGCTATTGTCCGCCAACTGGAGGACAGAATCCGGAACATGGACGGAGTCAGCTTTTATTCGTCGCGCATCGGCAATGAATTCGGGGAAGTCAATTCGGCCGTGACCTATCTAAGGCTGGTGGAGGACTCGAATCGAGACTTTGAGACCAAGGACTTCAAAGTGCTCCTCCAATCCAAACTTGCCGATCTCGTGGCCGCGGAGGAGCTCGATCTCTCGCTGCGAACTCCTGGTTCCGGCGGCGGCGGACGTTCCATTTCCGTGGCGATTCAGGGGGCGGACAGCGCGGTTTTGACAGAGCTGTCGAAAAACGCCGTGGAGGCAATCCGAAAGGAAGTTCCGGGAGCGGTTAATCTGACCCGAAGTCTTCGCGACGGCAGATCCGAAGTTCAGCTTTATGTGGATCGCACACGAGCCTCGGAGCTGGGAATAGAGCCGGCAAAGATCGGCGAGATGCTTCGTGGTTGGTACGAAGGCATTGTCGCTTCGAAGTTCCGCGAACTCGGAGAGGAATACGACATTCGAGTTCAGTTGGACGAAAGCCAGCGGATGACGGCCTGGCTCCTTGAGACGGGGGAAGTTTACAACGGTGCAGGCGAGGCAATCCCCCTTCCCGCGCTCGTGCGTCAGACCGCAGGACGCGCCCCCACCAAAATCATTCGCCTGAATCAAGTTCGCGCCGGTCTGATTGAAGGAGATTTGGCTGACGGCGCGGCATTGGGCACCGTCCTCTCGGGAATCCGAACCGTTATTGGCGACAGGCTACCGGACGGCTATCGCTTGAAGTTCGAAGGGCAGGCAAAGTCGTTGGAGGATCTGCGAACAGGCGCATTGACCGCCCTCATCTTGGGCGCGCTTTTTACTTACATGATCATGGCATCCCTGTACGGCTCATTCGTCGTTCCCATGACCATCCTACTGACGTTGCCGCTCGCAATATGTGGAGGCGTCCTGGCGTTGCTGCTCACAGGGCATATGATGGATGTTTACGCCGTGATCGGCATGATATTGCTGATGGGTATTGTCACCAAGAATGCCATTCTGCTTATCGACTACCTGGAACAACTTCGCGCGCAAGGTGTTTCAAGGAAGGAAGCCATTCTGGAGGCCGGTGTACGGCGCTTGCGCCCCATTCTCATGACCACCATCTCCACTGTTGTGGGAATGCTACCTATCGCGATGGGTTTTGGAGAACTGAACAAAGCGCGGGCGGGAATGGGTATCGCTGCCATTGGCGGCCTGCTGAGTTCCACCCTGCTTTCGCTCGTCGTCGTCCCATGTGCATACGTTTATTTGGACAGCTTTCGCTGGTGGAGCCGTGGCCTGGTACGAAAACTGGGCTACAACGTGAAAACGGTTCGGGAGGCCTATGAAACGAACTAGGAAGATTGCGGTTTACGGATTGATGGTTCTGTCCTTGGTGTTATCCTCGTGTGCCAGCGAACTGAGTGAGCAAGACCGGGAGCGGGAACAGGCAATCTTGGAATTCGAGCGGCTTTCAGCCGCAAAGGGCACTTACAGCGGTCTGTTGGATTTCGATGGAGAGCAGGTACCGTGCACATTGAACGTAATGGTACAGTACAATCCAGCAGGAAACGAAAACAAGCCGCTTTTACAAGGAACCTTACGAGTGGGTTTTTTCTCCGGAACCCATGTTTCTTCCCGAGAGTCGTCTTTTAACTTCTCAAATTCCGAACTCAAGTTCATTTTCCCGTCGGCAACCGGTGGAATCAAGACCGAGGTTCGGGGTTTATTGGTAAAAAGAGGGCAACTTGATGTCAGCCTGGAAACTCCAAAAGGTCATCGCGCACACGGCGTCCTATACACAGAGAACAAGCCTTCATTCGACTACAGTCCCAAGCAGAGCTGGAACCTGAGGATCTCGGGAGAAGAGTTGGCCGATGTCCGCGCGGTATTTCAGATCACCCAAACTTTCCAGCAGGTGGAATCCCCACCCGGTTCGGACCTTCCGGAAATGCTGGAGCTCGAAGGCGCCATCCTCTTCTCTCATCTCGCTAAGACTCCGAATCAAAGTGTGTCACTTATCTATTCTCCTCTCAGCCGACAGATCGATGTCCGTTTTGACAACGGGACGCGCTTGTTTTTTAGCAATGTCGCCCTCAAAGACAGGCAGAATCAACTGTTTCCCAAAGCGCTGTCGGGACAGCTCATTACGCGAGATTCACGAGTGTACGATTTGGCGGCCATTCCAGCGCAAAACGTGATATCGCCCGCACTTCTCCCCCAGGAAACGTACAAAGGGTTCTTTAGAGCCGATCCCTCTGCTCCCGTGTTTCCGACCGTGGCGTATCTGGAGTACCGGGGCAATTTTTCAAAAAATCCTGCTACCTTCCCATTTTCTCTGTTTCCCAGCATGCGCCTTGTGGTCCTTGTCTGTTCGCAGGAAAAGAAAACTCCGACTCTCATAAAGAAGTCGATCCTCGATCTGGCTTCGGTCGAGCACCTTCAAAAGGAAGCGATTTTTCAAACCACGCGGAGCAGTTCCAATAGCGAGAACTTCATAGCCACATACGCGAGCGACTGGTCCCACATCGAGGGAAATTTCGAAAGCAGCGGATCGATTGGCGGGGTGGTCCGGCCTGTTTTGAGCCTCTCGGCGGACCCCAGCATAGGATTTAACGGATGCGACGAATTCAACGGATTCTAATTCTCATTTTTTTTCCAATCGCCTCCTTCGCCGCCGACAAGGATTTAAAACTCGGCTTAACCGAACTGATCCAGCGCACGCTTGCGCACCATCCCGTCATCCAGGAAGCCAAACAACGGTGCGAGGAGTCTGAAGCCCGTTACGCGATGGCGAAGTCCAATCTCTTTCCCCAACTCTCCTTGGAAGCGAACGTCGGCACCTTTCACGATCGGGTCGCCAATCCAGGCGAGGATGTGATTCCACCGGTAGGCAGGGATCGAAACCGTTATGTTGGCAAATTGATTCTTGTCCAACCCATCTTCCATGGTTTCGGCCTGTGGAACGGCATTGAGATGTACAAAAAGAAAAACGCGGTCGTCGAGGCGGCCCTCGAAAAAGCCAAGGCGCAAGCGCTCAAAGAAATGCTTCGCGCCTACTTCGAGGTTCAAGTAAAACGCGACGAAGTCCAAGCTCGTGAAGAGGCCAAAGCGTTCCACGAAAACCAGTGGAAACAGACAAAGATGCGGTTTTCTCAGGGGCGGGCCACACGGTTGCAGCTTCTAGAAGCGGAATACGTGGCCGGAACCGAACAACCTGTGATCGAAACTCTCCAGGGAGAGATAGAAAACCGGATATTGCAGATGGCAAGCAGTCTGGATCTTCAAAACCCGCAACTTTACCAATTCTCCGACTCCCTGGAAGCAGCGATGGGACTCTTGCAGGAATCCGCGCTCCCACCCGCGGAAGAGGCGGTAAAAGCACTTGCAGCGCACAGCCCTCAATTGCACGAGGCACGATTGCAAGTCGAGGCCACCGAGGCAGAGGCCGCGCTGGAACTTAGCGAAGATCTCCCGTCCATCGATCTGTATTTTTCCGCGGGAACGGACTCCTACCTTCGCCAGGACATCGCCACAGCTGACACGCTTTTCTATAGTGGGGAAGTGAGGCTGAAAATTCCTCTCTTCTCGGGCTTGTCCAGTTTGCACAAACGACGAGCAAATCGTTCGCTGGTAAACGCCCGGAAGAAGGTCCAGGCGAAAACTGAACAGGACTCGCTTACGACACTTCTGGGTGCGTATCACAGTTGGAAAGTCGCAACCACGCGCATCGCCGTGGCACGAAAGGAAGTTGCCTTCATGGAGGAAAAGCTCTCTCTCACTCAGAAGAACCTGCGTGCCGGACGCAGCACGCTCTCCGACGTGCTGGAAGCCTACAGCGAACTTCTAGATGCGAAAAAGAAACGCGGAGACGCCGTAATAGAAAAAATAATGGCCGTCACGGACATACGGAGTCTGCTCGGTTGGTTCTCGCACAATCAAGGCAAAGAGGTGGAAAGTGACTAAACATCTACGAAAATTGATGAACAAGCGCACCATCGTCGTGCTTTTGTTGATCGGCGCGGTTTTCTTTTACCTTTCCGGAGGGTTTAAGAAAGAGCACGCCTCCGATTCTTTGACATCCTCCACCCCGGTGAAACGTTTCGAGCTATCCGCAAAAGCTGAATTGCGTCCCGCGAATGAAGGCTATGCGGTAGTGATAAAAGGGGGAAGACTGGATCGCATTCTAAAACCCGCTGGAACCGAGGTTAAGGAGAATGAAATTCTCGCCGTTGTCGACGAAACAGAACGCAAGACACAACTGGAAAGCGCCCTGAGTCGCTTTAAGCTCGCAAAAATTAACTACGAACGCATCGGAAGACTCTACCGAAGCGGTGCCACCTCCCGTGAAGAGTACGATGAGGCAAACTCTACCTTCACGGTGCGCACGGCGGAGCTGAAGGCCGCAAAACAGGAACTGAACAACTCCCTGGTCCGATCTCCCCTAGACGGGACGGTAGCGATGGTGGCGTACACGATCGGGGACGTCACTCCAGACGGTGCCCGAGTGGCTATCGTGGAAGATCGCAAAAACTATCACTTGCGCCTTTCACTCCCTAGAAAAGATCAGAAGGCTTTGGGAGATAAGGTGACCGTAAAACTTCCCGCCGCACTGGGAGAAGTAGAGGGAGACTTGCGTGTTTTGAACGAAATCGGGGAAGGACCCGCAGACGCCATCGTGGAGTTCAAAGCAGAGATTCCGGACCAATATGTGGGCCGATGGGTGGATGTAACACTCAAGGGGCGCGAGGCAAACGCGGCTTCCTTGCAATCGCGTTTCTCACCAGCCGATTGA
This sequence comes from Bdellovibrionota bacterium, assembly GCA_041391485.1. Lineage (GTDB taxonomy): Bacteria > Bdellovibrionota > FAC87 > UBA2466 > JACKAF01 > JACKAF01. Next base: position 26,392 of record JAWKNY010000026.1, on the reverse strand, counting down.
AAGAGTTTTGTTTTGCCAACGCCAACGAAGTGCGATAACGACAGCAAAGGCGTCACAATTCATAGTTCTGACGTTATGGGGAGGGGAAATGTATCGTGATTTGCAGATCCTGATTCTGGGATCGGTGTTTCTTTTAAGCAACGTATTATTAGGTGCCACTCTGGATGGAATCTTCGAAGGCACCATGCAGCTCAAACACAGAAACGGCCAGTCTTTTTCGGTCCCCCTGGCCGTAGCGCTCACACCGACAGGGGAAGTGATTTCTGTTCCTGCCGGATCCGGAATTTTTCACGAAGAGCAGGTAATTGATGGGGCTTTTGTCATTGATGACGAAGGAGGCCCGTACTCCTTCACCAAGGTCAGTTATCGCCTCGCGGAGAACACCCTGGATCTTCGCTACGATCGCTTCGACTCTGCGCTGGAGGAACGACCGGCCAGTTTCCGGCTCGTGGGTAAATTTGATCCGGAAGGTCGAGTCACCGGACGCGTGGTTTCCGGAACTTACGGTCCCATCGGAAAATTTGTTTTAGTGCCCACCGATCTCGATAGCCTTCCGGTACGGGACAAGTATGTGGGCACTTGGCGGGGCAGCACCACAATTGGAGGGGATGGCGAGCTCGCGATCACGATCGGGACCTCTCCTATCGTATCGAGCAATCCTGTCAACTTCGAGTTTGAATATACACCGGGCCGTCTGGCTTCGATCAGCTACAACGGTACGGGTTACGAAATTTCCGAAGTGTTCATCGACTATTTGAGACGCCGTCTCTATTTGATTCAGAAGGTGGGTCAGGGACAAAGTTTGGTCTTTCAGGCCGAGTTCGATCCGGTGTCCCAGAAGATCTGGGGTTTTGCCGGTGGGGCTTCGAAGGGACGAACCGGAACCTTTGCTTTGGAAAAGGAAAAACAGGAAGTAGGCGAATAGGATTTCAATCTGCGGGGGAATTTCATGGGAAAACTGTTTCTTTTGTTATTGGGTATAAGTTCGTCGTTGCTCGCGGCAGACAGGACGTTGGTATTTCATCACCTGCAAGTGGACTTCACTTATCAGGACTATTCTCATAAGTGCAGCATCTTTTTTGAGCCGGTTCCGGCCATGACCTTGGTGGTGGAACTGCATGATGACGTGGTCCGACGCGCCTATTTAAAGAAGGACTCCTATACGGGTACAAACGAATCGCTTTCCTTGAGCGCTGAGGAATACAAAGGCATTGATCTCTTCGATTGGGGCGGCCAAACTTGGATTAAACACCTCCCTCTTTCTCAGAAAACGATCAAGTGGTTGCTTTTTACCGCTGACTCCTCAGTGGAGCCGTGCCGACCTCCCCAACCGCTTTCGACGATGTCACCAGAGGCACATACGTTTGTTTTTCCCGACTTGAACGTGCTGACTCAAGCCTACGTCCCGTCGGAAAGTGTTTACTTCAGCGGATTGTTGGAAGACGGCGAGGACTACACGGTAAAAATGCGCTTACAGCAATCGCAGGTCCCGCCGGGAACCGATACTTTTGGGGAGGAATAACATGGGAACAAGAACTATCGTCTTATTGGCCGCACTTGTGTTCGTCGGTAATACCTTCGCCGCACAAGAAGAAAACGTTTACGTAAAGCTCTATGAAACCCGTGTCGAGCTGGCGAAGATCCTGACTCAAAAAAAAGAACAGGAGTTCAAATACCATCTGACGCAGTTGGACAGGCAAGAACGTCTCTACCAGCGCAAAGCGACGTCAGCAGCGGAGCTGGAAGCCCACCAGCGGGAAGCGAAGGTAGCGGAACTCGCCGTTGATGACGCCCGCATGCAGGTCCGGGAAGCGACTATTATGCGTGACATCGCCAAAGAACGCGTTGCTTTGGGGCTAGAAATGCCCATATGCCCCGGCTCGCCCGTGAGATAGCGGGTATTCGGTCAAGTACGGGGACCAAAGCTGTGATTTTCTAGAAGCTTGGCCGCCCGCACATAGTCGGCATCCGGGTTTTTGGGCACTTTGATGTGGATCTCTACAAACTGATCGCCTCGTTGTCCCCCGCGACTCGCCGCAATTCCCTTACCCTTCAACCGAAGCCTTTGACCACTGGAAATACCGGCGGGAATTTTTAACTGCACGGAACCATCGAGCGTAGATTTCGATTTGCCGTCCCAGCACGGCCTCTGAAAACGTGATCGCTAAAGGCAGCACCACATCTTGCTTTTCGCGTTTAAAATCGTTGTGAGGGAGAACTTGTAGCCGGAGGATCAAGTCCCCGTTCGGCCCCCGTTGTGTCCGGGATCGCCTTGGCCGCTAAGTTTGATCTTCGTGCCTTCTTCAACCCCTTCCGGTATCTTGACCGAAATACGTCGGCCACCGCCGAGATCCAACACTCGCTCCGGAACCGCGCGCCGCTTCTTGAAAGGTGATGGTCAATGCGGCTTCTCTGTCGTGCCCCCGCTGAGCAAAGCCCCGGCTTCTATAGGTGGTGCGGCCACGTCCGGTCCCGCCCATTCCGCCGACATCGGCGCTAAACCCACCACGCCCGAAGATCTCTTCAAAAGATCGCCCAGACCAAAGTCCGCAAACGCGTCCGGATCAAAATGGCCGCCCCTCCGGCATGCGCGTTTTGCGCAAACGGGTTGCGTCCTTGTGCCCGCATCTGGTCATAGTGAGCGCGCTTCTTCTTGTCCTTGAGCACTTCGTAGGCGAGGTTCACTTTAAATTTTTGCTCAGCGCCCTTGTCGCCCTGGTTCACATCGGGGTGGTATTTTTTGCATGTTTGTGGAAGGCCTTGCGAATTTCAGATTCAGAAGCGCCTTTTGACACGCCCAGTATTTCGTAAAGATCTTTGTCCAGCATCCTGCCTTCTATATTAGGGATTCTCCGGCAATTGACCAGTGACGAAATGGAAAGGGCAAAAAAAGGGCCCTCCGGGAGGAGGGCCCTTAAAATCGGCTTGGAATTCAAAACTCTAAAACTCTTTAAGATGAATCGAGGTGAATCTAAGTTGTCTGTCTAAGTTGCCGTACTAAGCTGAGTTGTCGTGTTGCGTATATGTTTGAGTCTCAGTTGTCGTACTTGAGTTTTAGTGTATTTTCATTCCCGAGCCGTGTCCTTGTCTGTTGTGCTTCTGTTATTGTTAATTTGCACGGCTCATGCCAAGGCTTTGGGCTCGGTATCATTCACTTTTTCGCCCGCCATAAATCCGGCTGTAGAACAAAAAGGCAACACTCCAGGCTGGGACGCTACTTAGTAATGTGATTCTAGACACTTACACTGACAACCGCGCTGACACCCACGTTAAGCCTGTAGGCATACACTAGACAGGTTTGGGAGGGACTACCCGCGGAGCTGGAGGGAGGCGACCACCCCAAAGCCCATGAAGAGGATGGGGGAGGTGTCGATATGAATCGTATAACGGCCCCGTATGGCCATCTGGGTGTCCCTATTGAGCTCAAAGCTCACCCCCGCCCCCACCTGTCCAGAAAGACTGGAAAGGTCCGAGGCGGCCGTAATTTCCTCACCGGGGTTGGGCTGGAAGCCGTTGGGGGTATCCCCGATGCTAATCCCCAGGGCAAAGCCAATCCCCGCAAAAATCTCCAGGGTACTAAAGGTAAGCGCCGGAACAATGGCCACTTCCATGAAGCCGTAGGTAAGAAAGTCTGCAAGGGTCGAGTCGGCGGCGCTGGCGATATTGGGGTCGAGCCCGTTCATCTGTAAGTAGTTCAGTTCAATGCGCACCGGTATGTTGTCCTGCAAATAGAAACCGGCGTAGGCACCCGCCAGTAGACCCAATCCCGTGTAGGTCCCTGGGTTCACCGGCTGGGCCGGCTGAATGATCGCAAAATTGCCGCCCACGTTCACCCCGAAAAAGAAACTGGGTTTGCGCCGGAGTAGCAGGCTTTCGTCCTGAGGCAGAACCATGCGGCTACGGGATCGCCGGCGTGGCTTTTCCGCGTCCGCATCGCCTCGCTTCCCCGCCCCCCCGAGCAACTGGAGGGCGTTCATGTTGACCCAGCCGTCCAACGCCGATCCATCTTCGAGTTCCACTTCCACCATTTGGTAGTCCCCGCGCTGCTTGCCGATCACGATGACGATGGAGCCATCGGGAAGGCGGCCTTTCACTCGCGAGTCCGCTGTGGGACGCTGGCGCAGATCCGTTTCAAAAATCACGCGCGCCTCTTCGTTCGCCGCAAATTCCTCAGCGCAAAGATTCAAACTACCGGTTAGCAAATAGAGCGCGAGAAGTGCGCGACAAATTCCAGATGGTGTGTGTGAGGGAACATGTCTATCCCCTGAACATGGGCGAGTGTGAAGCCGAGTTCGGCGAGCCCTCGTGTATCTTTTGAAAAAGCCACTGGCGAACATGAGACGTAAATGAGAGTGCGGATATTGCCAAACAAAAATGCGTTTAAGTTGCCGCCCATCCCTTTACGAGGTGGGTCGACTAAAAGTGTATCATAGCTCAACGCAAAGTTCCGACCTAACTGGCGAGCCAGACGGGCATCAACGGAGGCCACTTCAAAGCTGAGCTTTGCGTCAAATTCGTTGCGAGAAACGGCGTCGGCTTTAGCAATCGCCGCTCGGTTTCCGTCAAAGCCCTGAACGCTTTGCACGTGCTCCGCGTACGCAAAACTTAAGTTTCCGTCGCCGCAGTAAAGTTCCAGTACCTTCTCAGCGCCGGACTCGCGGATTCGTTCCGCGATAAGGCGGCGCAGGTGAACGTTTTGCGCTGCATTCCCTTGAGTGAAGCCGTCTTTTCCATGGGCGGAATCACTGACAGAAAAAACGGTTTGAGATTGCGGTTCGAGATAAAGTTCAAGCTTCTCCTCTCCATTTCCCGGATTCTTGCGCAGGAGACTGAGGGCTTCGTTCAACTTCGGGTGAGCGACCAGACAACTCTCTATATCTACAATCTCGTGGGTGCGCCTGCGATAAAAACCAACCCGCCCGTTCTGCTTTCGCACCTGAATGCGCGTTCTAAAACCTTCCCGCTGCGTTGCCGCTACAAACTCGCCTCGTTGTAGAGGCTCCCAGCCGGCACGTTTGAGGGTGTGATCCAAGGTTTTCTGCTTGGCCGCGAGTTGGGCTTCGTAGCTCCAGTCCAGCCAATCGCAACCTCCGCATTGCCCAAAGTACGGGCAGGCGGGATCGACTCTCTGGGGGCTTGTTTTCAGGATCTCGACTAGCGTGGCATCCACAAAACGAGAGGGCGTCGGCTCAAACTGCACGCGCACTCGATCGCCCGGCAACGCCCCGGGAACGAAAATTACTTCGCCCTCTTCCGATTGCCCTACACCTTGACCTTGGACGCCAGTGTTTTGAATTTGCAGTTCACGCACGATCATTTGGCTGACAACTTGTTAATGAGAAAGGAGACCAGCGCTTCCGGCGCTGGCATCTTCAGGCGATCCTCTTCGGTTTCTGCCTCGAAGAACTCGACACCCCACGACTCCAAGGTCTTGCGACTATTTGCGTAGCTGGGATGACGCAACAAACGCACATTCATCGTCGGTACCGCGACGACTGGAATCCCGCCACCGATCGCTGCCGCTACGAGCAGCGTGACGGCGTTGTCTGTTATCCCAGTCGCGCACTTGGAAAGTGTATTGAGCGTAGCGGGTGCCACAACCACTAGATCGAACGCATCGAAATGTTCTACGCTCTCATCCGGTTGGCAAACCACTTCGTGATCTGCAGCCCAACTCAAACTCAGGGGTGTAATGAACTTAAAGACTGAAGGCGTAGCAAATGGGCAAAGCTTTGCACCGTGTCGCCTAAGCTCTCGAAATATCTTTACTAATCCAACAGCCCCGATGCCCCCAGATGCCCCTATAGCAATGCGTTTTCCGCGCAACCGCGAAGATTTCTCTTCAACGCCTTTGTCGAGAATGGGCTTTGACATGGCCCTTACTTCTCGCATTCACAAAAAAATCTCAACGTGTTTCTGCGTCCTTTTGCGGGGAATATGCCCCTTGTGGCAAATCTTTGCCTGTGTTATGACCTTCTTCACCAATGAGGGGAGGTCCGATGGGAGAAGTGGTTGTTTACGCTAAGAAAAGTTGTCAGCAGTGCAAGAAAGCGATCGCCTTTTTGGACAAGCAAGGTGTTGAGTACCAATTAAAAGATATCGTTCATGAGCCGCCTCCTCGGAGTCTGCTGGAAAAAGTCATCCGAGCTGAGAATATTTACTCAAGTTTGAATCAACGCAGCACGACCTATCGCAGTAATCATTTGGGCAAACGTCGAACGACTAAGAACGAAGCCATTCGTTTGATGCTCAAAGATCCTAACCTTATTAAGCGTCCGCTTATCATCAAGGATAACCGCGCCTATCAGGGTTTCGAAGAAGATAGTCTGATCGATTTTGTGCAGAACTAGTTCCGCACGAAAAGCCTAAATCCAAGAATAGTTTCTTACTTGCAGGATTAGTTTGCGAAGAAGGCGTTATGCCAGGCGCGCGCGGCTTCGTCAGCCCGATCCGCCGGGACTACGCAGGAGATCTTGATCTCGGAAGTCGAGGTCATCAGGATCTCGATGCCCACCTCAGCGAGTGCGGCAAAAGCCCGGCTAGCGACTCCGGCGTAACTCTTCATTCCCAGCCCAACCACGGATACTTTGGCCAGATCGCCACGTTCGGAGAATTCCATTCCTTCAAAGTTGGGTTCCGCCCGCAAACCGCTTAGGGCTTGGGCGGCCAATTTCCCGTCTACACTACCGACGGTAAAACCCAGTCGCATCAAGTCGGAATCGGCGAGTTCATTCTGAATGATGATATCGACGTTCGCGCCGGCCTCGGCCACGCGCTCAAAAACCGCAGAAAGGACGCTCGAACCCCGTTTCAGACCGGTCAGCGTAAACTTGCAAACATTGCGGTCCAAGCTAACCCCCGTCACTACTGGCGCTTCCAGCGCCTGAGATTCCGTGAAGCTCATAATCCGCGTCCTCCTCGCCTCTTCTATATCAAAACTGTTACGTACCACAATAGGCATCCCGTACTTGGCACCCAACTCCACGCAACGGCTGTGAAGCACTTTGCTGCCGAGGGCAGCCATCTCGAGCGCGCTGTCATAGTCCAAAATCTCAACCAGCCTCGCTTCGGGTACGACCCGCGGATCGGCGGTAAACACCCCCTCCACATCCGTGTTAATTTCACAAAATGAAGCTTTGAGCGCAACGGCCAAGGCGACGGCTGAGATATCACTGCCCCCCCGCCCCAGGGTCATCAACTTGTTCTGTGCGCTGACCCCTTGGAAACCGGCCACCACGGGGACTCCTCCGGCCTCCCAACAAGCCTCAAGCTTATCGGTCTCGATGGAATGGATCCGGGCCTTCGCGTGCAAGCCCTCAGCCCGCAGCCCGATTTGGTAGGCGAGAAAAGCCTCAGCCGGAACGCCTTCGCGTTCCAAAGCGGCAGCCATGAGGGCGGTACTCACCTGTTCGCCAGCCGAAACCGCCAAATCGTAGTGCTTGGCGGCCGCATCGGGATTCACCATGCCTACCAGCTCCACAAAGCGATTGGTCTCGCCCGCCATCGCACTCACGACCACAGCAATTTTCCGCCAGCCGGCGGCCTTCTGCTGCGCCACCCGCGCGGCGATGGATCGAATACGATCCACATTGCCGACGGAGGTCCCTCCATATTTCTGGACGATGGGCTGGTCTTTGTTGATTTGCGAATACATCAGTCGACGAGCTCCGGAAGGAACATCTGCTCCAAAGTCTCGCGCTTGCGGATGATGCGGGCTTCTTTTCCATCCACAAGGACTTCACAGGATCGCGGGCGCGTATTGTAATTGGAAGCCATCGCAAAGCCATAGGCCCCGGCACCCTCCACGAAAATGTAATCGCCGGGTTTTAGCTCCGGCAGCGTACGGTCTAGGCCCAGAAAATCGCCCGTCTCACAAATGGGGCCGACAACATCGACGTTCTCCATGCGCGACGGTCCCTCTTCTCTGACCCCGCGGATTTGGTGATAGGACCGATAGATACTGGGGCGGAGCAAGTCGTTCATCGCGGCGTCCACGATCACAAAGGTCTTGGCTGGCGTACGTTTCACGTACAAAACCTTGGAGAGCAAAACTCCGACGTTCCCCACAAGCGAGCGACCCGGTTCGATGAGGAGTTTTACCCCGGCCGCCTCCGCCGCTGGAATCAAGGTGCGCGCGTACTCGCCAAAGTCTGGGGGTGTCTCGCTCTGGTAGCGGATTCCGAGTCCTCCGCCGAGATCGAGCAATTTCAGCTCAAAGCCCTTGGCCCGAATTTCGCGCGATAGGGTCGCCATCCGCTCGGCCACTTCTTTGAACGGTTTTACGTCGGTAATCTGACTCCCGATGTGACAGGAGAGCCCAACCAAATCGAGCCACCTGTTGTTCGACGCAATTTCCAAAAACCAGGTCATCTCATTTTCAGCGATTCCAAACTTGGTGCTGTATAAACCGGTAGCGATGTAGGGATTGGTCTTCGCATCCACGTTGGGATTAATGCGCAAGGTAACGGGAGCTCGCTTTTGCTTTTTTTGAGCGACTTCAGCAATCAGAGTTAGCTCGCCGACAGATTCGACATTGAAAGAAAGGATACCCACATCGAGGGCCCGCTCGATCTCCGAACGCAGCTTCCCGACGCCCGAGTAGACGATCTGGTTGGCTGGGATACCCGCGAGCAGTGCTTTTTCCAATTCCCCTACCGATACCACATCCGCACCGAACCCGTGGCTGGCGATGCGTCTTAAGATGGAGAGGTTCGTATTGGCTTTGACCGCATAACACGGCAAAGTCGGGTGACTAGAAAACGCGGCCTTCAAGGCCTCGCAGCGGGCGTCCAGCGCCGCGCCGGAGTACACATATAAAGGTGTACCGAATTTTTCAGCAAGTTGGCTTAAGGGAACTTCTTCACAAAAAGCTTCCCCAGATTTGTAAGTAAATGCATCCATCGTTCCGCCTTAGACGACGACGAATGTTGTAACACGATTGAAGATAACTTCAACCGGCTAGCGTTTAGGAACCTAATTTTACTATGGTTTTGTACTCCGCGGGGGTGAGCGGCTGGACCGAGAGGCGCGACCCTTTTTGCAGTACCATCGCCTTTGCCAGGGCGGCGGACTCACGCATGCGATCGCGGGTCACTGGGGTCTTGAACTTGCCGGCCGCTTTCACGTCCACCATAAGCCAGGGATTGGTCCCGCGGGCCTTGCTCTTCGGGTCGAAGTACTTGTGTTTGGGGTCCATGGCATTCGCGTCGGGGTAGGCCTCTCTTACCACTTCGGCCATGCCGACCGCCGCCGGCTCACCGGTGCTGCTGTGATAGATGATAACGGCGTCGCCCTTTTTGATCTCATCCCGCATGAGGTTGCGGGCCTGGTAGTTCCGCACCCCTTCCCAGGACGTTGTCTTTTTAGGTGCCTTCTCCAGATCCTCGTAGGAGAACGTGGTGGGCTCGGTTTTCATGAGCCAGTACTTCTTAGCCATTCTTTACTCTACTGCGCTTCTTCCGCATGACCGTTGTCGCCCTGAACGCCCCGGATCACGCGGACCCAGGCGATACGACTACCCGCCATGCGCACCACCCGTAAAGTATAATTTCCGGTCGGGACTTCATCTCCTTGGCGAGGGGCCCGACCCAGTTTGTTGAAGACAAGCCCGCTGAGGGTGTCCCCTTTTTCCGCTTCCAGATTGAGACCGGTTTCGCGGTTGAAGTCGATTACGAGAACTCGGCCCAAAACCTCAAAACTGCCGTCGGAAACTTTTTGGATGGTTTCAAGTTCTTCCTTATCGAACTCGTCACGGATTTCCCCGACAATTTCTTCCAAAATGTCTTCCTGAGTTACCACCCCAAGGGTCACGCCAAACTCGTCCTTCACTAGGGCCATGTGAGCAAAGGCGTGCTGCATGTCTTCGAGAAGCCGGAGGATAGGCTTGCGTTCGGGGACTCTCAATACTGGCTTCAGTGCTTTTCGGATGTCCGTCTTTTTGGAGCGCACCAAGTAGATCAGATCTTTGATGTGAATAATACCGAGGACACTATCAAGGGAGTCTTCGTAAATGGGCGCGCGGGTGTGGCCCTCTTCCACCATCTGATCCAAAAGTTCCGGTGCCGGCGTGTTAACCGAAAACGCTACAATCTCGGTTCGCGGGATCATGATCTCAGAGACCGTCATCTCTGCCGCCCCCGCCGTAGCCGCGATAATGGAAGCCGGCGTTCCCTCGGCGCCTTGATCTCGCAAACGCCGCGCGATACGTAGCACCTCTTCCGAGGAATCCATTTGATTGGAGTCGAGACCCGCCACCCGCTTCACAATGGGATCCACCAACTTGTCAAAAATGATGTGGACTAGAAAAAGACTTTTGTGGAGCAAGTAAAGCGGTAAGGAAACGATATAAGCTACTCGCTTGGGGTTTCCGGCGGCTATCGCTTTGGGAAGTACTTCAGAAAAAAGTAACACGACCAGAGTCATGCTCACCGTCGCCACCACCAGACCTACGCCTTCACCAAAGTAATGGATGGCCAGAGCGGAAGCACACGCAGAGCCCAAGATGTTAACGACGTTGTTGCCTAGCAGAATGGTGACCAGAAGGCGGGACGTGGAATCGAGTAGGCCCTTCGCGGCCGCGGCCGCCGGGCCGCCTCCGGACTTGGCGTCGCTATCGACTTCATCCGCGCGCAGGCGAAGCAGCGCTGTTTCACTGCCGGAAAAAAATGCAGAGGCTACCAAACAGAATAAAATGATTAAGGCATAGATAAGGGGCGTCATACGCGCGCCCCCATTCTGGTATGCAAGGGGTCCGGCTCAGGGCCAGAATCCTCGGTTTCACTGAGAAACGCTACGGCGTCTTCCGAGGGAGATGTCATTGTGTTATGCGGTGATCCCAATACTCACTCAAAAACAGCACTATATCACATTCTAGCAAAAACAGAACGAAGTAGGAAAGTTCCCACAGTCGCGGGACACTTGCCTAAAACGCCTGGTTCTCGGTACCATAATTAAATCCACAATACGTCTGAGGACCCCATGAAAAATTTGCTTCTGATCCCTTTGTTCTTTTTCGTCGCGTGCACCGCCGGCAGTAAGGATGCAGCGCTCAACAAGACTCCCGACATCATGGAGCAAATTAAAGCCCGGCAAGAGTTCGAAAGGCGCCGCCAGCTTGCCCTGCAGGAGCAGCAGGATCAGTTTTTTAAGAATCCCTTAAAGCCGCAGCTCGCCGAGAACCAGGTCTTTCGCGGTCCCGCCAGCGCCAAAATCACCATTGTGGAGTACACCGATTTTGAATGCCCTTTCTGCTCCCGAGGCGCGGAAACCATGAAGGTACTTCGGACAAATTTTGGCTCCAAAGTACGCTTCACCGTTAAGCACCTTCCGTTGTCATTCCACCGCTATGCGATGATCTCGGCACAGTACTACGAGGCCATTGCGCTACAAAATAAGGACAAAGCCGGCGAATTCCACGATCGGGTTTTTGAGGCGCAGGACTCTTTGAAGAGCGGCGGAGAGAAGTTCCTGGAAAAGGTAACTACAGACGTGGGCGCGGATCTAGCGCAGGTCAAAAAAGATCTCAATTCAAAAGCCGTCAAAGCAAAGATTGACGCCGATATCGCCGAAGCCAACCGCTTCGGCTTCACCGGCACTCCTGCCTTTCTGGTGAATGGGGTTCCTATAAAAGGGGCCCAGCCGCCACAGGCCTTCGTAGAGGTAATCGAACGCCATCTCAGTTCTAACTAGGCGACTCAGCCCTGAGACGAGCCCTGACCGATCTTGAGACTGTTTCCCCGTCTCGTTGATTTTATGTCTTTTTAGCCTGGCACGTGACTTGCTCTTTCAACGCTTGGGAGTTGAAGGAGGCATTGATGGGAAACATACAAGGTGGGGATATCCTGCTGCGTGACGGCGTCGTCAACGCCATGGGCTTTCAATACAACGCTCTCTCACAACTCATTGGGGAAAATTACAACCACGCCGGAGTCGCCATCAGTAGCTGGGAAGTCCACCACGTCGAGAGCAACGGCTACGAAACCATCCCCATCCAAGATTTTTTTCTCCTGTGACAACGCCGCCAAGGGCGGAATCATTCGCTATGTAGGCCCCGAGGCCACGCGCGTCCAACAAAAGGTCGTTGAGATTGTGCGGATGCGCCGCTACCCAAAACGTCCCGGCAATCCGTTTTCCTCAGCAACCAGTTGGACCACCGTGAACTGCAACGAATTCATCTATAGCTTATTCCTGATTGCGGTCCAACTACTCGCCGAGGAAGACAACAACCAAGGCGTATCGACGGGGATGCAGGACTTAAGACGCCAAGGACATTTTGTAAGCCCCCGCCGCATCGACTACGAGTTTTTCGGTGCGCTGGGACACCGTACCGTCTGGGGTGCGGAAACGGTGGGGGGACACAAGCAAGCCACCCGGACGTAAAAATGGAATTTGAAGGAAACCTCCGGTGCAATTCCCCGTTTCTGAGATACTTTTGTTGGGAGTCCGAAGTAAGCTTGCTAACTTACACTCCCGGATCCTTTTTACGATCCTCGCACTTTCGTCTGGTAAAAGGAGTCACTTGTGGCAGCCCCGATAATTCTGGTCAGTACTAACCTTTTGGTGATTGTGCTTACCACCTGGACCTTCTTTGGACTCATCGGCCGTTCCGCCTGGCTGGCGGTTCTGGCGGGAGTCTTAGTCTCAGCTGTGGGATCGCTCGCACTGGCACGCGCCCCGATTGAGTTGCGGGTACCCAAAACGACCCCGGTGCTCTACGCGTTTTTAAATGGATTGGGATGGGCTTTTCTATCAGCGGTAGCGCTTTTTGCACAAAACAAGGGAAACGCTGCCGGGCTTGCCATAGCCGTGCCCCTACTCTGCAGCGCCGAATTTCTCTTTGGTGCGTTTTTTTTTCTGGGCCTGCGTTTCGCGGTTCGTCCTACCCGCGATTAAGACGTACGGTGCCTTTGGGCTGCAATACGCCCGGGCTTGTTTGCTCGTAGTAGTTCCCCACAAACGCATCCATCTGCGGCAGGTAATACATTTGGAAATAATGCTCTTGGGAAGCCTCGACGATAAAAGCCAGCGAATCATTTCCAGCGCGTCGGTAAGCCCTTATGTTTCCGTCTCCCGATAGGTTGCTAAATACCTTCCCGTGTTTAGCTAGCTGGATGGCAACTTTCCCCGTTACGGCATCCCCATCCCCTCGCAGGTACGCCTCTACAAACATTTCCCAGGGATCTTGAGCTTTGACGGCCACTTCCCCGTGAAAGCGCCCGTTGAGCACCTCCAACTCGGCTTTGGGATCCAAGGGCCGCGAGGATCGCAGGGCTTCAAAAAAGTTTGCGTACTGCACCCCTTTTAGAAAGCCCTCAATTTCAGTTTCATTGTTCAAAAGTTCTGCAGCGGCTTCCAAAGTCTTGCGCTCGATGGGAGACTTTTTGCTTTGACTCTGGCGTTTCTCTCTATCCGAGGCGGGCCCTTTGGGTACCGCGTCGATGCTGGACGGAGGGCGGGGCAACTCGCTCGTTTCGTTAGGCGAGCAGGTGGCGTTGCCGTAGTCGCCAAGAACCTCTCTTGGAGTCGTCGTAGGGGTAGTGGTCCGCCCTACCAGGTAGCCCCCGGCCAGGCCCAATACCAAACCCGTCACCCCCCATGCAGTTTTTCCGAAGGCCACGACGTCCCTTTCTCTTAAAGCATGCCAAGCTGCAGACGGGCGGCTTCGCTCATCATCTCTCGGCTCCAAGGCGGCTCGAAGGTCAATTCGACCTCCACTTCCTTGACGCCCGGGATGCGCTCGATTTTCGTACGCGCCTCAGCAGCGATAACATCACCCATGCCACAACCTGGTGCGGTCAGGGTCATCTGAATGTAGACACTGAAAATCTTATCATCGAGTACGGACGGCGTAACGTCGCACTGGTAAACAAGTCCCAACTCCACAATGTCCACCGGGATCTCCGGATCGAAACAAGTTTTGAGTTGTTCCCAGACCGCCTTTTTTACCGTCTCCTGCGACACGTCTTTGGGATCCAGCTGGGCTACCACGACTTTTTCTTTGCCAAGGGCGTCGGCGTTCTCCCCATCGATGCGAGCCATGTTGCCGTCGGCAGCGATCACGGTAAAGTTTCCGCCCAGAGCTTGCGTCAGCGTGACGACAGAGCCCGACTTGAGCGTCACCTTGGAACCACTAGGTACCTGCAAGGCTTCCACGTCCCGCGTGAGCGCGATTTGTTCTCTTCCGTGTCCGTACATCGGTTACTCCGTCGAGACGACCAGCTTGGGGTCGCCCTCCAAGGCCCCGTGAAGGGTGTGCCAGGCCAAAGTGGCACACTTCACTCGCATGGGGAACTCACGCACTCCTGAAAACACCGCGAGCTTGCCGAGGGTGTCTTCGTCGGCCCCCGACTCTGCCGTTACGAGCGCGTGAAAATTCTTAAAAATCTTTTCAGCTTCCTCAACCGACTTCCCCTTCACCATCTCTGTCATCATGGAAGCCGACGCGGTGGAGATGGCGCAGCCAGAACCCTCGAAGCGGATATCCTTGACTCTATCGCCGTCAGTCAAAACGTGAACACTGATCTTGTCGCCACAGAGCGGATTGTGACCATTCGCACTCTTGTTGGCTCCCTCCAAGCTACCGAAATTACGCGGACGCTTTGAGTGATCAATAATGACTTGCTGATAGAGATCTCGAAGTTCAGACATCAGCTAAAAACCCCTTTGACGGCATTGAGCGCCACTACGAGCGCGTCCAAATCTTCACGGGTGTTGTACATCGCGAGCGATGCCCTCGTCGTTGCAGGAATTTTGAAAAAGTCCATCACCGGCTGCGCGCAATGGTGGCCGGTGCGCACCGCAACTCCCTGCTGATCGAGAATAGTGCCAATGTCGTGAGGGTGGATTCCCTCAAGAATAAAAGACAAGACGCTCGACTTCTTACGGGCGGTTCCAATCAGACGAATCCCTTCCACCTTTTTCAACACCTTGGTGCCGTACTCTAAAAGATCCTCTTCGTGGGCCCGGATGCGACGCAGTCCGAGCGCGCGCAGAAAATCGACAGCGGCTCCTAGACCCACCACTCCCGCAATGTGGGGAGTTCCCGCTTCGAACTTGTGGGGGACCGTATTGTACGTCGTTCCCGTAAAAGTCACCGAACGGATCATCTCGCCCCCGCCCTGGTAAGGCGGCATCGCTTCGAGGTGCTCCAACTTTCCGTAGAGCACCCCGATGCCCGTGGGCCCGTACATTTTGTGTGCGGAAAAAGCGTAGAAGTCGGCCCCCAGGTCCTGCACATCCACATCCAGATGCTGGACCGCCTGGGCCCCGTCCACCAACACCGGCACACCCAGCGCGTGGGCTTTTTGAATCAGCTCCTTGACCGGGTTGATCGTTCCGAGCGCGTTAGAAACGTGCGTGAAAGCAAAAAACTTTGTTTTGGGTCCCAAAAGCGAGTCGAGCTTCTCCACTTCAAGCTCACCCTCTTGATTGATGGGCAAAACCTTTAGCGTCGCTCCCGTTTGCTCGCAAACCATCTGCCAGGGAACAATATTCGAATGGTGCTCCATCCAGGTAATGAGAATTTCATCTCCCACCGATAGCTTGGGGCGCACAAAGCTCTGCGCGACCAAATTGATCGCCTCTGTGGTCCCGCGGACAAAAACCACCTCATGGGCGTCGCGGGCATTGATAAAATCCTTCACCTTGCGGCGCACATTTTCGTAGGCTGCGGTGGCGCGTTCACTTAAGGTGTGAACCCCTCGGTGAATATTGGCGTTGTCGCGCCGGTAGTAGTTCTCCAGCGCGGAAAGTACAGCGAGCGGTTTCTGTGAAGTCGCGGCACTATCCAAATAGATAAGTGGCTTGCCTTGGACTTCCTGATCTAAAATCGGAAACTGGCTTCGTAGCTGTTTAATATCAAATTCCATTATCGCCCAACCTCATGCGCGAGTTTCTTGCTCACCTGACGTTCCAGGATCTTGCGGATGTCATCGCGACTGACGGCCTCCACCAGATCCATCGCAAAAGCAGCCGTCAAAAGTGCACGCGCTTCGGCTTCGCCAATCCCGCGGGCGCGGAGGTAAAAAATCTGATCGGAATCGAGTTGACCGACGGTAGCCCCGTGGCTGCATTTGACATCGTCCGCGTAAATCTCGAGCTGGGGTTTAGCGTCCGCTTCGGCATCGTCGGATAAAAGCAGATTGCGATTGTTTTGTTCAGAATCGGTCCGTTGGGCACCCGACTCGACCAGCACTTTGCCGCTGAACGCTCCACGCGCCTTATCGTCCAGAATCCCTTTGTAAAACTCACGGCTGGTGCCGTCCTCCACCTGGTGATCGATCACGGTGCGGTTATCCAGGCACTGGTTTTCCGAACCGATATAAAGTCCCTCAAGTGAGCAATAGGCGTATTTGCCGGAAAGTTCGACTTCAATTTCATTGCGTGAAACGCCGGCACCACAGGAAAAGACCTTAGACTCAAATCGCGCCGACTCGCCCACGTTTACTTTTGAGTAGTTGAGATGCGAGCAGCCGCTGCCTTCCGCCTGGATCCTACAAATCGAAAGCTCGGCGCCCTTCTCCAGAGCGACTTCGCTTACCACGTTGTTGAGAAAACCTGCCGACTCGGAGGCATAACACTCAAGCACCTCAGCCTTGGCACCTTCAGCGAGGAAAAGAAAGTGGCGCGGGTGGGTGGCACAGTTCGTAGACGCCTCAGAGGCCAGGAACAGGACCTGAACAGGAACTTTTCGAGCTGTACGCCTTTCAAACAGAGCACGTAGCCATCCTGAAGAGAAGGCCGTATTGAGGGCGACAAACGGATGGACCGCATCGTCCGAATCCTCTAGAGCGTCTTTCAATTGAACTTCTTTTTGTTCAATCGCATCGGCTTCTGAAAGCAGCTCAACACCTTCGGGCAATTGATCTACCGAGGAGTGTTTGGGATCGAATTTTCCATCACAAAACAAAACCGGGCCACAACGCCTTCAGGGAAAAGTCTTCGAAGAGCGACTGGCTGGGATTCGAACTCTTGGAGGCCGCCTCCAGTGAGCGCTCGCTACGGGTTTGAGATCCACATAACGCCCTCTTCGTCCTTTCGGGTCGGCAAACCGACCTTTTCAAAGGTCTATGGCGGTGTCCCAGAAAGCGCCTGCATCCACGGCTCTCCCGCAAGCTGGCTTCGCTCTGCGCCATAAGCGTCTTTGAACGGGGATTTCTTTTGAAGTGGTGCGATCATCCTTGCGCCCTTCCTTCACCGGCTTCCACTTTCTCGTTACCGACCCAAACATAACCGCGCTCTTCGAGTTCCAGCGCGAGGCTCTTGTCGCCCGATTTTACGATCTGACCGTTGGCAAAGAACGTGTGCTTCCAGCCGGAAAGGCACGATGTGGTCAAAGCCTTTGGTAATGCGTAATGACCAAAAACGATCGCTCCGGTGCCCGCAGTGCATTCACCCCTTCGGCTACCGTCTTAAGCGCATCGATATCGAGTCCCGAATCGGTCTCATCCAAGATCGCAAGCTTGGGTTCAAGCACCGACATCTGAAAGACCTCGTTGCGCTTTTTCTCACCACCAGAAAATCCCTCATTTACCGATCGGCTCGTGAGGTTCTTGTTCATGCCGAGCTTTCCGTTCAGACTTTGCAAAGCTCGAGAAATCCATCGCGTCCAGCTCAGGCTCTCCGCGGTGCGTGCGGATAGCGATTCACCACCAGTCACCAGAAAATCCCTTGTTCACGCCCGGGATCTCTACCGGGTACTGGAAAGCAAGAAAGATGCCTTCTCGCGCTCGCTCTTCGGCTTTGAGATCTTGCAGGTTTTTCCCGCAGTACAGAATCTCTCCGCCGGTAATCTCGTAGCCTTCCGCCCCGAAGGATCTGGGCGAGCGTGCTCTGCAGAGCCGTTAGGGCCCATGATAGCGTGTACCTCTGGCATGACGGTGAGACTGAGTCCTTTGAGGATCATAACACCACCCACGCTGGCTTTTTTAAAGATTTCCAATTTCCAATAACGCTTATCCATCGCTTTCTCCCTTAACCTACCGCTCCCTCGAGACGACGCCCAAGAGCGCTTGCGCTTCCACTGCGAACTCCATTGGCAGTTTTTGAAAAATATCCTTACAAAATCCATTTACAATCATCGATACCGCGTCTTCTTCTGATATCCCACGCTGCTTGCAATAAAAGATCTGGGCATCGCTAATCTTTGAGGTAGTGGCTTCGTGTTCCACCTTGGCAGTTTTATTCTTGGCTTCTGTACGGAAGGTGTGCGCTCCACACTTGTCTCCCAAGAGAAGTGAGTCACACTGTGTGTAGTTCCGCGCGCCGGTGGCGTTCTTCTGAATCTTCACTAAACCACGGTAAGCGTTCTGCCCTCTTCCAGCGGAAATACCCTTCGACAGGATCGTACTACTGGTGTTCTTCCCAAGGTGAATCATCTTGGTACCGGTGTCCGCCTGTTGGTAGTTATTGGTCAGAGCTACCGAGTAGAACTCACCTACCGGGTGTCTCCTGCAAAATAACGCTC
Organism: Bdellovibrionota bacterium; assembly: GCA_041391485.1. Taxonomy (GTDB): domain Bacteria; phylum Bdellovibrionota; class FAC87; order UBA2466; family JACKAF01; genus JACKAF01. Next base: position 7,929 of record JAWKNY010000026.1, on the reverse strand, counting down.
GGGTACTTCAGGTAACGGCGGGAGCCTGTTTCCACCTGCGTCCACGAGCTCTTGGACGCAAAGCACCACACTTCCCACGCTTGGTTACGAAGTTGTAAATACCGCCCTTGCCGTTCTCATCCCCTGGATACCAGTTTTGAACGGTGGAGTATTTGATTTCCGCCTTATCGAGCGCACCAGCTCCACAACCGCGGCGTGCAACTGGTTCTCATCGCGCATGAGAGGGACCGTGCAGCCCTCGAGGTAACTCACGTAACTGCCTTCTTCGGCAACGATCAGTGTGCGTTTCGAATTGGCCGGTTTCGGCAGCGTTAATTCTAAAGTAAGAAGTAGACAGCTCCATCGGGCAACGGACACCTTTAGGAATGTAAACAAAGGACCCGTCGCTAAAAACCGCCGAATTGAGGCTGCAAAAAAATTGTCGGTGTAGGGCACCACGGTACCGAGGTATTTCTTGATGAGCTCCGGGTGGTTCTTCACGGCTTCAGAAAAGAAGAGAAGATAACACCGACCTCAGCAAGTTTTCCTTGAACGTGGTGGCCACCGAGTTACTATCGACGACAGCGTCCTGGCTACCCCAGAAAGACGCTGCTGCTCGTGCAGCGAAGAGATCCGAGTTTATCAAACATCTTGCGAAGTTCAGGATCCACTGCATCGAGACTGCTGGGCCGTCCTTTTGTGACTTGGGGCCGAGTAATAGACGATGTCCTGATAATCCACTTCGTTAAACTTAACGTACTGCCACTTGGGTTCCGAAAGTGTCTTCCAGTGTTCAAAGGCTTTTAAGCGCCACTCAAGCAAAACTCCAGGCTCTTTCTTTTTACCGAGATGAGGCGAATGGTATCTTCCGTGAGGCCTTGCCCACCAGTCGCTTTCAATATTGGTATGAAAGCCGTACTTGTATTCTTTCTTTGTAAGCTCTTCAATTTTGTCGTGGGTCATTATCTTCATTGGACCCTCCCTTGCTTGAACGCTTCCACTGTGGAGTTGGTTAGATTTCTTAAACGTCGCTGCACTTTGGCTTCCGGATCGAGCAGATCTTCCAGATTTACCGCTCCCGAAACCTCGTCGAAAAAAGAGGAAAGCATCGTCCAGAAAGGACGAATAGAGCAGCAGCCCAAATGCACACACTCCGGTTTTTGCCCACCGTATTGCTCGCAAAAGTCTGCGTCGATGCGCTTGGCGACGGGAAGCGCATCAAAAATAGATTTCAAAGTAATCTCCGCCGGGGGACGACTCAGCTTGAATCCCCCGCGCAGCCCTCGCACCGACTGCACCAAGCCAGCTTGCCTAAAAAGGAACATGATTTTGCTCGCGTATTCGACAGAAATGCCTTCCGTCTCAGCGATCTTGGAGGCGGACAAATGCGTTTCGCTGTCCAAACGTGCAAGCTGCACCGCGCAACGCAGCGCGTATTCCTCCAAAGGGGAGATATTCATCCCTAATTCCTTCTAATTTGTCTTCTTAGGCGGTTCGGCGTTTGAGAAAGCCGCCGAGGATACCGCCGAGGGCGGACTCCTGCGTGCGGATTTTCTTTTGCAGGACCATCACGGCTTCGAGCAAAGTCTCAGGCCGTGGAGGACACCCGGGTACATAGACATCCACCGGCACGATGCGGTCCACGCCTTTGAGGACGTGGTAGCCGTGTTGCCAATAGGGGCCGCCCTTGTTGGAGCAGCTTCCCATGGAGATTACCCACTTGGGTTCGGGCATCTGATCATAGAGGGTGCGAATACGAGTAGCCATTTTCATTGTCACCGTACCAGCGACAATCATCAGATCCGACTGACGAGGAGTTGCACGGAAAACACCACAACCAAAACGTTCCAGGTCGTAGTCGGCCGCTCCAGCAGCCATCATCTCCATCGCACAGCAGGCCAAACCGAAGGTCAGGGGCCAAAGGGAGTTGGTTCTTCCCCACTTCAAGATATCATCCACAGTTGTCGTAACGACTCCACCCTCGGCAGTCATAGGCCGCATCCTCCAAAGAAGTTCCTTTTCAAAACGCCTTTCGCCTACCCCATAATCATTACTAAAAAATATGGAATGACTCAAGGCGCGATACATTACAATTCAGTATGGATTGTACGTCAATGAAAAGTTTGGGGAAGTTTTGAATAGGGATGCCCTTGGAGTAGCACAAACTTTTGCAGCTGCCAAACGAAAAGCGGGGGGAGGCCGTGTCCCGCCTAGACGCCCGTTAGGGTCCCCTGAAGCGGGACCCTAACTCATTGTAATATCAGTATTATTTTAATTGCTTTTAGGCTTGCCGGAGGAAAAAGCCGGGGCGTACAGTGATTGGGTATCTGGATCACCAAAGGCTCCGCTGGAGTATGCGGTGGTTCTTTAAAAGGCGGCTAAAAGCCGCCTTTTTTTTGCCCGCCTCGCCTCCTCCTAGAGTGAGGAGCCCATCAAACGCAGCCGCGTATAGTTCGCCACCCCGTACGGGTCTTCCTTAGGGAAGAGTGTCGAGATGTTTTGGCCTAGTAGCGTCTGGCAGGCACCGAACCCGGCCTTTAGGGGGAGTCGGCGAGCTGAGCGTCGATGGCTTTATAAGCCATGACCTTTTCGCTAACAGTATAAGGCTGCGTTTCACGCTTGGCCTGCAAGGCCGCGAGCGCCTTGATGCCAGCCTGGTTGATGTTGATCAGGGAATTTCCCAGCCGGCTGCGGGAATCAAAATCCGCTTGAGTCATCGCTCCACTTTGCAGTTGCGAATTCAACTGCGCTTCCTGAGTTTTGTACTTTGAAATCAGCGCGTTCATCTTCTCGACTTCGGCCAGGATTTCAGGCATCGGTTTGCGACTGTCGGCGACAACTGTTCCGGCGTTGGCGATCGTTTGACCAATACCGGCTTTGTAATGCTTGCGTACAGGGCTAGCGACGAGCGAGCGCACTAGCTTGTCGTACTGCTGAATCTTGGCATCGTGCTCGACCGGCTCCAGACCTTTAAAGCGTTCAGGAATTTCGGTTTCGCTATTGGGTTGCATCCACAGCCCGTCCTTGCGACCCCAGGCCATCTTGCGCTGTTTGTCCCCCATTTTCACGTGAAGGAGAGAATCCTTTTTCAAATCCTTGGTTTCGATTCGATAGAGACTGTTCTTTCCCATCACCAGGTAAAAGGAGGGAACGCCGTTCTTACGTGGTCCTTCGAGCACATACTCGCCCGATTTGGAATCGAACTTCATGCCCTTCCACTGGACTCCCGCAAGAGTTAAGCAGTCATTGATTTTTCCGTAATTCAAATCCGAAGCTGGCGTTTTCTGATCATCCGCTTGTACCCGGCTCTTCTTTTTGCCCGTCTTCGTGGCGTGGGACTCCGCGTGCGTCGCGGCTTCCTTCACCTTCGGGGTCTTTTTGGCAAACGCATTGAAAGATAGGGTAAACCCAATCGCCAGGGTAAGAACTGATACAAACTTCCGAAACATCATTGCCTCCTGAGTACCACTCCCGCTCAGCACCGCTCCCGGTGCTGGGGCAGACCTTATGCAAGGTGAATACCAATGGTATTCACACTCCCGTCGTGCCTATAAATCCCCAAAGACTTTGCGGTTTCGCATTTTCCGCTGTCCAAACTTTGTCTACCGATGACATTCTGCGGCTAAACCTGTGCTAAACTCAGAAGGTTAGGCCAGGCCTGAAGAAGGGGAAGGTTTGAAGACACTCATCCGATTGTCGTTGGTATTCTTCGTCGCGTGTGTGAACCCGAATTCATCCGCGCTTGAAAGCACCATGGCTTTCTTAAAAAGTGGGCAGCTCTTTATCATCAGCGCCTCGCGCGCTCGCGCGGTGAAAACAAGCGTAAGTGATTTTCAGGTGGCTCGCGGCACGGTGGCCTTTACCTCCGGCGGCGCTCTCTATCTGGTGACGGATCTCAATACGGGAGCTTTGTCCTCGTCCAGGACGGGGTGAGCGACTACGACGTCGCCGAGGGTACGGTTGCCTACGTCAAAAACAACGATCTCTATGTCATCACCGATCTCACGGCCGGTATTTCTCGCGCCGTAGCGTTTTCGATTTCCGATTACAAGGTGGGACCGAGCGCTGTCGCCTACAGAATTTCTGACACCTTAAGTTTGGTTTCCAATTTCACCAAAGCAGCAACCGTTCAAGTGTCCTTGGATGTAGACGACTACGAAGTCGGCGATCGAACCATCATCTATAGAAAGAGTGGATCCTCTATCTCGTAACGGATTTTAGCTCGGAGCTTCTACGCTCATCCAGTCCAGCGTAAGCGACTATCAAATGTCGAACCGACAATAAGAAATGGGTTTACTCGCCACCCAGACCGATGGGGCCACTCGTTCCCGTCAAGAGTAACTCGACCTTTTCCTGCTCCTGCCAGGGCGGCATGTGTTCGAAGTAGCCGTCGTAAGTTTCCTGAAGTTCTGCAAGATAACGTTGAGGCAGAGGATCTGCAGACGGAAAGTCGACGCTCAAAGGATCGACGTATCGGCCCTTCAGGTAGAACTCAAAATGCAGATGCGGACCCGTTGCCTGACCGGTAGCGCCCACATAGCCAATCACTTGACCCATGTGCACGCGGCTCCCGCGCGTCAGACCTTCCGCATACCTGGAAAGGTGCTTGTAGGCCGTTTGGTAAGTGGAGTTGTGACGGATCTTGATCGTCTTGCCTGCCCCGCCTCGCCAACCGGAATATTCCACCACCCCGTCCCCAACGGCTAAAACCGGTGTGCCGCGTGGTGCGCCATAATCAATACCCAGGTGCGGGCGATTGATTTTCAAGATGGGGTGAAAGCGTTTTTTTGAAAATCCCGAGGTGATGCGGCCAAACTTCAACGGGCTTTTTAGAAACATTCGTATGAGACTGTTGCCGTTGCGTGAGTAGTAGTGGCGGCGCAAATCGCCTTTCTCAAAAAGAGCGGCAGAGTAAATGACGCCTTGGTTGTCAAATTCCGCAGCCACGATGTTCCCCCACCCTACAGGCAAATCATCCGCGTAAACGCGCTCCACCACCACACGCCAGCGATCGCGAATCTGAGACTCGCGGTTAAAATCAATCAGGGAAGCGAAGACGTCCGCGAGCTCAATCGCCAAATTTGCCGGCAGGCCCACCCGCTGGGATGACTCCCAAAAGGACTCCGTAATCAGCCCGCTAAAACCCATGTACCGAACGTTGCGTTTTGCCGAAACAATCCGCGCTTGCCACTTGTCGCCAGTTTTATCGACGACCAAACTTCGAATAGGATCGAGCAGGAACTCTAAGCGCGAGGGTGTCTCCGTATTGGAGCGGTTCCACCGCATGAGAACTTTAGTACCGGCGGGCAATTGCCCCAGATTCCGTACCGGACGCGCCGTTTTTAGGATCTCCATGATCTGATCCGAGCTGACGCCGACTTGGCGGAGCAAAATATAAAGGTTGGAACCTTTCTCGATTTCCATCCTCAGGGATTTTTGATTTAGATGGCTTACGTCTTCCGTAGGGTTGCGGCTGCTATCCCACTCAACGTTGGCGAGCGGGTGCACGATCGTAGGGGCCGCTTGCAGAGAAAAAGACAAAAAAGCGGCGATAAAAAAAATCCATCCCAGCATGTTTGACGCCTCTTCGTTTTATGGAGGGCTCCGGCCCGTCCTAGCTAATCTTCTTCGTTTCTAGGCGCGTATGATGCTAAGCGCTGCCGTTTGTGTCAAGTTTACTCATTATACTGATATAATGAAACGGTCGCTTAGTCATGACCCACCACCCACATTCCGAGAAGGCTCTTTTTGTCACGATGTGGCTAATCCTGCTCCTGGGCTTCGGTCTGTGGTGGTTCAGTAAGCGCGACTTTCGCCTCGCCTACCCGCCCCCGCAATTGCACCTTACCAACGACCTGCAATCGCTCTTTGATCAAGCGTGGATCGACGAAGTCCGTCCCACTCAAATCACCGTTCGGATGCGACTCACTAACGACTACCGACGGCGATTGGGAAACGAGAACAGCCAACTCAACATTGGCTTTGAAATGCGCGGCGGGAATTCCACCATCAAACGCGGTTCGGCTCCCTGTTTGGTTACGCGCGAGATCAATGGCACCAGCGTTCAACTGGAAAACCCCGAACGTCTCTCCCCTCGCGAGATCCATCTTTATCTAGCGCATTGAGTGAGACGACAAGTTTTGTCGGGCGGTGACCAAATGGGGCGCGAATTCCTGCAATCTTCCCGTCGAAAGCCCCTACTCACGCACGAAAGCTTGCGGCATTCCTTTTGCTTCATAGAGCCGCCAGTTAGGGCGAAGGCCCTTGGGGGGACACATGAATCAAGAGTTTCACAAATACCGTTTGGATAAGCGACTGGGACCTCTGGTCGCGAAGTACAATCATCACAACGAAGCTCTCAGCCTGTTGAAGAACGACTTGCGCACCTCCGACAACATCGACGCCATCATCGCGCTATCGGAACAGCAGCTGCGTCTTGAAAACCGTATCTGGGATCACCTGGGGGGACGCCCGATTCCGCCAGCGCCTCCTACGGTTTGGGAGAAGCTCGCTATCATCGCGCTCAAGGCGACGACCGCGGTCTTGCTTATCCGCCTCGCCCTGCTGTTCTTTTAAGCCTGGCTAAAGCGTATTCAACACAGTCTGTTTTGACGTATTCCCCTCGAACACGCCCACGCCTGGAATACCCCTAAACCTATATAAAATTGAATAGATACCGGCTTCTCCAAAGCGGCATTTGCCTTGCACCCCATTATAGAGTGGGGGAAAAGTGCGGGGACACTTCTTTATCTTTCTAATTCTATTTTGCAGCACGCTCTGGGCTCGTACGCCCGAGGGCTCGCACGCGCGCACCTTGACCGTTAAGCGCAACGGCGCCCCTCCGGGAATCGTGGATCTTCGAACCAACGTCACCCCGGGCGCCAAGGGTGTCACACCCGGTGGCCCTTTCAGAGCCAAAACCCCGCGTGTCCTGGGCTCCAATATTCAGAGAAACCAATACAGCTTTTCGAGTAGTGTAGGCCCCGGTCCGCTGGTGAGAGACCGCACAGCCCGCACCCCGGCCTCAGGAAACGAGCAAGCAGGATGGGGCGGTTTCGATCCCTCATTGCTGAGCGTTCCCAATTTTGTACCGCCGGCTATCACGTCCAACGCGGGCGCCAATCAATCCAATTTTGATTTCGCCAAGGCCATTGCAGAGCTCAACCAGGGCGACGACAGTTCGATTGCACAGAGCCTGCTCGATCAAGCCCGCAACAACATCAATAATCCTATCGAACAGAGCGGGCTCGGTTCCGGAGGATCCGGAAAAGGCGGCGCTTCCAGTGGAAGTGGCGGTCCTGGCGGGGGAAATGGCAACAAACAACACAACAAGGACTTGCAAGACCAGCTGGATCGCTTAAACCGCGATGCCCAATTGCGCGATCTTCTAAACCGACAGCGAGAGAACGAACTCCGCCGCCAGCTGGACGAAATCGCCCGCGAAAACGGCCAAAACGGGGGAAATAGAGAAGTGACCCCTCCCGGTGAGAACCGCTTTGAGCCCCCGAAAAGGGACCACGATTGGTCTCGCGCGGGAAGCAGTGACTTTGATTTGAGCAAACTGCCAGACGGCACACGGTCGGGAGAAGCGAAGGATTTGATCGCGGCCAACACCAACGGCAACCCGGGCTTTCAGTACCAAACGGACATGGATTCTCGATCCCGCGCGGGCTGCCAAGGCTCACTCATTCACGCTGAAAAAGGTTATTGTGTGATGGCAACCGCCGCGCATTGCCTCGATGAGAGTATCTACAACACCGGCAACTTTACGACAGACAGCGCGATTGGCGGGTACACCGCGCAAGTCACCTTCCGCACCGCTAACTTTGGCGTTATCCAGGCCGTGGCTTACATGAACCACGAATACGCGGTCGATAGCTGGCAGGACACCGGTGCCGTTGTTTTTCGTTGCCCGGAAGATACCGCCCAGAAGATCACCGTCTTTGAAAT
>JAWKNY010000025.1:0-58765 GCA_041391485.1 Bdellovibrionota bacterium | reverse complement strand
AGCGTTTTTTCAAGCAGTGCGTGTACGATCTTTCCCTTGGCTACATGATTCGTCATGGGTACCTCACCCCTCCAATCAAAGTAGATATCCCGGTCACTTGCTATGATTTCTCTGAACTCTCCGGAGAAAAGCGTGCCTACACCATGGAGGAGATCGAGGAGGTCTTGTCCCGGCAACGGCATCTGACTCCACTTATTATTAAAAACATTGTGGATATCACTAAAAGCTATGACCGGCGCGGGACCATGATCTTTTGCAGCACGGTCAAGCACGCGCAGGAGATACTCAGCTATCTCCCCGAAGGGGAGGCACAGATTGTGCTTGGAGAAACCGAGGGGCGGGAGCGCACTCGAATCATTGATGCATTCAAACAAAAATCCTTCAAGTACCTGGTCAACGTCTCCGTGCTCACTACTGGCTTTGATGCCCCCCACGTCGACGTCATCGCCATCTTGCGCCCCACCGAATCCACCAGTCTCTTCCAGCAGATCATCGGTCGGGGGCTGAGACTGCATGAAGGCAAGAAAGACTGGATTGTCCTCGACTACACCGGGATGGAGCACAATATCTACACTCCGCAGATTAACGACAAGAAACCCACCAAGGAGTCAGTCCCCGTCGCGGTCTAATGCCCTGAATGTGATTTTGTGAATACCTTCTGGGGCATCGTCGACGCAGACGGAGATGTCGTTGAGCATTTCGGCAGAAAGTGCCGTGGGGGAAGTCAGGATGCCAATACCTTTGAGTTCAAAGCCTGTGGCTATCGATTTCGCTTCAAGCTTTGTGAAAAGTGTTCCCACCAGAACGACCTTTCCGCAAGGAAGTGCGATACGTGTGGCAACATTCTGGTGGATGCGCAGGCAAAGCTCCAACAGGCAAAACTATCCAAAGACGCCCATGTGCTTCGACCGGATTCCATTGAGATGTCTGAAGGCAGGGACCGAAGCGGCAACCCCTTTCTTCAGGTGAAGTACTACGATTTCGACGCAAGGTTCCTTTCAGAAATTCACTACGTGAACAACCTCACGGCCATAAAGAAATTCAACATCAACTTTCTGCGTTCGCACATGAAAAGGCCCGAGCTGCGACTCGATATCCGCTCCGTAGATCAGATCGTTCGCGCTCAGGCCCAGTTTCGAATGCCTGCATTCGTCATCGGTAGAAGACAAGGGAAGTTCTGGAAAATCACCGAAAAAATATTCGCCGAGGAACTTGTTTGACGGTGCTTCTACCGAATCCTGCTGGCATCGGCACTCAGTGATCTTTAGTGATTCCCCTGCTCACTCCGCATCCGCGCAATTAGCTTGGCACCTTCAGTCGGGGGCCCAAAATAAAACGTGCCTTGGATTACGTCCGCTCCGGTCACGACGCCATAGCGGATTCCACAGCCACGCACTTCACTTTTCAAGGTCACGTTAAAATTGCCAGCCGGTATAGGAGTAGCGTGATAGTTGAAATCCGCTTCGACGAGGGTACCCGCGTCCAGCTCACAGCGAGCGTTTGATTCCTGAGATCTCAGCGTCGTCCGCTTATTCGTCAGGTACCCATAATGGATTTCATCCTCTTCAGCGGGGCAGGAACTAACGATATCCGCCGCAGGAAAAAGTGCCAGTCCCGACGGGGACCCGTATTCAGGAAGGTAGGCGAGGTAATACTCCGCCATTGCAGCACCAATATGGAAAACTTGCTCCACGATAGTTCCCGCTGGAAGCGTTCCCGCTTCTCGGTAAGAAGAATTTAAGACAACCGACTCCGTTGCCCCGTTGGCCGGCAAAACCGCAAAATCCCCGCATTGTCGCCACACGCGAGCTATCCGGAGAGATGGGAGGGTGGGGCTGTGCTATCCCCAAATACCGGACCGACAAACAAGCTCGTCATTAGAAGGATGCGGAGTTTGTTTTTTAACAAGATCATAGACTTTCCTTTCGTTGGATTTCAGCGCGGGATCAGGCGCTAAAGAAAGGAAATGCAACATCGGGGCCAGAACGGTAGGCACGTCAACGACAGCCAAGCGTTTCGTTTTTGAGACTTGAGACAACACGAGCGAACTCGATCGTCTCAAACAGCGTAATCACCACTACCTAGTTAAAATACTCAATAAAGCGCCAAGTAGACTCCAGATTTTCATTGATCTGCGAAGCAATTTGGCTGGAGTGGGGAACTTTGCTTCGGCCTATTTCTATTCCTAGGGCCTTGGTTTTGTTCTTCCAAAAGAAATAGTCGGCACTGGAACCCTTGGCGACGTAAATGACCTTTGAAATCTGCCCGGCCGTGTAACCATTGGTTTGTGCCATGGGACCCGTCAGCTCTTCAAATTGCCGCTCTTCAAACGACTCGACAGAATCGTAGGTATAAGCCCAGGGGTACATAATTAGCTGACCGAAGGCATGATAGTCGATCGAACCTTTGAAATCGTGCTGATGAAAAAACGCAATCAGGTGACGGATACAATCCACCGGGTTGCGATCAGGACGCTCCGGCCAAGGGTAGTCTCTGTTAGGATCGACACCGTTTGCGTAGCGTGATTGCGCTACATAGCCGTCGGGGTTCACCACCGGGATGAAATAAAGCTGCTTGCCCTCGATCATCCGAGTCACCCGGTCCACCTTCCCATAGCCTTCGAGGAGACTCTTGATTACTCCAAGCACGACTTCGACGGTGATAAGCTCATCGCCATGCGTCGCTGAGGTAATCATGATCTCAGGTTCCGCCTCATTGAGGTGAACATTGTCCGAAAGCTTAAGCGCCAACAGGGGCCGGCCTTGCTTGGAAGTTCCATACACTTCGGTTTTGGCGAGTGTGGGATACTGTTCCGCTACAGAGCGAAGATAGGCCTGAACGGACTCAAAATTATGATAACCGGCAAACCATTCGGGATCGTCGAGTAGACGTCCTTTAATTTCGTCTCTTAGATCCTTGAGGATGAGTCGAGCATTCGGAGACAAGCCACGCAGTTCGTTCGCTCGATTTTGAGGCACGATGATTTCAAAGCTATTGCCGTGCCGGTGCGTCACCTCAAAGCGGGCTGCGATTTCCTGCATCGCTTCATCGGTGTCCGGCGTGACCTCGTATTTGGAAAGCGGTACGTCCGCGTAGGCATGTAAACGCAAATAAAGCGACGAATAGCAAAGTTTTTGAAAGAAGTGACATCGTGGCTCCCATGTAGTGGAGGAAATATTAGAATAGACTACTCTCGGTTTTGAGGGCACACAAGGGGGGCCGCTGGATGGTCTTATCTTTTAATTCCCGAGCCCTAACGCATGCAGCTGTTGGGAGCTCTTGCCATTGAAGTCGATGTAATTCGTGGCGGTCTGGTACACGGGGTGAAAAGGAGAACGCGACTCCTCACTGGGTTGAAAAAGCCACCGCCCAGCCTGACGCTGGCTGCGGTAGCGAATCGGCTTTTGAAACTGACTGATCCCTTCCCACGCTCCCGAATAAGCATTGACCATGAGCGCCCCGAGGCTCGTGCCGTTTTGCTCTTTGCCGATAGGGATCAAGTAATAGTCCCCTTCCTCATGCTCCACCAACATCGGCTCAAAGAGTTTCGCATTGGCGAGCCCATTGAAAGACCTGCGCTCTTCCGTGATGCGCACCAGGTGCTCTTTTGCTTTTTGAAGGGCCTTTTCGGATGAAAGGTAAGTCCCTTGCGTCGGGTGAGGATCGGTGACAATCGTTGCATTCGCTAGAGAAGCTTTGGAGCGGGCTTCCACCTCGTGGACCGCCACATAACAGTTTCTCCACTTCCCCGAACTTCCGGTCTCATTCCAATACTTCTTGAGCCAGGCGTCTCCGGCCACAAGTACGTGCTGAGCCTCCCACGGATCATGCGCTTCCACTGTTTTCAATTTGAGCACCATCGACATCATCGGGTGCTCTTCCAAAGTTGCCCCGATGACAAACTTTCACACCAGTGCGCGTGCCCGTACACCAAAACGGGTACAGGAAACTTTCCAAGATACATGCCATCAATAGTGAGCCGCGTGATCGCATCTCTACTTTTGGCGCACGTTGCTTCCCATTGACTCTCTTTGCCCATCTGACTGAGAGCACTTTTTAACCCATCGGGATCGCTGTACCAGCCGGATTCCACCTTGTGTTTCTGAATCTCGTCCCAGACAGCCCTTTGCGTGTAACTGAAATTCACATCATCCGGGAATCCCTCCAGTGTCATCTGCCCGGCTCCTGCTCCACACCAGTAGCTCGTCTGCTGCGCATAAAGCGGAATCTTGTTCGTATCTTTGAGGTAGATATCAAACTCCGCGTGAGCCGAGGCGCACGGATAAGATGCAAGCAAAACGAATAATAAGACTCTTGGAAAAAGTAGACAGCGATAGGGGGTCACTGTTTCCTCCACAATTCTGTGTATCCTTTAATTGAACGACGGGTGGGTAAGAAAATCCAGAATGATTGAGCCCTGCGCTTAACACCTGCTATTGCTTGCTAACGCAGCGCTCAGCCGGAATCCGACGCGGTATCGCCTCTCAGCAGTGCGCGGGACCCCTGGGTGGAATTTTCCACCCACTATTGATATTTTAGCAGAAACCGCTATTTTCACTCTCAGGCCATAAACTAATGCACCTTGGTGAGATTTCTCGATGAAGATTACCATCGCTTACAATTTGCGCACTAAGATGACTGAAGAGCACGCTGAGCTTCTCAGTCAAGAAGACGTCGATCGCCTTTATGAGGCACTCGTTGAACTCAAGCACGACGTCGTCAAAGTGGAAGTTTCCGGTAAGCCCAACGAGATTGTAGAAAGACTGCTCGACAGCGAACCGGATCTCATTTTCAACGTTGCGGAAGGCACCATTGGTAGCTCCCGCGAAGCCTTTTACCCCGGCCGGTATGAGCAGTTGGATCTCCCTTTTACCGGCGGTAACGCCTCTTTGCTCCACATCAATCTAGACAAGCAGCTTGCAAAGACCGTTGTCGCTTCCCATGGCGTGGCGGCACCTAAAGGAATTCTTGTTACCAAAGCCGAGCCGAATATTCCTAAAGACTTGCGCTTTCCACTCTTCATTAAGCCCAATTCTGAAGGCTCCAGCAAAGGCATCACACAGGACTCTATTGTTGAAAACCTTGAGCAGTGTCAGGCAAGGATTAAGCAGCTGCTGCCTCAATACCCAGCGGGACTGGTGGTCGAAGAGTTTATTCCCGGAAAAGAACTCAGCATTCCGTATCTGGAGGCCTTTCCCGGAAAGTTCCTTCCCATTGTGGAGCACACCTTCGATTTGAAGAAGCTTGGCGCAAAATACAACATTTACGAATACGAAATGAAACAGGCAAGCGAGCGCGCCAAAGCGGTTGCCGTGAAATGTCCCGCAGATATCTCCGAAGAAGAAACCAAGAAAGTAATCCAAATTTCGCGCGAAATTTTTTCTTTTATGAATTGCCCGGATGTAGGTCGCATCGATGTGCGGCTACACAATGACGGCACACCCTACTTTATCGAACTCAACCCGCTCCCTTCCCTTCACCCCGTTGGATCTCTCATGACGGCAGCGCGTGTGAAAGGCTTGGAGTACAAGGACGTCATAAAACTAATCCTTCGATCTGCAGCCAAGCGATATCACCTCGGAGTGAGGGCCCCTAAGAAGGCAGCTGACGACGGGAAAAAAGCTCCCCCTCGGCCTACCGCACGCGAGCTGGGTATCACAACGGGGCGTTTTCAGACAGGTGTGCACAACGCCATTACTGACGTTAAAGGTGTGCGAGTCGGGCACTATACCCACATTGAAGACAACGTCGAGATCCCTGGGAGTTCCGGAACCACGTCCATTCGTACCGGCGTCACGGCAGTCTTGCCTGTTTCCGGCGTTTTTGAGAATCGAGTCGTCGGGGGCGGATTCGTTCTAAACGGCGTTGGGGAAATGTCGGGTCTCACGCAAGTGATGGAGTGGGGCATTTTAGAAACGCCTATCTTACTTACTAACACCATGTCTGTCGGTAAGGTACACAGTGGCGTCGTCACCTACATGACAAAGAAATACCCGCAGCTTGGTACCAAAACGGATGTCATCATTCCGGTTGTGGGCGAAACGGATGACTCTTTTTTGAATGATGTGCGAGTTGGCCTGTGCGGCACAAACCACGTCCATAAGGCGATTGAGGCAGCTCAGTCAGGGCCCGTGGAGCAGGGCTCTGTCGGCGCCGGTACCGGCATGATCACGTGCGACTTTGCGGGAGGCATTGGCACGTCTTCCCGCGTTCTCATGCACGAAGAAGGAGGCTACACGCTGGGCGTCTTGGTTTTGAGTAACTTTGGGCACATGAGAAACCTAACAGTTGATGGGAACGTAGTGGGCCGCGCATTAGATAAGCGCTTTGAGGAGCACATCCGACGCACGTCCAGCTACGGCTCAATCATCGTTGTAATCGGAACGGATGCCCCGCTGTTGAGCAATCAACTCAACCGCATCGCTAAACGCGCAGCGCTTGGGCTTGGACGAGTCGGATCGCACGCGGGATCGACGAGTGGGGAGATCATCATCGCCTTTAGTACCGCCAATCGTCTGCCACGCCACCAACCGGAGGCGAAAAAGCACAATAACTTAAAGTTTATTAGCGATCAGTACATCAACGGACTCTACGAATGTGCCATCGAGGCGACAGAAGAAGCAGTTCTGAACGCCATCTTTTGTTCCAATGGCATGACGGGAAGAGAAAACCGCTTCGCCCCCGGAATTCCGCATGAACTGGTAATCGAACAACTCAACCAAGGACGCGACATTTCGCTCAGTCGCTTAAAGGAAACCACATGCTGGTCATTGAATCGCCTGCGCCAAAGCACCAACCCGATTGGGTCTTCACGGTAGGAAGCTTTTACTTTCCGCACACGAGATGTCCCCGAGCGCATTACCCGCGACAAGAGGCGCTCGCTGGCACCGGCAGCTACGAATTTATCGACGGCCGTTCCTTCCCCGCGATCCACATTAAGCAACTCCATCCCTACCACGACTATCTAAAAAAGGCCTGCGCTGCGATCAAAGACGAAAAAGAACAGTTCTTGCCTGACATCTTTCCAGGGCCCGCCTCCAAACCCTGGAAAAAACCGACCTCGCCCTACTGGATGGGTTATTACTGTTCCAGCGCCGTCACTCCCCTTTTGAAAAACACCTATGAAGCGGCCAAAGGAGCGGCCGATGCGGCATTGACAGGGGCCGACTTACTCGCGAAAAGAAAGGTGAGCGACGTGTATGCACTCTGCCGGCCCCCCGGACACCATGCCGGTCCCAGAATGTTTGGTGGGTACTTCTACTTTAACAACGTGGCGGTAGCGGCACACTATCTCTCCCGCCGCGGAAAAGTCGCCATCCTAGACATCGACTACCACCATGGAGACGGCACCCAAGAACACTTTATTTCTCGCTCCGACGTCTTTACCTCCTCTATTCACGGCGATCCGCGTTTCGACTTCCCCTATGTCTCCGGGTACTCAAGAGAACTTGGCACCGCAAAAGGCAAAGGTCAGAACCGCAACTTCCCGGTTCCCATTGATGCCAAATTCGACGTTTACCGCCGCGCGCTTAAAAAAGCGGTCGCAACGCTCAAAAAAATCAAGCCAAGTACCTTGTGATAGCGGCAGGTTTGACACCTTCGAAGAAGATCCCGTCGGGCACTGCAAACTGCGTGTTGAGGATTACGCCGAAATGGGACGCGCGCTTGCTGAGCTTCAGCTGCCGACTCTCATCTGCCAGGAAGGCGGCTACAACTTAGAAGCGCTCGAAGTGCGTGAGTACTTTGGAAGGTTTTTGGTAACGGGCGAAAGTAGCATCTTCCACCGAGAAATGGGGAAGTTCAAAATCCAAACATCGTATTGCTATTGACCGTTTTCCCTGAGGAATAAGTTGCGTAATACTCACTGCGCCGCTACCGTTTCATCCTGAAGCATAGGAGATCGTAGATGGCGACGGGTTTCTTATCTTGCTCGCCTTCCGATATCTGAAGCTAAGTCCTCCTCCGCAAAACCTTATGCTGGCGCGCATAGCGTAGATTAACCGCACTCCCCCGTTGCACCTCTTCTGCGATGGCACTCCAGTGTTCCGCAATCAATCCGGCCGCATCAAAGCGAATAACGTGAAAAGCAAACAAACTCTCCCCGCCCAGCGGCCACGCGTTTTTCCAGTGGTGGTGCATCGCCACAAAGTCTCCATCCTCAAGGATTTTGATATTCTCAATCTGGGTCCGGTGTTCTTTTAGTTTTGGGATCAGCGACAAAAAAGCCGCGCGACCGGTGGGCACATTAGGGTTGTGCTGAATATAGCCCTCGTCCACCATGGCCTCGATGGCGGTCGTATCGTAACGGTTGACGGCAGAAAAATAGGCTTTGGCTTTTTCCTTGTTCGTCATTTTACCCCCCAAAAACAGATTCGATGTGATCAAGACCTGTCACAGCTTCAATATAGCTATCCGGGCGCACTAAGATGGCTTGTTCTTTGTAATAACGACTGGATGTCCAGAATGTGCCTTCCGCGGCGTCTTCGTGAATTTCGATTTTTTGTACGAATGGGGGCAATGCGATGGCGTGATCCAGCTTTCCAAAAACCAAAAGAGAGTACTTTGAATAGTCGAGTAAAGAGTACAGGCGAGTCGTTCGTCCATCCTTTTCAACCTCAAAGTCGAAAAGACGTTCGCCCTCACGACCGCTCTCCCCGTATCGAATTCCCATCCCCGTCACATTGCCGGAGCGTTTCTCTACAATCTTCACGTAATCCTGAGCGTGGGTTCCCCTTTCGGAATACTTGGTAGAGCGAACGAGCTCGCCCGAGGTGGCAACAACACTCATCGCAACCGGCTTGCGTTCACTCTCGTAGGAATCCAGGAGGCTTTTTGGCGCCCCATGATTTATCACCATATTGAACTTCCACATCAAGTTAAACGCATCCGCAAGACCCGTGTTCAGTCCCTGGCCGCCGTTTACCGAATGGATGTGGCAGGCGTCCCCGGCTAGGAATACTTTTTCGTCGACAGAGAACCTTTCCGCCACCGACTCTTTCACTGAAAACCGCGAAAACCAGTCAATTCGTTTAAAGCGCAGACTATGCGGCTGCATCGCTCGGTTTATCTTTGATAGCGCTTCCTCCAGCTCAAAGTCTTTGGTGTCCATGCGCACATAAAAACGGTCGATCTCCCCTTCTCTGGGAATCCAGGCGACGTCTGAAGATTCCGCCTGGAATACAATGATCTCTGGAACTTTGGGAAAGTCTGTATCGATGACGCCGTCTATCACCGCCCAAACGATTTGGGGGCGTGTGATCTCAAAACCTACGCCAAACTTTTCGCGCACGAAAGATCGCGATCCGTCGGCCCCAACCACGTAGCGGGATCGAATGGCTTTTCCGTCGGAAAGGGTTGTCAAACACCCACTCGGTAGGAGCTCAATCTCTTGCACCGTCGTTAGGCGTCTAACAGGGTTGCCCACCTCATGCAGACGTGCATCCAGCAGTTTTTCCACAAAGGGTTGGCCCAACATCAAAAAATGTTTGTGCAGGCACCCCTCAAGCTCGTCCCACCACGAAGACTGGCGGGACAAAAACTTTCCATTTTCCCAGACGGAACTAGTGTTGCAGGTTTTCCCAAGCGGATAGAGATCCGAAAAGAGCCCGGGAATCTCCAGCAGCTGAAGGGAACGCGCATTGAGCGCATCGGCGCGCCCTACGGGGAGTGGTCCCTCGGACTTATCAAGCACGACAGTACGAAGTCCACTTAGGTGTCCTAAGTACGCACACAAAAGCCCCACCGGCCCCGCACCAACGATCACGATGTCTGTTTCTTCAATCTTCATTGGTGAAACTCCAAATGCGGGTTTTTCAATGCGGGTTTCCCAAGCACGTGTACGCGCCGAAGGTGTCTTGGGGCCCCACTCACAAAGGCCTCTCTCCCGTGAAGAAGCGTGTGATTGTCTGATAGCACAACGTCCCCGGTCTGCCACGCGTGGGCGTAGAAGTTCTCCGGCGCGTAGAGTGCGTCATGCAGGCTCTGCAAGAGCTTGGGCATTTGCGTTTCAGATATTCCCTGAAACGAAAAGAGGGGGTGATTGATGAAAGCACTATCTCCCGCTTTGGGAGGCTCGCAGTAGCGAATCACCGGAAAACCTCTAGTCGGGTGCTGCGTCACGACTGGAGCCACGCTCCTGCTGTGATAAAACTCCATTTTTCTTTCATAGACGGCGGTGACCTGAGACCAGAGCTGACGCAGCTCTTTGCTGGCCCGACGGTACGCCAGTCCCGTGTGGGAGAACGTGGTGCGCCCGCCTTGATGCTCACCGGGAGCGCTCACACAATGAAATACCTGGATCTCCGGTACTTCAGGGCGGTACATCCCATCCCAGTGCAGTGGAACGTAGTTCGAGTCGAAAATGTGATCTTCCGGCTTTTGCTGCTCTACCAGTTCCAGGACTTTACCAAAGGGCCAAAGGCTGATCTCGCCCCACCGCTCGCAATATTCCGTAAACTCCTCGGCGCTAGCAAAACTTTTGAAACCTCTTAAGACGAGAAGGTGCTCTTTTTCAAAAGCGCTCTTAGCTCAGACAGATTCAAGCTGAGAACGCTCTGCGCGGGTTCGTTTGGCTCAATCAAGACTCCAACGCTTCCGATTTTACTCGTTCTGAAACTCATACAGCGCCTCTTAACAAGATCCTTTGAGTTCGTAGTGGCTGGGCCGTCCGCTGGCATCCAGGACTACTCTTGCGCCCAGCTTGTCCGCATCGGACCACTTAGTCAGGACAAATTCGTTTCCAGTATTGAGCGCGACCCCATGCCACGGGGTCATCCAGCTGTTGGCTGCTAAGAGCTGAATCCCCATTTTGCGCGCCCCACAAGACTGCGGGTGGATGGAAAGGCGTATCGCTCGCGGAAAGCGCTCCGCCACCAACGCGCTCCACGCATTGCTTCGGCGAATCACTTCATAGGCGCGGACCCGGCATTCTTTCTGGATGGCGGTTCGACTCTTGTTTTGTCCTGGGATAAGCGCGTCCTCAAACAAGAATCTTGTGATACCGCAGTACATCCGGTGCGCCTCCAGGTCTACCGCACCCTCAGACCCGTTGCCCCCCCGTTTGACTCTCTCTTTTAACAACTCCAAGGGTTGACCATACTCGTCCATCAGCTCACTTCTCATGGATTCAAAACTTTTTTCTCCGTAGAGCTCATCCAGATTAAAGGTCGAGATCGTCGTTAAGGATCGTTTCGAAAGAATGTGGTTGAGGTGAGCCTGGTAAGCCGTCACTTGTGCTTCTTTCATTCCCACAAGATCGCTAAACACGCGACCATCGGAGCAGAGAATAATCCGCGCACCCGGGCGGTAGATTTTTTGCACCTGACGGCACAAGGAATCCAGAAACTCCAGCGCCTTTTCCTCCGCCAAATCAGGGAGGTGGCCCAATACTTTTGCCGGATTCGGAGATTTTCCTGGAAAAGCGGGCAAAACGAATTCAATCGGCCTACCGGCGCGAACGGCTTCCACCGTCTTTTGTAAATGCGGAGCAAGACAGGCGGCGCAGTGGGTCGCGCACGCATCGGGACCAAGCACCATGCGGCGGTGGGCTGCAAAAATGGCGAGGATCTTCCTAGCTTCCGTTTCGGCCGTACGAAAAGGGGACGCGGTGGTAGCGCCACCGACTGGTCGCAATTTCCGAAGCAGCCAGCCTTCGCCCGGTAAGGCCCGTTCTATGATCTTCATACTCCCCCCAATCGCCCATGCGGCCTTGATAACAGTTTGGGGCTCTGCCCCAACCTTCTTTGAACATAGGGGAATCTAGGAAATTACTCTAATTTATAGATGCAATACGTATGATAAGCGAAAGCTATGCCTTGTGGATTGAGCGCGCCTGGAGGAGAATTATTCTATCACCACCCGTACGAAAACCCTGGAGCAAAAATATGAGCTTTCGTTTGAGTGCCCTACTGCTGTGCTGCGTCTTTAGCTGGCAAGCGGTTGCCTCGCTTGAGGAACCTTTGGAATCTCATTTTGAGTGCAAAGAACTCGGTAACGCGCGTTACCGTCCCTACTACCTCAAGGCCATTCAAAATGGCACTCAGTACCAGGACTTCAGCCAGACTCCTAAGGGCCTGCTCGGACAAAATGCGATGAAATCTCAGAACGAATGTGAGCGCGCCTTAGAGGCGGCCAATCACGAGTTCGGTGTTATCTGCAGCCGGACCGGTCTTGATGGCTGGAAGCCCACGCTCTACACGGGAACTGTTCCGGGTCGCCCTGATTTTGGTTATCTGGGTGGAAGTTCCATCATGCGATTTGAGGACTGTTTGACGGCAACGCTTCACTCGAGCCGCAGGGGCGTTTGCTTCTGGGGAGGCTCTTCCTGGTACGTGTCTCCGATTGATCACGAAGGGTTAACCGCCGGTCCTTTCCACTCGGTGGAAGCCTGCGTGGAAGCGACATCAAGCTTCCAGAACGAGCACGGTTAAAAGGCCGAAGTAGAAAGAATTTACAAAACGTTTTTTTACTTTGAAGCCTGCAGATTGAAACAGCTCTTCTAGATCCGCTGCGGGTCTAAACGGCGGAATCCCGCCCCGAAGAATCTCAATATTAATGTAGATCCCCAAAGCGATGTCGAAGTCAGTGGGCTTGGCGCCATTTTTTACGGCACCAATTGCCACACCCTTCGCGGCTTGCTCCAGTAACTCTTTGGTCACTACATCACCATTCGGATCCGCCACGACAAGCGTAGCTCCCGGTAGCATCATGGCGCGGAGCTTTTTCATGGCGTCCAATTGCAAATCCAAAGGCAAGTTGTACAGCACGTTATTCATGACAGCACCGGAGAGACCACTTAGCTCGTTGCCTTCAAACGTAAGCAAGTTCAGCTCCATCGTATCGAAGATTCCCGTTGGCCCCCCGAGATGGCGCGACACCCTCTGCAACTTCTCCCGCGCCAACGCAAGCCCTGCCGTAGACATGTCTACCGTATAGACCTCTCGGTTGCGGGCACGCAGAAGTAACCACGCTGAAAAAGGGCCGGTGCCCCCCCCCAGATCGGCAATCTTCCCCGCCTGCGGCAAGTTGGCGTCGGCGAATTGGATGAGCTCCTGGTATTCGGAACAAAAAGGCGTGATGCCATCATAAAGACGCAAGTAAATGTCCCACAGCTTGGGATTGGTGCGTATGGCTTTGAGGCCCCCCATCGAGGCCAGGAATTTCTGAACTTCCGTATTGAGGGGACCTGGCACGAGAGCCAACCCAGCGATTCTGTGGATCTCCGCTTCCTCAGTCACCTCAGCGCCGGTGAGAATAGAGCTCGCCCAATGCACACCGCTACCGGAAGAGTGCCCCATCACGATGTCGCAACCGGGAAGGACAACGCCCTCACTCGAAAGACTGAAAAGGATAAAAAGTAGCGAAATTACACGACTTAGGGAATAGCTCTGCATCTGCTAGCACCTCTCCACTTCGATAACCACTTGCATAGTGCCTTTGGGCTTAGGTAGTACTACCGGCAAAGAAAAGTTGCAATGGAGAGAGCGGTAATGGCGGTGCGAACGAGTAAAATCAGGAAGTTGGCGACAACGGTCCCCAACCCGGGGCTTCCTTTGGTGCTTCTGCCAGGTGGTCCCGGACTCAGTTCCCGCACAATGGATAGCCTAGCGGCTCTCCATGAGAATCGAGATCTCTACTTCATTGATCCGCCGGACACAGGTGAGGCTGGCACCCCGGAAGATTTTGATTATGGAGCCACCTTACTGGACCTGAAGTCGGCTCTGTCTGAATTGGATTTCCCGAAAATTTTGCTCGGCCACTCGTTTGGCGGAATCTGGGCGGCACACCTCTATGACACCGGAGCCTTAAACATCCAAGCCCTCATCTGTCTCGCGGTCCCCTTTTCGGAAAGAGCCTTTACTGAGGTTCGGCAACAATACGAAAAGCACGCAAGCCAGGAAGCTTTTGCTTGGGAAAAAAAGTTTTTAGACAACCCCAATGAACACACCTTGAGTAGCTGGACCCAAGAGCTCGGTAGACTTTACTTCAATGAACCCAATATCGCGCGCGGTAAGGCCATGTTGGCCGCGGATAAGTTCTCCGCGAAATTATTTCTGGGCTGCATGTCAGAAGGGGCGATGACTGCGAGCGCTCTTCTACCCAAACTCAAGACGGCTGCAATCCCAAAACTAATGCTAGCGGGCCAAAGCGACCTCTATACAACTCCAGAATCTTTGGCACTCGATGCCGAGATCGGGGGCTTTGAGTTTGGTACCGTTCCTGAAGCGGCTCACTTTGTGCATTTTGACTCTCCTGAGCCCGCGTGCGAGGCCATTCAAAGCTTTCTTTCCGCCCACCAGCTCTAGCCCTTGACTCCGTACTATAGTACGTACTGTAGGATGGAGGTGTGGAGATGACGATAGGAAAACTTGCCCAGGCGGCCGGCGTGGGAGTTGAAACGGTTCGGTTTTACGAACGCAAGGGGATGATCCGTCGCCCGCCCAAACGAGGCGCCTACCGCTACTACTCAGAAGAAGAGGCCTCACGCATTCGCTTCATCAAACGTGCCCAGGAGCTGGGCTTCACGCTGCGCGAAGTAAAGACGCTTCTCGATCTGCAATCCAAACGCACCATTACTGGCGGTGAGGTTAGGAAAAAAGCAGACGAGAAGATTAGCGAGATCCAGGAAAAAATTCGCGACCTAAAGCAAATGGAATCGTCCCTAAAAAAGCTTGCGCGCGTGTGCGGCGAAGGGGAACAGGCAATTCGCGAGTGCAAAATCTTTGATTGTTTCGATCCAAACTGCCACAAAAGGAGTAAGCCATGAGAACCCACGTATCCATTGATGTGGAAAACGTATCCAAATCCGTCGAGTTTTATGAAAAAGTATTTGGCGCCGCTCCGCAAAAACAGACCGCCGATTACGCCAAATTTGATCTGGCGGATCCTTCACTCAACTTCTCCATGCAAAAACGAGAGAACGGATCCATCAGCAAAGTAAATCATTTTGGCATTGAAGTGGAGTCCGAGGCGGCTGTCCGTGAATGGGAGCAGAAGCTTTCGGCGGCCGGCATCCAGAGCTCCGCAGAAGACAAAACTGACTGTTGCTACGCGCTACAGGACAAAATCTGGTTCTCGGATCCAGATGGCAACGCTTGGGAAGTCTTTGTTGTCCACGCACAACTTGGAACTGAAGATCGCAGCAAAAAAACAACGATTGGACGGCCCGAGCAGGTGGCGTCCAAATCCTCCTGCTGTCGGTAACCGCCAGTGAGTACTTTCGAGCGTTATTTGAGTGTTTGGGTGGGCCTTTTCATCGTCCTGGGCGTTACACTTGGCTCAATATTTCCCGAGCTATTCAAGACCCTAAGCGAATTCCAGTTTGCTCAAGTGAACATCGTAGTAGCTGTACTTATCTGGCTCATGATTTACCCCATGATGATCCAAGTGGATTTCGGGGCGATCAAAAACATACGAAAAAACCCCAAAGGCCTCGTGGTCACGCTTGTCGTGAACTGGCTGGTCAAGCCTTTTACGATGGCAGCATTGGGAATCCTTTTCTTTGACTACCTTTTTTCGAATTGGGTATCCCCCCAACTCGCCATTCAGTACATCGCCGGAATGATTCTCCTGGGTGTGGCCCCTTGCACAGCCATGGTTTTTGTTTGGAGCCATCTCGTTAAGGGAGATGCCACCTACACGTTGGTGCAGGTTGCTCTCAACGATCTGATTTTACTTTTCGCGTTTGCCCCTCTTGCCGGTTTCCTCTTGGGCGTCTCCAGAATCGCAGTTCCTTGGGAAACGCTCCTGTTTTCCGTTGGCTTGTATGTTTTTATTCCACTTGTCGCGGGTTACGCGACACGCCGACTTGCAAATTCCCAAGGGGCGGTTGAGTCTATCGTAGTCAAGCTAAAGCCCCTGTCGATTTTTGGACTCTTGGCAACGGTGACAATTCTTTTTGGATTTCAAGCGCCGACTATTCTTTCAAAGCCGTTTCTGATTCTCCTCATTGCCATCCCGCTTCTCGTACAGAGCTACGGCATCTTTGCCATCGCCTACCTTTGGGCTTGGAAGTGGAAGCTACCTTTTTCCGTCGCGGCCCCTGCCGCCCTTATCGGCACTTCAAATTTTTTTGAACTCGCGGTGGCCGTCGCGATCGGCCTCTTTGGTTTAGACTCTGGAGCCTCGTTGGCTACCGTTGTGGGCGTTCTCGTTGAAGTTCCTGTCATGCTTTCGTTGGTGCGCCTCGCAAACAAGACTCGAAGGCTTTTTGAGGCTGCCTCTAAACACGTAATTGTAGGATCGGTAGCAAAATGAATATTCTTTTCATGTGTGTAGCAAACTCCGCACGGAGCCAGTTGGCGGAGGGACTCGCCAAAAAGATTCTAGGGAGTCCGGTTTGGGTGGAGAGTGCCGGATCCGCACCGAGTAAAGTGAATCCCGTTGCGATCGAGGTCATGGAGGAAATAGGCATTGATATCACCAAGCACTACTCAAAGGGCGTGTCCGATCTGAGCTCTGACTTTTTAAGAAGCTCGACTACGTCATCACCTTGTGCGCGGAAGAAGTCTGCCCCGTACTCCCCTCCCATGCGAAGCGACTCCATTGGCCGCTACCGGACCCTGCCGCAGTCCCGACGGAAGAAGCCCTCAGGAGTTTCAGAGAAACGCGCGACCACCTTCAAAAGCTCCTGGAGGATTTTCGCGCCAACCTCGCCGAAGCGAACTAATTGCATCAATAATTCAAACACTTAGACAGTCACCCACCTCTTGATTTTCGCGACGCGTTACGCTATGGTGCCGCCATCTTTAAGTAACAGTCGTACGAAAATCATTTGGTGGGTAACCCATGAAGCGTTTTCTCCTTCTCCTCTGTGTAGCCCTATGGATTGGCGCTCCGGCGCAGGCGGGTGTCACGCTTGTAAAAGTCGCGCTCATCTGGGCACGCTTGATCCAGTAGTGCAGGAGGCCTTCAAGTTGCTGCGCCTTCACCCGTTGGAGCCGGACGCACACGCCGTGGTCCCCAAACTCCAAGCTGAGTTACTCGATCACTTCAAGCTCCACTTACGCGCCGAGGAAAGCGGAGAAGACTTTTATCTGGTCCTCAATCGCGCGGAGGGGTGAACGCGTCCTTTATTCGTCTCAAACCCAAAGTAAAACTCGTTGTCATCAACATGGGACTCATTGAGTTTATTGATGACGATCACGAAGGCTCGTTTGTAACCGGCCATGAGCTCGAACACGGCTGGAGCAATCTACAGGACGTTGTCGATGGCCGGGACCCGTCCGACCTAGTAACCCGCATGCTCCAACGCGCGGTGGAAAACGAAGTTGATTTGAAAAGTGTGTTTAAGCGCATGATTCCCGCCGGAGCCGATCCTTACGCGTCGGAGCGATTTATCAGGAAATTGCGAATACATTTCCCTAGCAACGGGTTCTCCGAGACACACACGGCCACTTCCTCACGAGAAGACACGCTGGCACTAGCCAACACCGCCGCGCGCCGGGAACTCGGGCGAGAAGAATTGGACTTGGACAAAATCCCCGAACTCCCCACGAAAGTGGTGGAGACGGCTAAGGATAGCAAGATATTTGAGGGCGACTTTGAACGCATTTTAGTAGACGCCATCGCCGCCGATTTTTCGGAACTCAATCAAGAAGTCGCTGAGTATTTCCTCCACCAGAATGAAAAAGAGCGAGAGGCGTACGAACAGCGGACCGGAAACCGCGCCGACTGGGTACACCGGCCCGAACCGCCCGCGGCTTTTGCGGAAAAGCATTGGGGAGAAATCGTTGGCCCGCAACTTCCCGGAAAAGTGAGCCAAGAAAACTACTTCAAACTCCGAGAGGCGCATGCAAAGGCCATCGCAGAGGCCTACCTCGCGGCGTGGAAAGCCTATCTTGCAAAATACCCGGGAGAACCCGAACGGCGAGAGTTCCCCAGATTAATGAAAATGCTGATCCCTCCCGACCTTTCCAGACAAGTAGAGTACGAGAAAGAAGCCGTCGAATCAGCGAATGAGTACTATCAGACGACTCTAGGTTACCGTACAAACGGCGAAACCGATCCAGAAAGCGCTGAGCACTACATAAAGGAAGCCAAGCAGCGCCTCGACGAGGCAGAACAGAAACTTCTGATTGCGACCAAAAACAAGGAGATCTGGGAGCGCTACGTGGGGAACTTTCGGGAAGCCCGGGCAACGCTCATGGCAAGCTTCCCGCAACTTTGCAGCAATCACCTCTGCACCTCCCGGGACTTTGCCTGGATGGTGGGTACCTCGCAGGAAAGTAAAATTTGGGAAACCGCAGGCGTCTATGCGGACACCTTCGATTCCACTCCCGATCAGTGGCAGGATGAAGAAAAACTTTGGCAAACCCTCTACACTCTCGACAAGGCAAAGGCCACGGACAATTGGAACCGTTTCCTAAAGCACTTCGTGGATGAGTTGGCTGAGAAGAAGTCTTATTACGGGGGCGACATCCTAAATACGGTCGCCGGCGTCAGAAAACGGTGCGGTAACTTCGCGGCCTACCCTGAATACGAAGCCGCCATCGCAACCACACTTGCCCCCGCTGTACGCGACTACCTCAACCGTACGCTAGCTCACCTGCTCACGGGCAAAGACGACGAAGACGATGAGCCTACCAAGCCCGAATACGCCATTGGCCAATTGCGGATGAACATCGAGACCCTCGTGAAGCTCTCCGCGCGTGCCGCCGAGCTACACAGGTTGGGGCTTTTGGCGAAAGCGGATTACGACGCCTTCAAGAGCAAACACTTTGATTCAGTGCGCGCCTACGTCGTGCGGGCTGCGAGAGAACTGCCTGCCCCCTATAATTTTCAGGACTTTGACGACAAGTATCTCGTAGCGGCGGCTATTCTTGTTTTTCCCGAGGAGGAATGGGTTGGCCATCTAACCACGGTCGGCCTGAAAGGCACTTCGTCTGAAATGGGCCATTTAATTTCCACGCTGGTAGAGAAATCCCTGCTTTGCGAGCCCAACAAGGAATACGTGAGCTACATGTTCCACGCGTCTGGCATACGCAATTTTTACCGCCTCATCCGCATCACAGATCCAAAGACGGCCGACGAACGCGAACGCTTTTTCCGCACCGCGTACGCGATGCGCAGTAAATTGGGATGGCACCGACCCCTTGAGCCCAATCTCCCTATTGTCGATCCGGACATGTCCTTGTGGATTGGCTACTTTGACTGGCTCGTCGCCAACCACCCGGAAGAACGGGAACTGATTCGCTCTCTCTTCTCCCAAAAGAAGCTTGAAAAAAGCTACAGTTACCCCGCGGATCTTTCAGAAGAAGAGACGAAGAAAATTCAGGCTGCCTACGAAAAATTCTTCAGTGACGTTGATAAAATCAATCAGGCCGAGCTTGCCAAACGGGTAACGGCTTACATCGATAGTGATGTCGAAAAGAAGTACGCCGAAACGGGGAGCATCGAAGAAACGATTACGTATGCCGTAAAACAGTACGACACAAGAGTTCTTATGCGCTTTGAGGGCTTTTGTGATCTTTTCGATCGCCCCCTACGGCCGCGAGTTTTGCGGCCGGTGCCAAAGCCCTCAGTAAAAACGAACAGGAGTTCACCTCCCGCAAGTTCCTGGACTTGGCGATCGCAGAATCCAAGAGAAAGGACCTGAGTCAAGACGACTGGGGGTATCTTGGAGAGGTATTCCTGGAATTCGTAAAGAAGAGCAAACTGAGAACTTTGGAACGAGACGAGTTTTTGCCGTCATCTGGGACAACAGCAGCGAGGAGCAGAAGAAAAAGCTGGCCACCCCGGAAGTGGTTGCCTTCTTACTCACTCATACGCAAAAACGGCGGGTCATCCAATGGACCTACGAAACCGAAATCGAACCACAAAGAGTCGCTAGAGCCACCGATCTCACGTCGGTGCGGGACGCCGTCACCAATACCAGAGCGCTCCTTGAACGCTTTCTTCCCAAAATGGGAGATTTGCGCGACGCCCTTGTCGATGAGATGGCCGAAGACCTGGTCACAAACCCCGCTGAAACCGATTACATGTTTGAGATTTGTACCAATACGGACAACTGGTACCAAAACGAGGGGTTGGCACTACTGGATCTCCCCCAACACGCTCGCAACATGATGCAGCGGCTAAAGGAGAAAATGCTCTTTTTGAACTTTTTGACGGGGACAGCGACGCTGGACGAGTTTGTCGAGGGGCTGGGGGATCGGATCGGGTTTCCCAAGGGGGATTTGCGGGAAATGGCTCGTGGCATGCAAATTCGCTTCCGTGAAGCCAACATTGTTATTCGTACGTACATTCTGATGTCACTCATTGATGATTTGGAAGGCCTCCTTTCCGATGCCGAATACAGTGAAAAAGTGCTACGGCTTGTGATGGGTCCTTATGCCGACAACAAGATTGCGCGGGCCTGTATGAACGCCTACCTGAATGCGCTTCCCTCTGGGGAACGGCGCGTCCTCATCGCCCGCATTCTCGCTGGCATGATTGACGGGGACGACGCGAAACGGGCTTCGTCCGCCGCATTGTCGATGGCCTCAAAAGTCTTGGCTACAAGGGTGCGCAGTTTCTTCGAGCGGCCGGCCTCGTTCCCCCTGAACTCGAATCCGAGTTTGATGGCGTCTTTGATCGCGCGCTCAAACCTCGGCGCGATAGAGCCATCCATCGCCTGCGAGAGGGCCTGGGCGAGGATCTCCCGGAGTGCGTTACGTGGGTAGCTTACTCGGTTTTGGCAGTATCAACTTTGTACTCGGAGTGGATTTTGAAGATCCCGAAAACGCGAGTGCCGATCCCATCGAAGCCGCTGTACGCGCGATGCACGAAAACGTAGCGGGACAAATTCGAAATGAATCTCAAGTCTGGCGACGGGCTACCGACGCATTAGTGGCGGATTCCGACAAAGATATCTCCATGGTGGGCGTCTATCTACAAGACGCTCTTTCGGCCTCGATGGAAACACTTGGACCCGGCGGGAGTGAAGTGGATCTTGAGCGCGACCGAGAACTCATCACTCAAGCGGCCCAGGTTTACCGCCGAGAGGCCGATGAAACCCGAAGCGGCTTTGCGATTCGCACGGTCCCCGTCATTGAGAAGCTCCAAAAGAAAGTGCAAGCCGACATGCAGAAGTCGATGAGTGTGCACCCGCGCATCAAGCACGTTCGCATGGATCAGCACGCTCAGGCGCGGGATCTTTCCACCGATGCTTTGGATCTGGAATTTGAGAATGCCTACCAGGTGGGCGCTTACGATCGCGACGGGCACCCAGGCAACTGGATGGTGGATGACCTACACCAGATTCTTTACCGTACCGACGTTTCTCAGTTCAGAGTAGTCGCACCCGATGTGGTAGCCGCGCAACGGGACGCGCTACGCGTTCTTATCAAGCCAATTCTCTTGGCATCCGATCGGCAGAAGCTCGTTTCTTTGACGGGAAAGATTTTTGACTGCGGAACCGTTCCCGAAGCGACCGTGGCGCTCCACTTCCGCCGCCTGCTTCAAGCGTATGGCACTCCGTACGCCAACCCGATCAAGAACCTTTACTTTTACCGACGTAAGCTGACCGAGGCGCTTCAGAAGGCCACCGGAAACGCTGCGCTGGCTCTTAAGTTCCAGTCCGAGACCGTGAGCTACATTCAGACCATCGCGCGCAACCGCATCCACGAGGAGTCCGCTGGCCGTTGGCGTTTGTACCGCGGTTTGGGACGTAGTGTGGGTGACGGCCCCATTCAATCGGCTCTGCAATTTGCGGGGCACGGGATCAAGGCTTGCGCGAAAGCGATCGCAGGCCAGGCGGAGTAAGGCCGCTTATCGGTCTTTGCCGAAAAGCAGCGACATCTCCAGCACGAAGAACTCCTTCGTTGTGACCAGCGTTGCCCCCTGGCGATAGACCTCTCGTATCGTCATGTCGGAGCCGTTTAGCCCAGAAAATAGCACGACCACCGGCAGGCCTTTGAGTTTGGGCTCGGCCCGCACCCATTGTAGAAGCTCAATCCCATTCATCTCGGGCATGTTCGTATCCGTAATCAGCATCGAATACTCGCCTTCGAGGAGCAGACGCTTTGCCGTCTCCGGCAAGTCGGTTGTAACGATTCCCTTCGTCAAGCCTCTCACGAGGGTCAGGAAAGAGTGGTCGTCGTCTATGAGCAACGCACTCTTGCCCTGAAAGAGCTTATCCTCATAATCAATAGGCATTTCGCACCTCCAGCACTATCGAGCCTGCCGCAACGGGTGGAGGAAGTGGTCCGGATCGGGTAATTCAGACGTCCGAATGCCCCATCGGGAAGGCTGGACAAGGCTAGGGGTGCAGCGTAGAAGGGGTTGTGCCTACGTTTGTCTTAGGTTGTCTTCTCATTGTGGCGCTACTCAGTCAGCGCCACAACCGGACGGCGAGCCGTTTGCTCGCTGTAGTCATTACCTGTGTGCTTTACCGGCAACTGATCCTCGCGTGGCAAATATCGGGCGAGCTGGCAGCACACCCGTACCTTTTCAGAAGCACCTTCATGACCTCACTGCTCGCGGTCGCCCTCTTCTACTTATATGTTCTGGCAATGACCACGCCGGACTTTAGGCTGACGCGCAAGCACCTTTGGCATCTTTTGCCGGCAGGCTTTGGACTTTGCTGGCAACTAGCTTTTCTCCTTTTTGCGGGCCCCGAGTACTTCGAGTTGGGATCGGCCTTTTTTGGTGAACGCTACTTGCGGCTCATCTTGCGTGACCTTATCGAAATCCCTTATCTCATTGCCACACTCCACCAACTCTGGGGCTTTGAGGCACGCATGAAGAACTTCGTCTCCGATGACAGTAAGATTCGCGTCCATTGGCTCAGACTCCTGGCAACCGCAGAGCTGACGCTATTTACAGTCGATGCCGCAGATGTGATCACAGGACCCACCCGTCCCCTGCTGAGTGTAGTACCTCCCGTCTCTAGTCTGATTATCTTGGCAATCGGATTTTTTTCCCTGCGGTACTCCGCCGCGTTCTCTCAAGAGCTGGAGCTGGAGCGCGTGGAAGGAGAAAACAAAGGCGAACACCTTTCCGATGCCGAAGTAACCAATTTAACGACGAGACTGCTGGATTACCTTGAGAAGGAGCAACCTTATTTGCGACCCGACCTACGCCTTTTGGATCTCTCTCAGGCGCTTTCTCTCAAACCGTACCTTGTGTCAGAGACCATTAAACGAGGCTTACAAACCAACTTCTATGACCTCGTCAACACTAGACGAGTGGAAACAGCAAAAAGATTGATTGCCGATCCCGCCTACGCTCACCTGAATTTGATGGGAATCGGCTTAGAAAGTGGATTTAACTCAAAGTCCGTATTCAACAGCGTGTTCAAGAAACAAACCAATATGACTCCCTCCGAATACCGCGCGACGACAAATGAAAGCGGATCATAAAGGACCACTCGCGTTTACGTATGTTAAGGACTAGCCGCTGGTCTCGGACTCAATCATTGCACTGAACGCCTCTCCCCGTTAGCTTGATTTGTGGGGGGGGAGTAATGAAACAAACACTATTCTTAATGATTGCAGGTCTGCTCTTGAATCAATCCGTAATCGCCGGCGAAGCCGATCAGTGTGCTAGCGCGCCCGATAAGGACATCTGCATAGCCAATCTGCTTTTGACCAAACTGAATCGTTTGATTCTGGCCGGAGGCGGCGGCACTGGGGAGACTCCGCTGGTACGGATCACGTACTATGACGAAGCGAATTGCACCGTGGATTGGGCCACCGGCTTCATTCCTCGTGTCATCACCACAAGTTCTTTACCTCTTATCGAGAATACTTGTCGGGAAATGGCAGATTCCATGGCAAATCTGAGCGTCTCGAACTCGGCTATCGAAAGTGTGCGCGTAGGCGCTCAATGCCTTACGCTCTCGCCTAGTATCGATCGGCGCCAGAAGGAAAAAGTCTACGCCGACTGCTTGGCTCGGTCAGAAAGCTAAATAATTTGCGAGCGAACCGCTCACTCACATTTTTTCTAGAGCGAAGATTTCATAGGCGAGAGCCCCGCTTCTAGAAGCGCGAGCGAGGGGGCGGTTCGCGGCGCGAATGATGGGCTCCTGCGTTTTCCAGGTATCCGCGTACTTCTCAATGGCCTCGTAGGTGGGCAGCGTGTGCTCGGTGATGTCGCGCATCTTGAGCCATCTAAGTCCATGCTTCTTTGCCAAATGCTTGTAATGCGCACGGCAGCTCAGCTTGATGTGAGAACCATACATCTCAACGAGTGGCTTTTTATTCCAAAGAAAGAGTGCCACGGTGTAAGGAAGCCATCTCAAGCGCAGCACAAAGTCGCTTAAGACAAGTTTTCCCCCCGGCTTCAGGACTCTTGAAACTTCCCGGAAAAAATCATTGCGGGAAGGGAAATGAAAGATGCACTCAACGGCGAGTACCGTATCAAAGGAGTTGGGCTCAAACGGCAGCTTGCAGGCGTTGCCTTCTCTAAACTCCACTCTATTGCCGGGGAGTGCTGCGACGTTTCTTCGCGCCACCTCCAGCTGGCGAGGATCGATGTTTAAGCCCGTGAGCGAAACCCCTTTATAGTGCTGGTTGATAAGGGAGACCGTTCCCCCGAAACCGCAGCCAACGTCAAGAATGTCCTTCCCCGATAAGGGCTCGACCTCTCGCAGCAGCTGCCAAGTCAGCTCGTCTGTCGCCTCGGAGATAGCCTCAATCGATGTCTCGGCGCTTTGCGGCTGTTCCCAGTATCCCCAGTGGACATTCCTACCCGCGATATCCTCGATAGCGGAGGTCCCGCCCGTTCCGAGTTCCTTCAACAACCAATCGAAATACGGCAGATCAACCTGTCGGCTCTGTTCGTCCATGGCCACCTCTGGCTGCAGCCTATGCTACGAGCGGTCACGAAACAAATAGATTCAGAATTATCCGTTTTATTACTAGCTTCCCGTGGGGTAAGAGCTGATGATTTCATCCTTATCATTGACCACAATTTCCCACTCCACCGGTTTAGACTTAACGCCGGAGTCATCAACAAATACAAGAGTCTCACGCATAAAGTAGACTTTGCCATCGGCCCGATCTTCTGTTTTTGCGACCTGCCCGGAACCGTAGGTGATCGAGGTCGCGATATCAATGTCCTCTTCAGACCAACGTTCGGGCGCGAGCGTCGATTTCTTGTTCTTCGACCAAACCCCTTCGGGCGACTCGGGAGTCACCAGTAGTTTTCTGAATTTGACACTGATGGTCCCATTCGGATTGAGCGTCTGCTCCACTATCTGGTAGTTCGGATCTTTGAGAATGCCCGCGTGGTGCGCGCCTCGGACTTCACGCGATGTCGTCGGCTTGCGCTCAGCGCGCAATACTTTTTCTCGCATCTCTGGAGTAATCGTAGAAATGGTCCCTCCAGGCACAACTTCCCCATTTGCCGCCCGCTGTCTATAAGCTACAAGATTTCCTTCGATTGGGATTCCGACCGAGTCGATGAGGGAGAGTTCCAACAGCTCATTGGTGTTGAGGTGTCCGTTTCTCCAAAGTTGAGTTACTTCGTCACGGTAGTTTCCGCTGAGCGTCGATAGAATCTGGTCTGGATTGATAACGGCTCGGATTCCGGGACTTGCATCCGGGTTCACAACGAACGGCTCTGTGCGCGGAGCCCCAGACTGGGCTCGCGTAACGCCTCGTACTGGACCCGCCCATTCCGCTAGCGTTTTGGCCGCACGCATACACTCGGTGACCATGGCGGGGTCGTCGAAGACGGGTCCCTCAGGTCCCGCTAGCACCTCACGGCCAGCCAATCCTGCCGCGAGGAGACTTAATGTTAGCCACATTCTCATTGTATACACAGCCTGGATTCTCGTTTATCGACGAAAGATGCAGCATGTATGCCGCAAATAGGAGATAATTGCAGCATGGGGGCACAAGATACGAAAAAAAGTATTCTCTTGTGCATCGCTCTTCTCGTTTTGAGTGGTGTCGTTTTCGCAGAAGGACCCGAAACACACCGAGCTACCCAACAAGGCCCCTACCAGCATTACCCGTTGTTTCCTCTGCCCCAAACGATCCAGCCGCCGCTTGCCCCACTGCCGTTTGACCCTGCGAAGAATGCCTTCGATCTCGACAACGCCACCTTTTTTGCTTGGCTCTCAAAAGTCGCCTACTTGAAAAAAGAGGATGGGAGTCCCGATATGCCCGCCATCCAAAAAGAGCTGGCAGGTATTCCCGATGCATCCATAGAGCCCATCGACAGCGCGCCCGTGCAAGGTTTCATCGTGAAAGCAAAAGGCTACGCGGTTGTCGTTTTTAGAGGCTCAGACGAGCGGGATGACTGGTTCGACAACTTCAACGCCTTCTATCTGGGTCAGAAAAAACCCGCCCAGCAAGGTTTTGGTCGCCCAAACTTGATGAAAAAGCCCAAGCAAAACACCGTCCCTTCACCAAACTCGCGCCACGATCTCCACGCTGGTTTTTATGAGCAGTTTTCTAAAGCTCACGATCAAGTGCTGGAAAAACTCAAAGGCACCGAATCCGGAAAAGTGTGGTTTACGGGTCATAGTTTGGGAGGCGCTCTGGCAACCATCTTTGCGCGCGACTTTCACGCCGCTCACGGGTTTAAGAACATTGGGCTCTACACCTTTGGCGCTCCCCGTCCGGGAAACCAAAAGCTTGCGAACTACTTCAACGAAAATACCATCCCCACTTACCGCGTCGAATTTGGTCACGATCCCGTCCCGACACTTCCGGATGCGCGGTTTCGTCCGGTTGGAGAGCTCGTTCACATTTCAGAAGACAGTGCAGGAAAGTGCTCCATTTCAGATGAGAATAGACTTCAGGTATTTATGCGCACCGTCACTTCCTACACAGGGCTTGCCATCAACCACCACGATCACGGGATGGACAACTACTTGAATTGCCTACGCCAGATCCCGCGCTAAAGGAACATTTGCCGATCGTCGCTTCTTGTCTTATCCTCAGACAGATTTTCTTGGATGGGGGATAAGACAGCCATGGCAAAACTCTATTTTCGATACGGCACCGTAGGAAGCGCGAAGACCTTGAACCTATTGGCTGTCGCCCACAACTACAAGACTCAAGACAAAAAGACCTTCCTGATTAAACCCGAGCTGGATGTCCGGTTTGGGAAAAACACCATCAAGTCGCGCGCCGGTTTAATGGTGGACGCGGACTACTTGGTAGGACCCGATACCGTTCTCAATCTCGATGCATTTGAAGGCGTGCATTGCGTGCTCGTGGATGAATGCCAGTTTCTGAGTCCTTCTGTCATCGAGCAGCTACGAAAAATCGCGACCGAGCAGAATATTCCGGTAATTTGCTACGGTCTGCGCACGGACTTTAAGCAAGGCCTATTCGAAGGGTCTCGTCGTTTACTCGAACTTTCTGACACTATCGAGGAAGTGAAGAACACCTGCAACTTCTGCAACCGCAAAGCCATTTTCAACTTGCGGCTACTCGACGGAAAACCCACGCTCACGGGAGCGGTCATCGAGCTGGGTGCCGACGACAAGTACGTCCCGGCCTGCCCACCCTGTTACGCCCTCAAAACAAAGGGGCTCTAGGCCTCCCGGTTGACTCGGCGCGTCCTTTTGTATAAAGCTCCTCATCTACTATAAGACTGTCAAATCAGTGGTGGAGGAAACGGATGAAGCTTTGGGCAATCGTTCAGTTAAGCGTATGGGCTAGCCTCGTCTACGCGGCCCCGGAGTCGGGAAAAACGCCCCTACTCAAACCCAAACTCGCTATTCTTGGCGATAGTATCTCCACGGCCGCGCTTAGCTACGAAAGCTTTCGCTGGGACGCTGCCCACATTGATGCCGCTTTCACAGCGAACAAGCGAAGCTGGCCTAAGTGGGAATCCTACTCCAAGCGGTTTCAAGACGCTTTTCCCGAGGCCGAACGCAAAATAATTGAAGCCCCCGGTCGGGCTTATAGCCCGACGATGATGCTCATTCGTCTCATCACTCCCACTATCGAGGGGTACCTGGTGGGCCGCAGCCAAGGCTTTGCGGCAACCGAAGTCGGGGTCGCGGCTGAGGTGGGAAATTACTCCGGCCAAGCCGCCGCGCAGGTTCAGCAACTGCTCCTAGTAACGGGAAACAAAGCGCCACAGCAACTCTTTGTCTTTTTCACCGGCAACGATCTCTGCCGAAACGGCTTCGGCGCAGACAAAGAGGAAAAAGCCTATGAGAAAGAAATGGTGGAGGAGTATTCCGAGAACCTGATGAAAGCGATTCGACTTTTCATCGACAAAGCCGAACTCCCCAAAGACGGAACCGATATTTTTGTACTCAACCATCTGGATATTTCTCAGCTGGTTGATAAAACAATCCTGAATAAGAAGGTCCATGCTTTTGGTGAAAAAGAAGCCATGAGCTGCCGGGAGTTTCGATTCTTCGAAACCAAGAAAAAAATAGCGGACGAGGTAAAAAATCCCCTTCTTAAGCAGGTCGTCTCGCTCGCGGCGAAAGGGACGACAACCCTACCTCCTGGCAAGAACCTCTGCCCGAGGATCCTCAATGTCACGCCCCCGGAAGGAGACATTACGAATGAGAAGTACCTGAAACAAGTCGCGCAGGTGAAGGCTGCCTCTCTTGTCTACCAAAAAGCAACGGAAGCCACGGTTGAAAAAGCAAAGAGTTACCTGAGTGACCTAGATGACAAAGGTGTCAAAAAAGACGTTCGCGTACACCACTTGGAAAGCCCGTCCGATTTGCAATTTGACGAAGACGAGGTGGCCAACGACTGTTTTCACCTCTCACTGAAGGGCCAAGAAAAAGTAGCGGATACCGTACTGGCCGAAATGCGACGAAGAAAACTTCTCGTAGAAAAGTAGGCGCTAGACCAACCCGGGGAGTAAGGTCTTAAGTCCGCTTGCGATCATCTCTACCGCGATGGCCGCGAGAATCATCCCCATGATACGACTGACAATGTTCATGCCGGTCTTTCCAAGAACGCCCGCTATCCGTCCCGCAAGACTTAGGCTGAGAGCAAGCACAAGCGCCATGACCGCAATTCCGATTCCGATAATCACAATTCCACTCGCAGAGCTGAGACGTTCACTAAAGATGATGGCAGTGGAAATTGCACCCGGGCCCGCTAGAAGTGGAATTGCTATAGGAAAAAATGCTGGGTTGTCGCTTTGAGAGCCTTCCTGAGACTCCTCGGAGCTGTGGTGCACGCGGCTGGATTCAGCCCGCAGCATGGAAAGCGACATCAACAAGATGATGATCCCGCCCGCCGCTTCGAAAGAAGCTATCGAGATACCAAATAGAGTAAGCAGCTGTTTCCCAAAAAGCGCGGCCACTAGAAGAATCACAAACACCGCGATGGCTGCCGTCACCGCGATTCGCCTTTGCTCGGCTGCGGACCGTCCCTCGGTCACAGTCAGAAACACCGGAATAGCCGTGGCCGGGTTCATGATGGCAAAAAGAGCGGCTATGAATTTGACCAGATCGCTTTCCATAAGAGAGCGGGCATCGTAGGAGAAACCCCTGCCGCGAGTCAAGCCAGGCATAGCTCCACGGGCCGCTCATCCCTCTACTAAGGATACGTTCTCACGATATCGATCATTTTCATGCGCGGCCGGTGGCGAACATAGCCGTCTTCGATGCCGGGGTTGGAAAGGACGCCGTCATCGTAGTTGTAACGATAGCGGTGAGGACGCGCCTCCGGCGGACGCTCACTTTCATCACCATATCCCCGCTCTCCGCTGTCGACTCTCACTTGCCCCACATTGGAAGAGGGATCGTGCTGGCGAAACTGAATGAAAAAGTCATCCCCAAAGGCCGGGCCGGCCAGTAGGAGGACGAGTAAGCCAAGCTGTATAAAGCGGTGCTGCATGGGGTCTCCTTCCATGCTTTTTAGTTTAGACGTGTATACCGCTTGTAAACACCCATGCGGGTGTCGCGAAAGGTCTGGCTCCAGAGTCAGACTAAATACACGGATTATATAGAGATCTCAGGCCCCCTTTGGGGGCTCCGGCACTACTTTTCGTCTGCAGGCTTAGCTTTGAGCGCAGCCCGCATCTTGAAAACGTCCACAAGGTAGACCTCACGTACGTGATCTCTATACGTCTCGAGAAGGATCTGAGAGTTATCATCGGTAAGGAACCGTACCGATCCCATATAACCCACGTCCTCGCCTTTGAGACGAATGGGTTCAAATTCACCGCTCGTGGACCACAATACCAAGGTATTCTCTTCGCCGCTCACCGAAACAATGAGTTTACCGTCCCGACTAATCGCGACTGCGCTCACCGGTTTACTGTGTCCCCCTTCAAACTTCTTGGACACCTGGTTGCGATCGGCATCGTAGAGCTCAACGGTCCCGTTGGTTAAACCCACGGCATAGGTACTGCTCGTCGAGAACGCAACGGGGGGCGCGCTTCCTTTCTGTTTTGAATCCGACACAAATTCTCGGACCAGTACGAGCTGCTGCGCCCACTCACTCGGATCCGTAGTCCAAACCTGTGTCGTGAAACCCT
Source organism: Bdellovibrionota bacterium (assembly GCA_041391485.1). GTDB lineage: Bacteria > Bdellovibrionota > FAC87 > UBA2466 > JACKAF01 > JACKAF01. Next base: position 28,366 of record JAWKNY010000025.1, on the reverse strand, counting down.
TTTTGGTTTTCCCTGACAAGACAAAAAAGCGCGCGTCCGGGGATCTCGCAAAGGCCCGCTCCATCGGGAGATAATGATCATAGGCGAGATCGAGCTCCTGCTGGTCGCAAGCAAATCCTTTGTCAGCGTCCCACAAGGCGAGCAGAGCCTCCTTCTGGTAACCCCGGTGATAGGAAACGACGTGCTTTCCACCATTCGTAAACCTTGTTTGTCCGCCCACCGGAAGCGGGGTGAAACCGTTAAGCTGAGTCAAATAGATTCGGCTATCGAGTTCTCCCGTCACCGTATCGCGAACCGCAAGACTTTCGATGGAGTCAGCGACATATTGCTTTCCATCAGGAGAAAAATCTATCGAAGAGGTTGGAATGGCTTCTTCTTCATCTTTGGAAACTAAACCATAGCCCAGATCCCGTCCGGGTTTTCCCAGGACCCCTTCGACCACTTGAGCAATAACCCCCTCCAGCTGATCCACAACTTCGGCAGGGATCTCCCCATACTTTTCATAAATACCCTTGAGAATATTATAGACTTCTCCCAGTCCACCCAGTTGCTCCAACATGAACGGGGCATGGGGATCACCGGCAAGTCCACGAAAAATCATCGCCCAATAGAGGTCTCGAAATTTGCGGTACGCATTTCGGGTCTCGGTCCGGGAGGCGATGGGATCATAGTCCGAGGATTGCAAATCAAAAAAATAAGCGGGGCCGCCAAACATGCTGCCACCGGAAACCGCGGCGTACTTCCCGTCATCCGAGACGACCAGTACCGAAGCGGAGGTCGAATTCCCATCAAGGCCTGGCACATTGAGCGCTATCTCAGGCTTTTCCGCTCCAAAGTGACTCAGCGTGAACCGACCGCCAAGGACCGTCCCACCTTCCGGGGTTTCTGTAATCGACGTTCCCACAAGCAGGCGCACCGGGCCTGAAGCCACTTCGAGCGTATCGATATGCTCGTTCGTCCCTAGAACAAGTTTGTGCTGAGTAATATAAGGAGCGATCGCAAATTCAGTGCTGCACCTAAAAGCCTCGACATCCATCGCAAGGCTTGAAGCCGCAAAAAGGAGAGCGCCTAGAAGGCTCGTAACACGCATCATACCGGTACCTTAGGAAATCGTTAAAGTACCGGGCTTTTAGCATAAAAATCGGCGGGAAAGCAACCTCTCTCCCGCCGACCTTTAAATGTTTGTAACTAGTTAGAAACGTGTACCAATCTGGAGGAACAGATCCAGGGAAAAGGTGCTGGTCCATAGAGCGGTCGTTCCGGGGAAACTGATTGAGGGACTCGCCAGATAGACCCCGACACCGGCACCGGCGCCCAGAAAGAAGTTCTTCGCGAAAAGCCATTCGTAGGAAGCATCGAGACCGGCTTTTACACCTACCTGTTTACGGAATCAAATTGCAGCTGCCCAAAGAGACCCAAGCCCACTTTCTCATTGAAGTAATACATAATGTTGGCGCCATAACCGAGAGCCATGCTGTCAAAAGGAATCGCTGCCAATCTCAGATCGATAGACCAACGGTTCGTATCCGCGGGATCGTTAATCACTTCATCCGCCAACAGGGGGATACAGAAAAAGAAGCGAGAATCATCGAGAACGCCAAGAACGTATTCTTCAGGGATTGCATTAGGTACTCCTCAAAAAGGTTACTTGTGTAGGCGAAGCGGACGACCCCGCAACGCTTACGACGACCTATAGAGCAAGTCAAATGCCAACCGGGGGGCTCGATAATTCAGGCGTTTTTATAGAGGCTACGAAAGAGACTATTTTCGCCGCGTTGAGATTCTTTCAACTGGCTAACAATTCGACCCTCTCGCGCGTATTCAAGCGGTTTGGTGTTTTCGCGCAGAAACAGTATTGCAGCCAACAATTGCCGGGGCTTCTTGGATAATGCTGTCGTCGGTAATCGCATTTACCATAAAGAGCGCAAAATCAATTCGGCGTGTCTTATTGCTCTCAAGAATGGGATCGCCCACATGCCGGCTCCAGACCGGCAAGCCCTGACTCTCGCCCTCCTCTAAGTCACTCCCTCGCACCACCGTCCAGCGGGTATGGCTCTTAAAAATCCGGTTGCAGGCTTCCACCTGATCGTCCAGATCCGCAAAACGCAAGAGTCGAGCCAGGGAACCGAAAACGCTGACAATCAGCTTCAGTCCAAGGGTGTATTTATCTTTCCCATCGCGCGTGATGTGCCAACCACATGAGAAAATGAGCCTCGCGCCAGGCTTCGCGAAGTCGAGTACCGCCTGCGCCGTGTTCGTCGAGTACTGCTTCACCCCAAAAGGGACAAGTACCGTGAGAACTGCATCACAACCGGCAACGGCCTTTTCTATTACTTTTCGATCGTCGGTATTTCCTGGGTACAGGGTAATCTTGTCTCCGAACCCCGCGAGCTTTGCTACACTCTTTTCGCGGCAAACCCCAACCACTTCGTAGCCACGATCGAGGGCGTGGCGAATCATGTAATTTCCAAGTTTACCGGAGGCCCCGACGATGCAAACCTTCATGGATGTGGCACCTTTCATTGGATTGTGTTGGGAATAGACGCTAGTCAGGTCATGCTAACATTCGAGCCTTAGAACTTGCAACGGATGGGATCTTTTTCGCGAACTTCGAGGCTACGTTGGAAGGGAATATCTTTTTTGCGAAAGCCTTCGCATTTAAAAGTCAGCGTGAAACTTTCCAAAAAGTTTCCATCGTAAACAACGTCTTCAAAATTGAAGACACAGGTGGCTTCTTTCACATGATTGGGAATCGCGCGTTCAAAGCCGTCGATGTCTTTATACAAAACGTCACCAAATCCCTCGTTGTAGAGCTTCAGTTCCATTTTCTTATTTTTTTTCAGGTAGGCGGCGTAATCGTCGAAGGTCTTTAGCGTAATGCGAACACGGGGCTTCTCGTCCGCTTTGCCAAGATCCACGACCAGGTCTTTGCCCTTCCACTCGCACTGGGCAGACGCCCACTTAAGCGGATCTTCAGTCTGAGCGCCCGGATAGGCGAGGACATCCGCAAAAGCCAACACACAGATATGAAGAGATAGAAGGAAAAGAAATTTCATGAGCGTCCCTATTATCCTCTTTTGACGCGGTAAATCAAGAGACCATTTTTGTCACCTTGTCTAGCGCCCTAACGGCTAAACGGCGCTGCAAAAACGAAAACCCCTGTAAATTCAGAGAGAAGCTTCCGGAATACACTTTGCTTGGTACTGCCCTAGTAAAAGGTGGCCCTAGTGGCTGCCTTGGAGAGTGGTGGTGGAAAAAGGACGTAAAATACTGAGTGGGTGGCTTGCCGTGGCCCTATTGCTCGCGAGCCTCTATACGCCCGGCCGCAGTTTCGCGGAAGAACCCGACATCATCGAGCCCCCCTTGACGCCATCGATGTGCGCGCGAGCCGCTTTGAAAAGCTACTTGAGGGAGAGGCAACGGATTCAGACGAGATCAGTTACTGGGTCTCCTTTCTTTTGGCGGCGGGCCTTCTCACGCACAGTTCCCTCGATTTTTGGCGCCGCAGTCGAGACGATAAAAGACTCGATCGCGATATCCAGAAAAAACAAAGAACTGGAAGAGGCCAGCAAGCGCGCCGAGGTCCGTCACGCCGATCGCCTGGAAGCTTTAAAAAAGGCCGCTGAGGCCTACGATCAGGCACTCAAAGACGCCGAAACCGGGCAAAAAACCAAAGCCAAGGAAGCCAAGATTAAACAAACGGGAAAGAACCTTGCGGCGGCTTTCAACGCCATTATTGATTTTGAGAATAGGCATCTAGAAGTAAACAAACATCAGGGCACGCTTCGCTACGATGCGGACAAGAACACTTTTCATTCCAACTCGCCGCTTGGAGGCCGGGAACCCTATCCGGACGCCACCTCAGAAAAGCTCCGAAAAAGTGCGATGGAAGCCTGTGCGGTTAGTTACCAGCAGATTACAAACGACATTGGGGCGCTCAAGTGGAAACGATGGACGAACTGGGCGTGGCCGTTGACGTATGCGGTGGGGACCGCAGGAGCCACGACTTGGTGGCGCTACGTAGCCAAACAACGAAAAGACAACAACGGCGGGAAATCCGTTCTTGAAATTCAGTCGGATAAGATCAAAGCAAACTCCGCAAAGCTCGCTAAAGCTACCGATCTCGCTCACCAGCTGGAATCGCTCGACGATCCTAAGTGGAAAGAGATTAATAACGAGTTTACTGAAATCATCATGGAAGTGCTCCAGCACAATGAAAAACGCATCGTAGATTATTTCAAAGAACACGTGCCTAAGGAAATTCAGGCTATGCTCGACATCGAGCAAATTGTTCACGACTCTTTACATGGAGAGCACGGCGCCGCGATGTTAAGAAACGTATTGCCGAAGTCTATGTCGGCCGCAGCCAAAGCCACCCTAGGGGAAGCGACACCTCAGGATGTCATGGGGATCATCGGTACAAAAGACATCGCCAAACAAGAAACCGATACAAAGAGCTTTCTCATCATTTTGTATGCAGAAATTTTTAACCGCATGTGGCCGAAACTGGCATTCAAAAATACAAACGGGGATTCACACATGATTTTAGTGAGTCCGATCATCTCGGATTCTTTGTCCCGCATGCGCGGTCTGAAGCTAAAAATTCAGGAGCAGCAAAAAGAAAAGAAAGCCGACGGAAACCAAGCAAACAGTCCAGCGCCGGCACCCGACACAACGGCTTCGGCTTCCTCGGGCTTACCTACCGTCGCTAGTAGCGGTCCGCCCGACACAATGGCGGGGATGGTAACGAAGTCGGCCTTAGATCCGACAATGCCCAGCGTGATGGCGCTACCCGACCTGCCCAAATAAAAAAGGGGGCGCGACGGCCCCCCCTTTAGATGACTTTTCTCTAGTCCTAGCGCTTTGCGGCAGGAGCGAGGGCGTCTTCGTACATGATTAGACCCACGTCCTGAAGCTTCATCGAGCCCAGACGAAAGATCTGATTGTCTTTGAAGACGACGGTTTCTTCAAAGGCGCCTTCCGCGCTCGATCCTTCAGAATGACACCACACGCTGCCGCAGTAACCGGTAGCCACGGGTTCCTGATTCTCCCCGTGAGTCATGTTGTAAAAGCCATTCTCATCGAAATTGATGGTACCCGTTTCTTCGTGAACCTCACCATTCCCCAAATCCACCTTGGAATAGATCTCATTGCCGGTGATCTTGAGAACAGTCGTGTATTCCCCTTTTTGACCCGAAGGCATTTTCCAGTAGCCTTTGCCTTCAAAAAGTTCCCTGCGGAAAACGATTCGGCGCAGCGAACACTGCCGTAGAAACAAGAACCAAGAACAACCCAATGTATTTCATTTATCCTCCTATAAATCGGTTGAACCGCCGATAGAGTACTGGGAGGCTTTTTTTTTTAAAGGCACGGCGAATAAATATCCCTTGGTGGCCGTTTTGCGGCCTATACTAAAATTTCTAACTGTAAACCAGACGCAGCACTCTAAACAATGCAACGCTTCTTCGACAAATACCTTCGCCCCCACATTCAATTCTTTGGCATCCTGCGCCAATCTCTTCCTTTTCATTTCTGGTTGCTGCAAGCGTTTTGCTTGCTGTACGTGATCTATCGTTTTGCGAGCCGCGACTACACCATCTACGGCCTTCTCGATAGCGACATGTTTGTCTACCCGCGCCATCGCAGTTTCGATCCGTGGCCAACACCGATAAGTCACTTGGTCTCATTTGTTTTTCTATACGACTTTCTGCCAGGCCCAAACACGGCCTTCCTCTGGTTCCTGCAAATGGGAGTTCTTTTTTCCGCCGCTTGCGCCCTCTTGGGAATCTACCCTCGTCTGTTTACCGCCTGACTTTTCTAGGCTTCCTGCACTTCACGGGATTAGTGCTCGCCACCAACTCCGAAATTGAAGGAGGAACGACAAGTTTATTCACGCTGCTTATTCTTTCCCTGAGTCCAAAATCAAATTTCTACACTTTCAAAGATCTTTTAGGAAAGGGAGAACCCGCCAAGCGATCGACGGATCACCACTGGCCGCTTTTTCTCTTCTTACTGGCTATGAGTGTGTTCTACGGATCGGCCGGGCTTCTTAAGATTATCGAGATCGGTCCCGACTGGGCTCTACGCTTGCACTTGGAGCGCGTGGCACCTAGTCACCTTGGCTATAGCGTGTTTATGACGTCGCGTGGTTTTAATCCAGCGATTCTCGCCTTTCTGCGAGAGAACGTTTGGTTCGCACCCATCGCCGCCTGCATTACTCAGTTTACGGAACTCTTTTTCTTTACGGTGCTGTTCGTCCCACGCTTGCGATGGCTCTTTGTCGTTTCAATGGGATTACTACATTTTATGGTCTTTAATACCGGTGGGATCAACTTCCTCGGGAACGGCTTCTTACTTCTGATGTGCTTTGACTACAACGCGCTGGCAGAGAAATTCTTTTATGCTAAACGTACAAGAATCTTACAAGCTCAAGAATCTGCCGCATAAGCTGGCAAGCTTCTTGGCAGCGAGGCTTTGGTTTCTTTGGTTTCTCTCCCTCTACGTGGGAATGATGCTGAGCCTCTTCCACAATACCCCACGCTACCACCGCTTCATCTCGTACCGTGACACTTTCAATACCGGACTGATGCAACGCTGGTTTGCCGTAAACTTCGCCCTCACATTCGTGCTCGTTCTTTTATGGAAGCCGATCAATAAACTTTCCCGGCAGCTTCATGCCTGGGTCGTCGAACCTGACAACCGGTACGCAAAAACGGTCATCACTTTAACCTTCTGCACGATGATTTTTACCTTTCACACGCGGGCCCATTTTGGATTCTGGTGGTTCTCGATTGGGGGTTGGACCTATGAAGGTTACGAGCCGCTTTTCAAGCCCGACACGACCCCGCCCACGAAAGTACTGGTCAGCGATGTACCCACGTTCCTTTACCAAGGTATTCGCCAGCAGGTATTGCCTTACCTCGACCGATCCGTCCCCAAGAAGGGGCACGGCAACCTGCTTTTTCTCCATTATAAAAATGGGGTCGTGCTTCCCTATAATATGGGCCTACTGGAAGTGCCGTTTTACGACTTTATCTACCGCAGCTACAAAGGCGAGGACTTCGCGGGATTCCGCGCTGGTCTCTTACGGTATAAGCTTAAACGTTACTACCGCAAAGGCTACGGATTCTTACTCCCTTCTCAGATCGCCTATCCCATTCACAACCACTACGTCGACATAGACTACGCGAGCTACCCGGATCCGGCTCTGCTCGAGAAAGCCTCCCAGTGGAGTGTTGAAGTAAAGGTACCCATGGAGGGTTCGGCGTACATTTCCTCAGCAAAACTCATTGAGGAAATATTCTTCTAAGCAGGTTGACTCATTCGCGCCAAGCAGTAGAGTCGCTTTGAGCCTTGGCGGAGACCTATGACACCTTCAACTGCGAGTGACATCGCCGCAAACCCACACAAACCCCTTCGAAAAGACATCAAATTCCTTGGGAAACTATTGGGACAGGTGATCGCCAAGTGTGAGTCCCCCGCGCTTCTGGCGAAGGTGGAGGAAATACGAAACCTCTCAAAGAAGGCGCGCCGCGGGGACAAAGCGGCCTACAAACGCATCCAAAAAACCTTGCTGAACTTAGTCCGGAAGATCAAGCGGCCGTGGCCCGAGCGTTTACCGAGTTCTTGCGCCTTGCAAACGCCGCAGAGCAGTTTCACCGTATCCGACGTCGGCGTGAATACGAAAAGGCCGGCCGCTCTCCGCAGCCCGGCTCACTAGCCGCCCTTTTTCACGGCGCCAATCCCAAAAAAGCAAAAGACCTACTCGGACGACTTGAGGAAATGGAAATAGACCTCGTATTCACCGCTCACCCTACGGAAGCAATGCGGCCGAGCGCCATTCGCTACTACCGTCAGATCGCGGATTACCTGGACACGCTTTCGCAGCCCAACACGTCCGAAGTGGAGCACGAAAGCGCTACAAAAGGTATTGAACGCACCCTCTTTGCTCTTTGGAACACCGGGCTTTTCCGTGATGAGGCCCCTACACCGTTTGATGAGGTGCTCTCCGGACTCTCCATCATCGAAGATGAGGTGTGGCCCGCCATCCCCAAACTTTTCGGGAGGCTAAACCACTACTACGAAAAACACTCTAAACGCTCGTTGCCGCTTCACTGCACGCCGATACGGCTATCATCGTGGATGGGAGGGGATCGCGATGGAAACCCGAACGTCACGGCGGAGGTCACGCGCAAGATCCTAAACCATTGTCTTTTCCGGGCCGCTTCACTCTATCTCAAAGAACTCAACTTACTCGTGCGTGAATACCCGTTCACTTTTCGCGACGAACCGCTCATCAAGAAGTATAAACTTGAGTCCTCCGAACCTTACCGAGAACTTATAGTTCTTCTGATTCGGGAGCTTGAGAAGCAAAAAAAACGTATCGAAGAAAGTAAGCCCATCAAAGATTCCCCACTATCGTTCGTTTACGAAGCCCTTTTGGATTTGCACGCCGCCATTTCGCGCGAACGGTGTGGGCCGGTAGCCCGAGGGCGGTTGGAGGATCTCATCCGACGGATTCGGGTTTTCGGACCGTCTCTTCTCAGGCTAGACATACGCCAAAATAGGAACGTGCACCAAGCGACTGTCGCTGAGATTCTTAAGAAAGAGGGCGTCAGCTACGAAAAGATGAACGATTCGGAACGCTTTGAATGGCTGAGCACCCGAGTCTTTTCAAAACAGTTTAAGGTTCGCAAGCCGCAAGATTTTTCAAAGAGTACGCAGGAAGTCCTGGACACCCTCTCTGTCATGGTTGACTACCCCAGAGAGTGCTTTGGTCTGTATATTATCTCGATGGCCGAATCGGCCACGGATATTTTAGAGGTCTTGTTTCTACAGCGTTGCGTGGGAATCAAAGAGCCAATACCCGTGGCTCCCCTATTTGAGACTCCAGACAGTCTCGCACAATGTGAGTCCACGCTTAAACGACTTTACGATCTCCCGGCTTACCGTTCCTGGATCGGAGACAGCCAACACGTGATGCTGGGCTACTCGGATTCGGGAAAACGCGCCGGCAAATTTGCCTCGGCTTGGACAATTTTTAACAAGCAGATGGGGATTAGCGAGCTGAGCAGTCAGTATAATGTCGAGCCCATTTTCTTTCATGGACGAGGCGGCACCATAGGGCGAGGCGGCGGCCCCATTGCCTTGGCATTGAGAGGTTTACCGCGGGGGGAGCAAACCCGAAAGCTACGCATCACGGAACAGGGCGAGTCCATCCACGCGAAATTCGGGCTTCCCGAAGTGGCGCTTAGAACCTTCGAACTTTACGTTTCGGGCCTTCTCGAAAGCGGCGCAGAACCCCCTGCGAAAAAGAGAGACGCTTGGAGTGGCATCATGAGCAAGATGGCTGATGCCAGTGCCAAAGCTTTTCGAAGTTTCGTTTATGAAGATTCTCGCTTCCTGGACTATTACACGCAGATCACACCCGCTGAAGAATTGGGAAAGTTAAGTCTGGGGAGCCGCCCGGCCAAACGCAAACGGCTTGCCGATTTTGAAGCGCTCCGAGCTATCCCTTGGATCTTTTCCTGGACACAGAATCGCTTTCTGATCCCTTCCTGGCTCGGCGTTTATGAAGCCCTGGCAACTGGGCTGGCGGAGGCAGACGAGGCGACACTCAAAGAGATGTACGCAAAGTGGCCTTTCTTTACGTCCACACTGGATCTGATCGAGATGGTACTGGCAAAGGTAGACCCTCCCAACGTGCAGCTTTACTCGCAAAAACTCGTCCGCGAAGATTTGCAGAAGATTACAAAGTCTCTCATGCAAAACTACTCAAAAACCGCTAGTCTTGTGTTGAACATTACGGGACATAAAAAGCTGCTAGAGCACAACAGGGTGCTCGCTCGATCCATCGAGGTGCGTAACCCCTATGTTCAGGTACTCAACGTGCTTCAAGTGCTCATGCTTTCTGCCCAGCGGTCCAAGTCCGGCTTCGAAAAAGCTCTACCCATCACCATTAGCGGCATATCCGCCGGGATGAAGAATACAGGTTAACGCTCTTCGAGCGCTCGGGCGGCTCGGTGGATCGCTTGGATCTCTTCCAACGCTTTTGACATTTCCGCTTCGTCGAGATTTCCGCCCACAATGGCACGTGCCTGTCTTGTCGCCGCACTCAACCAGTAAGCTCCCGAAATCTCGTTCACCATGGGGCCCACGGCGCGGCCATAACCCAGATCCCCAAGAGGCAAATGCCAGTTAAAACCAGGGTTGAAAGGCATGCGTCTCACCATGCGCGATACATCCGAAGTTACAAAAGACCAGGCCGTGTTCCCAGGTTTACCGTGTAGAGTGACCAACGCCACAGGCGTTTTTTCTGAATACCAACGCCGATGGGTACGCTCGATGGGTGTTCGGTTGGGATTTCTTTTGTCTTCGCGCTGGACGTACATTTCGTAAACCACTTCCCCTTCTTCCATGCGCCGATTGAACTCCGTCGACAGGTAATCATGATCGCCCTCGATCAGAGCACGCGTAAAGGTCTTGATCCAGCTGGGTAGATTTTCTCGAATGTGTTGGTTGTAGGGAGGGCCCGCAAGTCTAAATCCAAAACGAAAAGCCTCCCGCTTGTCCATAGACGGGGTCTCTTCCAACAAGTACGCGTGACCGCTTCCGAAGCCCACATCTCGGTAGCCGTAAAAAGGGGTGCGACGGCCGCTCAAGATGGCGGGAACCAAAGTCCCTAAACCCGCGATGGGATGGCGGATCACAAACGCGCCTTCACCAATGAGACCACCGATCTCCATCCGGCGGCGGCGAAGCCCTTGGAAAAACCAAGGCTCATCATCTAGCGGCGCATCCTCTTTGAGAGTTTTCAGAACGTAGGCGATTCTTTCCATTGGAATGCCGCCAAAGAACTTAGCGCCAATAGCGGAGAAACTCCCCAGATGCGAAAAGCCTTCGAGTGTATCTCCAAAAGCACCGACCGAAGCCGTCGTCGTGAGCACGGTCCATTTGCCGTTGACGTCAAGACCAATGGACATTCCCGTGACGTCGGGTTTTAAGTGCCAGGGGTCCTCATCCGCGCGGCCCGTCGTCAGACTCGCCACCCCATAAACGGTCGCGGGGATTTCTTCTGAGAAAAGTCCGTGTCGCACCCAATCCGGTCTGTCAGGCAGCAATTCAAACCTCACGAGTGCTTGCCCGATAATGCCGTTGTGAAAACCCTTGGCGATGTGGTGGTGTGCGCGCTGTATGAGTCGGTTCTGATAGGTGGCTACCATCACCGAACAAGCAATGTTTCGTCCCGCTCGTTTTACCGATTCGAGGTATTCATCCCCTCGGATCTTTTCGAGCGGGTGAAACGCCTCGCCAAATCGACCCGCTAGATCATTTGGCGTATGGTAACGGGGCTCTGCAAAAGACTTCCCGCCAAAAAGACACACTACTCCCAGGACGTAAAAAACGCTGGTCCGAACGCGCACTTCTGACCTCCCCCATTGCTGGGCCCATTACTGGGTCATAAATTTTATTTCTTGTTTGCCGCCTTCCCCGCAATAGAAGGCGTGACACATGAAGTCAATCGCTAATTTGTCGGGGCCTTCGCTACTGCGGCGGCTCGGCGGGGTTAGCCGCACGCAAACGCTGAGTGAATTCAAAGAAAAGAATGGCAGCGGCAGCACTTACATTCAGAGAGGGAACGGTACCGGCGAGAGGGATTTTTACTTGCCAGTCGCACTTATCGATAAGCTTTTCGCTCATCCCGTCATACTCAGCTCCCAGAACGAGAGCTACCCGATCAAAATCCGGTACTTTCGACGGCTCGGTAGATTTTTCGCTCAAAGCCGTTCCGACTATCCAGAACCCTTCGTCGCGTAAGCGTTTAATGGTGGTGGATAGATTGGTCACTTTTACAATCGGAAGATTGGCGACTCCGCCCACCGAGGCATGGTACACACCCGCCGTCACCTCAACGCTTCGATCTTTGGGAATGATAGCGCCTTGGATACCCAGAGCCTCGGCGGTGCGACAGATGGCCCCAAAGTTTTGCGGATCTTCCAAATGATCGAGTAAGACAACGATCGCTTTGGCTGGACACTCACTGAGCCAGCGATCCAGTTCCAGGTATTCGTAGGGGTGAAGAACCGCTCGCAAGCCTTCCTGGTTTCGATCCTCGACAGCGACTCCCGCACGGCGCGCAAGCTCTACAATGCGTTCCCGTCTGGGGCCACGGCCACCGGCGATCAGTTTCCTGATTTGGCGTGGCTTGTGCTGGAGCAAGTGCTCAATCGCACCGGCGGAGCTGATCTCCAAATCGTTTTGGTTTCTAGTCAAAGAGGTGCTCGACGACTTGTCGCGGTTCGCGAGCGCCCGTAATGGGCCGTCCCACCACGATTTGATCGGCGCCCCACTCGATTGCTTCGGCTGGGGTGGCAACGCGACTCTGATCGTCTTGATAGACCTCACGATCCCTCAAGCGGATTCCGGGTGTCACAAGCAGAAAGCCGGGAACCGCACTCTGTCGGATCCGCTTAATTTCGTGAGGCGAGCACACGATTCCAGCACAACGCGATTCCATCGCCATCTGCTGGAGATGCAAAACCATCGTTTCGGCGTCCCCTTTAAAACCCAGCTCGTGAAACTCTTCCGTGCTATGGCTCGTCAACATTGTTACGGCCAAAAGCTTTAGCGGCAAGCCTCGGCAAGCGCTGGAGGCCTCTTCCATCATTTTCCGCCCACCCAAGCTGTGGATCGTAAGGTATTGCACTCCCATCTCCGCTACCTCTTCCACGGTGCGAGCCACCACGTTGGGAATGTCATGTAGTTTGAGATCCAGGAAAATCTTCTTGTTGCGTTCGTGCAGAAAGCGGATCAGCTCCTGTCCGCTTCGTGTAAAAAGCACCGGTCCGATCTTGTACCATTCGACCGTGCTACCCACTTCGTCGACAAGCGCTTTGGCTTTATCAGGGTGATCGTGATCGAGGGCGACTATGACTTTATCGTAAGGTTTACTCATACTATCATTTCCCTAATGGTTTCCTCAGGCACCAAGGTACGCAGTTCGAACGTGCCGTTACTAGCCGAGGATTGGTATTCAATCATGTTTCGGGCCTGATTCGGTTTGCCATAACGAGCGAGTATCCCGCCGATGGTCTGGTACATCTCATCAGAAACGGGTCCGAAGGCGATCGCTTCGGGGCCCTGAAAATTCTCCGGCTTGAAGTGAACCGCTTCTGCGCGCTTCCATTCCCGGCTTAGAACTTTGTTTTCCTGCTCGTGCCGCCCCACAATCAGACGAATATTTTCGGATACTTTAAGGTACCGTCCGTGGCGTAGCAAACTGCTGCGCGCTAGACGCGCCTCTCCCGAAACGTTTTCGATTTCAAAATAATCTCGAAGCCTTCCCGAGAAGCTGGCTTCGGTAAGTAAGCAACCGCCGCCCGGTGCTTCAAAGTTCTGAATGCCAAAAGAAGCGGCCAATTCGAGCTGCGCCTTGCGGCCTCGTCCGCTAATAGCTAACAGATCCTCACGCTTCACCCAGCCCTTTTGCTCAGCTACGGTAGGCTCAAAAAGCTTCGCTGAAAGCGGACGCAGCACCTCGCCGCGCATGTCGGACTCTTTATCTATTTTCACCATCGCCTTGCGCTGCTGGCTCATGGGGCGCTGACCCAGTACTTCACCGGTAATAATGAAGTCCGCCCCTTGCTCTTCGCGCACGATTTCCGCAAGCTCAAACATGAAAACCCGACAGTCGATGCACGGGTTCATGTTGCGGCCGTAACCAAACCGGGGATTCTTCACCAAGTCCAGGTACGCTTCACCCTTCTCCTTAATAATGAGTGGCACTCCGATGGCGGCGGCGTTCGCCTTCACGTCGTTCAGACACCCAAAGGGCGAAGCCAGGTGTAGACCCAGCACCTCAACGCCTTGATCGAGGATGAGCTTGGCCGCTAGCGTGCTATCCAGCCCGCCAGACATAAGCGCGATAGCCTTTGGAGTTTTGCTTTCTAAAGTCATGAACCGCCGTCAGTATTGCACCGACTTGTACCGAATTGATCTCAATAATTCAATGCTTAGGCGTGTATACCAGTCCCTGGCTAAGACGTGGTCACCATAAGTACTTGTAACCATTACTGTTTACTGCTTGTCTTCACGCGCGCGCGCTAGCCGTTAAACAGGTGGTGTATACAGTGACCCATCACCTCGTGCCTGTGCAGACGGCACACACCTTGCACTTCTACCCAGTAGATACTGGTTTGCAACTTTGATTTTCAACTTGGGATTAGCGATGAGACTCAACATCAAGAATTACACAGCCCCCTTAGTGGCTCTCGCGGTAGCATCCTTTTTCACCGCTTGTAATGGACGCTCCAACTTGGCCGGTTCCTACGGCATTCCGAACGAATTTGTTCCCGACGTTCAAGGCACTTTTTCAAACAACAGCAATACGAACCCTGGTCTCGACCTTTCCGGTCTGGACGATACAAGCCAGAACAACCCGATCGACTTCGGCGATCTCAGCAGCGCCGATCAACAGGGATTAGGCAACCTTTTGCAAGAACTTCAGAATGTGAACCCTCAGAACGAGGGAGACATTCCGCCTGAGCTTGCCGCGCGCCTTCAGGCTGCGCTTGAAAACGCTTCGGACGCGGCCGATCCGCAAGCCGCTTTTGAAATCATCAGTTTGGGGGGTGAGCTTCTCACCGCCTGTTTGGAATCCGTAGAAGACTACGTGCCCCGTCCCGGCGAGCCTTTGCAGGGTGTTTATACCGGTTCTTGCGGTGGCGCCAAAGGCACCGTTACCGTAACGGGTATTTTCCAAAAGATCTTCCGCCGTCGTGCGAGCAGCGGCAATAACGACTCGAACAACCAAGGTGACTTTGGTGGCCAGACTACGTCCGATACGGTCAATACCGGTATCGCTGGCGGCTTAGGTCTAGGTAACGTTCAGTTTAAAGTCGTCAAGGACGGCGAGAACGGAATTATGAACGTCAACCAGAACGGTATTGGTACCGTAACGGTGGGCAAGTACAAAGGCGCCGCGACCGACATCGCCGGCAACGGCAAACCGGCCCCGCGCATGGAATTAACCCGTCCCGATGAAGGTTCGGGTAAGCATTTGGTCCCTGGCTGTAAGGGGGACTACAACATTCTGAAAGAGTCCGATAGCACGAACCAGATTCCTGTTAAGTACACAGAAGCGATGAAGATCGTCGGTCAGTGCTACCGCAAGGGCTTGGTGCTTTTCACGCCGAGCTTTCAGCGGCTCTTTAAGAACATGGATCCTCAGTTGAGACGCCTCATTCAGTTGAGACTCATCGGGATTCAGTAGTTCGGATTTGAAGATTTAGATTAGCAACTTTGTAACGCAACTAAGGAACTCAACATGAAACGCCATCATGGAACTAGCCTCTTCGCGCGTCTACCGCTTGTCGTGGTATTCGCTGTCGCTTTAAGTTTTGGCCAAGTCGCCAAGGCTGAGGCCCCAACTGCAAACAACATTTACGCCTGGCTCGTCAACATGGGCGGTGTCGGTTTCGACGCGGCCGGTGGACTGTATCTACCGGAAAACGTTCTGTATGGTCTTCGTGACGGAAAGTTTTCCGACTTCAGTCAGCTACTTCTTTTTACGCACCAGATGTCTGCGGCCGTGAAAAAGGTAATTGAAGCGGCTCCCGGAAAGCTTACTCCGTATATTACGGCTCGGGACATTTTTGAAAAAGGTTTATGTAAGCTGACGAGCGCTTTTCAACAGTCGCTAGGTGTGGCCATCATGACGGAAACCAATCGGCAGCTCCGTGCCGCGACAGGTTTGACGGACCAACAAAGAAACGAAGCGCGCCAGCAGATTGCCCTTGCGATGTACAACAGCATCAAAACCAAACGGTGCGGTAACGAAGCTCGAGGATTTCAAACAGCGGTATTCACCATTCTGGGTGGCCTGACGGCTAGTCAGTAACCGTTACGGGAAGGTATAGCTGCTATCGTCGGTAGTTCCCATTTCTGAGTCGGGGCCTGCCGAACGGATACCAAAACCTCTCTCGTACACTTCCAACCGATAAGCCGATCCCCAGGGATCGAATAACAGGCCCTCCTGCCCGCTCTCTCTCAAAGCAATCTCAAGCGATTGGGGGGGTTGTCCATGTCGGGCCCGATATAAGTACACATTTTTTGCTAAACTATCTACCCGGTCATTCATGTCCGACTGCGCCCCCAAAGGCGTCACCTGTGGGAAGAAGAGAAAAATCCACGCTATCCCCCCTAAGACGCCCACGAAAGTAAAGAGCGGCAACCGGTACTGGTCTTTTTGGGATTTCCAATACGCGACTTCACCCGATCTCCAAGACTCCCCTTCTCGTGCTTTTGCTTTTAAGGAGAAATAGGCCTCGGCTGCCGCTGCCATCACCAGGAGCGGCAAGCCGTAGCGAAAATTGGGAAGTGCTAAGAGCGTCGCAAAGATCATGAAAAAACCGACGCCCGGTACAACGCGGTGGGTATAGAGTTGCCCGAGTCCCGGCATCATTAAGCTGAACGTTGCGGCGTACAGCGCGTCCTTTTGTGTCATGCCCGTAATTTTACTTCACGCCTGGAGATTCCGATAGAGACTGAGAATGCGTGTTTTTTTACTCATCTTCTGCCTTTCGCTTACGCTCTGCGCTACCGATGCCCACGCGCGCTTTCGCCGGCGCCCAAAGGACGTACGGATTCTTATCTCCGGTTTCGGCGAGGCAACCCTACCCAGTACCGAAGCCGATACGGTTTCAGGGGCGAGTTATACAACCAAGTATTCGCCCTTCTTCCCGGTAGGAGGCGGCATAGGCGTCTTGATACACGATAGCTGGTACGTGGGAGCGCGCTTTGAGTACTGGCTCGCCCGCCGCATCTTTGACCCGGGCTCAGGCCTGCAAACCGATACCCTGCAGTATTTGAGCGTAGGAGGCGAACTAGGGATCGCTCAGATCGATAATCGCCTACAACTGTACATCCTGGGAGGCTGCGGCTACCCGCTCCAGATGCAAATCGAATCCACGGCTGGTACCTTCACGGCCGCTTCCAAACCACTCACTTTCCACGGCCGAATTGTCGGGGCCATCAGCTTTAGCAACCTTCACGCGTTTTTCATCGAGTTGGGCTACCGGTTCGCACGCCTCGGCAGCTTCTCAAGCGGAGGCACCCCCTACCTGAGCGGTGGCGCCGAGCTCGACCTCTCCGGACCCTTTGCCGGGGTCGGCGTTCACTTCGAATTCTAAGCACGTAAACCTTTCTAAATACTTGTACTCGCGCGATAATTAGAATATCTCTGCCTTCAGCTTAACTTAATGCATCATCACGCCCACATAGTCTTTCTACTACTCTTCATGCTCACGCTGCTCCCGGCCCACGCCGAAGCCCCTGCTTTGGGTCCACTGGTAGCGGTGTCCAAGCAGACACCCAAAGCCGCAAAGAAAGCCTCGAAAAAGAAAAAGGGGCCCAAGAAGCGCGCCCGTCTCCCTAAGAAGCGGGTACCGGCCACTGCCGAAGAAGACGACGACAAAAGCGTAGGGGAAGGCATCAAAGAAGCGGCTGAAGACATCAAAGACTTTGGCGAGCAAATGGTGATGCGCATCGACCGTCTCATCAAACAGAAGTCGTTCACCTTTCTCGGTGATCCATGGACGGTTCAAGGTATTCCCATTTTTTTCCCGGCACGCAACACCGGTGTGCATCTGGGCGTTCACATCATGATGAACAACATTCGACGCCAAGATCCGCACAAAGCTCAGTTCATGGGCCAGGTACTTGCGAGTGATCAAGGCCAACTCAAACATTTTATTCAGCTCGACTTACCGCGCGCTTTCAACGGCAACTTCAGAATCCGTGGCCGAGCGGCTCTGGATCGGGATCTGCAGCAACGCTACTTTGGACTCTCGAACGAAACGACGGTGGATAGGAATGCGGCTTACAATAACGCCCTCATTTACCAGAACATCCGTCATCAACCGAGTTTCACGTTGGAGTTTTTGAAGCGCTTTGGCCGCAATCTGCTCATCGGTCCGGTCCTAGGCTTGAAGTGGTCAACGATCACAGCGCCCGCAGGGAGCTTGCTCGCGCAACAAGCTCCATCGGGTGTGAACGGTGGGCGCACCCATTATTTCGGCTTGGCCATTATCGATGATCGCACCGATTTTGAGCCCTACCCGTCGAGAGGTTCGGCGCACGAACTCTTCCTGGTTATCTACAATAAGTTTTTGGGAAGTGATTACGACTTTTTCCGAGGCACGTACGAGTACCGGCAGTACTGGCCGCTGCACCGTACCCTCACCCTCGCCCACCGCACGTTCTTTGAAACGCTGAATGGAAATGTCCCGTATTACGAGATGGGGGCGACCGGAGGCCTGGATCGCACGCTGGGTTTCGGCGGGAGCCGTTTTATGCGCGGGTATTTTGAAAACCAGTTTGTGGGCAATCTCAAACTGGCGACCACTTTGGAACTTCGGTGGGATCCACTGACTTTCAATATGGCACGTCAGGTATTTACGCTCGGTTTCGTACCTTTCGTGGATCTAGGCAGAGTTTGGAATACCGACACGCCCCTCAAGTTCGGACCCTGGCACGCCTCGACGGGTTGGGGAGTGCGGGCCATCTGGAACCATCGTTTCATTCTGCGCGGAGACTTTGCCATAACCGGCGAGGGAACCAATCTCTATGTCGAGATTGGCAATCATTTCTAGTACCAGACCGCGTTGTCTTTCCTGAAACGTTTCTCGCCTACTTCAGCATAAAAGCTTCAAGACGATCGAAGGCGCGCTTCAGGTTATCGTCTGAAGTCGCGTAACTCATGCGCACATAATTGGTTTGGCCAAAGGCCGCTCCCGGCACCAAACCAATATTCGCTTCTTCTAGCGCTAGCTTGCAAAACTCAAGATCGGACATTTTCTTGTCCGAAAGCCACTTGTTAATATTCAAGAAGAAGTAAAAAGCCCCTTGCGGTTTAACAAAGGTAACCACATTAGAAAACTTCTGAAGCCGCTCCAAACAATAGTTGCGGCGGCGTTCAAACACTTTCACCATGTCATCAATGTAACTGTGTGGAAGCTTCAAAGCGGTCGTTGCCGCCACCTGGGCAAAACTTGTAACGTTGCTCGTACTCTGGCTGGCCAAGGCAGACATTTTTTTGATCAGTGGTTCGGGGGCGATCGCCCAGCCAGACCCTCCAACCTGTCATCGCATAGGTCTTTGAAACGCTCTTACGGTAATCGTGTGGGCAGCGACCTCGAGGCCCCAGCGAAGCCACGCTCGTGTGTGCCGCCCCTTCGTACAAAATCTTTTCGTACACTTCATCCGCCAGGATCCAAAGGTTGCGCTGCAGGGCCCAGCTCACAAGCCGCGTGAGTTGTTTTTTGTCCGTCACCACTCCTGTGGGGTTGTTCGGCGAATTCAGAATAATCCCGCGCGCGTTGGGTGGAATGGACATCCCCTTCCAACGGTCAACATTCGGCACAGAAGCCGTCTTCCTCAAACAGTGGGAGAGGAAACACCTTGGCACCAGCCAACTCGATCATGGCCTGGTAACTCACCCACGCCGGAGTGGGGACCAACACGAAATCGTCTTCTTCCACCAAACACTGGAGCGCCAAGTAAAGGGCGTGCTTTGCCCCACAGGTAACGATTACCTCTGAGGCTTTAACCGGGAACTGGTTTTCCGCTGATACCTTTTCAGCGATCATCTCGCGCAAACTCAAAAACCCTGCTGCCGGCGTAATAGCGGGTAATCCCGCGTGCCATGGCCTCCGTTGCGGCCGCCTGGATGGTGTCGGGAGTATTGAAATCCGGCTCTCCCGCTGCCAGGCTAATCACGTCTTTTCCCTCGGCCTGGAGCTGGGCGGCACGCGCAGAGATTTCTAGCGTGGCCGACGGTTTCAAATGGTTCACTCGGCTACTGAGCTTCAACATAGCTTCTCTCTTAGGATTGCATCCACGTGTTCAGGAACAAGTTCACTTACATCTCCGCCGTGGGATAGAACTTCCTTCACGAGCGTGGAGTTTACGAAAAAAAACTTTTCTGAGGCCATCAGCAGGAACGTTTGCAACTCAGGGTACATGCGGCGGTTCATGGTCGACATCTGAAACTCGTATTCAAAGTCGGACACCGCTCGAAGCCCGCGTAGCACCACTTTAATGTTATTTTTTCTGGCGTATTCTACGAGCAGACCAGAATAGATTTCTACTCTTACCCGCTTATCTCCCTCAAAACACTGCTCAATCAATTTCTTCCGCGTATCGGCTTCTAGGAGAGGGGTCTTTTTGCCTGAGTGGGCGACGAGAACGATAACTTCGTCGAAGACAGTGAGGGCTCGCTTAACAAGGTCTACATGGCCATTGGTAATCGGATCGAACGTCCCTGGATAAATCGCTTTTCGCTCCACAACTTATTCCGCCCTAAGAGTTCGTTTGTTTGACTAGATACAAAAGCTCCGACTCCCCAAAGATTGAGGTTTTCCACTTTTGTAGCCCGTAAACCGGGAGAGAAACTACCATTCTCTTGGGGTATCTCACAAGAAAAATTGCCTCCGGCATCAGCAGGCTCTGAACGCCTGCTACCAGCTTTGTGGCAAATTCTGCGTCCCAAAGGCGAAAGGGCGGATCGGCGAACACCACATGAAACTGCTTGCCTTGCTCGCGCAATAAGCCCGTCCATTGAAGCACGTCGCCGACGTGGATCGTGCACCGGTCTTTCCAGCGCTCGGCCGACTTCTTCAGCTCACTCGCGACACGGGGGTGCTTTTCTACAAAATCAACGTGAAGCGCCCCTTCCTCCAAAGCTCCAAAACCAAAGCGGCCTTTTCCGCTGTAGAGATCCAGCACTCGTCTGTCGGGGAGATCGGGACGCAAGCTATCAAGCACGCTGCGCAAGGCGCGCCCGGTGATCGGTCGCAAATCCGGGGGATCCCGCCGCGACTTCATTACTCAGCCTTTTTGCACTGAACCGGTGTGCCGGAAATAAGGACTTTGCTGCCGTCTGCTGACAAGCGCCATTTGAGGTCAATGACACCGTTTCCGCCTAAGGCCTGCGCCTTGGCCCACAGCTTGTCAAAAGCGGGTCGGAGCGGTTCTTCCGCATCTTCCTTAACAGCGCATTGAAGCGAGAGAGGCGTGAAGTATTCCGTAATCTTGAAACCCTGCAGAAGAGCTCCAGAGGTCATCCGCATCGCAGCCCCATCGACGCTTGCGGTGGTCGTGGGGGCCGGGGGAGTGTTGGGCGTCGTCGTCTGCGGTTTCTCAGAGAGGGGCGACGCCGGGGCTTCGGCTTCCTGACCAGGAAGCACGGACTCTCCAAATTCGCGGATCTCGTCGAAGGCTTGCGTGGCCTCCGAAAAGTCCGAACCGGGCTCTGGCTGACTGTTTTCAGCGAAAGCGAGATCCCCTACCTCGGGCTCATTGTTCTGTCCATCTAGCGCACCAAAATCCCCACTTAGATCCCCAGCTAAATCCCCAAACGGTGCTGAAAAGTCGGCGTTCTCCGGCGATGTCGCATCGGGCTCAGAAGAGGCCTCAGACGGGATTTCGGTTGGGGCAGCGGGCTCAGGCTCGGAACTAGCCTTGCGCGGAGGCGGGTTTTGCATCGCCTCTTCCAAGGAGGGCAAATCGTCGAGTTGCTGAGACGGGTCGAACTTTGCCCCGCAACTGCACTCTACTTCCAAAGCCCCCTCTTCGTGATCTACCTGGAGCAAACACGTGGGACAGATGGATTGCAAGATGCACTACCTCCCGTGGCACTTCTTGAATTTTTTTCCGCTCCCACAAGGGCACGGATCGTTTCGCCCAACTTTTCGATCGTCTCGACGCGAAGGCTCGGCTTTGGCGCCCTCGTCATCGCCACGGGAAAAATGCATTTCCTGCTCTTTTGGGCTGTAACTCTTCTACCTGCTCTTGCCGGTTTACCTGGACGCGGAACACCTTGGTAAGAACGTCGGTCTTTACCTGCTCGTCCATCAACTTGAAAAGCTCAAAACCTTCCTTCTTGTACTCAACCAGAGGATCCTTTTGTCCATAGCCGCGCAGGCCCACTCCCTCTTTCAGATGATCCATGTTGAGCAGGTGATCTTTCCAGAGCTGGTCAATCGTACCCAAATAGACCCACTCTTCAAGTTGGCGCATCACCTCGGGAGTCATGTCCTTTTCCCGACTGTCGTAAACGGCTTCCGCACGCTCATACAGAATTTTTGCAAGATCCTCCGGTCCTTCGACCTTTTCAATCAGCGCTTGATCGAGTCCCAGAGTGTTGTCGAATAAGAACTGAAGGGATTCCGTTAGGCCCTTCACGTCCCACTCAGACTTGAGTTTTACCGACGCAAAAGCGCTCACGAGCCCCTCAATTTGCTCGCGGATAATGTCGAGCACCAACGGCTTGCTATTTTTTCCAGAGAGAATGAGTTTACGAAGCTCGTAAACCACTTCGCGTTGCTTATTGAGCACGTCATCGTACTCCAGCAAGTGCTTACGGATATCAAAGTTGTGAGCTTCGACCTTCTTCTGGGCATTCTCGATAGCCCTAGAGATAAGCTTGGACTCGATGGGAACGTCTTCTTCCATATTGAAGCGTTCCATGTACGATTTGATCTTCTCACCTTGAAAAATCCTGAGGAGATCGTCTTCAAGAGACAGGTAGAATCGGCTGGAACCCGGATCTCCCTGACGTCCCGAACGGCCTCGAAACTGATTGTCGATGCGCCTGGACTCGTGGCGCTCATTACCGATGATGTGCAAGCCACCCATTTCACGCACGCCTTCCCCTAGAACGATGTCCGTTCCACGGCCGGCCATAGCGGTTGCGATGGTGACAGAACCTTTGTGACCCGCCAGAGCCACAATCTCGGCTTCCTTTTCATGGGCTTTGGCGTTCAAGACGTTGTGCTTAACCCCGGACCGTTTCAAGGCCTCACTCAGGCGCTCCGACTTTTCAATGGACACGGTACCGATTAGCACCGGCTGCTCTTTGGCGTTTAGCTCCTTCACGTCGTTTACGATAGCCCGGATCTTAGCGGCCTCATTTTTGTACACCATGTCAGGCCGGTCATCGCGGACCATCGGCTTATTGGTCGGAACCACAACGACGTCCAAGTTGTAAATTTTCTGAAATTCCGCTGCTTCCGTATCCGCCGTACCCGTCATCCCAGACAGTTTATCGTACATGCGGAAGTAGTTCTGGAAGGTGATCGTCGCCAATGTCTGGTTTTCATTCTCGATGGTGACGTTTTCCTTGGCTTCTAGAGCCTGATGAAGACCGTCACTGTAGCGACGTCCAGGCATCAAGCGGCCAGTAAATTCGTCCACGATGATCACTTGGCCATCTTTGACCACATAATCCACATCGCGTTTGAAAATGGCGTGTGCTTTGAGCGCCTGGTGCACATGGTGCACCAGTTCGATATTCTCAGGTGCGTAAAGATTCTCCACCCTCAAGGACTGCTCGACTTTGGATACGCCTTCTTCCGTAAGCGCCGCGGTTCGAGATTTTTCTTCGATGGTGAAGTCGGTTTCCTTCTGCAGACGAGGAATGACCGAATTAATCGTATAATATTTGTCAGTGGACTCTTCCGTGGGACCGCTGATGATGAGAGGGGTTCGGGCTTCATCGATCAAAATCGAGTCCACTTCGTCAACGATGCAATAATGCAGCTCTCGCTGAACATAGTCCTCTAATCGGAACTTCATGTTGTCGCGAAGGTAATCAAAACCAAATTCGTTGTTCGTTCCGTAGGTAATATCAGCACCGTAGTTTTCGCGCCGCTGATCATCGCGAAGCCCATGGACGATGCATCCCACGCTCAGGCCTAGGAACCTGTAAAGCTGGCCCATCCAGTCCGAGTCACGTTTGGCGAGGTAATCGTTGACGGTCACGACGTGAACGCCACGACCCGTGAGGGCGTTAAGGTAGACGGGAAGTGTCGCCACGAGGGTTTTACCTTCACCGGTCTTCATTTCAGCCACTTTGCCCTGATGGAGCGCGATACCGCCGATAAGCTGAACATCGAAATGGCGCATCTTAAGAACGCGCATCGCGGCCTCGCGCACGACGGCGAAGGCCTCCGGCAAAAGTTTTTCGGTTGTTTC
Source organism: Bdellovibrionota bacterium (assembly GCA_041391485.1). Classification (GTDB taxonomy): domain Bacteria; phylum Bdellovibrionota; class FAC87; order UBA2466; family JACKAF01; genus JACKAF01. Next base: position 4,333 of record JAWKNY010000025.1, on the reverse strand, counting down.
TCCGCTTTGGAGCCGCTCCTTAAACTCGGCGGTCTTGGCCGTCAGCTGCTCGTCTGAAAGGGGCTTGAGCCCACTCTCCAGCTGCCCAATATCCGTGACGACGCCCCGAAGACGTCGGATGTACCTGTCGTTCGCACTCCCAAAGACTTTTTTTGCAAAGTTCTGAAGCATAATCACGCTAAGCCCAAATATACACCATAGGGGGACTCTGGCCCAACGGCAAGTGATTGAAAGCCTTGGTTATTTACCCAGGGCTAGGAGCCGCAAGAGTTCCTCTCGGAAACGATCCATGGCCAACGGGATATCATCGTCCGGCCGAACGTAAAAGGGTTTTCCCATGCGCACAGTCACCTGATGGCCGCGGCGGCTGGGTAGCGCACCCTTGGGGGCGATCTCGTAGGTGCCGATGATTGCCGTCGGAATCAGCGGAACCCCGGAGTTCTGGGCGGCTCGGAACGCGCCTTTTCGCAAGGCCGAAAGCGCCCCGGTTTTGGATCGAGTCCCCTCGGGGAAAATAACAACCGAAGTTCCCCGGCGCAGCCCGTCCTCGACTCGCCTGAGGGCCTCCAGGTCCTTGCCCGAACCCGTGCGCCGAACGTAGTAGTTCCCCATCACGTAAATCGCCCAGCCAAAGATAGGAATGCGGACCAGCTGGATCTTCATGATCCACTTCAAGTCCAACGGGAGGCCCCAGATGACGAAGATGTCGAACATGCTCGTGTGGTTGGGGGCCACAATAACGCCGCTCCCAGCAGGAACGTTTTCAAGCCCTTCCAGTTTGGGGTGCACCCCGAAGAGAGCGCAACAGACGCGTCCCCACAGTCGGCCCCAGAATCTCCCCGAACCTCGGATCAACAAAGCAGACGGGATGGTGATAACCGATATCAGAATTGTCCAAAGACCCACGAGCAGCGCTAAAAACCAACTCAAAAGCAAACCCAAAAGAACCTCTTCCTACAGGGACCGCACAACAGCTTTTGGATTAGTAGAGTGGTACCGGAATGGCAATAGGCCGAGAGGGGCTCTAGGCGACGACTGCGTCGTCCTCAACCGGGACATGGCCGATCCAATGGCGAAGGTAAACGAGAGGCGCTTTGTCCGCTTCGCGGTATTCGATGCGGGCGTAGGTCAGTTTGGTGTACTTCCCATAGGTGGAAAGGTCGAGCGACAGCGTCTCGTTCCAGGTTCCCAAGTTGATGTACTGTTTCCCGTCGCCGATCTGAAGGTGCTTGTGCACGTGTGTGTGGCCAAAAATGACCGTATGTACCTCAGGCGTTCTCAGAATGCGCTTGGCCGCATCCGTCAGGTCTGGATACACGGAGGTCTCACGCAAGATCCGAACCGTGGTTTTTAGACTGGATTGGCGGTAACGGTTTTTCGTGAACCGGGTAGAGATAAAGTAAATCACCAGGCGAAAGATGTTGGTGATGGCAAACCAGCTGTCATGAACCAAACACCAAAGAATGAGCTGCCTAAAAGGCCGGACTTTATCGATCATCGGGCGCAACATTTTGAGCTTGATGATAAATTGCACGGCAAACAAAGATCCCCAAGGCAGATTGATAATGGGTTCGGGCAGATTCTTGCTCAAAAAGGGCTGCGTGGGATCGAAACGGTTTACCGCCTCATACTGGTGCCCATGTTCAATGTGTACCCCGTCGACCTGGTAGTGGGTGTTCTGCCAGTTCACTTTAGCACCGACCGCTTTTTCGAACACAAAACGCGCCTTGTCCCAAAGCATTTCCTGATCGTGGTTTCCAATGATGTAGGTAAGGCTTCGCTTCGGGTGCTTTAGGAACTCGCGCAGGGTTCTAAAGAAGACAGGGTGGCCCTCGATGATCGCGTGCAACTTAAAAAGGGAAACGGCCTCGGTCAGGATTACCGTAAAATGCCCGTGGTAATCGGTAAGAATGAGATTGAGCATGTCCCCGTTGAAAATGAGTTCGATTTCCGCATCGTCATAGGGGGCTTTGGTATGAAACTCGATGAGCTCTTTGAACTTGTAGTCCCAGAAAAAATCTTCGAGCGCGTTGATGGAGCCATCCTTCAGGCGACGGCCTCGCCCCAGGTGAAAGTCCGACATGACGAGCTTGATCTTTTCATGGCGCGGCGAAATCTTATCCGGTCTTTTTCTTGGATTGATCGGTGGAGTGCTCTTTGCTGGGATCGCGATCAATATCTTCTAGCAGCGTGATAGCTAGTTTCATGGTTTCCACCAACCGTCTTTTCTTCGAGTCGATGGCTCCCAATATCATTGCGCTGCCCCGCAGTTTCTCCTCCGCTGTCTCTAGGTCCATTTCCAACTGATCGCCTTTTTTCTTCAGCTCCAGTACGTGCCGGTCCTTTGAGTCCAATAAGGCTTTGTCATCACGTTTCAGAAGCTCATACTTATTCTCCAACTCTTTTTCTTTAAGCTTGATGCGCTTCAGATCGGACTTGACCTTCTCTTTCCACTCCTCTTTCTCGTGGCGAAGATCTTTGATTTCGTTTTGGATGCCCCCAGAGGCACTCACCCGCTGCTCATACTCGGATCGAACCCCGGCGACTTCATCGCGCATCTTTTCCTCGAAGCCAGCTAGTTCCGAATGCAGGCGATCGCGATCGCGTTTGAGAGCGTCATTCTTGTCAATAAGCTCGCGATTCATTTTGATCGCTTCTTCAAATTGGGTAGAAACTTTTTTTAGGTACTCCTGGTACTGACGGAGTTGATCCCTAAGGTCTCTGGCTTCCAGATCTCTTAGTTCGATGTATTTTTTCAGCGTATCGACTTGGCCCTTGGAGAGATTTTCTTCCGTGGGGACTTTCGCAATATCGTCGAGTTTGGATTTCAACCGGCCGAGTTGTTTTTTGATGAACCCATCCTGGGCTTCGTCTCTCTCTAAGATGAACTTGGAGGTTTGCTCAACGGGTTGGATGTCGGTCCCGGTGCCTGCCAGCTTTTGCGGTTCTTCGTGGCGCTTCTTGGGGACGGCCGCGTGGATATCCCCCGAGGTATCCACCTTAAAGAACTTTACCTTACCGGATCGCCCTGTTTTTGTGTCGTCCGAACCCAAACACACACCTCCAACTGTCTTTTCGGACTCCTTCAGCGGGAAGGTAAGTGAAAAAATAGGCGTTGTTTCAGTGGTTTAGGCTCCCAACGCCACGCGTTGACTGGCCACTCAGACCTTCTGCTATGATTTGCCCCATGAAGGCCAAAGACACGCCTCTTCGAACCGTCCTCCACGAGCGCACCCAAGAGGGGACGCTCTGGCAGAAAGAGAAGGACCAGGCCGTACGCTGCTACGCCTGTGGCCACCGCTGCTTCATACCGCCGGGGCACGAAGGCATTTGCAAGGTGCGCTTTAACGAGGGCGGCACGTTGAAAGTCCCTTGGGGATACGTGGCGGGCGTCCAGGTGGATCCCATAGAAAAGAAGCCCTTCTTTCACGTCCTACCGGGATCGGATGTGCTCAGCTTTGGCATGCTCGGCTGCGATCTTCGGTGCGCTTATTGCCAGAATTGGGTCAGCTCGCAGAGCCTGAGAGACCCCAACGCCCTGGCCTCCCCTCTGTCGGTCGATCCCAAAGAGCTTTGCGATTTTGCCATCGAACAAAATGCCCCGGTCATCACCAGCACCTACAACGAGCCTTTGATCACTTCGGAGTGGGCCGTAGAGATTTTCAAGGAAGCCAAGTCCCGCGATCTACTTTGCGCTTTTGTTAGCAATGGAAATGCCACGCCCGAGTTTCTCCACTTCCTGCGTCCGTATGTGGATCTGTACAAAGTGGATCTCAAGGGATTTAGGGACAAACCCTACCGACAACTGGGTGGCGTTCTCCAAAACGTTCTCGATAGCCTGAAGCAAATTTTTGAGATGGGCTTTTTCTTGGAAGTCGTTACCTTGCTGGTTCCGGGAATGAATGACGATGAGGGAGAAATTCGGGATCTCACCGCGTTTCTTTCGCAAGTTTCGCCCGACATACCGTGGCACGTTTCGGCCTTTCATCCCGATTACAAGATGATGGAGACATCCTCTACCTCGGCAAAGTCGATCTTACGTGCGTGTGAGATTGCGAGGGAAAGTGGCCTGCGCTACGTCTACGGCGGAAATCTGCCGGGACAGCTGGAAGGCTACGAGCACACCTACTGTCCCCATTGCAACGAAGCACTCATTAAGCGTCGTGGGTTTAGAGTGCTGGAGAACCTTTTGGTAGCGGGTGCTTGTTTCCGGTGTGGGACTTCCATTCCGGGCATCTGGTCTAACGCTTCTGCACGCTAGTCTTTTGCTCGTCAGCGGGATCTTGTGTCACCACCGCCTTACCCGGCGGGCGCATGTCCTTCATCTTATAAG
>JAWKNY010000024.1:0-59685 GCA_041391485.1 Bdellovibrionota bacterium | reverse complement strand
GGTTTGAGCCGACGAATTCTGCTTCTCGACCCCTCGCATCATCATGCAGAGGTGGTAGGCCTCAATGACCACCCCGACCCCCTGGGGCTCTAAGTGCTCCATGAAGGCGTCGGCGATTTGCCCCGTCAGCCGCTCCTGCACCTGGAAGCGCCGGGCGAACACGTCGGCGATGCGGGCGACCTTGGAGAGGCCCACTATCTTCTTATTGGGGATATAGCCCACGTGGCACTTGCCATAGAAAGGGAGCAGGTGGTGCTCGCACAAACTGTAGATCTCGATGTTGCGCACGATGATGAGCTCGGAGGTCTCCACCTCAAAAAGCGCCCCATTGATGACCTCCTTCACGGACTTGCTGTAGCCCGAAGTCAAAAAGGAGAGCGCCTTGAGATAACGCGCCGGCGTTTTCTGAAGGCCCTCCCGAGAGGGATCCTCCCCGGCAGCGCTGAGAATTTCCTGGATGTGTTTTTCCATTCCTAGTAGTGGGCTCGTATTCTGACTGGATGCTTTCATGCGACTCACCTTACCCGGCGCCGTGGTGTCCGTCTAGAAGTCTGGTTCTACCTAAGACAACCTAGTTCTTTGGCCAACGGGTAGCAAAAGTAGATAGGCACCTTTTGCTACCCAAAAGTAACCGCGTACCTTTTGGGGAACCGACAATTTTCGTCAGGGGGGGGAAAAAGCCTAACGTTAGGATCGCTACGCCCCCAACCCGCATGAAATCATGTAGCAATCGCGGAATATTATTTTTTTGGTGTCAGGATCCTAAACATTTTTTTCACATCTCAAAAAGGCTCAAAAATAACTTAACGCACTAATATGTCGACGTATTCGAATTGACCACACCTACAGCAGCATAGCTGGCACAGCACTTGCTCAAAAGAACCCTGAGGAGCGCCCTGCTATGCCCCTCGAATACCATCCGTATGGTGGTCTTCTAGGCACAGAAAGGCGCAAATGAAGTTGCATATGAAGTTGCTAAGTGGAGCGTTTGTTATGAAGAAGCGTGAAATAGTTTGTTCAGTTAATAGCAGTGAAGTTGCTGTAGCTAAAGTTGAAGGAGAAGCGGAAATGCAGAGCAGGAAAGTGGAGAATACCTTTGGTCGACGGTTGGTCCGGCTGGTTGCCGTGGCTACACTGTTTTTCTCAGTTGCCATCCCCCAAAACGGATTTGCCAAGCCAAGTGGCGACCCCAGCGATAAAGAAGTTTCGCTGTGGCACGAAGTCTGGAAAGACAAGAAGTGGCAAGAAGCTTATATGGAGAAGTTCTCCGCGGAAGATCTCGAACGCACAGATGTTCGCATCCCGGAAAACCCCGCCTCCAAGTTTGAAAACTGGATGGTTCAGCTTTCGAAGAAAGACGAGAAGAGCAATGCGGAGTTTATCAGCAAGTTCGTTTCCGAGCCCGGAACCAAAAACGAGATCTCTCAGCCTTTCATGATGGCACAAGCCCTTAGTGCGGTCCTCATCGGGCGCACCGAGAACAGAATCGGACAAAACACCTCTGACGATGACAAAAAGAAGTTCTTCGCGGAAGAGGCCGAGAAACTCTGGAAATGGCTGTCAGATGATAGCGTCAAGAAAGCTTTCGGCAGCAAGCACAAGAGCTTCATGAAGCTTTTGGCGAAGCTTCTTGGCAGCGCCAAGGATGGCAAAAAGTTCGAAGTTGACGGTAAAGAAGTCAAAGGCATTCGTCCTGACACCTGGAAGGAACTTGAAGATCTATTGAAAGACGACAAGAAGTTCCAAGCCGACCTCTTTGAAGACGCTGACAAGCTTGGTGACGACTTCCAGAAGCACCCGTTGAAAAAAGGCGACGAGGAGAAGCCCGGCGACGACGAGAAGCCTGGCGACGACGAGAAGCCTGGTACGGAAGCCAACGACAACGGGCTGAAAGAGTATTTGGATAAGATGCTTAAGGAGCAAGAAGCCAAGCGCCAGCAGGAAATGGCTCAGCTTTTGGCGGCTCTCCAGGCCCAGCAACAGCAGCAGGGTGTCGGCGAGCAAGTCGACCTAACGGGTCTTCGCAACGCGGTCCAAGCAGCGTGTAACGTTCAGGACGACAACGAAGATGACCAGCTTGATGACTTGGTTGCTCTTGCGGACCAGCTTAAGAACGCGATTGATGACAACGACGACCGCAAGGACCGTAACGACATCAACGATATTCTCAACGCGCTCGATCGCAATCAGGACGACAACGAGGAAGCTGCGCAAGCAGCAGCGCCTACGCCGCCTGCAGCTCAGGCCACTCCTTCGGAGCAGCCTCAGTTGGCCCAGAACGACGAAGGAACTCCGCAGATTCCTCCTCGTCAGGAGATTCCGCAGATTCCTCAGCAGTTCCAGGCTCAACAGCCCGGCAGCATCGTGAAGTCGCCGACGAACAACGCGGCCTTCTCTGGCCCGAGCTTTGACTTCGGTGAAGGCCTCATCACGGCTACGCAGCGAATGATTCGCAGCAACGGCCAAGATGAGAACTTGCTGACGAACTCGATGAAGTCGCTCCGCGCGTTCTATCCGCCGGCGATTCAGTTGCAGTACGCCGTGCAGGATAAGTACAAAGCGAACAGCGACTACGAAACCTTCAAAGCTCGTCGCAACATTCACGAGCAGAAGGCTGAGAGCTTGAAGAAAGATTTGGATACCTACCAGAAAGGCTTCCGCGCGGAATTCGCGTCGGCCAACCCTGGGGTAGCCGAACAGCTTGAGAAAATGGAAGCCAACGAGAAGAAACTCGAAGAGTTGGTGAAGTCCGAAACCCAGCGCGGTCAGCAGCAGGGTGCGCAAGGTCCGGCGTTCGATCCGAACGGCGTCCAAGCGCAGATCAGCCAGCTGAAGCAGGTCGTCGACGCTCAGAAAGCTGAGAAGACCAAGCTTGAGCGCTTGCGCGATACGTTCATCGGCGAGAAGGACAAAGAAGTGAAGTCCCTCAAAGCCGCGTACGACAAGCACTTAGAACTTGCTGGCACTGCGAAAGAGCAGATGGACAAAGCCAAGGCTCGTTTTGAAGAAGCGGAGATGAATGCGAACATGCTTCAAGCTTCGCTCGGCACACAGAACAGCACTGTGGGCACCGTACCCAACGTGTCGGGTGCGCGCCAAGTAACGACGGGAACTGGTGTGAACCGGTTCAATACCCCGCAGTTTACTGGTGCAACCCCTCAGACGGGAACGACCAGCTTGACCAGTACCGAATCCGGTAATGGTGAGTTCCGAGGCCGTCTCAGCGGCCAACGCTAATCGGGATGTAAGAGGTTACATCCCCTTAAAGCAACTTCATACGAAACCCTCCCCGGCTCTGCCGGGGAGGGGATCGAATGAAAGCCGAGCCTCCCTCCCCCTCACAGAAGCCTCCCAGGCAAATTATTAATCAAGCAAAATCAAATACTTAGAACCAAGAATCTTGTCCTATTGCGTCATAAGTGTGCTAAAATATAGGTAGGACTTCCCTCCTTCAGGAGGTTTCCCATGAAGAACGATAACAACGTGCCGGCGCCCGAACTTTCGGACGCCATCGAAGCGACGGACTTGGATACGGCGGAAAAGAGTCATTTCCGACTCTGCCATTTCTGCTATTTCCTCAATGAATCGCCTATGGCGGTTTCCAAGTGCCGACGCTGTCAAAAGCCGCTGAGAAATCCCAGCGACTCCGAACAGCTGTACCATCAGATCGCCCAACAGCTACAACTGGAAGATGATGGGGACGGGGCGGAGCTCTTTGCCGAAGCGATTGCCCACCTCTTGCCCAGCGGGCAACAGCTGGACGACTCCTTCGACGAGGATGAGGACGACGAGATCGATAGTGTGGGAATTCAAGGCACCATTGATGAGGTGCTGCCTCTGAACGGGCTCTCCGTCGTTTGGTAGCTCCTAACGGTAATCAAATAGAATTTTAACGAAGAAGACAGGGTGGGTATCGGAGCGTTCGCCGAACTCAAGCGTGTCAGCGATGCCTTTGATGGCGTGGATATGCCCATGCCGGAGAGGGCTATACTTTTCCCCTCTGAGCGTGGCTTGGATGCGCTTACCATCGAACTTGTCGAACCCGATGCGCCGGCAGAGAAAGCCAGAGCTCTGGTAGTGCGTCAGGATCTCATTGAGCCACGCTGCCATCAGGCCTTCCTTGCTGGAGGCCTCCACGACGATCGTATGGCGTTCCTGGTCCTGTACGGTATTGATATCGACGAGTAAGTCGGTAAGAGCCAGCCCGGCGTTGATGTAGAGCCGCTCCATTGAGGGCGCTTCCATCACGAACCCTGGTTTGGCGAGGTTCTTAATCTTCTGATAATCCAAGCGTGCTTCAGGCATATGAGGAGTCCTAAGATAAAACTATTTCTAACACGAAGTTTCTGAAAGGGGGCCGGGGTACTGCGGTGTTTTCGAGGAGAATCGGTTTATAGAGCTTTTTTCGACCATCTTCTGCGTCGAAAAAAGGCTCTATAAACCGAACCCAATTCGAAAGGGCTGAAAAGTAGACCCCTCAACCCTCTTCAAGCGCGACTAAGCAACTTCGGGTTTCTTAGCCAGAGAGACTTTGCGCTTATCCAGGTTGTACTTCTCGACCTTGTTGATGAGCCCGGCTCTGGAGATACCGAGTTCTTTGGCAAGGCGGGATTTGTTCCAACCCGTGCGTTTGAGTCCCTCGCGGATCATCTCGCGTTCGAGCTCCTCAAGCGCGTCGCGCAACTTACCTTGTATGCGGACCCCTTGGACTTTGTTCCGCTCACCGTATTCGCGGATTCTGGCGGAGAGCATGTCGACGGTGATTTTGCTTTCAGCTCCCGCTAGTACGGTTACGCGTTCCATCTCGTTTTCAAGCTCACGGATGTTACCGGGCCAGCTGTAGTCGAAGATCTTCTCCAGCGCCCGCTTGGTGAGTACCCGCGGCTTGATTCCTTTTTCCTTCGCGCAAGCAGCCAGGAAGTGTTCCGCGAGCAGCGGTATGTCTTCCTTACGGTCGCGCAAAGGCGGTACTGTGATATTGATAACGTTAATGCGGTAGTACAAGTCTTCTCGGAACTCGCCTCGTTCTACCATTCCCTTCAAGTCTCGGTTCGTCGCTGCGATGATACGCACGTCGACTTTGCGAGGCTCGGTCGCACCGACCGGAATGAAGGTACCGTCCTGGATTACACGCAAGAGTTTAACCTGCATGCTGTGCGAGGTATCCCCGATTTCGTCCAGGAAGAAGGTCCCTCCGTCGGATACTTCGAACAACCCCTTCTTATCCTTCACGGCGCCCGTGAAGGATCCCTTCACGTGACCGAAGAGTTCGGAGTCGAGCAAGTTATCGTTGAACGCGGAACAGTTCTGCGTCACGAAAATCTTTTCCTTGCGAGGGGAGTTGTAGTGAATCGCTTTCGCGATCAATTCTTTACCGGTACCGTTCTCACCCTGAATCAAGCAGGTGCTTTCGCTATTCTTGATTTTATCAAGTAGCCCGTACACGTCCTGCATGGGTTTGGACTTACCGATCATGCTGTCGTATTTGTAACGAATTCCCAACTCTTTGTTGAGCTCGTTAATACGATCATCGCGCATGCTGATTTCTTTATGGAGCGTGCTAATTTCCTGCGAAACCAGGTCATTGAGCTCCATGAAATAAGCCGTCTCATCGTTCGCTAGCTCTTTTAGCTTGCTCACGGCGAAATCAATATCCTGCGAAGGCAAGTTGTAATGAGCCAGGGACTTGGCGAGTTCTTTCTTCTGAACATCCGCCGAACCCTGCTTTAGATAACCCACAGAAATCACAGCGCCCATGAAATCGTTGTCGATAACGATGGGGAAGAGAGCTGCATTCAAGTGCGGAAGAAAATCGCGGGTTACGCCACGCTCTTGCGTCTTGCGCAATTCGGTGACGGCATCGCGAGCGAATTCAACGAGCTTGTCGTAGCCTTCGTCGCGTTGAAGGATGAGTCCGCAAACGCTGTTCTTTAGATCAGCTTGAACGCCTTTTTGGATAACCTTGAGGTTACCTCTGTCGTCGGCAAAAAAGACATCGACGTTCCACCAACGTCCGATGATCTGCTTAAGCTTGCGGATAACGTGAATATGTTCGAATTCATCCCAATTAATCATAGCCCCTCCCAAACCGCGTGGATTCAAACCAAGCGGACACAGACTAATATTTAATCGCTGTCAATTTATGTACGTCTAAGTATTGGTGACCAAGGAATACTGTCTGAACTGAAGTCGTTAACTCATAAACAGTGTACAAAACCTAACGTGCCGTGTCAATGCGGATGCGCATACAATGCAGTCACAAATTGTGGAGTTCTTTGCACAATTTCTAATCGTTCAGGATTTCAGAGAGATACAAACCGGTATGTGGCAACTTCTTTTGCGCCAAATCTTTGGGGGTGCCCATCGCAAGAACAGTCCCCCCTGCGTCGCCACCGTCTGGTCCCAAGTCAATGACAAAATCCGATGCACAGATCACCTGCAGGTTGTGTTCGATCGTCAGGACCGAGTGTCCGGAATCTATCAACCTGGAAAACACGGCAAGAAGCTTCTCGATCTCCTCAAAGTGCAAGCCGGTAGTCGGTTCATCCAGAATAAATAGCGTGCGTGACCGGCGCAGGCTGCCGCCACCACCCGCCAGCTCGCGCGCAATCTTGAGTCTCTGGGCTTCGCCACCCGATAGCGAGTGTCCCGGCTGTCCGATCTGCAAATAACCGAGACCCACCTCCTGCAACACCCCTAACTTCATTCGTAGTGACGGGACCGTGCTGAAAAACCGGTGCGCATCGTCCACGGTCATCCGCAGCACATCATCCACGTTGTGCTCTTTGTAAAGGATCTGCAACGTTTGCGGCTTGAAGCGTTTTCCATCGCAGGCTTCGCACGGGACGTGCACATCCTCCATGAAAACCATGTCGATCTTGACTCGGCCTTCGCCATCACAGCGATCGCAGCGGCCCCCTTTTACGTTAAAAGAAAAGTGGCCGGGACCGTACCCACGGGCGACCGCCTCACGAGTCCGGGCAAAAATGGCGCGGATTTCGTCATAGCCTTTGATGAACGTAATGGGATTTGAGCGCGAGGTCTTACCGATGGGGCTTTGGTCGATGAGTTCAACGGAAGAGATGTTTTCAAAGCCCCGAATCGCCTTAAATTTGGCAATCTGGCCGCTGGTGCCATGAAATATCTTGGCGAGAGCTTGGTAAAGCGTATCCACGACGAGCGTACTCTTCCCCGATCCCGAAACGCCGGTGACAGAAACTAGGCAACCCAAGGGAAAGGACACGTCCACCCCTTTTAAGTTGTTTGCCGAAGCCCCCTGGATGTCGATGCTGTCTTTGGGTTTGCGTTTGGCGGCCAGAATATTCTGGCGGCAGGCTTCTCGCCAGTTTCGAACGGCCTTCGACGTGCGAGAGTCAGCGCCCAAGAACGAGGCTTTGGTGCCGGAAAACATCACTTCTCCGCCGCGGGTTCCCGATCCCGGCCCCATGTCCAGGATATGCTCGCCCCATTCAATGAGTTCTGGATCGTGCTCCACGACCAGGAGGGAGTTTCCCAACTCTAGTAAGCGATCGAGCACCGCCAACAGTTGCTTGGTGTCCTTTGGGTGTAAGCCGATACTCGGCTCGTCCAAAACATAAAGGGTATCGGTGAGCCCCTGACTCAGCTGTGTCGCCAGCAAAATCCGCTGGTACTCCCCACCCGAAAGGGTGCGGGTTTGGCGATCCAAGGTCACGTACCCTAGCCCAACGGCGTTCAGCAACGAAAGGCGCCTATCCATTTGTTCGAGAATATCGGCGGCAACCGCGCGATCCCGCTTGCTGAGTTTTGCTTTCTTCAAATACGAGAGCGCCGCTTCTATGGTCATGGCAGCGTATTCCGCGAGATTGGCTCCCGCGACTTTCACGGCGAGCGCCTCGGGGTTCAGTCGGGCGCCGTCGCAAGCGCGGCACTGCACCGGAGAGACGTAACGGCTGATAAAGACGCGGATCCGCATCTTGTACTTCTTTTTTTCGAGGAGTTTGAAAACCCCCCGCACCCCTTTGAACTTCTTGTTTCCGTTAAAGACCAGATCCCGCTCTTTTTGAGTCAGATCTTTATATGGCAGATCCAGGTCAATTCGGGCTTCCTTACAAAAATCCAGGAGGTGCTTTTGCCAATGGCTAAGGCTTGGTTTGGTAAACGGGTCGACCGCCCCCTGCGCGATGGAGAGACGCGCATTGGGAATGATCAAAGCCTCGTCCACTTCCAAAATATTTCCGAAGCCTTTGCATGCCTCGCAAGCGCCAAGCGGGCTATTGAAGGAAAAGGAAGCGGCGGTTTTGACCCGCGCCGACGCACCACACTTGGCGCAACGGACCCCTTGGTAATAAGTCTGCACGCTCGCGTACTTTTCTTTTTTTTCCGCAAACACGTGGGCCGTACCCGAACCCATTTCCCACGACGCAGCCAGGGCTTCCGCAATTCGAGTTTGCGTGGCCTCGTCGGCCGCCTCAGGCAGCCGCACCCTATCCACCGGCACCAAGATCTCTTTGGACGAGAGCCCTTTGAGGCTGGAAGCCTCCTCAGATCGGTGCAGGTCCCCACTCAGCACAAAACGAGAAAAACCCGAAGCCATCAGCCCTTCAAACACATCGGCAATCTCCTTTTTGGCTTTGGGAAGTTTGACAACGTATCCAAACAACAGAGTCTTGCCCGCGTACTTCTTTTGCACCTCGGTAAAGATTTCCTCCAAGGTGGTGCGCTCCATCGGGATGCCACATTTCAAACAGTAATCCTGGCCTATCTTTTCAAAGAGTAAGCGGAGGTAATCGTACAGCTCGGTAGAGGTGGCGACCGTGGCGCGAGAGTTCCGAACCGGGTTAACCTGCTCAATGGCAATCGTGGGCGGAATATTGCGAATATCATCCACGTCCGGTTGCTGAAACTGCTGCATGAACTGGCGGGCATAGGTCGATAGCGACTGCATGTAGCGCCGCTGGCCCTCGGCGTAAACCGTTTCAAAAGCAAGTGAGGATTTGCCAGAACCGCTGGGGCCCGTCACAACCGTGGCGCAGCCGAGGGGGATATTCACACTGATATTTTTCAGATTGTTTTGGCGTACACCTTTAAGTTCCAGCTCACGCATGTTGCGCCAACCTAGCACAGGCCGGAACCCGCGCCAACTGGCCCAAGGGTCGCCAGAGCTGGACGCCGGCGGTGGGGGATGAGAAAATACCGGTCTATTTATGACGAACCGAACGAAGATAATTTGGGGCACGGTGGCAGGAATCGTTTTTGTGGTGCTTAGCCTCGTCGTCGCTACCATCTCGGCGCTGACTAGCCCCCCGGATTTCACTGCCCTTCGTAGATCCGTGGAGATCCCGATTGTTCTGGCCAATGGCAACCCCTCCAAAATTACCGTAGGACCGGCGGCACCGGGCTGGGTTCCCCTCGCCGCCATCTCGACGCACTTGGTTCACGCCGTGATCGCTCAGGAAGATACGAGTTTCTTCCACCATGAGGGTGTGGATTTCCACGAAATTAAAGAGGCCATCAAGCACGACTTGAAGGAAAAGCGTTATGCGCGTGGGGCCAGCACGCTCACGCAGCAGGTCGTAAAAACGCCTTCCTGGATCAGCGCAAGACGCTCTGGCGAAAAGTTAAAGAGTTCTTTTGGGCGCGAGAAATTGAACGCCAACTCACCAAAAACGAAATCCTGGCTTTCTACCTGAACATGGTGGAGTGGGGCCCCGGCTTGTATGGGATAGGAAAGGCCGCTCCTTATTATTTTGGGATCAGCGCTTCTGAGCTAAGTCCCAAGCAGGCCGCCTTCTTGGCCATGTTGCTTCCGTCACCGGTCAAGTACCACAATCGCTATTTCGTTCGTAGAGAGATCACCGATTGGGCCGCAGTACGCATTGCGCGAACGCTTCGTGTGATGTACCGGATGAGCTTCATCGATCGCGAAACCTACGGAGTGGCCGTGGCCAGCAGCCTTTTCGGCGAGTCCGTTACGCCGCTTCCCGAGGATTGGATTGACTCGGAAGACGAATTGACGCCGCCGTCGGATGTCGCTGAGAGCCCCGCCATCGAGACACCCAAGACCGAAGATACGGCGATCAGCGAAACGGAGTCGGAATCCGCCACGGCCGCGACAGAAAACACCCCCCGAAAGCCCCACCACAGAGGCCGAAACCGCCACCTCCACAAACTCCGACCCCACTAAGGACTCAGAAAACCCGGAAGACGCCATTTCCGCGAAGTCGGCGGATTCGCCGCTTAACAAAACCCAATAAAGCCAATAGAAGGAAGTATGCGGAACGGGAAAAGAATTGGGGTACTGCTGCTACTACTCGTAGCGATCTTCCTACTCTACCGTTTTACTCCCGCTCGTTATTACCTTTCCTCAGAAGGCCTCGCGGACCTGAAAGCTTGGATCGCCAGCACCGGCAATCTCGCTCCACTGATTTTTATCCTGCTGTATGTGGCCGCAACCATTTTTTGCCTTCCGGGGTCCATCCTCACTTTGGCTGCGGGTGCTCTGTTTGGAACGTGGCTCGGGACGCTGTACGTTATCGTAGGGTCGAACCTGGGCGCCAACGCCGCGTTTCTGATCGCTCGCTTTTTAGGCAAAGAGGCGGCGGACAAACTCCTGCGTGGGGGAAAGCTCGCCAAGCTCGGCGAGGGAATTGCCCAGAATGGTTTTGGAGTGGTGCTTGGGCTTAGACTTGTCCCTCTCTTTCCTTTCAACGGATTAAACTACGGATTGGGCCTTAGCCCTGTAGCCTGGAAAGACTACGCACTGGGGAGTTTGATCGGGATGATACCTGGCACCTTTGCGTACGTGTCGTTAGGCAATGTCGTCAACGCCGTATCGGGCGTGCGCCTCACCGATCCGCAAGTACTCAAACGCCCCGAAGTCTGGGGTCCTTTTGCTCTCATCCTCGGCCTGACGGCGCTGGCCAAATTTCTGCAGAGGCGATTGTCTCTTCCCTCTAAGGAGGAGTCCCATGAAGCATGAAACCTACAATCTCGCCGTACTCGGCGCCGGATCGGGAGGGCTTGTTTGCGCAGCGGGAGCGGCGGGACTTGGCGCAAAGGTCTTACTCATTGAGAAGCATAAGATGGGCGGCGACTGCCTCAATACCGGTTGCGTACCAAGCAAGGCTTTGATCAAGTCCGCAAAAGTAGCGGCCCAAGTCCGCCAGGCGGAGAGATTCGGCGTCCGTAGTGACGGCATGTCCGTCGATTTTCGCGCGGTCATGGAGCGTGTGCAGAGCACGATCCGCACCATAGAACCCCACGATTCTGCGGAGCGCTTCCGAGGTCTGGGAGTAGACGTTCAGTTTGGACCCGGCTCTTTTGTAAGCCCGCATGAAGTGACAAATGGAGAACGGACGTTCCGGGCCAAAAAGATAGTGATTGCGACTGGGTCCCGGCCGGCCGTCCCCTCAATTGAAGGCTTGGAAAAAGTTCAAGTGCTCACCAGTGAAAATATTTGGGAACTGCGGGAACTACCAAAAAACCTGGTGGTAATCGGCGGAGGGCCTATTGGCTGCGAGTTGGCCCAATGCTTTGCGCGCTTTGCTTCCAAAGTCACGATCGTTACTCAAGGCGATCGTCTGTTGGAACGAGATGATCTTGAGGCCTCCGCTGCACTCGCGGAAGCGCTCGTTTCAGAAGGCATTGAAATCTGTTTTGAAACGACGCCTCAGAAGGTGTCGGGTGAAGTCGGAAATCTCAAACTTGAGTGCCGCTCCAAAACAGGGACGAACACGCAAGTGAGCTGTGACGCACTACTTATCGCAGCGGGAAGGCTTCCCAATATTGAAAACCTGAACCTAGAAGGGGTGGGTATCCGCTTCAATTCCCGAGGGGTTGAGGTGAATGATCGTTTACAGACGACTCTTTCTCACGTTTACGCCTGCGGGGATGTGGCTGGACCGTATCTCTTTACCCACACGGCAGACTTTCAGGCGCGCGCTATCTTGCGCAACGGCCTTTTCCCGGGAAGTAAGGCCATCGACTACCGCGTCATTCCCTGGTGCACGTATACGGACCCGGAAATCGCGCAAGTGGGAATGACCGAAGCACTCGCCAATCAACAGGGCATCGCCTACGACGTCACCCGCTATGACCTCAAAGATCTGGACCGCGCCATTTGCGACGGGACGAACCGAGGGTTTGTGAAGGTAATTACCCACAAAGGCAAGGATTCTATCTTGGGCGCCACGATCGTCGGTGAGCACGCGGGGGATCTCCTACAGGAATTCGTACTCGCTATGCAAAATGGTTTGGGGCTGAAGAAAATTGCTGGCACCATTCACACTTACCCAACACTAGCGGAAGGTCCAAAACGAACCGCAGACGCGTGGATGCGCACCTTGCTAACAGATTCCACTAAGAACCTGCTCACAAAATTCTTCGCTTGGTCTAGGGGTTAGTTGCTAAGTAGATTTGGTTTTTGTACTGACGCCACTTGTCGTAGCCGGAATGAGCGATGTCAAAGATCGTCGTTCCCGGTAAGGGTCGGGAAATACCCATGGCCTTCAGTTTACTGGCGTCCAAGTGGTTGCGTTGTTCGGCTCGCCGTTTGCGGGCCTCTTCCAAGAGTTGAGTACGCGTTTTGACTTTGACTTGTTTCGGATCCGCGAGCGAATCGGATTCGATGCCGACTAGGCTACCCGCAAAAACACCGGGGCCGCTACCGCTTCCGTTATCCTCGTTAGCCCCGTACATCACGCCTAGACGATCCGAGCGGATATCCTGGCGTTTGTCCAAAAAGAAGGGATCTTCATTTTCCAAATCACTGGATTCCACACGTAAACCGCCTCCCCTATCGGAAGCCGAAACGTCGTTCGCGGCGAAAAAGGAATCCGGACTGAGTCCAATCGAACCCAAAAACTCCTCGGTCACGCTCCCGCTCCCGTCCCCTGAGGGAGTAAAACCGGAGTTGGCAATGCCGTCTTTCAACAAATCCTGAAAACCCGCGATGTTGCCGCCGTTGAGTGCGGCTTGCGCTTCGGTGGGATCGATTCCAAGCGCGCTATACAAGCCCAACGATCCAACAGAGCTTGGCAATGACGTATTTGAGGGGGCCGCTGGTGGCGCGGAGTCATTGATCGTAATGGTCGTCGGATCCGGACCGGGCTCTCCGAAGTTATTTCTTAAAAGCTGCTGTTGAGCGTAGTTCTTTTGGTAGGCGTTCGTCATCGCGACGAGCTGCTCACCTTCTTTTTGCCCCAACTGAGACAAAATTCCACCCGCTTCCACTTTCTCGGGATCCATAATCAAACCAAAACCGCCGGGCGCGGGAATCAACGAAGTTGTCTGTAACAAAATACCGGTGATGCTTAGAACGGAACTTTTACCTTGAGCATCCAATATGCCCATCTGAGACATAGCGGCTGCTTCTTCGGCCTTCACGCCTCGGCCCTTGTCGTTCGGATCCGGTTCCAAGGCAGTGGGATCGTTGGAACTGCTAAAACCAGAGAAGTCTGGGTTTGCCGTCATGAGCGGGTTCAAATTATCGAGTACGATTTGCGCCACGTTGGCAGTGGACGCGTTGTAGGGGGGGCCCATGATATCGGCGATATTCAGCTCGGCTTGAGCTTGATCGGGCAGCAAGATGCCGCCAAGAAATAGTAGGCCTACTAGTATGAGTCTCAAGGTGAACAATTTTTATCTCTCTCAAGTTGGGGTAAAGGCGTCTTTCTATTATCTGTGCAAGAAGTTCTCCAACTTTCTCACGCACAGATCGGGTGGCTTAGAGCGTGGCGCGTGTATACAACTTGTACACGTTTGAGGGCCTAAGATCGGGGCGACTCCAATCCTTGAATGATGTTAAGAATTTAGGAAAGCCGCAGCATTGCGCTTACTTATTGGTGGGTGTGCACTAAGAGTATACGGGTTGGCACCGGCATTGCTTTCTCTCATAGCATGCGCCTTTTTCTCATCAGTTTGGTTTTTGCCCTCCCGGTGTTTGGAGCTTGCGACGCCGACACGCTAAATGAAGCGGTGGCGAACAACGATGAGGCCACCGTGCGCGCGTGCACCGAAACCACGCCGATGGGAATTGTAGAAACCAGCTGCGCCAACACCTACGCTCAGTGCATTCAGAACGCGCCGAACACGGCACAAGGGGCGAGCGACTGCCTACTCGCCTACCGCGCCTGCGATACCCCGGCCTACGAACCCGGCAACCACCTCGCGGATCCCGGCCCGGCCGATCCCTTTAGTGACCCCTCCTTCCATTTCAGTGGCGAATGGACAGACTCGCCCGGACCAAATCAATAATTTTTTTAAGGGCTTAACTGCCTTCACAATTCGTTCACGACTTCGCGCTATGCTTAAGAAGGATACGACTCGTGTATCCAGTGGTACGTATGTGGAGGGTATTTGAAGTTTTTGAGGCAAAAACTCATCGGCCTCAGTCTTATCGCCATCACCGTTTTCCCAGCCTGCTTAAGCCAACAAGAAGGGGCGCAAACGGGGCTCATCGAGCCTCCGCCGGACCCGTCTGGCCTGAGCGGCACCGCAAATAGCACATCTCAAATCACCTTGAACTGGAGCTCCGGCGGCGGAACCACCACCCAATACCGCGCAAGCTACCAAGCGGGCTCTACCGCGCCTGCAGACTGCGCGAGTGGTACCACGATCAGCGAAGGGACTTTGGGTGCCGGGACGAGCATTGCAATCGGTTCTCTCTCGGGTTCCGTCTGGTCATTCAGAGTGTGCGCCATCAACGCGAATCCGACGCCAGACGTTTCGGACGGCAGCACCGTCACTACCTACTTGTTGCCACCCAATGTAACCAGTCTCAGTGCGGGCTCGCCTTCTGTGACTCAGATAAGTCTAAGCTGGACCTCAGGCGGCGGATCCACGTCTGGCTATAGAATCAAGTACCAAGCGGGAGCCACCGCTCCTGCGGATTGCTCGTCGCCGCAAGTCTCAGAAGGGTCCATCACTGGCACTTCTCATACGATTGGCAGTTTGACGGCGGGAAACCAATACAGTTTTAGAGTGTGCGCGATCAACCCTAATAGCGACGTCGCTTCCGGGACCACCGTTTCCGGATCGGTTTACCTCGACGCCACTTGGACGGCCCGGCGTCGGCTTACCTTTGACAACAGCACAGTGGCGGAAAACCTAACGAACGTGCCTGTGCTGGTGACGCTCAATTCGACTCGGATTGATTATGCCAATGTTCAAAACGCAGGTGAGGATTTGCGTTTTGTGGATGCCGATGGGACGCAATTGGATTTTCAAATTGAAGAATGGAATGAGGCGGGAACCTCTTATGTCTGGGTAAAAGTCCCGCAAATCGATAGCAGCTCATCGACGGACTACATTTGGATGTACTACGGAAACGGAGCCGCAGCGGATGGTCAGAACCAGGCAAGCGCCTGGGGAAACAACTACCAAGCGGTCTTGCATATGGAAGACACGACACCCAATGACACATTAGGTGTCAACAACGGAACGGGTAACGGCTCGGTAAGCGCTACAACAGGCAAAATATCAAACGGTCTCAGTTTTACCGGGGCTCTATTGACTGATTACATCAGTATTCCTGACAACGCTTCACTCAACTTTGCAACGAACGCCACCATAGAGCTCTGGTTTCGTCTGACTTCGACGTTTGATTCCAGCTCTACCACGACACTTAACTTGATCAACAAACGTTCCAGCGATTCGGACGTCATGTTCATGGCGCTTACGGGCACTGACTACACGCGTGGAGAATCCCCGGACGGTGCTCTTGTCTTCAAGGTCGAGAATAGCAACCAGCGCATCTTCAAATGGACCAGTCAGACGACTTGGAACGCGGGCACCTGGTACTATGTGGCGGCCACTTTGAACACAACGACAAACCAGTCCAGTGCTATTTACGTGAATGGTGCCGATGCGACGGCCGGATCGGACTTACTGGAAGGGACCGATGGCAATAACCTCAACTTCTCCGCCAACTGGGGTATTGGCGGCCAGGATGTAGACTCCGGAAACTTCTCGAATTTATCTGGTGGCGGAGGTCCCACCGCATCGGTTAGGTATTTTGATGGCTTGATGGATGAAGTCCGTATTTCCCAGATAGCGCGTTCTTCCGGTTGGATCAGAGCACAGAATCTTTCAATGACAGACGCCTACATTAGCTTTGGTTCTGAAGAGACTCCCTAGAACTCGGCACGGAGCCCGACTCCAAAACGCACTATTTGATTGTCGTCGCGCACACTTCCCGTCACGCGCCCACCCGTCAGGAAATCTCCATCGTCCGAGTAAGTGAAACGGTTGTAGTCGTAGGTATAGGAGAAGTCAGCAAAGGCAATCTTGTGGAAGAAGTATTGCGCCCGCACATCAAACCGTAGGTTCAGACTCGAATCGAGCCTTATGTTGTTATTGGCAATGGGCTTAGCAAACCAAGCACGAGCCGAGACACTGAAGTTGTCGCGAATCCAAATCTCAAGCTCAGCACTTCCCTTCAAATAATGAATGTCGTTACTGAGGAGTTTAACCGTTGTGCTCGTCGCGGTCTGGAAGGTGGGAAGGTTCTTGTACGCATAGCCGAAGCGCCAAACCGTCGAGAGTCGGGGTTTGCGGAAAAGGGGGGGCCACCGGAACACCGCACCCACCCAGAGATCATTTCTCAGTACTGAAAGCGCCGGTTGCGAGCCCGAAGCAAAAAGCGTTCGGTTGTTCTTGGAGTAGTAAATCCCGAGACCCGCCAGGGCGGGCTGGTACCAGAATTCGAGTTCTCCCTGAAACCCCATGAAGTTTAAACCGCTATAAAAGAGCGTCGGATCGGTGGAGGACTGGCTATAGTTGTTTATCGAAGGCGAATACCCACCTGAGAAAATCAAGGGTAAAGGGATTCTCAAGAGGCCACAACGGCCGAGGATTCCCTAGGCTCGCCGCGCCTCTTTGATACCGGGTTTACCGCCGTGGACATGGATCTTATCCACCTGATACCACGCAACCGCCTTCCCTTTCTTCGGCACCGCTCCCACACGCCAGTAATACTCTCCGGGTTCCAGCGGGACGTTCGCCGTGTTTTTTTTGGTGGTTTTGCTGAACAGAGGGCGGGAAAACTGGGTCCTTGGCCACTTGCAGACGGTAGCCGCGGGCATGTGCGACCCGCTTCCATCGCAAGGGAGTCACGACGGGCCTTCCTGTTGGCCCGAGGGAGGTACATAAGCGTAGGTATAAGCCAAAGCTTTAGGACTACTGAAGTGGGTGGTCCAGCCATTCAAATTGTGGGTTCTTTAATTCCGCCAGTAGTAATTCCCGGATTCCTCGATAAAAAGTTCAAATTTCGGCTCGCGGGTCTTCTCTTCCTCCAAGATCTGGAGAAGTTGCTATCCTTTGCAATTTGAAACTCGTATTCAGAAGAGTTTTCAACAGAAGACCAGCTAAAGAGCGTGGCTTTCTTCTCCTCCGTCACTTTGAGCTTGGTTTTAGGCAAGTTCAAATCCGGCGGATTGGGCCGGACAAGGACGGTACTCACATTCGAGTATGGGCCTTTGCGCTTGTACTGATCGATTGTCGCAATACGCATGTAGTAGCGACCGGGACTCGCTCCGGTCCATTCGAAATGGGTGCCTTGACCGTCTGCTGGGTTACTGTTTTCAAAGCTTTCGTTTCTCGAAAGCTCCAAAAGGTAAGCCACCGCGCCTTCGACTTTTCCCCACTTGATGGTGGCGTTGCTTCTTCTGCTCTTTTTTCGCTTTGGTCGCCGCCAAGGCTTCCTGGATCAGGCTCAAAAAGCTGTGCCGTACCCCGTGAGGGGCATCAAAGTGCGCGTCAATCTCGATCTCAATTTTCGGAGACAACGTGGGCGGGGCCGGCAAGGGAAGATCGATGATTTCAATTTGCCTTACCGCACTTTCTATCGGATCCGGTCGACCCTTTACGTAGGTCATCACCCGCCAGTAAAACTTTCCAACTGAGAGGTCCTTCCACTCGGCGCTCTCGTCGCTTGCGGAAAATTCCGCGATTCGATCTCTAAACCGGCTGTCTTGGCAATTTGCAGAACATAGCGCGATCTAGGAGGGCTCTTCTCCCAACGGAAGCGTACAGGCGACTTCGCTTAACTAAAGTCAGTACCGTTTCCGTCTCCGGGCCCAGTAGAGCAACAGGCGCCACTTCCACCTCAAACTCCTGTCGCTCGGCGTACGGGGTCATGCGCTCGTATTCGTCCCAGGCTCGAACCCGCCAATAGTATTCGCCGACTTCCGGAGGGGCCCACTTCCACGAACTCCCGCGAACCTTCTGGATGAGCACGGGGTTTTCAAAATCTTTTTCGCGCGCGACCTGCAGCAGATACGTGTGCGTCAACTCATCTCGATCCCAACTAAACTCCACACCAGGTCGCTCCCGATCCAATTTCAGATCCGCGCCGTCCGCAGGCAAAGGCCGCTGAGGCACACCTGGTAAAGAAATTTTCTGAACGGTGAAGGATCGCGGAGCACTCCACGGGGAACTGGGACGGGTTTTCTCGATGTTGCGAATACGCCAGTAGTACTGCCCCGAGCGGAGCTTGTCCGAAACGAAGTTGTTCCCTTCGACTTCCTCCTCGGTGAGGACGCTATTGAACTCACGATCGGTAGCGAGTTGGAACGCGAACAGCCTCACGCCGGAAAGCGCTTCCCAGAAAAATTGGACGCGTGTACCGTCCGTCCCACCTTGCAGACTGCACCCGTTCGGGATTTCTCATCCCGATCCAGAAGCCCTTGAAGGCCACGCGAGCGTTGGCTTCAGGTTTCCAAAGCCGTGGCGCTCGATCCTCTTCCAAGGTTACCCGCCGCTCGATGCTGTAGCTGTACCCTTTGCTCGCCCCATCCCAGGCACCCACTCGCCAGAAATACCGACCGGAATCAAGCTCCGCTATTGCAGCAGTCCCCTCACGGTCTTTTTCCAAACGACCTGCGTGAAACCCGCGTCTCGCGCGAGCTGGAGTTCAAAACGTTTAACGCCCTTCACGGGGGCCCAACTAAACTCCGGCTTGGGCCCTTTGAGAGCAGCACTCTTCTGGAAAAAACGGTGTGGCCCTCTTCTGGGCTAAGTAGTCGCACGGGGATCTTGCGTGTCGCTGTCAACGCTCCGGTCTCATTGAACTGGCTCACCGTGTCCGCAGCTAGCTCAACAACTTTTCCATTCGACGCGATTTCGGCCTTACCACCCACGACCGCGATGGACGTCTTTCCTTCTGAATCACGCTTCACATTGATTTCGGTGTTTTTGTCCTGGCACGTCCGTCTTCATGCCGCCCACATCAATTTCGATGGCGACATCACCGCCGGTCCGATTGCCGCGATATCAGCGCAACGTTTTGAACTGCGTTTTGCTCTCCTGCTTCTGAACCGTTACCAAGGTGTTCTCACTCAAGAGAACTTCAGAGCCGTCAATGAAGCGAATCACCGTACTCGAATCTTGATCCGTGAAAACCTGATCTCTATCCTGAACCGCTTCGCCTTTGTTCGCCTTGCTCCACACAGGTAATCCGGCTGCACGTCTGCGCACGCTATTTCTTGCATCCGCGATGCGCGCAACGGTTTCAGCGGTAGTGGAAGTGGTCCGGTTGAATAGACTAAAGTCACTGATCAAGAGTATGATCACAACTATCAACGCGAGCGAACACACCCCTAGCAGGATGCGATCAAAAAAAAGCTCGCGGTCCGCGAGGCCGCGAAGTTGAGTTTCGTTGTGGGTTGGATTCACGTAAAGGAAGTTTTTAAAGACGGTATACTTATATTTTATAATGCTTTGGGACGTAGATAAACTGCTGAAACAAAAAAGAATTTCATTGTACCGCACTGAGCTAATGCGGTGGCAAGGGGGCGAATTTACATGCTAAAACTACCCGCGTTAAAAATACGTCACAAAATCCTGCTTTTCATCGCGTTACTCATTTTCGCCCTCATCACCTACCACTTTTAGCGACTCGATTCCTTTAACGCCGACGATAAGACTGCGTACATTTACGAAACCAACGCCTTGCTTGTAGAGACACTCGCCGCAGATTTGCAGACCAGTCTCGCCAGCACTTTGAAGACGATGGAGCAGATTTCCAACGCCACTTCACATAAAGCTCTCAATCAGGAGGGCCGCGCAGACTTCATTCGCACCCTATTCCAGAGCGATCCCAACCTTACCGAGATCACCATTTACCAGTTAAACCAGCCAGGTCGGAGTTTAGCGAGCAACGACCCTCTTCTTCACATGTATAAGCTCGACTATTTGAAGTTGTATGAGCTGAACAAAGACTTCTTTATGAAGTTGCGTGCCAACCGCAACATCCCACTGGCACGGCTTGAGAAACAGAACGTAGTACTCGAAGATGCAACGATTCAGGAGGTGCTCCCATGATCGCTGTCTATCTGAAAACCGTTTCAAATAATAATGAGTCTCACGTCATTGTTGGGAACTTAAGGAAAGACCGGATCATTGGAATATTCTCCCGCTCGGACGTGTACACATCGTTCTTGATCGACGAATTTGGAGAGCCGCTCGCTCAAACCTCACACGGAGGAGACACGTTACACATGTCTCAATCCAAAAACTTTATTCGGGATATCCTGAGCAGTGAGTTCAGCAAAGGAGCAAAGGAATTTGTCGACGATGACGGCAAGTACTACATCGGGGCTTACAATAAGTTCGACCTTGGAAAACTCTCGGTGTTTTCTTACATATCGAAAGACAAAGCCTTTCTGGCTGCAAAGCAGCTTGTAGAAAAAACAGTCCTGGTCGGAATCATGATTTTGTTATGCTCTGTTATTTTCAGTGTGCTTTTTTCACGAAGGCTAACCGCAGCTCTAAACCGTCTTTACAATGCGACTCTTAAAATTTCGCGCGGGGAATTCGATTTGAAAGTAGACATTAAATCGCGCGATGAGGTCGGCGCTCTTTCTAAAGCCTTCGATAAGATGACGGAAGAGATTCATGGTTGCTGTTAGAGACTCACGAGAAAGTTATTGATTGAAAAAGATTGAGACAGCGAAACCGTGCAGGACAATCTTTTCCCGCATAAGACGTTCCTAGACGAGAAGTTTCAACTCGCGGCTAATTCCGCAAGCACTTGCGGTGGGGACTGGTGGGGATACATCCCCGTGGGGAACAAGGTCGTTATCTTGATTGGGGATGCGACAGGACACGGAGTGCCCTCCGCACTCGTCACGGCGGCCGCGCAGAGTTGCTGCACCACGCTGCGTCAGCTGGGTATTCAGTTTAACACCTTTTTGCTTACGCCCGCCCAGATCATGACGAGTCTCAATACGGCCGTTTACCACGCCGCAAAGGGCAGCATCAAAATGACCTTCTTCGTTTCTGTGGTAGATCTGGAAACCGGATTGATGCACTACAGCAATGTCCCGTACGATGCCGCTGATTTCCAAGATCGGACCTGACGGAAAGCGCAGCCGCAAGAACATGACCGTACTTACCGGCAAACCGGACGAAACTCTTGGCGACAACCCCAAAACGAAGTACCACGAGCACGAGTACCAGCTTCAAGCGGGGGGATGATCCTGTGGTACACGGATGGCATCACCGAATACCGAAACCAAAAGACCCAGCAGGAATGGGGGAGTCCTGATTATTGCGCGCCCTGATAAAGTGTGCGGACGGGAATGTCGATGACATTAAGAGCCATAAATATCTCCAATGCCATCGAGTTCGGCGAAGAGAGTGCCGCTGATGATGACATGACGCTCGTAGTCGGCAAAGTGAGCGAAAATGTCCGGTTCAGTCCCAGCGTCTAAAGCAAAACAGCCCAATGCACAGGTTTTCCATTTCGAGCAATGACAAGCTAGCTGAATCCGTACGCTAAATTTTGCCAGCAAACTGTCAGCTGATCGTCGAACCGGATATCGGTAAGTCACGGGATTATATCCGCCACGCACCGGCCATTCCCGTCGTCGCCGAGTTTACCCCTGGCCAGCAGACGGCAATGGGCTGTCTCTGCCCACGGTCATTCCTCCAACACGGTACTAATTGCGAACGGTCTGACCCAGACAATCTTGGATTTTTATTCGAACACCCTGGCCTTCTCAACATGCTTTTTCGCCCTCCAACTTCCCCAATTTTGATCAAGAGCCTCAAACCACACTTGTGAAAAAATTTGGACTCAAATCAAAAATGGGTATCACGCCATACTTAAAGGCTGGAGCCAGGATCGAAAAGTTGCGGCTCTACAGCTTCAGCAACCACGGTACGATCTTGATGACACTCAGTCAGCACCTAACGAAGATCAAGGCCTTTCGATCTTTTCCAGATCGAATCCAAACTATCGCGACTGAGCTCATGATGAATGCCGTGTTGGATGCTCCACCCCAAGAGAATGTAAGAAATCACCGACGCAAACTGCATCATCGCAATCAAGGTATTAAGCTCGCCAAAACGGAAGAAGTTCACGTCGAGTTCGGCTACGACGACGAGCGTTTTGTTATCTCGGCCTCGGACAATCATGGTATGCTTAAGGAAGCCGATGCTCTGCAGCGTCTGTACCGATGCTCCACACTAGGTGGAAGCCAAATGCGCATGACGGAAAACCGCGGAGCTGGCGTTGGTTTTTTCATGATGTACACGTGGTGTTCGCAACTTGCATTCAACATCATGCCGGGAAAGCGGACAGAGGTAATCTGTATTCTTCCTATCGCGAAGCGTGAGAAGTTTGCACTTCCCGAAGCGCGTGCCTTGAACTTCTATCGGGGGCGATCGCTATGAGCCAGGCGCTTACCATTGTTAAAGATCTTAGAGACGGGTTGCTGAGTGCAAACCTCGTCGGCCATATTGACGCTGGATCGGATTACAGCCCTCTGCAGTTCGCAGGAGTCACGCAACTTCATTTAAATTTTAAAGGGATTACGCTGATCAACTCCGCCGGAATTCAGAAGTGGGTTAAGTTCATGCAGTCCATCCCGGCAACCATCGCCATCACGTTTGAGGAGTGCCCGCCCAACATCGTAAACCAGTGCAACTTGTTTGCGAATTTCACGGGCGGAAAGAAGGTGAAGTTCCAGTCCTTCCAAGCTCCTTTTTTCTGCGAGACGTGTGATGACTCAGTTGACATCCTTCTCCAGACTGATCAAGTCTTGTCAGGTGGAAAAGTTACGATTCCGGAGCCACCTTGTCCGAAGTGCCAGTCAAAGATGGACTTCGATGGGATTGAGGACAAGTATTTCCTTTTTCTCACGCGGTAGCCATGCCATTTGATCCTGTTAGCCAAACAAAACATCTATCTCCAAAGCTACGCCTTACAGTTCTGAATACGTTGCTGACGATTGGGATTCCGTTCAACAAGGGACTCGGCCTACGGCTTTTCGAATTCACCGAAAAAAAGGTGGTTGTGAAATCGCTCCCAAAAAGGCGGCGCCGTAACCACGTCGGTGGGGCCCATGCGTGCGCCTTGGCTCTGCTCGGTGAGTACCCAGCCGGCTTACTTGTGGCCCAACAATTTCCGTTCTCAGAATACCGGATCATCATTGGCGAGCTGAAAGTCGAGTACGAGAAACAGGGAAGAGGGGTTCTTTTTTCAGAAGTTGAGGCTCCCGATTCCTGGCCTACATTTGACGGGCAAAACGACGACCTGTGGATAACGCTAAAAACCACGATTCACAACGAGAGTCGTGAAGTGGTGGCGCGCGCGGAAACTCGCTGGCAGATCAAACCCTGGAGCAAAGTGCGCTCCAAAAAATCGGCCCAATCCTAAGACTTAGTAAAGAGGCGCAAGCAGCAGGACCTGCCAACCGGAACGAAGCGCAAAGGGTTTTGTGGATTCCAGAAGCCCCAGCACTTCGCCGATGCCTGACAAGGTTTCTCCGAAGAAGTACTTTTCGAGCATCCCCTTGGGCGGGCGCGGGTACTGTACCGGAGCGTCTTCGGCAAGTTTAGCGACGGCTCTGGCTTCTGCCACCGCATCCGACAAACCTCCCAAAGCGTCTACCAATTTTGCATTGAGAGCCTGCTGACCCGTCATGACACGGCCATCTGTCGTATCTTCCATCTCCGCATCCGACAAACCTCGCCGGGTTTGGACCGCCGTTTTGAACTGGGTATGGATGTCTGCAAGCAAAGAATTGAGAAAAGCTTTCTCTTCCGGCCTCATCGGACGATTAGGAGAGCCCACATCTTTAAGCTTTCCGGCTTTGAGTGTGAGCCGTTCAACTTTCGCCCAATTGTAGAGCTTCTCGGTGTTCACGAACTCCATGATCACACCAATGCTCGCCGTCAGCGTCCCCGGGTTTGCGTAAATCTTCCGCCCACCCAAAGCCGCGTAATAGCCTCCGCTGGCAGCCACGGCTCCCATGGAGATAATGACCGGCTTTTTTTCATCTAGTTTCTTGAGACCTTCGAAGAATTCCTGTGAAGGGCCGACTACACCGCCGGGGGAATTGATACGAACCACTACCGCCTTGGCGTATTCGTTGTCTCTTACCTCATCCACTTTGCGCAGGAAGTCTGAGGCGTCCAGAATAACCCCTTCGAGGTTAATGACCGCGACGTGATCCTCACGCGCTCCGCCCCCGCCGCCAGATACGGCCAGGCGAAACACACCTATCGTAATGGAGATGATAATGACGATGACACAAACGATCGCTGTGCCAGCGAGCGCTCGTAGTAAACCCTTCATGATTTTTCGCTATCGTCGCCCTGGAGCTCCTGAGCCGCAGGCTCTGACGCTTCGGACTTTCCTTCCGAATCGCTAGATTTTTCGCCTTCCGGACCCTGAGCTTGCTGCTGCTTAAGCTTCGCCGCGACATCACCGAGCAAGTCGCCAAAGCTGGTACGAGACTCACGCTTGGCAGTTTCGGTGTAGTGCCGAACGTTTTCACGCTCTTCGGCTTTGTGCATCGCGCGGATGGAAAGAGACAATTTTCTTTCCGCCATGTCGACCGACGTCACCATGACTTCCATCTCGTTCCCTACGCCAATGTCCTTCATGCGATCTTTGGGTTTGCCGTCGCCACCGAGTTCGGAAGCGTGCAACAGACCTTCGACTCCGTCTTCGATCTCGATGAAGACACCGAAATCCGCAACCTTGGTAACTTTACCGTTAACCTTGGTACCCGGACGGTACTTATCGGCCACGATCTGCCAAGGATCCGAAGACATCTGCTTGATACCCAAGCTGAACTTCTCGGCTTCCTTGTCAATAGAGAGCACGACGCACTCAATCTCGTCGCCCTTCTTGAACATTTCCGCCGGGTTCACACCCTTGTTTTCCCAACTGATGTCACTGACGTGAACCAGACCGTCGATCCCTTCAGGCACACCGACAAACACACCGAAATCGGTGATGTTCTTGACGGTTCCCTTGACGCGGGTTCCGGGGCGTATTTTTCCGCCAACAGATCCCAAGGGTTCGGCTCGATTTGCTTCATGCCGAGCGAAATTCTGCGGTTGCCCTTATCCACATCAAGCACAACGGCTTCGACCAAATCGCCATCGTTGACGATCTTGGACGGGTGTTTCACCCGCTGCGTCCAGGACATTTCCGAAACGTGGACCAAACCTTCCACGCCAGGTTCCAATTCGACGAAGGCACCGTAATCGGTAAGGCTGACAACCTTGCCTTTTACGCGCATGCCGACCGCGTAGCGATCCTCGACCGTTCCCCAAGGATCGGACTGCAGCTGCTTGTAACCAAGACTGACGCGTTCCTTGTCCTCGTCGTACTTGAGAACCTTCACCTCGATGGTGTCGCCCACTTTGAAAAGCTCGGAAGGGTGCTTGATGCGTCCCCACGACATGTCCGTGATGTGGAGCAAGCCGTCGAGTCCGCCCAGATCAATGAACGCACCGTAGTCGGTGAGGTTCTTGATCATACCCTGTGTGACCATGCCTTCTTCGATGTTCGCCAGAGTCTGCTCTTTCAAGCGGGCTCTTTCTTCCATCAACAGTAGGCGACGGGACAACACGATGTTGCCGCGCTTCTTATTAAACTTGATGATCTTAAACTTGAAGGTCTGGCCGAGGTACTGGTCCAGATTCTTGGTCGGCCGCACATCCACCTGGGAGCCAGGCAAGAAGGCTTTCACGCCGATGTCCACCGACAAGCCACCCTTGACCTTGGAGATAACGGTACCTTCCACCAGCTCGTTCTTCTCACAGGCTTCGCTGATTTCGTCCCAGGCGCGCAGAACGTCGGCTTTTTCCTTGGAGAGCACCAGACGCCCGTCATCGTCTTCCACCTTTTCGATGTAGACCAGGACGTGATCCCCTTCATCCACCGCCACCTGGCGCTGGTTGTCGAAAAACTCGGAGACACGGATGTTGCCTTCGGACTTGTAACCGATATCAACAGTAACCGTCTCGGAATCCTTCTTTACGACGATGCCTTCAACGACTTCGCCTTCCTTAAAGTTGGTTCCCTTCTGGCTTTCTTCAAAAAGCTGGGAGAAGGTCTTGCCTTCTTCTTTGATCTCTCCGCCACCTTCTTCTAAATCGTTGTCGTGTTCAGGTAGCTCGGGCAGTTCCGCTACTTTAATTGGTCTGTTTGACGCCAAAATTTTCCCTTTCAGCTTACTTAAGGCCGCCGCTACTTTGCCGGGCTCATTTTTTCCAACTTGTTCCGCCATATTTTGGTTTTCCAATGCCATAAAGGACCCATCTCCGCAAGCTCTGTCGTTCTGACACCACCGCCAGCATGTAAGTGTCCCCTTTTCCTATGCCAACCGCTCGGTGTCAACGCCTTTCCTGCTCTGATCCAGCCAGGTTTTCAGGATTAAGCCATTCACATCATTGAGATTAGTGGGCGTAAATTTTGGGCCGTAGTATAAGGGCGGACTTCGGAGATGGCCACGGATATTTCAGGTGTGCGTTGCGAAGGGAGGCGGGTTTCCGGGTTCGGAGATTTAGCCTTTTATTTCCGGTAACTTATTTTTAGGTGGGGCCAATCGGCTCGATGGCCAGATTGACGTTCTTGAAGCCGGCGTCCTGGCAGGAAGCGATAATCTTGCGCATCACCCCAAAAGGGACCGAATAGTCGGCCACGACATTCACGTAGCCGTTCTTGTTTTCCTGCTGCTTCAGGTAGTCCTTAATCGCGGCGACTGAGAAGGGTCCTTTGGCGATTTGTGCGATGGAAATGAGCTCCACGTCGAGCTCTCCAAAAACCATGTCCTTGGTTACCTGTATCGCGGCACCCTTCTGGGGGCTCTCTCCTATATATCTGCCCTTGGGAAGCTCGATGTTGCTCGCAAGCCCCACCCACTCCTGAAGCGAGGTAGACGTCATAATAAGGTAGACCACCAGCGTCGCGAACATGTCCACCATCGAAGTCAGTGACAGGGCGGCCTCCTGGACCTTTTTTTCCTGGTCTTTCAACCGGCTTTTACGGCCCCGGTTGTAGTCACTGATTCTGAGTCTGGCTTTCTGTAAAGGCATAGGTCCCTAAACTTAGTTCGTTAGCAAAAATACCTGGTCCAGCCCGCCGGCTTTCACCGCATCAATCGCTTCGGCGACCGCACCGTATTCCACGTCGTTGGTCCCGGTAACCGACGCGGTCAGCTCCTTCACCTCAAGTGCCTGGGCGATGGCATCGCTCAGGGTATCGTGGTCGAAGCCCTCGCTGCCACGCCGCACAAAAGCCGGGAGACGTACCCCTTTAACGTTCGGCCAGGCCAGCTTTACCCCGGTCTTGGTGACGGTAATTTTGATTTCATTCGGCTCTTTGGGCTTATCCACCGACTGAGGAGCGCGCCCTTTGGACTCGACCGCGGCCGGAAGGGCGGCCACGTGTACCCACACCGACGTCAGCAACATGAACGCAACCAGACAACTCATCAGGTCGATCATCGACGTGAGGTTGAGCTCGGTATTGAGTTCCTGCTTTGCCATTAGGCGGCCTCACCTTCCTCTTCGCCCGCTTCCTCGACGCCGAAGCGCTCACGGTTGGCGACGATGAAGTTTAGGGTACGGATACTGATTTCGTTGATGTCATCGATGAGTCGTTGGGCACGGCTTTGCAAGAAAGCGTAGGAGAACACCGCCGGGATAGCGGCCACCAGACCGAAAGCGGTCGTCAACATCGCCTCGGAAATACCTTTGGTCAACATCGCGGCCTTGGTGGAAGGATCGGCGTCCGCCACACCTTTGAAAGCCGTAATCAGACCCGTCACCGTACCGAGTAGACCGCAGAGCGTCGAAAGGTTACCGAAAACCGCCAAAAAGCCGATGTTTTTCTCAATCGCGGGGGTCTCGACCATCGCGGCTTCGTCGAGCGATGCCTGGATTTCCTGGTCCGTACCGTTGTTCATGACGCGGATGAGACAGCTCTTAATCACCTTGGAGAGCGGCGCCTCGTTCTGGTCACAGACGAGCAGCATCCCCTCCAGGTCACCTTTTAGAAGGTAGCTGGTCAGGCTCTTGAAGAAGTGCTCCTTATTAAGGTTCATTTTGAAGTACAGGGCACGCACGCGCTCGGCGCTGAGCACCGAAATGGTGATCAACAAAGCCAAAATTATCCACATCAAAGGTCCGCCGTTTTGCATGCTTTCAATGATGAACATTGAATTCTCCTTAACTATTTGAAAAGACGCGTGTTTACGCGACGCAAAAAACTTCTAAATGATTTATTTGAATGATCCGATCAGTAAGACATGAAAAAAGACAGATCGCTAATCCGGGTGTCTTTCCTGTTAATCATATCAGGAATCCTGTTTCTGGGCCATAGTGTAACTTATGGTGAACAGCCAGGGTCCATGGTATTTGACCCTGCGACACGCAAGTATTTTGTCGCCGGCAATACGAAGTTTTTGATCAAACAAGCTGCAGAAAGCAGCTTAGTGGATCGCATCGAAGTCAGCGTCAACGGCGGCGAATACAAATTGTACGAAGGCGCCATCAAGTTTGAACGGGAAGGCAAACATACCCTTAAGTTCCGAGCCATCTCCCCGGTAAACAACTGGGCACCGGTTCAGTTTACCGAAGTCTTTGTGGATTTGACCGCACCGTCCACCAAAGCCATTTTCTCCGATCAGCGCTACTTCAAAAACGATGACACGCTTTACGCAGCGGTGAACTCGAGCATCACCTTGCAAGCGCAGGATAACCTGTCGGGCGTCTCTTCTATTGAAGTTTCATACGATGGCAAAAGCTACATGACCTACACCGCGCCTATCGGCATCGAAAAAACTGGACGCCAAACGATTTGGATCCGTTCAAAGGACCGAGTGGGAAATACAGAAAAGCCTGTTCCCTTGGAATTTGTGGCCGATGGCACACCCCCGCAGGCCGAACTGAAAATTCAGGGCTCTGCCAAACCTGCGAATATTCACGGCCAGAATTACCTAACCGCGAATGATTCCGTCAGTTTTGAAATCCACGCCAAAGATCCGGTGACCGCGAGCGGTGCTTCAGGCATCAAGGCGGTTTGGGTACAGATCGACAACAACGAGCTCCAAGCGTACCAGAAACCGATTTTCTTCCTCCGCGAAGGGGCGCACACGCTCCGCTACTATGCGGAAGACAACGTCGGAAACAAGGAGGAGCCCAAATCGCTTCAGGTCTTCACCGTTTCCACGCCTCCTTCCACGGTTGCCTACCCGGAAGGCAAGATCGTCAACACCGGTGGCGTAAACTTCGCTACCCGCAGTTTTGCTTTGAAATTGTCCGCGAAGGACAACGTGGTGGGTTTGGATCGCATCGAAATCCGCGTGGATAACGACGAAAAATGGCGTTCGTACATTGAGCCGATTCGTTTCACGGATCCCGGTTTGCACCGCATCGTGTACCGGGCCATTGATCGCGCTGGCAACATGGAACCCAGCCACCAATACTCGGTTTTCATTCAAACGGATCCGCCCGAAACAACGATTGAGACGGCGCAGCCGCTCGTTACGCGCGAAGGCTTAACCTACTCACCGTCGCCAAACATCATTACGTTTAACGTGCAGAACAAAGGCGTGGGCGTGGCCCAAACGCACCAGCATCAACGACAGTCCGATGCAGAATTACAACGGCCCCATCACGCTGACGGCCGAGCACCGTACCTACAAAATCATGTACAAGAGTATTGATAAGCTAGGAAACGAAGAGAAAAATAAAACCGTCACCTACCATATGATTGGTTCGACCCCGGTGGTGGATCTCTTCGTGTCTGACGGACAGAGCCACGAAGAGCGCGTCCGCACCAACTTCTTCGAGAACAACGTCCAACGTGACGTGGCCAACGATCCGCCGCAGGCAGCGGATCCGGTTCAAGCCCCGGTACAACAACAGCCCGCCGTTCAGGCGCCCCCTGTGCAGACGGCCCCGAAGGCAACCGCTCCGACGGCTACGGCCCCTGCTAAAAAAGCAGCGCCTCGCCGACGCCGTCGCCGCTAGGACGGTCCCGTGACGCGAACTTCACTGTCGGTAGTTGTGACGTTTACTTTCTTTCTGCTTACGTCCTCCGCTTACAGTGAAAGCCGATCGCTATCCGAGATAAGAGGCTGCATCCCCCGAGCGAAAGTAACCGTAGTTTCCAATCAGCCTTTTCCAAAAGACAGAATCCGAAACATCGTGACGTACCAAATCAGTGCATGGGGTTGTGAACGCTACGAGCTGCTCCACCAAAACCCAACCGAGTGGTCGGGGCCCATGACGTTTAACAAGTATGGCGTCGCGAAGGTGACAAAGGTGTTTTCTTTGCCTCCGGCAGGCTTTGAGGATCGGTTTGCGGTTCGAGGATTCGGAGTGGATGGGAAATACAAGGACATTACCGTAGTCGCCCCCACGGTTCGCCCCTGAGAATCAAAAGCGCGCTGTAAAATAGGCGCCAAAGCCGCCAGGGAGAGAGACGGGAAAAAGAGCGGCATTCTTGAGTACCTTCGACTTATCTTCTTTCTCCCAGTTGCCCATGAAGTTGTTATAGACCACATCTGCGATCCCGATCCCCGTGACCGCTCCCCCATACATATCCGAGACCCAGTGCCGGTGAGCGTTGAGATCAATCCCTAGTCCCAGGACAGTAATGAGATAGGGCCAGTACGAATCGTAGACCCGCTGCAAGACCCGCCCCACAGCAAAAAACATCGTCCAGTGGAACGAAGGAAACGCGGTCGCCCGCGAATCCGAACCCAAGTACGGCGCATGGAAGTTGAAAAACTCGAAGGGGTTCGTAGTAAAAGGGGCCACATGTGTCGCGGGATCACTGATTCGGGAGACCGGTCGATTCCGCGCGAAGAGGGTTTTGAGTAGGAGGTGAGAGTAGAGGTAGGAGTAGATGATCGCTTTGAAGGAGAGCGACGCTGCCACCTGCCCTTTTCGGTGATCGGTGGCCATGGAAGTGATGTAATAACCGAGTAGTCCGGCAATGAGATACCCGTCTGTTCCAGCCGTGAACGGCGTATCCAATAGCGTCGGAATATTCACATCCAGATTGCGTTCGAAAACGTCTTGCCAAAACTGAGTAAGCGGCCGATCCGCAACCATCAGCGCTCCACTGCCGAGAAACCACAAAGACCAGGTGGGGTGCCTAAAAGGGCCTAGCGTTATCTCCTCAAAATCTTTTCCAATGGTAAAGAACACTCTGTTGAACAGGTGCTCTTTCTTTTCATCATCAATGTTGTAAATGCGGGCGCCTTCGCTCAGCTCCCACGCCCGTCGCCTGGCACTCTTGCTCGGTGCTGCGCTCTTACGATCTTCAGAGTCAGCGGAGCTAGTCGAATCCAGATCCGTCTCGACCTGATCTCCCACTTGGGGCGTCACGTCCATTCGCGTGAGGCGACCCAACGCCGTATCGCCCGATATCTTCAGGACTCGGCCCCAGCCGATTGCCTGGCCGTCGCGGAATAAACGAAAATGACCTCCCACGGCGATCGTGGTGTCGTTGCGTGTGGAGAAAGTTAGCGTCTTGCCTGACGGGCTGGTCTTGAGAACGGTGGTTGGATCCGCAAAAGCGGCTGCTGAGTACAAAAGTAACAACAGCAGACAAGCTCTCACGAAGTTGACTCTGGCATGGTTGGTTAGGGTCTAGTTCTTCAGACTGGATTCAAAGACGAACGGGTAATCGACGTTCACCAGGGTTCCCCCCTTGGGCGCCGGAAACTTCCAGGATTTTACTTCTGAGATAATGCACGAATTGACAGCGCTGCTCTTCATGGAGTCCTCTGAGATGTTGGCGCTCTGAACAGAACCGTTTCCAGCGATGATGAAAGCTACTGTAACCTTACCCGAGAGTTTCGGCTGAAAATTGAGTTGGCGCTCGTAGCAAAGTCGGATGCGCGCCTTGCGCTTGCGCACGATAGCGTCAATAACGTCCCTATCGAGGCCACCCTCAGTCACGGTTTCGATAGCGCCGTAGCCTTCGGAGCCCTCGACGGCAGAATTGCCCGATAGACCCAGGCGCCCGGTTCCTGCAAACCCACCTTCGCCTTGCCCTACGGTGCGTCCGATGCCTTTGCTCTTCCCGCCGGCACCGGTCTTAAACCCTTCTGTAGTAAAACCACCCGATCCGGCCTGATCGATCGCCGCCGCCACAGCCGCGTCCTGCTTCACGGCCTTAGTCGGCGCTTGAGTTCCAATGTCTGATAGATCGGAGAAGAGATCTCCCGTAAGTTCCTGCTCCAACTTCTGGGCTTCGGTCAATTTAGGCTTGGTGGAAAGCTGCGCTTTACCGGGGTCCCCTTTTTGAGCGCCCCCATCTGTCGTTTTCTTTTCACCTACAGCAGCCTTGGCTTTCACCTCAGGCTCACGTGGCTTGAGTGTCACCAATCGTTCGGGTGGGATTTCGGGCTCGGGTACCTCAAAAAGATTCACGATCCCCATCAAGCTCAACATGAGAACGGCACTCATGACGACGACCATGACCGTGCGCTTGCGATCCTGCCCAGCGTGCTTGGGGATCATCACACGCTCTTTCGTCCAGTTGAGGTAGAAACTGACGTGGCCGATAACAAGATCCGCCTCGTCGTTTTCGCTCATTTGAACGGTGTACAAGCCGTCGGTACTTCTCGCCGCTCGCTTTTCGTCGATCATCGCCTGCAAACGGAGAAATTCGCCCTTGAGACGAACGTGTCCTTGGATGGACTCGTCAAAGCTTAGATCGACAGCATTGTTCTCAGAAACTTTGATAAGCTCAAGGCTCTTGCGCTTGTTCCCGTCAAGCGGCACGACGATGGTGTTGGCAGAGTCCTGCCCTACAGTCACCGACTGTTTAGGTAGTACGTATACCGTATCGTAGAGGATGTCTCCCCAGTACACGGTAACTTTAAATTGTGTCCGGGCTCAGAATTGGCCCGCGCCTTGAATGATCTCATCGTTGAAGTCTTCAGGTATATTTACGATTTTTTCCTGCCGCAACCCTTTGCGTTTATAGATGTAGTCCAAATCCGGCTTCTTTAGCTGACCTTTCAAGCTAATTCCACCGAACTTGTGGCTCTCGCGCTTCTTGTAGATTACTTTCTTCTTAACGTTCGATTCCGGGGCGCTGATGTCTTCGGCAAAAGCGAAGGGCACCTGCACGAATGCGGCTATTAATATTATGACAGAGATTAGCTTTTTTTTCATTGCTGACCCTCCGTACCGGCTCCGGCGGGTTTAGGCAGCGCGCGCGTAAGCGTTTCCTTGAGCTGCGGGTTGTCATCCAGCGCGCCCATCTCCAAGCCAGTCTTCAAGGCGGTGAAACCTTCTTCTTTTCGCCCTTCGCGCAAGTGCAGTAACGCCATGTTCAAATAAGCTTTGGGGGAACCTTCCTGTGCCGCTTTCTCAAAGAGGGCCAGCAGGGTAGTCACTTCTGGTTTAGAGTCCGCCCACTCCACAATCGCAAGCGCGTTCATGATGCGCGCTTTGTGACGCGCCAATTTTTGCTCAGGAGTTTCAGCGTTCTTATCGTTGGATTTTCCCCGTTTTCTTCGGGCTTCTTGCTGAGTGCATCGATCAGGGTAAGCCGACCGAGCTGCCATTTCCCTTCGTTCATCCTAATAAGCCCCAAGGAGTACCAGCTATCCAAATCCCCTTTGCCCTCAAGATGAGATTGGATGATCTGCGCTTCCGTTCGCTTGATGGGAGCCGGCTGAATCCAGGGCGAACCTCCAGCAAGCGCATCCACGAAATTGGTCACGAGCTGTACTTCGCCTGCATCTTGTTCCCAACCCCATTGTTTGTTTACCTCGTGGTAGATGGGGCCGGTGTGTCGGGCTGCGACGCTCTTCTCAATACAATCTTTTGCGGTAGCAAGAACTCGTTCGTCCATCGGGTCGGTAACCTTGCGAAGCTGGGCGGTAACCGCTTCTCGCGACGCTTCCGGTACCCCCGCACCTAACTTCAGGACTTCACGGCTAAAAGCCTGATAGAGGTAGGGCACCGAACAATAAGCCTCGTACGCAAAGTGAACAGGGGTTTCGGGACTCGCCGAAACGTCGAAGAACTGTTTTACCAGTCCTTCCAGATTGGCCGCGCCCTGCTTGATCCGTGCTCCCAGCGACCCTTTGGCCGGCAATGGAGCGGCTTCGAACTTTTGTCGTTTTGCTTCCAGAGCGGCCCACCCCGAATAGGTCGCAGCCGGTTTGCGGTTCACCTGCGCTTGGATGTATTTCAACGCCGCTTGAGCTTGGCGAACCCCGGCGCTCTCTTTGTCCTTCTCCCCCTGGATGTACTGGTTGTACAAGGTAACGGCCTCTTTTTTCTTTCCCGCACCTTGCGCGATGAGCGCCGTATTGAGCCGCGCCTGTTGCAGCACATCTGGGGTCACGTCTTTGCCAGGCTTTGCTAAAAACTTTTCGAATAGCGGTAAAGCAGTAACGTAGTCCCCCGCTTCCTGGTACATCGCCGCACGAATCCCGTTCAGTTCCGCCACGAGCTCCTTGGCTGGGGCTCCCATTGCTTCAAGTTCCTTGGAGAGATCCAGTACCTGAATCTTTTCTTCTGCTTTGTGGTACCTGATAATGGCGTTAAAGAGGGAGTTCTGTTTGAGGCGGTTCATCCGCGGATCGCGCGCCGCTTTCAAGAAGAGTTTTGCTGCCGCTACGTGATCTTCTGTTTTATCTGCCCATAGGAACAAGGACTCTTCGCGGATCAAGCCGAGGTCTTTGTGGTAAGGCCGCATTTTGGGATCCGGACGTTCCAACATGGCGGTAGCCCAGTTGAAGGTCGACTCCCAGTTCTTTTGCTTGTAGTAGGCAACGCGTAAGTTCTGAATCGCCGCTTTTCCAAACTTGTCGTCCACGTCGGCGTCGAAGATGGCTTGGGTCTCTTTGATGCCTTCTTCCATCTTGCTGTACTTGAGCAGCATGCTTGCTCGTAGGAAGGCGATGGTGCGCGTGTGCTCGTTCTTGGGATACTCCTTTACATACTCACCGGCGAAGTCGACGATTTCCTGCGCTTCGGTGCTGATCTCGGTCAGGTCTCCAATTCCGGGCTGCTTGGGTTTGTCCTCTTTTTTGCCTTTGCCCTCTTCACCGGCACCCTCGCCGGCCTTGATGTCGGCGACTTTCTCTGTTTTCTCAGCTTCTAGCTTTTCAAGTCCGTTGATGAGATTGCGAACAGCTTCTTCGCGCACGGGCTCCTTAAGCTGTGCTTTGAAACGGCTCCAGTGCGTCTTGTAGGCCTCTACGGCTTCGGGATAGCGCTTCTTTTGGTAAAGAAAGTACGCATGCTTATAGAG
Organism: Bdellovibrionota bacterium; assembly: GCA_041391485.1. Classification (GTDB taxonomy): domain Bacteria; phylum Bdellovibrionota; class FAC87; order UBA2466; family JACKAF01; genus JACKAF01. The sequence goes on along the minus strand of JAWKNY010000024.1, from coordinate 24,167 downwards.
GGGATCCTGTGCCGTCGGCCATTCGATAAACGAGTCAAAGTAGTAGCGATCCAGCGCAAGAATGCGTTCAATCACTTCAGGCTCTTCCGTGGCTTTGAACTCAAAGTGCTGCGCAAGAGAGGCGTCGCGCAAGGCCTTTTCCGCGTCGAAAGGTATGGTCCCTTCCGCGGTAGGGGTTTTTAGCTCTTTTTTGTAGTTCTCCGCCAGAATTTTTGCGGACTCCGCCACTTCGGTCCAGCGTCCCAGGCTCATGTTACAGCGAATAATCGCCGCATAATGCTCCAGATTTTTCTCGGGCGACTTATCTAGGGCAATCAACACATTAAATAGATAAACCGCCTTCTCGTACTGACCGGACTCATCGTAAGCCTTGGCCAAATCGTTGGCCCAGTCATAGGTGCCTTCCCCAATAAAGCGCTCGAAGTATTGGTAAGCTTGCTTGGCGTCGCCAATCTCGGAGTAGATCGTAATCAGATCTCGCTTGGCTTCTCTTTTTAACGAAACGACGTGCGAAGCTCCTTTGGATTTGTTCGCCCAAAGAATGGCTTTTTCCAGCGAAAGCATCGCTTTCGCGTAGTCCTGAATATTGTAGGCCGCCCACGCAATCTTGTAGTACGCATAACCCACGACTTGCGACTCATCAAAGCGAAGCACTTGATTGTAGAGCTGAATGGACTTGGCAAAATTATTTCGATCAAACTCATAGTCCGCCAGAATACGGTAGGCATCGGCTACGTTGTCGTGATTGGGGTAGAGTTGGGTGTATTTCGTAAGGTTCTTGATGGCTTTCTCATCCTGACCCAGCTCCAGCTGAGAAAATCCCGTAAAGAAAACCGCCTGGTTGTGCTTGGGAAACTTGGGGTAGTTGTCCGCGATGTCTTCTGAGTGTTTCACCGCAAGAGTTTGGTACTTTTCACCAATCTTGATGTTCTTCTCTTTGGCTTCGCTTTGCGCCAAGATTAGATGCGCGCGACCCAGCTCCCATAGAAGCTCGGCTTGGCGGAACTGCAGGAACAGGTTTTTCTCACGCATGAGGGGCAAAACTTCTTCCACCTCGTTGACCGCCGTGGTTAGGAGTTGCACGAGCTGTCTGTCATGCTCCTGGCGCATCTCTTCCGTGATTCCATTCTTCTTTCTAAATTCAAGGCGAAGAGATTCACGGTCTTCCAAAAAGGTCTCCGCCCGAACAAGTTTAGCCTGTACATACAGCGCCTTCAGGTCTTCAATCCGCTTTTGGATGACTTCGCGGGTAACACGGCCAACCTCTTTGTCCACATTTCCGCGCAATAGATCGAGATTTCCGGCCATCACTCCGTACACCGGATAAAGACCGCTCAGTTTTCGAAGGCGTCCTGTTTCGGTAGCCAGTACTTTCTCGTAGTGAAGGAGCTCCTGGACGCGCTTATCACTTTCCAGATCGGCATTCACAAACGTAGGAAGGGCCTTTCGAATTCCAAATTTCAGATAGTTCTGGAGTCCAGTATTGAGCTTTTCATGGACGTCGAGGAAAGCTTTTACCTGCTGCCGCGCACCTGCACTGTCTTTCTTGTCTGCAAAGATAATCGCATGGATCATCTTGGCTTCAACCGCTTCAAAATTGTCATCGTTTCCAACTTGCTTGGCCAACTCTGCGGCCTTCTCATGCTGGTTCATCTGGAGGTAAGTCCAAATTTTCTCGAGTTGGGCACGGGAGTAGTAAGGCGAGCCAGGGGGTACTTTGTCGTAGTTTTGAATCGCCAGGTCGAACTCTTTTCTGGCGTAATGGATACGGGAAATGGCCATCGTGCCCAATTGCCCCGTATGCTTGAGGCGATTGAGGATGTTGGGGTCGAGCATCACACTCAGGCTGGCCCCGGCTTCCTGGCTGACTTCACTGCGCAGATTTCTCCAGAACTCCGTCGACTGACCCAGCGTCGTGGGTTCGAACATCCGCGTAATCTCAAGGGCGGCCATGTCGTAGTTTTTTTCTTCCACTGCGGCTACAGCGAGCAGGTAGTGGGCAGAGCTGAAGTAACGCGAGCTTGAATTGATCGCATTCAAACTCTCGCGAGCCACATTCCAGCGTTTGTTCTCGAAGGCTTCGCGGCCTTTTGCAAATAGGTTTTCGTCTCTTAGGTAACTTCCGGCGGCCTCTGTTCCGTCGATGCGCGTGTTCAGGACGGTCATCGGGATCTTCTTTTGCAGAAGGGAAATCAGCTCTACAAAGTCAGCGTCCTTCGCACGGAGCTGTTGCCACTGAGTAGGAGTCAGTTTTTTCAGGAATACCAGAGCGGCGTTGGGATAGCCTTTTTGAAAGAGGGAAAAGGCGCCTTTGGCAGCGGCATCACCGGATGACGGCTGGGACACCAGCACTTCATAGGCAGCCTGCGCAGAGGCTTCCCATTTTTTTTCCGCAAAAAGTCTATCAAGTGTTTCGGGGGAAGATGCCGAAGAGGCAAACGTAGACCACGCAAGTGCCGCGAGCCAGGCGACCATTCGAAGCGGCGATTCTATGAAATGACGATTCCCTTTCATTCCTAAGCTGCCTTCTTTGCACCAGGAAGTTTTCCTTTCACGTAGGACTGTAGGGCACGCTTGTGCGCTGGGTTCACGCGGGTGAACTCAAGTGCCAACTCAGGCTTACCTTGTTCGTTGCCATCGCGGACTATCACTCCTGTCATCGCGAAAGGGGTTTTGGGAATTTCTTTGCAGTGAAACTTCAGTTTAAGATTGGTGCCCGCGGGGATGCCCTTTTCAGATTTCAGCAAAGCCCCGCTAACACTCATGTTGATAAGCCCAAACTTTCCGTGCCCGGCGACTTCAATCTGCGCATCGGTCTCGATGCGTTCATGCCGTCGAATCGTCACGTAAGCTTTGGTTGGAGCCCCGGCCTTCTTGGCTTTGGCCTTGGCCTGCATCAATTCTTTTAGTGTAGGTTGTCCGGTCGCAGGGGCGCCGGCTTTCTTGGCACCCGCAACCGCAATCTTGGGTTTGGCCACCGGTTTAGCCACTACCTTTTTCCCGGCCACAACTTTGGGTTTGGCTACCAACTTGGGTTTCGGCGCTGGGGCAGGCTCGGGTTCCGGCTCAGGTTCAGCCTCGGCTTCCACTTCGACTGCTTCTTCGGCTTCCGCTTCTTCTTCCACCGCCTCGACTTCTTCTACCTCTTCTTCTACGGCTTCTTCCGCAACGACTTCTTCCTCTACCGCTTCTGCTTCTTCTTCGACAGCTTCTTCCTCTACTGCTTCGGCTTCTTCTTCCGCCTCGGCCTCCACTTCGGGGGCTTCAGCAGCTTCGGATGGAATAGGTACGGTCGGATACGGCGGTAACTTCGCGTCACCAAACTCCGCTACGTCGCGAATGCGCTGCCACTGCGTCATCCCTCGCACCAGATAAACTCCACCAAAGTCACGCGCTTCTGTTGAAGCATGACCTTCACGACTTTGGTTTCAAGGGCCCAAACGCTGCACCCTGACTAAATACATACCAGGCTTTTGCCATAGTTATCCCTGAGATACGGCACTACACTTCTAAAGACTTATCGGACGGAAAGGGGGGATTGATTAGCTTAGAGGGCGGCGAAGAAGCAAAAGTTAAGTAGTTGCTATTATTGACTTTAGTCGAGGAAATTGACCCCGATTTTGATGAGTTCCGGATCCTCTCCTTTAATCCAGACAATTTCAGCTCGTAGGGGGGCCAGTTCCCCCACTTTCACGAAGCATTTCTGCCCGATGCGGACAGTTTCGTGAGGGCGCACGCCCAGTGCGGCTCCTCGGTACGATTGGTTGATGACGATGGCCGCCATGTGCGGTTTGAAGTCTTCTTCCTCCGATTCACCGATCTCTATCCAGGCGACCGTCAAATAATCGGGGTTGAAGCGGGTATGACGCCGGCGACTAATGGGCGATGCTTTGAAGTTCGGATCGCTCAAGCTGCCTCCTCGGACGACAAGATATCTTGGTACTCTTGAAACGACATCACATGGTGCACATCAACGAGCATGACCAGCTCATCATTAAAACGCGCGATGCCGTTCACATACTTCATAAAAGCATCGCTTCCCATTGCAGGAGGTGCTTTCACCTGAGCTTCAGCAAAATTTAATACTTCCTCTACTTTATCGACGACAAGCCCCACCTCTCCTTGCGAGCCCTCAACGATTACGATGCAAGTGTCTCGTGTAAAAGTGGTGACTTCTACTTCAAACCGAATACGAAGATCGATAACAGGAATAATCTTTCCGCGAAGGTTCATCACTCCCAGCACGAACTTGGGCACGCGGGGAACGGGGGTAACCTCCGCCACGGTGCTAATTTCTTTGACGCTCCCGATGGGAAGACCGTACCGTTGTGCGTTGAGGCTGAAACCCAAATACTGGCGGATTTCGCCTTCGTTCTTATTTGCTTCACTCATGCTAAAACCCGTCTATGGTCCCTACTTTACCGACTTCAGTGGGAGTGTCGGACTGCTCCTCGTCAAAAGGAATCACGGCTTCGGGCCGCATGCCGGCACCTGACGCTTTCACGAGCCGCAAACCACCGCCCCCTGCGCCGCCACCTCCTGAACCCTCATTCGAGCTACCGTTACCGTCTGTATTGATCGCAACGACCTCTTTCAAACGGCCCGGGCGTCCGTAAATTACTAAGCTTAGTCGATCTACCAAGTTCACTAGAATCTGGGCTTGCTCGTAAATGGCGTTGGTCGAGGCTTCAAGTTCCTCAGCCGACGCGGCGTTACTCTGGGTCACCTGATCGAGCTGATTCACGGTTCTGCTGATTTCGGTGATTCCGCTTGCTTGCTCCACACTGGCAGTAGAAATTTCGTGCTGCAGTTCAGAGGTTTTTCTTGCCGACGATACAATGGCCCTTAAGACCACCTCGCTCGCGTCCGCGACGTTTTTCCCATGCTCCACTTTGGAGACGTTGTCTTTGATGAGCGCCGTAATGTCCTTGGCCGCCGCGGCACTTCGCTGCGCTAGAGTGCGTACGGCGTCAGCGACCACCGCAAAGCCTTTTCCGTGCTCCCCGGCGCGCGCGGCCTCAACCGCGGCATTTAGGGCAAGCAAGTTGGTTTGAAAGGCGATGTCTTCAATTACAGTAATAATCTCTTCGATTTTGTTCGAGCTTACCGCCATCTCATTCATCGCGGTAATCAATTGACCGATCTCTCCTTCGCCCTTCTCCGCGTCCTTACTGTTTCCATCAGCAAGCGTTACGGCCTGTTTGGCGTTGTCCGCATTGTTCTTCACCATACTAGACAGCTCATCCAAAGATGAGGCCGTCTCTTCAATGGACGAGGCCGCCTCGGTGGCACGGCTGGACAAATGCTTGCTCGCCGCTTGCATTTCCTGCGAAGCGTAAGTTACCTGCATGGCACTCTTTAAAACTTCCTGCATGACGAGGTATAGCGAGTTGGTAATCGACTTGATGACAAAGAACGCCAACACCCCCATGGCCAGACCCATTGCAAGCACAGAAATTCCAATGGCCCAGAGACGCCCATTGGCTTCCTGTTTGGCCTTGGTAAAGAAAGTCTTCGCATTCTCAAGTTCGGCCGGTATCAGCTCATGGATATCGTCTATAACATCTTCCATTTCACGCCAAAAAATATCAGCCCGGACTTCGTACTTGCCGTTCTTAGAACGTAGAAGCACTCGCTCAGAAACCTTATCCACAGAAATCCAGTGCGACGCACTCGCGAAGCTTTGGATCTTGGCATTGGCGTCACGAGACAAGCTTGGTGCCCCAAAGCTCAAATTGGAATTCACTCCCTCTTTCAGGGAACTAATCATACGAAATTGCCGGCTGGTTAGCGGCTTGTCGCTTCCCAGCGCAATCGCGAGATGAGCCATGAGCATGGCGGCACTTTCTTTGGCGGACTCCAAAAGGGCCACGCCGCGAATTCTCTGCTCGATCCAATCTCCAAGTTCCGACACACCCAGCTCAATACTGGTCAGATTCGCAATGAGCTTGCGGTAGTTGTCCACTACCGCAATGCTTTCCACGGATCGCCCCTTCACCCGTCCCCGCAGCTCCGTGAGTCTTTCCTGTACCTCACTCAGAGCCTTACTCTGCTCACGCAAATGCGAATTGGATTGAACAAAGGAGCTGAGCTTGCGCCATTGAATGTCGGCCGTGTTCTGGCTGTTCTCCAGTTCGTAGTAGGCTGTCCCCCCCTCGAGAAAAGAAGCGGCCTTGGCTCGCTCTTTCTGAACGTCATTGATGAGATGGGAAAGCTCGATTATTAGATCGAAGCTACCCAATACCTCCGTGGCAACGTTCCATTGCTGATTCGTCGATCGAGAAACAATGAAGGCTAGAATCGCAAACCCCACTAGCGGAATGGCTGCCAAGCTCAATACCTTGGCTCTAATGCTTAGTCTGTTCATGTCTGTCTTCCTTTTCCCTCTAAAGGTTCGCGACTCTTGTTTCGCTATCCTTTGCCAAACTTCCAACCCCTGAATTTGAAACACCCATCCTACGGGCCACGCCGTCGGAATCCACAATGAGTGCGATCTTGCCATCGCCTAACACCGCAGCGCCTGCAATGTCGGGTATTTCTTGAAACTGTTCCCCAAGAGATTTGACCACGACCTGAGCTTGCCCGACTATCGACTGCAACCGAACGGCGTAGCGGTAGTCCATAAAATGTAAAACAACGACCACGTCCGATTCCGATGGTGCGGGTTGGGTTCTTCCGAGCAGCCCAAACGCCTCTTGCATGCACACAACGTCGATCATCTCCCCACGAAAATCCACGACTTGACGACCGCCCGCGGTGTACACCTTCATCTTCCGGAGCTGGCCGATTTCATCAATCTTGTCCAAGGGAAGAATAAAGTGGTTTTTCCCGACGGTAACCACCATGCCGTCAAATATCGCCGCGGTGAGAGGAATGGAAAATCTGAAGGTAGTCCCCTTCCCGACGGTGGATTCAATTTCGATATTGCCTTTGATTTTTTCTAAATTGCTTTTGACAACGTCCAGACCCACACCACGGCCGGAAAGGTCGCTTACTTGTTCCGCCGTGGAGAAACCTGCCTTGAAGAGCAGTCCAAACACTTCCCCATCACTCATGGTGGAAGGTTCCACCCCCGGAGGGAGAAGCCCTTTCTTCTCCGCGCTCCCTAAAACCTTGTCCCGGCTGATCCCACGGCCATCGTCTACAATCTCAATGACAATGCGGCCGCGCGCCTGTCGCGCAGACAGTTTGATCGTTGCCTGCTCCGGTTTTCCGGATTGTTGTCGCTCCTCAGCGTTTTCAATTCCATGATCCATTGCGTTTCGAATCAAATGCACCAAGGGATCACTGAGCTGCTCAATCAAATCGCGATCAATTTCCGTGGCCTCGCCCGCAATGATGATGTTGGCAGGCTTTTCCAGCTTCTGTGATAACTCTCTCACCTGGCGTTGAGCCTTCATGAAGACGGATTTCAGTGGAGTCATGCGCATTCGCAGTGCTCGGTCCTGTAGATCGCGAACAGTCTTATCAAAAAGGGAAAGCAGTCCGTCGAGTTTTAGCCGGGAAGACTCTTGTACAAAAATATTGCTATGAAGCAGCTGGCTCTTGATCACCACCAGCTCGCCAATTAGGTCGAGTACGGTATCGATGTATTTAGTATCCACCCGCACGGTATTCTTTTGCGATTGCCTCTGCTCTTCCGAACCTCGTGAAACTTTGCTGACTTTGGGGCCTAAGGATACCGGAGCGCCCCCGTTAAGCTGCGATTCCAATCCCTCGGTGGTTCGCCGTACGTCTTCGGAGAGCTCCGCCACGTCCCAAGGAGAATCAGGATTCTGCTTGAGAGATTCAATTCGCGCCTTTAGGGCGTCGTTTGATTGAAACAAGATGGTGGTCACATCGGATGAAATCAGATCCGGTGATTTGCGCAAAATGCCTAGACAGTTTTCGACTGAATGCGCAAACCGAGAGAGATCCTCGAAGCCAACAGCTGCCGCCCCACCCTTCACCGAATGAAAAATGCGGAAGATCTCATCCAAGGCTTCCTGACGTAGCCCTTCGTCCTCAAGCTTCAGACAGGACTCATCACACTGTTCGAGGAGAAACGAAGCTTCAGACAAAAACTCGCGCTTCAGCTCCTCAAAAAATGCTTTATCATCGGACTCAGTCGACATTTACGTACTCGTAAGAAACTAAGGTTTTTCACTTTCTTATCGGCTCCCCGACCCCATTTTTTGAATGGATCTACGCCTCAAGGGTCCCGAGCCAATACCAAGAAATCATTTAGCTTTCTCCTCATTCCAGCCGATAAGCCAACGAACAGGTGCGGTCCCTAAACCCTCAATGAAAAAGTTCAACGAACAAGGCCTAAAGAGTCGGGCAGAGCAAAACTTCGATTTGTTTAATGCTCTGCAAAAAGATGTCCAAGGGTTTAATACGCTTAGAGAAATGCTCCGCAAGTGGACGGGCATCCAGCTTACCGATGGCCCCGCCAGCCAGCTCAAGATGGCCAATCGACTGACGCGCGTGCTCTGTCGCCATGAGCTATCCAATTACCAGCAGTATGCCCAGCGGCTGCGTTCCGAAGAACCTGCTGATATCGCCGAATTTGTTTCTGCGATGACGACCAACACCACCCGATTTTTCCGAGAGGCCTCTCACTTTGACACTCTGAAGGAAGTGATGCCCGAAATCATCAAGGCCAAGAGGCAAAACAAGAGCCGGGAACTTCGAGTTTGGTGCGCCGCTACCAGCACGGGAGAAGAAGCTTATACGCTGGCCATCAGTGTGAATGAAGCCTTGGAGTCACAAGAAGACCTAAAAGCCAAAATACTTGCTACGGACATCGACCTTTCGGCACTCCAAAGAGCGGCAGAAGGAATTTACCCGCAGGAGCGACTAGCGGAACTCGCACCGGCACTTCTTAATAAATACTTTTCTCTACAGGGAGAGCAAGACGGTCAGAAGTCGTTCCGAGTGCAGGCCGAAATTCAAAAGACCATTCACTTTGCTCCCTTCAATCTTCATACGAACCCCTACCCGTTTGAAAACGGCTTTGACGTGATTTTTTGCCGCAATGTCTTGATCTATTTTTCTCGTGAAACCGCGCAAAAGGTAGTGGAACGGCTGACTGGAGCACTCAATCCGGGAGGGTACCTTTTTGTGGGCCACAGTGAAGTTGGGTACGTACGCGCAGCCGGTTTGATCATGAAAGAGTACAGCGTCTATAGGAAGAGTTCGTAGAATGAAACACGTTTACCTACTTCCTGGAAAAATCTTTATCCCCAAGCGAGGGGAAGAAGTGACCACCAATTTGGGGTCGTGTGTCTCCGTCGTACTGTGCGATCCCATGGCGCAGATCGCCGGGCTCACCCACTACGTATTGCCATTCCCGAATGAACGACAAACTCCCACGCAGCGGTTTGGATCGGTCGCTATTGCCGATCTACTCGCGCAGATGGAGGCAGCTGGCGCAAAAGTTTCGCGGATTCAGGCGCACATCTACGGCGGTGGAAACATCTTCCGCGGTCTCAACCTGACGAAAGACATCGGAGAACAAAACATTGCGGTTGCTTTTCACATGCTCACTAGGAAGGGTATTCCCATCGTCCACCAGGACGTCGGTGGGGTCCAAGCACGAAAAATCACACTCACGGTAGCTCCCTTCAAAGTGGTTGCCGAATCGACCACACCCGACAGCGCCTCTGAGTTGGATCTTTCAGGGTTTGGTGCCAAAGCACCTCCATCCGAAGTGACGGTCGCCATCGTGGACGACAATGAGAATATCCGAGAGCTTTTCAAGAAAATCTTCACTCAAAACGGCTTGAAAGTAGTAGGGACGGCCGGCGACGCACACCAGGCCCGCAGTCTGATCGTTGAAAAAAAACCCATGGTGGTTACGTTGGACATCGAAATGCCCGGCATGACAGGTGTCCAATTCCTGAAGAAACTAATGGAGCATTTCCCCACACCCGTCGTGATGGTCAGCCAGCTCGATGCCTACGGTGAGGAAGCTTTACAGGCAATGGAATACGGAGCCGTGGAGTTTGTACAAAAACCACTGAACTTCGATCAGAACTCGCTAAGAACGATGGCACAGTCTCTAGTGGAAAAAGTTCGCGCCGCAGCCTTTCACGTAGTCGCCGCACACCGTCCCAACGCTTCTATCGCTGAAGCAGCTACGAAAACGGCCCAAGCGGCCGACTTGATCCTAATTGGTGGTAATATTGGAAGCCCTGAACACCTTCAGACTCTTTTGGAAAGTGCCACTAGAACTTGCCCACCCATTGTGGTGGCGGATAGTACGATCGGGTACTTTTTAGGTCACTACCTGCGGCGTGTAGAAAGCAACTGTTCGATCGGCCTGCACATAGCGGGAGCCGATCAAGTGCTTCAGAATGGAAACGCCTACTTTATCTCCAAACCTTATAATGGCACTCTAGATCAAGTGGACGGAGAGGTGCTCCTTCGGCTCACAGATGATCCAACGTTCAAAACAATAACGCTTCAATCAACCTTTTGTTTGGATCCGCGACAAAACTATCCGAAAAAGCCGTGGCTGCCATTCTTCTCAGCAGCTTTAAGCAGCGACGGTCTATCCAGGCTGGAGGATTTCCTCCTCCGGCGGCAAATTCTCCTTCAGCACCCAAAGAAGACCAATTCTCTCAAACATTCAGCTATTGATGGGCTCTTTGATACGCTACGGGTGCCCGAAGAAATACTTCCCTATCAATCGATTTCCCAGAAAGAAGGCCGCGTGAAGGCCGCGTCGATACACATTCTGATCGTAGAGGTCTTCCAGAGCCGAGATCCAGATACGAAGAGCGCTCGCCTCAGCGCCGGAGTTTCGCATCGTAGGCGAAGCGACCGATGCCTTTGAAGCCCAGAAAGCTTCTGGTCGAGTTGAAGCCGGACGTCATGCTCCTGGATGTTCATTTGCCCAAGATGAGTGGATTAGCGTTCCTGGAAAAGGTCATGAAGCATTTCCCCGTGCGAACCCTCGCGTTAAGCCCCGATCCCACCCAAAACCCGCAGCTGATGATCGACGCGATTGGTGCGGGTGCCGTGGACGTGGTGCAAAAATCCACCGAATATACGTCTGAGGAAGCCCAGACTTTGATTGCAAAACTTCGCACGGTAGCCGGAGCGAACCTCCGCAAACCGCAAACGGCGCCGACGAAAACCGCCGAGCAACCAAAGGCCAGGATAAAGAATTTTGCAACGACCTTTGTCGCTATTGCCTCTTCAACGGGCGGCACCGAAGCTCTTAAGTTTGTGCTGCCAAAGATACAGATGGATAACGAAGTGGCTGTGCTCGTCGTACAACATCTTCCCGAAACCTTCGTAAAGACCTACGTGGGCCTGCTCAACAAAATTTGCCCATTTCTCGTGAAAGAAGCTATCGACGGAGAAAAGATCGAAGCCGGAACAGCGTACCTAGCACCCGGCGACTACCACATGGAAGTGCGCCAGGCAGGCGCGCAGTATGCCATCGTGCTTCACCAAAAACCATTTCTGCATTCAATCCGTCCCTCAGCCGACTACCTACTCCATTCCATCGCACGGCTCAGGGAGCCCAAAGCGGTCGGTGTCATCTTAACGGGCATGGGAAAAGACGGTGCTGAAGGCCTGGCAGCCATGCGCAAGCGAGGCACCTACAACATTGCCCAGGACGAATCGACTTCGGTTATCTATGGGATGCCGAAAGAGGCGGAAAAGTTGGGAGGCATCGATACAACCCTCCCTCTAGCGGAAATCGGAGACGAAATAAACCGTCAGCTGAGAAGGAAGAAGGCGGCCTAAGCCGCGGCCTTGTTCTTTTTGAATACCGAATCCAAAACTTCGGCAAGGGTCGCTGGGGTAAAGGGCTTCTTGATGTAGCCGCTCACCTTGAGCAAATTTGCCTTCTGGACCTGATGATCCTCAGATTCTGCCGTCAGCATGATGAACGGAAGATGAGCGAACTCCTTGGTGGAGCGAACTTTGGAAAGAAGTTCCAAACCGTTAGTACGGGGCATGTTCCAATCTGAAATGATAAGCTGGAAGGGTTCCCCGGCGGAATGAGCCTTTTCAATTTCTGGCCACGCAACCGCACCATCGTCGAACGCTTCCACGTTTTCGTAGCCAAGGTGCTGAAGGTGCTTCGTTACAAGCTTTCGCATCGTTGACATGTCATCGACAACGGCAATCTTTGTTTCTTTCGGGAACATACATCCTCCTAAACTACGCTGAAATTCCGATTTCCAACTTAAAAGAACCTGTTTCAGTATGAAACGTAAGAACTATCGCAGGTGTCGGAGTTAAGTGCTGAAGTTCGAAAGTTTCGCCTTGGACCACGTTCGGTATGGCTCGCTCTAGATCGTGTCCAGCAGAGTTAAGCTGCGACTTGGCATGGCCAAAGATAATGTTCAGCAGCTCACCCGCACCGTCTTCGATTTCTTCGGTAACGGTCGTGAACTCTTCGCCGAACATCTTGCCCATGATCTCTAGGTAGACGTTTTGCGGAAAAGTGATGGCCACTGCTCCAATAAACTTTGAACTGGTCATTCCGATTACACCGGCTACGTCTGCATCGATGTACTCGTCTTTGTCGCGGACGTAATACGGATCCGCCGTGACTTCACACGAACACTGAATCTTCAGTGTTTCTACAACCCCTTCTTGGAAGGCATTGACCAGGTTTACCGCGTTAACAAGTCGCTCATCAAACTGGGGCTCAGTTTTTGCCGCCGAGTTGGCACTCAATGGGAACCTCCCTCGCTCTTTCTTTTCGGGCCTCTTGGATCAAATCTGAAGCCCTTTTTTACTCAGGGTGTTTCTACTAAGTTCTTAACAATATGAAGAATTATTTTAGGCGCGCGCTGCGGCACGGCCAAAGCTACGCCCCGCGCGGACTCTAAGCCAATGTAGGACGGTACCTACACCCTGCTTCAGGCGCCGTGCAAATTGAATTCCGAAATGCACGAGCACCAAACTTTCGGAGACCATCCAGCGGCTCAAGTATTTCAGCATGGCCCCGGGTGGCCCACCGATCTCGGCAATGCGTTCGGCAATGTATTGATTGAGCTCGCCCAATCCAAAAGGAAATGGTGTCTTTCGGTCAGTCCCCGCTTGTGCTCCAACAGAAGAAGCTCTCGGTATTGCGTGGAAAAAGTGGGTCCTTCAAGAGCCGCCTGCCCTTTGTGCGTGCGAATGGCCGCCAGAGGAAAACGCAGGTGGACCACGCCAAATTCGTGGGCCAACCAGGCCATTTGTTCGATGTCCGGATCCCAACGATAGCGCGGATCATACGGAAGCCGCCGTTCAAAACAACTCCGATGAATGGCGAGCGCACTTGTCGGGATCATTCGCTGAAAACGAAAAGCATAAGCCACTGCACTGGAGCCGCGGCCAAGGTGATCGTGCGTGACGATTTCCGGAGCTGTTTCAAAGAGTTTTGCCGGAGTCTCACCTTCAAAGTACGTGCACTCAGTGTAAAGAACCTTGGCTTGCGTGCTCTGGGCTTTCTCCAAAACCACGCGAACAAAATCCGGGTGCAACACATTATCGGAATGCAGCAGCAGCAGAAAGTCTCCGCGGGCGTGACTCATAGCCCTATTCCACCCGTTGGGAATGTTTAAGTCTTCGGTGTTTCGGTAGATCCGCAGGCGCGGATCGGATCCAAACCGACTCTCCAAAGCGTCGGGCGTTCCATCGTGTGAAGCGTTGTCATCGACCACTACCTCTACGTCGGCATGCGTCTGGCTCAGTGCAGAAGCCACGCACTCCTCTACATAAGGGAGGCTGTTAAATGTTGGGATAACAATGGAAAAAGATGCGGGCACGAGAAATATTCTATCTCAGCCCGGAAAACTTTCGCGCTTTTTTTTACTTTACGCGGATTCGCGCAAATTTCCGCTTCCCACATTGCAGCGTGAAGTCCTGTTTGGCCGTCAGGTTTTCGGTTTCAACTTTCTCCTGATCCGCTTTTACCGCACCTTGCTTGATAAGACGTTTGCCCTCACTGGTGCTTCCCACAAAGCCGAGATCTGTAAGCAGCTTGGGAAGCCAGATCTCACCCGCCGCGGCGTCAAACTCCGGGATGTCGTCCGGAATTTCCTTCTTTGAGAAAACTCGTTCAAAATGCTCCTTGGCTTCTTTGCCGGCAGCCTCGGAATGGAAGCGCGCTACGATTTCACACGCAAAACGAATTTTTACATCCCGTGGGTGCTCTTTTCCGCTATCAAGACGAGCAAAGAGCTCCTCCACCTGCTGAACCGAGAGATCACTGAGAAGGTCAAAATACCGACGCAAACTCGCATCCGGAAGGCTCATGAGCTTTCCGAAAATCTCATTCGGACTCTCATAAACGCCAACGTAATTGCCCAGCGACTTGCTCATCTTCTGGACGCCGTCGAGTCCTTCAAGCAGCGGCATGGTAATACAGACTTGGGGCTCCTGCCCATACTGGCGCATCAGCTCGCGGCCAAGCAGCAGGTTGAATTTCTGGTCAGTGCCACCAAGCTCCACGTCCGATTTCAAGGCAACGGAATCATAAGCCTGCAACAAGGGATAAAGGAACTCATGAATGCTGATGCTCTCATTGGCCTTGTAGCGTTTGCTGAAGTCGTCTCGCTCCAACATGCGCGCGACGTTGGACTGCGCCGCCAGCTTTACGAACTCAAAAGAGCTTAGCTTCTCAAGCCAATGACTGTTGAACTCCACTCTCGTCGTTTTAGGATCGAGAATCTTAAAAACTTGCTCTTTGTATGTTTCCGCGTTTGCCTTCACCTGCTCAGGCGTCAACTGGGGCCGCGTTTTCGACTTGCCCGATGGATCGCCCACCAATCCGGTAAAATCACCGATCAGGAAAACGACTTCATGGCCCAATCGCTGAAACTGCGCCATTTTCTGCATCAATACGGTGTGGCCCAGATGAAGATCCGGTGCCGTGGGATCGAAACCGGCTTTTATCACCAAAGGCTTGCCGGTTTTCTCCGATCGCTTCAGTTTTTCAAGCAAATCCTTTTCGACCAGGATTTCCTCAGTGCCCCGCTTGAGTTCTTCCAGTTGTGCTTCAGCCTTCATGTGGGCCACTCACTCCCTCTATGCTTTTCAAATTCAGAAATTGTCTCTCTAAGACGTACAAAATGTTCTACACGGTTACCGCTGCCAAGCTTAAATACCACACAGCCATAGCCGGGATTCTCTGCGGAAGGTTGGGTACGCTGGGGCCGTTTCGTCATGAACTTTCGAATTACTTCCGCTGCTCCCAAACCAATGATCGAATCAAAGCTGCCGGTCATCCCTAAATCCGTAATATAGGCGGTTCCCTTTGGAAGAAAGCGCAGGTCTGAGGTCTGCACGTGGGTGTGGGTGCCCACGACGGCACTCACTTTGCCATCCAAAAACATCCCCATCGCGTACTTTTCACTCGTCGTCTCGGCATGCATGTCGACGAGAATCGGGCCCGAAAACGCCTGTGACTTCAGAATTCCGTCTACGCAATCAAAAGGACAGTCGACCGAATCCATGAACACCCGGCCGAGAAGGTTCACCACCATGAGTTGTTTCCCATTGCTCTCCAATATTCCATGCCCACGACCCGGACAAGGATTAGCCGAAGAGCTGGGAAGATTTGCGGGCCTGAAGAGTCTCTTTTCGCGGGTCAGCAACTCATACACGTCGGGGTTATCCCAAGTGTGGTTGCCACCTGTGAAACCATTGACCCCCAACTCCATCAGTTCACCGAGGCTCTTTTCATTGACTCCCCTGCCGCCAGCCAGGTTCTCCGCATTCGCCAGAATAAAATCCGGCTTATACCGCGCACCGCAGTTCCGGTAGAACCGTAGCCAGCGCCCGCCGCCCAGGCTTGGCAAAGATGTCCCCGAAACAGACGATGACCATGAAGAACCCTTCTCTCTAAAAAAGTCTTAACCCCGCTCGGTGCAGAGGCCCCCATACTAACATCATTCCCGTGTTGTGGTAGGGGCGAGTCGGTTGTCTGCGTCTCCCAACATACCCCCCATCTTTGGGCAGGGCAGCCAGCCAGAAAGCGGTCGTAGTAGCCGTGCCCCGTTCCGAGCCTACCGCCCCTACGATCGAAACAAAGGCCCGGGACCAAAATGAGATCGGTGGCTGCCCACTCGGTAACCCGATTTTCGGTTCGCTCGGGTGGAGCCGGGATGCCTCCGTATCCGGGTTTTAAATCGGAAAGAGCCTTCAGTGCGAAAAATTCGAGCTTCCCGGAACCAGCGTACGTTCTAGGGAACACGCATTTCTGAGGGCAGGCATTCCACAGCGCGACCAAATTTACTTCCCAAATGCAGGGATAGAAGATGGCGACTCGACGGGCACCCTCAAACGCGGGGGCCTGAAGCAGCAACCCACAAATGTCTTCGCTCCATTTTTTCCTTTGGCTCAAAGAGCGCGGGTAGGCATGACGCCCCTGCTCCCGGAGTTTTTCTGCTGTGGGATTCAAGAGCTCAGCTACTTGCGGAAAGCTCAGAGTTAAATTTCTCTAGCATTTGGTGGGCCCGATTCAGAATCGCTGAGCGGTATTCCTGGCCCTGCTTTTTTCCCTTGATGAGAAGGCTCGCGAAATCGAACGCCGCGATGATGGAGGCTTTTTGTAGCCCAAGACTGGGTCTGTCCTTTTGGATGGCGGCAATCTTCTTTGCGACCATCTGGGCGACTTCCTGAAGATGCTCTTCGGAGTCGTCACTGGAGAGAACATACTTTTTCCCGGCGATTACAGTTTCAATAGATGCCATAGGAAAATCCTACCTAGACGACCACCTTCTCGTCAATGCACCCGAAGAGCGAGGCACCCCCCAGGCGAACGTCTATTTTCAAGTTGTCTCCAACTTTCAGCCATGGAGTTGCGGGTTTCCCGGTATCCATGATCTCCTGGTAACGGGCTTCGGTGAGGCACGCAAAGCCGCGCTGTTTGTCCTCATTGGATACTGTCCCGGTCCCCACAATGTTTCCGGCAGAAAGCGGTCGCGTACGACAGGCGTGGGCGACCAGCTGTTGAAAGGAGAAATTCATCTCGCGGCCGCTTGGATTGCCAAACAGTTCTCCATTTAGGTGCACCTCCATGTCTAGCTCAATGCGACCGTTTTTCCAGGCATCGCCAAACTCGTCACGGGTAACCACAAAGGGAGCAAACGAAGAGTTGGGTTTAGACTGAAGAAAACCAAACTTTGTTTGGATCTCGGTCTTCACAATCTCTCTGTAGGTGATGTCATTGAAAAGCGTGAAAAGAACCAGATGGGGATCCATCTTCTCTGCGGGAGTTCCGCGAGGAACAAAATCCGTGATCGCCGCAAACTCTCCCTCAAAGTCTCCACCAAAACCCGGATCCATCAACTCGATCGGTGCGTTGAACGGCAACAAGCAGTCACTGACTCCCTGGTACATCAGTGGAGTGACACGAGCCGATTCCGGCATCTCGTCTCCCCGCGAACGTCGAGCGCGTACGACGTGAGAGAGAAAGGCGCTACCGTCGTAAAATCCGGGGGCGTAAGGAAGCGGGGCAATGCAATCTTCCAAGCGAAGTGAGAAAGCATCGGCAGCGCTTCCGTTATTCAATGAGTGGTAGACCTGTTCCAATTTCGAGGCCACCCCCCAGTTTTCCAACGCTTCCAAAAGCGTAGCCGGTCCAAGGGATTTCACGGCACGCTTGTTATCTTTGGAAACGACCACCAACTGTCCGTGCTTGCTGTCTGATCGAAGACTCGCCAACTTCATTGCTTACTCCTCTTGAAACTGCTGGGCCAAAAACTCATCGGGTTCGTCTATGCTACAGCTCCCGAAACAACCACCGTGTTTGGCCCGTGCGGCAACTATTTCAGATGTGTTCAGTCGTGTCCCATTCCATGAAAAGCTGTCTGCACCAAATTCGAAGGCTTCCGGACGCTTATCCACCAAGCAAGAGTGGATTTCGGTGTGCTTCAAATTGGATGCAAAAGCCAACGTCAGAGCCGCGAAAAGATTTACGAAACCAAACTCGCTCTCCGAAGTGATTGGGTGATGAAGACCTTGTGTGGCTTTGAATCTCAGTCGATAGGTCGCGCAGGCCTGCACACAAGTGCTGAGCATCTCAGCGGTGGGCGGCCGCTGCCCGCCTGTCCTAACTTTGATGCCCGAGCGAAGAAAGGGCGTCTTCGCAAGCGCTTTGCAAAGCCCGTGGAGCCGTTGTTCCCAATCACCCTCAAATCCAATTTCAAAGTAGGGGTACAAGCCACTTTGATTCATGGGCGACGACAACGCATCCAGTTTTGCAGCATCAAAGCTTTCGATAAAAAGCTTTGTTTCATAGCTCACCGCAAGATGCCGTACCAAAGCGACTTCACCTGCTTGATTCCACGCCTTGAGTGCCTGGAGCTCCACCGCCATTTCCGACGGGTTGAGAGCCGATCCCAGGGCTGTAAAAATCCAGGGCTCACCTTGCGGAGCGTAAGAAAATAGCGCCTCTGCGCCAAGCGCCAGAATTTGAGGCGCCGGGAGCGCAACCTTCGAAAGTAGCCACGGGTGCTTGCCTTCCGAGCGGTAGCTTCCTGCACGCTTCAACGCCCCCTCAAGCGGTAGTGCTGCGGGCGGAAAGGTTCCCGCGTAGTCCACACAGCCAGAAAGCAGGGCCTGTTTCGAGGAAATCACCATCTTGGCTCGCCACTATAAACAAGATTCCCCCAAATAGGTAGCCCGGATCGCTCGCTGGAGCAGAGCGTTAAAGAATGCATTACAGTCAAAGCAGCTCTGTTCCGAAGAGATCCATAGAAGTACTCGTTCCCAACACACCTACCAAACAAAAAATCTAAAACGGAGAGAATCATGAGAAGCGCACAAAACCACACTCCTGTGGTCGTGAATGAGAAAGATCCCCAACAGAAGCAAACATCCGCTGTGAAGAAATTGGAACAGTGCCCGTTCTGTGACAGCAAGCTGCTGTTCACCCACGATCTGAACCTAAGCTACCTACAAGTAGTTGAAACCAGCCGTTGTCCCGGCTGCGGCGTGACGATGCGTCCGAAAACCTTCACCCTGCACTAGCCAAAAACTGCAGCGACTTCCAACGCACCCATAATAAACATTACAAAATAGAGTATCCACACAGTCGGTCTGCCTGTGAGTTGGATAACTCCGTGAAGACAAATTCCCGCAAGGGGCACGCGAAAGGTGACCTGCGAGAATGGCGAAGTCAGCAAGACAAATACTAGCATTGCCGCAGGCAGCATCTTGTCGATAAAGCTTTTGTTGTTCAAAAAGGCTCCCACTGCACCCACTGCCAAGGTGATCAAAACAATTGTCGTCCCCCACGGTGAATGGGCAAGCGTCTGTTTTACCCCGCCCGATAAAGACTGGCTCAAATAGAACAAAGCCGATTGCTGCATTTCATCCCACGCGTAGGAAAAACTCCCAAAATCTACAGCTACCGCAACGATCACAGGCAGTAAGACAACCACGGCCCGCTTCCACACGGTCTTCAGTACCTGACCCTGATGAAAATAAAAGAACAGGTAAAGCATCAGCGGTACTAAAAGAATATTAAGAGGATCGCTCAGCACAAGTATGCCCAGCGCCATGCCCGTCACCCACCAGCGGTTCGTCACGGCTCGGTGCACTGCTAAGGCAACGAGAAAACACGTTAACGAGAAGCTGGAGACAAGGCTCATCTCAAAACTTGTGGGTAGGAGCGCCACCAAAGTTGCCGCACGCACCGCCTCATCGGCAGGGTGCTGTCTTCCCCAAAGCCCATAGAGTTCGAGTAGGAAGAGAAAGAAAAACAGGTTTGTTAAAACTATCAAGGCAGTCACTCTGTCGAGGTGAGTGATCGTGAGAAAGCCTCTGTAAACGGAAACAAACGGCGTGCGCAGGGCATCCAAAAAACTGGATGGGTAATAGCTTGCACTCCTCAAGAGAGCCCGTGTAACAGGACGTTCAGCCACCGTTTCAAAAAAATGTGCACTTAGCGCCGAGACAGTTTTTTGTGACGGCGGAGCATCAGGCGGAAGTGACTGGTAGATGGCCATGAGGGCCACACAGAAGAGCAACAATCGATGAATCGCCAGGAAGCCAAGTATTCTAGTCATATTTTTATAGGTGTGTGAGTCCTAACTATAGGGCGACTAGTCTGCCGAGACAAGAGCGGGCTGCAGTTCTCCCAATTTTTCTTTGAGCAAGGTCAGCGCGACGAGACTCGCTGTCTCCGTTCTCAGGCGATTCACGCCAAGCCCCAGAAGAATGGCCTTCTGATTGAGCAAGCGGCGTTCTGCATCACTCCAACCGCCTTCGGCGCCCAAGACGAGATCGTAATCCTGCTCCCCCTTGAGTTGGGGTTTCGCAGCGCGGGCGTTTTCATCACAAGCAACGATCGTGCGCTCTCCCCCATCCTCCAACCAGTCCGCAAAACGCACAGGTTCACACACTTCCGGGAACCAAACTTCCTGGCACTGCTTGCAAACTTCTTCGACCACGCGTTCCCAACGATCTCGTTTCCAAGCCTTCGCGGGTAGGCCGTGATCTGTAATGAGAGGCTGAAGGCCGCGCACGCCTAGCTCAGTACAGCGGCGAACCAAAAACTCCGTGGCCTGGTGTTTGGCCAAACTGAAACAAAGGCGGACTCGGGAAGATCGTTGGCGGGTTTCGACCGAGGCGAGGAGGATGTCACTCCCGTTTTTCGCGGCCTGGGACACGACTCCCTGAGCAAGCGTCCCCTTACCATCTACAAGTTCCACCGCTGCGTCTTCGCGGAGTCTCAGTACATTAAAGAGGTGGTGGGATTCGTCTTTGGAAAGCCGGACCACTTGTCCGGACTGCATAGAATCATGATACAAAAAACGAGGCATTGTGCTGACCACTCACCACGCGGTTTCGACCAGCCTTTTTGGCGGCGTAGAGCGCTTGGTCCGCCATCTGTATCAAATCTCCACGGCTTTGGCCATCCTCCGGAAATCCGCTGATGCCAATACTTATGGTCAGGTAGGCCTTCTGCTCGGCACCCTGGAACACGGTGGTCTCGATCGCATTTCGAAGACGCTCGCAAATCTCAAGCCCCGTCCCCACGTCCGTTTCCGGCATCACCAAACAGAACTCCTCGCCTCCGTAGCGGCACAGGATGTCGATCTTGCGAATGTTCGCCTTCAGGATATTCGCCACCCGCTTGAGGGCCTCATCCCCTAATGGATGTCCCTCCATGTCGTTGAACAATTTGAAGTGATCCACGTCGATCATTGCGACACAGATAGGGTGCGTGTACCGCCGCGATCTTTCAATTTCGTGGTCGAACTTTTCAAAAAAAGCACGGCGGTTGAATACCTTGGTAAGCGGATCCGTCATGGCAAGCTCGCTCAAACGTGCGTTGGCTTTGCGAAGCTCCTGGGTGCGTTCCTCAACTTTTTTTTCCAGCTCGGTGTTGAGTGTTTTTAGCTCGCTCTCCTTGGTCACCAACGTCTTGTTCTGCTCTTCCAATTTCTCAACGAGCTCTTGGTTTTCTTTTCTTAGACGATGTGTTTGGGAGGCTTGCTTTAAGGTGGTGATGAGATCGTTGTTGTCCCACGGCTTGGTGACAAAACGGTAAATTTCGGCACGATTGATGGCTTCTAAGATCTCTTTTACATCCGTGAACGCCGTCAGGATGATCCGCGTGGACAAGGGCGAGAGCTTGGCGACTTTGGCCAAGAGTTCGGAACCCGACATTTTAGGCATTCGCTGATCCGAAACGACGACCTCGAAATTACCCTTCCCTACAATCTTGAGGGCTTCCAAGGGGTCGGACAGCGTGACGATTTCAAAATACTCCCGGAGCGTTCGGTCCAAGGCTTTTAGGTTCTCGGCCTCGTCATCAACAAGGAGTATACGCGGTAGATCTTTTTTCATGATGAATTACTGACTAAAAACAATAATAAGGGAAAAAATGGAAGGTGAATAGGCCAGGCTCCAGGAAGGCCGAACTGGATACCCAGCACACGCTCCACCTTCCAATCACCATTCAATGCAACCTCGATACCAATCGCGAAAGTCCGGACACGCTGCAACATTCATGTAGTCTGACCGAATCTCGGACGGCACCTGGCCAGGCGCTAGACAACCCAACCACACGTAGCCGCATTCTTCAAGGCTTCGCCGTCCCTTACTTTTTGGAGAGGATAAGGTAATAATAGGCGTTACCTGTCAATTTTGGGCAGCAGATACAAACATGGTAAAGACGTTAATTCTTTTAGTTTTGATGGGAATTCAAGCGGTCTCGCTTGCCGCTCCGGCCTCGGTGACCGCTCCGCCTGATCCCGCTCGCAAACGACTGGCCAAAGAGATCCTGGATGCGCTCCAGCTGGAGAAAAACCGGGCGTTAAAGGCCGGCATTGTCATCCAGTCGCTAAACACCGGCGAGGTGCTCTTTTCCCATGATCCGGATGAGCGTCTGATCCCAGCGTCGGTGAACAAGATACTGACTGCTTATACGGCTCTGAAGATTCTTTCGCCCGCTTCGACTTTCAAGACAGAAGTCTATGCGGTTCAGCCCGTCATCGATGGGGTTTTAAGTGGCGATCTCTATATCAAAGGTGGAGGGGACCCCAGTCTGGTTTCCGAGCGCATGTGGATGCTGGTGAACGAGCTTCTCCGTTCTGGTATCAAACGTATCAATGGCGATATCATCGGAGACGCCACCTTCTTTGATAAAGAGCGTACACCGGAGTCCCGCCCTGACTATTTAAAGGATCAAGCCTACAACGCACCCATCGGCGCGCTTTCGTTTAATTTCAATACAACGACAATCTACGTACAACCCAGCTCGCGGGCGGGCGTACCGCCAACGGTCTACGCCGATCCCGAGAACGACTACATCGATATTGTGAATCAGGCCAAAACCACCAATAAGGGAAGTCGCTACACGATGTCAGTCTCTCGAATAAAGCACGTCAAAGGCGACTTGGGAGACACGGTCCTCTTGCGCGGAAAGATCCCGATGGATCACAAGGAAGTCCGCTATTACCGCAACATTGCAAACCCGACCTTGTACGCTTGCCACATGTTTCAGCAGTTTCTTACCCGACGTGGGGTAAAGGTGGTGGGGAATATTAAAGAAGGGTCGGTGCCGCGCACGGCAAGGCAGCTGCTCTCTTTTGAGTCCCTTCCGATGTGGCACCTCATCTGGGGGATGAACAAGTTCAGCAACAACTTTGTGGCTGATCAGCTCATGAAAAAGGTTGGGGCCGAGGTATTTGGCCCTCCCGGAAGTCTTGCTAAGGGACTTCAGGCGATGGAACGCGAACTCGCCAAGATCGGTCTACCGGCTGGCACCTACAAGATCGCCGACGGCAGTGGCCTCACGCGACAGTCTCATATCTCGGCGCAGCAACTTATGAGTGTGCTCGTCGCAGCCTCCAAAGATTTCTCACTCGCACCCGAATTTATCGCATCATTAGGCATAGCTGGCCAGGACGGTACGATTCGTCGAAGATTTTTGAACAGTAACGCCGAAAATATCCTTAGGGCGAAAACCGGCTCACTAGATGGCGTTGCGTCATTAGCGGGTTACACGCCTAGCGCAGACGGCGAAATGCTGGCCTTTGTAGTTCTACTGAACGATCCCAAAGGCAAATATGGTCGAATGACAAGCTGGGTCGACCAGGTTGCTTTGGCTGCTCGCCGCTTCAGTCGCAAGTAAGACTCCGTTCACCAATGAAAACTCTGCTTTTACTTTTGATGGGTTACAGTACCTTGGCGTGGGCCATTCTGCCCTTACCCTATCCCGACGAACCGTGGGAAACCGAAGAACTCGTGCAGGTGTCCGAGAAACCCGATCCTCGCAATATCCAGGGCTACTCTGAACTGTACTCCGGCGGTCAGCTTCGCGAAATGGAGCTGCCGCGATTTGAGAACCCGTCCGGAACACTCGGCTATATCGAAGGTTTCACTTTTAGAGTGCCCAAAGAGCTACAAAGCCGGGTGTCTTTCTGGAAACGGATCTACACCCAGTACACCAGTTCGCAGTCTGTGCTCCACGATACTCAGAACCTCGACATCGTCTACGGCGTGGTGGACACGAGCCACCTGGAAAACAGACGCCTCTCCCGACGACGGGTACGTCGCATGGTCAACCGCTACCTTAGAGACGAAAAAAAGAAGATTGTCCGAGACCTGCTCACACTGGATGGCCTACACGATAGACCGCTCGCCATCCCGATGCTGCTGCTTCCCATCTTCAAACAGTTTGTGCATCTAGATAGCCAAGACAAGTTCATGCG
>JAWKNY010000023.1:0-64657 GCA_041391485.1 Bdellovibrionota bacterium | reverse complement strand
TCGCCCAAGGCCAACCTACGATTCCACTGCCGGAAGTCGGACTAGCCGAACAGGCGCTGCTCAGTACACTGGCCCATGCGCTTCCCGAAACCCAGCGCGAAATCCATTTGAACTTGGAAAAATTGGCAACACTTCCCAATCCACCGGCGGAAAGGAACGCGCTCATCGCCTCGTATTTTAGACGCTTACGCCACAAACGAGCGTTAGATTTGGCCCCCGAGATCCCAGCACAGGTTGGATTACCGAAGGACGAAACCGTCGTACTCTTGGAACTGCTTGCACCGGACACGCGCCGCGATCTCCTGCGCTTAGAGAATCTAGGAACGGGTGAGATTTCTCGCGGCCCCGTAGAAAGGGCAACGGCCTTACTCAAATCACCGGCATCAGATTCTCGCGCGCTCTCCACGGAGAGCTTTGGGAATTGGCACCAGCATTTCAGTCGCCTCGCAGAAAGCTTTGGGCGTGAGGCCGATCTCAACCGCTTTATTGCTGAATGGATGGCCTGGCTAGACGATCACCCCGCTCAGCTCGATCGCAGCTTTGGGGCCGCTTTGGTGGATTTTATTGAAGAAGGGAATCCGTTCGGATTCTAGAGGAACATCATGATTCCGAAGCCGGGGGTAAAGACGGCTCGGTGACCGCCCCACATGTCCACTTTGACTTCGAGTTTGACCGCGATATCCGGCAGAGGGACCATCATTCCGAGTACACCCGAAAAGATAGTGGTTGAACCGTTGTAAGCTTGAACCTCGAACGGCCCATCGGCGATATCCAGGAAGGTCATGCCCATTCCGATTCCTGCACCGGCGTAAGGCCAAACATCCCATTCGCTGGTGCCGAGTAAGTAGCGGTAACCAGCAAAAACATAAGAAATAGACGAGAGACTCGCTCCCAACTCAAAGGTGTGTCCGCCTTCAGTACTAAACCCACCCGACAGGGTAATACCGCCCGCGTTGTACTCGATCCACTTAACATTTACTCCGTCACCTTCCTGATGCACGTAGCTGGAAGTCGTAACGAGGTTGATGAAGTATTTGCCAAGTTCCAAGGGCTTAGATTCCGCAACGGTCTTGGAGAGAAGGTGGCGGTGCACAAACTGCTTGCTGTGCATGGCATCTTCCACGTCCATGTACGCATCTTTATCGCGAAAGTTGAACGCACCATCTTCGAGAGCTTTCTTACGTTCTTCTTCACTCAAAGTAAGTAGAACGGCTGGATCCTGGATGACACGGTTCTTATCTTTCTCTGTGAAAAGCTGCTGGCGCTGGGGAATGGCCGGGTTCGCCTGGCCTTGGGCGGGCTGAGCGGCTTGTTGGTCCTGTTGCTGGTAAGCTTGTTCGAAAGGATTCGCTTCGGCTTCTGGCTGTTGCAGCTGCTGCGCCGGGTCAAACTCACCTAGAGCAGGGAGAGTGAGCGCCAGTCCTAGAAAACAGGTTGCCTTGAGCAGCCGATCCATTCACTAACTCATCGGCAAGACTCACGCGCTGGATTAGAAAAAGCTTAGTAGCTTTTGGCGACTAAGACGCGACGCTTCCCAGGGATGGGATTGGTGTGAAAGGGCAAGCAACGGGTCGTGGCTTTGCACTCTTCCTTCAGACGCTTCTCAAAGTCTTTGTCCTCTGGATCATAAGGAAGCAGGTAAAAGCCCCCTTCTTCTTCCAGCCGTTTCTTGAAGCGATCGTAATCATCTTCGACAAAGGTGTTGGAATCGAGCCGCTCCTTGGCTTTTTGATAGAGCGCCTTCTGAAACGCGTTGAGTAAGTTGGGCGTTTCTTTGACCACGTCTTCGATCTTCAGCTGAATCTTATGTCCATCGCGACGTTTGATCGTACACACACCCTGCTCCAAATCACGCGGGCCTAGCTCCACGCGGAGTGGCACCCCTTGTGTCTCCCACTCATTAAACTTGTAGCCGGGACTGTAACCCTCACGAACATCCAGTTCACAGCTATAGTGCTTGGAAAGATCTTCGTGCAGCTTGGAAACGGTGTTCATGATCTCCGTGTTGTCCGCGCCTTTTTTGGGAATGGGGATGATCACACACTGAGTGGGAGCCGCCTTGGGCGGCAGCACCAGCCCCTGATCATCACTATG
This sequence comes from Bdellovibrionota bacterium, assembly GCA_041391485.1. Lineage (GTDB taxonomy): Bacteria > Bdellovibrionota > FAC87 > UBA2466 > JACKAF01 > JACKAF01. Next base: position 62,563 of record JAWKNY010000023.1, on the reverse strand, counting down.
AGTCATGATCAGCGCACCAATCGATCGCGTGGACAAACCCCACGTCGTTTGGTGCACGTACTGCTGCTTCCCTTCTTTATCCTGAAACTTGATCTCAAAAGCTTTGGCAAATCGCGTTCCGAAATAGTGGGAGGTCGCCGCCTGCAATGCCCGTTTGTCTTGCAACATGACTTCAATGGAGTACGTCTTTTCCGCGCCCGCAAATTTTTCACCCGGGGTTTTCTCTCCGGGAACTGTGGGAATGGCGAGTACATCTTCGAAGAAGCTGCGGTACACATCGAGCATCTTCAGCGTTTCTTTCATCGCCTCTTCTTCGTCGGCGTGACAAGTGTGGCCTTCCTGCCAAAGAAACTCAGTCGTACGCAGGAAAGGGCGGGTGCGCATCTCCCACCGGACCACGTTTGCCCACTGGTTGATGAGCAGCGGCAAGTCCCGATAGCTCTGGATCCATTTCGCGTACATCGCATTGATGATGGTCTCGGAGGTGGGACGGACGATGAGCGGCTCTTCCAATTTCTTGCCGCCTCCGTGCGTGACAACGGCACACTCTGGAGCGAAGCCTTCGACGTGCTCTTTCTCTTTGTTCAGAAAACTCTCGGGGATGAACATCGGGAAATAGGCATTTCTGTGGCCAGTTTCCTTGAAGCGCTTGTCCAGGTACTTTTGGACGACTTCCCAAAGGGCGTAGCCATTCGGCCGAAACACCATGCAGCCGCGCACCGGACTAAAGTCCGCGAGCTTAGCCTGCGCGATTACGTCCGCGTACCATTGAGCAAAGTCTTTATCCCTGGGGGTGATTCTTTCAGCCATAGCGGGCCATTCTACGATTTTGGGCCGCTCGTGTCATTCTCGGGATTGAAAAAAGTGCTTCCTTACATCCGTTCGACTTCGGCCATAAGGAAGTCGAGCATCTCGGCTTCGGGCACCTTCTTGATGGGCTTGCCCTTCTTATAGATGAGGCCCTCACCCACGCCCCCGGCGATGCCGATGTCAGCCTCCATGGATTCACCGGGTCCGTTGACCACGCAACCCATGACGGCGATCTTGATCTTCTTGTTCAGCTTGAGGGCGCGTCGCTCCACCTCCTCGGCGAGGCTAAAGACGTCGATATCCGCTCGGCCGCAGCTCGGGCAGGAGATGATTTCAGCGGCGTTCTCTCTAAGTCCCATGGACTTCAAAATATCGATGCCGGCCTTGACCTCTTCGATGGGCTCGCAGCTCAGCGAAATGCGGATCGTGTCCCCGATCCCGGCGAGGATGAGACTCCCCACGCCCACGGCTGATTTCACCATGCCGTAGCTCCGTGTCCCGGCTTCAGTCACACCGAGATGCAGCGGTGCCTCGGTTTTTTCCGACAGAAGCTGGTAGGCGCGGTAGTTTTGCAAAACATCTGAGGACTTGATCGAGACCTTAAAATTGAGGAAGTTCTTGCTCTCTAAAAGCGCAATGTGGTGCAGAGCACTTTCGACGAGCGCCTCCGGGTAAGGGTGCCCATACTTTTTGAGTAGCGGCTTTTCCAGCGAACCGGCATTCACCCCGATTCTCATCGCCACGCCTTGGTCCTTGCAGGCTTCCACGATCTCGAGTGTCTTCCACTCCGCCCCGACGTTCCCCGGGTTGATGCGCACACACGCTACCCGATGGCGGATGGCTTCCAGTGCCATCTTGTAATCAAAATGAATGTCGGCAATCAGAGGGATGCGGATCTGACGGAGAATATCGGGAAGCGCATCGGCCGCCTCCTGTTTGTTGACGGTCACACGGATGATGTCGCAGCCCACCTCTTCCAGTTCTTTAATTTGCTTCACCACCGCAGCCACGTCCGCCGTCTTGGGTGTGGTCATGGATTGAACACGGATGGGATTGTCCCCGCCGATTTTTACTCCGCCCACGTCGATGACTCTGGTTTTTCTTCGCTGAATGACGAATGGTTTCACTTCCATAACTGTTCCTTAGATCTCTATCCCGTAAGTTTTGATTTTTTTGTGTAAGTAACTGCGTTCCAAACCGATGGACTGAGCTGTCTTGGAGATGTTCCCGGCATTCTTGGAAAGCATCTTCATGATGAAATGTCTTTCAAAAGCGGCGCGCGCCAAACGCAGACTTTCTCCGTCATAGGAAAGTCCGTCGAGCTCCGCTTCCATGGGCCCTTCTACGCCCACCAGATCCAGGATCTCGCTCTTCGATAGAATACACGCGCGCTCGATCCAGTTTTTCAGTTCCCGTACGTTGCCCGGCCACGGGTAGCTCAACAAAAATTTCATGCTGGCGTCGCTGAGGCCCCGCTTCTTACCGCCCGAGTAGCGCTCCAGAAAACGCTCCACCAAAGCCGGTATATCTTCCAGGCGCTCGCGCAACCGGGGCATCCGTATCGGGATGACATTTAGGCGGCAGTAAAGCTCCTGGTGGAAGGACCCTTCCTCGACCATCTCCCCGAGATCCCTGGAAGTCGATCCGATAACCCGAACATCAAAAAGGCTCGTACTCAGTATCTCGAGTAAGCGGGCTTGCGTCGCCAGATCTAAATCGCCCACCTCATCAAAATAGACAGTCCCGCCGTCGGCCTTGGCGAGCAGGCCAGAGTCTCCTAGGAGCAAGTCATCGAGCGTTTCGGGGTTCAAGCAGGTACCGCGAAAACTCAAAAACCGCCGGGAGGCCCGCTCACTATTGTGGTGCATGGAGCGTGCGATGAGTTCTTTGCCCGTGCCGTACTCACCGCGGATAAGCACCCACGCATTGGAAGGCCCTGTGCTCTGAATGAGTTTCACCAGCTTCTGCATTGGCTTGGAAACAACAATGAGTTGTTCTTCTTCTTCCAGCTCTTCGCGCAGGTAGCGGTTTTCACTCTTGAGTTCTTTGAGTTCAAAGGCGTGGCGTAAGAGGACAAGAAGCTTGTCAAAGTGGATGGGCTTTTCCATAAAGTCGAAGGCACCCATCTTGATGGCCTTCACGGCGGTTTCGATCGTACCGTGGCCGGACATCATCACCACCTCAATGGTCGGATCGAGACGCTTTATCTTTTCTAAAACTTCCACGCCGTCCTGATCCGGAAGCCAGATATCGAGCAGCACCACATCGGGAGCGAAACGCTGCACCCGCTCGAGTCCCCGTTGAGCATCCGGAGCGGTATCCACCATGTAGCCCTCATCCTCCAAACTCCCCTGGAGCGTGACCAAAATGTTCTGCTCATCGTCGATGACAAGCACCCGCTTGAGTACCATTAGCTTAGGCTCCGATCCGTACGGTGAGGCTTCGTAAATCGACTGGTGTCTTCGGCCTTCACGATAAGGGCTTCTGTGAGTTCTATCACGACCTGAGTGCCTTTGGGGACATTTGGGGTCACCCGAATGAAGCCACCGTGATCGGAAATGATCCGCTGTACGATGGCCAAACCCAGCCCTGTCCCGCCCTCTTTGGTGGAAACATACGGCTCAAAAAGGCGCTGGTGCAGGTCCTCTGCAATTCCACAACCGCGATCCCGAACCGTCAACAGGACCAGGCCATCGGACCGGTCCCAACGGGTTTCAACATCGATTTCGCCACGTTTGTCCATCGCGGTAATCGAGTTGTCGAATAGGTTAATCAGCACCCGTTTTAGCTGCGACCGGTCAAGGTTCATGAGGGGCAAGGACTCCTCAAGGCTGAGATTGAAACGCAAGCTTTCGTGAGCCGATCGGAACAAGCTGACCGCCTCAAGCACGATCTCGTTTAGCGACTCCGGCAGCTGGCAAATATCGGGTAGTCGCGCGAAAGCCGAAAACTCACTGACCAGATTCTTAATGGCATCGACTTCCTTCAAAATGATTTCAGTGGCTTTTCCAAAGGTGCCATCATCTTCGATCGTATCCAGGTAACGCCGCCGCAATCGTTGAACCGAAAGCTGGATCGGTGTCAGCGGATTCTTGATCTCATGGGCGATGCGCTTGGCTACTTCCCTCCACGCGATCATCCGCTGCATCTTCTGGATTTCCGTCACGTCATCAAAGACAGCCACGACACCCAACGGAAAGCGGCTTTCCTCATCCCGCAAAACGCTCAAGGTAATCAACACCGACACCAGTTCGCCCGCCGGGGACTTCAAGCGCATCTCCTTGCGGATGGGCCGCGCCTTTCCGTAGACCGCAGTAAGGATTTCCTGAAACTCGGACTGGTACTCTACGGGGATGAGACCTTCATAGGATTTTCCTAAAAGCGCCTGAGGCTCTACCCCAAGCAAATCCGCCGCCGCGTGGTTCACGGTGGAAATACGGCCGCGCTCGTCCAGGGAAATAACTCCCGACTGCACACTCTCCAACAATACTTCGATGTACCTCTGGCGATGGCTGACTTGTGCGTTTACCTCTTTGAGATGTTGGTGAGTTGCCTCAATCTGTTGACGGTTCTGCTGCAACTCTTCTGTCATCTGATTGAAAGAGTCGACGAGCTTGCCCATCTCGTCGCCGCGTTGCGAACGGATCCGGTAGTGCAAGTTCCCTTTGGCGATTTCCTCCGTACCGCGGGAGAGCTCTTCGATCGGAACCACAAGCCTTCGCGCCACGTAGAAACCCGTCCAGGTAGCGCTAAAGAGAATGAGCAACGTCATCATGGACAGGATGGCAAAATACGTCGACTTGATCGGGTAGCCCAAAGGGTTATTGGTCTTATAGTCCTCGTAGCTCAGCGTAATTTCCGAGAGTCGGGAAGCCAGACTCATGGGAATGAAATAACTCCCGAGGATCACCCCTCGTCCCACTCCCAGAAAAGCGCCACAGCGGAGCAGCTCCCCGACCCCCACATTCTGCACCCGGCAGTCGCTTTCGCCGGAAAAGTAATGGCTCAGCGTTTCGATGGAGGCGTCGGGAACGTGCGCGGTATGCTTGGGATGAACCGACAAAACCCGCTGCGCGAAGGGATCCGCGTAGTACTCCACCGCATCCAGGCCGAACTCCAAACGGGCGCGATCGATTTTCTTTTCAATCGATTTCTCCGTACCCAACGGCTCTTCCATGGATACGGCGATTTTGCGCACAAAATGACTCGCGTTGCGTTCGGTGTTTTCGTAGTAGTTGCGTACCACTTCGATACTGCGCTGGAGTGTGCCACCGATCTTCACGCTGAACCATTTGTCGAAGCTGTTTCGGATATAAATTGCGGAGATCGAAAAGAGCAAGACCGTCGGGATGATCGCAAAGAGAATGAAGGCAAATACCAACCGCGTGCGCAGCCGTGAGCCCACGCGCCCCTTCTTCTCATCGAGGATGAGTTTGACGACATTGCGGAAAACCAGGAACAGCAGCAGCATGATGAGCACGACGTTCAGGTTCATCAGGCCGAAGAAAAATATGGAGTTTACAAAAGGAAGCTGACTGCTTACACGGAGGAGGTAAATCTCGACTCCCGTGAATAGAAGGATGAAAAAGAAGAGGAAGACGACGATAATCCGTTCTCTACGGCGGCGCTTCAGTTCTTCAGAATCCATCGATAACACGGCGAATTAACCTCGGCGTATTCTTTCACAAAGACCTGTCGAAGGAAAGTGAGCCGGTGGTGGCCGGAGCCGCATTTATAGGATAAATATTAAGATATGATTTATGCCGACTATAACGCGACGACCCCGCTCAGCGAGGCGGCCAAGGAAGGTATGGCTAAGGCCTTTGAATGTTGGGGAAACCCTTCCTCTTCGCACAAGGCTGGGCGGCAGGCCAACGCGCTCTTGGAGGAGTCTCGTGAAAAAGTAGCGGCCGCAGCAGGTGTGGAAGCCAAAGAAATCGTCTTCACATCGGGCGGCTCCGAAGCCAACGGCATGGTGCTCATGGGAAGCGCCCTACAGTGCGGCTCCGAATTCCGGCTCCTCACCTCCAAAGTTGAACACGCGTCGGTGGAAAAAGCGCTTCCGCTCTTGTGTGAGAAGCTCGGCACGCAAGTAGAACGGGTGGCTTTGGCCAAAGACGGCGCGCTGGACCTAGCGGATTTCCGCAATAAACTCGAAACTTTTCGCCCGCACCTGGTTTCTCTGATGGCGGCCAACAACGAAACGGGCGTGCTCTTCCCGGTGAATGAGGTCGCCGACCTCTGCGCCTCTACCGGCACACTTTTCCACACGGACGCGACACAAGCTTTCGGGAAGGTTTCCTCCGAGACATTCAATCGGGCGGATTTCATCACACTCTCGGCCCACAAGATTTACGGTCCCAAAGGCGTTGGGGCGCTTGCCATCCGAGGCGGCCGCAAACTGGAATGCACCCGATTCGGAGGGAGTCAGGAAATCAAGCGCCGCGGAGGCACTCAGAACATGATCGGCATCGCGGGTTTCGCAGCGGCGTGCGCCGATCTCAAAACATCTCATGTGGAGTCGATCCGCGCCCAACGGGATCGGTTTGAAGCCGGACTTCGTAATTCTCTGTCTGATTTCACGATCCATGGGGCTACCGTAGACCGCTTGCCGAACACCTCGTGCCTGCGGTTTCACGGTATTCAATCGGAGATCCTTTTGACGGCGTTGGATCTGGACGGCTTTTGTGCGTCCGGCGGATCCGCGTGCTCCTCGGGCTCCGCCTCGCCCAGTCATGTCCTCACCGCGCTTGGGTTGGAACCCAGCGAAGCCAAAGAGGCCATGCGCATCAGCTGGGGACGTTACACCACAGACGAGGAAATTGACCGCTCCATCGAACTCTTCGTCCGCCACGTATCGCGCATTCGCCAGCGGCGGATGGAAAGAAAAGCCTTATAAGTACAGCCCTTTAAAGCGGGGCTTTATTTTTTTGCCAAAAACCTATAGTCCTCTGTCGCAATGGTTAAGCTCGTCGTCTCTTTCGCTCTCCTTCTCTCTGCGCCTAGTTTTGCGCTACGCCTGACTTGTGCCGACGACTATGCGGGAGCGGATGCGTACCCCCTCCACGTAGACGTAGACGATCTGGTTGAGATGAGTCCCGATTGGGAACGGGCGCTCAAACGGATGCAACGGGAAGGGGTTCTCAAGCCCGAACGTTCCTGGATGATGCCAACGAGCCTAATCCGGGATTTCAACGCCGAGGCCTTTAGCGTCGCCTGGGAATACAGCAAACGCTTTGCGCCGGCTCACGCGTATTTCCAGCTCCTCATTGCCATCGCCGATATTCTGTCCAAGGCCTACGATCCGCATACCGCCTCCTATTACCTGGCCTCCGTACTCAATCGCCCGCCCGAACTTCAGCCCCAAGTAAACTTGGAGCCTTCTGCGGACGATCTTTTCACCTCCGGACTGGGATCCGTATGGAACTACATGATCGTTTTTTACCTTCTCTTCTCGACCGAAGGCGCGGTGCTGCCGCATGAAAGTGCCTTCCATCAGGTACAAAACAAGTGGCTTTTGGCACTCCGAAACCAACTGGCCTCTTTGGGCCGCAGCTACCCGACACACCTGATGCAGCAATACCTGCCGACCTGGTTCTCCCTGGCTCAGGGGAGGCAGTTTAGCGCGATGGAATTGCCTAGCGCTGACGGGCAGACTTTTCAGGCCACGCTAGATGGGACAGGATTTTTCCGGCGGCACAAGGATCAGGAGTTTCCCCTGGGGCGAAGTGTCCTAATCAATGTAAGGCCGGGCGGCGCCACCCTGGGCCCAGAAGACGCAGCCCTTTTGCTCCGCACCGATCACCTGACGCGCGCGTCGGCGCTCACCGCCAAGCAAATCGCCTACAGCATTTCATTGGAAGGAAAAGAGATCGGCGTCGGACTTCGCATCGATGGAGCCACACGCGCCGCCATCGGCGAACTGGTGGGGAACTACATGGCGCTTTCTCGCGCGCTTCCCCAGCGAGCCCCTGAACGTGCCCGCCAGCCATAGACAGGGGAAATCCCCCTATGATAGACCGAAGTCTTCGGAGGAGTGCCTAAGTGATTAATCTAGAACCCAGAAAAGGTTCCAAAGTAGTCGTCGCCATGAGCGGTGGGGTGGATAGTTCCGTCGCCGCCGGCTGGCTAAAACAGCGCGGGTTCGACGTCATCGGTATTTCCCTCCAGCTACACGATATGGCCGAAGAGACCACCAACAAATTCGGCACCTGCTGTTCGCTTACCGACATCTCGGACGCCCGCCGCGTGGCCCAAACTCTCGGCATTCCCTTCTACGTCGCCAACATGGAAGAGAAGTTTCAGTCCGAGGTTATCGACAATTTTGTCCATGAATACCTCGGGGGGCGCACACCCAACCCCTGCGTCAAATGCAATGAGAAGGTGAAGTTTCGCCACCTGATGGAATGGGCCTTGGATCTGGGAGCGGACTACCTCGCCACCGGCCACTACGCGACGGTGCGGTTCAACCCCAAGTCCGACCAGTACGAGCTTTGCAAAGGGAAGGATCCCCTCAAGGATCAGTCGTACTTTCTCTTTACGATGGAGCAAGAGGACCTGGCGCGGACAGTATTCCCGGTGGGCTCCTTTGCGAAAGACGAAGTCCGCGAAATCGCAACCAAGCTGAATCTCGGAGTCGCCAACAAGCCGGACAGCCAGGAAATTTGCTTCGTGCAGAACCGCAACTACAAAGACTTTATCGAAAAACGCGTGGCACCCAGTCTGCTCCAACAAGGTCAGGTCCTGGATACCTCGGGCAAACACATCGGCGACCACAGCGGCCTGCACCAGTTCACCATCGGCCAGCGCAAGGGACTTGGCGTAAATTCCAAGGAGCCTCTTTACGTGGTGGCTCTCAACAAGGCCCGCAACGAAGTTATCGTCGGACCCGAGGCGGCACTCTTCCAACACCGGTGCACGGTGGCTCAACTCCGTTGGGTGAGCGATCCGGGTATCGACAAAAACCAACGTTTTACAGCCAAAATTCGCTACCGCGCGAAAGAAAGTCCGGTAACGGTCTACCCGCTACTCGATGGCCGCGCTGAAGTTCACTTTGAAGATCCCCAGCGTGCGATCACACCCGGCCAGGCGCTGGTGTTCTACCGCGATGAACAAGTTCTGGGCGGCGGCTGGATCGAAGACAGAGAAGAATCCTTCCAAAAAGCCCAATGAAGATTGGATTCAAAACCTTTGGCTGCCGCGCCAACAGCGTGGATACAGACACGTTGTGGCTGGAGGCCGAACGTCGCGGTTTTGAGGTGGTGTCGGACAAGGACTTCGCCGATGCTTACATCCTCAATAGCTGCACCGTTACGGAAGACGCCGATCGCAGTGCGCGAAACTACGCCCGTCGTTTAAAAAGGCAGAACCCCAATTCTTTGGTAGCGGTCATCGGATGCTACGGACAAACGGGGCGCGATGAGCTGCTCAAAATGCCCAGCGTGGATGTCGTGCTGGGGACGGCTGACAAGCACCAGGTGTTTGATTATTTCAACAACCCCACGTCCAAAGACAGGGTGCAAGAGAGCACCGGCTACCTGCCTGAAAAATTCCTTGGCTCGAGAAGAGCGCGTGCCTCTATTAAGGTGCAGGACGGGTGCAACTTTAAGTGCAGCTTCTGTATCATTCCGCAGGCGCGCGGACGCAGCCGTAGTCTGCCACTTGAAACGGTCCTGGAGCAGGTGCGCGAGGCCCGTGAACAGGGTTTTGAGGAGGTGGTGCTGACCGGAATCCACCTGGCCCACTACGGATGGGACCAGCGCACCGATCTCCTCGATCTCCTTAAGGCGATCTTTCGCGAACCCGGCGGCCCCCGAGTTCGCCTGAGTACACTGGATCCCTTTGAGATCCCAGACGGGCTAATCGAAATGTTACGTACCGAGAAGCGTTTATGCCCTTACTTTCACATCGCCTTGCAAAGCGGTAGCGACAAAGTTTTGTCTGAGATGCGCCGCTTTTACAGCGCCAGTGAGTTTGAGGCGGTTACCCACAAACTTTTTTCCGCCAACCCAGATGTTTACGTTGGCGTCGACATCATTGTGGGATTCCCCGGTGAAACCGAAGCGGATTTCGAGCAAACGATCACCTGCTTGCGGCGTTCGGTTTGGACAAAATTGCACGTATTCCCTTTTTCCGTTCGCCGAGATACTGCGGCGGAAAAGATGGGTGGCAAAGTCTCCGCTCCCGAAATTGAACGACGCGCCGGGATACTGCGAGAGCTAAGCGATCAGCAATACCAGCGATACGTGGCCAGCCAGCGTGGAAAAACTAAGGATGTGTTGCTTGAGCGCAAATCTCCTACGTCTCCGGGCACATGGACCGGACATACCGAAAACTACCTTCCTTCTCTGATTCAGTTCCCAGGGGGAAAACGCCGCCGTCTTGTCAAAGCCGTCGTTGGGGGACGCGAAGGCGAGTGGGTCTGGACTGAAGCGACGCTTTCATAGATAATTCTTCTAACCTAAGGTTGGAGGAATACATGAAAGTTGGAGCCAGAAATAAGATCGAGGCAGAAGTTACTCAAATCAAAAAGGGTGATGTGATGTGTGCGGTGAAAGTAAAACTGCACGGGACGGACATCATGATGAGTTCCGTTATGACCACGGACTCGTTGGAAGAAATGGGAATCAAGGTAGGCGACAAGGTGCATGTGTACGCCAAGGCGGTCAACGTACTACTTGGTAAGGACTAGAATCCCCAAAAGGTACGCGGTTACTTTTGAGGAATCGCCTCAAAAGTAACCGCGTACCTTCCAGATTCGGGTCGGCACGGTACTTTCTCGTACAAGAGGCCTCCGTTTCCGCGGACTAGGTACGGGGTCTTGATGCCAAACACCTTGAAGATAGGCGCCGGTGTCAGATCGGCAACCACTTCGAAGCACGCGCGATCGGTCCTGCACGGAAAAGGCGCCACCTCTTGCCTATCTCTTCTAGAACTCTTTGGCGTTACGTAAACAAAATCAAATTTCTCGATGTAGGGACAGACGTAGTTGACGTTGGCCACTTCTCTTTGTGAACGAAAGGTGAAGTACTGATCCGATGCCACTGCCAGCCTTTTATCAGTTCCTACCCGTTCCAAAACCCTTGCGGCTACATAAGCGCTCGATTGCTTAGGGGTCCGTTGAAAGGCGGATAGCTGCCCCTTCGCTTCGCGAAACACGAGCGGACAAAACGCCAAACCCAAAGGGAGAAGGGCCACCGCGGTTCGCTTCGGGTGTTGAAGGAGTAGAAAAATACTAAAACCAAGAATCGAAAACCACAGGTAGTAAGGCTGCAAAGTCCAAACAATTGCATTGGCGAGCAGATAGAGAGCGGCGCTGACGCGTATCCAACTGGAGTCCGGTTTGCGGTAAGTAAGGCTGGCTACTCCCAAAATGAGCGCACAGACGATGTAAGCCCAGCCGGAGTTCCAGGAATGCTTAAGCGCAAGACCAAAGCTCTTTAAGAAAGCCCCGACACCCGATAGCTGATAGGGGAAGTTCGATATCCCGGCCTGCTTTGAGAAACGGATGAAGGCTTGCGGATCGGAAAGAAAAATTGGCAGATTACAAAGCGCAAAGACGAGTGCGGCACCGGCTCCCACGCCTAGCCACTCAGCGATCTGGCGTTTCCTGAGCAGGTACAAACTCAAAGCCAGCGCGAAGAAAAAACCACCGGCCGGCGAGGTCGCTCCCGCGAAGCCTAAAAGAACAGTCCCTAAAACAAAACGGCGCCGATTCACCGCCCACAACGCCGAAAGGCCGAACACCGCCGCTAGATCATCCGGTCTATCTCCATCACTCGACACCACACTCAGGCAGAGCACGAACGCTGCAGCGGCGATAACGGTGCCCGGGTCGCGGAGCCGACTACGCCATGCCGGGTAGACCAGGGCCACCAAACAAAGCGTTCGCAACAACCGGAGTAGCGCATCGAACACAATAGATTGCTTGAGCCCGATTCCCAGAAGTTTTGTCCACAGTCCAAACAGCGTGGGGTAAAAAGGAGGATAGTAGGCGTAGGTCGGGTTTCGCCAAAACCCATGTGGGTCAAATTTGAGGCTTCTAACTTACCGGCGGTAGCGAGTTTTACACCGGCTTCCTAAACAGAAAGACATCAGTAGACGGTTGCCTGGTCTCATAAATACACGACAGAAGCAAGCCCACCAGCCAAACTAAACCAACCAGAAACCACACCGGTTGGTGGGATTTGCTTAGACCCGGGGTCATTTCTAATCGACGATCTTGTACCGATCAAATCGCTCGGCACGCAGACCGTTCCACTCTCCTGCGCGGTTTCCAAGAATGTGATCCGCTGCCTGGAAACCCATGTCCATGCATTGGTCCGCGTTGTTGTAGTTGAAGTCTCCGGTGCGGCCGATGAAGTAGAGATTCTTGAAGCGGTCTTCCAGCCCCCGGATTTCGTTCAAATGATCCTGAAACCCGACGCTGTAGACCGGATAAAAGCTCTGGAAACGTTTGGAGAAGCGTTTCACCACCTGCTCGGGCTTGAACAGATTCAAGGGCTCCAGTTGCCCCAAGAGCAAATCACCCAACGCCTGGTCGCTCATTTTCCAAACGGGATCTTCCGGATCACAGGTGAAGTCGACCATGAGCGCTGTATGCCCTTCCGGTGCGGTCTTGGGTGAGAACTTGGTCATCTCACCGAGTCGACCAAATCTAAACTCCTGCTCTGGGAAGAACACCCACATCGACGGTAGAATGGGCTCGGATTTCAAAAAGGAAATAGTAAATGATGACGTTTCGGGACTTCACCTATCGCAAACCGATTCCAACCGCGGTGAATAGTCCGGCATCAGCTTACCGATCTGCGCGATCGGGATAGTGTAGATCAATCCATCACAGACAACTCGCTGCTTGATCCCGTCCGCATCGGTAAACTGGACTGCGGCCACCTTGCCGTTCTGGATCTCCACGCGGCTCACCTCAGATCCTAGGTGAAAGCTCGCGCCATTTTTTTCCGCTATTTCTTTCATTTTCTCCGGGATGCGCCCATAGCCCATCTGAGGGTAGTGAAACTTCGGCGCTTGAATTGTCTTGTCGATCTTCGAGCGAAACAATAGCTGTTTCACCACCGACAGCAAGCCGGGTGAGGAGATGCGTACTTCGGCAAGCTTTCGATCCAACTTTGAGGGATCTCCATAAATCTTCTCCGCCATCGGCGCGAAAATGCTCTGGTAGAGCCCGGAGCCAAATCTTTCTTTGATAAACTCCTCGTAAGTCACCGCATCTTTGTTGGTGACAAAATTTTGAGAAGCTGGGTACCGTAGCTAAATGATCTTGAAGCTTTCCGACAGGGGAAAGCGGGTCAGCATTTCGGTCATCTTCAAAGGGTAGGTATAGTACCGCCCGTGCATGTAGATGCTTTGAGCCTTATCTCTTTCCATCAGCTCATCGCCCATTAGATCTTTTAGCTCGTCTACAATACCGTCGAGCAGCGTATAAAACTTGTGCGGGCCATAATCTAGGACAAAGTCACCGTCTTTGAAGCTTCCGCAAAGGCCGCCAACCGCACCACGTTTTTCTATGACGTGAACCTTCAAGCTCGGATCTTTGCTTAATCGATACGCAGCCGACAGACCCGTCACTCCCGCACCCAAAACAACGGCGTTCTTCTTTTTCATAGGTTTTCCACCTTCTTGGCGATGACGCGAGTTTGCGCGGCGTAGTAGGGAAGGAGCAATCCGTCCAGCTTAAGAAGCTTGGCGACTTTCCCAAAAAACTTGGCAATGCCCGGCATGTAAGCTTCCAGTCGGTATAAAAGGTAGCCGAACTGAAGCGTTTGAAAGTGGGGTCCAGTCTCCACAACTTTGAAACCCGCCTGCCTTAAAAGCTTATCAATCGTTTTGGGAGTGAAATAATAGAGATGAACCGAGATAATGAACCACCATTTACGGCCCGCAAGTTTAGCCATCCAATTTCCGATGTTCGGGTAGTTCACGACAATGTAACCGCCTTCTTTCAGGTAGCGGTTGCAGCGCTTGAGAACATCTTTGGGATCGAAAGTGTGCTCCAGCACATCCCACAGAGTCACGACATCCATCGCGGTGTTCCACTTGGGTTCGTCTTCGATGGTTCCGTTATAAATGTTCACATTGTAATTTCGATTCCCGAAGTCGCTCAAAAACTTTGAGGGCTCAATGCCATAGGTCACCCAGCCTTTGTCTTTGGCGACCTTAAGAAAAAAACCTGCCGCGGCACCCACGTCCAAAACCGAACCGACTTTCTGGAAGGGTTCGATTTTTTTGAGACAGGCCGCAAAACTTCGCAAACGTCCTTCGGCTTGCGAAACGTAGGTCGGATCTTCGTTTTCCGTGTACCCACGTAAAATGAGATCCTTGCGAAGACGAGGCGACGTAAATACCAAATCACAGCTATTGCACCGGACTAGCGTCTCTTCAGAAATAAAATTTCCAGAGGCGGAATACGATTCTATCAGCGCGGCAGCCTCTTGATCGGTGGTGCCTTCGTACTTGGTGGTGACGTCTCGGGACCCGCAAAGGTTGCAGGGAACTATCTCCCACAGCCCTGTAGCCTCTTGGCTCAAAGGCACGGGTGCAGACATAGCTTGTGATGCGATCATGATTTGCCTCGAATGGAGTTGATTTGACTTAACGCGGTAAAAAGAACGGAACCTATTTATTATACCGCTAAGTTGTTAGAGATGGTCGTGAAAGCGCATTATTCGCCGAGCGCTTCTGCCGCAAAAAAAGACCCCGCAATAAACCAAAGAATAACCACTGAAAGGATAATTGCCCCCATGCTTTCCCCCCTTAGCAGATTGGCAAAAGGTCGACCCCTCTGGCAACCCCCAAACATTGTGTGACCTTTCGCACGATTGCGTCATCCCCGCCCCACAAACACCTGACACAATGAGCCAAAGGGGGTTGTCGTGCGTTTTCGCGCGCTTACATTCGCGGGCGTTCTACTTCTCACGGGCTGCTCAGGCCTCAACGACATGGACCTCCTGGAATCCCCCGTCCAACAAAAGGTAGAAATCACTTCCGAATACCCGGCCATCGTAAAAGTCGTTTCCCCCGGCGGGCTCGGCCTTTGCACCGGCACCTTTATCTCGGAACGCGCCGTGCTGACGGCCGCGCACTGCACCGACAGAGACGGTACCTTACACCGTTCTCTCCGCTTTTGGGACTTTTCAGACAGACACCGTAATGAACTACGGAACCGGCACCATCGGGATCCCAATGACATCTCTCTCCTCTATTTCCGGACGCGGTCGCCAGCGCGGAAGCGGGCCAGATTATCCCCTTAGGGGGGTCACCCGCCGCTCTGGAAAAGATTCGTCTGGTGGGGTACGGCTGCAATAGCTTGGAAACCCGCCTAGGCGCGGGGATCAAGCGTACCGGCACGAACCAGGTTTACCGGGTGACGGACTACATTGAGATCGTCACCCTCTCAACGTCACGGCGGGCGGCCGCTCCTTGCTCGGCCCGGCGAACCGGGCAGGTAGCTCTTTGGGGATTCTGGCGGACCGATGCTGCGTGAAACCGCCTCCGGACTCGAAATCATCGGCGTCGCCCACGCCGGTGCTTGGAAGCGACCAATACGTGCTGTCGCAATATGGGAACTTGAACCGAAGCGACAACCTTTTATTCCTGCGCGATGCGAGCGAAGACTTTGATTTGAACCTGTTTGAAGCCTGCCACCTCGCCGATTCTCCCGGCTACTGCAACGCTTACTGGTCCTACATTCAGATCTTCCAGTTCCTGAAGTTCGTCTGGACGCGCCTCTTCAGTTGGTTTTTCTGATACGCCTATAACGCGTTCTGCCACAGCTTGCCACCAGTAGCTGGCACCGGTCCCAAATTGGAACACGCCTTTTCTCCGAGTCCAGGCACAAAAAGCCGCATCTCTCTTGGCATTCTGTTTGCAAACTCTTTACGCGAAACGCGCCACAGCTTGCGCAACATGGGTTGGAGTTTGAACATGCATCGCCGGTCTTATTTTTTTCTGCTCTGCTTGCTTTTGCTTAGTCACACGACGCTAGCGATTTCCACACCACGGGTGGAATTGGTAGAGCTGGTAGACGGCGTCGCCGTCAACGAACACCTTCACAAGGAACTTACGCTTTCGTCTCCCTTGATCTTGAGCGAAGAGGTGCCGGTCAAGTGTATCGTCGCTCCTTGCCCGCCCATTGTCTTGAATCAGCGTTTTGAAATCGCCGATATTCAGCCCATCGGCTGCGGCAGTCGGCGTGTACTCGCTTTCGAGGCACAAACCCAAGCTTTTACGGATCAGCACGTTCCCGCGCAGATGGAAATCTTGGATCACACGGATCGTTACTGCCGCGATCTGCGACCGCATACTTTCGAAATAACGGTTTCAAATGAGTTTGGCTGAGGTCGCCACTTCGGTGGAAATCCGAACCTCGCCATACAAAGCGAAAAAGAGTAGACAAGCCCAAAAAAGGGGGAGCTAGGCTCCCCCTTTCCCAAAATCTCCGCTCAAAACGGCCAAAGGTGACAATTCTTGCTACTTGATTCGGCGCGTCTTTTTCTTTATGATTGGGGCTCTTTTTCAAATTCGAAGGGTCTTTTTTGCGAGTGGCAATCCTTACATTTTGTCTCGTCCTGTTTGGCTGCGCCGATGCGATCCACCAGTGGAGCGCGGCGGAGATCAACTACGCCACGCGCGAATGCCTGGGCCGAGAAGTGAGATCCGCCTTCCGCGAACGTTTCTGCAACTGCGAGGTAAACACGCTGGCCTCCCACGCCGAGTTCAAGAACCGGGAACGTGCAAGAAACACCCCCGAGATTGAGAACAGCGTACGCAGCTGCCGCACGCGGCTGGAAGAGGCCGATCCGGCAGTTCTCCCGCCACCTGCTTCCATTCAGGTGGAGGAACCCACCGGCCCTCGCCGCCGCCCCCGTCGACGGCCTCAGCTCGAAGTGGAACGCGGCCTCTAATCGCTTGAGATTCCATGTGGTTCATCGTATTCCTTATTCCGACAGACGACTTATGGGCGGTTAGCTCAGCTGGATAGAGCGCGAGCCTCCGAAGCTCGAGGTCACTGGTTCGAACCCAGTACCGCTCACCATCCCTGGTTCAGTTCACGCTCTATTATTGATAGAAATGATCGCATGGCAGCACTCTGGGGTTTCATCACTATCGCTTTGGCGCAGAAGAGCTTGGGCGGCGCTTTGGTCCCGTTGCCCGCGCGCGCTTGGGCCTAGGGACTTACCATTTCCCACTGGTAGCCTTGCTGATCCTTGCGGCCTACACCACCTTCACTTGCCTGCTCGGTGGACTCCCATCCCCCGATTTCGGCACACAACAAAAAAGCAAGGTGCTCGGGATCGCGCTGCTCCTTGCAACCGCCGGCCTCGTTCTTCGCGGCTACCACATCCAAAGAACGCCCATCAACGCCGCTCAGTCCGACATGCTTCCTAATCTCATCGCAGGTTTAAAAGACGTCAGCGAAGGTAAAAACCCTTACCGTCCTCATCTGTTGGAGGGAAGGGGAGAAGTGTCCCACTTCTACCTACCGACTCTGTGGATGCCGTATTTGCCCCTTTATCTGTTAGACATCGACGTTCGCTACGTGAATCTGATCGCAATCCTGATCTTTTACGTTTTGCTGTTTGACTGTTTTTCACGGCTACGCGCGCCGCCCTCTCGCTGGGCGCTAGGGTTTTTGTTGCTTCTCGCTGTACACGCGTTTTCACGTCAGGCGGTCCACGAAGTCAGCACGCTACATACAGGACCCGTGTGGTTGTTTTTGAGTTTATTTGTTTGGGCTTCCTTAAGATCCAAAGATCGGCTCCAGGAAATCGCTTTTGTGCTCCTTCTTTTTTCCAGAGAGACGGCGGCTCCGTTGCTGCTTCCCTTCTACCTCTACCAGTTAAAACACAACAAAGCGAAAGCGAAGCAACTCACGCTTCTTATCCTGGGCGCGGCAGCGCTTTTTGTACTCCCCTTTCTCGTACTGGACGCTAAGGGCTTTTTTGCGCCTATGATCCATTACGCGGCTCTTTCAAAAAAAGATCCGGCCTTTGTCATGTTGAGCCTGCCAGGCTTTTTAGGATTTCTAAAAATGTCGAACATGATGTGGCTGCAATGGCCTTGCAGGCTTCTGGGATGCGCGCTGGCCCTCTACTGGATCTGGAAAAAACAGCGGATCGAGTTGCCTCACTTACTCGGGATCTGTGGGCTCTCCTACCTCGTTTTCATTCAATTCGTCTCCACTGCCTGGCCCTACGTCTACGCTCCCCTCCTTCAGTGGACTTTCTTCCTTTACCTCACTACCGCTTTCTCTAGTGTCGATAAAGTCAGGGAGTGACGGGGTTTTGACTTCCTTTTCTTTTTCCAAACGCTCAACCTGGCGTTTGATGGAACGATAAAAAGCCGGCCAACGGATTTGATCGGGATTTTCTTCCGCTCGCAATAACGTATCGTTGAAGGCGCCGCCGAAAAAGGTTCGGTACGAGCCGCTGTCGCAACCAAAAGAACTACGATCGTAGCGAGACGCTGTCATCGCGACCAGATTCGGAATACTGGAAAGAAGATCCTTTTGAAAATCCGGACGAGGATCACGTACAAAGCCGCCGCTGTGGCACGCCTGCAAAACGATATATTTTGTCACATCGTCAGGCCAGCTGGACAAGGCCGCCTTCAAATAGCGAGGGGTGAAAAACAAGTCCTCGGGCTTCGCCCCGGCTTTGTACTCAGACGCCAAGGCAGGCAACGATGCCGTCTTTCCAGTGGGAGAACCGTCGACGGTGAGCATGTACTGATCCCCCAGCACTGGGTAGTCCTGGACAAAACCATCGAGGAACAAGCGCGTGCCAAGGTTGAGTTTCTTTTCCTTTAAAATCTCGGTGAACGGATTATTCCCGTGCGAGGTGGCGTACAGGTAGAGGAAGTCGTGGCCAGCCTTACCGGACTCGTGTATCGCTTCGAAAATGTCTTTTGCGTTCGCATGTTGGCAATCTGCGAGGTGTGATTTCAATATCGAATACTGGGCTCGATCCTCTTGGTAAGAGTAGTTGCTAGGCATGGCGTAGAAACAGACGATTTCTTCCGCTTTGAAACCTTGATCCAGCCAATAGAGTTTTTGCTCAATGATCTCTTGAGCAAAGTTGGCATTCTCCTCACTGCCCGCAATGAGGAAAATCTTTGCTTTGCCCTTCGCCAGATAATCCTTGTTGAACTTAAGTTCACGGTAGGCGTTGAGCGTTTCCAGATTCTGGCTGAAGTTGCCGAACCTTTTGGGACGCTGCAAGTCCGTATTGGAGCACGCGAGTAACGATAAGAGGAACAGCCCAAAGAAGGCGGAACGGAATATGCCTGACACCTTAAACCCCCAAGTTTTCACCACCTTTTCAGGAAACTCGATCCCTTAAGTTTTCGCAAGCGTATTTTTACAAGGCGCGTCTATTGGCTTGCCGGTACGCGGATTGCCTCTTTGTCGTCGACCATCACGATGATGGTCCCGTCTTCCGCTTTTTTGAAGGGGGGGAAGTAGTTGGGATTCCACTCCGGGAAGAAGGCTCGAATGATTCGTTGCCGATGGGGATAAATACTTTTCTGAGCGTCGGGATTGTTCTGCACGACCGCCTGAAACTCCAGATCCGAATAGTAGGCGAGGAGTCCGCCAGCGACTTCTTCTTTGATGGTCTCCAGAAACGGGACCGTGTGGTTTATATAACGAGTTCGAATGGTAGCGGGCACATGCTTCACGTCACTCACCTGCGCTTGCATCAGTTCTTTTTCCGCAAGCTTGTAATCCGATTCATAGAAAAAGAAAAAGGAGTTCGCCAAATGTTGGATGTTGTCCCCACCCAGGAAAGCGAAAACTTTGTTCTCAGAGGTTTTTACGTTTTTGATCACCTTGGATTCGGCTTCGCTTAAGGGCGCGTACTTTTTCTCCAAAAGGTTCGCGTAAGGGATCGTAAAAGGTGCCTGGTCCGGAAGAGGAGAGAGGAGAAGGACGTTGAACTTAGCCCACCGTTCCTGTCTGTGGCCCTTCATAAAACTTTGCGCTTCGGCCAGTCGAATATCGGCGTGTGCGGGAAGACCTTTTCGGAAGAACTGCATGATGTCGTCGATATATCTAGGATCCTTGATCCCGGAATACTTCCCTTTGCAGATGTTACAACCCAGGCGTTGCGCCTCGTCCGAATCTTCTTTTGAGTGAAAGCAGCAATGCTCGCAACTATAAGAGTACTCGATGTGGGTAAAGTGACCGTAACCCAACAGGTGGATCGACTCGTGAAAAAGAATGCGTTGCAACTCGTCATCCGAAAGTCGGGACAACTTGCGCGGGTTCATGTGAATGGTGGGAAAGTGCGGGTTGTCCGGATCCGTTGCCACCGCATCCGCTTGAAGGCTTTCATCCCTGGGGTTAGCGGCCTTCCAGGAGTAGCCTTCTTCCTCGCATAAAAACTTCAAAGGCTTGCCCTGAATGAGTTGCGCCGTCCCTTCCACGCCAGCGGCAATCTCCAAACTTTGCTTAGAGCCTCGTTGCTTTAGACAGGTGGCCCCTTTGCTATAGGCCTCTTCAATAATTTTTCGCCACTGTGGCAACGAGCGGTACTTAAGGCACGAGCGCCCCAAAAGGTATCTCGTAGTATCCGAAAGACGAATGTAGCTGGGCTTCTTGGTCTTCAAGGACTGGGGATTGAGATTCTTTAATAGCTGGCTGCCTGGGTCTTTAGCCCAAACGGTAGCGGAAGCTATGGCGACGAGGATCCAAGCGCTGAGTTTCATCCTCTCATGGTACCGCTAGTGCGGATCAAACCCAATCACAGACTCTTCCACGACGCTCTGACATGGCGCGCGCTGGCTAGACCGTCCATTTTTCGGGAGATGGGTAGTTGTCGCCGAGTTTGTTCTTCATCTGCATGAAGGCCTGGGCAGTCAAACGGACGTCTCCAATGGATCGGTGACGGTCCTCGGGAGCAATGCTCAGCCCTAAGCGCTTGGCGATCACATCCAGGTTGTGGCGCGATTCCGAAGGGAAAACCCGACGCGAAAAAGCGATGGTGTCGTAGACCTCCAAAGTTTTGCGCATGTTAAATTGCATCAGATACTTGGTGACAAACGACATGTCGAACTTGGCGTTTTGAGCGAGCCAAGCCCCTCCCACAAATTCCAGAAACTTCGGAAAAACTTCTTCCACGGTAGGAGCCGAAATCACCATCTCATTGGTAATGCCGTTCACGCGAGAGGCTTCTTCAGGGATCAGTCGCTTGGGATTCACGAGCGAGTGAAAAACGTTCACTTCGTCCAACTCATCTCCATAGATGCGCATCGCACCAATTTCGATCATCTCGTCTCCGCCCCAAGGCGACAAACCAGTGGTTTCCAAGTCGAACACGACAAACTCGTCGATGGCGAGCATCAACTGGGCCACAACCCCTCCCTTTTTGTAAATTTGCCTAAAAGTACAGAATTAATGAATGTTTGTATACTGGTCAACTGCTGGCTTGACTTCGTTATTCGACCAGGTGTTCTGTGGGGTCACGATGTTGAGGGATAGTCAATATTTGAATGCCAATTTCCGGCTTTCCGAACTAGAACACCTTTACGGTCCGAACATTCACATTCTCTCGGATCCTTTCCTGTTCTCGCTTTTAGCCCGTTTCTCGGATCCCGCGTGCAAGCAGCCAATGGTCAATCAGCTTCTCAATCGGCTCTACTCCGAACTCGTCAAATGCGTCGTCAACGCAGAATTTGAAACGTGTGAGAGCAATCTCGAAACTCGCATGGCGTCGATGCACCCTGAGGGCAAGTTTGTCGCCTCCATCGTAGATCCGACTTCCAGAGTGGTGACCGTCGCCTTGGCGCGCGCCGGCACGGTACCGTCTCACATTTGTTTTGATGCTCTCAATCACATCCTGGATCCGGAGGGCGTCCGCCAGGATCACATCAGCATCAACCGAAAGACCGACTCCGCTGAAAAGGTGATCGGTACTAATTTGGGCGGCGTGAAAATAGGTGGCGATAGTGAGGGCGCGTACGTTTTTTTCCCAGACCCCATGGGCGCTACGGGCTCGACGCTGAAGACGGCGATGGAAATCTACCGGGACGAAGTGAAAGGCAAGGCGAAGAAGTTTATCGCGCTCCATCTCATCGTCACCCCCGAATACCTTTCGATGATCACGCGCGAGTGCCCTGAACTCGTTGTGTACGCACTCCGTCTCGATCGCGGATTAAGCCCACAAGACGTGCTCGACACCGTACCCGGCACTCGTTGGAAGGACGAGCGCGGACTCAATCAAAAACACTACATTGTTCCCGGTGCGGGCGGTGTCGGAGAACTCATCAACAACTCCTATGTTTAATCTCTTCTTTTTGGTTTTTTTCGCTATCGTGATTGCAGCGGGTCTCGCTGTTCTCATTACCCGAGGCTCCTCCCCGACTAAAGAAAGTTTCCTGCTCCCAGAAGAAGACAAAGCGACCGATCCGTCGGGCCCGTCACTCGCTCTGGAGGATCTGGAGCGTCTAGTGAAACACCTTTGCGAATCCAAAGGGCTGAAGCTGAAAGAACGTCTCGTGAATTCACCCGAGGAAGTGGTGTTGGTCGCTGAAAACGAGGACCCCATTCTTTACGGCACCTTGGTCTTTGGTTGCGTAGAAGCCGCGGAACCTCAGGGGCTCACCCCTCTTTCCGCCGTTTTGGAGTTCAAAGACTTCGTCAAAGGTCTGGGAAGTACCAAAGGCTTTCTGCTCACCACCGGCTACTTTTCCCGCGACGTGCACCAGCCGCTTGAAGGGGTAAAAATCACTCTCTTCAACCGCAAACGCGTCATGGCGGAACTCGCCAAACTGAGCTCGTCGACTTAGCGCACACGCACCTCGTCATACCCAAGGCAGACTTGCCACTTTCTCAATTGATTTCAAGTGCTTAAACTCTTGCTTGCGACGGTGTTTCTTTGACAGTAGACTACCGCGGTTTATGAGCAAGCTTGATTACGAAGTCCTGAACAATATTTGCGATCGTGCCTTTTACCTGGCTTTGCAAATGATCCATTTGGCCAACCACCGTCCCGGACACGGAAAGGGGGAGCCCAAAGTGGGGGGACACGCCACTGCCTGCGCCTCCTCTCAGCACATTCTGGCGGCTCTGCATCTGGTTGCCCGCCATCCGGAAGACTACATGGCTTGCAAGCCTCACGTCTCGCCGATGGATCACGGACTCAACTTTCTTCTGCATAATTTCAGAGACAAAGAGGGAAAACTTTTTGAGAAGGACCAGCGGCAGCTTGCCATGCGCCACCTGCGCCACTTTTCAAGCAACGGCGAACCTGTTTTCCAGTCCTACCACGCAGAAGCGGATCCGGATGGGTACCGGTTTTTCCCGAGCGGTTCGGTAGGCATCCCGCCGGTAAACGCGCTTTACACAGCTTTGGCCTATGACTTTGCCCATCACCACAATGTGGGTCTCAAAGAAGATCCTTTCTTCTGGTGCCTGATGGGAGATTCGGAATTCCGTGAAGGCTCGCTAGCGGAAGCCATGCCTGACGCCGGTGAGCGGCAACTCGACCACGTCGTCTGGGTGGTGGATTACAACCGACAGAACCTAGACGGAACCCGCATTTCCAATGAAAAAGCGTTCAATGGCTCCGATGCCGATCGAATGGCGCGAATCGCTGAAGCCAATGGCTGGCGCTCGGTCATTTTGAAGCACGGAAAGTTACGCAAAGAGTTCTTCAAGCGAGAAGGTGGGGACGAATTCAAGCGCGTTCTCAACGAATGCTTCACAGATTTTGAGTTCCAAGGTTTGCTGGAAGCCAACAAGCCCGAACTCACTCGCAAGGTACTCGAAGAAAAATCTGCCAAGATGAAGCCCTTCTTCAAGGATTGTAGCGACGAGGAAGTACACAAGGTCTTTTTGAATCTGGGCGGTCACGACTTAGAAAGCCTGGTCGAAACCTTCCAGGAAGCCCGCAAGAGCGATCGCCCGACTTTTGTCGTCGCCTACACCATCAAAGGCTATAAGCTGCGCTGCCAAGCAAAGTCTGGAAATCACTCCACGCTGCCTGAGGAAGACGAACTGAAAGAGATGGCCAAGGGCCTCGGACTTGATTTTGAAAACCCCTTCCAGGATTTTGATGAGTCTTCCAAAGAGAATGCCTACCTAAAGGAACGCCGTAACTTCTTGGTCAATGGCATCCAGAAGATTATTGGCGAAGTGAAGGAACGCCAACAAAAGTGGGTGAAATTCGCCCGTTCCCTGGAATGGCCTTCGGACTTCGATATTACGGCCATCAAATTCAATCCCTTAGCGCACACGCAATGGATGTGGGGACAGGTCGCCGCGAAACTGGATCGGTTGGGACGGGGCGAAGACGCGACGTCGACAGACCAAGGCTGGGGCCCGGTAGCAAAGTTTTTCCTGACCATGGCACCCGATGTGGGCACCTCCACCAACACCAGCCCGAACATGAATGGGAAGCTCTACGGAGACATTGCCCAAGAGGATTTCGAACTTCGATTCGACGCCAAAGACAATAAGGCTCCGGATGTAGTTCCCCGCATCTCACAAAAGTCGGGGCACTTGCGCTTTGAGATTGCCGAAGGCAACTGCATGTCCGCCGCTGGCTCCTTTGGCAAATTCTTTGATTTTGTTGGCATCCCGTTTTACCCGGCGATGACGATCTACGACTTCTTCATTAAGCGAGCTCACGACCAGTACTACTACAATCTGTACTGGCGATCGTGTTTTGCGACTCTGGGTACGCCGAGCGGAGTTACGCTCGCACCGGAAGGCGCTCAACATAGCTGGAAGTCCGATTTCCAAATCCCGCATGTGGTGACGTGGGAACCTTGTTTTGCGAAAGAAGTGGAATGGATTCTGGCCGACACACTCCGCAGACACTTCACGCGGGAGAACGACAACCGAGAGGCCGCGCTCATCCGATGCGTGACCAAAGGGCTGGTGCAGAAAGAGTTCATGGGCCGCTTGAGCCGACAACACCGATTCAAGCTGCTGCCTGAAGGCCACGAGCCGCTTACAGCGGAGATGGAACCGGAAGTCCCGCATTGGGAAGAAACCGAAATTCTTGAAACGGTTCGGCAAGAAGCACTCCAAGGCGCTTACCCGCTTATTGATTATCGCGGCTATGCTGGCTATACGCCCGGCGACAACGTGATCCACATTTTTGCGATGGGCGCTCTTGGGGAAGAGGCCATCCACGCCTCGGACAAGCTGCTGGAAAAAGGCGTCTTTGCAAACGTGTTCATCGTAACAAGCCCGGACCTTCTACTCGGCAACCAAGCCTACGAAGATCATTACGATCACCTGCGCAACGGATTAAAAGTAACTGGGGACTTGCACCTCACCCCCGAAACTTCACGCGTGGACAATCTGGCCCAGTGTTTCAGCTTGAGAGGGAACCGCATTCCCATCGTTTCGGTGCATGACGGAGAACCCGGGCTTTTGGACAATATTGGATCGATCGTTGGGGTAAAGCATGTGGCATTGGCGGTTCGTAAGACCTCCAAATCAGGAACCACCGGGGATATTTACCGGTACCACCATCTGGACTCCGACTCCATCACCGAAGCCTGCGAAAAAGCGCTCTCGGAGACTGCCCAGGAAAAACTGGTTCTGAACCCCGCGCTTTTTGATACTATTGCTGCCGATCGGGAGAGCGTGAGTTGACGCTACCCGGGGGCTCTATATCGTAATGGGTAGATATGTTTAACCTTGGACTGCCAGAACTCTTAGTTATCTCCGTAGCCGCCTTGCTGGTGTTTGGCCCGAAGCGTCTACCAGAACTCGCCAAAGGACTCGGCAAAGGGATCCGTGACTTCAAGAAAGCGCTTGAAGGGGAGACGAAAAAGCAGATCGAAGGGATGAGAACAACACCATCGACGTAAGTAGTTCGGAAAGCGAAAAGCTTCCGCGGAAGAAACCAATCCAAACCAAAAATCCTGAAATGACGTCGGAACTACCGATTCCACGAATGAGTTGAAAGCGCCAGCGGACGCCGATCCCAAATTGCTGGACAACCCTGCCTCTGAAGAAGAATTGCGGATGCCGCTTTGGCAGCATTTGGACGAACTACGCTCCGCCATTATTCGCGTGCTTTTAGTTCTGGGTGTATTGGTAACGGTTCTCTTCAACTATTCGGAATACGTCATCGTGCTACTCGAAAAACCCTGCTCGATGTGTTACCAGGAAATCGCCAACTCTACTTTACCGGTATCGCTGACAAGTTCATGATCTACATCAAGGTCAGCATCATTGCGGCGCTTGCCGTAGGTTCCCCTACATCCTTTTTGAAGTCTGGCGCTTCGTGGCACCCGCTCTCTACAAGCATGAACGACGCCTTGTGTTACCCTTCATGCTCTTCGGCACGCTGAGCTTTATCGGTGGCATCGTTTTCGCCTACTACGTCGTGATGCCGTATAGCTACGACTTCCTCATCAATTTTGGTTCGAGTACGGATCAGGCAATCATCACATTGACCGAATACTTCGGGATGACGACCAAGCTGCTATTGGCCCTCGGGCTCGTCTTCGAATTGCCGGCCTGCATGATCCTGCTGGCCCTGCTAGGCGTCCTGGAGGCAGGAGTCCTGGAAAAATACCGACGCTACGCGGTACTGGCGATTTCCGTGCTCGCCGCCATCATTACCCCGTCCCCCGACGCGCTGACGATGCTCATCGTCATGATCCCGCTCTACCTTCTCTACGAGATCAGCATCATCGGTGTACGCATCGTGGCAAAGCGCCCAGCAGAATAGCAATTATTTCTAATCATTTTCTCTAGTTATTCCGATCTTAGGTATAGGGACACCCTTGTCCCACGGACGCCACAACCATGGACGGGTTGAAAAAATATTCTATTCTTTTGCTGCTTTGGACTTTGCTCACGGCAGTGGTGCATTCAGAAACTTTGGATCCCCCGTTCCGCGAAGTTCCCATGCAAAAACGTTCCGTGGAATCGGAATACGAAAACCAATCCGAACCCAAGGTACGCAAAGTCCGTAGAGTCCGAAGAAAAAGAAAACGCCCGCGTCGCGTCCGTCGTCGGCGCGTGCAGAGTGAAAGCGAAAATATTTCCCGCGAAAGCGGAGAAGAACAGGCCGTTGATCTGAGCGCCATGGACGAATCGGGTGAAGCCTCCAAAGCAGAAAATCCCCACAACCCTCACAATCCGCACAGTCCCGCCGGTCGCCACGCCGGCGGAGAAGGGGGGCAATTCAAACTTTTCTTCGATATCGTTCTAAACTACCGACCCGGTATCAACCCGCTCACTTTCGACAACTACCATACGGCTTTTCTGGTCGACTACATCCCGAACCCGGACTTGCAGTTCTCTGTTGGGGTGGCGCCGCCGCTCATCGTGCCTCGTTTCTACGAACTCGATTACAACATCAGCCGCCGCGTACAATTGCGTGTTGGCCGCATCTGGATTCCATTTGACCAGATAAACCCTCACAATACCTTCGGTGGTATCTGGAACACGAGTACCTTACGCGCCGACAACCAGGAAGCTTTCTTACCCGATATCTGGGCCGATCTGGGGATTGGCATTAAGCTTAGCTTGGCGGAATCCTCCAACCTCAACGTGAACGCCCATCTCTACGTCGTAAACGGATTTCAGTCGGGAGGTACCGATCCGCTCGCAGAATCCACCTCCTACCCGGATTTCGAAACACTGCCCAATGGTTCAGACAACAACACGGACAAGGCCTTCGGCGGGCGCATTCACATGGACGTAGCGAACGTTTTTGGCCTGGGAGCTTCGGTGTATTCAGGTGCCTATTCTGACGAGGGGACTGAGGCGAACCGCATTCTGATGCTGGGTGCGGACACGCAGATCCGTCCCACAAAAAGCACCGAACTGCGCGCGGGCTACGCCCTCATGAATGTGGATTTAAAGGGCGGGATTACCCGGCAATCTTATTTGCGTGGCGGTGTGTACGGAGAAATTCGTCAACGCATCGGCCGCCAATGGCAGCTCGTCGCTCGGGGTGGTCTCACGCAAAATGACAACGGAGTTTCGGATAGAAACGATCGAACACTCGTCGGTGGGCGCATCGAGTACAGAATCACACCCAACCTCACACTCATCGCCGAACACCACCGCGACATCAACCCCACGCCTGACAAAGTCAACCTCAGCTACACAGCTGCCCGGCTCAGCATTCTCTTTTAGGGAAAGACTTAATTACCCGCGGCTGCGGCTTCCATGTCGATCCACGTGCGGATCATTTCCCGATTGGCATCCGTCATCAATTGAATGTTGTTGTAAGTCACTACGTGGCCGTTGTGGCGGAAGGCTGGATTAAAAATAGAAGAGGCATCCGGCTCCTGAAAATTCACCCGCTGGATGGCGGCATTACAAAGTGCTTGTTCGCTGACCGCGAGGTAAGCGCTCATCGGAAAGCGCGCGTACGCTGGGGTGGTCGCATTCCCATGGCAGCTAAAACACTTATTAGGAGCCTGCAGATAAGGGATGATGTTGGCGCTAAAATAGGGAAGCTCCTGACACTCGACGGCGTCTATCACTCTGAGCTCCCCAACTTCAAAAGCAAGAGAGTCCGAACCATTTCCGCTTCCTTCCAGGAGCATCACGAGCGGGCTCAGCAGTGGCGGATTGCTGTTGTTCGCTGCCACCGGCGCTTGGACCGATTCCCAGATATTATTGGCCGCATCAAAATGATCATTGAGACGGGGTTTAAGCGAACGAATGAAAAGGTTCGCAGCGCCAGACGTCAAACGGGGCTTTCGAATTCGAATCGCGCCCGTGCGCACACCGTTCAAACTATACTCTTGCGCCTCTACCTTCAGAATGGCTCCGGTAAACTCCGCACCGAATTTAGCCATGTCAAAACTCACCTCTACAAAGTTATTGCCGGTCGGTAGATTTGTGAGCTGAACAGAATCCGTAATCAAACGGTTGTCATCGGCCTTAAGCTTATCTTTGTCCAAGGCTTCGGACCAGGCTTCCAGAACCCGCAGCAGATCGGTATTATCGGTACAGTTGGTTCCGCAATGCTTATCCTGCTTACGACGGGCTAGACGAGAGTTGTCCAATTCGAACCAATCCATCAGCGCGTAGACGCGGCCGTAAGCGGTCTCTTTATCCCTTGGAATAAAACGAGGGTTCTGATCCGTGTGGCAAATGGAACACTGGGCTTTGAGCATCGGGTAGACGAGCGTGTCGAAGGCTTTTTTGCTATAGGGGCCGCTTGCGGCAAGCAGATCCCGGCGATTGGCACCGGTCTGATCCATTCCGGTGCAACCGAACAATACAAAGATGAGGAGTCCCAAGGAGCTGAGTTGTAATAACCCCACTCTCATTCTTTTACGCCTTAAAGGCCGCGTACCTAAACAGCTGACTATGCGGAAACTCCGCATCCGGTACCGCGGTCAAAAACTGATCCACCAGACCCGCCACAATGGCGTAGTTGTAGACCATGGCTAAAGCCAAACGACGCGGGCTCGGTCCGATCAAATCGGAACGGTTTGCCCCTTGTTCGTCGTTGAAATAGTTCAAGCTCGAAAAATTGATCTGCGGCAACGCCAAGCTGAGGTGTTCCGGGTTGTATTGCCACATCGCGAGCTGCGTCGCTTCGCCTCTATCCGATTGGGGCAGGCCGTCTTTCCAAGACATCCCGCCATCGGTCACCCAGAAAATCACAAGTTTTCGGCCAAGCGCGTGGGCCAGCTGAATTGCCTGACCCGTCCAGCGACCGATGTCCTGGTGAACCGGCGTGAAACCGTTCAAGGTCTTATCATGGTAATCGCCGCCACCTTTCTGGAAGACAACTGCCGGAGCTAAACCATCGAACGCCGCCTTCAGCGTTGCCGCTCTCAGCACGTCGCCGTCATTCACGGCAGAAGCCGCCGAAATGGCAAAGATCGCCTGATAGATCGGGTCATTGCGCGGATCGACCGACAAATTGGCATTGGCAATGTCTTGCGCCGCTCGGAACCCGCTACTCGCCAGTCCCTTCAAGGTATCTAAAAAGTGCTGCCCATGCGCTTGCTTGATCTGCGCACTACTGAGATCCACGAGCGCCTTAAGCAAGGCGCGCCTTTGCGGCTCATTGCTGGCGCTTACGAGAGGACTTCCCACGTTCAAGACCTGGGCCGCCGTATTGAGCGAAGGGACGCGAAGGGCCCGGTGCTCCGCACTCACGCCCAGTAAGGGCATGGATCGCCCACCTGACTCAGTCGTTCCGCCATCCACGGTACTCAGAATAGGAAGCTTGTATCCAAAAAGTGAGTTCAAGCGCGCCACTAAAGTCTGCACGCCAAACGGGTTCTCGCTCGTATCATCGCGAGCAATCCCGCAAGCCGTAATACAACTCACACCGCTCAGTGCGGCTGCAGTCGCATTGTTAATAAAGGGGTTGTAACCCGGATCGGCTTTGCGAATAGGCGCGCCAAAGCGAAGATCCAGAGCGGCATTGCCGATGGTCATGACAGGGCCCATCTTATCGTGGGTAGGGATGAGATCCGCCTGCCCCGGTATAAAACCGTCCGCCTCAAAAGCACCTTGGCCTTGGGCCGGGAAAAAACTGGCAATGGACGCCCCACCAGCGACGTCGATCACGAGGACCGGAACCTGCTCTTCCGCACCATAAGCGCGATTGGAGCCCACAATATCCAACAAGCTTGGCAGCATCATGAACGTGCCACCTGCAGCGATTCCGTGAGACAGGAAATCTCGCCGACTGACAGGTTTTCTATGGCCGGCTTTAAGCTTTTCAATCAAGCTCTCTTCAGCCTTGCGGCGCTGTTCTTCTTCTTGCGCCGCCTGTTCAATAATGTCCTTATACTCTTTCACATCCGACTCCTAAAATCTCAAAGCGTCAAAACTGGCACAAACGAGGGTGCACATCTGTGCCACTACCCGTTTAAACTCAGCCGCCTGAGAGGCGGTGGCTGCGGCCTTCGCTTCAGAAACAAATCCTGTAATAATTGACATCTCTTCGTTCGAAAGACTCCGCTCTAGACAAGCATTCGAAAGTTCCGAGGCAATTGCGGAAACGCGGCTCGCCGTTAAATCATTGAGCACCGGAGCGGGAGAGGGACCCAGCCCAATCAGCGACTCCTTCAAAAACACACGCCCGATCTGGGCGCTATCTACCGCGGCATTTACACCTTGGTTGCAGTAGCCACCCACGATTCCGATGCTGACCAGGAGGTAGGTCGGCGTAAGCGACAAGATCTCACCGTCGGCCGAAAGAAAGGCGATGGCGATATTCTTATAGGACCTCAAACTATTAATGCTGTCTCCATCCACCCCCGTCATCTGCTCCAAGGACGTGACCGCTTGTGTGAAATTCATCAACCCGGCCGATCCCTGCGGGTTCGCCACCGTGAGATCCCTACGGCTTTGCAAGCCGCAGCCGGTTCCGGAAAGAACCACTATTAAGAGTCCCACCCAAAATATTTTTTTCATCATGCTCATCTATAAACCTGTGCACGAAGTCAAAGTGGCAACGTTCTCAAAAAGAACGCGCAGGTTAAAATTGGAATTCTCAAAAGCTTTGGTCGCAAGAGCCAGCTCCTTAGCGTCCGCTCCTTCGGTGCTGGGTTTTCTCTTGCAAAGGTACTCAAAGACCGAGATGGCCGTTGCGACCGGAAGTCGATCCGAGTAGGCAACCATGCGTCCAAAATCCCGCGCTCCCACACCGTTCAAGGGTTTTTCAGCGTCCCACCCTATCGGGCCGCTCAACCACAAATTCTCCCAGGAAGTATCTTGGGTAATTCCACCTTCGGGATAGACCGTGTTGTTTTGGTTGTACTTTCCTTGAATTCCCCCATCGGTTCTGTAGGAAACTCGGTTCCGGTCGTACTCCCACTTGGCAAAGGCGCCCGCAAGCGCATCCATGCCCGCATGGCAGAAACGGCACTTGGAGTTATAAAGATTCATGTCACCGCCGGGAAAACGATCAACGTCCCGTCGCACGCGGTGATCGAGAGCAAAAGCGTCACCGACCTCATCCAAAGTCGTACGGAGAAAGATCTCAAAAACATACTTAATAAACCGGCGGTTCGTGCCGCCCAAGCCAGCAGCTTCGATAAATGTTTGAGTGGTCAGAAGACCTGCAGTTTCGTTTGCAGGCGCCTGCTGGAACGGGGTCGGATTCTCCGCCGAACCCACGTTAAAGCGAACGCCGTTTGGAAACTGCACGGTGGCCCGAGCCAGCTCCACATAAAGATTTTTGCGGTTATCCAAGTCAATGTAGTGCAGGTTATTCTCCGAGGAGTGTGGACGAACGCCGTTGAAGTTCGTGACCGTTGCTACTCTAGGAATAGAAAGATCGGCGTGGTAAGTAAAATTACCGAAAAACAGCTCACGAAAATCCCCATTGTCGCGTGTGTGTCCGATAACGGTCGCCACGAAGTCATTGAGCACTCCGTAGGGACTTCCGTCTCCGTTCGTCTTCTTCATCGCCCAATGGCGAATGGTTTTTTCAAAAAAGGTGCGCTGTCGGGCAGCGACGGCCGCCGCTTCAGTAAGCCTTCCCTGAGATACCAGGTCCATCATCTGGGTACGCACGGATTCGGGCGCACTACTCAAACGGAACGCCGCCAAGCTAAAGAAAATGCGTTGGGCTTTGGACGCAACCAAGTCACCCACCGCAGGCGACGCCCACAGCATGGCAAGTCCCAGTAATGTGATTCTTGAAAAATTTGAATAAAACAACTTTGTTCCCCTCTTCATTCAGAAGAAGTTTATGTGTGTTGTCGTAAGCGTCTAGAAAGCGCGGAAGAATTGGAAGATCACCCTTGACCTTTATTATCGCAAATTTGACGCGGCGTTGTATACAACTGAATTGTGAACGCACACCTGTCTAAGTTTTAGACAAAGGCGTTTCCACATTGTGCAACGATCGCAAGCAGGCGGGACGGTTCTCGCAGGCAATTGTGAAGAAAGCTTCACATTTGGACATCTGAGAGGCTTAAGGAGTGAGATGATCTTGTAAGACTGAACTCAGTTCAGCTGGATTTCGGGCAGCTAGGGAATCGAATGGCACCCCATAGATGGAATCTAGTATCTGCAGGTACTCCTGAAGGTCTATCTGGTAACGAATCAGACCAGCAATGGCGCCGTGTTTACTCCGCAGCAAGGCCTCCACTTCCGAGACGAGTTTGGAATCCCGCGGGGTCAAAAAACCAACATTTAGAAACTGCCTCTTTCCGCCAAAGGACTGCTGGAGTTTAAAGCCGAGTGGCAGAATCCCATTTTTCAGGATCTCGTCTATCTCAAATAGGTCCTTGGTCAAAAGAGGGAAGTACTGGGGCTCCACGTGAAAGCGTTCCACTACGGACAAAAATCTTAGAATACCCACACGCTCTCCGTCTTGCCTCGCATCACCACATCCAAAGTAGTCGGAACGGCTCGCCCCTGCGAGGTGTTGGTCATCGCGGGAGATCCAAATACTATCTTGTTGCATTCATACTCACACGCGCCACAACCCACGCAACGCTCATAGACAACGCGCAAGGGGCGCGTCGGCGTGAGTCCGGACGGGGCGGGGAAATCCGCTCCCTGACTCCCCGGCGGCTCCCACCCTTTAAGCACCGCAATGGCATCCGTCGGGCAGGCTTTGACACACTCATTGCAAAACTTATTTTCCGTATAGCTGATGCAACGACTTGATTCAAAGACGGCGGTTCCGGCCTTGTAAGCGTACTTTTGCTCCAGCGGGTACTTCATGATCGCATCGGTGGGACAAGCTTCTGAACACGCGTGACAACCTTCCTGGCAATAGCCTTCCGAAGAAACCATGACCGGCGACCACAGGGCACGGATACCGTGTTCCAGTCCCGCTGATTTCAAGATACCCGTAGGACACGCTTTGACACACTCGGTGCAGCGGATACAGCTCGCCAGAAAATCGCGTTCCTCCCTGCTCATAGGGGGACGAATGAGAGTCTTGCTAGACCCGGGCTTACCGGCCGATCGGAATATTAGAGGGGCAGAGAGCAGGGTGGCGAACAAAGTACCAAAAAGCGTACGACGCTGTAAGCTCACCGGATACTGGGACGGGGTTGTCGCCGGTAGAGGTGATTTTAACGTAAAGAAGTTTGCATCCACTGGGCATTCCGTGGAGCAGAGAAAACACTTGATGCATTCAGACTCGTTGTAAACACGCTCATCGGTAAAATCAATCGCCCCGGTCGGGCAATGGACCGCGCAGATATTGCAGTGAATGCAGCCTTCGGTGTCCCGGCGCAAGACCGAGTGACGTGAAAGGACGGCGAGGTAAGCACCCAAGGGACAAGTGGTTCTACACCAGATGCGCGAGAGTCGGGTGGTACCCACCATGATCCCGATAAACAGGAGCAAGGTGGCCCCATCAAAAAAGTAACCGTAACTACCAGGAGCTTCCGAGACGGTCCAAAAAATTTTGTCTGACTCTCTCAGGAAAGGATTAACGACGGTGGCGGCGACTCTTGTGATCAAAACAATCGGGTCCAAACCCATCAAGGGCGACACCGCACCGAAAGCGCCTAAAACCAGGATCGCAAAAAGAAGGTAGTACTTGAGCGTAAACCAGCGAGGGGATTTGCCTTCAATAGGCACACGCAGGTGGCGCAGTACCCAGGCGTAAGCGTCAAACAAGGAGCCTAAGGGACACACCCATCCGCAGAACACTCGACCCAGCAAGACACTCACCACAAAAGTGACGACGGCAAGTAAGGTAATCGTGACCGCCATGCGCATGCCACCGCACACGACCGTCATCACCAACGGATCCAGACGTAGAAGGAAATTGACCGGAACCTGTTGCGCGAGCCAGGAATCCAGCGGGTGACGCGTTACGTAAATGAGAGCGACCCACAGAGCAAACACGCCCGCCTGGACGAGGATCGGATGCGACGCGTGGGAACTCCAATGGACATTAGAAGCCTTTAGCAAATTGCTTAGTGGCCAGGATGGCTTTTTTACAGCGGTAGTCGTGAGTTCGCTGCTGCCAGTGGCTTTGGCGACGGTGTGCACTTCTCCGCCAAGTTTTTTTACACTCGCTGGACCGCGGCCCACGTACTGACTGAGAAAGAGCTCTTCTTCGTCGGGAAAGCATGGGGACAACTCATTTCCACCACGCGGATGCCTTCGACTTTTGCGGATCGCGCATCCAAACCGACGACCCAGGTATGGGTGCAGTTGGGCTCGTAGATCCCTTTTTGCACAACCGCTACTTTCTTGGGCTGGCCACTGCCATCCTTTGAATAATAGACAGTCGCCGCCTCTCCCTCGACCTCTACGGTGCTTTTGAAGGCCTTTGTCGTTCCAAGGGACTTCGCGATCGCCTGACCCATCTTTTCAAATTCGACGGCCGAGCTATTCTCGATGCAGAGGCAAAACATTAGGGTGATCAGAGCTATTTTCGTCTGTTTCATTTGCTTGTTCTCCAGGAAAAAATATCTTTTTGGGTTTACGCAGATGCCACACCACAATAGCAATCAAGGCCACCGGTAGCAGAATCCACAACGGATTGCGCTCCAGAATGTAGGGAGAGAAGCTTCCCGCTCCGAGATCTCCCAGATCAACCACCTCGTCGGCGTAAGCGGATAAGGTCATCCATAAAAACCAGAAAGCCTTCATGCGGCAGGTCCCCAAAGTGCTTCGAAGGCTCGATTCCATCGTAGCGTTCCATCGGCTTCCAAAAGCCCAAGCGCCGGTTCTGCACGCAAGGGATCGGCAAAACAGCCTTGCCCATCCCAACCCGCTACAAAAAGTGCCGTCGATAAGGCATCCGCTTCCGCCGCGGTTTCGCCGGCGAAAAGCGCGCTGCGCGTGCGTTCGTCCCGGCGGCCTAAAATGTGTTCACCTTGCTCTTCCGTCCCCGAGATTCCGATCGCAAGCGGAATGCCACTGCAGTGCTCAAAGCTAAGTCCCATCGGGTCCGCGCTTTGTTCCCAACTCCAACCCCAACGCCAAGGCTCAGAGGGGAACGCAAAGCCCGAAAGCACCA
This sequence comes from Bdellovibrionota bacterium, assembly GCA_041391485.1. Lineage (GTDB taxonomy): Bacteria > Bdellovibrionota > FAC87 > UBA2466 > JACKAF01 > JACKAF01. The sequence continues at coordinate 26,840 of JAWKNY010000023.1, read as the reverse complement.
CGCTCGAGCCTCCGGCGGAGAGCAGGAAGTCTCGGAAATCGTTCAGCGCCAGAAGGCCTCTTACCTGATCCAAGGCGTAGCCTTTGCCGACCGCACCAAAACTGAGGTGGGTACCGGGAGCCGTCGCCCAGACCTCCAAGGTGGACGGACTAAGCTGCAGACTCGGACTCGACGCTTTGCTTTTGGCCAAACAGTTAAAGGCCCGCCGCGTTTGCTCTCCCAAAAACAGCGATTGCTTCAGCAGATGGAAGCTGTGCGGGGAGAAACGAACCCGCGTTCCTACCGGCGCGTGGTTCAACTTGAATACCGGACTGCTGGGCAGAAACTCACTGAGTTCGGCCTCGAGCCTCGAAACAAGGCGCTGGCCCTCATGCAAAGTGGCCATGGCCGCACTCTCGCGCCGCTCGTCACAACTCACCACAAAGTGGAAAGTGGTCGCCATGTGGTTCTGGCTAGCTTTTACGTGAATGAGCCGCATCGGCGATTTGAATCTTTGAAACTTCGTCTGAGAGGAAGTAGGGCATGGGATCTACTGCATCAGCGTTCTCGCGCACCTCAAAATAAAGGCTAGGCTTATCGTTGCGACCAGTATCCCCAACGAGTCCTATGACATCACCCGGCTTAACCGCGCTCCCTTTGGCGGCGGAGATCTTATAAAGGTGGCCACTCAAGGTGTAAAAACCGTCCCCGTGGTGAATGATCACCACATTGCCCATGCCTTTGATCCAGCCTTCAAACTCCACAATGCCGGGCAGCACGGCAAAAACGGGACTTTTAATGGGGGCTTCAATCTCTAAGCCCTTGTGCAGCGTTACGGTCTTAAACTCTTCGTTCGTGCGTTTTCCAAACTCCCGAACGAGTCTTCCACCTTCTACGGGGAGGGGGAGAGTGGAGTGGCGGATGTTGTGCATTTTCGGTGCTATTTTAGCGACACTCTTTTTTTCCTGTTCCTTCGCATCCAGTTGCTTGAAGAGAACCTGTACTTCGGCCGAAACCTTTTCGTACTCCTTCTCGGCTGCCTTAAAGAGCTGTTGCTTTTTGCGTATGGATGTCAGAGCTCTTTCTTTCTTGAGAAGAGCGCTGTTGAGCTGCTCCCTCTCGGCACTCGAACGCGCAATGATTTCCTCTAGGTGTTTCTTGGCCGCTTCCAGTTCTTTCTCGGTAGTAGCGAGGCGTTCCGATCGATCCTGAAGCCGGGCTACGGCTTTTTTCCCAAAACTCACTGATTGAGAAAAGACCCGGATGCGTCGATAGACCTTTCCTAAGCTTTCCCCCTGAAGAAGAAACCCACCCAGTCCATCTCGCTCCACTTGGTACAAAATTCTTAGAAGGGTAGAAAGCTGCGAGCGAGCCGCTGCTTCTGCGGCCTTTTGGTTCTCGACCTCTACTCGTAAATTTTCGAGCGACATGTTGAGCTCGTCGCGCTCGTTTTCAAAATTAGCCAAGCCTTCTCGCAAGCGATTCTGATCCTTGTTGATTCGATCCAACTGATCCAAAACTTCCCGCCGCTTGGTCTCACGCTGGACAAACTGCTCACGTTCCTTCTCGATGTAGCGAGAAAGTTCCTCGGCACGCTTTACGGGGGTCGCTATGGTTCGCAAGAGGCGCACCAAGCGCTACCGTGGCGCTTAATAAGACAAAAAGCGGAAGACGCATTTTAGTGATTTTCTCTGAATCGGATGAAGACGGTGACGCTACCGATGAGCGCCATGACCAGGCCAATTCCAACCATGTAGGCTATTTGCGAGGGCGAAAGAAAGGCGAATTGGTCAATCCCCGCCATTCCTCCCCATTGTTTCGCTAAAGGTACTAGGAAAACAGAATTCAAAACCAGCAAGGCTAAGACCGCGACCGCCACTCCCATCAGGCCTTCGAGCATCCCTTCCCACAGAAAGGGCATCAGAATGTAACGACGGCTCGCTCCCATTAAATGAATGATTTCAATATCCCGACGCCGCGACTGGTGCCGCATCCCCATAAAGTTTGCGATGATAAAGCTGCAACCAAGAAGGAGGCCCGCCATGAGGGCAAGGCCAATCCAGCTCATCACGTTTTTGAGGCGTTTAAACTGCGTCTGCCAACCCCGTGCAAAGTCGACTTGAGTTACTTCGGGGTAGCTACCGATCTGGTCGGCCAGCCGTTTCAGGCTGTGTTCATTAACCGTGTCACGCAGGTGGATCTCAATGAGGTTCGGGAAAAAACCTTCCACTCCGTTTGGATCTACAGCGGCGTCCCCATAAAAATTAGCAAGCTCTTCGAGGACCGACTTTCGGGTCTTAAACTCGACGTCCCGCACGCCTTCCATGCCTAGAATGCGATCGCTGAGATTGTTGATTTCCAGCTCGTTCAAACCTTCTTGCAAATACGCCGTCCCGACGGGGGTGGGGCTTGCGTGATCCGCCAGGTGCACAAAATTTCTATAAACAACGAGGAACACGCCCAGAATTAATAAGGAGATCGCGATCGTCACGATACTCAAACCGTGCAGCCACGGGTGACGCCTAAAATCCTGAAAGCTACGACGCAAGGAATGAAGAGGTCTCATAGAAATTCCGCCCGGTTGTCGGAAAGAATGGTTCCCTGTTCGAGTTCAATTTTTCGAGCGGGGTACTCATTCATCAAAAACTCGTCGTGGGTTGCAATGCAGACCGTGGTGCCCATCGAGCAGATCTCTCTAAAGAGAGCCATGATCTCGCGCGCGTTGCGGCTGTCGAGATTGCCAGTAGGCTCGTCGGCCAATAGCAGACTGGGACGACTGACCACGCTACGTGCGATCGCCACACGCTGCTGTTCACCGCCCGACAAACTCGTCGGGTAATCCTTACCGCGATCCCCAGGCCGACGAGGAAAGAACGCCATTGACCCGGTATTCGACGTCGGCCGCACTGGTCTTGCGTACATCCAAAGGTAAGGCGACGTTGTCGAAAACGGTGAGATCCGGAAGCAATTTGAAATCCTGGAAAACAAACCCCACCCGTTGGCGGAAAGTGGGTAGCGCCCGTTTGCCGAGGCGACCGATGTCGCTGCTATTCACCACGACTTGCCCTTCGCTGGGCCGCTCCATTGCGAAAAGCAGCTTCAGTAGGGTGGACTTGCCAGCCCCACTGACGCCGGTGATGTAGACGAACTCACCCTCGCGGAGGCTAAAGCTGACGTTTTTTAGAGCGTAGCGCTCCGAGTAACGCTTACCGACCTGAAATAGGCGCACGACAGATGCTGACATGGTTTTTTTGAGTGTAAGGGTTTTTGGGCTTTCCGGGCTGCAAGGCTGAAAACATTCGAAGCCCGGATGTGGTACGAACTCTTTCATTTTACCACAGGCAGCGGATCGCCAAGGAAGGAATTTGCGTATCCCGCCCCACCTAAGGTAGGATGGCCCACTGCACGGCGGCATAGCCAAGTGGTAAGGCAGAGGTCTGCAAAACCTTTACCCCCGGTTCGAATCCGGGTGCCGCCTATTTTTCACTCCGTTGCTAACGTTACCTATTCCAGCACCGTATGCATCTCATCAGGAGAGTTGGGACAATGATCCCGAAGTCGCCCGTCTCCATATCTCCAAGGGTCAAAGCAATACAGCAAACGGCCGTTCTTCTTTGCCGCTACCCCGAAATACACATGCGCCAAAAGATCCTTGGGCAGTACGCCCGAGTCAAATAGGAGCACGATTTTGAAATGCTGCAGCTGGACCGAGCGGAACGTGTCCGCCAAGGCTTCCTCTACCTTGTAGGCCACATCGTCACACGGAGGCCCCAGTTTGGAGACATTCCCCCACCAACCTAGGCCTAGACGTAACCCGCTCTTTTTGTACTGCTTTTGAACCTGCGCGATCGCCTGTCCGATCCCTTCCTGTACTGAAATCCACTCTGTGAGTGAATCATTTGCCGGAGCCCCCAAAGCCCCGCAAGCCAGGAAAAGACAAACAAGCCCCCATGTCTTTCCCATGTTTTCCTTTAAGTTCCGTTGTGCCCGTAAGTACCAAAGGTCGGCGCTTTATCTGGGAACCCAATGGGGGTAGATCTTAACGAGTGTGTTCAGAGCTTAGCGGAGTACAAGACCACGGTGAAGATAGTGGCGAGTCTTACGAGTGGAACCGAGAACGCTGCGGAGTGTTCTGTTCCATTACCTGGGCAAGGGCCCGGGGCAAAATGGGTCTGCCGTAAAAACGTTGCTGGTGTGCGTATAGCCCAGAAAGCCGTTTGGCTGACTTGGGTACCGTAACGATCTTGGGTCAGCGAGCGGCGCACAGCTTCCTGATCGGTCAGGATTCCGGCAGCGACATTTCCCAAGCCTGCGGTGAAAACTTCAGGACGACGCTCGCGGCTCGCGCGCTTCCGCCTTGGCCTGTTTAAGACGCCATTCTGGCCGCCTGCCGCCAACGCAAAACCGAAGGCACTTCCAAATTGAGAAGGGTCCACACCACTGGGCGTATTTGTGCGCGGGCCCGCGGCCTGAATGCGGCCGGCAAAGGTAGACGTATCGGGTCCAGCATTTTGCTGAGCCTGCTGCTGCTGGAGCGAAGCTTGAGCGATTTGCTGGTTCGTCTGCTCTTGCTGCGCCTGAAACGCGCGGGTCAGATCTTCACGCTGCTTGCTGAGTTCGGCAAGCACCTGCGCGAAGCCGTCTGACGTAGCGGCCTTGTTGTCTTCTCCTTTGGCGATGATTTCTTCGAACTTCTTACGCTCGTTCAGAAGATCGGGCACAAAGGTGTCGGCAATCTCTTCGTTGTCCGGCTTTTTCACTTCCTCTGCCGGCGGCACCGGAGGCGGTGGCGGCGGGGGAGGAGGCGGAGGCGGACTATCGCTCGGCGGCGGAGGCGGAGGCGGGGGAGGCGGCGGCATCATGGGCATTCCGCCCTTTTGTTCACCACCACCACCGGAACCACTACCACTGTGGCCGGAGCTTTGACCGCTTTCGGTCCCGCCCAGTTGAGCCGTTTGCTCGTTCGCGGCGGCAATCTTATGCAAACTCTTCGCAGTTTCTAGATCCCCTAGCGCCTTTTTCTCGGCTGCTACGGCATCATCGTAGAGCTTCTTTTCCGCGGGATCCTTAGAATCCTTGAATTTTTCTTTTTCTTCCCGGTCTCTGGTTTTTTCCTTCGCAATGCCGTCTTTCTCAATGACGTTTTCTAATGCGGCATCAGTTGCCGCTTTGGCTTGCGCTACTAGCCCGTCATCGGCCACACAGGACGAAGACCAGGCCACGCCATAAGCAAAGGCCAATATCAGTAGGCCGCGCAAGCTATAATGTCTCAGTCGTTTAGACAAAGTTGCAAAAATCCTATTCCGCACTGCCGAATCATTCGACAGTACGCACACAGACCCGTGCGGACACGGATCCTTATGTCTGTACAATTGCAGTTCCCTTGCCAAAGGGGACGCGGGACTAATTTGCAAGCACTTGAAATTATAAAGAAATATTTGCGTTTGGAGTGTCGACTGTCTAGGCCCGTGCCTAGGGCCCGCCCACTAAGTAGGCGATTCCCTTAACTAAGCGACTTCATTGAATTCTAGGTGTCTACTCTGCTTACTATGTGGATACAGGCTAGAGCGGATCGGCGACGGGCACCGGGATTCGGTTGCGCTGGACGCGATTGGAACCGGCAATGAGCCGATGGGAGACGTTTTCCGGAGCCGTACCGTCGAGCGGCATCCCTTCCGAAGCCAGCCCGCGCGTTGGCGCGGCATCGGTGAGCGCCGCCGTAGGTAGCGCCGCCACTCCGGCAAGGCCTAACGAAGCGCGCAAGTTGCCGAGCTCGGCGGTGGCCAATGCCACACGGTTGCGCAAAAGATCCAGAAGCGAATTGCTGGCGGCGGGCAAAGTGCGCGCCCCGGCACCGCTAGAAGCGTTTGACGATGCGTTTGCGTGATCGCCTTTATCGCTTTCTTTCTTATCTGGATCCGCATTCGCAGTGGCAGGATCGGCTTCTTCGGAAATTTTAATATCTTTGTCCAAGCTACTTACCGCTGAAGCTTTCGGTACAAAATTGATTTGGTTGAGGCGCTGCTCAAAAGCGGCCTGAGCGCTATTCACGATCTGGTCTTTGGATTGAGTGGGTTCGTCCGCGTTCTCAGGATCTTTCGCCTCGTCGTTAAAACCCACTTGGCTCGTGGGCGTGGAGCCACTGGTCACCGCGCGCGCGGCCTGCGCAGCTTCGGGAAGTACGTTGGCCACGTCTCCCGTCGTCTGGCCATCCGCCGTGGTATCGCGAGCGACGGCACTCCCGTCTTCTGTCGCTTTACCCTCTTCGTTGTTTTGCTTGCTCTGAAGTTTTGCCGTCTCCACTTCGTTCCCCTTTTTGGCATTGCCTGCTTCGGATTGCTTTGCGGCGTACTCGGCTTTTTTGGCGGTGTCGTTGAGCGCCTGGCCTTGCTGAAGGTGAGCGGTAATTTCGTACTGCAGACGATTGATCTCTTGAGTGAGTTGCGCTTTGCGGCCCGGATCCATGGTCGTCATGCGCTCGAGCTCTTTGCCCTGTTTCACAATGGTTTTCGCCATGGCTTGGGCATTTTGGATCCGCTCGGCATCATCCTGCTGGCGTTTCGCGTCCCAGCCTTTTAAGTCGCGCGAGTCGGGTTGGGCCTGAGGCGCGGGCGCATCGGGTGGGCTGAAAAGATCCAAAGGCGATTCCGCCTTCGCTTACCGTAGAAAGCAGCGCGAGAAGAATTAGATTCTATGTAGGCTTTGGTAGTTCAATGGTTAACCGTTAGAGATCTCTCCCTATAGTGTTTTTGTACAGAGTCTGCCACATTACGGCCTGGCTCCAACTTTAACCCTTTGAAATATCAAACGTTTTTAACTCACGACCTACCGTACAAAAACGTCTCGCGATTGGCCGGGCCACCCGCCAAACTCACTAAACTCTCTATATCTATAAGTTTTGCCTGCTTCCGGCTTGTACACCTGGTATTCTGCCCTCAGGCACAAGTTTGATTAGCGAGAATACAGCCGCGACGCACCCTTGATTGCGAGTCGCCGGCATTCTGTTAGGCTTTGAGTATGAAAATACTCCGCCTATCTTCCCTTGGTCTTTCTCACTCTGGCGTTGATCGTTGTTTTGGTGGTGCGTTCGGTTAAACGCAAAGTTAGCAGAGTTGGGGACGGGAAATGACTCCAAAATGACTGTCACGCCGAACGGAAATTCCGTGACGTGAAGAGTACTAGGGCTCCTGTAACGAATAACTTCTGATAGAACTCTCTGAGATCCGCCATGTCTTGCCGATCAGGATATTCCACGCGGTACTTTCCGGGTTGATCGAAACTTGATCGATTCGCTTAGGTGGACGACTCAAAACGACCATGTCGGGTGTAGTTCATCTTGCTTTGTCGGGACCCACTTCCCGCCCGTTTCGAAACGGAAGTTAGAGGTAAGTTTCTTTGGAACTAACCATACCCCGGGGCAACCCGGAGCTGACCATCAACACTCAGGGGATTAAGGAAATAACCCTTGGTGTCGGTGAGCATGAAAACCCATTCGTCGAGCAGCGGGTTAAACCGGAACACAGACTCGCTCAGAGAACCTCCTCCTTCACCAACACGGAGTCTTTTTCTCGTGATCATAAAGGCATGCGCTTCACGATGCCGCTATTCACCACGAACGGATCTTCAGCTGTGAAGATCGCCTTTTTACTGGGCTTTGGCGGAAGACTTGAGCCCCATCGGCTTGACCCGTCCTCACTTCACGTCCGGTGAAGGGGCCGGGGTCGGCTCCACGGGTTTGAACAGCTCCCTTTTTCTTTTAATCCGGCGTTCGCTACGGGAATAAAAGAGAAGTAGGCCAGTAGACTGGCCCTATGATTAACCGTCGGTACATTAGAATAACCTCGGTCTTTTGGGACAGGCTTTTGCACGCGTCCACGGCGTTCACTCCTGATTGCTGGGCAAGTAGCCCTCCGTGTAGTAGTGCACCCAATCCTGTTTTCGGGTTTGAGACCTGACGAAGAGGTAGCTGTTCTCGCCTCGACTGATTTTTATCCAGCTCTCGTTGTCGGGTACCTTCACAAGAATATTCTTTTCTAGTTGGCCAATGCTCTAAGTGAAAGCCCTTATCAACCAGATAATAGTTCCCGTCAGAAGAGCTGCATCCATTGCCCCGAGGGTACTGGATAATTTACCCGTAGAGATTTTGCCAGTATTCATTTTCTTTTCGATAAACTTGGGAACGGTTTCTCCGGGGTCTGTAGGCTTTAGTGTTGGCCAATTTGCGGGGTGTGGTATTGACGACAGACTCTGGGTTGCGACGCAGGAAAGGGCGCTCTTCGGTTCGCGTCCACTCAAGCCATTGGAAGAACTTTTTCTCACGATAATCGGGTCGGAGTATTTCCGAAAGTTGGTAGATGACGACATTCTTTGCCAAACGGCTGGATCGTTTTAAGCCGCGAAAGTTCCTGTCCTTGAGTTGGCACCAGGGCGAGTAGCCGTCTTCCACTTCAATGCCCACTTGCCGGCATTCGATAATACTATTTCGCCCGAGAGGTCGGAGATCGATCTCTCCGTTCTCGTCGGTCAAAACAAAACCACTTTTCCGATCCGAGGATCAAGGCGTTGGTAAACAAAGCTGGGTTTCAGTTTTCCTTGGACTGGCAATCCCAACTGACCGGGCGGGACGTTGGCAAAATGCGGAACCGCACGCTCCCTGCAACTCCACTGCACCCCAAGTAAAGTTGTCGGGAATCGCAAAAGCCGGAACCGCCGTACCCAATAAAATGTAAGCCAGTAGGAATCGCATAAGACAAAGGTGTACAACTAACCAATCGGATTGATTAATGAAGTACGGTCGACGATGCGTCAGCGGAACGGCTTATTTCTTGTCGGTAAGCGTCACGGCAATAGCGCTCCAATACCCTTCACGGTAGGCCGAACGCGCCGCCAAAGGCTTGGGGTTCATCGGGGCTAGTTTTTCAACAAGCAGGACGCCGTCTGCACCTAAGGCTGCCGCTTCATTTTTGAACTGGGAGATGTAGTAACTTGACGCTGGTGGCCATCTTTATCTGCAACACCGCCAACTCCACGAACCCGCCCTGGATTTCGCCCGCATCCGTGTAGAGTTTCACTTTCTCGACGCGGGTAGCCTCACGTTTGGTCTGGCCCATAGCCATCGAGAGGGATGACGTCCATTCCCGAGCAGGCGGACAATAAGGAAAGAAGGGCAATCAAAAAAAGCGGTCGCATGTTGTCTCCTTACCCACTTTTACCCCTAAACGCTGCCGATGGGAATGGTGAGAAAAGCCTCCTCCTCGCCCTGTCTCGACGCGCCGGGAAACCGGGATACCAAGCAAAGATGATCTAAAATGATCTATCACCTATGAAAAGCTTTCTTTCTGTACTCCTGCCACTTGGCTTCACCGCGTGCTCGACGGTGGAACTTCATCCCAATGCGAAACCGTTACGCTGTCCCGCGGGGAACGCTTCAAAAGAAATTTGGACGGTTACGCCGCAGTGGGCGAAGTCAGCTCTGCTTGCAACAGCCGACCGACGCTCCGGCTAAACATTGAGAACTGCCAAAATGACATGAAGAACCAAGCCTACGAAAAAGGGGCCACCTCATTATCTTGAGTGAACGCACGATCGGAAAACTGGTGGTGCAAAAACTGCGTAAAAATGAAAGGTACCGCGTATAGGGAAATGATCCCCAACGCCCCTCGGCCACGTAGACCCGCCGAGGCCGACAGCATCGACAGCACGCGCCCTAACTGGTAAACACTACTAAATGAGTAAACATTCAAGTGTGGATACCGAGGCCACCGGCCTGACAAACGACTGCCATCTTGATCCAGCTCGCCTTGTTCCCGTGGACACAAAAGCGCGAAAAGTGGTGAAGGAGCTGGGAAAAGAGACTTGGTAAAGGTCCCAGCTTCGAATCTTTGGAGCCGAACCTCAATTCGTGGGTGTGCTCAAGCACATGAAAAGCGTGATTGTGGACGCCGCCGAAAAAGGCATTGAGCTGACGACGCTCGACGGGCTGGTGGAAGCGTATTTGGAATCTGCTCCATAAAAGAATTCTTCCAAGGAGAGTTGCCACTGGTGTTACTCGGCAAATCGCTGAGCGCGCTGGATATTCCCATCCTGCGAAAATACCTGGGAGAGGATTTTTACTCGGGAAGTGTATTTTCACCACCACACAATCGACGTCACTTCGGTGGCCAAATCTTTGTGGATCAGGCTCTTACCGCCAGGCCACGCTTCAGGGAGTAAATTGGTACGCTAACCCGGAGAGATTTCCGATCAAGTTCAGCACACCGCACCGAGTGACGTCAAGCCGACATGGGCGAGATTTACGTATGCCCCATCGAGCGCTCTGCAAAACTGATCAGCTCAGCGGAGCCGGACGCGGCAGTTGTAACAGTAGAATGATTCTTTTTGAAGATTTCCCGCTCAAGGCACTAGACCGTAATCAAACCTCAGGAAATGATCGCAGCGAGGGCAGCGGAAGTAGAGCGCCTGGTAGACGATCGAGGCTACAAACTCAAACTAAGTACCGCGATCGCTGCTATCACGTTGGGCACCAAGGGTTCGGTCCATTGAAACTTCTCGTGGTGCCGGGTAATACCAAACCCGAGATAAGCGGTACAGTAACCACGCACCCGTGATGATGAGCATCCCTACGCGCCGGATACGCCAACGTTCCTGATCTCCGCCTCCTTACCTTCTGGTAATACAGCGGGTGATCTTCTGTCATTTGAGGTTCGGCCACTATTTACTCGGATCGAAGTAATCTTGACCATCGCTTGCTGGTTCCCAAACTACGAACTGCCAGCGCATCGAAGTAAGAAACAGCAAAACGGCGACGCCCATTACGACCAAAAAAGACTGAGCCGGAACCATGTCGAGTATCTTGAAGCAGGGCATCGGTATCCCCGCCGGGACCGGCTGGAAATCATCCTCCATACGGTTGAACTGACTCACCATCACGCAGATCCGGCGTTAATCAGCCTCTTCGGTAATGACGAGAATGAACGCAGCAGCGTAAATCCGCACAAACCGAAGAATCCAAACACCGCATTGAGCAGATCACATGAAGGCGGCACCAGCCAGCGCAGAATACTTAACGCAGCCAGGCGACACCACAGTTTTTCGCTTTGGTTTATTTCGCGGATCGAAGCTACCCGCATCGTTCTCGTTCAATGGTTCAAGTTCGGCCATATATCCGTCCTGTCCCGCTTATCGGAAATATGCGAAGGCAATTCATTAGGTAAAAGATAGAGAAAGTCGGAAGCCCGCCCAAACGGCAACGGCCCCACCCAAAGATTTGCCAGGACGTTAAGCGTTCCAAAGCCCCACCGGCCTTGTTCGAAGAACTGCATGGTCTCATAACCGAATGTAGAAAAGGTCGTGAAGGCCCCAAAAATCCGACGGCGGCCGAAACTCGAAGCAAACGCGGCAAGAGAGGCGTTCGGCGTAGGGGTGTTCGAGCAAAAGCGCCAGCAACAAGCACCCCATTACGTTTACAAAAAAGGTACCCACCGCACCCACAGCGTGCGCTTGGCAAGTAGGTGAACCTGTACTCGACCAGGTACCGAGTGCTCCCGCGACACCGATTAAAAGAAACTCCCTGTACCTTAGATCCTAAATGAAGTCCCCAAATAGAAAACGCATGTCCGAGGAGTTGCTGTTCAACCCAAAGTCCAAACCTGCATCCACGTACCAGCTTCAGGCGTTAATAGGCGAGACCCCCACCTACATTAGAGGTATACAGCCGAGTTTCTGCCATTGTACCGGCAGCGGTATTCCACAAACGGTTGGTAACTGCCCGCGATAAGCGTTGAGAGCGCAGCCCCTCCCGCAAGCTCAAAGTGGTAACGCGTATCGGCGGCGTTTTTCTTTAGAGAACTCCGGTCCGAGCATCAGGATAAAACCCAGTTGTCGCTCGGTTTCCATTCCACAGGAAAATACAGCCCGCCTTCAAAGCACTGCCCCACCTGCGAGCTATCGGCAGCTTCAAAAACGGGATCAAAGCCCCGCAAAGCACCATGATCGTTTCCAAAGACGTTAAATTTAAACCGTAACGTTACATCTCCGAAGCCACCGCGCGTGCTGGCCGGACTTTCACCTCGATTTATAACCTGCACTATCACCTGAGCATCGGCGTCCAGGTTCAAACCGAGTTTAAGGTTCATTTGGTTCACGAGATAAGTCTCGGTTGTTCCACCGGTCGTGACATCTTTTTCGTAATCGACTAAAGAAGTTTCGAGCTGAAAGTGGCCTGCGTCTACCGTATGGGGACTATTCGCAAACGTAAAGGATCCGTTACCACTGCACGCATCAAACTTGCAGGAACGGGATCGAAAGATCGTACGGATCGGCAATGTCCCCATCAACCGGCTCCACTTCCTCGACTTCGGGAACCTCGTCCAAGCGCCCTTTGGAAAGATTAGCGGGGCGGCGACAATCGAAATTATCAACAAGCTTCCGAGTAGTTTTTCTTTGTTGTTTTTCATGGAAACCTCAAAGGAGTTTATCACACGCATATCACACTTGTGCGGCCAGCCGCGTCTGTTGTCTGCGGCTTAAAGCTGGCCTCAAAGAAGCGATGTGATGGAAAACGGATGATGTTGTCGACCACAATGCTGCTTCATTTCATTGCCGCTCTTGGAGCCGTTGGTTACCAACTGGACCCAGTGGACGGAGCGGGCATTTCAGCGCGTCTTCACGCGCGCCCTGGTACGTTGCGAAGAGAAGTTTCTGAAAGCCCGTGCCTGGAACACCTTCACAAAAAAGGCCGAAGGAACCTTCAGCGCCCAATGCAAAGACCCGCACTACTTCTCCCGCCTTGAACCTCGCCTCTTAGGTTCCGGCTTTCTCCTCCGTAGGCCTTATACTAAGGGCTACATGGAAAACTCACTGAGCGAATGGCTACTGCTGTGCTTCGGGTTTAGTTTCGGCACCGCGGTCGGATTCCACCTTGGAAAAGCCTGGCACCTGAGCCGGCACCACGGCCCCGGTCATCCGTGAAGTGGCGGCCAAAAACGCAGCACCGCCATCGGAGGTGACCACACGGATCAAGGGTTTCACTGCGTACGTTACGTGGACAATCCCGGAACCGACGCGCATCCAAGTGGACATCCCGAACCTGCAATTCGATATCGGCAAAAATCAGCTGGTGATGCTTAAAGTACCTGTTCCGGCAGGCGGACTCCAAACGCGAATGCGAGCGCATCAAAGGAATTTTGGCAAAGAAGCTGATCCAGTCAGTCCTTAGCAAAGCCACTCGCATTCACCTCATTGAAGTGGCGCACGAGAACAATCAGCTGGCCGCGAAAGTTCAGTTCGAGGGGTCATTCTACAAGACCTGCTCATCGGCAAAGGGCTTGCGGTAATGCAAAGCGAAGACAAAGCCGGACTGGTGCCGGTTACAGTAGCGGATAATTTAATGGCTTGGTCTCCCTAACTTCTTATCGACTCTCTGGAAGCACCGCACCTCTTATCTTGTTGGGACGTCTTGCGCTTGAGGCGTGGAAACGCCAAAGAAGTCACCGGCGACTATAATCCGGTTTCTGATCCGGCAGAAGCAAAAGCGCCAGATCGCGATCATCAGCTTTGAAATCGCCGTTGGCCGTGGCCCACTTCTTTCGAGTGCGATCCTACTCATCTGCATCACGGCCTCTTTGCCTCAGCAGCCGCTCTTTGGGGCGTGACTCTCTATAATATTTTCGACGTCTTGGTGTACCTTTTGCCGAGCTTCGCGTCCACGCACCCTGCGCGGGAGGGTTTGGCTATACGCTGAAGTATTTTCTTCAGATCTCGGTTACGAACGAACGCCTAGAGTGGAAACATCCTTTTCCCGGGGTTGTGTTTCTTTTTGGCCTTCAGCTCCCGAACTCACCTGGCTGCGTCCTTTGACTACTTCGCCCTGGCTAAAGGGCTTGATTTACTCCTTGGAAATTTGTAGACCCTTTTCATGGAAATGCTGGTGAAGGTCCTGGTTGTCTGATTGCGGTTGAGCACGTTTATTTCATGGTTCTGGAGATGTTCCTCTCCGGGACAAGCCATACGCTAAAGGTATTTGGTCAGACGGCGGAACAAGCCAAAGCAAGCTGCTGCGGCCAATCGAAGGCCCGTACAACGCAGGCTTTCTGGCGGGCCTGTGCTGGAGTTTGACGCTACCCCCGGGCGTGCGCGACACCGCCCTGCAATTCTTTAACCTGTATCGCCAATAGCGGGTATCTACGGATCGATGGGACGCCGTGCGATCCATTCTCTATGTGCAAGCCATGCCAGCCTTGCTGACCTTGGCCTGTTTGACACCTTTATGAAAACACCGGAACGCATCCTACTGCTCGGTTCAGGAGAGTTGGGTAAAGAAGCGTAATCGCCGCCAAACGGCTAGGGGAAGATGTCGTCGCGGTCGACCGCTATGCGGACGCACCCGCCATGCAGGTTGCCGACGCGTTTGAAGTGATCGATATGCTCAACGGGGACGCGCTTTCCGCGTGGTGGAAAAGCACAAGCCGGATCTTATCGTCCCCGAGATCGAGGCTATCCGCACCGAGAAGCTGGCGCGAGTTTGAACAGTCCGGAATTAGAGTCATTCCGACTGCCGAGGCGACCCATCTCACGATGAACCGCGACGCCATCCGCGAAGTTGCGGCCTGAGAACTGGGGCTTTCTGCGTACAGCTCGCTATGCCTACGCCACTAGTGAGGCTGAACTTGAAGAAGTTGCCGGGCCATTGGTTATCCACCTGTCGTAAAACCGTGCATGTCTTCTTCCGGCAAGGGCCAATCCATCGTGAAATCGGCAAAAAAGATTTCGCTTCAAAGTACGCGCTTGAAGCGGGACGTGTAAAAGCTCCAAAGATTATCGTAGAAGAATTCGGTTCCTTTGAGCTGGAAATTACCCTGCTGACAGTAAAACAGCAGAAAGGCCCCACACTATTTGTCGCGCCGATAGGCCACCGACAAGAGCGAGGGGATTATCAGGAAAGTTGATCCCCGCAAAGATTTCGCCGGCACAGCTGAAACAAGCGCAGCGGATGGCAAAAAAGATTACGGATCGATTGGGAGGAGCCGGCATCTTTGGGTGGAGTTCTTTGTGACGAAGAAGGAAGTCGTCTTCTCTGAGCTTTCGCCGCGACCAATGATACCGGAACGGTCACTTTGATCTCACAGGATTTGTCCGAGTTCGACCTGCACGCGCGCGTGCGATCCTTGGCCTTCCCATACCACACATCAATTACCGTGGCCTGCGGTCGCCGTCATTCTCGCCGACAAAGAGGCAGATGAGGTGAAGCGGTATACGGGACTTGAAAAAGCTTTGGCGCTGAAGAACACCGAGATTCGTATCTTCAGAAAACCCAACACGAGAAAGTACTGCCGTATGGGTGTGGCGCTCGCCACCGCCAAGTCAGTCGTCGCGGCCCGCAAGCTGGCGAGCAAAGCGGCTTCTTTTGTGCGCGTTCACCAACGGGAGAGGGAAAGATCCAGATCGCGGATGCGCTCAGTGATTTCCTCATCAGTTAAGTCTTCTGTCCCACCTTTAAATTGACGTAACTCCTCTGCTGTCGGCACACGGTTCACTAGAAGCTCGCGATCATAAACACCGGTATAAACGGGCGTATGACCCCACCCCGATTTGGTTCTCCAGACCGTGTAGTCGATGAGCTCGCCCAAGGAGACGAGCCTGTCTTTCACCCGAGTTTGGTAACTGTCCGAGTGACCGATGAGCGCTTTCCAAAGTGAGTGTCCAAAAGCGCTGCCAGCGCTCCCACTCGTCCGCCGGGTTCCTGAGTATCCGTGCCGGGTCCGGTGCTTGAAAGTTCGGATACTTTACTCGACGCCATCACAAGAGGGTTCGGGTTGTATTGTCCCCAGTTTTCCCACAGGGACTTTTTGGCGTTAAACGCGTTGACCAGGCCGCCCGAATGGCAGGCCATAATAAAGACGATGATCCCCCCCTGCAATACGAGGAGCGCGTCGCGGATTTCGTTATAGGAAACCCCGAAAGTAAGTCCCGTCTCATGCCCATGCCCCCGCCGAGTACTGCACGTACATGTCATTCAGCATGTTTTGTTCTAGATCCTTCCAGTAGTCGCGTACCTGAGCGCCCTGATTGGATCCATGAATCTTCGTGCCCGTGTAGTTGCGCACTGATTTCTTTGGTGAAAATGTCATGCGTGTGCGCGATGTCGTACTTCACCCCTATTGCCCATGGGTCCCGCTCAGGTAATTCCAAAACCCAGGTAGTATTTCTGCCGTAGAAAAAGTCCGTAAGGGACCGGCCGTCATAAGGCCGAATGGTGGTAAGAAATAGCTCCACGAGATCGGTGAGCGCGGCTTCGGATTCGCCGCTCGCGTACCCCTCGTAGGTGATGCCCCCGAGGATGGGCCGTGAAAACACCACACTACGGAGCTGCCCTTCGCGCGCCGGGACGAGTCTGAGGTTCCAGTCTAGGCCGTTATAGGATCGCGCCCAGCTGGCGTCCTCCTCACCCCTGAAAGCTGCGGGTGCGAAGTCCTGCGATTCCGGCGAAACGAAAAGCAGTGTCTGACCTGCTCTTTCACGCGCAGGATGCGGGTGTCCCGCTGCGGGCCTGGTGACTTTCCATCCCTCCAGATCCAGCGTGGCCCCAAGAATCCGCAAGGGAGGCGTTTCAGGCAAAGCCTGGGCAAGAGCGCTGGCGGCAATGCGCCGCGGCGAGCCAGATTTTCATGGGCGTTCTCCTTTAAATGAGGGATTGGGGAGGTGCTTTATCTTAGCAGCCCTTATTGATCTCTGCACAGAGCGCCCTGAATTGACGACCCAAGACCGTCTGGGGTAGATGTATGGGTCTTGTCTCAGAGGATGGCATGGCTAAACGAGGCGCGAGAGCGACCGCAAAACGCAAGGCCCGGATTGCGAGCCGGATAACAAAACCCCGGCCCGTTATGAGTTTTCAACAGCGACGCACACGCGCACAGCCAGCAACTTCAGCGTGTCACGCCTGAGCAGCTACCAACTTTAGTAATCGGTCCATCTCAACAGGGCGTCTTGAAAGACCTTTGGTACCCGGGCCAGGCGGACTGGAGGTAAAGATCATCCAGAGTCGCCCTTTCTTGTGGAAAACAGGTGCTCGTCCTGGCCCTGTCCTCTGACCGGCAGCGGCTGGCAGATGCCTTCAGGCGCTGGCCAGCTCCCCCCGCGCTGACTGCTTCCGGGACTTACGCTGGTGATCTCTCCGCTGATTGCGTTGATGAAGGATCGTCGACGCCGCCAGCAAGCGTGGCTTTAGGTGCTGCTTATCAACTTCTTCGCTCTCCCGCGACGAGCGCAACAGCCGTTACACAGCTCGCCGAACAAAAGTATGAGCTGGTACGTCACCCCGGAGCGATTTCAAAAGACAGAATTCCGCGAAGCCCTGGCGAAGAACAAGGTTTCTTTGTTAGCGGTCGATGAGGCCCACTGCATTTCTCAGTGGGGCCACGATTTCAGACCCGATTACACGCGCATGGCGGAGTTTCGACAGCTCCTTGGTGACCCCGTCACCATGGCTTTGACGGCGACCGCCACCCCCGAAGTGCAGGAAGACATTCTCAAGCAGCTGCAGATCCCCCGCGAAGAGGTGGAAGTTTTTCACCACGGTATTGCGCGCGACAATTTAGAGTTGGATGTCGAATCGCTGCATGGGCTCGAAAACAAGGTGAAGACCTTCTTGGAGTTCCGAAAAAAAGAAACGGGCCCCACCATCGTCTATTTCTCACTCATTCAGACGCTCAGTAATTTTTCTGAAGGCTTGAGAAAAAAAGGGATTTCCCATCTTATCTACCACGGTCAGCTTCCGGAACGGTCACGCAAGCAAAACCAAAACGCCTTCATGAAAAGCACCGATGGGATGATCCTCGCAACTCCCGCTTTTGGCTTGGGCGTCGACAAAGCGGACATTCGTGCGGTTTTGCATGCGGAGCTTCCGGGTTCCATCGAAGCGTACTACCAGGAAGTCGGGCGAGCGGGACGGGACGGAAAACCTGCAAAGGGATTGCTGCTATACGATGAGGACGACATCACCGTCCAGATGGAGTTTATCAAGTGGGCAAACCCTGAGCCCGGTTTTATTCAATCGGTGTATTTGAAGATTCAGGATCACACGGCACGCGTGAACGCCGAAGGTTACGACTACTTGAGAAGCGAGATGAACTTCTACAACCGACGGGATTTCCGTGTGGAAACTGCCGTGAACTTGCTCAAGCGCTGGGACTGCGTTGAGGGGGACATCGAACGCAAGGACATCGTTGCCATCGCCCCGCCGGACCCCACTTTGCTGGATGCCGATCTCTACGAGGCCCGCTTAAAGGGGCAACACAAAAAGCTCCTCGAAATGGTGCGGTTCGCAAAGCTCGACGGCGACCGCCACGCCCGCCTCGCCTCCTACTTCGGCGTCTAGGTACCACGTTCCTTTTTTTACAACGTTGTGGATTGTTTGTGCCTGGAGTTATCCACAGGCTTGTCAAAAAAGGAACGTGGTACCTGTATAGGGTATTCAGGGCGTATACAGGGCAGACACCAGGATTAAGTAATTGATAATACAGTAATTTATGGCGCGATCGAGGTCCCGTTTGGGCTTGGGTAGGCAGGAGCTAGCCAGTTTCTCGCGGCTTTTCGTGCCTGGCAGGCTGGTACTCCCTTTGCAATCTTGAAGGCCAAGACCCCCCACCTTTGTACCACACCCAACCCATTAGCCTTGGAAATCAAATGTTCGCCAAAAAGCTGAAATGCACGGTGATTAAACGGGATCAACTGAGCCCGACCGTATTTAGAATTTTTTTCAAAGCCAACCGACGGCTTAAGTTTCGCGCCGGCCAATTTGTGAGTGTGCAGGTAGGTAAAGAGTGGCGCTGTTATTCGTTCGCCAACTCGCCTGAAGACGCCGAGAAAAATGGTTACGAACTCTGCATTAAAGAAGTCCCCGGTGGAAAGGGCAGCACTTACCTAAGCGGCCTCAAAGCGGGCGATACGTTTGTGGCGCGCGCGCCCTTCGGGCATTACAGCTACCGGCAATCCGACGCCCAAGCGGCGGTTTTTATCGCGACGGGTACGGGAATCGCTCCCATTCGATCCATTTTGCAATCAGAAGAATTTAAGAAAAATAGACCGGCCAACGTTTACGTGATAACGGGCTACCGAACGGAAAGTGAAATTCTTTACCGGGGCGAACTGGAAGCCCTGGGTGCTCAAGTTTTTTGTGCGCTTTCGCAGCCGACTCGCCTTTGGATCGGCATGCGCGGCCGGGTAACAGATGTATTGCGCAATCTGCCGCAAGAGGCCGGTTACTACGGCGCTAATTTTTATGTCTGCGGCGCGGGAGCCGTTGTCCAAAGCGTCACCACGCTTCTGAGAAACGTTTTGCGCATCCCGCAACAGCAGATTGTAGCTGAAGCGTTCTCGCGACCGACTTGCACGGTGGCGGCAACTGCGCCAGCAGAACTCAAACCCATGGTCGTCAACGGTTAGGGAGTCTTTATGAAGAATCGCAAGAAGCTTATCGCAAGACTACTTGTTATCGGTCTGGGAATTGTGCTGACGCTACTTTCCCCAAAAGCAAACGCCGCAGCCGCCTCGGACGAGGTCCTTCTGCAGCAAAAAACTTTTGCTTGGCTTTGCTTTACGGGAACAATGTTCCCCAAAATTTCAGTGCCGCAGACGAAGCGAGCATCGTAAGCTGCATGCTGAACCAATCCCAGCCAGTCGAATAGACCCCTAATTTTTCTGAGCTAACTTTTCCAAAATGGCGAGCACATTCCCCTCGGTAGGGAACTCTTCACGAACCGCATAGTGGATTGCAGAATCTGCGATCGACGGCGCAAGAGACTTGTCTCCAGTCAGCCACCAAGTAGTTGTCAACGAGGACGGCGAAAGATCGCTCGTGGGCTCCGCTATCCGACAATCGTACCCATAACCAAGCAGATTGCCTCGTAGGCTTTCCAAAAAACCTTCAGTCACCGCACCGGTTAGCGCAATGAGCCCCCCTTTTTTTAAATCATACTTGCTCGCTGCGCCCACCACGAAGGGCCCATTTCTCAGGGACGGCTTGTTGTAAATCAGTGGACTCTTTCCTCTGTCGGAACTTGAGTACCTATAGATCGCATCCCCGGCCGCCACATCCCATTCCATACACGGAGAAAAGCGCGGGTACAGATCCGCGCGATCTTCAGCCAGTGCCGCAAACTTAAGCGAACTACCGGCTCGTACCACACCACGCACTCGTAACGTGTTGAGAAACTCATCATCAAGCGGTGAGGGGTGCGAACGGCTCAGCACCACGCGGTAGGGGGAGCGAGTTTCATTGCGCATCAATCGCACCGGGGCACCCCCTTCTACGACCTTCCAGCTGCCCGCTGACTGACTCGCGTAATATAAGGTATCGGGGACCGGAGCGTAGATCACTCCCACTACAGGCACACCTTTCTCGATGCGCGCGACATTGACCGTAAACTCTTCCGAGCCTCGCATAAATTCTTTGGTGCCGTCCAGGGGATCGACCAGCCAGAATTGCTGCCATCCCTTGCGTGTTTCGTAGTCGGGAGCCGCAGACTCTTCTGCAATCACGGGAATACCGGGAGTCAGACGAGACAAGGCTTCTACGATAAAGGCGTTCGCCTTTTTGTCTGCTTGGGTGACCGGAGAATCGTCGGCTTTCCATTCCACTTGAAAGCCTTCTTTCCGGAAGTGGAGTAGGATACGTCCGGCTTCCCGGACCATGTCGACTAGTTTTTGAAGTTCTTCCGTCATCTGCTTAATCGAATGTAACAGTTGAAAGAACTCAAACGAAATATTTTTCTCCAACTGCTATAGTAAGACTTCTTAAGACCGTCGCTCGATTCGGCGCGTCTAAGAGGAGGCAAGACCAACCGTGGACAATATTACTCACTCCCTCATTGGAATCGCCATCGCCGAAGAAGCCGTCCAATACCGTCGGTACAAGGGCGACAATGTTTCAAAAGTTGCCCACGCCTCCATGTGGTTGGTCTCTCTATTAGCTAACAACCTACCGGATTTGGATTTTTTTTACTCTCCTATCACCAAAGGGCCGTTGGGTTATCTGCTTCACCACCGCGGCCACACCCACACGCTTGCAACGATCTTGCCTCAAGCGATCGCCATTCTGTTGCCGCTTTATCTTTACAATCGCTGGAAAAAGCTTGATTTGAGCCGAAAGGACTTCGGCTATCTTTGGTTGATGGCGGCGTTTGGGATCGCCGTGCACATTTTTCTGGATGGCCTTAACTCCTATGGCATTCACCCCTTCTGGCCATTTCAAAACACGTGGTACTACGACGACTCAGTTTTTATTGTGGAGCCTTGGATCTGGATTACGTTGATTCCGGTACTGGTTCAGCTGACACCATGGAAAATCCCTCGTTTGTTTTTTGCACTGGTTTGGTGTGTGGCCTTGGCCCTGCTTTGGGTGACGGGCTTGGTGCCCATAGGCATGGCGCTGCTGGTAACGATCTGGGGGGTGGCACTTTACTTTGCCATCGCGAAACTCAAACCGCTTTTTAGAGTCTTTGTCACCTCGGCCGCTTTGCTCGTGGTCTTAAGTTCGTTTGTCATTAGTTCTCGACTCGCCAAGGCTTACGTGCTCGCCACTTTTCCCGCAGACGGGTGGACTCACCTCGACACCATCGCAAGTCCCATGCCTTCCAACCCTTTTTGCTGGGCCGTCATGGAGATTCAGGAAAGCGACGATCGAAAGCAGTACCGCGTGATCCGGGCGCTGGTCGCGCCCTACCCGCAGGCGTATGAAGCAAGCCGCTGCGACTTTTTTAAGTTCACCGAAAGCACCGCCCCCGTTCAACGTTTCCCCTATCGATCCACACCGGGGATCCAGTTTTTGGGATACTTTGAAGGCTCGGCCGAGAACCTGCGCGAGCTCCACTCCCAAAACTGCTTCGCTACGGAGTACCTGAAGTTCGCGCGCGCGCCTTTTGCTATCCAGAACCCCAAAAGCCTGACCCTTGGGGACATGCGCTTTGACCGGCGTAAGGGGGCCGACTTCGCCGAGCTGACCGCGCCACTTGACCCGCCGATCTGCCCCAAAAACACGCCCAACTGGGTACCCCCACGGGCCGATTTGCTTCACCAGACGCCCTAAGCGGGCGTTGGCGAGCAGAGGCGTTCCGTGCTACCGTGCTTCGCGTGAAGAGGAGCCGTCTAACGTGAGTGGATTTCCACGCAGCCTGCGCCATTTTCCCTGGGCGACCTTCGGCCGCCCTGAGGACAACTCTGACTTGGAAGAGAAGATCGAAGATCAGAAGAGAAGCGTGCGCCTGCTTGAGTTCCAACCCCGCTTCACGGTGCTGCTCCCCGTTGAGCACGACACGACCGCTCGAGAACTCGGTCAAAGCATCGCCAGCCTGCGTTTGCAGTCTTACCCCAAGTTTGACGTGTTGCTGGTTGCCGAAAACCCCACCAAGGTTTGGCTGAAAGAATTAAGCGCGCAGAAAGATCCGCGTTTTCATTGGGCGCTTAGCGGAACATCGCGTTTGCTCTGCTCGCAGTTGAACGAAGCGGTACATAAAGGATCGGGCGATTATCTGATCTTTATGGAATCGGGCGGAGTTCTTGCCCCCTCGGCGCTATTTGAGTGGGCTCGGCAGTTGCAAGGCGAGGGTGCCGATGTTCTTTACTGCCACGAAGTCCAAATCGACGCCCAAGGCAAGCGCACCGAAAATTTTTTATCCAAGCCAGAATTCAGCTGGTTTGACCTTCTGCACTTTAACTACATCGGAAACAACTTTGTCGTTTCCCGATCCCTTTTTGAAAAAGTAGGCGGCTTTCATAAGGACGCTCACCCACATGCTGAGCACGATTTGCTGCTGCGTTTACATGAAGCCAAGGGGCGTTTTGCTTCCGTTTCCAGTTTTCTGTACTACCACCGCGAGCGCCCAAAACCAGCAATTGGGACCTTGCCCCCTCTTGTGCAGGCGCATTTGGATCGCATCGGGTTTCCCGCTATCGCCGAATCGCACAAGCTAAAGACCATGGTGGTGAAACCACATCTGGCGCCACTGAAGAACTCCTGTTTTTCGGTGATCGTACGTTTTAAGAACAACGCCAAGTGGACCGCGCGGTGTTTGGAGAGTCTTTCGCGGCAGATGGGCGCGGTGAACGCGGGAAGTGATTCTGGTCAATAACCAGTCCCGTCCCGAGGAATTTGAACCTCATTCGAAAGGAAACTGAACGCTACGCCTTTCCGATCAAGCTTGTCGACTACCCCCATCGGTTTAACTACGCGGCCATGCACAATTGGGCGATTGAGGAACACGCAGAAGGCGATTTAATCTTTCTGCTCAATAACGACGTGTTTTTCGACGGCAAGTACGCGCTGGACGATTTTGCACGCTGGCTGCAGTTTGATTGGGTCGGAACCGTCGGGTGCCGCCTCAATTTCCCGGATGGGAACTTGCAGTACGGCGGAATGGAAGCGAGCTACGGGGGCTTCAACCGCCTGGTCCGCATTCGCCATATTACGGATACTGAGAACTTCACGCTGCAGAATAAAGAGGTCTTTGCCGGTACCTTTGCGGCCAGTGCTTTTACCCGCAAGACCTTTAAGGCCGCCGGTGGGATGGACCCCTTTGATTTTTATAACAACTTTGGGGATGTGGCCTTTAACTTTGAATGCCTGCGGCAGGAGAAGCACAACCTCTACCTCGGCCACCTATGCGCCGAGCACCTCGAAAGCGCCACCCAAGGGGTGCGCTATAACTACTGGAATGAGTGCCGCCTGGAGGAGGAGTACCCCGAGATTCTCCAGCGGATGGTGCGTGCGGACCTGGGCTATAACCGGGTCCCGAGGCTGCCTCTGACAGTGAAGGGCTTACTGGGTAGCGGGCTCCCCGCCACCTTGGCCGAGAACCTGCCCTGGCTTACGCCCCTCAAGAAGAGCCTGAAGCGCTCCCGCCTCTTCAACCGGCTCATCCACTCGCATTAATTGGGAAAATTTGGGGTGGACAACTCGCCAGGGGTCCATTAACTAAGGACAATTACTGTATGCGCCAGTAGCTCAGTTGGTAGAGCAGATGACTCTTAATCATCGGGCCCGGGGTTCGAGTCCCTGCTGGCGCACTTTCTCACTCCGTTGCGAAACTCCCAAGACTCGTTCCTTCCGCTCCGCTTCAGGGTCGAGCCCTGCTGGCGCACTTTCTCACTCCGTTGGGACACAATAACCTGTCGCGCGACAGCTAAACTACTCCAGCACTTCCCACTTAAAAATCTTAAACAAGTAAATAAGCGCGGGGATGATGACCGCGATGCCGACGATGAGGGCGATAAGTAGAGCTTTGAGCACCGGCAGAGGGGCAGCGGCTTCGTAGTAGGTCAAAACGCCTTCACGAAAAACCAGCGCCGCGGGGAAGACCACCGAATACCAGCCGAGCATCACCATCGCAACGACACCGGCACCGGCCGCACGCGTCCAGAAGCGCACGCTGCGTGTCGCCTTCATGTACCTAAACGCATACCAAAGCTGCGCCATCAAAAGTGTGGCCAGGAAAAAGCAACTCAGAGCAAGAGGCGTTTCGATGAACTTGGTCACCAAACCCGGTTGCGTCGCAAACACCGCAGCACCGGCAACCACCATCCCGATGCTCGCGTACGCGGCTCGTCGCTGAAAATCCTCTTGCAAGGCCTTCACCTCAGCTTCACCGCTCAAGTACAAAGCCGCCAAAAAACTAAAAAGCGCGCAAGCAAAAACACCGGTGAAGGCGCAATGCAAATTGAGCCACGGGCTTAGGTAAGCAGGTCCAAACTCTGTCGCTGACGGGTCGAGCCCCCCAAAGGTCATCGCACCGGCTAGCACACCCAGAAAAAAAGTGCAGAACGCACTACTCACCGCAAAAATACCTGAGTAGAGCCCCGAGTGATCGGCGGCCGCATCATAGTAACGCAAAACAAAAGCGCAGCCGCGCGCCACAATTCCCAGTAGCACGCACATCAGCGGGATAAAAAGAAACGTGCATACCGTCGTATAGACAGGCGGAAAGCCCATGAACACGATCACGACCGCCACAATAAGCCAAATATGATTGGCTTCCCAGACCGGTGCCATTGCCCGCTGGACCAGCGCGTGCTCTTGTTTGCCCATCCTTCCCATGCGGCCCAGTTCCAAAATACCGGCACCAAAATCGGCACCGCCAAGCAGTGCATAAAGCAGCAAGCTAAGAGCCAGAAACAATAGTAAGGCAAGAACCATTACGGGTTTCCTTCCGCGGACTTCGCCAACTGCTTATGTAAAGTTTTAATCTGTCTCTGCATGACAAAAACCAAAACCACACAAAGAAAGAGATAGAGAAGCCCGTAACCAAAGAGGGTGACCCACACCGCGGGCCGTGGCGTTACCGATTCGGCGGTTCTCAACAATTTATAAATGATCCACGGTTGTCTGCCCACCTCAGTCACCACCCAACCGGCCTCCATCGCGATAAACCCGAAAGGGATGCACAAAACCAAAGTCTTCAGGAACCCGGCCGAGAAGGCTTTCCCGCGCCACATCTGCCACAAACCCAAGCTGCCTATCAAAAGCAGCAGCATCCCGAATCCCACCATGATCTGAAACGCAAAGTGCGTCACTAAAACCGGCGGCCAATCTTCTCGCGGAAACTCCTTCAAGCCTTTTACCGCGGAAGAAAAATCTCCGTGCGCGAGAAAACTCAAAAGCCCGGGGAGACGCAAGCCAAAGCTAACTTCGCCCGTTTCCTCATCCGGGATACCGCCGATCAAAAGCCCCGCATGGGTCTCCGTCTCAAAGTGGGCCTCCATTGCGGCAAACTTCTCAGGCTGCCGTCCGGCAACCGCTTTGGCAGAAAGATCCCCAATGAGTGGTTGGACTACCGACGCCACGGCCCCCCATAACAGCGCAATCTTAACGGCTTTTAAGTGCAAACTGTAACCGCGCTTTTTATAGAGCCACGCGTGCATGCCGGCGACGGCAAAACCCACCGCCTGAAACGCGGCCACCGTCATGTGGACCGCCTGAAGAAAAAAAGCATCGTTCAACATCGCGGCAACCGGATCAATGTTGGTGGGGTTGCCACCGTTCCAATCAAAACCTGCCGGTGAGTTCATCCAGCCGTTGGCGCTAATCACAAAAAAGGCAGAGGTAACACCCGACAGCCCGACAACGAGCCCACTTGCCCAGTGCACACGGGGGGGCACCTTGTCCCAACCGTAAAGAAATATCCCGATGGCGATGGCTTCTAAAAAGAAGGCAGCCCCCTCGAGGGCAAAAGGAAGCCCGACGATAGGCCCGGCGTACTTCATAAATCCCGGCCAAAGAAGGCCCAACTCAAACGATAAGGCCGTTCCGGAAACCGCGCCGACGGCAAAGAAGATCGCAACCCCCTTGGTCCAAGCGCGCGTAAGCTGTTTGTACTCGGGGTCTTGAGTCTTGAGATATTTCCGGTAGGCGGTCAGCATCAGAAATGGCATTGCCATGCCAATCGACGCGAACACGATATGGAAACCCAGGGAAAGAGCCATCTGTAATCTTGCAGCAAGCAGGTGGGACATGACGACAAGTTACCCTTAGCCAGCGACTCGTACAACCAGGATCGGCGGCCCGGCCTAATTACGACTCAGATGCCATTGCACGGCGAGCTCAATCCACTCGGCGAGTTTGTCGTCGTCGCTAGGAAGCCTTTCACTCGCCTTAAAATCCGAGTTTCTAAAAGCATCGACATCCCGAAACCAAGGGGCCGCCTGGTGCTCGACGAGCGCATCCAAGTCCAAAGTCGCGGCAGCGAACTCCCTATAGACCGCTAGTTTCTCCTCATATTCCAGACCCGCGATCTCGGTGCCTTTAATCCCGGCACAGGCCAGCGCGTAGCCCTGAAAAATCTCTGTGGCTCGTTTGGAAAGTTCCACGCCTTTTA
>JAWKNY010000022.1:0-65935 GCA_041391485.1 Bdellovibrionota bacterium | reverse complement strand
TCCGAGCTGCACCGAACAGGCTACGCCGTAGAAGCCATCCACTCCTTAGTCGTTGAAGTGTGCAAGGAGAAAGGGCTTCACACCCTGGAGACTTACGCCGCGTATTGGGAAAAAAATAATTCCGCACGCTCCACGCCTCAGCGCACGCGACTCTCTCCCACCTTGGATCGCGCCCGTGAGGTGTTAAGTGAACTTTTCGGTGATATTCTCGTGGCCGAGTCGCTTGCGATTGAGCGCGCTTACAAAAAAATACCTGGGAATTAATCGTCGTTAGATAACCGAACCCCGTTTTGTACCCGCAGAATATGGGCGGTATCCGGAAACACTTCGGCAAAGAGCTCACGATCCGGATCCGAAAAGAAGTACTCGTGAGTTTGCACAAAAAGTAGACGCGTGGTTGGGCTTAGCTCCTTTAGAAAGCGCCCCAAAGACCCGGATTCAAATTCGGGAGTAGTCAGAACGGTGGCCGGAAAGAGTGTCGGCCAAGGAGCGAGCGCCGCACTGTTACCAGACGGGTCCACCTTTAGGCGGCGGACATGCCCGCCTACTCTAGCGACCACGCGCGGGCGGGCCATCGCAATGTGATACAGAATCAAAAGCCTCAGCTCTGCAAAATTGGAACGCGCCAAATCGTTCACCACCCCTTTGCCCAGTAGCTTTTCAATATCCCCAGCCGACTGCACCGTTCTAAGTGCCACCCGATCGAGGAAGAGAATTTGATCACTGACGCTTGGGTAGCGAACGGCGAATCGCGCAAAGGCATCGCGCACGTCTTCGTAGCTCTGAATCCCTTCGCTGATCCATTCGGTGGCGAGCGCCAGTTCCAGGTGCCCCTCTAAAAACAGCGGCCGTAAAAGCGCATCAAACTGCACGATACGCGCCTGCGTGGCACTTAAACGGCTTTGTTCGAGATCGAGGGCAAGACCTAGAAGCCCTAGGTCGTAGTGGTCGAGTAGATCTCCGGGGGGCTCCAACTCCGTCTCAGCGGCTGCGTCCACCGTATCCAGGAGGGTATTCACACACGGCAGAAAGGGGCCGAAGGGATCCCCGGCGAAGGAGAGACCGGCCCAGAGCACACACACCATACCGACGCATTTCCGCATAGGGGGCGTATGTACCTGTTTTGGAGAAAATTCTCAATCATTCAGGTAGCGCGTCCAAGCGGTATCCCAGCACATCCATCAGCGCCCAAACGAAAGCGGCATTCGTCCATAGAAAGCCCCGCTCGGTCGGGTACTTGTGGTTTTCGCGCTCATCCGGGATGTCGAGGCTCACGACATCCATGCGCTCAAACATCGCCCCACGGCGTTCGTGGACCCGCGCGGTCATCGCGGCCCATTTCCTCGCAAGCCGTTCGGCTTCTTCGTTAAACCCGTAGCGGCGAGCGCCGCACGCTGCCGCATAAAAGTAAACTGCCCAAGCGTTGCGGCCCGTCCATTGTTTTGCAGGGTTGTGAATCTCAGAGGCCATGATCCCGCCTTCTCGTTCCAGGCGCGGCAGAATCTGCATCACCTGCCGGGCTTGCTCGCGGGTGGCCACTCCGGCCATTAATGGAAAGAAGGTCTCAGCGGTAAGCTGATCGATAGTTTTGCCCGTTCTCAGGTTCCAATTCTGAAAGTAGCCCTTCTCGCTCCACAGGCGTTGCATGCGCGTTTTGCGAAGCTCTGCCGCCTTTTTAAACTTGCGCGCATCGGCGGTGTTCCCCAAGCGCTCCGCGAAAAAGGCCAAATCGATCTCGGTCTGATAGAGCATGCTGTTTAAGATACTGCCCGCAACATTACTCGCCTCTCCCTCAAAGGAGTCGCTGAAATCTGTTCCCGCCTCAGCTTCGGAGCGGGTATCGCGGTAGGTACGGCCCAACACAAGTTCATTGTCTTCGCCGTAACGTTCCTCGCGTTCCCAGTTGAACGCATCCCAATGGTGGTTGAGCCCGGTGGCTGCATCAAAGCGCGTTTCCGGATTCATCCAAAAGTTTTGGTAGTCGCGCACCATGAGTGGGTAAGCTCGGCGGCGCAGCCAATCGCGGCTCCGGTTGTTCAAGCCATCGGCTTTCAAAACAGCGCGCACGACGCTTGTCAGAAAGGGCGGCTGCGATCGACTCAAGTAATAGTCACGCATCCCGTTGGGGATGAACCCGAAGCGCTGCACAAGCGAAAGCAGGTTTTCCACCTGCATCCGGGCAAGCTCATTGCGTCCGGTGCGCAGCAGCCACTGCACTCCCCAGAAAGTATCCCAGTAGTAAGCTTCATGAAAACGGCCGGCGGAAGGGATGAGCACCGGGTAAGGCGCCTCCAACGCACTGCTGCCCGCGTGTTGGTGAGTCCAACGGACAAGCCCCTGAAGCGAGTCTTCCGTATACGCAAACGCCGACGCAAGCGATCGATCATCCGTCTGTAAGGCCCATTTTTTCGGCGCGTACCCCAATGCAGGCACTAGCTCAGATTCAAAGGTGTAGAGCCCCTCGATGAGACTTCGAATATACGCTCTATGTCCCAGACTGTCGCCGATAACGGGGAACGGGTGCCCTTGAGATCGCGCCACGGCAAGCGCTTGCTCGATTTGATCGACGCCCGAAAAATCTCGCACGCGCGCGTCGGACAAAAACTTGAAGTCCTGAAACGCTTTGGTGCGTCTCCCTTCTTCGATGAGTGGGTGGACCAGACCGGGGCTTAGTTCCGGTGTAGCCAATAGTCTCTTGGGTGCCTCCGTCGGAAGGTGTAGTGCTTCGACCGACGGGATGTCCGGGTAGACAACATGTGCTTTTAGTTTTCCTATATGCGCTTCGACGGTGGCGACGCGTTCAAACCAACCTGTAGACTTAAGGCGAGCCGCACTCTCCAACTGGACGGCGCAGAAGGCATTGGGAACGTTGCCCGCACGTAGGACCGTAGCAGAACAAACGAGCCAAAAAAGAACAAACAAGTTCAATGTGTGCACGTCGACGCCCCCTGTTCTACCTGACACCGATTGGTGGTGAAGTCGCTAAACTCCTAACGTCCTGGTGGTAGAGGCATGTCCCAAATGGCTTCCACCAAAGGGGCCTCGACGCTTACAGAAGCGCTCAAACTCCACCTAGAAACCGGTTTAGCTCCTCCCACCGTGCGTTGCGAGAATGTAAGCGTGCGTTTTCAAAAATCAAACGAGCTTTCCAGGTACCCACTTCCAAATTCCCGCTAAAATTACGAGTGCGCCTCGGGCGCTTCGGGGACGCAGGAGATGTAGAACTCTGTCGTCAAATGCCACGACGTACGCAGACAAGCAGCCTGTACAGCTTTTCGACCGGAACAGGACCTTCGGCCGATACTTTTTCGCGGTACCTCTCTCTCAATGAACGCCTCAATCGTACCGGGAAATAACTGCGCAGCTCGTCCATCATCATTTGGTGGATCAATGCGCTTATGAGCAGGAAGTTGGGCTCTTCACCCAGAATATCCCTGTCGAAGTGCAGAAAGAAATCCGTCGGCTCGTCGTCTTCCCAGATCGGCTGCGATCCAGATAGGTATTGTCCATCAAAACCGCTGAAGTTCACCTTCACGTGCTGAGAGCGGCGCCGCAGTCGATCGTGCAAAAAGTAGAGCCTTCTCCATCAAAGAACTGTTGGTCAGCACCAGCGAGAATCGGTTGTCCGCCAGTTGGGAAAAGAGCCCGTTATTGTCCACTATATGTAAAATTGCGATGAGTTTTTTTCACTGGCGTTGGGGTAATAGACGAGAACACGGCGGTCGGTGTGTTCGCTACCGCCCGTGTACTTCCAGCTTAGGCAGCTTCGTGATGGTGTACGCATCCAGAAACACCGAGGCGATGCTCGCTCGCCCCCAAAAAGGCACACCAATACCCAATAAATACCTGCTTGCCGCATGGACTTAAGACCCTAACATGTAGCGGCATTTTTTGTAAAATGAAGGCTTTAATAAAGGCCCCGCCGCGCCCTGCGGCGGGGCCTGTTCGGGAGGGAATTATCTTTTCACGCTTTTGATCTTGCGGACCAGTTTGTATTCCTTGTCGAAGACTCCCAGTACGGTTTCCTCGGACTTGTCATCAAAGCCGACGCGCAAGGTGCCGTCTTTGACCTGGGCCGAGATCGGTCGACTGTTCTTTTCGCCCGTTTCCACAAGCTCAATGAGTTCCTTTTCCGTATAGAGCTTGGGCGAATCGTACTCCACCACAAAGAGCGGAAAGCCGCTCAGGATATGGCGCACGACGTGCAAGGACGCACTGTCCACCTTCACTTTAATCGGATCCCGAGGAATCACCGCAGACTCTCTAGCAAAGACAACCGCCGTCGCTGCTGCTGCTTCAAACCCAAACGGGGTCATCTCGTAGAAGGTCTTTGTCAGGATGTCATTGATATACAGATTCAAATCGTCCTTTACGCTGCCCAAAGGTTTGAACTGCGCGAGACTATCCTGGAACGGACGGGAGACCTTAAAAGGAGCCGCCTTCAAACTCTCTTTGAGTTTTGCGGCTTCCTTCTGCTCGACCTTACCGGCCGCTACGGTCAGCTCAACCGTTTCCGACTTCATTCCTGAAACCACCTTCTTGTAGTAGCTTCCGCCAAGAACCGCCGCGAGATCAGAGAGCTTCCCGCTCTTTGGCACGAGGATATCCAAAGCAATCTGGTCTTTGGGTGCTTCCGCACGCTCGTCCTGCGCTCCAATCTTGAAGCTGAAGGCTTTTACGGTCTTGTCCTCGAAGTAACCCATGTCTTCGTTCTTGGTCATATAGGTTACCGTCTCCGGCTTATCCGCCCCATCGCGGGTGTACTCACCTTCTTCAAGCCTATTGAAGTGGGCTTTGAATTTTCCTTTGGCGTAGACAGCATTGAGGATGATGGCGACGTCATCGTCGGACAGTTTGCTGAGAAGCTTTTTGATCTTGTCTTTGGTTTGGGTGGAAACCCACTTGTTAGCTTCAAGCACGGTCTTTTGAACTTTCTCTCCTTCCACTTCCTCCGTCGCCGCGAAGTCTCGGGCAAAGGACTCAGCAGCGAATTCCTCTTCCGCGACTTTTACAAAACTCGCTCTAAACTTGAAATTCACGTCCGGGTTGTTATTTGCCCAAAGCGAATTGGCACTTTGGTATTCAAAGATGCCGTCACTTTTGGCAGCATATTCCTTCAAGCTCTTTCGAATGCTTCCAAGACCATAGCTGAGCATCTTTACATCGCCGCCTTCTTTTCTGATGGCTTCGGAGATAAAAAGACTTTCAAGCTGTGCTTTGGTTTCCTTTTCCGAACCATAAGTCGCAAGCGTGACCGCTTCCGCGATGCTCATGGGAGAAATCGCGACCGGATCTTTTGGATCCTTGGCGTACAGAGACAGAAAGAGTTCAAACCTAAAGTCGGTAACACCACTCTGTGGTACTCACGGGGTCGATTCGCTCTGCCGAGTAACTGGACAAATCTCAATCCAAGCAGCAACAAGCTGCCGAATAAATATTTGGCTCTTCTCATAAACACTCCTTTGACGCGTTGCATTGTTTTCGCAACTGTGTTTCGCCTAATGCACTGTCGCACCACGTCAACGTCAACCTCTTTCTAGAGGCTGTGCGGCTGTTACCGAATGTCCCCGAAGCCGTAACAATGCAGAACAATCTGAGCGCAAGCTTGTGCGCGAAAGGAAGAACTCTTTTCCGGCACACCTCTTGCAATTTCTGAGCATGAAACGAAAAGCCACGAATTCGTGGCAAGCGCAGAAAGGAAATAACATGAACAAAGTTATCACTCTGCTCGGCACGTTGCTGCTGCTCTCGCTGACAAGCACTTGACGAGGTAAAGAAGTGGCGACAGGAGTCAAGCAGTCGGTAACCAATCCGGAACTTATGGCGACTTGGGCGGAAGGCTGTCAGGACCAGCCGTTTTTCGGCTTAGCGGCCTCACAACGCTACTACGTGTTTAGCGGTTCCGACACGACCGAAGTACTTGAAATCTACTCCGATGGAGACTGCAAAACTCCTGAAGTGCAGATCCGATTTACCGGCGACCTAAAAGTAAAAGGGGACGCCGCACAGGTAAAAGATGGAAAACGTATCCGCATCACGCACGAAAAGCGTACGTCGTAGCACTAACAGACAATGCAAAGTCCGTGATGGAGCCCCCGGGCGTTTGTGGACGCGACACCTGGAAGGCAGAATGAAAAAGTAGACGTCAGTGATCAGTCCGATGATGTCGATCTCTGCCCTATTGGTAAGCTCCCCTACGTTGCCGAAACTGTTGCCCTTGTGGAAGACAAGCAGTTGTACTTTTGGGGCCGGAATGGAAAAAGGGCAATGCCATTGAAGAGGCCGTTGATTCCGTCGATAGGACGCTCCCTACCAGAAAGTGGAGAAGAGCTTTGACTAACCCCAGCACTCAAAAGGAGAGAGGCAAGAAAACATCCATTATCAAACCCGGAATGATGGTCTCACGTGAGGAGACGGTGAAATGAAGGGGAAACTCCGGCATTCATCTAGGGACCGTCGATCGCGTGGAAGGAAACTTCGTGAAACTCAACCAAAGACGACAGCGATGACGGACGCCACCACTGGTTTCCGGTGGAGTGGATAGAAACATTTCACACGATTGTGTGCACGTGGATCGAGATCCCAGGACTTTTTAAGGGGCTTCTGGATAGCCGGCCGGGAAGTGGTTTAACTACGGCACCCAGACACTCATCAAAGAACTCGGGAAAGCCTGCGCGTGCTGAAATTCTTCTAGAATCGCCTTCTGCTCGGAAGGATCGTAGAAGGCTTTCACATGTGCAGGCAACTGCCGTCTTTCAATGGCCCGAAGGGCGAGTGTCCAAGACTCATTTGCCCCATCGCTAGCCAACACCAAACTCATGAACCCATCCAGCGTAGCCTCCGCATATTCGAAAAGGCTCACCAGTCCAAAGGTCACCAGGTGCAGTCCTTTGGGTTTTCTCTTTAGGTACATGTCCTGGTAGTGAGCGTAGGAAGAGCAACTATCAAACAAGGCCACCTGTTTCTTTTTCGCCTGGAAAACAATGTCATCCAAATCCAGGTTATCGAGAGTGGAGAGCATGTTCTCCAGGCTCACGGACTGCCCATCGCCAGAGTGCCCGCCAAAGTAAATGACATCGCCGTTTTGCCACGCCTCTTTCCAAAACTTAGGGAAGGATCGCAGGGGGGAACTGCGGACCTCGTTATGCGTATCAAAAAGCGCGCTGCGTGCGACGTAGATTTGTTTTCCTGCCTTTTTTACAAAGGTACTGAAGTAACGCCGCTGCGTATCATGCACGAGTGTCACGGGCGTAGAAAGCTCCAGGCGCGAAAAGTCGCTCCCAAGCGCTGTACGCAATTCTGCCAAGCTCGTCATCTTTTTGAAGCCGTATTTTTTTGTCAGCAAACGCTCCACGGACGCATAGGTTTTCCAACCGGCGTCCTGGTGAATTTCGTGGGCCGAGCTACCGGGAGCCGGTGTATCGTCAAAGCCCGCAACAAAGTAAAGTGTGGTTAGGGGACCATTGCCATTGTCTTGCAGCAATTCCTTTTTTGGAAACCTTGCTGAGCTTTCCTTTCCTAGGCGTTCGATTTTGAACTTCGCCGGGGCCGCAAGCGGAAGTGCGCTGAGCTCCTCGCAACGGAACGGATTATAGAAATAGCTGAAATCAACCGCCGTGCTGTAGTGAGAATCGGTGCACCGCTTCCACTTCTTCTTGCGGTAGTCTTCACCGTTGTCGGAGTAGATAGCAGGAAGATCCACCAAGAGTGGAAGCTCGACGGTCCCACCTTTCTCCTCGCCGATCCAGTCGGTTACCACATCTCTTAGGACGAGCATCTTTGCCTTTACCTGGTACTCCACCCAAAGATAGGGATCTCCCGCCTTTTGGAATCCGCGCGAACGGACAACTTCGGGGTGCTTGGTTCCGGCAAACCCCTCCACGAGATCCGCGTAGTAGCCATGGGCTTCGGCCCCTTCGGGCGAGTGGAAGAGGCCAAACAAGTGGGCCGCGTGGAAAGCCGCCGCCTCCTGCACGCTCTCTTCGTCTTCAACGTTTGCGGGAAGTAGCGATCGAAACTGGTGCGTGTATTCGTAGCCAAGTTCGATACCTGAGGGAGAAATCGTCCGCGGGAATACCTCGGTACAAAGCCCAACAAGTAGAAGTAGGATAAAAAAGGTGCGTTTCATAACCCCCCAACTCCTCGCCAAGCTATACAAGTTCGGTGCCTTGCGCAAATTTTTAAAGAAGCTTGTTTGCAGATAAATCGCGTATGACAGCAAGCAGCTGATCGGCTTTGCGGTGAGTGAGAGTAGTAGGCTCGACGTACCGGTAAAGAACAAAGCCCTGCTGGTTGATAATCACCACCGCCCGGCTCACTCCCCCTAGCATCAACACCGAGCGACAGTCGTATTGATCGGCGATAAGGTGATTCGGATCGCTTAGAAGTGAAAAATTGAAATTGTATTTGTCGGCAAATTGCCGATGAGACTCTCTAGGATTTGAGCTAATCCCCAGAACTTGTATCCCTAGATCTTGGAAGCTTTGCATGTTGTCCCGGTAGTTACAAAGCTGGCGGGTGCAGACGATCGTAAAATCGCTGGGATAAAACACCAAAAGCACGCTGGCATTCTTGAGGACGTGGGAGAGCTGAACCTGCGCACCGTCTTGATCCGTAAGACAAAAATCGTGCGCCTTTTTCCCTACAATTTGTCCGGCCGCCGGTGCTCTTTGTGGCATGCCTTCATTATAGCTGGGAGAAAGGCTTTGCGCAGGAAGCAACTCGTCAATTTTACTCTTCTACAGAGCTTTCCTTAGTCGGAATTTCCTGCAACGGTCCACAATCGTTGTAGTCAGAAAGCTCATGCTGCACTTCCTCGACAGGCGGGTGGAGTTTTGCCGTGCGGATAATCCCCACCGCCTCTTTTTGAGTAATCTTGGATGCTCTCAG
Organism: Bdellovibrionota bacterium; assembly: GCA_041391485.1. Lineage (GTDB taxonomy): Bacteria > Bdellovibrionota > FAC87 > UBA2466 > JACKAF01 > JACKAF01. The sequence goes on along the minus strand of JAWKNY010000022.1, from coordinate 57,046 downwards.
ATCGAGATAGACATCGTACTCTAGATCCTGGCGTACGGCTTTGATAGCCTTGTGCTCGGGCCAGAGGTTTTCGTTGTGGTTATTTCCGCCGATGGAAAGCGGAATAAAATGATCGATGGTGTAATCGTTCCGGCAACGAGTGGGGATGTTGTAGTTCTGGTAGATCTTGTCGCGTCGGCTCTTGGAAACGTTTCGCTTGCAATGGGCGATCTCTTCCTCGTAGCGGTACTCGTCGAAGTCCTTGTCTTTGACGACGCACAGTTCACCGTTGGTGAATTTGGGATTGGGAATTAGCGGTACGACCGCCCCCAACGCCGACGCTACGAACACACCCTGCCACACTAGGACTACAAGCCCGCGACCCAAGATTTTATTCATATGATTAGTTTTCCCCTGTTGCGCCTATGATACGGATCTCAAAGCAAACGACAAGCTCGAATTTGTAAAGTTTCTGCAGGGATACCGCACCTTGCGCAATCCGCTACCAGCGTGAATTTTGATGGGAGTCGACTCGACGTTAGAAAGAAAGTGTGAGACCAAAACCGATTCGGCGAGGATCTTCGTACTTCAGGATGAGGTAGAAGGATTCTTTGGGTCGGAAAAAGACGCTGAACTGATAACCTACATCCAGACTGAGCCCGGTTACACTGAGACGGGCCGCGGCACCAAAACGTTCCCCATCCAGCGCGACCGCAACACTCCCCGGTACGCGTCCACACCGAGGCGGCTAAAGTGGGGCGAAAGAAGGCTCGCTTCGACGCTCGCCATCCCTTGCGTATAACCGATCCCACCTTCAAAAGAGTATCCGCATTCACTTCGTGCATCACGAGCTGGTAATACATGCCGCCTTTACCGTAGCGGAACGCAAGATTTACGTAGTGACTGAGTGCGGAGTCTTCAGTAAGAAGCTTCACAGCAACCGCTAGTGCAAACTCTTTGGTACCCATCCCAAAACCCAGCGCCTCATTGTGATCAAACTGATTGGTCGAATCATTGAGAACCGACTCATACTTCACGCCGTAGCCAAACCGCCCATTGGAGCTGGCAAACGCTAAACTCGCGTCGTGCTGGTTGGGGGCGCTATCCGAATCGGGTGGTTCGTAAAAAAGACTCAAATTGCGCCGCTTTTCGTGCAGCAAATAGGAAGGGTTCACGCTAATGGCGTCTGAGAACGCCGGAAACACAAATCCCCCGGGGAGAATCTTACGCAACTCAGACTTTGCTTCCGCTTCAGCAACGAGAAAGAGCGCACAAAGTCCGCCCAATAACCCTATTTTCTTAATAGTTTCGATAGCACACCTTCACCCCTACTATCGGATGACCAGGTGCGTTACCTTAGGTTTTTGTGCCGGTAAGGGCGAAGCGACTCGTGGGAGGCGGACGGTGAAGGTGGAACCCATCCCTCGGCCCGCACTGCTCGCCTCGATGCTCCCCTCATGGAGCTCAATGATTTGCCGAGAGATCGCAAGCCCCAGGCCCAGCCCACCGTGGCGCCGGGTGAGAGAAGAGTCGGCCTGCTTTAGGCGTTCAAAGACGTGCGGCAAAAAGTCCGACGTGATGCCCTCCCCGGTATCTCTTACAGAAATGACGATGCTCTCTTGAATCTCCATTTCGACTTCTACGGTCCCGCTTTCGCTCGTAAACTTGATGGCGTTCTCAAGAAGATTCAGAAGGACTTGATAGATGCGATCGCCATCACACAAAGCAAACGCGTCTTCCCCCTCCGGCCGCCAGCGAAGTGTGATCTGTTTTACCGAAGCCCTAGACCGAACCGCGTTCACTGCTGACTGCACGATGCCGTGGACAGGGTTTACCTTTTTATCTATGGAGAGTGTCCCCAGAATAAATCGAGACATATCAAGCATGTCGTCCACAAGTCGAAGCTGGGTGCGCGCATTTCTCATTATCGATTCCGCGGCAAGTCGCATTTGTTCCCGATCGGATCGAGATTCCAGTAGCGCATCGGCCCAGCCCAAGATTGCCGTGAGTGGAGTGCGCAGCTCATGGGAGACAGTCATTAAGAACTCATCTTTGGCCCTTCCTTGAGACTCCGATCTCACGAGCGACTGCTCAAGTCGTCGTCGGCTCTCGGCCAGCGCTTCAGCTAGTGCGTAAACGTTCTCCGACTTGCGCTGCAGTTCATTTTCCAGCAAAGAGCGAACGCGTTTCATGGCAATGAGATTGTGCACGCGTGCTTTGAGTTCTGCCGCTGAAAAGGGCTTGTAGAGATAATCCTGAACGCTTTCGTTGAGGAGTTGCAGTCTCAGCCCGTCGTCCGCTTTCGCCGTCAGCACCACAACGGGAATACCATTTGTTTGGTTGTCTTTTCTCATGAGAGAAACAAGCTGAATCCCGCTCATTCGTGGCATCATCATGTCGGTCACTACGAGGTCCGGCGTGTGTTTCTGAATCAGTTGCCAACCTTCGTACCCATCGCGCGCAGAGATCACCCGGTTGTCCGATGATAAGGATTCGACAATAAAACGATTCATCTCGTCATGATCTTCCACCACGACGACCAGCGGTTTGTTTTTGTCTTTTGGGAAAGCTTCCGGCGTTTTCGGCTCGGAGGCCGAGGACAGGGCGGTCTTCTCTCCCCTCGCCGCCGGTTCCAAGTTAGCGTCCAAGAAAGGAGAGCTCGGGTGGAGCGTCACGCCCGCTGGAGCGCGCAGAGGAAGGAGGACCACAAAGCGGGACCCCCGGCTTATTCCCCCTTCAACATAAACTTTTCCCCGGTGCAGGCTCACGTATTCGCTTGCAATGGCAAGCCCCAAACCCGTACCGCCGTATCGGCGCGTATCGCCCAAATCGAGTTGGCGGAAACGATCAAAAACCGCTTCCCGCTGCTCGGGAGGGATCCCTGGACCGGTGTCCTCCACGGTAAATTGAACTTGGTCCGATTCATCCGCGCTCACGCGACAATGGATAGTCCCTTGGATGGGGGTAAACTTGAAGGCGTTAGAGAGGAGATTGAAAAGAACCCGCTCCATTTTGGCCGAGTCCACGTCAACGTCCGGTGCGTTTTCGTCTTCGACGATAAACTCAATCTCTTTTTCTTTTGCCAACAGCTCAAAGTGTGAGCCCACATAGCGCAGCAAGCCGCCGCTCCGCACCCGCGTATAGTGCATTTCCATTTTGCCAGAGTCGAGCTTTGAGATATCAAGAAGATCGTTCACCTGTTTTAGTAAAACCCGTGCGTTTCGCTCCACGACAGCAAGCTCGCGCTGCTCCGCTTCTCCAACGGTCTCCCGAATTTTTTGAATCGGTCCTAAGATCAAAGCCAGAGGGGTGCGCAATTCATGGGAGACGTTTGCGACGAAGCTGTCTTTAAGCCTCTCAACGCTTTGAATTCGAGCTAGAGCTTTCTCTAGCCTTTCGGCACTGATGGCAAGCTCCTGAGTTTTCTCATACTCGCTCCGGTGCTGCTTGGCATACAAACGGGTCATGACCACTATAAAGGAGACCGTGGAGCCCACGAAAAACAGGGGCGGGAGCAAACGCGCGGCGGTCACTTCCGCCGGACCCAAAGAAACCGCGATCACGTAGGTAAGCAAGGTGATGACGCCAAACCCGAGATTATGGATCGCGCTAAACGTATTGATGGCAAACAGGGCGAGTAACACCAAGTTGAGCCCTTGGTAGTAGCCACTGATCACTCCCTCAGAACCGTGGATCATCAGGATAATGGCTAGGCCAGGCGCAAAAACGGAAACATCCACCAACCACAGGAGCGATTGGAGTTTTTGAAGACGCGGCACAAAGCTCAGGGCGTAGCTAAGAAGCAATACGCTACTGGAAGCGAGACGCAGATTAAAGAACTCCATGGTGAGCGCGGGGTAAACGGCTCGATCCAGAACGCTGAAGAGCATCATCAACAACGCACCAAAGAGAGTTACAAAGCGCATGCGGCGTAAGAACGCCTCCGCCACTACGCCCTCATACCCATCTCTCTCTATAGGTTTGGACTGCATCTCATATGTTCCTGGACAACATTAATTGTTTGCCCCCTTCTTATGACCCCGCTTTGGTCATCGCGCAACCCCCATCACGCCGCACCGCGGCTACGCGCGCCACGGCCCTGATCCTTCGCGGGGACAGCCCGCCCGATCAAAATGATTCTGCTTACTTAGCGGCGTTCCGTGGTAAGAAGTAATAACAGTAGGAACAGCGTCCATGCATCTAGGCTTATTTCTCATTTCCGCACTTGTAGCGTCCCTCGGTACGGTGGCCGGTTTCGGCGGGGGGATCTTTCTGGTGCCGATCATGGTGATGGCCTTTGATGTGCCCATCAGCCACGCCATCGGCGTCACGGCCCTCTCTCTCTTTCCCTCAAGCCTTCTCTCTACGCTGGTAAATTGGAAGAACAAGAACATCGATTTTAAACTGATGATTGCCCTGGAAATTCCAACTCTGGTTGGAGCTATTCTCGGCGCACACCTAACCAGTTTAGTTCCGACAAAACCCTTGGAATTGATCTTTGCGGCATTTTTGATCTTTCTATCCTGGCGTCTCTACCGGCCGCGGGTCAATTCGGGCGGACTGACGGAGGCTATACGCAAGTTAAATGCCCACGAGCCCGCACTCAAAAACGATTCCTATCGGGTCAGTTTTGCCGCCTCTACGCTCTTTGGAATTTTAGCGGGTGTTCTGGCGGGCTTGTTCGGCATCGGTGGCGGCATTCTAAAGACGCCGATCATGCTGCATGTTTTTAAGGTACCGGTTCGAATTGCCACGAGCACGGCGCTTGCGATGATCGTTTTCACGAGCCTTGGGTCCGGAATGACCCATTGGCAACTGGGCCATGTAACCCCCTCACTCCTTGTTCCTTGTGCGACGGGATTTCTAGCCGGAGCCGTTTTCGGGCAACTCATTGGTGTGCGCTTAAGTGATGCGGCTGTCACAAAAACGGTGGGATTCTCCATTGCGCTGGCAGGTGTGGCCGTACTCGTTCACGCGGTACGGTAGCCACACCGCACAGACAACGGCCGGGGCCACGTTTTCCGGAGGCACCGCCTAAGGAATTGCCGCCCCAGGCCCCAGAATTTTACCGACAAAATAGTTTTCTCCGTTCGACCAGCTCTCCCAACGCACCTCAGCCCGAATGGAATACTTCTTGTTTAGAGTTGGTAGCGTTCCTCTCTTCTCAAACGGAAGCTTCCAAGACTGGAGGATCCCTTTGAGAGAGGGTTCTACGCTCTTGATGTAGCTAGTCAGACTTGCGAATGGAATCGCTTCGGGCCCGCGCCGTTTGAAATTTTCTAGAGTAACCCCAAGCGCCTCGCACGGTGCATGAACAAAAGGCCGGCAATTTGAAAGATCTTTCTCACATTTCTGGGAGATCGGATAAGTGCGACAGTGATCGATGACGTGGCACTCTTTGACGGATTTGCCCATGCACTTGCTCTTGAATATCCTGCGGAAGCCAGAGAAAGCGAAGCGTTGTTTTTGCGATTCCTCCTCCTCCCCATTCACTAAGAAACAAGGTCGCCGTCGTATCTTTCTTACTTAGAACCTGCTCGTTACCTGGCTTGGCAACACTGAGCTGGGACACGAGAAGCACGAAGAGAAACAGTACGAGACGGTTCGGGAACCCGCATGTAAGCTTTCCTTTCCGTCGAGTAGTCACTTGGAAGCCCCCTCCACTGCGCGGAGGATATTTAAGACTCCGCCCGAGACGAGTTTTTCCTTCAGATGGGCGTGCTTCTCGACACTTTCAAGAAGGCGATTTCGGATCTTCGTCGCTGTCCATTGGGGATGTAAGGACTTCAAAATAACCGCAGCCCCCGCCACATGCGGAGCCGCCTCGGAGGTGCCGTCCGATACGTAGTATTTGTGGTTCAGATCGGTCGTCGGGATCTGCCAACCGGGAGCCGCAAGATGCACCGTCTTTCCTCCAAAGTTCGAAAAATAAGCAAGCTCATCTTCCGGATCGGTAGCCGCTACCGACAGTACGTTGTCGAGTTTAAAGCTTGCGGGGTACTGGGGGGTTTTGTCATTGTCTCGGCCATCGTTCCCAGCAGATGCCACCACTAATACGTCCTTGGTTCGTGCGTAGTTGACCGCGTCAAACAGAGCTTTGGAGTAGGTATCAAGTCCTAGGCTGAGATTGATGACATTGGCTCCCCATGTCAGCGGCGTAGCGGACGGCCGCACTTAGGTCATCATCCACGTCGAGCCTCCGAATCCCCGCTAAATACCTTAAGCGCCATCAGCTTCGCGTTCCGGGTTACTCCCGCTATCCCAATCTCGTTGTTCCCTTTCGCCGTGATGATTCCAGCGCAAATGGTCCCATGACCGGCTACATCGCTGGGATCGTTGTCACTATTGCCAAAATCCCAACCTCGCCAGTCATCGATGAACCCGTTTCCATCGTCGTCGACACCGATTTGAGGATTTGTCGCGCCCTTCGGCGTCTAGACCCATTCCCCTTTGTTTTCCCAGATGCTGTGGCTTAAGATCTTCGTGATCAAGCTGCACGCCTGTGTCCACGACCGCGACCACAACGTCGGCACTCCCTTGCGTCTGCTCCCACACCTCAGGCATCCCAATTTTCTTTAAGCCATACTGTTTGGAAAATAGTGCGTCGTTGGGTTCCAGCGCCAGCAGTGTGTGCAAAAACATACCCATGAAAGAAGAATAGTTCTCATCGCCCTCTAACCTCCGCATAAGCTACTATCCGGACTCCGGCCCGGCAAATGGGAGGACTCTAGAATCGTTTCGCACTTGGAAGTTAGAACTAGGGCCGGGCGCCACCGACGCTTTACGGTTCAGAATAAACTCATTAAACTAAATACTTTTCTGGGAGAGGATGGGCCACTGGTGGGCCTCCCGGCTTCAACCCCGGCGGGCGGCGTGAATGCGTCGTCGGTGAGTTCGATTCTCACCCCCTCCCGTTATTTTTGGTGAATCGTTCGCTCGCTACGCTCCCGGTCGATTCTCACCCTCCTGTTATTTTCGGTGAATCGAACCTAAGCCTGCCGCAACCCCAGCTCTTTCATCTTCAGCTGCAAACCCTTACGGCTGATGTTGAGACTCCGGGCCGTGCGGGTCACGTTGTACTCATTTTCCCGAAGCGCCGCTTCGATGGCCTTTCGCTCCACAATGCGGGTGGCGTCGCGTACCTGATCTTTGAGCGATTGACCTGCAGAAAGTTCCAAGGCCTCTTCGTCCGATCCCACAATCTCCTTGGGCAGCTGCTCGGGCGTAATCGTATCTCCCTCGCGGATGACAAGCAGGCGCTCTACCACGTTCTCCAGCTGACGAATATTGCCCGGCCAGGAAAATTCGCACAGTTTCTTCAGCGTATCGGCACTAAATTCAGGCGCTTTGCGACCCATGCGCGCGCTGAACTTTTCCACAAAATGCGCGACCAGCAGCGGGATATCGCTGGGACGTTCGCGCAGCGGCTGCAGGTGCACCGGCACCACATTCAATCGGTAAAAGAGATCTTCTCTAAACCGTCCCTCGGCGACTTCCTCCTGAAGATCTTTATTGGTGGCGGTAATGAGGCGCACGTCCACTTTGGTGGTGCGTATCCCGCCGACACGTTCAAAAGTCTGCTCCTGAAGCACCCGCAGAAGCTTCACCTGCATCTCCACACTCATTTCGCCGATTTCATCGAGAAAGAGCGTCCCCCCATCCGCCAACTCAAAGCGACCCGGCTTGAAATTCACAGCTCCGGTAAAGGCGCCGCGCTCATACCCAAATAGCTCACTCTCCATGAGTGTCGCTGGAATAGCCGCGCAGTTGATCTTAATAAAAGGTCCCTTCTTGCGATCACTGTGATCGTGAATGGCTTGGGCGACTAGCTCCTTACCGGTTCCACTTTCCCCGCAAATCAAAACAGTAGACGTGGTGCCGGCTACCTTTTTTACCAGCGAGAACACTTCCTTCATGCTCCGGTGGCGGCCTATCATGGGAAAACCACTCGCATCGGGCTCGCCGGCTCTCACAAAATGGTGGTTCTGAAACTTGTAGGTAAGTGCCGCCTTCTGAATTACGCGCACCAGCTCACTGCGTTCAAAAGGCTTACTCACGTAATCAAACGCACCTTGCTTCATCGCATCTACCGCCGAGTCAACGGTTCCGTGAGCGGTTAAAATGATGACCGGGGTAAAGAAGCTCTGTTCCCGAATCCACCGCAGCAAATCCAAACCGTCTTCGCGTTTTAGGCGTAAGTCCGTCAGCACCACCTGCACATCGCCGGCGAGCATGATTTCGCGCGCTTCTGTCAGGGTCTCCACCGCCACCGTTCGGTAGCCTTCCGTCTCCAATACCGCCGACAAGATGCGGCGGATATTGGCTTCGTCATCGACGATTAGAATACGCTCCAAGTTCATAAACGACTCTCCGCCACATGGGACTCGCTCGTAGAAAGCGCCCCCTCTGAGTTCTCACGTTTTACCGGCAAGTGAATGGTAAACACACTGCCCTTCCCTTGATTGGGACGCACATTGATACTTCCGCCCATTGCCTCTACCAGACGCTGACAAACCGCAAGCCCAAGCCCTGTCCCCTTAGGTTTTGTCGTAAAGAAGGGGACAAAAATCCTGGACATGTCTTCGGCGGAGACACCGACTCCATTGTCGAGCACACTGACCTCAACAAACGACTTGCCGGTCTGGCTCGGTAGCTGATCCCAGCCTTCCCACCGCTTCACGATGGGGAGTCTATCGGGCAATGAAAACCATGGAAATCGCGGCTCTATGGAACGCAGACGAATCTGAACTTTCGGCGGCTCCTCCTGCTCGCGGGTGGCGTGTACGGCATTCATCAGCAGATTCAACAACACTTGCTTCAGAATCTCGGGATCCGCTTCCAGCTCCATTGGAACGCTTGCGCCTTTGACTTCCACTTGTACCCCGGAATCCCGTTCAATGAGAGCGGCCGTGTGTTCGGCTACTTTGCGCAGATCGCATTGGTAACTCGGCTCTCCGCGGCGCGGGCGGGCGTATTCCAGAAAATCGCTGAGCACGGCCGACAACCGATCGGTTTCATCAATGATAATTTTAATAAACTCAGCGCTATTCTCACCTTGATTGGGTTCACCCAGCAGTTGCGCCGCGCCCTTAATGGCCCCCAGCGGGTTTTTGATCTCATGTGCGAGGCCCGCGGCCATCTCTCCGGCTGCCGCGAGTTTATCCCGGTGGCTTAGCTCTCTAAACGTCTGGGCGCTTTTGAGCTGCAGCGCTATCTGTCTTCCCACAGGAAGCAGTAAGCGCAGTTGTTCATTACTCAAGACCAGTTTCTCACCCGTGCGGGCGCTGCAGAACCCGACCACTCTAGCTTCATTGAAGAACGGCAGAATGACATCCGCCTCGATCCGGCGCATGGTCCTTTCACAGTCATTAAAAAACCGTCTGGGCTGTGACGCGTAAAAAGCATCCCGATCGTTCTCGATGGATTCGAGCACAAAAGGACGTCCCCGTCGCAGGCTCATGTACTCAACAAGGGGATCGGAGGCGTAGACCTCAAATTTTTCTCCCGTGCTAGATACCAGCACGTAACTCAGCTCATCCCTATCAAGCAAAAACAAACGCGGGCCTTGAACCCCAAGAATCTTCTCCAGCCCCTGCCGTAGTTTTTCCTCAATCTGATTGGGCTCGACGACTCCGCGTAACTCCGTAGACAAGTACTCAAGCCCCACCTCCATCTGTGTGTTTCGGTGCACGAAAAGGCGCCTTGTCACCTTGGAGGTTAGTTTTCGAATGGGATCAAAAAGAATGATGATCACAAAGGAAGCGATGAGTGAGTTAAAGAAAAAGAGCCCCGAGCGCGATCCCACCCAGCTCACCAGTACAAAGTAGATAGCAGAAAGAGTGAAAGCGATGCCTCCGAATAGAGCCAGTTTCCCCAGGACTTCCTCTGCCGTCACAAACTCTTTCTGGATGAAGGTCTGGAAAATAAAAAGAATGAAAATGACCCGGGCAATGGTGCCCAAGGGAGGCACGTTGGTGCCGGTGAAATACATCGCGTCGGTTACATAAAAAGCCACCGTCACGATGGCTCCCCAAAGCGCGTAGCGCAGTCGCAACTTTTCGCGCGTGAGCCGCGCTTTTTTCTCGGCGTGGAAGAGTAACTGCACAATCGCGGCAGCGGCAAAAACGAAAGCCACGTGGCTCGCTACGTACACCCACGGGCGGAGCGTCGAAAAGTTATCTAGAGCAAAAAACCCCCACAGTGCGATGAGCCCGCCATAGAGCCACAGCGTATGGTAGCTCCACCGATTGGCCGTGCTCGCTAAGCGCTGAAAGAGCAGGATAGCACTCGGTCCCAGCATTAAAACGATTAAGGAATGGAAGCGCGAGCTCGCGACCCAGGAGCCCGCGTCAAAATGAACCAGCACGCACAGCGTGTCATGAATAAAGAGCAGCGCCGTAAAGAGCGCAAAATACAGACACGTCTTGCTCTTGAAATTGCGCATGAGTGCCGCGATGCATAAGGACGCGCTCACAAAGGCTGCGATGATTAGACTTACCGTTTCAATGCTCATAATACGTAGTTTAGGCCCCACAGACGTCTACCACGGGCTAGGCAGGCTGTCGAATCCCCAGAGAGCGATTGAAAATGGACCGCAGGTATTGGATAATAGAGAAGTATCAGCTTCAAACCGCAATCCCTCCTTTAGGAAACTACGTGACGAATTTTCGCCTGAAGTATCCCATACCCGGTAGCCCGGCTCAGGCTAACGTGAACATTCCGACGAGAAGCCTCGGCGGAGCTACGCAAAAATTGATCTGGGCCGTGGGTGGCGGAAAAGGCGGAATCGGCAAAACACTTCTTACCTCCAACATGGGTGTTTACCTTAGCTGGTTGAACAAAAAAGTTGTGGTCGTCGACATGGATCTCGGTGGAGCGAACCTGCATACGAGTCTAGGCGTGCCCACTCCCAAAACTACGTTGAGCGATCTCGTATTGGGCAAGGTCGAAGACGTTCGCCAACTCGTTCAACCCACCACCGTAAGAAACCTCAGCCTCATTAGCGGCGCTCAGGATAGCATCGGTATTGCGAACATGCGCCACATGCACAAAACCCGCCTCATTCGCAAATTCAGAGAAATCGACGCCGACTTTATTCTGTTGGATTTGGGTGCCGGTACCGCGTTTAACACGCTCGATTTTTTTCTCCTAGCGGATCAGAAGATCGTTGTGGTCACGCCTGAGCCGACCAGCATCGAAAACGGCTACCGCTTTATGAAGGCGGCGTTCTACCGCATGTTGAGAGCCAACACGCATTCACCCTATGTTCGCCAGCTTATCGAATCGGCCATGGACTCCAAAGATAGCCGCGGCATTAGCTCCCCGCGTGAACTTCTAAACGAAGTCAGTCGTCTGTCGCCGAGCGACGGTCTGGAACTTCAAAAGAAGATGGAAAAGTTTTGCATCTCCTTGATCGTGAACCAGGTCCGAGTCAGAAAAGAAGCGGAGCTGGGGAAAAACATCCAGCTTGTTTGCGAACGCTACTTCGGGATGCGTCTTGATTACATGGGATACCTTCCTTATGATAATGCTGTTTGGCAGTCGATCCGAAGGCGTGTCCCCTTTATCTTGGAAGCGCCGAACAGCACGGCCGTTACGCACCTGGAAGAAATCTTACGAAACCTGATTCGTTTCCATACACAAAGCAATGAGCGATAAACCGAAATACAACACGGCGGAGCAGTTTGAAGAAGATCTTCAAGAAGGCCCTCGGCAGGAAACTCTGTATGAATTGCTCAAAGTAAGCCCTACTGCCTCAGTACCGGAGATTATTCAAGCTTACCACCAGGCCAAAGGCGCCTTCACCCAAGGCTCCATCGCTACGTACTCTCTTTTCTCGGACGAAGAAGCCCAGGAGATGCTCACCAAACTGGAAGAGGCTTACCTAACGCTCACCAACTTGGAGAAGCGACAGGTTTACGACGCACGCATCGGACGCGGCCTCATTGTCATGGACGATTCCCCGTCCTTTTCTGAGCTCGACTTGCGAAAAAAGGCGCGGGACGCGACCGGCACCAAGGACGCCGATCCGAATAAGGCCGGAATCCCCACCTCGCACGATGTGGAGACACCCGATCACGTCGACGGCGGGGTGCTGCAACGAGCCCGCGAAAAGATCGGACTTACCGTCGAAGAGGCCGCCCGCATCACCAAAATCCCGGGGCGCTACATAGGCGCTCTGGAAAGGGACGAGTTCAGTGTGCTACCCGCCCGGGTCTATCTACAGGGATTTATTACTAATTTAGCGAACCTCTACCGGCTAGAGCCCAAGGTCACCGTCACCCTCTACCTCCGCCACCTGGATAAGAAAAACCCCAAAAAGAACATCTAAGACCTTCCAATCCCCCCCGAAAGTACGCTAAACATTCAGGCGTGGAATCGGGATTTCAATTTACAGTCGAATCGCAGGGAGAACGCCTGGACGCTTTTTTGAGCCGAGAGGCCAAAGAAAGCCGGGAGTTCGTGCAGGATCAGGTGCGCAAGGGGCTCGTCTTTGTAAACGGCCGGCCCACTTCTAAGAACAGCTTGCGCCTGCGTCCCGGCGATACCCTGAGTGGCCGATTCGTAGCCCCCCCGCCGATGAATGTGGAGGCCCGGCCCGGATCGCTAGACATTCTTTTCGAAGATGACGATTTGCTTGTCCTGAATAAGCCGCAAGGCATCGCGGTCCACCCGGCCCCAGGACTTCGAGCCGACACGCTCGTGCATTACCTGCTGCACTACTTGAGACATTCTGAGTTTGCGCAAATGTCTGAGATCCGTCCCGGCATCGTGCACCGCCTGGACATCGGAACCAGCGGCATCCTGCTCGTCGCCAAACACCGGCACAGTCAGGATCGTCTCGCCAAGCAGTTTGCCGAGCGCGACATCCAAAAACAGTACGAAGCCATCGTTTGGGGACACATGGGCCAACTCGGTCGTTTTGAGTCGAGCATCGGGCGTCACGTTACCGATCGCAAGCGCATGAGCTCTAGAACCGAACAAGGGCGCGAAGCGCTGACTCGATGGGAGAGAATCGCCTTGGTAGGCCCGTGCTTTACTCACGTCAGGCTTTTTCCCCATACCGGACGCACGCACCAACTCCGTGTCCACCTCACTGAGGCAGGCTACCCTATTGTCGGCGATCCGCTATACGTACGCCGTGCGGCCGCCGGCCTCATCAATAAGCTGGTGCCCGATCTGCGCACTCGAGTCCAGGCACTCAAGTACCCGTTTTTGCACGCCCGCCGCTTGGAATTCACCCACCCGATGTCAGGCGAAACCATGGCCTTTGAGCAGAACGCGCCAGAAGTTTTTCAAAGCTTTTTGGAGACTTTCCCTCGGTCTGGTACCCTACCCGCATGACCAATATACGATTCGGGTTCGAAATTGAAACCAAGGGGCAAACACCGTCGCTGGTATCGCAAATCCACGGCGACGAGCTCTACGACGTAGATTCCAAAACACGTTACGAGTCCCTTCTCGCCGCCCCCCCACCCGGAGATGGTGTCTATACGCGCCTCAAGCAGACTCCTATCTACGTTTTTACCGCAGATTGTGTCCCGCTACTCTTTTACAACGAGAACCCAAACGGGCTCGTGGCGGCTGTGCATTGTGGCTGGCGTGGGGCGGCCGCACAAATAGCGGCAAAAGCGCTGCGGCTCTTCGATGGGGACAAGAGTCCGGTTCATCTCGTAGTGGGCCCGTGCATCCACGGTGAGAATTATGAAGTCAAAGCCGATTTCGTGGAAACTTTTAAGCAGAGTGATCCGAACATCCAAGATCACGTCATCAATAAGGACGGGAAACTGTTTTTTGATGTTTTGAATTATGTCCTGAAGACTCAGCTCGCCTCCATCCCGGAAGCTCGACGGCACCTGGAACACGCCCAGTGTACCTTCAGCTCGGATCTGCCGTCTTACCGTCGCAACGGTAACACTCAGACCCGATTGCGTTCCTGGATCGAGAGAGTGGACTAAGGATTTTCGACGAGTCGATCGTCTTCACCCACACGAACCTCAAAAGCGTCGATGGCTCCGTTCTGGGCTTCCATCCCGGCACTGCCGATGGCAGTAAGTCCGTTGTGTACGGTGTCTAGAAGAAGCTGTTCGAAGGCAGCTCCCACAGGTTTGAAATAAAGCCTGAGTACCTGACCGCGCGCTTGCACGTATTCGATGGTAAAGCGCAATCGGCCTACAGCGAAGTTGCCAGGAACTGCGATTTCACCCAGGTTGTGCCTGGACCCGTCAGCCAGCTGCTTAATGATCTGGGCCTTCACCACACCGTCTTGGTTTTTCAAGCGGCCAAGATAGTGCTGACCATTAGAGTGGTACTTTCCAACCACACCGGCCGTGACCACAGACTTGTTGAGGGGATTCTGGACATCCACGCTCGCCGAAATATTGAAATAAAGCATCTGAAGATTCGGAACAATCGCCACCGAGCGCTGATCCGGGATCGGCACCGCGATGGCACCGCCCGCAACGGGTAGGCGGTTAAAGAAGTTCAACTTCGCCTCCCAATCCGGGTTCAAGTAGATTTGAGCGTTTGCGGTCGACTGATCAAAGTAATCCTGAAACACTCGTGGACCCGACGGAAAGGGGACCGCGTCGATCGTGTAAATCATCGCGCCGTTGGTACCGGCGATCGCTATCTCTCCTGGATCGTTGCGATCGCAGTTGTGACCGGATACAGCGAGCTTTCCGTTCACGTAGAGCAGCGCCTCCATGTCATAAACCGCAAGTTCCAAAAACATCTTGGGGTTGCGGCCAAGTGTGGGATTGAGCATATCGCTGTAGCTCGCGATAAACTGTTTGCCGCGCACCTGTATCCCGCGCGCCGTCGTTTTTGTCATGATCAAAGCGTAGAGACCGGGGCCTCTGTCAAAGGTAACAAAGGATTCACTGTTTTCAAAACCGGGCGGAATCCAATACAAGCGTGCCGAGGCCCACTCGTTATCCGAGTTGCCACCGCCAAAACGCGCGATGTACTCCACGTAAGACTTGTTGGAATAGGAACTCGTGATCACATCCACCAGCCCTCCCACGGCCACGTTCACAAGGTTCGTACCGGGGATGGCGGCCATCGAGCGAATTCCAAAAGGCGCCATAATAAAATTTTGCGAATCTGCGAAATTTCCGTTCACTCCATCCAAATTGGGATCGAGCGCAGAAGTAAGCTGCGAATCGTTGGGAAGACTCGTGAGCGAGTCTGAACCGGAGCCGCGTCCTTCGTTGGAAGAGGAGGCGTTGTCATCATCGAAACCCGGCAATCCCGAATTGTTGTTCTGGTTAAAGAACTGAAGGTTCTTTCCACGGCAGCCGCTGAAGCTGAGAACCGTACAAACTAAAAAGACCGATACCAACAGCCGCAACTGGCGGTGGTAGGACGTACGCTCAAAATGATCCTGCATCTGGGTCATGGTAAAGAACTCCCAAAAAAATTATCAAAAAGAGTGTCTAGGCTGAGGATTCTTATGAAGCGTCGAAGTTGAAAATACTAGGCGTCTAGGCCCTGAAGATGCAAGGTGTAGACCAACTGAATACCTCGTCATTTCCATACCTTAGAGCACCCCCCTTTGTAGAGCTTTTGGACACGGCGAACCGCGGAGTGGGGCTAAGTGCTTAGATTATCGGTTTTTTCACGGTGTGTGGATCTTGAACAGCGGCGTGCTAGGCTCAAGTGTCAACGGCGCTGCCACTCAAAGAGAAGCGCATCGTAGCGATTTTCATAGTACCGCCGCCGCCGCCCAGCTGGAAGAAAACCCGACGAGCCGTATAAGGCGAGTGCCGGTAAATTGCCCTCTGCCACTTCTAAGGTGATCCGTGAAACGCGGGGATCGTTCTGAAAGACCTGGAGAAGTCCTCGCGAAAGCCCCTTCTGCCGTTCCTTCGGAGCCGTCGCAATATAAATGAGATCGAGTACCCCGTCGCAGAGAAGCGACAAACAAAAAGCACGTAAACTTCCTCCGGGGCCGGGAACCCCCACACAGTAGGAATTGGGATGGGCTAAGAAATAGGCGAAATCCTGTCGCTTCCAACGTTTTTCCGCACTTAGGGCCACAACGGCACTCACCGCATCCAGATGGCCGCAATGAATCGGAAACACCGACGGATTCGCAGCTACGTCTCCAGAAACTCCGCTACCTGGTATTTCTTTTTGAGAAAGCGTATCCATTCTTCCAAACCGTTTTCTACACGCTGCTTCTTTAAGATCAAGACGATTGTGGGTTTTGCCGTCTCCACTGTTTTGTCCTTAAAGCGCGCGGCATTTTGGCGGTAGTAACGCTCCACTTCTACGTCCGTGATGATCGGGGTGAGAGTTTCCACCTTGCGCTGGACGAAGCGTTCCACCAGGATACTCCGATCCAATAAGGAGAGGGCCGTGGACTCGGTCTTCCCAAAACGGGAGAGAATCTGGCGCCAATGCTCGGGTCTGGACTTTCCCTTCTGGCGGTTGATTTGTGCCTGCGCTAGCCCCTTGGGCACTTCCTGAAACTTAAAACTCTGCGCCTCTAGCGCCACCATTTCTTCAAAGATCATTTTCTGCACGGTTTTTCGCAGCTCGGCTGGAGAGGGGCGGCTTAAACTGTCTTCGACTCCGGCTTTGAAAGAGTTCAGGGCATGGTAAAAGTAGGCGTCTTCTATTGTGATGATGGTCTTTCCCACCTTGGCCGCTGTCCCATTGAGGAGAACCCCGAAAGCATAGGGAGCCGCGAGGAGGCACCAGGCAAAAAGGACTACTTTTTTGATTCCCATACTAGGAATTAGGATAACAGGCGACCGCCTCAATCTCCACCTTCGCATCAAGCGGCAGTCCGGCTACCTCAATGGTCGCTCGGGCCGGGAACGGCTCACGCACATACTCTGAGTAAATGCGGTTGACCGCTTGAAAATCCCCCAAGCTCTTGAGGAAGATGGTGGTCTTGACCAAGCTCGCAAAGCCCAGTCCCTGACTCTCAAGAATGGCGCCCAGATTTCTTAAAACCTGTTGCGCTTGATCCTCGACGGTTTCGGCCGCAATTTTTCCGATTTTGGGATCGATGGGAATTTGGCCTGAGATAAAGAGAAAATTACCCACCCGGATCCCTTGCGAGTAAGGCCCTATGGCGGCGGGTGCCGCATCGGTTGAGACCGCTTGTGGTTTCATCGTCATAGCCTAGCTTCCCTTCTTCTTAGGAGTAAAACTAAAAGAGGCGTTTACCTTTACCTCATGGCCTTCCAGGAATTTGCCCACGGCCTGTTCAATATCAACCTTGTTCACCACGCGCCCGATTTCTTTGGCGAGTAGCCCGTAGAAATCATCCTTCTTTTTTGACGCCGACTCGAGAAGAAAACCCGCCAATTCCTTGGGGAGTTTTAACTCTTTTAGGTACTTGCGCACCGAATCCTCGGTCATGAAAAAGGTAGCAAGACCGGTGAGAGCCAGCTCGCGCACGATGCCTGCGATGGGCCCTTTGGGTTCGTTCTTATCAAAGTTATTGTCGTCGGTCATAAACCCTGCGCACGCCTTTCAAAGCTATCAAACATTTTAGGAAGGTTAACTTCAGTGAGTTTCTTTGAAATGAATTTGGGAACCAGAAAGCCAAAACCAACTTCTAGCTCGTACTGAACTTGGGTCCCACCGCCGGGAGCCGGTGCAAGCAACCAGCGCCCCTCGTTGGTTTTGAAAAAGTTGCTTTCCACCAATTTCCACACGACCTCTTCGTTTTTGCGCATCTTGAATTCCAGCGTGTACTGAAAGCGTTTGATCAGCTCCAGCTCAAAAAGCACTACCGTCTTGTCGTCATTGGCGCCCGCTTGCGTGGTGGCCTCCACGACTTCAGGAATAAACTCCGGGTAGGCATCAAACTGGGTAATCGCTTTGAAGAGCGCCTCAGGGGACACGTCCATCTTTTTTTCACGCGTTACTTTTGCCATCGCTTACCACCCGTAGTTCGGTTTCGTCTTAAAATGATGTACGGCCTTGATCTCGCGAATCGTCCCGGTTTCGGATCGCATCACAACGGAGTGCGTACGAGCGCCTCCGCTGAAACGACGGACGCCGCTCAGGTAGCTGCCATTGGTAACGCCGGTCGCGATAAACATCACATTCCCACGTGCCAAATCCAGCATGCCGTAGACACGATTCAAATCTTCTATGCCCATCTTTTTTGCGCGCTCTTTCTCGCCTTCGTTGCGAAAGGCGAGCACGCCTTGCATGTCCCCGCCGAGACAGCGCAACGCCGCTGCGGCAATCACCCCTTCCGGGGCCCCGCCAGTTCCCATGAGAAGATCCACGCCCGATTCGGGTTGCGCCGTCGCGATGGCAGCCGAAACATCACCGTCGCCGATGAGCCGGATGCGGGCCCCGCAGCTGCGTACTTCATCGATGAGCTCCTTGTGCCTCGGGCGATCCAGGATGATCACCATCAAATCGTTCATATCTTTTTTCAGAGCGCTCGCTACTGACTTCAAATTCCAGGTGGGATCTTTGGTGATGTCGATAGCCCCTTTTGCCTGGGGACCCACCGCGATTTTCTGCATGTAGGTATCCGGAGCGTGTAAAAAGCCTCCGTCCTCAGCGGCCGCAATCACCGCCAACGCCTCACTACGCCCCAGAGCGGTAATCGTGGTTCCTTCCAGAGGATCGCAAGCAATATCAATCTTAAGCCCCGAACCACTCCCCACTTTTTCGCCGATGTACAGCATAGGAGCTTCATCGCGCTCCCCTTCGCCGATAACAATGGTCCCTTCAAATTCGATCGAATCAAACGCCTTTCGCATCGATTCCACCGCCGCGTGATCCGCGGATTTCTCGTCGCCACGCCCAACCCAGCGAGACGCCGCCAATGCGGCCGCTTCTGTAACGCGCACGAACTCCAAAGCAAGATTTCTGTCCATGGTGTTGTCTCCTCGGGGAAAACTAGCATGCGGGCCAACGGGCGGCAATGCAGAGGCTAAGAGGGGCACAAAAAATGGCGCCCGGCTTCCGCCGAGCGCCATTTGTGGGGGGTTGGAGGGGATGCTGAAGCAAATCTGTCTTCACCCATTAGGACGCGCTCCCCAAAAAAGTGTGACAGAAAATCAAAAGCCGTTAGACTAGGCCCTGTGAGCCACGACGACGACGAGAAAGATGCACAGAAGCGCCTCACGGAGGCTTACGCGGCGCGCCTAAAAGACCGCAAGCGCTACAACACGCGTTGGCGTCTACGCCGTGCCGCCACCCCCGTACCGGCGGGTGAAGTGCTGGGAGGCTTTTTCAGAGGCGATGCTCAAGCCTTAAAGAAAATAGAAGAGAACCGTGCGTTGCTTGCCTGGGAAGGCTTTGTCGGTGCTGCAGCGGCCCAGGTCTCCGCGCCCTTGCGCATCCGCGGCGGACGGCTCATCGTTCAAGTGACCGATCCCATGTGGCGTCAGCAGCTCCTGTTGCTCCGCCACCAAATTCTCAACAAGTACCGCCAGCACTTTCCACGTCTCTATCTCAAAGAAATTTTCTTCGTCGCCTACTAAGAGGACTAACACCTTGTGGCGCGACGCTGAGGCGAAGCTTTTCTATAATACCTAGATAAATCTTAGGAGGCCCGATGTCAGAATACTTTCCCGAATGGCGGAACTTTGCCAAGCAGCAGGTCGTCGTCAAAACCGTAGACGGCGGATCCTTGGAGGGCCGATTGGTTTCTCGCGATCGAGACAATGCGATTATTTTGGATCAGGGAGCGGAGGACCGCTTTTACCTTCCCATCGCTAACATCGTCTGGATCCGCGTGAAGCGCCAAGATACCGTTTAGACGCCGGTGCTGCCAAAACCGCCGGCATCACGCGCGGTAGATTCTAAACTCTGCGCCGCGAGCCACTGGATCTGCTCTACTTGCTGCAAGACTAATTGAGCGATGCGGCTACCGGGCTCGATGGTGATGGGATCTTTGCCAAGATTGATGACGAGCACTTTGATCTCGCCGCGGTAGTCACTATCAATCGTTCCCGGAGCGTTGACGACGGTGAGTCCCTGCTTGAACGAGAGTCCACTGCGAGGCCGCACCTGGATCTCGTAGCCTACCGGAATTTCCACCGCGAGTCCCGTCGGTACCGCCACGCGCTGCTGGGGCGCGATGGTCAGAGGTCCCGCCAAACACGCACAGACATCACACCCGGAGGCGCCCGCCGACATGTATTGTGGAATGATTGCTTCTTCGTTGAGTTTTATTACTTTTACTGTTGCCATATCAAAATAGAGTTAATTGGCTACTCTTATATCGATTCTTAGCCAAAGTCACGGCGGACTCTTTTTCTTTGCGGAATATCTCTCCGGCAAAACGTCTAAGATCCGCGGCCCCCACCGCTTCTATCGCCTGTATGGATTCCTCAATAGGAATGTAGCGCCCAAAAAGAATCTCGTTTCTGCCAATCGACTCCTGGCGGTGCTCCATCTGATCGGCTGAAAGGAGAAGCATGCCCCGAATTTGTCCTTTTAGAGACTGCAATTCATTTTCAGGCAGATCCTCATCTACGAGACGTTGCACTTCCTTGGAAATAATCCCGAGACACTTGGAAAGGGAGCGGTGCCCCATCGCCACATAGAAAGTTAGAAGCCCCTCATCGGTGTACGTCAGCGAATCGCAGTCCACACTATACGCCAGTGCCGCTTTTTCCCGTACTTCCTGAAAGAGTCGACTGCTCATGCCACCACCCAAATAAAGACTCAGTAGCAGGGCCTCAAAGCGCTTGGGAGATCGCAGGCCCACACTTTCAAAAGCCAGCATGAGGTGCAACTGATCGGTATCCATGACCTGAGCGCGGCGGCGTGCCCGGTAGCGCACGGGCATTTTAGAGAGCGGCAAGCGGTTCTGCTTGCGCGTGTTGCTCATGTAGTATTCGACCCGATCGCGCACTTCGTCGAAGTTGAGATTCCCCGCGACACTCATCACCATGTTTTCTGGCCGATAATGCTCGTCAAAAAACGCGTTGAGGTGACGCTTGGTGATGCCCTGCACGCTTTTTCGCGTTCCTAGAATAGGCATTCCCATGGGCTCATTGGCCCACACCGTTTTCAACAATAGCGTGAGAATCCAGTCTTCGGGCGTCTCCTCAGCCATTGCCATTTCTTGGAGCAGAACTTTTTTTTCTCGTTCTATTTCTACTTTGGGAAATGTCGGGTGGATGACGATGTCGCTCAGGATTTCAAGCGCCGGATCCAGGTGCTCTTTGAGTACGGTGGCGTGGTAGCAGGTGTACTCCCGCTCCGTAAAAGCGTTGAGTTCTCCGCCCAGTGATTCGAGGTAGGCGGCGATTTCCAAAGGGGACCGGGTGTCGGTCCCCTTGAAAACCATGTGCTCGGTGAAGTGGCTGATCCCATTTTGAACGGGGCTCTCTAAGCCACTCCCCACTTTGACCCAAAGGCCCACCGAAAGCCCCCGCACATGCGGGTGGTTTTCCATGACAAGGGTCAAGCCGTTATCAAGAATCTCTTTTCTAAAGGCTGACATCGTCCGCCGGATTAGTCGAAGCGACCCCCGCGGCGGCCTCCACGACCCCCACGGTCTCCGCCACGATCGCCTCCGCGATCCCGGTCTCCGCGTCCAAAGCGATCGTTGCCGCTACGACTTTGACCGTCTCGACCAAAGCGACCTTCGCGGCTGCTTCCGCCTCCCGATCCCGAAGAGCTGCCTCGGTTGCGCGAACGATCCCGATCGCGGCCTTGGGCCTCACGGGCGCGATCTCTGCCGCCTCGATCCCGCGGCTCGCGCCGTTCGGAATCTCGGTGAGAAGATCGGCCAGGGCGTGCACCGCCTGCGGTATCGGTCTCTGCGAGATAATGCATTTGATCATCCGGATCAAAACCATCATCTCCGGCTAGCTCAAGATCGGCTCGGTTACCGACGTCATCGGGTACCCCACGCCCGCGCTCTCGACCGCGAGGCGGTCTGTCATCGCTTTCAAAACGATCGCGCCGGCCGGCAGGGCGTTCGCCTCTGTCGTCGTCCCGATCAAAATCCCGATCCGCATCCCGATCGCGATCAAAACGTCGTCCCTGGCCGCGATCTCTATCCCGGCCACCACGTCCACCACGATCCCGGTCACGTCCGCCACGGCCGCCCCGATCTCCACGATCGCGATTGCGATCCCGGTCTCGGTTGTCGCGGTCGCCACGGCCTTCGGCACCTTCACCACGCGCTTCGCGCGGTTCACGGCCACCTTCTTCACGGCCGCCGCCACCTTCGCCTCGGCCTTCACGGCGCGGGCTATCGGAACGTCCGCCTTCTAGAAGTGCGCGACGGGACAAGCGAATTTTACCTCGGTTGTCGACCTCAAGGCATTTCACCTTGATGATCTCGCCTTCTTTCACCACGTCTTCGACGCGGTTGACGCGTGTGTTATCGAGCTCAGATACGTGACACAAACCTTCTGTTCCCGGGATGATTTCCACAAAGGCGCCGAAATCAACGATACGGGTAACTTTGCCTTCGTAAATTTTCCCAGGTTCAGGCTCTTCACAGATCCCTTCGATGATGGCGATCGCCTTCTGGGCGGACGCTTCATCAGCGGAAGCCACATGCACGGTGCCATCGTCTTCGATATCAATCTTGACGCCGGTCTGCTCGATGATACCGCGGATGACCTTGCCTCCGGGTCCGATGACTTCACGCACTTTTTCGGGCTTCACCTTCAAAGTGTGAATTCTTGGAGCGTAAGCCGAGAGGTTTTCTCTGGGCTGTTCCAACACCTTCATCATCTCGCCGAGAATATGAAGTCTGCCTTCACGCGCCTGTTCCAAAGCCTGTTCCATGATCTCACGGCTAATCCCGCCGATCTTGAGATCCATCTGGAACGCGGTCACTCCATCATTGGTGCCGCAGACTTTAAAGTCCATGTCACCCAAGTGATCTTCATCACCGAGGATGTCGGACAGAATGGCAACGTCGTCACCTTCCACCATGAGGCCCATCGCCACACCAGCGACCGGCTTCTTGATAGGAATACCAGCGTCCATCATCGCCAAAGCGCCGCTACAGACGCTTCCCATGCTGGAGGAGCCATTGGATTCCATCACTTCGCAAACAAGGCGGATGGTGTACGGGAACAGCTCCTTGGAAGGAACCGCAAAGCTGAGTGCTCTTTCCGCAAGAAAGCCATGACCAATTTCGCGCCGACCGGGCGGGCGCAAAGGGCGCGCTTCACCCACAGAGTAAGGCGGGAAATTGTAATGCAGCATGAAGGGCTTTTGGTAGACGCCCGAAATGCCGTCAATCTTTTGCTCGTCGTCAGCCGTGCCCAAGGTAACGGTTGCCAACACCTGAGTTTCCCCACGAGTGAACAATCCGGATCCATGAACACGCGGCAGGAAACCCGCTTCGCATTGGATCGAACGGATATCCGTGTAACTCCGCCCGTCGATGCGCTTTTTGGTCTTCAAGGTATGGGTACGAGCCCACTCGTGCTTGAAGTCGCCGAAGTACGCACTAAGATTTTTATTGTGCAACTCATCAGCCGCCGACTTGGGCTCCTTAATGCCAAATTTTTCCTTGGCGGATTTCTTCACCTTGTCGAGGGCGGCATAACGCTCGAGCTTATCCCGAACTGCCATCGCGTCTGCAACAGGTCCCGGCAAGAAGTCCCAAAGTTTCTTCTTGAGCTCTTCGTCTTTAGCCGGCTTGTCATACTCGCGCTTGGCACGGTTGCCCGTTTTTTCGCGTAGCTCGTCCTGCAGATCCATGATGGGCTGCATCTTTTCGTGCGCGAAAAAGATAGCTTCAAGAAGCTCCTTCTCGCTCACTTCTTCGGACTTCCCTTCCACCATCACCACGCCGTCGCGCACGCCTGAAACCAAAAGTTCCATGGAGCTCTCGGGCTGTTCCGAAGGCGGGATGTTCAAAACGTATTCGCCATCTTTCATGCCGATGCGGCACGCGGCCACCGGGCCGTTGAAGGGAATATCGGAGATGTGCAACGCCGCACTCGCTCCGATTTGGGCCAAGAAATCGTACTCGTTTTCCGTATCGACGGAGAGCACTGTGGCCACTACGTTGGTTTCAAACATGTAGTCTTCAGGGAAAAGCGGACGCAGAGGGCGGTCCGTCATGCGGGCCGACAAGGTCGCCTTGTCTGAAGGTTTGGCTTCACGTTTGAAAAAGCCACCGGGCATGCGGCCCGCGGCGTAGTATTTTTCCTGAAAATCTACCGTGAGGGGAAAGAAATCCTGACCCGGTTTCAAATCCCGACTGGACACCACAGTAACCAATACGACTGTCTCGCCGTAGGTTACCAACACCGAAGCATCGGCTTGCTTCGCGATACGACCGGTCTGGAGCGTTAATTTACGCCCACCATATTCGGTCGAAACTTCTACCATCGCCATAAGCGACTCCTTTTTTTGAGCTTATATAAGCAGTCTCAGAAGAGAGAGGCTTACTTTCTCAGATTAAGTTGTTCCAATATGTCTTTGTAGGCATCTGGCCGCGAGCCTTTTAAGTAATCAAGCAGACGGCGGCGTCGGCCTACCATTTTTAGTAGCCCACGACGGGAGTGGTGATCTTGTTTGTGAGCCTTAAAATGCGGCGTCAACAAGTTAATCCGTTCCGTCAAAAGGGCGATTTGTACCTCTGGAGAACCGGTATCCCGGTCATGGACTCTATGTTTGCTAATGAGTTGCGTCTTTGTCTCTTTGTTCAGTATCACGTTCTATCCTCTAAGTTCCTCTTTTTCCTTCTCTTTCGTCCTTTTAGTGATTAGCAAGCTCTTACCACTGGGACCGGCCAAAGGCAATTGCCTTGAGAGGCTTCTGGTCCGCACCAGTTTTTCGGCATGCAAGAACTGCCGGTAATTCTCCCAGCCCTTTTCTTTCCAGGCGGGGAATTCCGCTTCCAGTACTTCGGGGGTCACACTCTGCTTTACGCTGAATCCCGCGCAGGACGTGCGCCGGAGTTCGCTCAGGTGGCCCACTGTGCCCAATTTGCGGCCGATCTCATCGGCAAGGCTCCGAATATACGTGCCTTTTGAGCAGTGCACTTCAAAGCTGAAGTACGGAAGATTCATTTCAATGAGTTTAACCCGGTAGAGTTCCACCGGAACCGGCGTACGCGCGACATGGATATTCTGCCGGGCGAGCTCATAAAGCCGCACGCCCCGGATCTTTTTTGCGCTGTACATGGGCGGGGTCTGCATCCAGGTCCCCTCAAAACCGGAAAGAACTTCGGAGATCTGCCCCTCCGTCAGGGGCGGTACTTCCACGGTCTCCGTGACGGTGCCCGTACGATCCATGGAATCGGTGGCTTCGCCAAGCTTGATGACGGCTTCGTACGTCTTGTCGGCAGTGAGAAGCACGTTGGACAACTTGGTCGCCTTACCCGTGAGCAGGATGAGCACCCCGCTCGCAAACGGATCGAGACTCCCGGTGTGCCCGACTTTTCCACCCGCTAACCTTTTTACGATTCGAACAATGTCAAAACTCGAAGGACCAGGGGGCTTATCCACCACCAACAACGATTCCGCTCTCACCAATTCGCCTCCACAGGGCCCGAAGGGTTCTTCGGCCGCAAGTCATCCAAAAGCCGCAGCACGCGTCCGGCAGACTCTCCGGCCTCGTCATATTCAAACTTCAATTCGGGGATATAGCGCAGCGGAAGCTCCGTCATCTGACGCTTCAGAAAGGGAGTCACGCTTCTCAGCGCCGCAAACACTTCCTTGGTGGGCGGCGTGTCTTGCTGGCAGGTGAAATACACCCGCGCGGACTTGAGATCCGCGGACACTTCCACATCACTTATAGAGAGTTCAGTCAGTCTAGGATCGGAGACTTCGGCCACGAAAAGCCTGGCCAACTCGCTGTGAATCAGCGCTCCCACTTTTTTGGTTCGGCGACTCACAACGTTCCCGCGATTTCCTGCTTCTCAAAGGCTTCTAGTTGATCGCCTACCTTAATATCATTGAAATTCTCTAGCCCAATACCGCACTCATGGCCTTGGGTGACTTCTTTAACGTCTTCTTTGAAGCGTCGAAGGCTCGCCACGCGGCCTTCGTACACCACACGGCTGTCACGCAACAAGCGCGCGTAGCAACCGCGGGTGATCTTGCCATCGACAATCGAACTTCCGGCGACCGCACCAATTTTGGGAATCGTAAACACATCGCGGACTTCCGCTCGGCCAATGGATTTCTCGACCACACTTTTGTCGACGAGCCCTTCCATGAACTTTTTCACTTCGTCCACAAGCTCGTAGATGATGCGGTAACTGCGAATCTCGACTTTTTCCTGCTCCGCAAGCTTCTTGGCTTTTGCATCCGGAACGACGTTAAAGCCGAAGATCACGCCCTGACTTGCTGAGGCCAACATGACATCGCTCTCGGTGATGCCACCCACGGCCGCGTGCAAGTACTTGATGGTGACTTTTTCCTGCGGGAACTTGGAAAGCGACTCTTTTACCGCTTCGATGGAGCCCTGCACATCCGACTTGAGCACAACGAGAAGTTCTTTCTTCGTGTCTCCGGTCGCCGCCAGCATCTCCTCCAGCGTTAGCTTGGGTTTGCTTTCGGCGGCCTGCGCGGCTGCTGCCGCACGGGTCGAAATAAGCTGGCGGGCTGATTTCTCATCCGCCATCACATAAAAAGCCTCACCCGCGGCAATCACTTCGGGCAAACCGATAATCTCCACAGCGTCACTGGGCAAAGCGCTCTTGGCGCGTTTCCCTTGGAAGTCATTCAGCGCACGTACTTTGCCAACGGTGGTACCCGAAACAATGAGATCCCCCGGGGACAGCTCACCCGATTGCACGAGTAAGGTTGCCACCGCGCCTCGGCCTTTTTCCATGCGAGATTCCAAAACCACGCCGCGTGCCGGCCCTTTGCGTTCCGCTTTAAGTTCTAGCAGCTCCGCGTGCAAGAGAACGCTTTCAAGAAGCTTATCAATCCCGGCACCCGTTTTCGCCGACACGTTCACGTAGATCGTATCACCGCCCCACTCTTCCGGTGCCAAGTCGTAGTTGGCCATCGTCTGGCGGGTCTTATCCGGGTTTGCCTCTGGTAAATCCACCTTGTTCACCGCAACAATAAGCGGCACACCGGCCGCCTTCGCGTGGTTGATGGACTCAACGGTCTGAGGCATGACACCTTCTGTCGCCGAGACAACGAGAATGACGATATCGGTGGCCTTGGCGCCGCGCGCTCGCATTGCGGTAAAGGCCTCGTGACCCGGGGTATCGATGAAAGTAATGTCGCCCTTGCTGAGCTTAACGGTGTACGCACCAATGTGCTGCGTGATACCGCCCGCTTCTCCCTCCGCGACCTTGGTCTTGCGAATCTTGTCGAGCAAGGAAGTCTTTCCATGATCGACGTGGCCCATGATCGTAACCACAGGCGCTCGGCCGGGAGCGTTCTCCGTAGAAGAGGCCGCCACTGGAATAAAATCTTCTTCGCGCACTACGTTTTGCTTAATGGTAAATCCAAAATCGGTTGCGATGACAGAAGCGGTTTCGTGATCGATTCCCTGACCCGACTCCACTTCAACACCAAAGTCCTTCAGTTTGCCTAAGACTTGCTTTGCCTTAAGACCCATCGACTTGGCGAAATCTTCCGGGGTGATGGTCTCCCCATCTCCACGACACGTTTGCGAGCAGAAGGAGTTGTAATCAACGTTTTCATCGCTGGTCGGTTCATCACAGCCTTTTTCTTACGGCTGTTACGAATGAGTTCTCCCGTTTTAGGAAATCGGCACTTCTAAATACACCCGCCTGGCGTTGCATCGCGCGACGCTTTCCGGCGTCCTTGGTCTCCACGGGCGCAGCCACGACGTTGATCTCTTTCACCCGCTTGGGACCCAGACCTTCATCGGCAGAATCCCCGGTTTTGGGTTTAGCTTCACGCTTAGGCTGCTTGGGACCAATCGTGTCACCCAAGTGCTTTTCAGTAGAAACTTTCTTAATAATAGAAGGGAACGCCCATTTCTTTTTCGGGGTTCTGCCGGAGCTTCGGGCTCCGCCGCCGCTTCGACCGGCGCTTCGGGTTCTGCCGGAGCTTCGGGCTCTAGCGCTTGGCCGCCTCTTCGGTGCTTTTTTAGCGACCTTCTTTTCCGTGACCACCTGCGGTTCTTGGGCCTCAACGGCTACCTCATTCACCGTTTCTTCGACTTCCTCAGAAGCCGGCGGTGCCGCTTGCGGTTCCGGACGCGGTGGGGTTGCCTGGAGCGACGGCGAATGACCGTCCGTCCCACACGCTTTTCTGTGGTCACCACACCCTTGCTCTCTGTGCGCGTCACCACGCGTTTGGTCGTCGGTGTACCTTGCTTCTTATAGTACTCCCTGAACAATGCGTGCTTCTTCCGAACCAATCAGACTGGTAGGGTTTTTAATATTAATCCCTAGTCGTTGTACTACTTCTACAACGTGCCGACTCTCCTGATTCAGCTCTTTGGCCAGTTCGTATATTTTCAACCTTCCCGCCATAAACCCCGTTAGTTATCCTTGGTTTCTTCCTCAGTTTTTGCCTCAGCGGCTCCTTCCACCGGCGGAGCCACTACTGTTTCAGCACCCGACTCTTCCGAGGTCTCGGGCGCGTCCGCTTCCTTTGTTTCTTGGGCTGTTTCTTGGGCTGTTTCTTGGGCGCGGACTTCAGCTTTCAGCTTGGCGAAAACTTCGTCAGCCGACAGTTTCTTCGCGGAAGGCAGCGGAGCTGCAGCCTTCTTGGAATCCACCACCGGTGTCAACTTCTCTGTTAACTCGGCTTTTTCCTGCGCTGTGAAGTTCGGTGCCGCTACCACTACCTTGGCGCCTTCGACCAAGATCTGTGCTTTTTCGTCCGCCATCCCCGGGATCGCCTTCAAGGCTGCGGGTTCGGAACTTGCGAGCACTTCCACTTCGAAACCGAAATGGTAGAGAGTCTTCGCCATCGTTTCATCCACCTCAGGGATGCGTTGAAGCAACGTTCTCGCCACTTCCAAACGTCCCGTCATCTTGATTCAGATACGATGTCAATTTTCCAACCGGTCAACATGGAAGCGAGCTTCACATTCTGCCCACGTTTGCCGATGGCCAGAGACAACTGGTTGTCGGCCACCACAATTTCCATGGATCGGTTTTCTTCATCGAGCAAAACTTTTTGTACTTCGGCAGGCGCCAGCGCGTTGCAGACGAAACGGCTGTCTTCTTCGTCCCAGGGAACGATATCAATCTTTTCGCCGCGAAGCTCCTGCACCACGTTCGGACGCGCACACCCTTCACACCCACGCACGCGCCAACGGGATCGACATCCGGATCCCGGAGTCGACCGCAATCTTCGCGCGCACACCGGGTTCACGAGCCGCACTCTTTATCTGTACGATCCCTTCCGCGACTTCGGGTACTTCCTGGTGGAAGAGCTGGATCAAAAGCTCAGAGCAGGTACGCGATAAGACGATCTTAGGTCCGCGTGGGGTCTGTTGCACATCAATCAGGTAACCCATGACGCGGTCGCCGGGATGATAGTGTTCACCGGAATCTGCTCACGGCCCGGAAGAATAGCATCCGTTCGGCCTAGATCAATGATAGCAGCCCTTTTCGATACGACGGCACACGCCGCTCACAAGTTCGCCTTTTCGTACGTTAAATTCGTTGTAAATGATGTCGCGCTCAGCATCGCGCACCTTTTGATAATGACCTGCTTGGCGGTCTGCGCGGCGATGCGACCAAACTCAGAGTTGTCGAGCTTCACGCCGATGCTGTCGCCTAGCACCACTTCCGGATCGAGTTTTTGGGCTTCCTTCAAGGAAATCTCAGTGCGGGTGTCCGCTACACGCTCGGAGACGGTCTTAAACTCGAACAACTCTACTTCGCCGAGTTTCATCGTTAAACTGGGCTTCAATTTCTCGCTCCAGACCAAAACGCTTTTTGGCGGCCATCAACATTGCCGACTCAAGGGCTTCAATCAGCACCGCTTTTTCGATGCCTTTTTCTTTCTCTACTTGTTCAATCACTCTGACTAATTCGGACGCCATTTTGCTCTCTACTTCAGTCAAAATTCCACACAAGGTTTCCCTGCGTATCTGATCCCAAGGTATGGTTACCTCCTTGCCCTGGGACTCCAACTCAACTCCACTTCGCTCACGCCTCTAAGGTGCGCTCGGACATTTCGTCCAAGGCTCTTAATGGGCGAGCTAAGTCTTAACTTCACTTGGAGCCGATACAACTCTCAAAATCTGGTTTAATCCGCAGCCGCCTCTCCAAGCCAGGGAGGAGCCTCCAGGTCGTACGGACCGGAAAAAAAATCCTCTACTTCCAACGCTGGGCCCAGAAGTTCGCTCACTCGCTGGCAATCTTGCAAGGTAACACCCTGCTTTTCCGAGGCCCCTTCGCTGCGCGGCTCTTTAAGATCAATGAAAACTCTCAGCAAGGACCGCCTGGCCAGCGCACAATCGACATCTACCGTTCTAAATCCGTGCGGGCCGATGAGCTTATCGCAAAAATCCAAGAGTCGGTTTTCTACCGGCGACTTTTGGATGGTAATCACAAAACGCTCCACAAAATAAAATGCGGGCGCTTGGGCCCGCAACATAACGACAACTCAGCTGACATACGTTTATCAGTTTCCCCAAGCGAAAACAAGGGGATACGTCAGGTAGGTAAAGAAAGCTGCGGTGGGTTATTCGTAACCGTCGCGGAGCAATTGCGACATGTCTTCTTCGGGCCGCGGGGTGGGAGTCACAGCCGGAGTCCCGTCTGGAGCCGCTTCATTAGTCTGCTCATTTCCAGTAGTTACGCGCTGAATCCCCGGTTCCGACACACGCAGCACGTTGCTACCGTCGCTGCGAGGGACCGCGTTTCCTTTAAAGGCGACTCGGACGCGATCTTCGGAACTGGACGTGGCGAGGTACCCGGTCTTGCGGTCCACATAGGCAAAAACGATGTCGTCGGGTACCGGGAAATCCACCTTCGGGTACTGCTCGACGACGTATTTCATGTACTCGGCAAAGATGGGCGCGGCAGACTTACCGCCACCTTCGCCGTAAGCCATCGGCTTTTGATCATCAAAACCCACCCAGATGCCGGTCATCACGTGAGGGCTATAGCCAATGAACCAGGCGTCGTGGAAATCGTTGGAAGTTCCCGTTTTTCCCGCAATGTTAGGAGCGATATAAGCCCGGCGTCCGGTACCTTCGTGCACCACGCCCTTTAGCATATCCGTCATCACATAGGCGGTTTGAGGGGAAATGACGAGGCCATCATCCGGAGGAGAACGTTCGGGGTCCTCGCCCGCGAGATCCACATTTTGCAATGGGCTGGAGGTCTTCTTGAGATCGTACTCTTCCAAAATATTGCCGCCGGTATCGGTCACCCGTTCGATGTAGACCAAGGACGCCGGTTTGCCGAGTCGCGGGAAAATGGCATAAGCCTGCATCAGCTCTTCCAGACTGGTCGACCACGAACCAAGCGCGATCGTCAGATCCCGTGGCAGCGGGGAGGTGATTCCCAGCGTTCGGGCGTACTGAATCGCGTAATCGACTCCGATTTCGTTCAATAACTTAATCGTGGGCACATTCATGGATCGAATGAGCGCGGTGCGAAGGGGGATTTCACCTCTGAACTTGCCGCTGTAGTTGTGGGGCTTCCAATCGTCCGCAGCACTCGCCCCCTCTTCTATAACGGACTGCTGGCTCTCCTGAACGCTCATGTCGGCCTGATCCTGACGGAAGACGACCGGCGAATCCGTAACAATGGAGGACGGCGAAAAACCTTTATCAAAAGCGGCGGCGTAAACGAGCGGTTTAAAGGTGGAGCCCACCTGGCGCTTTGCCTGAATGGCGCGGTTGAACTGGCTTTTCCCGAAATCGGTACCGCCGACCATCGCCACCACAAAACCCGTATCGATTTCATAAGAAAGAAGCGCGCCCTGCACTTCAGGCTGCTGCTCCAACGAGGCAAGGACCTTGCCGGTGGTCTTGTCGATGGAATCGACACGCACTTGCACGACGTCACCCGCTACTAGAATCTGGGAAATGCTACGAATGGGGCGATCGTTGAGGGTGACCCATTTCATCCCGTCAAAAGGCATTTCAATGGGGGTTTCGCCCACCAACCCGTAAGCCATCTGGTGATCGTCAGAAACGCGTTGGATGAGAGCGTCGTAATAACTCTCTTGTTTGAGGAGCGTTTTGCCAAAGTAGGCGCTGGTGGATCTTTCAGCCAACGTCAGGTCATAGGGCAAGCGTTCATCGTGCGATAACCGCCGGCAGAATGCGGGCGGCTCCTGTCTCAAGCATCACGGTATCGTGAACCTCGTCCAAGAATTTCTTTGTGCTTCCGTGCCGTCCAGGTGCTTGATGTGGCCCGCGCCAGCCGATTCGTTTGTCTACCTCACGTAAACTCCTTCGAGCGCCTTCTCGGCCAGCTGCTGAAAGTCATAACACCGGTCGTTCGACTTTATAACTTCACGCAAGATATTCTCATCGCCGTACTTGCCCATTAAATAAGTACGCACATACTCCGTGAAGTAGGGCGAGGCTCTATAAAGCTTTTTTAGGGGATAGAGTTTTAAAGGACGGGCGTAGGCTTCCTCAGCTTCGCCTTGCTGATAGCCTCATCCATCCGCTGGAGTACGTAACGCTGGTTGCCATATTTTCCGGTTGCGAAACGGTCCCACTCGCCGGACGTTGCGGTAGTCCCGCTAAGATGGCTGCCTCGGCCAGTTCCAGATCCTGCACTTCTTTGAAAGTAATTACGCGCTGCCGCACCAATTCCGTACGCTCCATGGCCGAGATAAATCTCGCTCATGTACAGGCTCAGGATCTCGTCCTTGCTGAGCGCCTTTTCCATCTGCCGCGCGAGAATCATTTCACGGATCTTGCGGGTGAGTTCCTTTTTGCGGGTGGCCAAAAGAATGCTACGCGCCACCTGCTGCGTAATCGTACTGGCGCCCTGCGCGTACTCCTGGCCATCGCTCGTCAGCATCGCGCGGGCAATACCGACGAAGTCGATGCCGCCGTGCTCATAAAAATTGGAATCCTCGGCCGCGATAAAGGCCCGTTTCACGTTGATGGGGATTTCGTCGAACTTGACCGGGTAACGGCGCTCAACGGTGTACTCACCGATCATGGCTCCGTCGGCCGAATAAACCTCAGTGGAGTGAGAATGGCGAAAGCTCCTTAAGGTAGCAACGTCCGGAAGCCCTTGCCAGAGGCTGAAGAGGAAGATGAAGCCGGCGAGGATCCTCTGGCGGCTGCCGCGAAGACCACTAATACTGAAAAACTGCGGAAGAAACTCCGCAACACCGATTCCGAGTCGTTATACATAATAATTACCCTAAGATCCTAACTTATTGACTCCTCGCTGTCAGCACTTGTGCCAAAAAGCGTAGAGGAAAAGCTTAACCGCGCTAGCCCGCCGCTTGAATTCCACTTGACCCACCCCGCCGGTACCATTCAAGATCCCAGCATGATGATATTGAACAAGCCGCTCCCACCTGAAGAGCTCAAGGCCACGGATCTCACGGTCTCGCTGCCCGCGCACGTCGTCCGGGATCTAGAGACCATGGCAGCCAATACCAAGCAAGACATCAGCAAGTTGGTCGAAATATCACTGAAGATGTTTATTGCAACCCACAACGACTACCTGCGGCGCAACAAAGTACCCTAGCGCCCCGGTTCGGTCGGAGGCGGCCCGCCGCTGGACCCCAGATCGAGTCCGTTTTCCGGCAACAGAATGACCGGCTTGCGCTCCGTAAATTCCTTCGCCTCGTCCTTTAACTCGGGGAGTTCGAAACCGGCATCCACCAGGCGTTTGCGAGCCCGTAGCATGCGCTCTATATAATAGTCGACCGGCACCTTTTGCGATTGGAGGTGCTTTAGGCCATCGAGTCGGGCCTGCAGCTCAATTCCATAACGGTACGCTTCGACCGCGGTCAGGCGTCCCTTATCCTTTAGCGTTTTGATGTCCACTGCGGGCCTATCCGCAAACAACGCCTGCAGCTTCTCCGCCTTCTTATCGCCACTCGTTTTCTCTTCACGCAGCAGATAAGTGAGCAGTTTGGTATCTGAAAGAATTTCTTCCTGAATCAAGACTTCAAGCGGGACACCGTCGATACTATTAATAGCTAAACCTTCGAAGCCTAATCCGAATTCCAAGGTACCCTTCACAGGGTGCACATAGGCCGTCAAAGAGTCCACCAAGGTATTGAAAGATTGGTACGCCTGATTGAGCCGTACCTGCTCCGCCGGTGTTAAGCGGCCCGCCTCAAAGCGTTCGTTCTGATCCATGAGCAGCCTGTAAGGGCCGTTATCGAAGTCATAGAGCTCGGTTAAGTTCCTCAACGAATACTTGGTGTGCAGGACGTCGTGATCTTTCAGGTAGCTGCTGAAAAATATGTTTACGGCATCCAGCCCCATCCAGAAGCGCACGCGATCCGGCGTCAAAACATAATGGTTGAGAAAGATCTTGTTGAACCTGTCAAAAGCGACAGTCGTATTTTCCAAAGCTCCCGCCGCCTGGGCGTCACGAAGCACGCGCGCCGAGTGAAGCAGTCTCGTGAGCTTCGCCTCTTCACTGTTGAGGTAACCCGGGTTTTCACCCGCCACTTCGGCCTGTCGGGTAACTACGCGTAAACGCGCTCCCTGCTCACCAAGCTTGGCCACGTCCTCACCGGTCGTACGCTCAAAGAGCGACGGGGTTTGAGGCGTCGAAATGTATTTTGTCACCACCGGGTGATCCAAGAGCGTGGTGTTGCTAGCCGTCTTCGGATCAAAAGCAGAGCTGCTAGCCGTAGAGCTAGGACCCGTCGGTTTGTCGACTGTAGGTGTCGCCACCGTGCTTCCCGTCGAGGGCGGTTCCTTAGGTGTCACCGGAGAAGTCGGCGGGGTTTTAGGCCCACCAGGCCCGCTTCCAGGTTTCGGTCCGGGAGAAACCGTTGTCGGAGCCGAAGGTGGCTTTAAAAGAAGTTGCTCCGCCTCATCCACGCGTTTAAGCGCGTCCATATACATTTTTTCGCCTTCAGGAACTTCCTGTTTGAGTTCCTCAAGCACTTTGCGATCGCTACGGTTAGCCCGAGGCGTGAGTTCCGTGCGCATCTTGCCTGCGGCAATCTTGATGTCTTGAGCGGCCGCCGTACGGCTGACACCCAGCAAGTTTTCCGCCTCGCCAACCGTTTCAAGCGAACGGCCGCCGAACAGACTGCGCAGTCGCGCCAGGTGTTTGTATTCCACCGCTCGGCCTGCGAAACGGGCGCCACGCGCTGCCAAAAGGCTATCGAGCACTCCCTTCATTTCAAAATACTCGACCGGG
This sequence comes from Bdellovibrionota bacterium, assembly GCA_041391485.1. GTDB lineage: Bacteria > Bdellovibrionota > FAC87 > UBA2466 > JACKAF01 > JACKAF01. The sequence continues at coordinate 21,879 of JAWKNY010000022.1, read as the reverse complement.
ATTTCCGTGAGACGAGAATAATCTTCGACCAGAAAGGGCGGCTTGTCCGAATGGTACAGAACCCGCTCGCCCCTCTGCGCGATGGCCTGATCGATACCGCGCTCTACGGCGGTTTCACGTCCCACAGCGAGCTCATCCAGCGTGTATTTCGTCTTTGTGGGATCCATTCCAAACATGCCCTTGGAAGTAGCCATGGAAGGCGCTTCTCCAAGCACTCTTTCCAGGTGCTGCAGACGTACACGGTGGAAGGCGTTGAAATAAGCTTGGGCGTTCTTGGCGCGCAAAGCTTGGGCGGTTTGGATAGCAATCTCCATGTCGCGCGTGTACGCGATCGCAATCTTGTAAGCTCTTTGCTGCATGAGGCCCGTCTCGCCGACAAAGTCTCCGTTGCGCAGCTTCTCGCCGTAAGAATACCCCAAAGTCTCCGAGGAGTTGCGGGTGCGGGCTAAGGTCAAAATGTAATCGCGCGAAGCCGCGTTCTCGTTTCGAACGGCATAGCTCCAGCACTTTTCAAAATCTAAGCCTTGTGCTTCTCCATCCACAAGGGCCGCACGCATGTCCTGCGCTCTTTTGGTCACGTTGGCAGTCGGCACGCCTCCCTTGGGAGTGTTTTTCAACAGATTGACCCACTCAGTGCTGCTCGAACCCGGGATCACCGTCTCAGCAGCCGGTGAGGAACCCGTTGTACTAGTCTGAGATCCGGCACCAGGGTTTCTCAAGTCCTCATCCGCACCAGCCGTTGATTCGGTTGCCACACGCGACGGGCGAGAAAACTCTTTACCGAGCCAATAGTAATCTCGGCGCGCTATGGCTGAGATCAGATCCACGTCCGCCGGCCCAATCGCGCCGTTTTGACAGATGCTTCTAAACTCCGCCGCGTAGTTGGCAAGCTGCTCACTGATGTGGTCCGGGCGACCGGCGGTAGCCCCAAAATCAACCTTTACCGACGAAGCCACAGGCCCACTTGTATTCTCCACCGCCCCACTCAGATTCTGGGAGCGACCGACAAAACGGAAATGGGAATGCAAGGGGTGCTGGGTATCGATCATTGCCAGCAGCACTTCTTCCACGTCTGAGTGCTCCGCCTCTTTCAACTTTAAAGCTTCTACAAGTCGATCGTGCTCCGTGGCGTTGATTTCTCCATCGCGGAGTTGGCGTCCATACTCCACACGTTGGGTCGCGGCCTCAGTCGTGCGATCCGCGCGAAGACGGGCGATGTCGTTGCGGAAATATTCCGCAATGCGGACCAGCTCACCGTGCGCTTTTTCACGCCAGGCGGTGAGGTAATTGAAAGTGACCAAGTTCGAAAGATCTGTCTTACCCTGCGCCGCCCGGTACAATTTACCCAAGGTGCGGCTTCCGGGTCCCATCGCGTAAAGTGCGGGAGGCAAACCCGTAAACATCAACCCACGCGGCATCACGCGGTAAACGGGGTGCCCTAAACCGGGCAGGTAAAAGCTATCTCGCCCAGCAAAAAGAAAGAGAATATCTTCTTTGTCGATGAGACGGGTGCGCATCAGCTGCTGATCAATGGCCCACAGTTCATCCACCACGGATTGGGCTTCCTCGCGCGCCTTAAGAATTCTTTGTACCTTGGCGGGAGATCCATACAAAGGAAGCGGTGCCAAGCTGTTCGGGTTGAGTTGCAACTCTTCGCAAAGAGCGCGCAACTGCGCTTTTACGTCACGACGAACGGTCGCGGCAGCGCCCGGGCTGAGTTCAAAGACTTCGTCAAAACGCTTCGCGTTTTTGCCCAAAGCCGTCTCAATCTTTTCCAAGAAAGCCAGTCGAATGCGATCCGCAGCTTCCTGAGGCGGCATGGCGGTAAGCGTTTTGGCATCCAGACCCAGCTCCTTGGCACGGGAATACAGTTGGTACCGGCTATAAGTCTGAGGGGCCACTCGCTGCAGTACCCAACGGGTCCCGCCGCGGAGCACTCGCTGCGCGTAGCTGAGCTGCTGAAATACAATGAGCCCCATCCAGATGCGCCAGGCCCAGCGCATGGCACTGCGCTGACGTGCTAGTAAATCATCCTGAGCCACATCGACGAGGAAACCCTGTTCGTCCTTCATGAGCGGCAAGTAGCCCTCAATTTGCGTGTCACGATTCCCCGTCAGGAAATCGACCCGGCCTTGACCGCCCCAATAGTCTTCATTGAACTGATCGTAGAGTTCCCACGCGAAGTACATGCCGATAATAATCTCAACCCCTACGTGCACGGCTCTGCCGACGGCAGTCGAAGTAAAGCGAGCCCCCATCGGGTTGCGACCGACAAACATCGACACCAACGATATGGTGAGGAAAATATGGACCGCGGTTCCAACACCTTCGACGGCTTGTCGCCACTTTTCTTTCTCGGCCTTAAGCGCCATGATCGAGCGGAAGGTTTTGTTATAAGCACCCTCGGGAAGGAATTCATTGAGGAACATTCCCAGGTTTTCGTAATAGAGGAGATTGGACTCCTTGATAAGCTCCTTAACTTTTTCAAACTCTTCATCGGTGCGGGTGAACTTAAGTCGATCCGCAGAACAGAGCTTCTCGAGACGCGGAACGATGTTCCCCGTCACGACCTTCACCGCTTTTCGGTACTCAATGCCTTGGACCGCTTCCGAGAAGTGGTTATCGATTACGGTCAGAAGCCGCCGCTGGCGTTCAATCTGATCTTTCTCAAGCCCCTGTTCCACTTTCCACTGGGTAATGACACCGGCCTGCCAAACCGCATTCGCTATCCAACGGTGTGAAGGGCCGCGCTTGCAAGTCACTAGAGTACCCGTCCATCCCATTGTCGATGCGTAGCTCTTCAACATCTTGTCGAGTTCGGCAGCACCATCGGGAGAGGTCACCCAGCCGAAAGTCACCGTACTCGCCGCCTTCAGTCCCCAATTCTTGAGTGTCCGGCCCGCTTCGCTCGTGAAATCACCCACCGTAAGCAGCAGCGTGTTGCCGCGTGTTTGGGTATACTTGCCGGGCTCACCTGGGTACTTCTCGATCGTTTGGCTCATTTTCTCAAGCAAGTCCACATACCGCTCTCGAATGAGGATGAGCCGCGCAACTTCGGGACCGTCTACTCCCTTCACACCCGCTGTTTCCGCACGTTGCACCACTTTATTCTTAATATCTTCCGGAATGACCGGGTTTCCACCAAAAGTGTAGTTCGCCCAATTCCCACGGTTTTCGCTATAGCTACCGCGCTTGTTCGCGCTCTCGCTACTGACTTCAGCCAGACCCACCATGCGGGTCTGCACGGAGGCCATCTGCTTGTACAAAGGCCGTTCGTCTTGATCTCCCGTGTTGCCCTGATAGCGCAAGTAGGTACCCGGTCTATCAATCATGCCTGCGTACTCTTCGTAGGACTCAGCCGGCATGAAGGAATTGCGCTGAGACGGGATCACGGGGAAAAAACGAGTTTCAAATCCAGGTCCAATATTCGAGTTTTCAGTCGTTATCGTCGGCACAGACGTGTTGGCAAATCGAGCCGATTTCACGCCCACAAGGCCAAAGCGCTTACTGGAGGCCACGATGGTGTGGACTTCGTCTGCGGTTCTATCGAGAACAGTTTCCCAGGCATCAAACTTCTTGAGATCAATTCCCATTTCATCGACGAGATCTTTCATCAGACCCGCGATGTGGTACTGCATGAGCGGGGACGGCTCAGGTACCAAGCCATCCGCACGTTCCGGAAGGTACTTGTTAGGATTGGGAGTACCCGTCAGCAACGCTCCTGTATTCTCTGCAGCGCGCTGTGCCCAGGGCTTTTTATCCGGCCCATTCTCGATCTGCGGCTTTAGGCCGTAGCGCTTCGGGTTGGTCTTCCAATTTACCAACGCCAAGAAGAAAGGATAAGTATGGGGTTCGGGTTTAGCTTTGGCGTTGTCATCAAACACCGTCAGCAATCCCGTCACTTGCTTATAGAGATCGGACTCTACGAATTCCTTAAGATTCTTGCTGAGTTTCCAAATTCTCTTGGGCGCCCACTTGGGGACCTCTTTCGCAGCTTTCGCGTCAAAAGCAGCGTTTACTTCAGCTTTGCCGACGAGCGACTGCACCCAAATCTCAAAGCGCTCCCGTTCGTTGAGTTTTTGACCTAGCGGTCCCCAGGAGAACAGGTACTGATCATAGAACGTCGTGTAAACGGGGGTCTCATCTTTGGCCCTTCTCGCACAATGGCCGCGCCAGTCTTCAATCGACCGAGCTGCCGTAGATACGGCCGGAATGGCTGCGTCCGAAAAATATTCGGCGTAGAAAAGAAGAAGCTTCGCATACGCAGAACCAATCTCATTCCCCTCAGGCTTTTTATAGGAAATGGGGCGCGCTTCCCCGTACGGGTTTACTTCTAATAGGACTGACTCACTGGACGGCTCCTCGCCAAACTCCTTGAGACCTGCGATACGGGAACGCTCTTTGGAAAAGACTTCTTCCCCCGCTGCTGCTACTTCCGCAAAAAACAGTGAGCGAACTTTATCGATCACTCGCGCTTGCTCTACCACAGGCAAACTACGGAAGGCTTCCAAGCTCTTGAAGTAACCTACCTTTGCGGTGGCTTCCTCAACCAGTTGGACGTTGCGGCCCGTGAGCTGGTAAGGGAGATAACGGAAGTATCGTTCAAAAAGCTCTAAAGATAGCTCCGTAAAGAGCGCGCTGGACTCAAGCCCCCACTTCGGATCGTTTTGCTTCAGCTCTGACCACAACACAAAAAGGCGAGTTATCTTGTCTCGCCAGGCTTTGTATTCGGCCGAAGGCTGTTGGCTTGCGGCAAAAAGGTACAAACTCTTTTGGTATTCAACGCGAAGCTCATTCATCGACTTCAGCTTTCCGTCAACAACAAGCTGCTTCAATCGCGGCACATTCATCGCGAGCTGAAAGATATTGCGAAACTGGCTGGACTTCTTCGCATCTTTCAACAGGTCCTGGGAGATCGCGGGGTTCGACGCGTACTGATCAATGGGCCAGTCACGCACCGCGTTCGCGATAGTAAGAAAATCCTTCAGCTCGCCTTTGGTGATCTTCGCTGCTATCCCTTCGGTCTTCATTGCCTGAAGCAAGAGCGCGCGGGACTGCGGATCTTTCTCCGCTAAAGCGTAGAGTTCGGCCGGCACCTTGTCTTTAACCGCAAGAAGAGCTTCGTCTTTCTTCTCTTTGGGCTCTTCCTGGGTTTTGGGGTCGCCCTCCGTCTTGTCGTCTACCTTACGTGGAGCCGGCGCTACGGGCGTCTTAGGTTCGTCCCCCGTTTCCATCGATTCGGATTCGGGTTCGGATTTGGGTTCGGGTTCGGGCTCGTCCCCTTCCCCCTTCTTTTCCTCAGGCTTCACTTCCGCTTTTTTGGTGCCGGAAGGTTCAGAGGGTTGGGACTCTGAACCTTCCTTTGGCGTATCTTGTTTGGGAGCTTCTGGCACCACCTTGGGTTTGGGAGAAAACTGATCCACAGGACTGGGATTTCGGATGAGTTCCCACATGTGGGTCTTCACCGCGGCAAAGAGCTCAATGCGGTCTTTGGCGGACATGGACTGAACCGCCACCACGCGAACATCCGGAGACTGTGCTGAAAAATACTTTTTCGCGGAAACAGAAGGCCCTTCGGCAAGACCAATGTTTTCATACAAAACCGGATCCAAGTCCAATTTGGCAAAAGCTACAAGGCCCTTGGTTGCCGTTACGACATCCGCTTGTTTAGTCTTGGGGTCTTCTTTTTTGGTTTCGTCTTTGGGTTCTTCCGCTTTTTCTTCTTGCTTGGGCTCAGGAACATAAAAATTCACGTACGGTCCCATGCTGAACCAGACCGCCGATTTGACGTCCCCATGCTCATCGATACGCGCCAGGGGCCCGAAGGTGCTTCCTGCCCCATGCAACATGTCGGCCGTAAGTTCAACAAGCTCTCCGTATTCGCGCGCCATGTTGACGGGAAGAATAGTAGGTACGGTTTTTTTCTTTTTGAGTTCCTCGGTGTGGCCCTTCAGTTTTTTCTCAAGGGTATTCGCCTTGGCTGAGATGGCCTGGCACCACTGAACCGGAGAAGGAAGATCCATCCAGTTTTCCGGATTAGCAGCGATCACAATAATATTTCCAAGCCAGCCATCCACGCCTTCACGTTTGGCGCCCTGATTCAACGCACGTAAATGAGCAGTTTTTCCACGGCCGCCGCTACCGCTTTAACACTATCCGAATCTAGGTTTTCCTGGTTTTGGTACTGAATGTAAGCCGCGGGGCGGGATAAGATTTCCCACATCAAGGAGCCTACCGTTTTTCGATAGTTCGAGCGAAAAGCGGACGCTCCTAGCTTTTCATTTCCCGCTTTGCAATATTCCTGAATTTCTTTGAGATGAGTTTCGGCATTGAAGAAGGTGACATCCATCACTCCGGCACCCGCTTTGGCCACCTCATTGAGATCCTTCAGCACTTGAGAAGGGCTCATCGCCATCTTGCTGCGATCTGCGGCTTCGAAGGTATCTAAAAACTGATCCTGGTAATACGCGTTCCAGATTTCCTGGTAGGAGCCGGCATCCAGCTTCGCCACCGCATTTAATGCTACCACGTTGGTGGGCAGGTAGACACGAAGCACGCGTTTCAAGTTCTCTGTCGCCGCAATCTGGTGCCGTGCGCGTTCAATCATGTACTTAATGTGGCTGCGTACCTTAATGACTTCCGCTAGGTCGTCTCCCTTGAGGCTCTTTATCGCCGGAAATGGAGAATTCTAGATCGTCCAGCTGTTGGGACAGTTTGGCGACCTGCTCATAAGGATTACGCAACGGCTCGTTCGGGTAAATGTGAGCGGCTTGCGGAGTCGTGAGCGTAATCATGTAGTTGAGAAGCGCGAACCTAAAGTCTTCGAAGGGCGGCAGCATGAGGCTAGGAAGAATCTTATCTTTGAAGTCATCGCCAGCCGTGGCTTTCTGCAGGCTTGCGACTGCAAAGTTCAATCCGGAATTCAGTTTCTGGTACTCCAATCCGACCAGTTGAATCCACATCGGGAAGACCTTCGCCATTTGAGCGGCATCATCACTTTCAATTGCCTTTCGCAGTTCAGCGCCCGCCTTACTGACTCGCTCAAACCAGGCTTCATCCCATTTGTTCTCTTTGACGGTCTTGCTAAAATTCTGAGTGAACAGTGCGATAAGGGCATCCTGTCCCTTCTTAGCATTTGCCTCATCGTGCAAGGTCTTCAGCACGTCCACCAAAAGTTTGTCCACAGTGCTCTTGAAAGCCTTACCTTCTTTGCTAAGTGAGTCTACTGAGCCCCAAACGGCGTTGAATAGCTCGCGCCGGGCATTCTTGGTACCCACCAGAGCGTCATCCGCTTTGTCATCATTGTCAGCGAGTTCTTCGAGTTTCTCTTCGCCCGGGTAGACCATTTTCCCAGGTCCGAAATAGCCGATGAGATCCTTGGCAAGAGGCGGCACCACACTTTGCAGACGTCCTTCATAGAAAGCCAAAAGCATCGCTTTATTTTCGGGCTTTACAGGAATGAGCCAACGCAGAGCACTCTTGGTTTCATCTGCGTCTTTGTGCTTAGCGACGTAGTCCGTGAAATTTTTTGCCGCCGCTCCTTCGTTGGAGGTAAGCGTCGCCTTTTCCACAACTAGATCGGAATCGGCTTTGGCTCTTTCCGCAATAACGTTTTGGACGACTGCGACGTTTTGCTGTGCGGTCTTTTTGGTTTTCTCGCTGGTTTCGTAGGCTTCTACGATCTTCGCTGCACGATCGGCTGGCTTATTGCGGAACGGAACAATGATATCGCGCTTGTCGATTTGCTCGACCGTGGTCGCAAAGTGCTCTTTCCAGATCTTTTCGTCGGTCTTATCCCGATTCAAAATGAGCGGGTACAGGTAGCGCGTAAAAAGAATACTGGCGAATTCCTTGCGTTCCTTTTCATAAATCTTCTTGGCGGCCTTGGCGTCATTCACGAGCCAGTTCTTTAGCGGATCCAGGATGGCAACGCGGGCTTTAGCAGACCAATCAAAGTCCTTCAACGGATCCGCATCTGAGGTTTCAATGAACTTCTCTACGATGGCCCGCGCGAGCACCTTGGCGCTCTCCACTTTTACAAGCTCCGACTTGCCGTCCGGATGGTAGACAAGCTGGTGGAAGTTTCGCTGCAGCCACACGGGATCCCGGAAGCGAGGATCCGCTTCCAAACGCTCGACTAGTTTTTTCTCATAGCCTCTGGCCATGTGCTGGAGACCTTTTTTGAGATGCTGGTAATCGAGTTGCTGATAAGGATCCAGCTGGAAAACGGGCGACTGCCAGCCCTCACCCGTAGGGGTTGGAATTTCCGAGGCAGCCCTGGCGCCTGGTATATCCGCAAGTGTTGCGTCAATCATGGAAGGAGCAAAGCGTTTCACCTGAGCGGCGACGAGCTCTTCCGCTTTTTGATCGGCGGACGATTTCGCGCGAATTTCGGGATACGAGTACAAGGTGTCGGTAAGCTCGCGCGCGTTCTTGGCGAGTTCAGCTTTCATGTCAGGCGATTCCAAGGCCTGGCGCCACTGGGGTTTGCCCACCTGCTGCCACGCTAGAATCAGGTCTTGTACCTTATATTCCTTGGCGTCCACCATGAGGGACGCGAGATAGCTCTCTGCAAAATCGACTAAGGCCTCCAGCACAACCGTACGAACCATGTTGTCCAAAATGGCGCGCTTTTGGGGGCTGGCGAGATCCCCGTCTAGCTTGGCGAAATCTTCCTGAACGAGAGCGGCGAACAAGCGCAACTTATACGCCAGAATGGATGCGTAGCTGTCCCCAACTTCCATCGCCGATTCTCGCAGGCGCTGGTAAATGGGGACGGCCGCCATACGGGACAGGCTGTCAGTCTGTTCTTTTTGAATGGCTCTAAGTTTTTCCGCTTTGCCGGCGTTCTGCTGCGTTAAGTACGTGCCCTGATTGAGTACGAGCGTACTTAGAATCTGATGGGCCCGCGCATACAGGCCGCCGTCTCGACCGCCGGAATGGGCGCCGCGACAGCTCCACTCAGGTAATCCCGCTCCAGGTGCTCGACCGCGTTGGCCAATTTTTCCGCTTCGATTTCCCGCGCCTGAACCGTATTGGTTCTATTAAAAAAACTTACGTAATCCTGGATGTCGCCTGCATTCACACACGCTTCGGGGAGCGCCACGCGTTCCTTGGTGGGTAAAAAGAAATTCGCAGTTGCGAGCTCACTAAAGAGGGCTTTGATACCAAGACGCCGCATGGAGTCCAGGTACTTTCCGTGAGTGGTGCGTTTGGGATCTTTAGGATCGCGCGTTTGCAAGGTGAGGATAATTTCCTCATCCATCAAACGGCCGCTATCTTCCTTCCCGTCACAAAAACAGAAAGCTCCGGGGATTTCTTTAAAGTCAGGATCGAGTCCAACACCGCAGCTTTTGCGTTTTTCTCCACAAGGGACAAAACGGGCCGTATTTTCTTTGGCAAAAGAAGACGAAAGAATTTGGTTTGCCGTGATTTCGCTTTTTTGGGCAGCCGTTAATTTAGTCGAGGTCAGTTCGGTGGCTGCATCTCCCAAGACTTTCTTGAAATAGCTGCCCACGGATTTGGACACGACGAGCTCAGGGAGTTCTGGCCGCCGGCCTCCAAAGGTCTCGTTGATCTCATGGTAACGAGCCAAAAGGCCAGCGAACTTGCGGATGCTCCCCATCCAGCCGATCCAGTTGCGAGCCTCTACGTCGGTATAAGGCGAGTCTTCCGTTTTTCGGCTGAGTCCCACAAAGTAAGGCGTCAGCAATTCCTGGTTGGCGTTTGTCTGCAACCAATCGGCCTGCATTTGGATTTTTTCAGGCTCGGTGCCGTTATCGTCATGGAAGCGGTTTTCAAGAGAAGCAATGGGCTGACAGGCCGCGCCGGTTTCCTTGGAAAAAACCATATCCGGCAACGGTTGATTAAAAGTGGTTTCGCTTGTCTGCTTGCCGAAGCTGTTCTGGCGCTTCTCAAAAAACCTGGAAAACTCGGTTTGGGCCGCCGCGACCAAATTCACGATGGCTTTGAAGTCATCGCTCTTGGGCACTTCCTTATAATAAGGAGCGCAATGCTGGATGGGATCGAAAAGAGCGTGGGCCTCGGCAAGCCAAAAGCGGGTAGCGCCCGGGATGGTCGGTTTGACCTGCTCGCGGAGCTGCCAGGTGGCCAAATGCAAAGCTTCGCGCAAACGTTCACGATCGGACTTACCGGGCTTCTTCTCCTGGGCCACGACGGGCTTCGCGGCAGGGGCTTCCTGCGCGTAAACCACCTGGGTCCAGACCTGAGGAGGCACAAGAAACCAAGCGCACAAATACGTAATGAGCAGCTGTTTCAGCATAAGTTTTAGCGATAGCTAGATTAAAGACTTAACATCGTTAAGGAAGGCCCAACCTTCCCCCAACAAGAACCACAAGGCACTACAACGAGTGTGTCGTGTTTATACAGACTTTGTCGTGCTGCGTCAAGTGACGTTATTTGTCAGGCCAAAATAGCCTGAAATTAAAGGTTTAATGAAGAAACGCTATCGGAAATACCGCGTCATTTTTCTCTTGATTCCCCTCTGGACTGTGTGTCATATAGGGATTTCATTGGTGGTACATCTTTATTGGCGTGTGCGTTGGGGCAACCCTTAGTTTGGTAAAACCACATGCATAAGGATCTCTTAATTGGTGAGGTTAGAAATGAAGACTGGAATTAAGTTTTTCTTTACCCTGGCGGTGGCCTTAGCGCTTCCTGCCCTTGCGGACAACCCGCTTGCCAGCGCCAGCCGCACGGCTGAGACGCTCAAGCTGAAGCCCGCGTTGGAAGGCGAAGTCCTTTCCTTGATTATCCGTGAAGCCCGCGCCGGTAAGTCGGCTCAGGAGCTTGTGACCCAGCGTTTGATTCGCGCCGGTTACGCGCCCGAAGTGGCGGCAGGGATGTGGAATTCGAACACGCTTGTCGTTGGTGGCTTGTCCGCCATCGAAGGCTTGGCGAAGACCCAAATCGCGGCCGGCAAGTTGAATGCGGACGAACTCGTCCCGTTCTTGACCAGCGAAGATTTTAAGAGCAAAGCGAATGCTCCATTCAGGTGGTACGCTCCATGCTCGATGGCAAAACCAATATCACGAAGGCGACCTTTGTTGCCTCGCTCGCGAAAGCCGATGAGGCTCTCGTCAGCTCGGCTGCAGCCCCTAAGCTGCCGACGAAGACCGACGAGCAGTACATCGACACCGCAAAGCGTGTCGTGTTTGCTCGCGCTACGACCTTCCCGGAAGTTGTCACCAACTCCCCGGCGGACGCGGCGATGAAAACGGCTGATGAAATGAACGCCAGCAATGAAACCTGGGCGGAAAAGTTCAAAAACGGCGAGAGCGTGATTGAAGACCTCGGCGCCCAAGCGGACGCTGGGGATCAGGGCGCTCGTGCGAAGCTTATCAACATCGGTATCGCAGCCACTGCGGTCGAGTCGCTTGGTTGCCCGCTGAACAAGCGCAACCTTGGCCAAGTTCCTGAAGACTGCGTAGCCCCGGTTGCCGGCCTTCAAAACTGGATTCTTGACCCGTATGTGAAGGGCCCTGAGAACCGTGAACGTACGGCCGTCGCGGTAAAGATCTTTACCGGTTGGGACCACCCCAACAAGAAGGCGGTACAGACGGGCGGAGCGCTCATCTTCAAGAAGAGCGTTGAAAGCGATGGCGCTTACTTCCTTCAGCCTCGTAACAAGGCTGCTGGCAGCTGTGCCCGCGGCGAAGCCTACGCTTTGGCTAACTAACCAAAGTTAGAATTAAGAGAACTATGCAAAAACGCCTTCCCTTCGGGGAGGGCGTTTTTTTTTGCCGTTTTTTGTCACCCCACGGATCCGAAAACCCTTAGCTTCTCATTGATTTGCCGCGTCATTTTATGGTAAAACACCCACTCCTAATATCGCTTAACGCAAACTAGAGACTGGTTCCAAATCGGTCGACCGAAAGAACGGTATGGTGTGGGGACACAAATGAAAAGATTTTATAATCTCGTCGCGTTTAGCATTCTCAGTATCTGCTTGCAGAGTTTTGCGCCTCCCGCGACTCCGGAAGAGATTGCCAAGCGTTCGACCCCTGCCGCGCAGGCAACCATGTTTGCAGCAATCGCGATCGCTCAGTCCGAAGGCGCCTCCGAAGTAAAACCCGAACACTTTTTGAAAGCGCTTCTGCGCGGCTACCACGTACGCGACGACGATCCGCACAAGTCGTCCAACACGCCCTTTATTCGAGAACACCAACAGATCATCCACGATACCGCCTACGGTATTCTGGTGCGCTCAGGTGTTAAATCGGATGAAAATGCCGTGCAAACGAAGCTGCGTGTGGCCTTCCCTGCACCGTCGACGCGCGCCGCGGGTACCGCCACCGGGGCCGCGTTTGCCGATTTTATTGATAGAGTTGAAGCGATTTCCCGCGAATATGGTGGGAAGCAAATCTGGGTGCCTCATATTTTGCTCGCCCTCGCCCGTGACAAAGCGGAAACCGGTACCTTTATAAAAACCGTTGGAGCCAGCGAAAAAGGGATTGAATCTGCCATGCTCTCCGCAATGGGGGGGCCGGACGCCAACGATGAAAAAAGTCTTTTTCAACTCGATAAGTACGGCAAAGATCTCGTGCAGCTCGCGCGCGAAGGGAAAATCGATCCCGCTATCGGACGAGAAGAGGAAATCGGTAAGCTCATCACCAACCTTGGGCTCCGATCCAAGCCAAACAGTTTGCTGCGCGGCGATCCTGGTGTTGGAAAAACACAGATCGTGGAGGGCTTTGCCTACCAGGCCGCTCATTTCCCCGAATCCCTTCCCCCTCATCTTAAAAATGTAAAAATCTACGCCATTGATTTGGGTGCCCTCATTGGAGGCGCCAAATTCCAGGGGGAATTCGAAGATCGTTTGAAATTTGTGATAGCAGAAGTTGGAAAGTCCCCCGATCCCATCGTTCTCTTCTTTGATGAGATCCACGTGCTGGCCAAACTCGGCGGCGCTCAAGGTGGCGCCGGAGCGATTGACCTTCTCAAGCCAGCGCTTGCGCGTGGTAACGTGCGTGCGATTGGAGCGACGACCATCGACGAGTATCGAGAGTACCTAGAAAAAGACGGGGCTTTTGAACGGCGCTTTCAGTTCTTAGACATTGACCCTTCAAGCGTCCAGGAAACGATCCTGATATTGAAGGAAATGCGCGAAAAGCTAGAGAAGCACCACAAGATCGATTATTCCGTAGAAGCGTTGGTCGCCGCCGCTCGGCTATCGGATCGCTTTGTCCATGACAAAGCCCTTCCCGACAAGGCGGTGGGGCCTGCCGACGTCGCCGGAAGTCTACTCGCTCGCGAACATGCTGGGGCTAAACCCGATGAAATCCATCGACTGGAAAAAGAGCTTTTGGCCCTAAACGTAGAGTTGGATCTGCTCAAAGGCGAAGACGCCGTGACGTTGAAGCAGCGTGCGGCGCTGCTCGAAAAAATCCAGCGTGTGGAGGCCGAGCTCGAGGGCTGGCAAAAAGCCTTCATTGAAACACAGGCCGCCTTACCGCGTCTGATTGAGCTCAAAAAGCAAATCGACAAATTAGGAGGATCGCTAGACGGAGTGGGGCCAGCAGACTCCCAGCCCATCGGAAGCAAGATGGCAGAAGAGTTGGATACTTTAGGTGTAAAATTATCTGAGTTTTCACCCGGCGCCGAAGCTTACGTCGCCATCCGACAGAAGCTCGACTCTTTGCGCACCGAATCGGCTGAACTCATAGCCGGAATCGACGAGCACCGGAAGAAGTACGGTTTGGGCTACACACAGGTGGAGCCCATCCACGTGGCCCGCGTCGTGGCAGAGTCTCGCGGTATTCCTTTGGACATCATTGCGACTTCCGACAAGGAGCGTTTTCTCAGAGCGCACCTCATCATGAAGCAAAAGGTAAAGCACCAGGATCACGCGGTGGAAGCAGTAGCCGATGCCTTCAACAACCGAGCGAGCGGACTTGGAAACCCGAATAAGCCGATCGGCGGCTTTATTTTCCTTGGACCTACCGGTGTAGGAAAAACCTTGCTCTGTAAAGTGGCCGCCACGGATCTCTTTGGCGATCCCAAAGCGCTTTTAGAAATCAACATGGCAAATTTCACCGATCCGCGCACAGCGGTTTCGGCGCTCATTGGTGCCACCGCTGGCTACGTCGGCTTCGGTGAAAAGGGCGGTCAAGGACAATTGACAGAACCCGTACGCCAGAACCCGTACCGAGTCGTGCTGCTTGATGAAATCGACAAAGCGCACCCCGACGTGTTCACGCTCCTACTCAAAGTAATGGAAGATGGCTTTTTGCAGGACTCGAGCGGGCGCATGGTGGACTTTAGAAACACGCTTTTTGTGCTCAACGGAAACATGACAGAAGAAGAACTCTACCAAAAGTTCAAAAAAGAAGTGATTGGCCGCTTTGATGAAGTCATCACCTTTCACGACATGGATTTAGAAAGAATGCGTGGGGTCGCGGCCACTGTTTTTGAACCGGTGCGCGCTCGCATGCTTGAGGCCGGTGTCGATACCAAGCTAACTCCGGCAGCCTTGACGAGTTGGCTCGACTTGCTAAGGAAGACGATTTGGGAGCGAGCCCAACCAAACCATTGAGAAAAAGATAGTGGTGCCGCTGTCTAGAGCCAAGAACCGGGATATGGTCCCCACCGATCAGGCAATTGAGATCGATTTCCAGAACGGGGAATTCAAATTTTCAGGCGTTTGCGTCAAAGCCATGGAGCGCATCGCCGAAGGCGAATAGAAAGAAAGGGTCGTCATGAAAAGCTGTTGCAGTTGTTCTGGGTATTGCTGTCCTCGCGGTGGTACTTACTCAGCTCACGCAAGCTCAGAGCCTCACAAGCTCCCCTTCGACAGCGGAACTTGCGATTGTCCACACCTCCAATCGCTTAGCGACGCTTTGAACCCTGTGGCTGAAGAACCCTTATGGCGGCATTGATAGAGAAGCTAACGCTGTAGCTCAACTGCGCCGCGTGGCAGCCCCAACCTCCTGTTTGTAGACGGCGGAAACCTCCTAAACGGCGGGGAGGAGACGCTGAGCAAAACGAAAAAGCCGATCGCGCGCTTGTGATTATCGAGATGTTGAATGTTTCAGTTTAAACGTATTTGCTCCCGGCCCCCTGGACTACGATCTAGGCGCGATTGAGCTCAGACGCCTTCAAAAGAAAGCGAATTTTCCTTTTCTTAGCACTAACGTAAAAATGGCTTCAGGCGGCGAAAGCGTGTTTGAACCTTATTCCGTTTTTGATATCGGTGGGGTCCGCTACGGGTTCTTTCCGCCTCGGATCCGAGCGCTGTAAAAGCTCTCCGGGGTCCGCGTTGAAAACGCAGACAAAAGTCTTCGCATTGGGTACCGCAGTTAAAGAAACAGGCGGATGTACTCATTCTTGTTTCGCAGCTGAACAACGTCGAATCCCGTAAGCTTGCCGACAAATACGAAATCCCTATCATCATTGGGGCGGAGAAATCCTTCGGAACCGATCAAGCGGTGCTTTACCCGGGAAGCACATCCTTGTCGACACTCAAATTCTAGGCTTTTTGTTGGGGCTTTTGATATCGACTTTCAGTTTCCCTTCACTGATTTACTTGACGACGATTGATCGAAACACGAAGAGCCTGGCTTACCTGAAACAAACTCCAGCCTGATTCCGCTCATACGAAGCACTTTGAAGAGAATCGACTTTTTCCGGTACTCCGGAGGTTCTTCGTATTACAGCGAACTCATTTAAGTTAGATGAAGAGCGATTCGGTGCCTCCAATAAAGTCTCCGAACTCAAAGAAAAATACTACCGCTCACTCCGCAAGACTCCCGTGGCCGAATAAACAGCCTTTCAACAGGGCGCGTCCAGATACCGCGCGTTCTACGAAGGTGATCCCTATTTAAACGCTGCGAGCCGATTGCGTTGCTGCTCGTACTGTTTTTGTACACGGCGCCACATCTGGTACTCAGGACTGTTCTCTCCGGAGTCTTTCTTCGATTGATCCACGTGCACTTGAATGGAGCGGCCGACCGTTTCCAGATTATTTTTCAAATGTTGAATAGCGTCCTTGTCCTTAGCGTCCAGGTAGGCGGCTTCGATTTCATCCACCACCGTCTGGAACTCCTTGCGTTTTGCCTCACCCAGAGAACGATCCATCTCGATGAGTAAGTAGAGCTCAGACTTGCTGACTCTTCCGGATCGACGAGGTTGATCCAATCCCTGTAGGCCTCAGGCTTTTTCCAGCATCACGCTCGTGGTACGCGCTATCTCGCGATCCCTAAAATATTCGTTGAGAGCGAAGTAGAGCGCCACCCCTTCCCCGGCAAACCAGGTTATCTGCACGCCTACTGAAAGCGGCGTACGAGCCCACTGCTGGCCAAAGAGACTCCACGGGTGGTGTGCCACGATCTCAAGAAGCCTCCCTTGCCTGTGTGGCTAAAGATCGCGCCCACCCGACGACGGCCCAAGGGCAACCAGGAGGAGTTCACTCTAAAGAGCACACTCAAACGACCGGCGAGCGTTCGGGTCGACCATTTCGCGCGATTCCCCAGCGAACAAACGGATTGAGCGCCTCACGAGACGCCGATCGCCAGACCGTAAGCGCGCGTCCGGGAAAAGCCTTGGCGTAGGCCCAGAGCGAAGGGCCGTACGCTCTAGCGCCCTTACCCACTTGCGTGAGCCCCTCCCCCACCGCGACCCGAATGGGTTTGATGGCCGTTGCCGCGGCCGTCACCGTATCGATGACAAAAAGCCCCACCGCCTGCCCGTAGGCGTCATTCATCTCGCGGTAGTAGAGCATGTTGTTCTCAAGCTGTTCGGGATCGACCTGGGGCCCGACCGCTGCTTCAAAAAAGCGCGCGTTCTCAATCTCTTTGTACTTGGTGTAGGCGCGGTAACCGTGCGCGACGAGCCCCACCCCAATCGTAGCGACTGTCACCACACCAGCAACAGGCGCCAGCACGGGGACAAAGCACAAGACCGCCGCGGCTCCCTCGACGGAGTAAAGAACCGTATCAAAACGCTCTTCCGACAGGTTGCGCGCTATCTGCTCCAGACAAAGTGCTTTTTTAAACTGCGGGAAAGTGCGCAGCACCATGTCCATCAAAGGAAGATTGGGAACCACTTCCTCTAGGATGACTTGCACTGCCTTTTCTTCATCTTCACCTACACCGAGTTTCGCATAGCGATTGGCTTGCTCGACAGCATTGGCCTGAAAAGCTCGCAGTACTTTGCGGTAGGAGGTCTCGGAACCATCGTACTCTTTCCACGCGTCCTTCCACTTCAAAGCGGGGAACTGATAAAAAAGCACGTCTTTTGCGTATTCCAGATACTCGCGGCGCTTGTACCAGATGTTCAGGCCGTGTTCGTAGAGCTTGGTCAAGATGGCTCTATTTTCTTCTTTCCAGTACCACTCACGCATGAGATGCGCGCCCACGTACTTTGTCCCGTAGAGCTTAAAGGACTCCAGAAAGTCTTCCGTCGACAGAACGGTCTTTTTCATGGCGGCCTGTGCGGCAGTTCTGTCTTTAAGTTTATTGAGCAGGTAGTCGTACTTGATCATATCGACCAAGTAGGCAATCGAACTATTCTGCTTTTGATCTTCCTTGGCCCCGCCTGTAAAAGCCGAGGCTTTGGGATCGCCGGTCAGGGCGTAGATGGCCGCCGGCGCATCCTTGGGTACATAGTAGTTGGGCTGTCTAAAATCATCGAGCATCTTATCAAACTTCTGGATGGCTTTGGCAGCCACGTACATCTCTGCCTGGTGGCGCTTGCGGTAATGGACCGCGATTTCATCGTAGCGCTTGTTGAATTCCGCATCGATCGCCTCAGAAGTAAGCTCCTTGTCCTATCAAACTGCAAGAGCTTGTATTTCCCACGCGTACCGCTGGAGCATGTCTACAAACGTTCTTGGCCTGGGCCGAGACGGCGTTAAACTCCGGATAAGCGTACCGGCCGGCCACGTACTCCACGGCCGGGTTCTTGGGGAGGTGAATCCCCAAAGCCGTAATCTCAGACGATTTGAGTTTCCCGTCATTGATGAGCATCTGGGTATGCACGATGTTGGGGATGATGGTCTGCACAGCTGCGACCACGGACAGTCCGGCGAGCTGCTTTTTGGGCCATTCGACTTCCTCTTGAATGGTAACGGCATTTGTGACGCTCGTCTTATGCACCCAAATCATCTTGTGGTAGCCGTTGGCAGACGCTTCCCGGCCCGCATCATGGGAGGCAAAGCCTTCGGAGTACTGCACCCACGAAGCGTTCTGCTTGTCCTCAGCCGTCGGCTTTACGTACGCCGGGCAGCTACTGCGGCTCGCATCCAGGTACGTCATTCTTCGGCTTAAGGTCGCTAGCTTATCGTCCATCCCGCCGGCAAGAGGGCTGTCTTTGAGCACCTTCTCGACGTTCACTTCAAAACCTTTCAAAAGGTCCTGAGCCACGATGAGGTTGGGCTGAAAATCTTCAAAGCCGCCGCACTCACGCAGCTGTTTCTCCCCGTCGCGGCACACCCCTACCCCTACACTCAGAAAGGCCTTCTTGAGTAGACCGTAGAGGACGAGTGGGGAGGTGTTGTCGTCGAGCAACAGCCCGCGGAGATTTTTCCCTTTTTTGGGATCGAGGTTCTCGTCAAAAAGGGCCTCGATTAGCTTGGGCCAGACTTCGGCGATCTTGGGGTTCACATTGCTCTTTACCGCAATGTCGTTCAGGCGCTTTTTGAGTCGGGGGATACCTCTTTCACCGTCCGCTTCATCCATGTAGTCGAGGATGTGCTGGAGGGCCAAGGCGAGCACGCCGTGATCGGCTAGCTGATCGTAGTACTTGATGTAGCTGACGAGCGCGTTCTTAAAACCAGCAAAATCGCAAGGCGCCCCCACATAGTCGGAATACCCTTTGGCTAATGCCAGACAAGCGTGCGCCCCACGCACGGAGAAAAGCGCGTTCGAAAAGAAAATCCCCTCCGCGTCGTTATTAAATTTGGGGTAGAAGCGCTGGCGGTAGCGTTCCACCATAGAAACACCGTGGGCCACGATATGAACAGATACTTTGATATTCTCGGCCACTTCTTCCGGTAATTTCCGGGTGGGAGCCCGCAAACTTTCCTTAACTTTTTCCGTCCAGTACGCGGAAAGCCCATCGAAGCCTTTGTCACCGCCGTCCTTGGCCATCAAGACACCAAAGCTGGGATCGGGAAACAAGGGGAAAAACCGGCGCAGCACGTTGATGGCGTAAACCATGTGCTCGTGGATCTTAATAAACTCAAACCAATGCAAGTGGGGCTTTTTACCATCGAGAACCGCTCCCATATCCGAATTTTTTAAGTACGACTCCTGGAGCCGCACGTTAAAGGCGCAGGCCTGCAGAAGCTTCACAACGGGGGCGTAATTGGCGTGGCTGATGTGGGCGTTGATAAGATCATGGGTCTGCGGATCAATGGCCTCCAAATCTATTCCGCCGACCTTTTCCGGATCGAGATTAACCTTGGACTCCTTGCGCACCAGAGTCTCAGAAACCGCAGCGATCGTGTTGTCTACATCGAGCCGTAGCGTCCGGAGCCAGCGGTAAGAAGGAGACAGGTAGTGCAAGCTCTCTAAGATCTCCTGGACGTAGCTAACAAAGTCAACATCGAGCTTCTTTATCTCTTCCAAACGGGACTTCGCGCCTGCAAGAAGCTTTTCCTTATCGCCTTCGCCTTTTTCAAATGTCAGGTAATCGGAATGAGTGTCCAAGACGATCTTATGGGCATCTTCCACGTAAGAAGCGCCCGCCAAGGAACTGAATTGAAGCAAGAGCCCAATCCAAAGTACACGCCAGCCCATAGAACCCCCTAAACGGTTCACTGCTATCGCAGCGAATTGATTCAGTAATTTGGATAGATAGTTAAAGTTGAGCCATCATATACAATTTTTGTCGCATCGCGCAATAGGTTTGTGATAACGTCTCTGCGTTATCCGCTATTGCTTGTTTAAAACGCACTAACAAAAAGACATTTTGGGAGAGGATGGGTATGGGCACTCCTAAGAGCCTAGCTAAGCAGTTTCTCACTCTAATTTTGTGTTTCAATCTTGCGGTCGTCGTTCCGCCCACTTTCGGCGAAGATCCACCGCCTGCGCAGAAAAAGATTAATGAAGTCGAGAAGCAACCTGAAAAGAAATCCGAGCAAGGCCCCGTAAAAACCCCAGATGAGGAAGAACTCCTGCGTCAGCAAGAGATGAAAGGATTTTTCGGTTACGCTCAGGAATTCGCTTCCGATATGTGGAACGAGCCTTTGGATTACGGACTCACCACCGTCGCTATCGCCGCAAGCATCTTCGCTGCGTGGCGGTTGAGTGGTGCCAAAAGTGTACTCAATGGGGCTAAGGCGCAACTTGTTGCCGCTAAGAGCCTTCGAGGCAGCACCGAGTTTAAAGCCTTTGCTGAAGCGATCAAAGAATACGAACGCACGCTGGCTCGTTACGAGCAAGGGGTACGTGTCGCAGATGACCTTGCGTTCAAGGAGTGGGCTAAGACCGTGAACGCCAAGTACGCGCGCTATGCGGCCAAGATGCGCTCGGTTCCGGGTAAGCCCAACGCACTGGTGCCGGCCTCACTATTTAAGCAATCGGCTGATGGAGGACGCGCTGTTGTGGATTTCGAAAAGCTGCAGGCAGAGTTGGATGCAGCCCTCGTAAAGGCGGAGCAGTCTTCCACAAAATTAAGTACAGCGGCCTCTAAAGTCGGCATCCGCATGAAAAAGCTAAGCTCCATCATCACCCATATTAAGACCGGAAGCCGACTTGCGCGTCGAATTGCAAATCCGCAGAAGCTTCTCGCAGAGCTAGATCTACTCAAAAAAACACCGGCTTCAGCTGCTTTGGACTCGTTAAAGTTGATGGGGTACAAAATTGCTCGCCCGCCGCTCACCTGGAAGTCCGCTCCTGGAAAGACTTTCTCCTTCACCGGCAACGCACTTTGGAGGGCGCGGTACATTATTCTCATTTCCGCAACTGCAGGAACGGTCTGGTACTTACACCGTCGAGAAAGCGCCAAGGATGAAAGCGCTGTGATTGCGGCGCAGGCCAATAGCCAGATCAAGCAGGATGCGGAAGAGCAAGCTCGACGAGAAATTACGGTGAACGCGGATGCGATGCTTCTCATGATTCAGCTTCAATGGTGGGAGCTTCAGCAGAAGTATAAGGAGAACTTCAATTATCCCTGTCCTTTTTCCTTTAGGAATAAGGCGCACCAGGATCTTATTCAGACCCTCATGTCAAAAGCGGTTCAGGTCGTTTCCAAGGAGCTCGACACCCCACTTTTCACAAAAGACGGGATCTTGTCGGTCGAATTTTACCGCGAGTTTTGGAAGGACGTGCTCATCACAGCGCGCGAACTTTCGGACGAGTTTGCTGCGGGTCCTACCTTGGAAGATCTGCTTGGCGACAAGCTTGATGGCAAGGGCGGGTTTGCGGACACACTGGCGGTAAAGTCCGGGGAATCCTTCGAACTCGCCATGAAAAAAATAAAAGAGTTCCATGCTGCCATTGATACGTTTAGAAAAATCGCGAGTGTGAAAGATCAAAAGAAGAAGCTGGAAGAACTGATCGCCTCCACTCGCCAGCTCGTACGGGAAAAGAAGCTGGATCCTGCGCTAGAAATAGGCGAAGCGGATCTCGCTATTCTTGAAGAAGAGCTGGGACTAAAAGAAAAAGAAAAGGAAGAAGAGGAAGAAAAGTAGTTGAGGAAGGGAGTGCCTCCGGCCTTCACGTTGGAAACACTCCCCTGGTTAACCTATGTCTGACTAAGTAACTTTTACTGCGGTCCAGCTTGGGTGGCCGGTTTCTAGCAGGGGCTCCGCAACGCCCCTACAAGGCACGTTAGTGGAAGCCCACAAGAGCTGACAATGACGCACGCAAATAGCGTTAACGGCAGAATGTCTTTGGATTTCATTTAGCGGAATCTATT
>JAWKNY010000021.1:0-69909 GCA_041391485.1 Bdellovibrionota bacterium | reverse complement strand
GAAAGGGCCGAGAGCCCAAGCGCACTCATCATGATGACCGTGCCGGCAAGTCCGTCAATGCCGTCAATAAAGTTAATCGCATTTACCAGGGCGATGATACCCCCACCAGCCATGACAAAGCCCAAGGTTCCGTATTTGTCGCCAATGCTTGAGCGGACATTCGGATCAAAATAGAGCACCACCAAAACACAAAGTACCTGCCACACAAGCTTTTCCAAAGCGGGCAGAGGTCTACGATCGTCCAGGTGCCCCATGAGGGCGACGAGGCCTGCCGTCAGAAGTACCCAGGGGCTGAAATCGTAGTAATACGCAGAGAGCGCCATCACCGATAGAACGAACGCAACCAGGCCGTAACCAATAATGGGTATCTGCTCCTGGGAGACACCGCGGGACTTGGGCCAATCAATGAACCCAAAGCGTGATGCAACGCGTAAATTCAAGGCCAGAAAAGGGTACACCAGTATCGCACCGATGGTCATGTACCCGAAGGTTTCGGCAATTTTTGGAGGAAGCATTGGGAGTCCAATAGGGGCTGTGTTTCTTATCGGGAGAAAAACGTGTAAACTTGAAAACACACCCTATTTTTTAATTATAGTTCTTTTTTTGAAATAACTTCGGAACGGCGCAGAAACCAAGCTTCATGTCTAAGGCTCCCTACACCATCCTGGGAATCAGCTACGGCCACGGCGATTCTTCCGCCGCACTTGTCGTCGGTGACCAACTTGTCGCGGCAGCTGAGGAAGAACGTTTTACTCGCGTCAAGCACTACGCCATGTTCCCGCACCAAGCCATCGCCTACTGCCTGAAACATGCGGGAATACACCCGGCCGACGTGCGTATCGTCGCTATCGCAAAACGGCCCAAGAACGCTTTCTTTAAAAAGCTAAACTTAGTCCTCCGTCACCCCTACTTAGCGAGCGGACACAAATCAGAAAACGAAAAAGCCGCGCCTTCGCTCACAAAGTTGTTGAAAGAAGCCGGGCTAAAACGTGCTGACATTGTAAGGGTGGAACACCACCACGCTCATCAAATGAGCGCGCGGTATCTGGCCGAAGACTCGGAAGCTGCGCTCTTTTCTTTTGATGGACTGGGTGATTTCGTTTCAGCTGCCTTTGGACGGCTCAATCGATCGCGGCTTGAGATTTTTCACCGCACGTACTACCCGCACTCGCTGGGCTTTTTCTACACGGCGATGACTCAGTACCTTGGCTTCCCTTACTTTGGCGATGAGTTCAAGGTGATGGGACTGTCAGCCTACGGACAACCCAGTTACATGAAAGAAATGCGAGAACTTGTACGGCTCAGCACGCCGTACGGATTCCAGCTGAACCTTGAAGCCTTTCCGATTGAAAAAACAATGAACAGTTTTAGTGTGAAGAACGATCAGCCGTATGTGGCACCGATCTTCAACACGAGCTTTCTCACGCAGCTTTTGGGCGTACCCGCGAGAAAACTCACTGAGCCTTTAGGACGCCAACACTGGGATCTCGCCAAATCTGTTCAGCAGCACTTTGAAGACATCGCTAGTAGCTGCTTGAAACAGCTGCATGAAAAAACACAGACGGAGACTTTGTGTCTGGCCGGAGGGTGTGCGCACAATAGCGTTTGGGTCGGAAAAATCGCGAAGCAAACTCCTTTCAAAAAGATCCACGTCGCCCCAGCATCACACGATGCCGGCATTGCGGTAGGCGCTGCCATTTCTGCCGCTGAACGCGAAATTAACGCTGAGGGCCGCCACTGGGCCTTGCTGGGTCCCGATATCAGCGAATCAGACGAGGGCAGCAAGAAAGGCTTTGGATTCGAAATTGAAGAGCGCACGTTTACCGAAGACGGGAAGCTGTGTGAGTGGATGGTAAAAGAACTTTGTGAAGGGAAGATCATTGGTCTCGTTCACGGTCGGATGGAGTTTGGTCCACGCGCACTCGGCAACCGGAGCATCCTCGCCGATCCTCGCATCAAGGAGATGAAGGAACGCCTGAATGAACGCGTGAAACACCGCGAACCCTTCCGTCCTTTTGCGGCTTCCGTACTTTGGGAATACCAAAAGAAGTGGTTCAAAGATTCGTTCTTCTCCCCGGCAATGGACGCCGTATTCCAAGTAGAAGACTCGGCACGGAACAAGATCCCGGCCGTTGTCCACAACGACAATAGCTGCAGAATTCAGTCTGTCCGAAAAGACACTCAGCCTTTTTATTGGAAGCTGATCGATACTTTCCGTGAAAAAACCGGTGTTCCGATGTTGCTCAACACCTCATTCAATGACTGCGAGCCGATGGTGTGCTCGACCCAAGACGCCTTAAACTGCTTCGCCAACACCGATCTCGATCACCTGGTTTTGGGCCGCCGGGTTTTGTCCCGGACCGGAGCCAAAGTAGCCCTCACCGCTTAGAGCGGCAAAGCTGCCCCGACTGGGCAAAGCTAAAAAACCTTCCTCCCCGGCAGACAATAAGATGATCCAGCAAAGGAATCCCTACCAACGCCGCCGCCGTCTCCATACGTTGGGTGAAGTTGCGATCCCAGGGACTTGGCTTAGGATCCTGGGAAGGGTGGTTGTGGGCCACGATGAGGTAAACGGCATCCTCAAGCAGCGCCGCTCGTAGTATCTCACGGGGGTTCGCCACCGATTGATTGACCGTTCCACGAAAGATCTCCCGAACAGCCAGTAGTTTCATTCCACTATTCAAAAAGGCAGAACTCACCACTTCCTGACGTTCTTCGTGCCACCTCGAAAAGACGGCGTAAGCGTCTGCGACACTTCTGATGCGTTTCACGGCTAAAGAGGGTTGCACATCCAGTGCCGAAGTGTCGGGCTCGGAATGGATGGCCGTCGCTCCAGAAACCGGCAAGGGGGTCCGAAGTCCGACTCAGACTTTATCTTAAGAAAACCGATAAGTTGTGGGGAGCCACCCAACTTGCGCCAACGCATTCGAAAACTGAACCAGACAGTCTCCCTCCACGCACGCTCGCTCTATTGCTACGCACGCCTGGTTTCTCAAGTCAAAAAGTGGAACCAGAACCGCCCAAGAATTGCCGCCATCGTGCTCAGTAGCTTCCAGTGGCGAAATGTCCCGATTGTCGTGCACCATCTTCGCCGACAGGCCTTTATCGATTCTGTTTATGTTTTTCACAACGCGCCCTCGCGATGGCCCGTGCCTGGAGCGGAAAACATTTACGCCAAAGAAAATCCTGGGTGCATTGCCCGCCACCATTTTGCGAAGGGACTAGAGGGCTACGACTACGTTGCGTTTTGCGACGACGATCTTTTCCCCAAAAGTGATATTTCAGTAGAGTTGCTGGAAGGCCTTAAGTTACATGGGGAGAAAAGCGTGATCGGTGTCTACGGTCGGCAGCTCGACCTGACCAAACCGCACTCGGCATACTCCTCTGGAAAAGAGGCCCATTCGTCGGCCATTACCCCCGCGCACGTGGTCAAAGGCCGCTTTCATGTCGTAAGCTCCGGGCTTCTAAAATCCCTCCCGGATGCGCTTTCGCACCTCAAGTTTGAGGATGATATCCGCCTAAGCGCTCTCACTCAGATACAGACGCAGGCTCCCGGGTATGTTCTTCCGCTCAAAAAGCACTTCGAAGAACTTCCCCAACGTTACTCTCTTTTCAAGCGTTCGAACCATTCCGAGATGAGAGACAAGGCGGTATCGGAGGCTCTAGCTCTTGGCTGGCGCCCCAATGAGATGAAGTCCGCGGCCTGATCTAAAAGTAAAGCCCCACTCGCACCACAAACAGCATCGGGTTGCCGGTAGAGTTCTTGTTGAGAAGAAAAGCGGCGCGCCCCGCCACTTCAAGATTTACTGAAGAGGTTCGCATCAGCTGCACCCCTACAATGGGCGCCAGAACAAAACCGGTGACTGTATCGCCGAAAATCGTCCCATTGTTCATTCTTGAAACTCCACAGCCAAAATCCAATCCAACAAACGGAGCTGTATCCTGCAGGAAAGAAGTAACTGGCACCTAAACCAAAGTCGGCAAAGAGGGCGCCGCCGCCAAAAGCTCCTTCGGCTCGTATTCGTATGATGGCCTGGTTTACGTCAAATGCGTACGCGCCCGCGACATACACTCCGATGCTATCCGCATTGAGATTTCCAAATCCGGCTGGACCGAGCGCAAAATAGCGCACCTGCCGCGCCGGCCGACGCCGCTGGCCTTCATCCGACTCGTGCTGAGTGACTTCGCCCACCCGCACGTCCCCACTTGCAGACACCTCAGCGATTACCGCGCGCGTAAGGCGTCGCACGACCTCGTCCATATTCTCCATCTGCGTGGATTTCATTTTACTGGAGTACAGACGCTTGTTGCCCTTCCACTTTTCAAGATTCACGATGTAGGCCGAACCAAGCGGTATCAATTTGGGAAGCAGTACAAAGTCCGCCGTGGAGCGTTCGACCACAACGTCATGACCCAATTCCCCGACCGAGGCCTTGATTAGCTGGGTGACCGTCGATGCGTCTGAGTCGGAAACGTGGCTGTTGCCAGCGCTTTCCACAAAAAACGTCGCCCCATAGGAGGCCATATTAAACTGCGTAAGCGCCCATAAGACTAATAGCTTTCTCACTGTCCAAATCTCTCCCGTAACCAAAGCTCAATGGCCTCTGCAGGTCCACCCGACTGGCAGGCCCCAACCACCCGGTAACGACTTTTAAGTTCCTCTGGAGCCCCTGATACCACAAAGGCGGCGTGAGCCCAATCCAAGAGATCCGTGTCGTTATAGTCGTTCCCAATTGCCACGGCATCCGCGGGTCCAAGGCCCAACTGCTCTGCCAGCCATTGAGTTGTCTGACTCTTACTGACCTCACGCGGAAAAATTTCAACCCAGATTGAGGCGTGATCCAAAGGCGACGTCGTTCGGATCACCGAATAGCGGGTGAGCGTCGATTTGAGTTGATCGTACACGTTGGTTTCCGTTTCGCGCACAATGACGACTGCCTGAGTCGCACGCCGCTCCACGGGCCACTTGTCTTTTAGAAGGTTTGCGTACGCGAGATTGAGTTTCAGACGACGGAGAAAATCTTCACTGGGCGCCCCTGTTTGAAAATAGAGGAAGTGGTGATTCTCAGGAATCTCCTGATGGATCATGAAACAGAGATCTCCGCGATGGAGGAGGTATTCGGAAAGGTGCAGAGATTCAACCTCAGTAAGAGAATAATTGCGCAAGAGCGCACCGGACTTCCAGCAAAGCATGCCCGCACCAGAAGAGAAAATCAAAATATCGATGGGAAAGTCCGCAGGCAGAATTCTTTTCGTTGAATGCAACGACCTTCCGGTCGCTACCACCCGCAAAACATTCTTTTCACCCAGGTGTGCCAATGCCCGCAATACAGAAGGAGAGACGTGGCCGTCAGCGCTACGTAGAGTTCCGTCCAGGTCGCTGACCATTAAACCGGAAAACTCTTTTTTTAACCATTCAGGACGGTTGCTCGACATCATCATAGATCCGCACGGCGCGAAACAAACCGGACTCGCTTCTATCCCAGAACTCCATTCCCGCTTGCGGGGGGATCTCCTTATTCGCCCAACGGTAGCACGTGTATTCGGCCGCCACGTGTGTGCCACTGTCGACCAGTCGGTGATAGTGCAGCGAAACGCCGCCGGCTTGAAAGGCCCACTCAAAAAAACGGGAGAGAGGGGATTCCGGCCCTCCACTCAATCCGCCAGAAGGCTCCCGAACCGTACCATCGCTCTCAAATAACTGAGCGGCGCTTGCGGCCTCACCGTTCTCAAGTGCCAGATGGTAGGCAGCAACGTCTTTGGGCAACGTGGCGCGCTCGGCTTCGAAGAGAGGTCCGCGCAAGGTGTGAGCGTGCTTCACCGGCCAGAGCGTGTGGTAAAGACGAAAACCCGTAAGCTTTTGTTGGGAAAGATCCATCGCGACGGCGAGCGGCAGGCCAACGTCCCAACCATCCAGCTGCAAAAAAGCTTTCCCTTCTCCCGCCGTGTAACCCGCGTCTCCGGAAATCATTCGCCCGTACTCCAGACGCGCGTTGTGCCCACGAAACCATTGGACCAAACGGTCCAAAGCGTCTTCGGCCTGCTCGCGTCCTTTGGCTTTGCCGGTAATGGGCGTGTCGAAGACTATAGAATCCGCAAACTGCTCAGAAAAGCGGGAGCCTCTTCCGCCCAAGCTCTCCAGAAAGAGGCTAAAAATATTGGCCGGGGTTTCCATCCCCCAGTCCATATCACTGCGCTAGTACGAATGAAACAGCCAAAAAAATAGGTACTTAGTAAAGAGGGGAGTTAGCTAATTGGTGGACCGGAAGGGGATCGACCTCGCTTGCGAGAACGAGACCCGACTCTTAGCTAATTGGTGGACCGGAAGGGGATCGAACCCTCGACCTCCGCATTGCGAACGCGGCGCTCTCCCAGCTGAGCTACCGGCCCATGTTCTCAAAAACAAAACTCCCTTGAACCGCGGAATTGGTTTCAGAGAGTGTCCTGGGGTTAAACCATAACTTTTGGGTCCCGACTAGGGGATATGTAGCCCAAACTATTGAAAGCTTTACGGGCTCCCCGGCGTACCGTTACACTCGGTCGATGCCAAGTCCTAAGGACATAGCGGGAATTGAGGCCATTGCGGACCTTCTGCGATCCGCCGCTCGCGATGCCAAACACCGCAAAATCGGAATCGAAATCGAACGCATCGGGATGTGGCCGGACTGTACCCCGTTTGGTTACGAGAAAACGCGGACAGCAGAGGGGGAAACCCGGGAAGGGGCAGAGGCGCTTCTCCTTGCACTGAGCAAGGAGTACGGCTGGCCCCTCAGCAACAACGTGGCGGGCCGGCCCCTCGGTTTGACTCCCGATACGGGGAACATCACGCTTGAACCCGGAAGCCAGCTTGAGCTTGCAACCGAGGCCACCGTCGATCTGGGATCTCTGGTTGAAAAAACTCAAACGTTTGAGGCCGCTGTCGATCGCGTCAGCTGCCCCTGGGGGTTGCGATGGATAGGTTTGGGAGCCAACCCGTGCAACGGGCCGGAATCCATCGATGTCATCCCTGCTACCCGTTACGGACTCATGACAGAATATTTGGGAAAGCGCGATACGCTCGGACTTTCCATGATGCGGGTTTCTAGCTCTGTACAAGTAAACCTGGATTACCAAAGTGAAGAGGAAGGGATTGAGATGCTGCGCGTGGCGCTTGCCGCCGCGCCGTTGTCGTACGCGCTCTTCGCCAACTCACCACTTTATAAGGCGAAGGAGTCGGGATACCTGTCGTTTCGCCGTGAAATTTGGAAGCATACGGATCCTGATCGTACAGGTCTACTAAACAAAGCTTTTGAGCCAGGCTTCAATTACCAAGCCTATGCAGAACATCTTTGGAACTACCCTTTAATGTATTTGCAAAACTCGAACAAAGAGTACGTAGCTTCCCAGGGGAAATGCCTCGCGCAGATCGTAAAAGGTGAAGTACCGGGCGTGGAGGCGGATGCCGCAAATCGATTGAATGCCGTCCGCCAACTCTTTACGGAGGCGCGCATCAAGCCGGGTTACGTGGAGATCCGATCGCTGGACGGGCAACGTCCGCGGGAGCGCTATGCCGCCGCCGCCTTTTGGATGGGTCTACTTTACGATGAAAACGCGCGCGCTCTCGTCCTCTCTGAACTTGGCAAAATGAGCGCCGATTCCCGTGAGCAACTTCTTGAAGCCTCTGCCAAAGAAGGCCTTGCCGCCAAGACCTGCGGAATCAATCTCTACAAGCTAAGTGAAAAACTACTCGATGCCGCTTGTTTGGGGTTGCAGAACCGTGGCTATGGCGAGGAAAAATTTCTGAAACCGATTCAAGAAAATCTGGCTGAGGGCGTGACGCCAGCGGAGCGGGTCCTTAAGATCTTTAGGGAAACCCCCACCAAGAAGATTCCCGCCGTGATTAGCTACGCGGCTCAGAGCGCACTGGACTGAGCTTCCACAAAATCCATTACCCAATCCCCGTAAGGGTTGCCGTCCAAAGTCTCCATCGTGACGAGGCCAGTGGGCGAGGTAATGTTCACCTCTGAGATGTGATTCCCGATAAGATCCGCCCCCGCAAAATCGATTCCAACATGAGCCAAAAACTTGCCGAGTTTATCGACTACAACTTTCTGAGCGTCACTGAGTGGACGCGACTCGCCGCTACCCCCTTGGGCGAAGTTGGAAACAAATCCTCCCGGCTTCGGCATGCGCGCCACATGCCCTATAAACCGTCCGCCCAAGTAAAAGAGTCTGTGATCACCCAGTTCCTGTACTTCCTTATGAAACGGCTGCAGCAACGTGTCTTCCCTCTGCAACGACGGGAGAGACTCGATCGGAACCCGCTGGATGTCCCGCCCGCCAAAACCAAAGAAAGGTTTTGCTACCGCTTCCTTCTCCTTGTGGGCTTTTAGGAAGGCAACGAGCGCCGCTGAGGAATTGTAAAAGTTATCGATGATCTCGTCTGGACCTAGAAAACCTTGGGCCACCGCCTCCGCGGGTACAAGTTTTTCATGATACCGAAGAAGCAATGAGGGACGATTCATGAACCAGCAGCGACGTTCCTCCAAAGCCAGCAACCAGCACAACCTTAGATAGGCAGCATCGAAGGGAGGGTCTTTGCGAACCCAGGCGGTATCGGCGGCTGCCAAGGGCATGAGCGCCGCGGGCCCCTTGAACTTCACCGCGTCCTTTTCCAGGTGCACGCGCTGTGCTTGGAAACCTACTTCAGATCGAGTCAGAAAAATGCCACCGGGCGTGGCCCAAAAGACCTCATGCCCGCGTTTCAACGCGGCTTTCGTCAGATAGACAGTTGTATCGGACGGCGACTGAATACTTTCCAAAGGATCGGCGACGACAAGAATCTTCACTTAGTTTTTATAGAAGTCTTTGCTCCGAATGAAAAGCCCCTTCGATACTCCCGAAAAGAAGCCGCTGCATTGCATTTGCCGGAGCTGGACACTATCATTCAGCTCCATGCGCATTGCCTTGGTTCAAATGACTGCCAGTTGCGATCTGGATACCAACCTACAATCCATGCGCAACTTTGTTGAGCAAGCGCATCAAAAAAAGGCCGACATCATCGTATTTCCGGAAATGGCTTACTTTATCGGACATTCGGCGGACTGCGCTGCTGTCCTGCCTAAGTATGAAACCATCCTGAAGAAATTTTCGAACTGGGCTAAAGAGTTTTCTATCGATATTTTGCCCGGCTCCTTGAGAGAGCCCATTTCTAAACTTCCCTGCAGGCAGTACAACACCCTGCCGTACATCGATTCGACCGGCAAAGTACTCGGCCTTTACAGAAAGCTTTTCTTGTTTCGAGCGGAGCTGCCGGACCGGGTATACGACGAGACGCTATTTTATGATGCCGGAAAAGAAGTGGTGAGCTTGAAGCGCCCGTGGGGCACTGCGGGCTTGGCAATCTGTTTTGATATTCGATTTCCTGAACTATTCAGAGCACTGCGACGTCGAGGCGCACAGGTGTTGTTTGTCCCCGCTGCTTTTGCGGTACCGACGGGAAAAGTGCACTGGCACACGCTTCTAAAAGCACGCGCTATTGAAAACCAATGTTTCGTGGTCGCGCCGGCACTTACCGGACGTTGCGGCGACGAACGGTTTACCTTTGGGCATTCTTTGATTGTCTCCCCTTGGGGGGAAGTGCTAACAGAAATGGGCGAGGAAGTGGGAATGGTCACTCACGATATCTCCGTCGACGACATCGGAGAGTGCCAAAAACGACTGGATGCATGGGCGTGTCGAAGAGACGACCTCTTCCCCACGCCCTAGGGAGCAACGAAAATGAAAGCAATAATTTGGACACTCCTTGTTTTGGGTCTGGGCGGATTTTTTGCCTGGCAGGTTTGGGGACGGCTCCGAGTGCTGTTGTCCATGCGAAAAGACGACCTGCGGGATTACTCAACCAAAACGCTGGCCACTCGAATCAAGAACACGCTGGTCTACGCTTTCGGCCAGAAAAAGTTTTTTGGCGGGGATCAGCCCGCCGGCATCATGCACGCGATCATTTTCTGGGGCTTCGTGGTGCTCCTGTTTCAAGTGATCACCATGTTTGCGCGCGGCTGGTTTCCAGAGTTCTACGTTCCCGGATTCTCGCCCACTCAGTTGGGTGGTCCTTATGGTTTAGTTAAGGATATCTTTGAGGTCGCGGTGGCGCTCGGCGTGTGGATCGCGCTTTACCGTTGGCTCGTCCAAAAACCCGAGCGGCTGATGGGGTTTTTGCCCGCGGAAGCCCGTTTGCGATCCCATTCCCATTGGGAAGCCGTCGTCATTTTGCTCTTTATCTTTTCCATCATGCTTTCGGGTCTCGTCTACGACGCGAGTCGCATTGTGCTCTTTGCTGGCACCGAAGAAGGGGTAATCGAAGCCCAATGGCAGCCGGTCAGTCGTCTCATTGCCGGCTGGATTGGAATGGACGCCGCGCGCGCCAACCTCCTGGGTGAGATTGCTTGGTGGGTGCACAATACCGTGATCCTGGTTTTCTTGAATCTGCTTCCCCGATCGAAGCACTTCCACATCATCACGGCTATTCCCAATGTGTTTCTGGGAAAAGTGGAACCCAAAGGTAAACTCGCCAAAAAAGACTACGAAGCCGAAGATGCTCTGTTCGGCAGGTCGCAAATCCAACATTTCACCCAGAAGCAAGTGCTCGACATGTATAGCTGCACGGAATGTGGGCGCTGCTCTTCCGTGTGTCCGGCCACTGCTTCCGGCAAAGTGCTCGCGCCTAGACAGTTCCTGCTGCAATTGCGCGATACCCTCTACGCCCAGCAACCCGCGATGCTAAAAGCCGTTGGGGGATCCAGCGCGGAGGAGATGGACGTCGTTGTGGGAGAGTCCAAACCCGTCGCCGACGAAGTGATCTGGTCCTGTAACGCCTGCCGCGCGTGCGAGGAAGCTTGTCCTGTGAACATTGAGTACGTGGACAAAATCGTAGATATACGACAGCATTTGGTGCAAGAGGTGTCCCGTTTTCCCGAAGAGCTCAATCGTGCTTTCAAAGGAATGGAGACACAGTCCAATCCATGGGGCATCAGCGCCGATGAAAGAGATGGCTGGGCAAGCGGCCTTCAGATCCCGACGTTGGAGAGCAACCCGAACCCCGAATACCTTTATTATGTCGGTTGCGGCAGCGCCTTTGACGCCAACAACAAATCCAACACGCAAGCTTTTGTCAGAATTCTGATGCAAGGCGGGGTGAATTTTTCAATCCTCGGCAAGCAGGAACTCTGCAACGGCGAAACGGCTCGCCGTTTAGGGAACGAGTACCTTTACCAAACGATGGCACAAGGGCTTGTTGAAACCATCAACGCCTGCGGCGCAAAAAAAATATTGGTCAACTGTCCGCATTGCTTCAACACGTTCAAGAACGAGTACCCCGATTTTGGTGGCCACTGGGAAATCATTCGGGCGGCCACGCTGGTTAATGAACTCGTTAAGTCGGGGAAAGTGCGCATCGGCAAGCAGTTCGATAAGAACGTCGTGTACCACGACTCCTGCTACTATGGCCGATTCAATGACGTCTATGAAGAACCGCGGCAGCTACTGCAATCCGTTCCGGGCGCCAAGCTCTCGGAAATGGAGCAAAACCGCAACAACGCCAAATGTTGTGGCGCGGGCGGCGGTAGAATGTGGCTGGAAGAAGATAAGGACAAGCGCGTAAACATGGATCGCGTGGATCAAGCGCTCGCCACCAAGCCCGATGTGATCGCAACGTCCTGCCCATTCTGCAAAATCATGATCAGCAGCGCCGTAAACGAAAAGGGCACCGAGAACGTGAAGGTGATGGATCTCATGGAAATCGTCGCTTCCAATATGGACTAGTCTCCTGACATCCGTCCGCTACGGTCGAAATTCCCACCTGGCCCAACTCACTGAATCTACGATTGTTGAGGTGTCCAAACAATGGACACCCCAAATGAGAAGGCATCTCCTCATTTCCGCCTCAATTGTTTGATACGCTTTGGGCTGGTTCTTAATCCTCCCGAAAGGTGGCCTCGTGAGAGTTTTCGTAGCTCTATTAATAGTACTGGGATCGATCTGGGCAGGAAATGCCAGTGCGGAAGACAATGTCCCAGTTCCCCAGGCTCTGGAGCTTTATCAGAAGCGCGCCCGGGATCTAAACACACTCATTAGCCGCCTGATTTTCCACGTAAAAGACGACGCCCTCCAGATGGAGGAGCTGAGCGAGCTGGCTGCGATCACCGAACGGCTGGAAAAGCAGCACCGCCGCCTTTACGAGAAGCTGAAAAGCTCCAGCGGAAAAGTCACCAATTCCAGCTACTACTGCGTGGTCCCGCAGAAGGCGCGCCAGACTCGCGCGCGCAAGTCTGCGCTTCAAAGCCGTTTTGGCGCGTTGGCCGGCGTCGCCACTACAAGCTCAAAATAGCGCTTCGTCTTCACGATCCAAACATCATCATCACACAAGTGCCCGATATGCTTATGGCATGAAGGTGCTCTTAGCTTTTGGGGCAGCTCTATTGCTGCTCCTTCCTAAATCTCTAAGTGCGGACGATTCCGTTCCGCTCGCAGAAGAAGAACCAATCGACCCTTTCCCAGATCGAAGTATTCAAGAAAAAATCTCCCGGCTAGAGTCGCTGCGAGATCTCCTTATCGGCGCAGCAAGCCAGCTACGCCGGTTACGGCTTCCCCGCGCCAACGGAGACCTGCAACGGGTAAGTAGTTCTCTGTACGAGGCCAAAGCCCTGCACGGTCGGCTGGTGGCTCGCAAGGTTTACCTCCAGCACCGAATCCAGGCTGAAGGTGCGTTGGAGCCCGGTGAATCGGCTTACACTTCGGAAACGGTTGAAGACAAACCTACGCAAGCTCCCGAAAACTGTCCTCTGGGTGCGGTGAACGTCCGAGGCAAATGGCACTGCTTAAAACGCCAGACAAAGAACGAAGTCTCACCGGAAAAGAAGACCGAGAAATGTGATCTGGGAACCGTTGAGGTGCATGGGAAAAGTTATTGTCTAGGCAAAGAGCCTGGAGGCCCCCTGGTCCAAGAAGCCTCCAACGACTTCCTGGGCGTCCTCCTGACCCACGAC
This sequence comes from Bdellovibrionota bacterium, assembly GCA_041391485.1. GTDB lineage: Bacteria > Bdellovibrionota > FAC87 > UBA2466 > JACKAF01 > JACKAF01. The sequence continues at coordinate 56,887 of JAWKNY010000021.1, read as the reverse complement.
TAAACCGACGAAGCCGGTTGCCCTTCCCATTTCGTATAAAGAGCCGCGTCTTCCTCTTGATCCACGTTTGGAGCCGTCAACAGTTTCTCTCCAACGAAAATCGAGTTAGCCCCCACTTCAAAGCACTGAAGCTGCTCCGTTTCGCTCAACGTGTTTCGTCCAGCACTCAGGCGCACGCGCGATTCCGGCATGAGAATGCGCGCTGTCGCTACGGCCCGCAAAAATTCCTCAAAAGCGATGGGCCGCGTGCCTTCCAAAGGAGTACCTTCAATCGGGACTAAAAGATTCACCGGCACACTTTCGGGGTGTGGGTTAAAAGAAGCAAGTTCCACGAGCATCGCTGCCCGATCACGCACACTTTCGCCCATTCCCAAAATGCCACCAGAGCAGATTTGCACACCAGAACTGCGTACCGCTTTTAAAGTCGTCAACCGATCCTCATAGGTTCGTGTCGTAACGATCTTGGGATAAAACTCCCGACTGGTGTCCAGGTTGTGATTGTAAGAGGTGAGTCCGGCCTCCGCCATTTGCTTGAGTTGCGCTTCGTTCGCCATGCCCAGAGTTACGCACGCCTCCATGCCGAGATCCCGAACCCCTCGGATCATCTTCAGCACTTCCTCAAACTTCTGGCCCTCGGGCACCTGCCGCCAAGCCGTTCCCATGCAAAAGCGGGTGGCTCCGGCCTCGCGTGCTTCCCGAGCCGCGGCCAATACATCGTCCGTGGGGAGCATCGACTCAGCTTTAACTTCCGTCTTGTAGTGGGCACTCTGCGAACAGTAGCCGCAGTCCTCTGGGCAACCGCCCGTTTTGACGCTTAGGAGCCGGCATTTTTGAACGTCTTGGGCGCCATATTCGGCATGGACGCTGCGAGCGCGTTCCAGTAGCGGCTCCAGCGGACCCGTCATCAGCGCAAAAACCTCATCCACCGTCCAATCGTAACGAATCGCATCCGATCTCATATCTCTCCCTAGCTCCAAAAAGCGTAGCCCTTTTCTTACTCTTTAAGGGCCTACAAGGCAAACAGCTCGGGCACGGAACTCTCGCGTAGAGGTTGAGAATGGGCACGAATTGATGAATAATCAGCCCTACAGGAAGAGGCATGCGCGCTGTTGATTTAAGAGAGAAGTTTCTGAAATTTTTCGAGGAAAACGGGCACCAACGGGTTCCCAGTTCCAGCTTGGTGCCGGCCGGCGACGCCACCTTGCTCTTCACCAATGCCGGGATGGTTCAGTTCAAAGACAATTTCCTCGGTCTCGACAAATCCCTCAAAAGGGCAACGTCCAGCCAGAAATGCGTACGGGCCGGGGGCAAGCACAACGACTTGGAGAACGTCGGGTTTACCCCGCGCCACCACACGTTCTTTGAAATGCTGGGAAACTTCTCCTTCGGCGACTACTTCAAAGAGCAAGCGATCGCCTACGCGTGGGAGCTTCTCACCGAAGTGCTGCGAGTCCCCAAAGATCGACTACGCATTACGGTTTATGAAAAAGACGACGAAGCGCTTTCTCTTTGGCAGGCGCAAGGCGTAAAAAAGGAATGGATCTACAAGCTCGGAGAAAAGGACAACTTCTGGGCGATGGGGGATACCGGACCCTGTGGCCCTTGCACCGAGATTCATTATGATTGGGGAACGGCACACGCTGCCTCTCCCGACGACACGAGTCCGGCCTATCCCGGTACCACCCGCTTTGTAGAAATCTGGAACCTGGTCTTCATGCAGTTTGACCGCGACGCTTCCGGTAAGATGAACCCACTGCCCAAGCCCAGCGTCGATACCGGAGCTGGCTTGGAACGCCTCACTTGTATTTTCCAAAATGTTTACAACAACTACGATACGGATCTGTTCCTGCCGCTCAAGACTTTGATCGCGCGGATCACAAGACGATCTTATGGAGACGATGCCGAGCGGGACGCTTCCATACGCGTCCTCATGGACCACGCTCGTTCCTGTACCTTCCTGATCGCAGACGGTGTGACACCGACGAATGAGGGTAGAGGTTACGTCTTGCGCCGAATTTTACGACGAGCCATCCGCCACGGGAAAAAGCTTGGCCAGGAAGCTCCGTTCATCCACCAGCTGGTTCCTGCAGTCGTACAAACGCTGGGAGACGCATACCCCGAGATTAAAGCCAATGAAGTTCTAATAGAAGAGATCATCCACGAAGAAGAGCTCAAGTTTCACGAAACCTTGGATCGCGGGATGGGCATACTGGAAGACGCCCTTGCAAAGGTAAAGCAATCCAAGAGCAAGACACTGGATGCAGGCGTCGCGTTCAAGTTGTACGACACCTTTGGTTTCCCGCTCGACCTCACCCAGGTAATTGCCAAAGAGCAAAATCTGGAGGTAGACGAGGCCGGGTTTGCCGAACACATGGAAAAACAACGCAGTCAAAGCGGGCATTCCATTGGTGCTTACGGCCAGGGGGTTGTGAAGAGCGAGCTTATCGGTTCTATGAAAACCGAATTCCTCGGTTATCACAGCCTAACGACTGATGCCAAAGCCCTCCTTCTTTTTTCCGAAGATGGAACGGAACTTGTAGAAACGCTGGGTGAGGGCGAAGTCGGGCACGTCGTTTTCGATAGAACCACTTTTACGCCGAAAGCGGCGGACAGGTAGGCGACGGCGGTACGCTGGAAGTCGGGATCGGCAAAGGCGCTTGTCCTCGATACTCGAAAATCAGGTTCGGCCTTCATCCACACCGTCAAGATTCGTTCGGGTAAAGTGGAAAAGGGAAAATCCTACCACCTGCATGTAGATCGCGAAAAAAGGCAGTTCACGGCTATCAACCACACGGCCACTCACCTGCTTCATGCAGCCCTGCGTGCGCTTCCGGATATTGGCGTGCGCATCCAGCAGGCAGGCTCTCAGGTAACGCCGCAGATGCTGCGCTTTGATTTTAGCTGTCCGCGGGCCCTGACACCGGCAGAACTTCAAAAGGTGGAAGATTCGGTCAATGCGGAAATCCGAAATGACGACCCCGTCTCTATCGAAGAGATGGGCATAGAAGAAGCGACCAAGAAGGGGGCGATCGCCTTCTTCGAAGAAAAATACGGGGATGTGGTTCGGGTCATTCGGGTAGGCAATGAAAAAACGCCCTATAGCATAGAGCTCTGTGGTGGCACGCATCTTAAGCACTCAGGCGAAATTGGCATTTTTAAGATCATCAGCGAATCGTCAGTCGCTAGCGGAACGAGACGCATTGTGGCCTATACTTCTGCTGAAGCTCAGAAATACCTTTTTGAGCGGAGCGGGCTCGTCGACAGCCTCGCGACTCAGCTTAAAGTGGGTGCCGATAGAATCTCCGACAAAATCACCTTGCTCTCCAAAGAAAACAAACAACTTCGAACCGAGCTGGAGCAGGCCAAGTTAAAGCTGGCTCAAGGATCGGCTCGCGGAGGCGAGAGCGGCGAAGGTTCGCTTTGGGAGAAAAAGAAAGATCTGAAGGGATTGCAGGTCGTGATGGAGACGGTACCGGCGGTCAACCCCAAGATTCTTCGCTCGCTTGTGGATCAGGTGCGGGACAAACTCAAAACCAAAACGGTGGTCATTCTCGCAAGCCAGGAGAACGACAAGGTCTTCCTGTGCGTAGGGCTTTCCAAGGATTTGATTCCTACTTATGATGCCTCCACCATCGTAAAGCATATCGCCGATGCCGTCGGAGGCAGTGGCGGTGGGCGTCCCGATTTCGCTCAGGCAGGGGGCACCCGACCCGAAGGAATCCCGCAAGCTTTTGAAAAGTTTGAAGCCTGGTTGGCCGCCAACGGATGATGGACACCTTAGACCGATATTTAATCCGAGAGTTTTTAATTTATTTTATTCTCGTCCTGTTCGGGCTCGCGGCCGTCTACATCGCCATCCGCTTTTTTGAGGAGTTTTGGCGCTTGGAACTAAGCGGCCACGCGATGTTCCTCTATTATCTTTATCAGGTTCCTATCGCCCTCAATCAGTTCGTGCCCGTGGCAGTACTCATGGCTACCTTGCTTATTCTCACCACCCTGTCTCGGCAAAACGAATTGCTAGCCATCTACTCGGGGGGGATGGGAATTATCCGTATCAGCTCCACCTTTATCGGAACCGTGGCGATAATTTCTACCGTGTCTTTTCTTGTCTTTGATTCCGTGGTTCCGGCGGCCCAAAAGAGGATGTACCTGTTAAAGCGGGGAGTGGAGGATTCAGGAGACAAGTCTTTTACCTTTTATCCAAGCCGCTATTGGTACAAGACCGGGGACAAGATCTACAACATCGACAGGTTTATCTCAGAAAACACTCAGCTTGAAGGGATCACGATCTACACCCTGGACGATGCTTTGCGCATCAAGGAGCGGGTGAGCGCGAAACGCGCTAAGTTCGACGGACAAAAGTGGATCTTAGAGGATGGCTTTTCCATCACCTACCCGCTTGGTGAGATGGGTGGAAACTACCCGGTCGCGCAAAAGTTTGAAGCTAGGAGCGGGCTGATTACGCAACCCCCCAAGCAATTCTTGGAGTTCACCGACGAGCGCAAGTACCTGCGTTTGCGAGATCTGAGATTGCGAATCGAGCGTCATGAACTTTACGGCCTGGACACCACCACGCCCGCCATCAACTACCACGAGCGTCTGGCCCTGGTCTTCTCCCCACTTATCTTTGTCATGATCGGAATCCCTCTGGCCGCAAACCCGATGCGCCAACGTACCGTAACCCGTGGGGCGAGCTACGCTTTTGGCGTAATCCTGCTCTACCTCCTCGTGTTTAGAATCTGCCTCGCTGCTGGCCAGGCGAACCTGCTTCCCCCTGTGGTTGCAGGCTGGCTTACCAATGGTGTATTTCTGACCTACGCGCTGATGGTCATCATCAAGCGGAAGTGAGTGCCGTGCTAGAGATACTGAAATACCCGGACCCGCGACTGGCGGAAAAGTCAGAAAACGTCGAAGTCTTTGACGAGAATTTTCACGGCTTTCTGGACGAAATGGCGACGACTATGTACTCGGCCAATGGGATTGGACTCGCGGCCCCTCAGGTGAATCGCTTGTGGCGGGTGTTTGTCATTGATATCCGCAATCAGGACGAACGCTACAACCGCATTCTAGAGTTCATCAACCCGGTTCTGTCCGGGGCAAAGGAAGTATTGATTTTGAAGAGGCCTGTCTCAGCGTCCCTGGGGTTTCCGAATTTGTAAAACGCAAGGCCGAGATTCACATTGAGTACCAGGATCGCTTTGGAAATCCCCAGCAGCTGGACGCCGATGGACTTTTGGCCGTCGCGGTCCAACACGAAAACGATCACCTGGACGGACACCTTTATCGAACGCGTTTCCCCGCTCAAACGCCGCCTTCTGAAACGCAAATTGGAAAAGACTTGCTTTTATGAAGTACCTCTTTATGGGCACCCCGAAATCGCCGCAACCATACTCGAACGCTTGCACGCCGAGGGCAAGGCGCCGGTAGCGGTGGTTACTCAACCCGCCCGACAATCTGGCAGAGGACATAAGCTTACTCCCTCTGCGGTGGAGCAAACAGCCGTCCGTCTGCATTTGCCGGTCTGGCCCACCGAAAACGTTAACGACGCCAGAACTTTTGAGGCGCTCAAGAGCAAAGAACCCGACTTGATACTCGTCGTGGCTTTTGGGCAGCTCCTCAAAGAACCGTTGTTACAATTGCCACCGCTCGGGTGCTTAAACATACACGCCTCGCTGCTTCCCAAGTACCGAGGCGCAGCTCCCGTCCAGAGGGCCATCTGGAATGGCGACGCCGAGACAGGCGTGAGCCTCCAAAAAATGGTGAAGGCCCTCGACGCTGGCGACGTGCTCCTTCAGAAACGAACAGCTATTCGGCCTGACGAAACCTCAGGAGAACTTTTGCAGAGGCTCGCGACCTTGGGAGCCGAGGCCGCGCTGGAGGCCTTAGCCCTCGCCGAGAAAGGGCCGATGCACTTCACGCCGCAGGCCCCGGACCAGGTCACCGTGGCCCGAAAGATTTTGAAGGAAGAAGCTATCCTCAGTTTCCAGGATTCCGCCCAGCGCCTACACGACCAGGTGCGCGCGCTTCAGCCGTGGCCCATCGCCGAAACGCTCCTCAATGGAAAACGGCTTAAGGTATTCAAAACCAAGGTCCTCTCTCAAAGCAAATCCGTCCCACCCGGCACCGCGCTAACAGACGGAAAAAGCCACCTACACGTCGTCTGCGGTGACGGGAAGGTGCTCGCCTTGACAGAAATTCAGCTCGAGAATAGAAAAAGACTCGGCGTCGAAGACTTCCTTAGGGGATACCAGACCCCCATCTCGACAGTTGGACCCTTTTGAACGTTTTAGAGCAAGCGTTAGAAGAACGTTTAAGATAATGCGGGGAAATAGTGGCAGTTCAGATTGCACCCTCTCTCTTGGCCTGTGATCTTTCCAGATTGCAGGACGAAGTACAAGCCGTTGAAAAAGCGGGTGCGGACGTATTGCACCTCGATATCATGGACGGCCATTTCGTACCGAACATCACCTTTGGCGCCCCGGTCATACAGAAGATCCGAGAAAAGACAAAACTACCGCTCGACGCCCACTTGATGATCGAGAATGCCGATCGCTATCTCAAAGATTTTGCAGACGCCGGCTGCGATTGGATTACGGTCCACGTCGAAGCCTGCCCGCACATCAACCGCACTTTGAACGAAATCAAAAACCTCGGCATGAGACCCGGCGTGGCGATTAACCCGGGCACCTCGCTCGCCTCGTTGGATGCGGTTTTGGACGACGTGGAGTTTGTCCTGATAATGAGTGTAAATCCAGGTTTTGGGGGGCAAAAGTTTATCCCGGCCTCCTTGGATCGCGTACGCCAACTTCGTCAGAAGATTGGGGCAAGAAATATTCAGATTGAAATTGATGGCGGCATCAAACAAGAGAACGCCAAAGAAGTAACCCAAGCCGGAGCCGAGATCCTGGTCATCGGCACGGGAATCTTTGCGGCAGAGGATTATAAAAAAAGGATAGAGTCTATCCGCCAGGAAATCTAAGCACGGGCTGGGGGGCCTCATGGTAAGCATCGACGGCGAGTCGCTCTCGCTTGAAAAATTTCGTTCCATTGTATCCGAAGAGTCACCGGTGGAGCTAACTGAAGCAACGCTGATGAAACTCATGCAATCGCGTGACGTTGTCGAGAAAGCCATCCACTCAGGCAAGAGCATTTACAGCATCAACACCGGCTTTGGAGTCCTAAGCAAAGTGCGCATCGATGACAGCCGTCTCGAAGAGCTGCAAGAGAATCTCATCCGCAGTCATTGCGCGGGCGTGGGCGAAATTCACTCCGAAGAAGAGTCTCGCGCCATCTTACTTTTGAGGACCAATGTCCTTGCCAAGGGTTTCAGTGGCGTCAGGCCCGAGCTCGTGGAATTCCTGATCTCCATGCTCAACCACAAAATCCACCCGGTGATCCCAAGCAAAGGATCGGTAGGCGCGAGTGGCGACTTGGCCCCATTGGCTCATCTCGCCTCTGTCGTCATCGGTGAAGGAGAAGCTTTCTACAAAGGAAAGCGGTTAAAAGGTGGAGAAGCGCTACAAGCAGCGGGACTCAAGCCTTTCAAGCTCGCTCCTAAAGAGGGGCTTTCTCTCATCAACGGGACCCAACAGATGACAGGATTGGGAGCTTTGCTACTGCTCAAAGCAGAGGAACTGGTTGATCTCGCTGATCTGACCAGCACGTGCAGCTTGGAAGGGGTCTTAGGGACACCCGCCGCTTACGCTGACTGGGTACAACAGACACGCCCGTATCCGGGGCAGATCCGATCCGCAGAGCTATTGCGCCACTACATGCAAGACAGCGAGATATATAAAAGCCACGAAACCTGCGACCGCGTACAAGATCCTTACTCGTTCCGCTGCGTCCCGCAAGTTCACGGGGCGGTTCGGGATCTGGTGCAGACGGTGAGAAATACGCTTTCCGTGGAGCTCAATGCCGCTACCGATAATCCGGTCGTAAACTGGACGACCCGCGAGCTGGTCTCCAACGGAAACTTCCACGGACAACCTGTCGCCTTCGCGTTGGATATCCTGGGAATGGGACTTGCCGAGATTGCGAGTCTCTCCGAACGACGCGTTTCCAAACTCGTGGATCCGCATTTCAGCGATCTCCCCACCTTCTTGGTTAAAGAAGAGGGACTGAATTCCGGGTTTATGATGGCGCAGGTGACCGCGGCGAGCCTGGTTTCCGAAAACCGCCTGCTGTCCCACCCCGGATCGACGGACTCCATCCCCACCAACAACGAAAAAGAGGACCATGTAAGCATGGGGCCGCTTTGCGCGCGTAAAGCAAAGACGATTTTGCAAAATACACAGTACGCTTTAGCGATTGAAATGCTGGCCGCCTGCCAGGCGCTAGAGTTCCGAAAGCCTCTCATTCCCGGAAAAGGCCCACGGGCTCTGTACACTTTCGTGCGCAAACACGTGCCTCCCGTCGAACGGGATCGCAACCTGCACGAGGACATCGCCAAAATCGCGGCACTGATTGACGGCGGAGAACTTCATCAGTTCATCCAAAAAACCGTGCCGTTGACAAAGCCGGCCACGCAAAGAAAGAATCCTTCCACCGACAACCCGTCCGCAGCCCTTTAGAAGGAGAGTCTGATGGCGACGATACACGCACCTCGCGGCACCGAACTGCAATGCAAAGGTTGGGTTCAAGAAGCCGCGCTCCGCATGCTCATGAATAACCTCGATCCGGATGTCGCGGAAAACCCCGATGAGCTAGTGGTCTATGGCGGCTCGGGAAAAGCGGCGCGCAACTGGAAGTGCTTTGATGCCATCGTGAGCAGTCTTAAAAGCTTGAAAGACGACGAGACACTCTTAGTGCAGTCGGGCAAACCGGTTGGCATCATCCGATCGCACCCCGACGCGCCCCGCGTGCTAATTGCCAACTCACTCCTGGTTCCCGCTTGGGCGAATTGGGAAGTTTTCAGAGATTTGGAAAAAAAGGGTCTGATGATGTTTGGTCAAATGACGGCCGGCAGTTGGATCTACATTGCCACCCAGGGCATTCTTCAGGGCACCTACGAAACTTTTGTGGCGGCCGGGGCCAAGCATTACGGCGGCGATCTCAGCGGCCGGTGGGTCCTTTCCGCTGGCCTCGGAGGGATGGGCGGCGCTCAGCCGCTCGCGGCCACGATGGCGGGCGCCTCCTTTTTGGGCATAGACGTCAACCCCACCCGTATCCAGCGACGGCTCGAAACCGGCTATCTGGATGTGATGGAAACCAGCCTTGATAAAGCTCTGGATCGCATCCGTGAGGCCACGGAAAAAAAACAGGCGCTGTCAGTAGGGCTGCTAGGAAATGCGGCAGAGCTCATCCCGCAAATTGCGGCCGGAAACTACCTACCCGATTTAGTGACGGATCAAACGTCGGCCCACGATCCGCTTCTGGGATACGTTCCCGTAGGACTCGACATCGCGGCGGCCGCGAAACTGCGTGAAAGTAACCCGGCAGAGTATTTAAAGCGGTCCAAACAATCCATCGCGACGCACGTACGGGGCTTACTCAGTTTCCAGGCCAAAGGCATCCCCACCTTCGACTACGGCAATAACATCCGTGCAATAGCCGAACTCGAAGGCGTCAAAGACGCCTTCAAGATACCGGGGTTTGTTCCGGAGTACATCCGCCCGCTTTTTTGTGAAGGCAAAGGGCCGTTCCGATGGGTGGCGCTCAGCGGGGACCCCGAAGACATCTACACCACCGATCGCCTACTGATGGAACTCTTTCCAAACGATAAGGGCCTTCAACGTTGGCTCGGTCTTGCAAAAGAAAAAATTCAGTTCCAGGGATTGCCCGCCCGCATCTGCTGGCTTGGACACGGCGACAGAGAAAAAGCGGGCCTTGCGTTCAATCGCTTGGTCCGTGAAAAAAAAGTGAAAGCACCGATTGTGATCGGTAGAGATCATCTGGATTGCGGAAGCGTGGCCTCCCCGAACCGTGAAACCGAGGCCATGAAAGATGGGAGCGACGCGGTGGCGGATTGGCCAATCCTCAACGCCCTCATCAACTCGGTAAATGGCGCGAGCTGGGTATCGGTCCACCACGGAGGCGGAGTGGGCATGGGTTACTCCATCCATGCAGGCATGGTGATCGTGGCCGATGGTACAGAAGCCGCCGACGCGCGTTTATCCCGAGTGCTAAACTCCGATCCCGCAATGGGAATCTTTAGGCACGTCGACGCCGGCTACGAAATTGCTCAGGAAGTCGCGCACCGAAACAACGTTCAAATTCCTATGGAGGTCTGATGGAGGCGCTCGTTCTGTATGAAGAGATCTCTCAACTACTCACCCTTGAGGGCGTAGCCAAAAAAGACGGCCGTCACCCAGAGAAAAATGATTTAGGGTGCGTGGAAAACGCCTCGATGGTGGTCGACGCCGACAGCAACTTGATCCTCTGGGCCGGGAAGGGCACCGACTTACCGGACAAGTACCATAATCTGACCCACCGTTTTTCCGGCAAAGGGCAGGTATGGATTCCGGAGCTGGTAGAATGCCACACCCATCTCATTTACGGCGGGACACGACACCACGACTTTGCTTTGCGTTGTGAAGGGAAAACCTACCAGGAAATTGCGGCAGCTGGCGGTGGGATTCTAACGACGATGAACGCTACCCGAGAGGCCCCAGGTGAGCAGCTAGTCGAACACGCGGTCAAAGATCTCGCGCGCTTTCAGAAATTTGGGATCGGTACACTGGAGATAAAAACCGGCTACGGGCTGACGTTGGAGAGCGAACTGCGCGCACTGCAAGTCATTCACGCGCTCTCCGAACAGGCGGCGATGATTTTGGTCCCGACCTTTCTTCCTGCGCACGCAACACCTCCCGAGTACAAGAGCCGCACAGACGCTTACGTGGATCTTATCTGTGCCGAATGGCTCCCCGAAGTAGCGGCCAGCGGACTGGCTAGCTTTTTCGATGTCTTTGTGGAGGACGGCTACTTTTCCCCGCAGCAGGCACGCAAGCTCTTTGAGTCCGCTCTGGATAGGGGCTTGAAGCTCAAAGTTCACAGCGATCAGTTCACCTCGCTAGGCGGGACCCGACTCGGGATTGAGCTAGGGGCGTACAGCATCGATCATCTGGACCATGTTTCAAAGGAAGACATTCGCGCTTTTGGAGAGTCAAAACGGTAGCGGTGCTGCTTCCCGGCGCGTCGCTTTTTACCGGCACTCCCTACCCGCCGGCCCGCGCCCTGATTGATGCGGGCGCACGAGTAGCCCTCAGCACGGACTACAACCCGGGCACCTGTCCCAGTCGCAATCTGCCCCTGATGACAACTATTGCTTGTACCCAAATGAAAATGACGGTTCCGGAAGCCATCGCCGCAGTCACTTACAACGCGGCAGCTGCTTTGGATTTGGAAAGCCGAGTAGGAAGCCTCACGCCCGGAAAAGAATTTAGGGTGTGTACGTTGGACACGGACTCGTACGAAGCCCTTCCCTACTGCTTTGGCGAACTGGAGTAAAAAGCCTCAGCCTAAGGCAGGAAGCGTACCGTCACGAAGTTTCCGGAGCTCTCTCCGACCGCAACGATCTTTCCGTCTGACTGCAAAGCCATCCCGTGGGCACGTCCGTTATTGAGCGACGCAATTCCGTCTCCGGAGAAACCGGTGTCGAGGCTACCGTTGCTATTCAAACGAGCCACCACAAAAAGGTCGTCCGAAGCGCTACGATCCACATAGCCGGCTACGACAATCTTCCCGCTGCTATCGATTCGCACGGACTCGGCGATGTTGTTCCCGCTATCAACCGCAAGTGTCTTAATGCCATCGGTATCAAAGCTGGTATCTAAAGCACCGCTAGAGGTGTAGCGAAGCACCGCAAAATCAAAGTCACCCGTCGAGGAGTTGTACGTGGTTCCAGCCACCACAATCTTACCATCCGACTGCAAGGCGATAGATCGGGCCATGTCAAAGCCAGAGCTAAGCGCGGTGGTTTTCACACCGTCTCCATCAAAGCTTGTATCGGCCGATCCGTTTGACGTCAGACGGACGAGCACGATGCCAGCGACTGTCAGGTTGGATTCGGCTGCATAACCAGCGGCTACGATTCGGCCGTTGGACTGAATCGCGACTGCCAAACCAGAGTGGTACGTCGCCAGACCAGACAGAGAAATGCTTCCCGTCGAACCAAAACTTGTATCGACACTGCCTGAGCTCGTGTAGCGAGAGAATATCCAATTGTAACCGGCTTTACCGACCACAACGATACGATCCGAGCTGTCGATGGCTACCGCATTGGCGGTGTCGTTGTTGTCCGTGGAAAACTGACGCAATACCACACCGTCTCCACCGCCAAAGGTCGTATCCAAGATACCGTTTGAGGTGTAGCGAAGGATGGCCATCGCTTGGTTGTTCCCGTATTGGTTCTTGGAGTAACCGACTACGATGATTTTCCCGTTGGACTGCTGGGCAATCGCGTACGCGGCGTCGTCTCCGCCGCGGATATCGGTAACGGTGATACCGCTGCTCGTTCCAAAAGAGCTATCCACGCTGCCATCGCTGTTGTAGCGAATCAGCGCAATGTCGTAATCGTAATAGCTGCTGGAGCGCGTCGCTCCGGCTACGACAAGCTTGCCGGAGGTCTGAAGCGCCACTCCGTTGAGCACGTCGTTGGGCCCGTAACTCGATACGGCCATTCCATCGCTGGAGAATGAGGTATCCAAATCTCCGCCGCTACCAGAACCAGCCGGGCCGCCCGTTCCGTTCAGGAGACGCGCAACCGTCTGCTCCGAGCTGCTGTTATGGTAAGAAAGCGTCACAGAGTCAGAAAAGCTCGCTTCACTCGTGGGCGCAAAGCTCACCACGATCGTACAGTTGTTTCCTTGGTTCAATGAGGTCCCGCAGCTTCCACCGGTTCCAGGGTAGCTGCCACCTTTAAAACCAAAAGGGGAAACCAACGCGGCACCCACGGCTTCTTTCATCTGCGTTGCTGGGTTATTGCCGGTATTGGATACCGTAAACGTTTTGTCGGATGTATTGCCGACAGCGATAGTACCGAAATCGAAGCTTGGGTCTTCACTAATCGTCAGAACGGCGACGAGCGGAGAATTTACTGTAACCGTGAGGCTTCCGGCCGTTAAAAGACCGGAGTTGTCCGTAGCCGTCAGAACCGCGGTATCCGCCACACTGTCTTTGAAATAGAAAGTGGCGCTGGAACTATTCAGCGGGATAAGCACCTGGGACACGGTCGAGCTACAACCAGAGTCACTAAAGAAGTTTCCTAAGCTACCACCGCTCAAGTTCACGATCGTATTGGTCGTGACCGCGGTCGCGGAGCCGGCGCCGTTCTGCGCTTGGGCCTGGTAGGCGGTACACACATTGGCATCGATGTTCGCCGATCCTACGACTGCGAGTTTGGAGGCTCCCGCGACGTTGACCGTTAGGCTACCTGAGGTCAAGCTGCTGGCGTTGTCCGCAGCCGTGAGCGTCGTGCTCTGGGTCGTGTTGTCCTTAAAATAAACCGTCGCGCGACTAGAGAAAGCTGCAAGCGAAACACTCGTGATCGAAGCGGAACAGCCGAGATCGGAATAAAAGATACCGCTTCCGGTGTCCGACAAATTCACTGTGGTGTTAACCGAAACTCCAAGTTCCGAATTGGAAGCGCTCTGGCTTACCACCGAATAGGTACCACAAGCGCCAGCGCCTAGGCTCGTCGGGCCCTCAAGCGCAAGCTTAGTTGCGCCCTCAACGGAAACGGGAAGCGTCGCACCCGTCAGCACCGCGGCGTCATCGGTCGCCGCCAAGTTGACAGACTGGTTCGTCGTATTGAGGTAATAAACCGTAGCCGATGAGGAGCCACTGCCTATCAAAGCGGTCGAAGTCGCGGTGAAACAGTTGCTATCGCTGTAGAAGCTACCCGCTCCCGCACCCGAGAGATTGATGACCGTGGCAGAGTTTACCGGAGTCACCACATCACTAGGGTTCAGGCTCTTGACCTGGTACGTACCGCAAGAATTTTTCAACAGAGGGTTCGGGCCACTGAGCGCAAGCTTCATGGGGCCGTCGACCGAAACCGGGAGGGACGCACTGTTGAGCACGCCAGCGTCGTCTTCCGCCGTTAAGGTAACATCCTCAACTACGCTGTTTTTGTAGTACACAAACTTAAGACTTGAGCCTTGCGCAAAGGTAATATCGCTAATGGCCGTGGAGCAACTGCTGTTGCTATAAAACGAACCAGATCCAGCGCCCAGGAGGTTCACGAGTACGGCCGAGGTTGCATTTCGGCCCGCTCCGCTCGGGTTTTGAATTTGCAAGGTATAGGATTTACAGACTTCGGTCTTGATGGAAGTCGGGCCACTCAGCGCGAGCTGGAAAGGGCCATCCACCAAAACAGGGAGACTGGCACCCACTAATCCAGTGGGACTCGCCATCACGGTATCCGTCTCTACGTTCGTATTCTTGTAATAGAAAATGGCGGACGCATTGCCTGCAACCAGATTCACAAAGTTAGTCGGGATGGAGCAAGTAGGATCCGCGAAAAACGTACCGGAGCCGATCGCTGATAAGAAGATCATCACATCCGCTTCAACGGGAGCAGAAGCCCCTTGAGCGTCCTGGCTAATCCCGAGGTAAGGGACGCAAGCGTTCACCTGGACGGTGCTCAGTCCACTGAGCACTAGACGGACCGGAACGCCGGACCCACTTAGCGTATTGTCGGGTTTTACTTCAGTCTGGCAAGAGATGAGAATCACGCTCATCAGCGCGAATACCAACCACTTCTTTGACCTAATCAACACTTGAGCGACCACAAATTCCTCCGACCACAAGTCACAAAACTTTCGCATTAATAGCTAGTGTTCGGAGGAGCAAAATTTGTTCCAAAGCTGAGTTTTATGTCTTGGCTGTGCGGGAGCGCGGGGAGCCCTTAGGATCTTTGATTTTTTCAAGCCGACCAAAGGAATACGTTCACGCCGGGTGAACGTTTAGACGGCATACAGATGCCGAATCCTAAACAGCACCCGCGCACGTGAAAAAATGGGCGCCACGCTCAAAATCCAGGGCACCGGTTTTGCTTAGTAGGGTAAAGGATGTACGAACGCCCGGTGACGGGTAAGTTGCGGTGGTACGTTAATGAACGCGAAGACAAAAAACTACATCATGTTCTTTTTTTATGTGGCATTCCTGTTTTTTCTTACCACTTTGGCTCAAGTGGAATATGAGAAAGGCAGCCCCGCCCCGCCTAGCATCAAGCACCGCATGCGCATGAGCGCCTCAGACAAGTTTTAACATTCTATCCAACGCCACCCGCGAATAGTGTTTTATCTCTTCAGGTACGACTACACGCTCAAAAGTTTCGATGTTCTCCAAAGCATAGAGAATTCTACCTAAGGTGATCTGGTACATCGTTAAGCATAAAGAACGGTGTAACTTATGAATCTTTCTGTCAGGATAGTCTGCGGCCAGATTCTGAACGAGATTAATCTCCGTCCCGATGAAGAGCTCATCGCCCGGCTTGGTTTGATTTTTTACGTAGTCCTGAATGAACCCCGTGCTGCCTACGGCATCTGCGATTGCTGCCACTTCCTTGGGCACCTCGGGGTGCACCACGATTCGGCTTTGAGGGTAAAAGCGTCGTACATGCTCCACGTCACGAACGGTAAACTTCTGATGGACCGGGCAATACCCTCGCCACAAGATGACTTTGGCATCGGCATAGGCTTCTGGCTGGCCGCCGTTCTCTTTTTCAGGATCCCAAACACAAATGTCTTTCTCTTTAATTCCATAGCGTAAGGCCGTGTTACGACCCAAGTGCTCGTCGGGGAGAAAGAAAATTTTCTGGCCTTGCTCAAAAGCCCACTTGAATGTCTGCGCGGCATTGCTGGAGGTGCAGATAGTGCCGCCATTCTTCCCACAAAATGCCTTAATATCAGCGGTGCTATTCATGTAGGTCACTGGAACAACGGTTCCGGCTCCTTGGATTGCGCTCCAGGCCTTTTCCACTTCCGTGAGACTGGCCATGTCAGCCATTGGGCAACCGGCTTCAGGATCCGGGTGGATGACCTCTTGATCCGGTCGTCCTAGGATGGCAGCGCTCTCCGCCATGAAACGAACGCCGCAAAATACGATATAGCGTCCGCCCTCAAACTCCGCCGCTTTCTTGGAAAGGCCAAAGGAGTCTCCGGAAAAGTCTGCCAGCTCAGTAATTCTTTTTCGCTGGTACAGGTGCGCCAGCAAGCAAATGTCTTTACCGTATTGTTCACGCACAGCGCGGATCCGCGCCTCAAGCTCCGCATCGGGAAGCGCTTCCAGCTCGCGCACCTTCGTCATGTCAATCGCAGTCATCACGCTCTTATCCTAATAATCCTCTGCTAAATTTCAAGTTCGCCCCGCAGATAGCAGCCCTTGGACTTGGGGTTGCGCTTACAAGCGTTGAGAATCAGCTGAGAAACCAAAACCGCTTGGCGTAAACCAATCAATTCATCGCTCAGCGCCGCCTTCCGGTAAAACTTATCTATACCCTCGGAGAGTTCACCCAAAATGCCCTCGGCTCTTCGTAGGCGGCTATCCGTTTTTATGAGACCGACATAGTTCCACATCGTGTGCTTCAGCATGAGCCAGTCTTGGTGCAAAAAGCTGGGATCGGCAACGGCGCTCTCCGCCTGCCATGGGTAAATGTGTGGGTAACGCAGTGGCGGATTCTTGTCCAAGTCATTGGTAATGGCATCGGCTGCGCGCACCCCCAAACCAAACCTTCCAGTAGCGACGTGCTAGCAAGGCGGTTGGCACCGTGTACGCCGGTGCAACTGACTTCGCCCACCGCCCACAAACGGGGAATGGTCGTGCGCGATTCCAGATCCACCCACACGCCCCCGCAGTGATAATGCGCTCCGGGCAACACGGGGATGGGTTCGCGCGTGATATCCACGCCTACTTTCAAACAAGAACCATAAACGAAAGGAAAACGATCGCGAATCCAGCCAGCGTCTTTGTGGCTGATATCGAGGTAAACACAAGGAGCCCCAGTAGATAGGACTTCCTGGTGTATGGCCTGAGCAACACGATCGCGAGGGGCCAGCTCGGGTACCTCGTACTCGGGCAGGTACTTTTTCGCAAAGCGCTCACCACGATCGTTGATGAGTACGGCCCCTTCTCCCCGCAGCGCCTCTGAAATCAGAAAACGTGTGGATTTTGGGTGGTAAAAAGTGGTTGGGTGGAACTGCACATACTCAAGATTTTCCAATCGGCAGCCCGCGCGGTGTGCGAGTGCGATGCCATCGCCGCGGCTGTACTTGCTATTGGTATTGTGCAAAAAGAGTTGGCCCACGCCTCCGGTAGCAAGCACCGTGTGACGCGCAAAAATCGGCTCCACGCGCTTGGCGTTCTGATCATAAACAAAAGCTCCAAAGCACCGAGCGGGTTCGTGCAGACGGGATCGATCCGTAGAGTGGAAAGAGGTCATGAGAAGATTGACCGCCGTGTGCTCGGTCAAAACTTCTACGTTTTTTAGTCCACCGACGAGCTGAATCATCGCCGACTGGATGGCTTTCCCCGACTCGTCACCGCGATGAAGGATCCGATTCTCCGAATGAGCGCCCTCGCGGGTGCGGAGCCACTCTCCTTCGGCGTCTCGATCAAATTCCACGTGCGCTCTGTCCAAAAGTACCTTGCGAACGAGCTCCGGTCCCATATCTACAAGTTGATCGACGGCAGGTTCATAATTGATGTGGCAACCGGCTTCCTGAATGTCTTGTTTTAGGCTCTCGGAGTTGTGACTGAGGGACTCGTAGATGATTCCGCCCTGAGCATAAAAGGAATTGCACTGGCTCAGATCTTTACCAGCGGCAATGACGGTAACGCGCTTTCCACGCTCTGCCAGCCTCGACGCCGTCGAAAGCCCGGCGATGCCACCCCCTACGATGAGGCAATCGGTTTCGCGTCCCACACTCATGCCGTCACTATCTCCAAAGTTAAATCGAGCCCCTTAATGGTATGAGTGAGCGCCCCGACGCTAATGTAGTCTACGCCCAAGGCGGCGATGCGGGGGATATCTTCCAGCCGCACGCCTCCGGAAACCTCTAGGCGTACCTTCCCTTTGGCCAGTTGCACGGCCTCACGCAAATCGCTTTCACTAAAATTGTCGAGCATCACGACGTCTGGATTCAACGCAAGAACCTGCTTCAGTTGGCTGACGTTGTCGACTTCAACCTCCACTCGGTGCAAAGGAGAATGGCTTCGCTGAGCGCGCTGAACCGCCTCCTCCAATTCACAAACAAGCAGGTGATTGTCTTTGATGAGAATGCCATCGGACAAATCACGCCGGTGTACGCGGCCGCCGCCGTGCTCTACCGCTTCGAGCTGCAGCGCCCGAAGTCCTGGTAAAGTCTTTCGCGTAGCGAGAATCTCGGCTGCGTGTGGCGCTACCGCCTCCACAAAACGGCGGGTTTTGGTGGCGACGCCACTAGCGAGCGCGAGGAGATTTAAAAGACTACGCTCCATCGCGAGGCAATCAGCGGCAAGGCCGGTAAGTCGAATGAGATCCTGACCCGGCTCAAGCGTCGCCCCATCAGAGACCAGGCAACGGCACTGGAGATCCGTGAGCCGCTGGAAGGCCGCAACGATCGCTTCGCCGCTAAAGACCCCAGCCTCCCGGGTCCGAATCGCGGCGTTCACCCTAGTTTGGGCCGAGACGCCCTCACCCAGTACCGCCCGAGTCGTCACGTCGTCGTGGACCCGGTCTTCGGCCAAGGTTCTGCGAACTAGGACCTCTATTTCGGCATTCCACACCACGCAGTACCCTTAGCACAGCGGTGTCTCAAATGGGACCACAAACGGGGCCATAAAGGGGAGAGCCCCTAGCGGAAAGCCAAGGCCAGGACGGATTCGCGGATGTTGGCGTCATAGTCCAGGGCGTCGCTCAGCCGGGAGAGCGGCACCCACTCGCTTCCCATGACGACCGGCTCGTTCTCAGTCGGGCTCGGGTTGGGATCCAAGAGTTCCGCTCTGAAAAAGTGCGTCTCGCAGGCATACTCAACCCCTCCCCACACAAAAGGGTAGTGATCCACGCGGGGCGAGCCCTCAACCCGAACGCGGTAGCCAGTCTCTTCCAAGGTCTCTCGAACCGCCGTTTGGGCGGGTGTCTCTCCCGACTCTACAGCCCCGCCTGGCGGGAACAGGCGCACCGAGCCGGATAGGGGATCGCGCAGCCGGACCAGGAGAACCCGGCCGCCCGCCACACAGACCGTTGAGGCTCTCAATCGCGTTACTGCCACTATTTCACCGGAAGTTTGGCCGTTAAGATAAAAGTCTTTCGGGCGTAGAGGTACTCCAAGGCCCCCACGCAAGCGGCCACGACCAGGCCGCCGAGGATGTCATAGAAATAGTGCTGCTTGGTCGTCAGTGTGGAAGCAAAGATCGCCAGCGCCCAAATCCAGTAAAAGCGTGAAGCCAGGTGCCACGCCTTCTCATCGACAAAGCGCAGATAGAGGTGAGCGCCACGTGCTGACTCGGGAAACAGTTGGCCGGTGAATCCGCGGACGAAACGAGCCACATCGCCGCCGCCACCAGAGGATTGCCCACCTCCGGGTAAACCGGGCGCGGGTAGGTCGTCGGCATCAAGTAAAAGAATGTCCCACAAAAGAGAAGGACCAGAAAAGCCATTCTGGCAAAGGAGTTGAACTCATCGCGTGAGGTCCACAAGATTACCGTTAAAATGAGTAGGTAGTCGGATGTATAGATCAAGAATGTCCAGGGCACGAGCGGCGTGTTGCGATCGATTCCTAGCATCGGCAAGAACTGCGGTTCCCAAACAGGGTATAGATTGGGGTAGAGGTAGAGCACGGCGTAGCAACACGCGTATAACAAGAAGACCGTAATCTTATGCAAAGCGAGTGATTTCACGCCGTCCAACCGAGTCCTTATAATAGTTTCTCTATTTCTTGCACCATGGACGGCGTGGCCCAGTCCCGCGGTCCCAAAAACAGGCGCTCAATCGCGCCGCTCTTGTTGATCAGAACGCTGAGCGGAATGACCTCTACGCCGTAGGGGTCCAAGGACTCCTGATTAAACTCAAAGATCAGGTGTCTGGGCAAGAGTTCTTCGGGAATTTGGCTAAGAAGTTTTGGATTCTCGCCCTCGACGTTGAACGCGAGCAGAGCAAAGCCCTTTTCAGCCAGCTTGTCCTCCAGCTCCCGCAGCGCCGGCATTTCTTCCATGCAGGGCCCGCACCAGGTCGCCCAAAAGTTGAGCAGGACAACCTTGCCCGCGTAATCCGAGAGCGACTGCTGACTGCCTGCCAAAACAAAGGGGATATTAGGAGCCGGATTCCCCTCGAGCGCGCCACGCCGGGCCGCTGGGATTCGGCCAAAAATCACCAGGAGGAGGAAGGCAAAACTGAAGCCCATCCCCCAAATCCACGTCTCTCTTCGTTTCCAGAACGGTTTCTGCGTCGGTCCATTTGCCATCCCAAGAGCTCCAAGTCTAGAATCGGATTTTAACCCAGAGCGACAGCATCCGGCAAAGCCTACGCTGGACGAGCTGGGAGTAATAGGAGAGTCGGATTGAGTGCAACCACCGCCCTTTATGGCCCGCCCCGCGTCGGCGGGGACATCCTCGCCCATTGTACCCGCTGCAAAATGGAACTTGCTCACGTCATCGTATCGATGGTGGGAGGGACGCCGGCCAAAGTGCAATGCAAAACCTGCAAAAGTGAGCGCAAGTTTCGAGGGAGTAGCGGTGCCCGTCGGGTCGTACCTGGAAGAAGCGCCCCTTCGCGTCCCCGCGCCCGCGGCAGCGCTCTATGGGACGAAAAGCTAGCAGCCAGCTCCGGAAAAGAAACCCAAGCTTACACCCCTCGAACCACCTTTCAAAACGGAGACGTTCTGAAACACGTTAAGTTCGGAATTGGGATCGTTGAAGAGGTTCGGGCCAACGGCAAAATCATTGTGCTTTTCCGTGAAGGGGAACGCATGCTCATTCACGCCATGAGTTAACTCGTGGAGTTTCAGCTCACTGCTAACGAACAACAGATTTGCCTGAAAATTGTACGGGAGACTTTAGAGTCATTGCTCAATCTGGGATCGGCCGCCTCCCAACCCGTGACGGGGACTTTGGAAGAGCCGCTCCCTTGTTTTGTAACCCTCACCACCGACGAAGGGGAGCTTCGCGGCTGCATCGGCTGCCTGGAGACGCTTTCGCCGCTTCACGAAAACTTGCGCACCTTCGCGGAAAAGGCCGCCTTTGAAGATCCACGTTTTGAACCGGTAAGGCCCGAGGAGTTGGCTTCCCTAAATATAAAGGTAGCAGTATTGGGGCCCATCCAACCCCTTCGCAGTCTGGACGATGTGGAACTTGGAAAGCACGGGCTTTGTGTCAGTTTTGGATCGAAGCGTGGGGTACTGCTTGCCAGCGTGGCGATAGAGTGGGGGTGGGATCGCGACGAGTTTCTGTCCCAAACCTGTAAAAAGGCCGGACTCGATCCGCAAGACGCTTCGAAGTACTCGCTGGAGTACTTCGAAGAGATCTCCTTCTCTGAAACTTAGTCGGCGATAGGCAAACCACTGGGCACACTTGAGGGAATCAAGTGGCTAAGGTGCATGGAACTTTCGTCCGTCAAACTTCGCAAGAAAGCTAGCAAACATTGGACCTCTTCTTCGGAGAGATCGACTGGCTGCAGCTCATTGGCCACAATCAGCGCCGCTTTGGAGAGAAAGTCGTTGAGCACCAGCGGATCAATCAGATCCAACGGTCCGCCTGTCGGCAGAAAAGCCATGTCGAGATCATAGGTCGCTAGACCCAAGCCTGGATTCAGGTGATGGCGAACCACCCCTTCCAAGGAGGCGTACGCGCCGTCGTGACCATACGGAGCCGTGAGCTCCACGTTTCTCAAGCTCGGCGTGCGAAATTTGTAGCGATCCGCCTGGTTCCCTGTAGCGCGCTCGCGACCAAAGTCATCGTGTCCTTCAAAGCCGTCTCCACCGGGTCCGGGACCAATCTGTGGCATCGCAATAGCGTGAAAGCTTTGATCCGTTTGCAGCACGCCGCTGTGACAATTCACACAGCTGGCTTTGCCGTAAAATAACTCCATGCCCTTCTTCGCTTTGTGCGACATCGCACTGTCATCGCCGCGCAGGTACTGATCAAAGGGACTATTGTCCGCCCGAAACGACGCCGAGATAAAAGCCGCGAGGGACTTACCGACGTGGACGATAGAAATATCGTCGGCGGAATCCAAACCATAAACTTCTCTGAAGCGATTCACGTAGTCCGCATTTGCTCTTAAGCGTTCCACCACTTCACCCCACAAACAGGTGAAGTCACCGGCGTCCGCACAATCCGCGATCGCGTTTTCACCAAAGTGTCCCGCCATCTCGGTTGGGTTAGTAAGAGGAAAAATCGTCTGGGCTTCAAGAGCGTGCTCAAAGCCTTCGGGCAAGGCATCGCCCGCCGGGTTTTGAAAGTGATTGATCTGCGAATAGTCGGTACTGAGACGCCCGTCGTGAAACAGCGTCTTAAAGGATTTCATCCCTCGGTTGAAGAGATCCGGCGCGTTACGGGGCATGCGTTCTTGCACCGGGTTTTCGCCATCGAGCACGATGCGACGTGCGGGTCCAAGGCCCACACCACCTTCGCCGATCGGTAGCGAGAGATTGTCCGTACTAAACGTCATGGGGGAATGGCAGGTCGCGCAAGAGATGTTCTGGTTTCCGCTCATGATCTTGTCGAAGAAGAGCAGGTTGCCCAGTTCAATGCGCTTGGGATCCATTGCCATGTGAATGAAGTCATCATCAATGATGGTCTTCATAGCAGCCAGGTTGAGGTTATCGTTTTGGCGGTTCTTTAAAGTGATTCCCGGCTTACAAGCCGAAATAAAAAGCGTGGAGGCCAATAAGGCACATACGAATAGTCGATGCCGTAATGAACGCAGTCCCATGATTTACTCCCAATTGCAGCCCATTCAAAGTTGGCGTCAGGCTGATCCCAAATCGTCTCCCTTCAAGAGAGCAAGAAGTGTTCCCATTGTAAGTGCTTGATATTATTAAAAATTGCTTTTTAGAAGGTGTATACTAGCTGTGCACAGGTTTGGAGCTTCTACAGTCATCTGGGGCTGGTGGGACCTTTTGCCATCGCCTCGGGACATATTGTCATAAATTCCTCATAGATATCAAGTACTTCTAGAAACCTTCGCTTGGAAAACCGACGCCTCGCTGGTAAGCTTTTTCCGTCCAATTAAAGAAAAATAGGGGTTAGCTGTGACCTTACGTCAACTTGTCTGTCTTTCTCTATGGGTAGCTGCCTGCTCCACGCTTCAGGCGCAAACATCCCTAGTCCAGTCGATGACGGAACAACAAATGATCCGCGCCGGTAGAGAAGGCTTTCTCAACCGCTGCTCCGGTTGCCACGGGGAAGACGCCCGCGGAAACGGCCCCGCCGCCCGGATGCTAAACCCGAGGCCGCGCAATCTGGTGGAGGGTGCCTTCAAGCTCCGTTCTACCGCCTACGGCACGCTCCCAACCGTCAAAGACCTGCTCCGCACCATTGACCAGGGAATCCCCGGAACCAGCATGCCGTCCTTTAGATTGGTTTCCGAGGGAGAGAAACTAGCTATCGTCGCCTACATTCGTTCACTCCGAACGGAATTCAGAGAGGGCTACCAGCAGAGTCTCGCCATCAGCGATCCCCCGCGCGAAGTTTTTAGTGAGAAAGAACATTTTTTGGAAGCGGCCCGACGCGGCCTCGCTGTCTACGAACAACAGCAGTGCCGACTTTGCCACGGAGATGCAGGAAAAGGCGACGGTCCAAGTGCGGAACAACTAACGGACACCAGCAACCGCCCGATTCGTCCGGCAAACCTTACCAAGCCCACCCTAAAAAGTGGTCCCACCGCCCGCGATGTCTACAAATCCATCGTGACAGGTCTAGACGGCTCTCCGATGCCGGCCTACAAAGACACGCTGGACGAAAAGCAGCGTTGGGATCTGGTAGCGTACATCTTTTATCTCCGGGGAAAAGCTAACGGGATTTACGGTGAGGAGGATTCCCTACAATGAACGATCGACCATCGCACTCAACGTCCGAAACCGGTTTAGTCGACTACGAAATTGTAAAATGGCACTTCTATATAGCCATTGGGTATTTCTTTCTCGCGATTCTGGCGGGTCTTACCTATTCGCTCCAGTTCTTGCAAAAGTACCCCTTTCCGGGGGTGTCGTTTCTAAGCCCCGGTAGGGTTCGCATGGTCCATACCCAAACTGTCGCCTACGCCTGGCTGGCAAACGGGATGTTCGCGGCGTTGTACTACATCATCCCCAAGCTTACGGGCTTTCAGGTTCTTTCGCGTTCCTTCAGCCGTGTTCTGTTTGTTGTCTACAATGGGCTCGTCGTCGCAACCGTACTGATGATTCTCATGGGCTTTGCCCAGGGTCTTGAGTGGGCAGAAACACCAAAAATTCTCGATCCCTTCGTTGCTCTTGCGGTCGTCCTACTTGTCATCAACCTACTCACTCCCGTCGTTAAGAGCCGGGCCAAAACAATGTACGTGAGTCTCTGGTACATTGTCGCGGGACTCATCTGGACGCCGCTGGTTTATGTAATGGGAAACTTCTTGCCGCAGTACGTGTTCCCAGGAACCTCAGGTGCCACCATTTCTTCAATGTATATTCACGACCTGGTTGGCCTCTTCGTAACGCCATTAGGAATCGCGATGGCTTACTATCTGGTTCCGGTTGCAATGAAAAAACCGCTGTACAGCCACGCGCTCTCCATCATCGGTTTTTGGGGACTCGCTTTCTTCTATCCCATGAACAGCGCTCACCACTATCTCTTTTCACCGATTCCCATGTGGACTCAATACGCTTCGATTGTGGCGAGCATTGGGGTGCATGTGGTGGTCTACAAGTGGTATTCAACTTGCTGGCCACGATGGCTTCGGACTGGAAGCAACTCGTAAACAATCTCCCGCTAAGATGGATGCTTTTTGGGACGATTGCGTATCTACTGACGTGTATTCAATGTGCCGTACAAGTCACTCTCTCCGCCCAGTCCATCATCCATTTCACCGACTGGGTAGTCGGCCACGCACACTTTGTTCTTTTAGGAGTTTTCAGCTTTTGGATCACCGGGTGGATCTACTACTTGCTCCCGCGCATCTGGGGCGTTCCTTGGTATTCTAATACGCTGGCCCGCTGGCATTTCTGGCTCCTCGCAATCGGAGTCAGTGTGATGCAGATCGATCTCCTGGCGGCAGGTGTAGTCCAGGGACTCATGTGGAAGTCACTGGCGCCTTTCATCGATAGCGTAGCTGCCTCAATGCCTTTTTGGTGGACGCGAACTCTTTCAGGTATCGCCATACTGGTGGGAGAAGGGTGCTTTTTAACGAACCTCTACCTGTCGTGGCAGGAGAGCCGCGGTCCCAAACCGCAAACCAACCTGCGTGCGGAGGCCACAGCCTAATGGACAGCAAAATCATAGAAAAATTCAGTGGGGTCTTTCTCATCGCCGGTATCTTCTTGTTCCTCGTGGCGTTTATCACCCTCGCAGTGGTTCCCGTCATGATGGTCGACAAAATCCAACCGACGGCGGGGATTCCGGACGAAATTCCTGAAGTGATGCGCGCTGAGTTTGACTCCCACGAGGCCTACAAAGCGGCCCTTTTTCGGGGGCGAGATCTTTATATAGCGGAGGGGTGCTGGCATTGCCATAGCCAGTTCGTTCGGCCGACGGCCAACGAGAACCTGCGGTACGGGCCCGTCTCAACGCCAGCCGAATACCAGAACAACCTCCACCTTCCTCAACTGTTCGGAACCCGACGTGTGGGCCCGGACTTAAGCCGAGAGGCTGGGAAGAAGAGCAACGACTGGCACTACGCTCATCTTTACAAACCCACAAGTGTCGTCCCGCAATCGGTCATGCCGGAGTACCCTTGGTTTTTCACGGTAGGCGACGGCGCTCCGCTTCTCGACGAAGATGGAGAGGTCGTGGAAGATGACGAGGGTAACACGGTGTTTGAACAAGTCCCGTTGCCAACGGACGACGCCAAAGCTTTGGTTGCGTACCTTCAGTGGCTGGGCCACGAGGCGCAGAACCGACAGGAAACCCAGCACGACTTCGACGGCGTCGTGATGCCGCCAGGAGAGTAATGCGAAAACGAACTAGAATCCTGGCATTCGCCACGTTGTCGGCCGCAATTTTTGTGGTCTTAACCCTTGCGATCCGATCCGACTGGAATGCGGCCGTCGTTGCAACTTGTGTTTTTTATGCCGTCATTGTCTCGATTTTTCTGGCGGCACAGGTTTTTGGGTTCATCGCCAGCCACACCCACTATTCCGAATCCATTGAGGCGCCGAAGTTTCGTATGCTTCAGGAAGAAGAGGCCGAATGGTTAAAGAGTTGAATGTTAATTGGCGATCTCTACGTTCTCTACGATTGCCATTTCCCTGTCTTATTTGCGGAGTGGATTCAGGGCCAATCAAGTTGTTCCTGGGGATTTTCATCGGCAGTCTGGTAGTGGCCTCCATTTCGCTCATCATTTGGGGCTGGGTGACAGGGCGCTATGGCAAAGATGAGGAGTCCGCGTCCATGGCGATTGAGGCGGACACAAGGGAGTAATGATGGCGACGGACGAGCAACAAACTACAGAATCTCAAGAGGCGGATCACCTCTACTATGTGGGCAATAAGGTGCCGCGCGTACTACGCCTCGCTTGGACAGTCTTTTTTGCCTTTATGCTTTTTTATCTAATCAAGTACGCATGGCCCAGTCTGCAGGAATGGATGAGCCGTTAGATGGCGGAACGTGATCTCCCCGAACCCAAGCCTCGCCAATACTCAGCCGAGGAGCGCCGACTCCGCCGTCAAAACCTACTAATCACTTTGCTCGGTTTCTGCACCGCTTATGCCCAGCTCCATAAGCTGATTATCCCGCTCTTTTTGAAACTGACCCCGCTGCATTCAAACCCCTACTCACACGTTGATATCTGGTTCTTGCATTCACTGGTGCTTTTTATTGTGCTTAAAAAGACCCGGAAGCTGGGGCCTTTTGGTTCCTTTCTGGCCGGCATCGGAATCCTCTACGGGATTTTTGAGATATACGAGGTTTTTTTGGGCCGACTCGTCGGTTGGCTCGCTTTCAGCCGATTGCTGTCTTCAGTGCCCATTTCATTTTGCTGCGGACTCCTCATGACCGTGAAGGATATCGATCGCCGATTGGGGTACGCGTGGGCCGGGACCGCGTTGCTGGCTTTGTTTCTCATTCCCCAGGAAAGCCACTACTGGGGTACCAAGTCCGCCGCCCAGCAGGAAATACCAAAACCTGCCGATCTCCAGGAGAAAAGGCGAGCGTTCATCGTTTGTGGTGCCAATGAAGTCCACTGGGACGAAGAGTCTCAGAAGTTTTTCAACTCTCACGCCCCTTCCTACGCCATAGAAATTCGAGACTGCGGATTTTATCCGGCTATCTCGCGCTTGGGCCAGACGTTGAGCGTTTCCAACAGGACGGATCAGGCTCTTAATCTTCACTACCTGGCCTACAGAAATGGGAAACAGTCCGCTAGTTGGAACGTGGTACTCAAACCTCGACAACGGCTAACAAAAGAGCTGGAAACCGCGGAAGCGGCCATCGTCTATAGCGACTCTTTACCCGGTGCCGGTCTCAGTGCGTTGCTAGGGGAAACGAAGGAAAACTGGATTTGGACCCGATCACCGATCGGCGTGCGGAGGGCGAATGAGTTTTGACGCTTGGATTCACGTCCTGGAAATCGCGATGGTCCTCGGAATAGGTGCTGTTATTTTTTTTCTGAAGAAAATGGAACGTGGCCAGAACAAACAACATAACGCAGATTGAGCCGGGGGATATTCGGCAGGGCACACTCATTACAGTGCATCTGGCGAAAGATTCGTCACTAACCCGCATCACCGTGTCGCCGGTCTCCCACCAGTCCATTGCGCCCTTCACCGTACCCGTTGTGGACCAGAACGGCACGCGGGTGGCCCAGTTCACCATCGATCTGGCCGGGACCTACGAAGTGCAGGCGGGCAATGAACAGAAAAAGATTTCAGTGTTTAAGCAGGAGGACCTGTCATTTGGGACCGAGTTTGGGCTCACCGCCGGGCTCGTTCTCCTTTTTTTATTTGGAGTCATTCTATGGTCGCAAAAAAAACGCCTGCGATAAGAGGGTGGGTGTTCCTCGCCTTTTGGTTCGTGCTAATTCTTATCGGAATTATAGAAAAGCGCGCCTTTGGCCACGCGGACAGAATGATCTTCTATCACTTACCTGCCGCGGTCTGCCTGGTCCTCGCCTGCTATGAACTCTCAGCAAACGTGCGACGCCGCTACCGGGAGGCCCTACTTCGGTACCAATCCTGACGCATTCCAGCGGTGCGCGTCCGATGACTTTCGCCTGTAAAAAGCTTGTCTGTATTGCGCGAGAATACGGAGAAAATTTGAGCCTGCCAGGCTGGAACATCTATTGCACCCAAGATGGGGGTCACGAGGTGTATTTCAATGAGGATTTCTACCAAAAAGGCCGTACCTCTTCTGATTGGGACGATTGTCCTCTTTGCGGCAACCGTTATCGCTGGAGAGAGAGAGGAACGCGCGTGTGGTGTAACCCACAGAACTATTGCGGAATCAGGCACTCCCGATTCCTCTGGTTCCGCTCGCCCGATGAGTTTGGCAAAGACGCCTGCCGAAATTAAAAAAGCGCAAGCAGCGCTCCTGACTACTATCCAGTCCCGCTTCCGAGATTCTCACCCTTACTCAATAGGGGCGGGGGATTACTACATCAATAAGATGCTCATTCATCTTGTTGAGCGCGGGATCATTCGTGATGTTTCAGATGTTCCGAAAGATATGACAGATGCCGAGATAACGGAGTGGCTGGCGTCCAATTACGCCTCCGATCGTTTCAAACAAACGGTGGAGCGCGACGTGGAACGCCGCTTGACGGACTTGCGCCGGGCTGGAGTGGTGAATGAAAAAAATCAGCCTCCGAAGGATCCGGCTGAGCTGGTGGCGTGGGTGGACACGGAACACGCTAAAGCCATCAAGAACGGAAAACTAGATCCTGCAAAAAGCCCGGTACTTCTCGACGAACTTGCTAAGCAGTACCGCAACTATACGAGCCATCCGCAAAAATTTGAAAACAAGGAAGAATTGGCGGACGCCACGGCCAAAGTCCTTGCGCGAACCTCCAGTCTGATGACCGCCGCCCTCAGGGCGGACGCCTGGCAGATGGGAAGGCCGGCATTCGAAAAAGCCGTTCGTGAAAATCCGGACTACGAGTGGGCTCAAAAACACGTTCAGTCGCTTCGTCGAGATGACAGCTACGTGCGCGACAATACTGGAATGCGCTACGCGCTCTGGGAGTATGTGGATCCCAAAGCTACTTTCCCACAAAAGGACATCCGAAAAGGAGCGATGCAGGAACTATCAGCCGCGGTGGCACAGAAGGTTGCCGATGAAACGGGCTACGATTCTTCCTTCGTCAGATTCGTCATGAACCGATTTGAGGTCACTGAAACTGGCGGCGGGCGCATCAGCCCACTCCTAGATACCGCGGACTTGGGTTCGCTTGGCTTTCTGGGCGGAAGTAGCCGACGTTCCTTCTAGTTCCGAGGCGCCTTAGCCTCGAGAACGGCGTAGTGGAATCGAAACCACTGCGCCAAAGCCATTTCACCTTCAATCGTTGTCCAGCCGTGCAACTTTTCCATGTCAGCTGAAGTATCGGTCCCGATGAACCCGGTCGAGCAGGCCATCCACGAACGGCGGTTTCCGGTCTCGTATTTGCGCTCGGCATAGCCGTCGCGGTGCAGGTCGCGCAGGATACGGTAAACCTGACTGGTATCCGAAGGCGTTCCTAGTCCGTCCCCATAAACAGCATCCCCGGCGAGATCCGTGACGTAGCTAGCAAGTTCGGGGTGCATGTGCGCCATCACTACTGCGGTAGCGCGGCCAATCTTAGGCGATTCCAGTTTACCTGTGCCTTTTTCTTTGAGCACATCAAACCACTGACGCATCGTCGTCGCACCCGCGCTTCGCGGACGGCGAGTTCGATCGGCGATCTCGCGTACCTTTCCGACGAACCATTCCGTGTTCTGCAGTTCTTTTTTTGCAAAGGCCGTAGCGTAGAACCTCACATCGCTTTCATTCCAGTCAGCGCGCACGTAGTAGCCGCGGCCTTCATTGCGCGAACTCATTCCAAAAAGAATGGTACGAATCTGGTCATCGCTTCGTCGACGCACTTCATCCCGCGCCGTCACCTTGTCCAAAAACCCCATCTTCGCCATACACTCGAGGAGGCTCCTCGGCGGTGAATCCGTTTTCCTCGTCCGTGGAAAGCGCCTTGATCACCATTAACTGCACCGGCTCCAGAGCCGGGCGATCGTTCGGGATGATCTCCGTCCCGTTCACGATCTCATTTCGCAAACGATCCAGCTCCTCCGGACCCGCTTTCTTGGCGGCGGCGCGGATCACTCTCAGCGCACACTCAAGCGCGTCGTCATCCTCTGATTTCTTTTTGGCAGCGTGGGCCAAGGGATTGGAAAGGGCCAATAGTAGGGCAACGGTCAGCAACAACGGGGACTGGACGAACATTCACTCTCTCCTGCAATGCCCCCGGTTAATGGTGTCCCCCAGCCATTAAGGGGACCACAAATACCCAAAATGGTGCACCGAGTCAACAGCCCAGAGTGCGCACTTAAGTGACTGTTATATTTATGTTAATTCGCGACACCCGCATGGGTTCGGTCGGCCCCTTGGGATTCGTATACTAAGAATAGGACGGTGCCACGTCCCCGCAAACTTAGGAGGCCCCCATGAAGACCCATGAATTCCTTGCCGCTGTAAAAGCCATCGAAAGCCGCAGCCCCGAAGCCACTCGTTTGGCCGCAATTTATGGAAAAGATGTCACCCAAATCGGCCACGAGTACTGGTTTGTGGAAAAGATGAGCGAGGTCCTGAAAGATTCGGAAACTCGCCGCTCACTCGCCGAGGTAAGCCCGACGAACCTCGTCGTTGTCGAGCAATTCAGCGCCTGATCCCGAAAGCACGGTTTCACCGACTTCCAGCACATAAGCGCGATCGGCAATCTTAAGTGCCGCATTGGCGTTCTGCTCGACCAACATCACAGTTGTGCCGCTCTTATTGATGGTTCGAATCGTATTGAAGATGGATTGAGTAATCTGAGGTGCCAGACCGAGAGACGGTTCGTCCAAAAGCATGAGCCGCGGTTGCGCGAGAAGGGCGCGGCTAATCGCCAGCATTTGCTGCTCACCGCCCGAAAGCGTTCCGGCGATCTGCTTGGTGCGCTCTTTCAAAATTGGGAAAAGCTCGTACACTTCATCAAAAGCTTTTTGCGTTATCTTCCGCGTGTAGGCCCCTACGATTAGATTCTCAAGCACCGTCAAGTTGGCAAAAATCCCGCGACGCTCGGGCACGTGGCAGAGCCCGCGCCGGACCACTTCATGCGGTTTTTCTCGCGTAATGTCTTTCCCGTCGAACTGAACATGCCCGGACGCCGGTCGCAAAAGACCGGAGATAGCCCTCAAAGTTGTCGTCTTACCGGCACCATTGCAGCCAATTAAGGCGACTATCTCTCCGGCGTCCACTCGCAACGAAATGTTCTTAAGCGCTTGGATGGGTCCGTAATTTACGGAAAGATTCTGAATATCAAGCATCCGCCACCCCGAGGTAAGCTTCGATCACCTTTGGGTTGTTTTGGATCTCTTTGGGAGTGCCTTCGGCGATGAGCTCCCCATGATCCAAAACCATAATCCGTTCGCAGATTCCCATGACGAATTTCATATCGTGTTCGATCACAAGAATCGTCACTTTGAATTGATCGCGGATCCTGGAAACCACGTTCATGAGATCCACTTTTTCACCCGAATTCAGACCCGCCCCAGGCTCATCCAGTAGCAAGACTTTGGGACTCGTTGCCAGAGCGCGCGCGATCTCCAAACGGCGCTGATCCCCGTAGGAAAGCGAACCTGCTAAATCCTCGGGGTTGTTCTTAAGCCCCACGACAGAGAGCAACCGCAAGGCTTGCTCCTTGAGCTCGTGTTCCTTTGCGTAGAAGTTGCGCGTCCGCAGTAGCGCATCCACGTACCCGTAGGGTTTGCGCATGTGATAGGAAACTAACACGTTTTCCAGTACCGTCAGCTCCTTGTAGAGCCGGATATTCTGGAAGGTGCGCGCAATGCCTGCTCGGGAAATTTCGTGTGGCGGAAGTCCGCGCAGGTTTTTCCCATCTAAATCCATCGTCCCGGAATCAGGTAGGTAAACCCCAGTGATCAAGTTGAAGACCGTCGTCTTGCCAGCACCATTGGGACCAATGAGTCCGCAGAGTTCAGACTCGTGCAAGCAGATTCCAAAATCCGAAACTGCCTTCAACCCGCCAAAGGAGACGGAGACACCATTTAGTTTGAGAACCTCTTTGGCTGCCGTTGCGCTCATGGTTTCGGCTTCCTTTTGAGGTTCGGAAACCAGGACGCTTCCCAAAGTTCGTGCCGCCCGAAAATCCCCATGGGACGCAACAACATGACGAGTACCAGAAGCCCCGAAAAGATCACCATCCGGTACTGCGCAAAGAAGCGAAGCAGCTCGGGTAACATCGTAACAAGTATGGCACCGATCACCGCTCCCGAAAGGCTCCCCATCCCGCCAATCACGACCATGATGACGACTTCAACCGAACGATTGAAGTTAAAAGTGTTCGGATCGATAAACCCTTGATAGTGAGCGAACAACCCGCCCGCGACACCCGCAAAAAAGCGCTCACCACAAAAGCCACGACTTTGTAGTGCGAAACATTCACCCCCATGGACTGAGACGAGATCTCATCTTCTCGGATGGAGAGGATGGCTCGCCCGGCAGAGGAGTGGATGAGCCGGTAGATGATCGCAAAGGTTATTATCGCCCACAGGTAGACCCAGAAAAATTCGAAGCCAGTGGAATCCCGGGCAGACCGCGCGGCCCACCGACAGCGCTGATATTCAGAAATACGATGCGAATGATTTCGCCAAAGCCCAACGTAACGATGGCCAGAGTAATCCCCGCGTAAACGCAGAGACGGCAAGCCAACCACATAGCCGGACACCGCAGCCGCAAGCCCGCCGGCTACCACCGCAACACCGACTCCAAGCTCCGTCTGGAAGAATCCGCCGAACGGCATCAGTACCGTCGTTAGATAAGCACTGATATAGGCGCCCACCGCCATAAAGCCCGCGTGGCCCAAGGAAAACTGGCCGGCGCAACCGTTTACCAGGTTCAGACTCAGCCCCAGAATAATTCCGATACCACAGTTGACGATGATGCGTTGAACGTAAGGGTTAATGTTGTTTTCCACAAGGGTGCTAACACCCATGAGGACAAGCACGAGCAGAGCAAAGCCCAGAATTTGCCACGGCGTTTTCAGTCCATCTTCATCGCCGAAAAACAAACTGTGCGTGTCCGCCATCATACCTTCTCTTTTGCCATCGAACCGAATAGGCCTGTGGGTTTCACCAGCAAGATCACAATCAGCAATCCGAACGCAAGAGCGTCCCTAAAACTCGAAGAGACGTAGTAGACAACCAGGGTCTCCGCCAATCCCATCAAGATCCCGCCTACCGCCGCCCCCACAAAACTTCCGATTCCCCCAAACACGGCAGCAACAAACGCCTTGATGCCGATGATGACACCCATCAGAGGATCGACTTTGGGATACGTCAGGCCGTAGAGAACAGCCGCACAGCCGGCGAGCGCCGAGCCTATGGCGAAGGTAAAAGCAATCACGCGATCAATGGGAATACCCATCAGGCTCGCCGTTTCGATGTCAAAGCTCACCGCCCGCATCGCCATTCCAAGCTTGGTGTGCCGAACGAGCCAATGCAAACCGAGCATCAGCGCCGCAGAGGTACCGATCACCAGGATCTGAATGTTGTTGATCACCAAGTTCTGCGAATCAAACAAGGCTTTGGTGGGGATGACTGCCGGAAAAACCCGAGGGTCTGCACCAAAAATAAGTATGCCGAGGTTTTGAAGCAGCAGTGAAACACCGATGGCCGTGATGAGCACGTTCAGCCGGGGCGCGTGGCGCAGAGGCCGGTACGCGATGCGCTCGACGGCAAGCCCCACCCCTGTACAGAACGCCATCGAACCAAAAGTGACTAGCACCAACGAAAGAAATGAACCTTCCCCGTTTGTTAGCCAGCCGGCGACAAAGATCCCGCCAAAAGCTCCCAGCATGAAGATTTCGGCGTGCGCGAAGTTGATGAACTGCAAGACTCCGTACACCATGGTGTACCCGAGCGCCACGAGTGCGTAGACGCTCCCTTGAGCCAGACCATTGACCAGATTTTGAATAAGCGCTTGCAACGTAACCTTAGGGGTTTACGGTGGTTACGTATTCATAGTCATTGCTCGCCATCACCTTGAGCACAACCGCGGGCTTTACCGCGTTGCGCTCATCGTTGAGCGAGATCACTCCGGTCACCCCTTCGAATTCCTTCGTCTTGGCGACAGCGTCGCGCAAGTCGGTAGGAGCCAAGGTGGGGGAGCTGAGTGCCGCTGCGATCGCGACACGAGCGGCATCGTAGCCCATCGCCGCTAGACCGTTCGGCACTTCCCCGTTGTATTTTTCTTTGTACTTCGAAACAAAGTTTTGCACGACGGGCTTGTCGCTCTTGGGAGAGTAGTGCGAGCTAAAGTAGCCACCCACGACCGCTTTGCCGCCGATTTCGGTCAGCTTCGCGCTGTCCCATCCGTCACCACCCATCAACACGCCGGCGTAATTCAATTCACGCGCCTGGCGAGCGATGAGGCCGACTTCCGTGTAATAGCCCGGAATGAAAAGAACGTCGGGTTTTTTCAGCTTGATAGCCGTGAGCTGTGCCTTGAAATCCGCATCTCCGGAGGAATAGGAAAGATCACTGATGATTTTTCCGCCCATTTTTTGGAAATCTTCTGCAAAGAAGTCTGCAAGTCCTACGCTGTAATCGCTCTTGATGTCACGAAGGATGGCAGCCGTCTTCATCTTCAAGTTCTGTGCTGCAAACTTGGCCATCACCTTGCCTTGGAAGGGATCAATAAAACAAACGCGGAAGATAAAATCGCCTACCTGGGTTACACGAGGGTTCGTGCTGGAGGGGCTGATCATCGGCACTTTGTATTTCTGGGCCACCGGAGCGGCCGCGATCGAACGGGAGCTGGCCACTTCCCCTAAGATGAGCTGAACGTTTTCCTGGGTAACCAGCTTCGTGACAGCCGTCACCGCTTCGTCGGAACGCCCCTGATCATCCAGGCTGATTACCTTAATGGGTTTGCCTTTGATGCCGCCCGCGGCATTGGCCTCTTCCACGGCCATCATGATCCCACGGTGCGTGGAAATCCCGAATGTGCTCTCCGGCCCCGTCATAGTACCAAACTCACCGAGCAGCAGCG
The DNA here is from genome assembly GCA_041391485.1 of Bdellovibrionota bacterium. Classification (GTDB taxonomy): domain Bacteria; phylum Bdellovibrionota; class FAC87; order UBA2466; family JACKAF01; genus JACKAF01. The sequence continues at coordinate 21,550 of JAWKNY010000021.1, read as the reverse complement.
CCTCGAGATCGGCCTGAGCCGAGGCCCCGGTTTCTCCCTTCTTGGTGCAGTTCACAAACCCAAGTAAGGAAAGAAAAACGACTGCGACTAGAAAAAATCTACGATTATTGGATCTAAAAACAGGCTGCATGACACCCCCCATCAAAGCACCCATCATTAGAATATGTAGCTAAGTTAGTGGCCTGGGGCAAGTATTAAAGCAATTTCGACGGCTTCGATGCACCCGCGTCTCTGCTTGACCGCCCGTACTGCCGCTCCTATGGTTGCTCGATGGCGTCCAAGACAACAAAAACTCGTAGCTTTGAAACAGCCCTGGCCGACCTGGAAAAAACGGTAGGCGTGCTCGAAAAGGGAGATGTCCCGTTGGAAGAGCAGCTCAAGGCCTTCGAAAAGGGCGTCGCTTTTTCGCGCGAGTGCCTCGAACGCTTGGAAGCCGTGGAAAAGCGGGTCGAGAAAGTCCTCGGCACTCCCGAAACTGGACTAGCCACCGAGCCTTTTGAAGCCCAGTAGAGTTTGACACTGATCTTTGTCATCACGTATGTTCGTTAAATTACGGTTCTATCCCATGGGGGGGACTCAACAAAAACCACGCACTTGGAGATGCCGGTGGGCTGGGAAGCCTTTAGTGAAGAACGTGTACAGCTAATCAGCCAGTACATCGACTCGTGTCTTGATCGTTTTGAGCAGTCGATCTCAAAACAGCTTCGCCCCATGGTCGAGGCGATGCGTTACAGCATCCAGGGCGGCGGGAAACGTCTCCGCCCCATGTTGATGGTGACCGTGGCCGAGTACTTGGGACTGCCGGCCAAACGGGTGCTACCCGCGGCGTGTGCCCTCGAGTACATTCACACTTATTCTTTGATCCACGATGACCTTCCGGCGTTGGACGACGACGATACACGCCGGGGAAAACCTTCCAATCACAAGAAATTTGGAGAAGCCGTCGCCATTCTTGCCGGCGATGCTCTATTGACCGAGGCCTTCACCACGATGTTGGACCTCCGAGACAACGAGTTCACGGCCGAGCAGGTTTTGAATTGTGTCGCCACCCTCTCTTGCTACTCGGGTGTGCGAGGAATGGTGGGCGGACAGTTCTTGGATGTTACCAAAGGCGCGGAGCTAATCGACAGCCTTCCCGAACTCGAATTCATTCACATCCACAAGACGGGCGCACTGATTTTGGCTTCGGTGATGATTCCCACTTGCTTGGTAGAGACCGACGAAGAAACCAAGCTCAACCTGAGGCGCTACGGAAAAGCGTTGGGCCTGGCGTTCCAGATTTCGGACGATATTCTGGATTCGGAAGCAAACTTTCGCTATTCAAGAGGGCCACGCAAGAAGCCCAAGCCCAATTACACGCAACTAACAGCACCGGGGGAAATCCGCGATCGACTGAACGGCCTTATTGACTCTGCCATATCGTGCATTGACGAAAAGAAAGGCCAGACATTAATAGATATTGCGGAATTTATCCGAACCAGAAAAAGTTAAAGTGGAACTTTTATCAAAGATCAACTCACCCGAAGACCTGCGTAAATTGAACACCGGTCAGCTCCCTCAGGTTGTAGAGGAAGTGCGCAACTTTATTCTGGATACGGTTTCACAACAGGGTGGACATTTTGCTTCCAACTTGGGGGCCGTGGAGCTGACCGTCGCTCTACACTACGTTTTCGATACGCCTCAGGACAAGATCGTTTGGGATGTCGGTCACCAAAGTTACCCGCACAAGATCCTAACGGGACGCCGGGATCAGTTTCACACCATTCGACAAAAAGACGGATTGGCTGGTTTCACGGCACGCAGTGAAAGCCCTTACGATCATTTTGGCGCGGGACACGCCAGCACAGCGCTCTCCTCGGCGCTCGGCATGGCAGAGGCGATGCGACTCAAGAAAGATCCGCACATGTCCATCGCGGTGGTGGGCGACGGTTCGCTCACTGGGGGACTCGTCTACGAGGCGATGAACAACGCCGGTCACATCCCTGCAAAGAATCTGCTTTTTCTATTCAACGACAACGAGATGTCCATTGATCCGAACGTCGGGGCGCTCTCCCAGTTCATCAACCGCACGGTAACCAATCCCGGCTACAACAAACTGCGCAAGGATCTCGTAGGTATCCTGGCAGCCATTTCCGAACATGGATTGCCCGTACAAGAAATTGCCAAACGCGTGCGCGGATCCGTAAAAAGCTTTTTTACTCCGGGAATGCTGTTTGAATGTTTTGGCTTCCGTTACCTTGGACCCATTAACGGACACGATATTTTTGAAATCCTGGATACGCTCAATTTTGTAAAAAACGCCGGACCTGAGGGTGGGCCGTATCTTGTTCACGCCCTCACTACCAAGGGACGCGGTTACAAGCTCGCTGAAGACAATCCGGTAAAGTACCACGGTGTGGGTGCGTTTAAGATCTGCGACGGGATTCAGTCTAAACCCAAGAAGGTCGACAACTATCAAGATGTTTTTGCCGACACGCTGATTGAATTGGCGAGAGAGGATGAACGCATCTTGGGAATTACCGCCGCGATGCCGAGTGGCACCGGACTCGTGAAATTCCAAAAGGAATTTCCGGATCGTTGTTATGATGTGGGTATCGCCGAAGCGCACGCCGTGCTTTTCGCCGCCGGGCTAGCCACTGAGGGCATGCGTCCGGTCACCGCAATTTACTCGACGTTCCTGCAACGAGCTTTCGATCAGGTCATCCATGATGTCGGCATTCAGAATCTGCCCGTGATTTTTTGTTTGGACCGCGCCGGAATGGTGGGTGCCGATGGCGCCACACACCAAGGCGCCTACGATCTTTCTTATCTCCGATCCGTACCAAACTTCGTGGTGATGGCACCCAAGGATGAAAACGAACTGCGCCGCATGCTATTGACGGCCATTCGCTATGACAAAGCTCCCACCGCCATTCGTTACCCGCGTGGGCCGGTGGTGGGCGTTCCCCAGGAAGCGGAGATTCGCCCGTTGAAGATTGGTGAGGGTGAGCTAATTCAGGCGACCGGCGACGCGGTGGACGTTACCCTTGTTGCGATTGGCTACTCGGTCCAATCGGCACTTGAAGCCGCGGATCGTTTGAAAGAAGAGGGCTACAGCGTTGCGGTAATCAACGCCCGTTTTGTGAAACCGCTGGACGAGAAGCTTTTGAGCGATTGGATTCCGGCCTCCCGCCTCGTTGTCACCATTGAAGAGAATACGGTCGTCGGCGGATTTGGATCCGCGGTACTGGAGTTCATGTCGCAAAAACAGCTGCGGACTCCCACCTTAGTGCTCGGAATGCCCGACTCGCCGGTGGAACACGCCACACAAGCCGAACAACGGGAACGTTACGGAATTGACGGAGCGGGAATTGCCCGACAAGCCCTCGCTCGACTACAAAGTCTGGACGAAATGTCCGCCGTTGAAACCCTTTTTCACCGATCTCGCGAAGGCGAACTCGAAGTCGAAACCAACTAACAAGCGTTGGAGTCCTAAACTAATAGTACGGCAGGTACCTTTCTTTGGGTTCTGTGAAGAAATCCACGTTACAGCCGGTCAGAACATGACCAAAAACCCCGGTCTTCTTGAACTGCCCCTTGTCGAAAAGGATAGGGGAAACCGAAAGCACACGGATGGTACCGGTCAGGTTGGGCGCTTCAAAGATGTCGACGGATCGCTGAGCAAACGAGACGTTCAAGAGACGATTAAAATAATCTTTCAATTTGTCCCCACGGTACGCTGCCACTGAAAGTGGCCGCTTACCCAAGTCGCCGTCCTCCGCAACCGGCTGCACTCTTTCACCGGTATTCTTGTCGATGCCCGTGACGTGCCAGTACTTTGGGTGCGCGATGAACTGTGCGTTCTCATCGACATAGTAAATATAGTTTCCGTCGAGATAGGCCTGATACAAGTTCGTCTTTGGCTGGTAAGGAAACTGCGGCAGGTACAAAATCTCTTTCATCGAACGGTAATCGATTCCCAGTATCTGAACCCCGCTCTCCGTTCGGTAAGCTAACTGAAGAGTCGCCCCGTCCTCAATCTCGGGTTCACCGTTCGCCGAGTAGTAACGCATCAAATCCCCGACCAGGACTTCGCCGACGGGTAATTTCAGAGACTGCTCCCAAAGCTTGCGATCGCAGAGATCGATGGTTTTGCAACTCGAAACGTTTCGGGCTTTTTGTGTGATTTTTCCGGAGGCAAGTCGCAGCACTTCCTCACCCTTGGAATTGAGAAAGCTCATTTCATTGTAGATAGGGTAAGGGCGGGTACGCACCCGATCTTCGGATTGATCGTACTCGGTGATCTTGGCCGTGTGAGAAAGATAAAATTTCAGGTAATTCTTCGGCGTCGGCGGCACGAGTGCCAGCGCTTGGACATCGCGCACCGACTGCTCCAAGAGCGAGTTGATCCGGCGCGAGATGCTGATGGCTTCATAGGCCAGAACTTTGTTTTGCCGTTGGACAAACTTGCCCTTGATCCGCTCGAAGTCACCGCTTTGCTGGTACCACTTGTAGACAAAGAGCACAAAAAGCAGCAGGGGAATCGGAGCCGTGATGAGCAACATCACCCAGGGGTTGAGCCCATTGCGTGACCGGGCTTCTTTGGTTTTTGAGCTTGCGTCCACCATCCGGGGACACCATAGCACAATCGCATCGGAAATGGCTGTCGCTCCCAAGCCGGTTTGCTTTAGCCTACCGCCCTGTGTTATTCTAGGGCACTTGTTGCGCAGCGTTATTCCCCTATGGCTCTAATAAGATTAGATATTTTGCTTCAGCAGCGTTGTGCTTTGCCCTCCCGAGAACAGGCACAAGCCCTCATTCTGTCCGGATCCGTGTGGTCAGGCAGCCAGAGGCTGGAAAAACCCGGCCAAAAAGTCAGAGAGGACCTAGAAGTTGAGATCCGAGATCGCTTGCCCCGCTTTGTCAGCCGGGCGGGCGAAAAGCTCGAGGCCGCACTGGATGGGTTTGGGATTGCGGTGAGCGAACGGGCCTGTCTCGATGTGGGTGCCTCCACCGGAGGTTTCACCGACTGTTTGCTCCAGCGCGGCGCCAAGCGGGTTGTCGCCTTGGATGTCGGGTACGGCCAGCTGGATTACAAGCTGCGCAAGGACCCAAGGGTGGTGGTGATCGAACGCTTTAACGCTCGCTACCTGACGCCCACAGCGCTTTTGGAAAAAGACCCTGAAGCAGGCGAAATCGATTTTGTGTGCATGGATACGTCGTTCATCTCCCTGACGCGCCTTGTGGAGCCTGTGTGCCATGCGGTGCCCGGCCTAAAAGATCTCGTCGTACTCTTCAAACCGCAATTTGAAGTAGGACGCGAGTTCGTAAAAAAGGGGGGCCTCGTGAAGGACGAAAGCGCCATCGAGGCAAAGGTTGCGGAATTGAACGCCTTCATGTTGAATTTAGGTTTGAAGTTGAAAAACGGACCTCAAAAATCTCCCGTACCGGGAAAGAAAAGCGGGAATGTGGAGCTACTGATACATTATGAACGCTAAAAAGAAATTTGATTTATCGACGCTCTTCCTAACACTCTTCGCGCTTGTGTTGTGGGGCTGTGCTGGAAAGCCCACTCGGCAGCGGCCCGGTGAACCGTCCGCACAGGCAGAAACGGCGAAGCAACGCAAATCGGTAGGACTTGTCGTTGGCGGCGCTGGCGTGGCTAGCTTTGCTACTGTCGGGCTGCTCAAGAAGCTCAAAGAGGAAGGCATCGAGGTTTCCTACATCATATCGACTGGGTGGCCGAGTATCTTCGCCGCCGGCTACGGGCTCATGAAAAGCATCCACGATCTCGAATGGTTTGCGATGCGCTTGAAAGAAAGTGATTTTTACAGCGACGGTTTGTTTGATTTCAAAAAAGGTTTCTCGGATCACTCTAGAATCGCTTCTCGAATCGAGAAGAGTTTCCGGATCAATGATCTTGCCCAGTCGCGCGTTCCGCTCTACCTGACGGCTTCCAATCTGGAGAGTGGCAAAACAGACGTCTACCACTCCGGCTCTTGGAGCGCGCCTCTCATGAAAGCCATTTCGTTGCCTGGGATTTTTCGCCCCTTTCCTGAAAAGAGTGCGAACCAGTGGGTTTCTCTCTGAATGGATTGGACGTGGACGTCGCCAAAAAACAGGGCGCGGACATCATCGTGGCCGTCAACATGTACGACGACTACCTCAATTTCGTGGAGGCGGCGCGAAGGACACCAGCGAAAACGTCTTCAGGCAGATCTTTCTGACGAAATTCAAAGCGGATCTCCAACGAGAGTTTGGTGAAGCCCATTATACGGCCAGCGTTTACCTGAGAAAGCCCCCGACAGACTTTGGTGCCAAAAGAGCCGCCATTCAGGCTGGGTACAACGAAGGTGCCCGCCTCGCCAAACAGCTTCGCTCCAACATGATGGAATAGCGCTTAAGCTTGACCCTCCGCCCCGGTGGCCCCTACAATGCCGCCGTGAAAGCGCTTGTTGCATATTGTTTACCGTTTTCCCTTTTCTTCCTGACGGCTTGTACCCGAACCCCGGAGATTCCATCGCTCCCGCGCCAACCCCAAACGCGCGCTGAAGCGCTCATCCTGGGGGATCGCCTCGAAGCGGGGGACGTAAAAGCCCTTTTTTCGGTGATGAACGAGGACCACCGTTTTGACGGCCTGGCCTCTTTGTTTGAAAGCCCTTCCACGCGCGAACTGGACGAAGTCAGCGAACTGCTCAACCGTTATTTGTACCAGTCGGCCCAGGATACCGGCGGGCTGGTGGAAATCGTTTCCCGCCGTACGCACAATCGAGGCTTTAGCGCCTGGAAGAGAGATACCGAAGCCTGGAAGAAAGAGACGGACTTCGCCCCACTCGTCGAACTCGCCGCAGCTTTTTGGTCAGACGATGACTTTGATCGCCTGACGAGCCGGGCAATCTTACTCCTCGATCCCGAGCTGGCCGCACTCCTGGAGCGGCTCGATCGCTTGCCGGTCCCCGAGAAAAAGGGGACTGGGAAACTTTACCCCTCCCGACCGCAGACGCCTTGCTCCCCGATCTGGAGCGATTTTTGGATTCCGACGCGTTCGTCGCAGACAGCGTAAGAGTCGCCCAAGCGCTCGATGAAGGTTCCTTCGGCGAAGCGCTGCTACTTTCTACACGCTACCTACGGAGCGAGTATAAATCTCCCGCTCCTTTTGAGGGCTTCGCGTACGGGATGCGCAAGATGTTGTCGACGGTGCCCGATAAGATGCACCCGGTAAGAAACAACAAGCTCGATCTCCTGCTCTACTTCGCCGAGCAGGCGAATGGAAGCACTGGTGGCTTTTTTGCCACCATAGAAAAAGAACTGGATCGAGACCCCATGCTGATGCACGTGCTGAGCCAGTTCGCAAAGCCGATCGTCACCTTCAGCGTGCAACGAGGCATCTCGAAAAAGCTCTCCGGCAAAGAATTCTGGAGCAAAGCCGTAAAGCTGGATGAAGCCGCACAGAAAGAGATATTTAAGCAGGTTTACCGTGGGATCGCCACCATCCGCGGTTACCACCAGTCGAGTGAAACCGCAGTAAGCCCCTTTCTTTCCAATTTAGCGACGGAGCTCAACGCCTACGCGCTCAGCCTTTGGCTGGAGAAGGCCATCGCCGCTAACAAGGATGCGATTGAGAAGCTGCTGGAGGCGGAAGAGTTCTCCGATAGCGCCCTTTGGGAACTCCCTCTGAAAGAAACCAGGTTGGAGCTTTCCTTTGTCGAATGGAAAGACGTAGAGGGGAAGCGTGTTGCCACCTTCCCGCACCACGACGCCATGAAGTTGCGCAGTTTTTTCCCGGACACCTTGGAACAAATGGAACGGCGATTGAGCGAAAAACTCGAAGAGTACCGCTACAACTTTTCGTCGGAAGGTTCAAATATGGCGGCAGCCTTGGAATCCGCCGTTCAAGAAAGCGACAAGCAGCTTAACTACGCCGATACCAAAGCCTTTCTCACCTCGCTTGCTGTTTTTGTGGCTCGTCCCGAAAAAGGAATCCTAAGCACCTTTGATAGCAACAACATCATGGATAGCCTGAACGGGTTTATCGCGAGCCAATCGCTTTACTTTTTACGGCGCATGAAGGGTTTGGTGTTTGACGATCTCAACCTGGGTGCCGTGCCCTGGCAGGGGGAAGGCGGACTCGAGGGATTTTTGCAGCCGTTCTTTGAAAAAAATCCGGAGGTGCTCAAGAAGGTGGAGGGCATTGTTGGTTCCATCCAGCCCATCTACTACTTTGACGCCGCACCGACGCGTGGGCTACCGAGTCCCTTTGAGTTCTACCACGCGCTCCTGCACTACACGCGCAACGGCTTTGTAAAAGCCGGTGAGGCGCAGGCCTTTACGGAACTACTCGCTTTGGTTTCGCGCGCGCGATTTGCCGGCGTTACTGAAAAAGAGGGCGAAAACTATCTGGAGTACCCGGGCATTGCGGGCTGGGTACTGGAATCCGACGTCATCTTCCGTTGGCTCGACAAAGTCTCCCAGCTCAAATACGAGCGCGAGCACGCTTGGGTGCGCTCCGAAAGCGAAACCATTTTGGAAGCGATGGAACGTCTGCTCGGTGTTTCCGGCAAAGAGTCCGGCCTCAAACTCTGGCTCGACAGCCTGAAGCGGTGGGTGCATGAGAAACCCTCAAGCTTGCGCGCGGGGATCGACAAGTTGCTTAAATCGGGGCCCGGAATTCTTCCGGACCTGGAGGATCTCAATTCGCCCGAACGGCGGTGGATCACCCAGCTCGTTCAGCGGGAGGATCACGTAGTCCTGCACAAGTTTCTATCCAAACACCTGGATCGCAAGAAGGCACTAGCCCTCGTCGAAAATCTGCTGGCTTTGATTCAAGACGGTTCCGTGCGCCAGGCTCTCAACGTCCTGTCGCATTTGGACAACGATCGCATGCACCGACTCAGCAAAGTACTTGCCGAATGGGAAGAGTCAGGCGAAATGACTGCTTTCCTAGACGCCGCGCGCCATCTCCTGCTGGCAGTCCAAACACCGCCCAAGCAGATTCGGATTCCGAAGAGCACGCGGACAATACAACTAGACAAGTGGGTGCCTTAAAAACCACTTCGCTAACGGGGCCAGGATAATGAAGAAACGAGATCCGCTTGAAAACTCAGAAACCTACGGCTATCAACTAGCTGGGCTTTTTGTGCAAAAGAATAGAGTAGGTGGTTCCATGGGTTTTATTTTAACGCTTCTTGTCTGTTTGGCGACCTTGCCGGTTTACGGTGGAGACGCTCGTCCGGATCTTGAATTCTGGAAAAAGCACCCTCTGGAGTATGAGGTGATCGTAGACCGGAAGCCTGTACTCGTACCGGTGCTTCCCGAGTTCAAAAAGCGTCGCGAAGACGAGGAATGCCGCAAGAAATACAAGGATTGGGAAGACAAATACTTATCGGCAGACGCCAAACTCGCAAAGCTTATAAAGGAAAAGGCCGACAAAAAGGAAATAAAGGCGGCAACTGAGGCTGCCGACTTCGCCAGAGAAAAGTACTTCCAGGTAATGCAGTTGGGAGATACCCATTGTGGCGACTGCCTTACCCCAGACGTCCGCGTTCGCAAAGTAGACGAGGGCCTGGTTCCTGAGATTTGGTATGAGTCTCATGGCTTTTGTACGCTGGAGAGCATCACCGAAAAGGCCATTGAAGCCGGCTACAACAACGCGACAGAGTTTCTACGCAGTCCTCAGAAATACCTCAATCGAAACGGCGGTTTCCGTGCCATCTTGGAGTTTCTTCCCTACGACGACAAAACAAAAGAACCTTTGAAGAAGTTCGGAACAGCAAAGGATGGCGAGTTCCACGGTTTCATGGCGGTTCGAGCAAATATCATGAACGCAGGCTATGTGGCGTTTTCCTACTACATCAAGAACCTCGTCACCTCGAAGGAGACCGAGGCCACTAAGTATTTCGATCTAGTCTTTGAGCAGGCTGAAAAGGGGCCTAAGTTCGATGCTCCGGAAATCTATGACGTCACGACAACCGGAGAAAAGAAGGCACCTCTGATTGAAATGAAGCTTCAAAGAATTTTGGGTTGGTGGTATGTGGATACCGACAAGGGCCTCTTCCGCTACAGCACAGCGGCCCAGTTTCCGGTGGCGCTCGATCATGCGAAAACTGAGGCCAGACGCACTCATCTCGATACGATCGCAACGCTGAGGGCGAAGTTTTTTTCAACGATCCCCGAAAACCGGGCAAAAGAGCCGGAGAAGGAATAGAAACGAAGTGATCCCTAGATATAGCCGCCCCAAAATGACCCATCTGTGGTCGGAGGAGGCCAAGTACCGGACCTGGTTGGATGTGGAAGTCCTTGCCTGTGAGGGTTGGCAGCGGCTGGGGAAAATTCCTGAATCGGCACTCAAAGAGATTAAGGCCAAGGCCAATTTCGACATCGATGAGATCCTGGCCCTCGAAGAAAAAACCAAGCACGATGTCGCCGCCTTTGTTTCCAATGTCCAAAGCCACGTCGGGGAAGCCGGCCGTTACGTCCATTACGGACTCACCAGCAGCGACATCCTGGATACCGCACTCGCCTACCGGCTCACTAAGTCGGCCGATCTGCTCCTAACGGAGTTCGACGCCTTGCTGGAAATCACCGAGAAAAACGCGGTTCGGGACAAGGACATCCCGATGATGGGCCGTACCCACGGCATCCACGCCGAACCCATCACCATGGGCATGAAGTGGTTGCTCTGGCACGACATGATCCGGCGGGCAAAAAAGCGCCTTGAGGCGGCCCGCTCTGAAGTGGCCGTCGGCAAGCTTTCAGGCGCGGTCGGAAACTACGCGCACACGCCCCCCGAAGTGGAGAAATTTGTTTGCGACAAGCTCGGCTTGAAGCCCGACACGCTCTCTACTCAGGTGATTGCAAGAGACCGAGTCGCCTCCTATTTTTCCGCCTTGGCGCTTTTCGCCTCGGTGGTGGAAGCCATCGCCGTCGAGCTTCGCCACCTGCAACGGACCGAACTCAGCGAAGTCCGAGAGGGTTTTACCCCGGGCCAAAAAGGTTCTTCGGCGATGCCGCACAAACGCAACCCCATTAGCGGGGAGAACCTGACGGGACTCGCCCGTCTCTTGCGAAGCATGGTGATCCCGGCGCTTGAGGACTGTGCCCTCTGGCACGAGCGCGACATCAGCCACTCGTCCGTCGAGCGGGTTATCGCCCCGGACGCCAATATTCTTGCGGACTATATGCTGGGAAGGCTTCAAAAACTGCTCGGTGGGCTGGAGGTCTTTCCCAAGCAAATGCAGCGCAATCTCGATCGCCTGCATGGGGTCATCTACTCCCAAAAGGTCTTGCTGGCGCTGGTTGAGGCCGGATGCAGTCGCGATGAAGCCTACGAAATTGTTCAACAAAATGCACTCAAAGCACTCGATAACGAGACGCCCTTCCTGGGGCTTCTAAAATCCGATGCGCGCGTCGCGAAAGCCCTTTCCCCCGACAGCCTAGATGTGTTATTCGAACCGCAAAGTTATTTTGGTCATCTCGACTATCTCTATGAAAAGGTTCTAAAAAATGAGTGCTGAACGCAGGGCCCCGCTATCCGAGGGCAAAGCGAAGATTCTCTATTCCACCGATCGCACTGACTTCATCGTACAGCATTTCAAAGACGACGCGACCGGATTCAATGGATTGAAAAAGGGCCAGATCCTCGGGAAAGGGCCCATCAACAATTCCATCTCCGCTTGGGTATTTCAGTACCTGGAGAAACATGGCATCCCCACGCATTTCGTCGAAAAGACGGCGGAACGCGAGATGCTCATCAAGCGCGTGAAGATCATCCCCGTCGAGGTAGTGGTGCGTAACCAGGCGGCAGGCAGTATTTGCAAACGATTAGGGATCGAGAAGAAGCACCGTTTTGAACCGCCGTTTGTGGAGTTTTTTCTTAAGAGCGATGAGCTCGGCGATCCGCTCATTTCCGAGCGGCATATTTTTTATTTTAAGTGGGCAACACCGGAGCAGCTCAAAGAGATGGAAACCAAGGCACTGCTCGTAAACAAGTTGCTCAGCGAAGTTTTTGATCAGGTCGGTCTCACACTTGTGGACTTCAAGCTTGAGTTCGGAACCGACACCGACGGTAGAATACTTCTTGCAGACGAGTTCACCGGAGATGGTTGTCGCCTTTGGGACAAAGAAAGCGGCGAGCCTCTGGACAAAGATCGTTTTCGTCATGATCTAGGACGCGTGGAAGAAAGCTACCAAGAAGTTTACCAACGCCTAAAAAGACACTTTGAAGGAAACTAAAACCAAGGAGCTACGGTGAAAGCACTGGTCGAAATCTTTTATAAAGATTCGGTGTTCGATCCCCAAGGAAATACCATCTGCCAATCGTTGCAACGCCTCGGATTCCGCCGAGTAAAAGACGTTCGCATCGGTAAGGTGGTGCAACTGGAATTGGATACGGACGGACAGTCTGCGGCCGATGCCAAAAAAGACGTGGAAAACATGTGCGAAAAGTTGCTCGCCAATCCCGTCATCGAATCCTACACCTTACAAATCGAGGGCAAGTAAGGCGAATGAAAGCGGCAGTTATCACCTTTCCCGGCTCCAACTGCGATGACGACACAGTTTTTACGTTGCAGCAAACATTGGAACTGGAAGTAGACCGACTCTGGCACAAAGACGCCAAAGATCTCGGGGAGTACCAACTCGTCGTGGTTCCGGGCGGTTTCTCCTACGGAGATTACCTTCGTTGCGGGGCCGTCGCCTCACACTCCCCCATCATGGGAAGCGTAAAAGAGTTTGCAGCGAACGGCGGGCTCACCTTGGGAATCTGTAACGGCTTTCAAGTCTTGTGCGAGTCCGGTTTGTTGCCAGGCGCCCTCGTAAGAAACCTGGGCACAAATTTTATCTGTCGGGACGTCAGCCTGCGCGTGGCATCGACGGACAACCCTTGGACGAACCAGCTGAAGGAAGGCGACGAGCTGGTGCTTCCCATCGCTCATAGCGAGGGAAGGTATATCGTCGAGGAGTCGGTTTACTCCGCCATGAAAGAGAAGGGACAAATTGTTCTTTCCTACGCGGCCAACCCCAACGGCAGTCTTTTTGATATTGCGGGCGTCTGCAACGAGGCCAAAAACGTTTTCGGCCTGATGCCTCACCCCGAACGTGCCAGCGATCTGAGGACCCGTCACGGAATGGGAATTTGGCAGTCATTTCTGAACTGGAGTGCGGAACAAAAATGATCAAAGACACGACCATTTCTAGTCCCGAACTTGCCAAGCAACTCGGAATCAGCGCGGACGAATATAACTTCATCTGCAACAAGCTGGAGCGCCGCCCGAACTACGCAGAGCTGGGAATTTTCTCAGCCATGTACAGCGAACACTGCAGCTACAAGTCTTCCAAACCGCACCTTCGAAAGTTCCCAACGACAGGCAAGCGTGTTTTACAAGGTCCCGGCGAAAACGCTGGCATTCTGGATATCGGTGAAGGGTGGGGCGTCGCCTTCAAAATGGAAAGCCATAATCACCCGTCTTTCATCGAGCCGTATCAAGGCGCCGCAACTGGCGTTGGCGGCATCCTGCGAGACGTCTTTACGATGGGTGCTCGGCCCATCGCTTCCATGAATAGCCTTTGTTTTGGCGATGAGACCCAACCGCGCACCCCGGCGATCGTCAAAGGCGTCGTCAAAGGGATCGGTGATTACGGCAACTGCGTGGGAGTGCCAACGGTTGCTGGCCAGACCTTTTTCCACCCGTGCTACAACGGGAACCCGCTCGTTAACGCTTTTACCGCCGGCATCGTGAAGCACGAGAAGATCTTTAGGGCCTCTGCCTCGGGTATAGGCAACGTGCTGGTTTACGCGGGTGCCAAGACAGGGCGTGATGGGGTCCACGGCGCCACCATGGCCTCTCAAGAGTTTTCCACGGAAAAAGAGCTTGAGCGTCCCACCGTGCAAGTCGGCGATCCCTTCACGGAAAAGCTACTGCTGGAAGCAACATTGGAAGCGATGAACGCGGGTTTGGTTCTCTCGATTCAGGATATGGGTGCCGCCGGCATCACGAGTTCGAGTTTTGAGATGGCCGATCGCGCCGGCACAGGCCTGGAAATGGTGCTCGATAAGATTCCGGTCCGGGAAAAAAATCTCAGCGCTTACGAATTGCTGCTGTCCGAATCGCAGGAGCGCATGCTCATCGTGACCTCGCCGGATCTCGTGGACGCGCTCATTGGCGTATTTGAAAAGTGGGATCTCCACGCCGTTGCGGTAGGGACTATCACCGACGGCAAACGCGTGCGCATGACCCTACACGGGGAACAAGTGGTAGATCTTCCGGTGGAACTGGTAGCGGATCCTCCGATGGCGGATCGCCCGTACAGCCCACCTGCCGATTTGAAACAAGCTTGGTTCATGGATCGCAATAAGCTGCACATCGCGCCGCTGGAATCCAAAATCCAGGCCGTTTTGCTCGATCTGAATTTTGCGGATGCCCGTCCTTTAGCGGAGCAGTACGACTCGATGGTCGGCAACCGCACCCAAGGTGAAACCTTCGATGACGCTGCCGTCCTGCGCGTGCGAGAGATTGAGTCCAAGCCCGTACGTCTGGCTTTCACGGTGGACTGCAACCCGCGTCTTTGTAAGCTCGCCCCTCGAGAAGGGGGACGCCGGGCGGTTGCCGAAGCGGCGATGAATCTGGCGGTCCGCGGCGCCGAACCCATCGGGATCACCGACTGCTTAAACTTTGGAAATCCGGAGAATCCGGAAGTCATGTGGCAGCTCGTAGAAGGGGTTGAAGGCATCGCTGAGGCTTGCACCGCCTTGCACACACCGGTGGTTTCCGGAAACGTGAGTCTTTACAACGATACCGACGGTAAAGCGATTTATCCCACACCCATGATCGGCATGGTCGGTCTCATTGAAGATTCCTTGCCGTTACCTTTTAGCCGCTTTTATAGCACGGAGCTGGAGCTGGCGCTGGTGGGATCGCTTGAGGCCGCCTTGGGTGGAAGCGTTCTGGCCAGCCGCTGGTTCAAGCGCGACTGTGGGCAGCCGGTAGATACGGACCTCAACATCGTTACCCGGGCCATTAAGTTCTGCAAGGATCTGCGAAAGACGCGTCTGACGTATGCGGCCCACGATGTTTCGGACGGCGGAGTTTTGACCGCTTCGCTTGAGATGGCTTTCCGCGCGAACGTCCAGCCGATGGGACTCAAACTTGTGATTCCCACGGGTAAGGACGTAGATGAAGTTTTGTTCGGAGAAGCGTTGCCACGCGTCCTGATCGCTTACGAGCCGGGCAACCGGGGCGAAATTGAAAACCTGGCGTCCCGACACGCGCTTCCGTTCACGGTTTTAGGCAATACGAATGACAGTGGCAAAGTTCAGTTTCACCAGGGGAGTGCACTGCTGTGGCAAGGCGATACCGCCGAGCTTAAAGCACGCTGGAGCTCCAAGTGGGAGGTATTTTTTAACTAATGTGTGCAATCGTCGGCGTAGCGGATCATAAAGAAGCTTCCAACCTGACGTACCTGGGCCTGCATGCTTTGCAGCACCGCGGACAGGAAGGCGCAGGGATTGTGTCTACCGATGGAGAGCAGGTTTTTGCCCACCGCCGCCGCGGTTTGGTCCAGGATGTTTTCGGCAACGGAACGCTGGCAAGACTCAAGGGCAGCGCCGCCATTGGACACAACCGCTATTCAACGACCGGATCGAGCAACATTGCCAACTTGCAGCCCCTGATGATGAAGAGTTCACTCGGCTGGGTCTCTCTCGCCCACAACGGAAATCTCGTCGACAGCGAAAAATGGACGCGCAAACTAGAAGCGGAAGGCGCCATCTTTCAAACCACCAATGATACGGAAGTCATCATTCACCTGATGGCCCGCTCGGGCGAAAAAGATTTGGAAGCCGCTCTCATTAAAGCCCTCAAGCAAGTCGAGGGTGCGTTTTCCATCATCGCCATGAACGCCGACAAGATGGTTGCGGTACGCGATCCCAGAGGCTTTAGGCCGCTACTGATGGGGGATTTGGACGGCAGTATTGTCTTTGCCAGCGAGGATACGGCCTTTGACTTGATCGGTGCCAAAACCCTTCGTGAAGTTCGCCCGGGTGAGATGGTAACCATCTCTTTGCGCAATCACAGCGCCCCAGAGTCTTCGTTTCCTTTCGCCCCGAAGGAAAAAGCCCAATGCGTCTTTGAGTACGTTTACTTTGCTCGACCGGATAGCACGATCTTTGGAAACAACGTCCATGAAGTACGAAAAGAGCTGGGACGCAAACTTGCCATTGAGCAGCCCGCTCCCGACGCACAGCTAGTCATCCCCGTACCTGACTCCGGCGTACCCGCCGCGATCGGCTTTGCGGAAGGTGCAAAAGTCCCGTTCGACATGGGAATCATCCGGAGCCATTACGTGGGGCGCACGTTTATTGAACCCCAACAATCCATCCGTGATTTCGGTGTGAAGCTAAAACTGAACCCGGTGCGAAGCGCTATTCAGGGCAAGAACATCGTAGTAGTCGACGACAGTTTGGTTCGTGGCACTACCACCCGTAAGCTAGTGAAGCACTTGCGGGATGCGGGCGCGAACAAGGTGCACATCCGCATCTCGTCTCCGCCGATCACCCACTCTTGCTTTTACGGCATCGACACACCCACGCGTAAGGAACTCATCGCTTCCACACACAGCACGGATTACATTCGCGAGTACATTGGAGCCGATTCGTTGGGTTACCTATCCGAGCAGGGACTGATGGAAACCGCCGCGTCGATGAGTGGGCGCGGCTTTTGCGACGCGTGTTTCACGGGAAAATACCCCACGGCTTTAGTATAGATAGGTACGCGGTTACTTTTGGGGACGTGCTTTCTTGCAGGTACACTGTTGCTCTTGAAGCGGTTCCCCAAAAGTAACCGCGTACCTAACGATCTAGTTCTTCCCGGAAACTTCGAATTGCTCGACGTGGAAATTGGGATCGTTCTTAATGATGATCCCCTTATCGAAGCGATCCTCTAACTCCTCAACATGCGTGAGTTCGTCACCCGTGAGCGCCGCCACCACATCGGGGTGTGCAAACACGACGATGTTCTTGCAGTCATTAAGAGCTTCTTTTTCGATTTCACGGAAGATCTCAAAAGCAATGGTCTGCCGACTCTTGTGGTAACCACGTCCTTCGCAGTACTCGCAACCCTCTGTCAGTGAACGCACCAAATCTTCGTGCGTGCGCTTGCGGGTCATCTCCACGAGCCCCAGATCGGAGATCTTCAAGATGTTTGTCTTCGCCTTATCCTCAGCTAAAGCCTCATGCAAAGCCCGGAAGACCTTCTCCTTGTTATCTGGATTCTCCATGTCGATGAGATCCATGATAATGATACCGCCCACATTTCGGATGCGCAGCTGGTAGGAGATCTCCTTAACCGCCTCAAGGTTTGTCTTGAGAATGGTTTCTTCCAAACTCTTGGACCCCACGTACCGACCCGTATTCACGTCGATAGACGTGAGTGCCTCGGACTGATCAATGAGAAGGTACCCGCCCGACTTCAGCCAGACCTTTCGTCCCAACGCGCGGGAAATCTCCGCTTCAATGCCGTAGTGTTCAAACAACTGGGAAGGGCCTTTGAAAAGCTTCACCCGGTTCTTAAGACGCGGCATGAACTGGCCGATGAAATCGACCACTTCCTCGTAAGCTTTGGCGTTGTCGATGACAAAGGAATCAACGTCGTCTGTAAGAAAATCGCGTACTGCGCGAAGCGAGAGTTGCAGATCTTCGTGTACAGCGGCAGGTGCTTTCGCCTTGGTGCCCACACGTTTGATTCGGTTCCAAAGTTTGATGAGATAGTCGGCGTCGGCTTTGAGATCCCGCAACGACTTCCCGGCCGCCACCGTGCGGATGATGAAACCCACATCTTTGGGCTGAATCTTTTTGAGGAAGATATCGCGCAGTCGGCGACGTTCGCGATCACTCTCAATGCGCCTGGAAATACCGATGTGCTTACTCATCGGCATCAATACCAGGTTTCGTCCCGGCAGGCTCAGGTGCGTCGTCAACCGCGCCCCTTTGGTGCCGATGGGCGCTTTGGCCACCTGGACCATCAGCTCCTGGCCTTCTTTGATCAAATCTTCAATGCGCGCATCGCGCTTTTGGCGTCGGCCACGACGCCCACGTTGGTAGCGGTTCGCTCGGCGCCCACGGCCGCCACTACTTCGCCCGCCTCGACCTCCCCGGCCACCGCCACCGCGCGAATCTCGCCCGCGTCCACCACGCTCGCCACCGCGCCCACGCGCGCCTCGTTCTTCGCGACCATCACGACTGTCTCGGCTATCGCGGCTATCACGGTCTTCCCGTGCATCGCGGCCATCGCGTCCGTCCCGCGCTTGGTAGTCACGGTCATCGCGATCGCTATCGTCCCCATCTTCGCGGTCTTCCGGATAATCTCGATCGTCGCGATCGTCATAATCCTCGCCGCCTTCGTCTTCCTCATCCGCGTATTCGACGTCTTCGCCCAAAGGATCATCGATGATGTCATCTACATAAAGGAAGGCAGTACGCTCAAGGCCTAGCTCTAAGAAGGCCGCCTGCATGCCGGGAAGCACCCGCTTAACGACGCCCTTGTAAATATTGCCCACGACATTGCGGTCTTCTTGCCGTTCAATGTGCAGGTTCTTAATCTCCCCGTCTTCGAGGATTGCAACGCGAGCTTCATAGGAGCTAGCGTTCACCAAAATCTGTTTACCCATTCTCTAAAAAACTCCTGGATTCGGCGGAATAGTGCCTGAACCTCTAATCGAAAAAACTCATAATCCCGTATCGATACCACGGGGGGGTAGGAGTCGCAACGGTGCGATAAATCCGGTACCATTATAAGGATGGGTTCACGCTTTTGCCTACTAATTCTCGGTGCCCTGGGGGCGACCCTGCTGGGGTGGCCCGAAGCCGGCCGGCACCTCCGGATGGACGCCACCTGGCCCCTTTGGGAGCTGTGGCTCAGTTCCATGCGGCTCATTGCCTTTCCCGTCAGCCTGCTGCTGCTCGGCTTTACCCGTAGTGGGGTCATCCGATTCCTGCATCTGGGCTGGGGACTCTGGCTGAGTCTGCTGACCTTGGGCGTGCTCATTCAACGTGAGCCGCTCACGCCCTACCTCACGCCGTACGGCCTCACCGCCATCGTACTGGTTCTGGTGTGCGGCTTGGGCCTGACCTTGTTCTCGACGATGCTTTTATTCCCAGCCGCTTTGAAGAAAAAGGCCGCCTAGAAAGCTTCCATCCCGAAGAGCAAGCGTTGGAACCCGCCTTTGAAGGCCTTCTGGTCACAGCACAGCGCTATGAGGTAGTCCTGGTAGAGTTGGAACTCAATGGACGGCTGATCGAGTGACTGCGGGCCTATCAGGGTGGACACGACGGAGACCGTATTGCGCTCAAACTGGAGCTGCACCTTATCCAAAGTGCGTCCGAGCCCAAGTCCCAAGGCTTTGGAGTACGCTTCCTTCGCACACCACAAAGCAATTCCCGAAGGCACGCGCTTGCCGTCGAGTTCGATTTTCCATTGGTCCGCCTGACGCACTTCGTCCGGCGAGGCGATTCGGTTGATCACATTCCCGACAGGTCTATCCAGACGCTCCACGTCAATCCCAATCGGAAAGTCGCCGACCGCGGCGACAGCCATCGATTCGGTGTGGGTGACATTCGCGTAGACTCCATGCACCAAACAAGAACGCGAATCGAGCACCTCGAGGTAGCCATAACCTTCTGCCGGCCGCACGAAGAGTTTCCGTCCTAGGTACTCGAAGGCAAATTTCAACGCCGCCCGCCCGGCGTAGTACGCCCGCGCACGCTGTTCGTTGCGTCCCTCCGGAGCCACCGTCCCGTCCGGTATGACTCCGTTTCCAGCCGCGCGGATTTGCTCCGACGATATCCCCTCGAAGGGGAACACGACCAAGATGCGACACGGCGTGTCTTTGTCCTCAAATGTGGCGCGCTGTCCCATAAGCTACCCGCTCGATCTGCCGAAAAGAGTATCGATAGTGTTTAAGCGAAAGGACCTTCGGGTGAAAACTTCAACCTCAGCCCTGTTTGCCATCATGCTTAGTTTACTCGGTACCATTGCTCGGGCCGAAGTGCAAAACGTAGCACCGGGCCCCAACGGACCGGCGCCTCAGGCCTACCAGCCGGCTCCTCTCGGCCAAGCAAACCAAGCAAGCCAAGATGGCCGCTCCGTGTTGTCCTTGCTGCGAAAAAAGTTGTCACGCGACGACGGCAGTCCGGCCACTCTCGTCATCTTGGATCCGCTCGATTACACGGGGGTCAAACTTGCTCCGAACGTGAAAAAGATTTTGGAAAGAGGTCTGACACTCTTCACCAAAGTGAATCTAAAAGAGACCAGCTACCAGATCGAAGAGCTTACACTCGATGCTTTCCGCAATGCGGTTATCGAAACGGAAGCGGACGTGATGGTGGCCACCGTTTTGAAACCTACCGGCTTTGAAATCTTTCTCTATGACGTACGCAACCCTTTTGTAATTTACACCTACGCGCATACCCTGCCCGATCCGCGCGTACACCAGTACTCCAAAGATATCGTGATCAAGCACACGAAGCAGCTTATCGCACGCCTTCTCAACAACTACGTGAAAGAGATTTACTACGAACTCCCGCGCGGCGAACGCGGGCTCGCTTCCTTTGAAGGGAACCTGGCCCCGGATTCCGTGCCGCGAGGACCCGCCGCCACCGAACTCTTCTTCGATGCGAACCGAGATCGCCTTTCTAGCTTCTACGTCTCTGCTTCGATGGGCTATTTCATGAGCAAAGGTTCGAATGGTATTTTTAATTCCAGTGTCTTTTCCGGCCAGGTGGGTTGGGCCTTTTCAAAACCGTTGGTGGCCGAGCTTTCCATCGACATGACGACCTACAACATCGGCACGCTATAACTCAAGTACCTTGGCGAAAGCGAAAACACCCAATGGCGTTACCTGCTTGGAATTGGAATTGGTTACGCCACCGCAAAGTTTACCGCGAACTGGGATCAGACAAACGGGATCGGCTTTACCTCGATCTACGTGGTGCCCAGCGCCGGCATCTTCTTCCCCATCAGCCACACGGCCTATTTAAAAGGTGAAGTCCGTGCCTACGTGGGGCTTCCACCGGAACGCATCCTGGTAAGTTTCCTGCCCGGACTCGTTGTCAGATTTTAGCGATGTACTCCCATAGAATACTCACACACGTCTAAGGCCTGAGCCAGCGCCCGAATCCCGACAACATTGCCCAGCCCGCCACGCAGTAAATTGCGGGAACAAATTTTGCTTCCTTAAGCGATAGGGCGAAAGGAACAAGCAATGTTGTCCAGAAAAAAAGACTTTACGCGCATTCTCGTTGGATACGCGGCGGTGCTCAGTGTAGTTATCTGCGCTCCCTCTCCAGCGATGACCATCTGCGAGCTGGCCAATAAGGCCATTGCCGGAGAAAAGATGACGGGCGAACAGAAGTTTCAGCTCGCCCAGGCACTAAAAAACTCTTCTCATCCTATACAAGATCAAAACGGCGGCACACGTATTGAAATAGCTGGACGCGACGATGCGGCAAGAGAGAAGATCTTGAACAGCGTCATCGGAGAGTTACAGAAATTCTACCGCTTGGAAGGGACCTACGCGCCGG
>JAWKNY010000020.1:0-70889 GCA_041391485.1 Bdellovibrionota bacterium | reverse complement strand
CGTGCTCAGCTCTGAATAGTATCTAGGGAATATGACTTCTGCCGACGAAAAGAAGCTGTAATAGTTTTTTCTAAACTGCTCGATGTTCTTAGCTTCCTCTCGGTAATCTACTTCCCGAATCGTGGCGTGATAAAAGTCCTCGTACATCTGACGGATACCGTAGCGCGGAAAAGCCAGATCGGCCGATTTGGCCAGGCCTTCGAGCAGACTTAAGTCCACTCGTACCAGCTTTGCAGCGCCGCGCTTCTGAACCTTTAGGATGACGGGCGTTCCATCCTTCAGCTCCGCTTGATGAACTTGAGCCAGACTCGCACAACCAAGTGGTTTAGGCTCAATTTTGGAAAAGGAGTCGGCGACAACTTTCTTGCCAAGCTCCTCCTTCAAAATGCGTTTTATCACGCCAAAACGCACGGGCGGAACCTGATCGAAAAGTACTCGCAGCTCTGAGGCAACCGGATCGCCAATTAGGTCTGGGCGTAGGGCGAGCATCTGGCCCAGCTTTACAAAGGTGGGGCCGAGTCGGTAAAGCGCTAGCGCAAGCTTTTTCCCAAACACCGCGTCCAGCGGGATGTTGGCGCGACGCGGCCGCGTGAACGCCAGGCCGCGCTTGCCCATCTCCAACCCCAGCGCGAAAAGACCTTCCCACACCGCATAACGTGAGAAAACGAACACAATTTGCTGCGATCGAACGGTCGCCGCCACCAGACTGCGTGTTTTTTGAAACAGCTTCACTTCTCCCTTGTCGCGCAATGCCAACACAAGCTTTAGCACACGGCATCCAACTCTCCGCAAGGAAGTTTAAGTAGTCAACTTTCAATTGGAAATAGCCGATTCCATTCCTGGAGACTTATGTGCTGAAAAAGCTCTCTCAAATTCGCGGTCGTTGGTTTTGGATCGCAGCGGTTGTTTTGATGGGCTACCGCGGGTGGTACTGGTTTGCGTTTGCACCCCAAACCAAACCAAAGTTTTTCAGTGCGAGCTTTCCGGTCAGCGAACAGTTTCAATCTGAGTTGACCCTGCTACGACAAACCAGCCGACTGGACAGCGATACCGAAGGGCGCATCCTTCACGCTACCGTTCAAACCTCCAAGGTCCTGCAAATCCCTGCTGGCCTGCTCTGGTGTTTGCTGTTCCAGGAGAGCCGACTAAACCACCGGCTGGGAATGGAAGGAAATATCCCGAGCTACGGGCTTGGACAGTTCACCCACTTTGGTTTTCAGGAAATCAACTACCAGCTCAACCGTTACAGCTCAAACGGCCGCAATCACCTGGTGAAGCTCTTAGGAAAAGACGTGCGTCCGATCACTGCTGACAGCGACAACCCTGAGTCGTTGTCTTCTTATTTTTCAATCCCGACGGCAGTAGTGACGACGGGACTCTACTTAAGAAATCGTTACCTTCACTTAGGGGGCCTCCTCGATCGCAGAGGGATTCGCTATGATCCTAACCTTCTTTGGTTGTACGCCGTGATGGCCTACAACAAAGGAACACGGGGAATTCTGAATTTCTGGAATGAGGAAGAAAAGCGCTTTGGGACCAATCGCATCCGTCGCTTAGTGACAGAACCCAATACCTTGCGCGAACTCGCAGCTAACCGCGGACTCTTTACCGCGGGGTTCACCCGAATTTGGAATCGCACCCGAGCCCGCAGCTATTCCGAGGAACTTTCCATCCATTTATCCAATATCGCTGCTTGTGCGTTGAGCCCGATCGGAGAGAACCCGTGAAAGACTTCTTTTTGAAATTCATCGAGCCGTTGCTCCACACGCTCTCGCCGAGCTACTTGAAAAAGGAGGTCCGTTCTTTCTTCAAACCTGGAAGCCACCACCAGTGGGCCACGGTCGCAATCGTCGGAGTCATCGGCTTCCTAGGCTACCTGATCTACCTGGCAACACTGGTCGCCCCCGACATCCAGATTGTTCAAGAGCGGTTCCACAACTTGGCAAAAAGTTACGAGAACGGCGGCAGCGCGCATTTTGCGGATCGCAAGGAAGCCCTAAGACGAGATGTGTCGCGCACGCTGCGCGCCAACAAGTCTTTGGAAGCGCGGATGATCGCGACCAACATCAGTGTCTATCTCTTTCCCGATCTTCTGCCTTCGGAAAATTTTGAGCGCGACGTCGCCGAAGAGCAATGGATTCCCATGCAGCGCGAGATCGAGAAATCTCCCGGCACCTACGAGAGCCGTCTCAAGTTCGAAGAAATGAAAGCGAATATTTGGAATTACGAAAGCCCCGACAAAAGGGCCCCCAAACTAACTGAAACAGCAGAAACGGTACTGCACATTTACGATTTGATGAGCACGCAACGTCAATGAAGAATGACTTTGAAAATCAGCACGCAAGTTTTTCAGTCCTCTGGGGACTGGTGCTTTCTATTGGCATTCACTTGATGTTGCTTTTTGTACAACTTCAGCAGGCAGCTCCTTTTCAAGTCCCCCCGTCTGAATCGCCTCCTATTGAGATCTCGGAAGTACCCGAGGAATTTAGAAATGTCCCCCGCCCTCAGGATCTTAAAGTCCGGAAACGGCAAGAACCTGAGATCGCAGAGAGCGAGGACGCTGGAAATAGAGTACTGGATCCCAATGCGACAATTTTGAGCGACAAGAGTCAGACCGCGGAACAGCAGATGAAAGCCAAGCAAGTAGACGATTTCCGCAAAGGCACTGGCACCGGCCCGAAGGAAAAAGAAGTGGAGGGACCGAAGGGACTGACCCCAACCGGAGATCCCGATCATACGGCCGATGCCACTTCCCCACTTGAGGTCGAAGACGGCATCGGTGTCGCAGAAAAGAAGGGGGTCAAACGAGACTGGCAAACCCTCTCTCTCAAAGATCTCAGTGTAGGCGGCGACGGCGGACTCACCTCCGCAACGGACGATTACCTGCAAGAGGTGATCGAAGGGGATCGAACCGTGCTCTCCACACGCGAGTTCCGCTATTTCTCTTATTACCACCGGATCAAAGAATTACTCCGGCAGTATTGGAAGCCAACAGTGGAACGGAAACTCAGCATGCATTGGGCCAAGGGAGGGACCATTCGTTCGGAAGAAATGACAACGCAGCTGCTTATTCTGCTGAATACCAAAGGAGAGATCGCAAAGATTTCTCGAGTCGGCAGCAGCGGCATCACCGACGTCGATGCCGCCGCCGTAGAAGCCTTCCACAAAGCGGCTCCCTTTCCAAACCCGCCTCGCGGGATTATCGACTCGGACGGTTTTGTGCGTATCCGTTGGGACTTTATCTTGAAAGCCCAGGCAACGCCGAAGATCCAATTCCAGCGAAACCCCGCTACTCCCCGCCCGCTTCGCTAGGCGGTCTTAAGGTGAATTCAATCGGAACGCTAAACGTGTTTTCCCCTTCCATCCCGTCCGGTAAACGCCACGATCGCGCAGTCCGTACCGCTTCTTCATCCAAGACGGAGTAACCCGAAGAGCGCGCGACGGAGACTTCAGGAACTCCCTCGACAAATCGTATCGCGACTTCAACCTCGCCTTCCCATCCCCGAGTAAGAGCTTCCTCCGGGTACTGTGGCGCTTGATTCTCGCCGCGCGCGAGAAAGGTGTCCACACTCACCGTACGAGAACCATTGCCGCCCGCGGCGGCAGCGGCTTTCTGCGATCCGGGGCGCAGCGCCGCTTCGTTCAAGGTGGGGTTAATGTCCGGGCCTGCGGGAGATTCCGCTGCGGCGCTGAGCGGACTCCCTGCCCCCTCCCACACCGGCTCCACATAGAGAACGACGGATCGGGTGGGCAAGGCTCGGTAAGCGCCGTAAAGCGCAGCGGCGCAACCCAGGTGCAAGAGTACCGACAAGAGTGTGGATCGAAGCATTGCCCTAAACTACCACATCAGGGCGCCACTACCATGTGGTACGGGGCCAAGCCGACATCGATGTAGCGGCCAGGCACGTACTTAAGGTCTTCGAGCGAAACAAAAAAGAGCTTGGGATTCTCGGTATCCCGGTCGGCGACGACCACCGAATCACAGTTTTCTAGATACAAGAGGCTATGCAAGCCCTCGTAAAAATCTCCTGCGCGTTCGGTAATCAGTGTTTTGGTTTTGCTCGGTCCCAACTTCACATGAATAAGACGCGTGTGAACCGGCGGCAAGGAGCGAACAATGGCGACTAACTCGTCTTCCTTTACCCACGCGAAGTCCACGATGTCTCCGCCCAGCTCCTCTTCACTCACCACAAAGGCCGTTTTGTGTCCCAATCGCTCGATGCCGCCGTCGAGCTTCGCGTAATTCCCCATGGTTCCCACAAATAAATCCCCCTTTGGATCGACTTTTAGATCGGTCACGGGGTTTCCGCCTAAGAGCTCGATCGCTGGCTCAAACTTGTCGGCTTCCACATTGAGAACGGCCACGGCTCCCGGCCCTTTGGGCAAAAGGAGCGGAGTCTTAGGATCACGGGTCAGGCGCTGCAACTCGACGTAGATCTTTCCGTTCTGGTATTTCAACCATTGCGCTTCGGGAATACCGTCTGCATCCGCGAAAGGACTCAGGTCGTACTCCTTTTCCAGCTCCAGATCCGGGAGACTGTACCGCCGCAATGTCTTTTTTTCGTAGCGGCTCAAGTAGAGCTTGTCTCCGACTACCGCCACATCACTTGGGTTGCTCAAGTCTTCATCATGTTTGTCGGCCAAAACCTCCAGAGTGGTACGATCCAGGATTCGAATACCGTCCTGGCGCAAACGGTTGATGACGTAAATGCGCTCCTCGTCCGCGCGCACAAAGCTGTCACCCGATCCTAGACCCGGTTTCTGGTTGAGTTCTGCCTTGATCAGGTCCACGTAGCGGATCCTGCCTTCTTTGAAGTTTTTATCGACGGTAGATACGGCTAGTCCCGAGGCTCTAGTTTGGTGTTCCCACGCGGTGGTGGCTTCGTCCGGAGCCCTGCACGTCACGCTCTCGCTCGGAGCAAAAGCCGATTTTGGATCCGTGCACCCCGCCACCGCTAAAAACAACACTGCTAGGCCTATCCTGGTTATATTGAGTAAGTCCATGTTAGGTATATTCTCCTTCCTGGTGCCGGGTAACTAGATGTCCCGGTCGTATAGTCAATGGTTTCTATGCTGGTATTTTGATAAGTCGAAGCGGCCGTCGTCGCATCGCTCAGGTTGCGGCCTTCAATTTGAAAAACCCCTAGACGTTTTGTTCGCCAAGCAATCTGAGCGGAGTGGTAAAGCACACCGCCGAGTTTTCGCGTATTGGCTGTATCTCCGAACGCAGGGCCCACCCAAGACAGTTGGTAGCCCAGCTCAAAGTCGCCGAGCTGGTAAGCCGTACTCGTCTGAAAACGCCACTCTGGCCTCAGAGGGAGGTCCTTCCCTGTTTCGTAGGACACGCGCGAGAGGTTGACGGAGTCCATCCACACGGCACTCGCCTGAAGGCGCACCCCCATTTCAAACTCAGCGACTGCTTGCAGTTCCTGGATCCACATTCGACTGGCACCAATGTTGGTCGCTACGCTGGAGTTCTGCGCGTTGGCGATATAGGTGATGAGGTCTTCGGCCTGCTGAAACGCGATCGTGTAGCTCATCTGAAAGCGGCGCAAGGCGCCTTCCAGATCCTCTGACCAATCTAGACCCGTCTCCACTTTGAAAGCCGACTCATACCGAAGGTTGGGCGCCGGGGAAACGCCCACCGGACTCCCAAACAATTCAAAGAGCGAAGGGGCCCGATAAAACTTGCCGATGAGTGCGCGCCCGCGGAGAGCCGAAAGGATCTCCCATTCTGTTCCCAGTCGTGGCGAAAATAGGAAATAGCGGGATTTTAGGCCGAAGGTGTTTTGCCCCGTGTTCCCCACGATCCGACTGCCCGATGTTTTGTAGTCGTAGAAATGGCCTTGCAGGGCGGGCCGAAGCTCCCAGTTAGGGGCCAACTTCCAATTCGCTGCCACACCGATCGGAACTTGCAAGCGGTCCTGCGCACTCAGCTCACCTGAGTTCTGCGAGTAGAGGAATAGCGCTCCCAGGACGCCCCAACCACAATATCCAAACCTGCAAGGCCACAACGCGCGCAGCTGCGACCGCTCGCCCACCGCCAAATGACTGGCGCTGAAATCTTGCACCGCTGTACCCACCAGAGGAGCCACACCTTTTAATTCCCGAGATTGTGGCGTACATGGAGATGAGACTCCAGAGCCAAAGCTCCGGGTGGCGTCCACTGCGATCGCAGGCCCGTGAGCTGAAGCGACTCCTGCACGGTCCCGCCGCTTGTCCCACGGACAGCTCCGGGAATTTCGCGGTAGAGTCCCGAGTGCCAGCTCAAAAGCTCCAGCTGGTGCGAACGGGAAGACTGAACTAGGTAGCGGGAAAAAACGTAGCGGTGCATGCGGTTGTTTTCGCGGCGACGGTAGCGATCATCCTCAAAATTGAGTGGAGTGCCATTGTCGTCGAAGTAGAGAAAGTCCTCATTGGATTGGGCGTACTCAGCCCCAATTTAAGCGTTCGCCACTCCGCACATCCGCCGTGGCACTTACGGAGCCGAGCGATCCCCCGCGCGCGAGCAGCTTGGTAGGGGCCTCCCACGGCGACAAACCAAACTGAACCGCGCCGCCCAGTCCGTCTTCGCCAAAGTGAATGGGCACACCTCCGGCGTAAAGTTCCAGCGTCGGGAAAAAATTTGTGGAAAGTAATTCGAGGTCCGGTTGGTTTAGGCGCGCGTTGTTTAGCGGGAAGCCTTCTAGAAAGTACCGATTCTCGACGTTGTCCTGACCCCGGATGAGAAACCGAGGCACACTACTCAGCTCCCCACCCGAATCGGCAAGCACCTGTACCGCGGGTTCTTCCTCAAGTGCCCGTCCCACGGTTTCGCCCGCCGCAAAACCGGAGAGAGACTTTCCACCGACTTCACTTTTGCCGACAGGGCTCAAGGAGCGGTCCCGTCTTCCATGCACAACAATTTTCGGGGTCGCTTGGCTAAGCGAGCACATGAAGCAAAGAGCGGACAAAATGAGAACTAAAGCGCGCAAGTACTCCCTCGAGTGAAGAAGGTAAAACCTTCCGCCGGCAGGTCTTCGGACTCGTGGGCTCCCTACGGCCAAGCTTCCCGGCTCAACCTCTGTTGAGCCAGTGCTGGGAAATTCCCTTTGGCTTTCGTTCCCACATACCGCTGCGGGGCAGTCCCGGATTCACACCGGATTCCCTTTTGCTCGCCAGACCAAGTCAGGCGACCGGCAAGAGCGGTATAGTACAGGGTTACAAACGGCGCAACAGGGCTTCCGTTAATCCATACAAAATGATACGGTATGGGCCGTTGGAATTTGGAGAAGAGACAAAACCATGAGCACCGAAGCCATTTACGTAAACCTGGAATTCACCCCAAACCCGAACACGCTGAAGTTTTCGGTAAACCGGAATTTGCTACCGACGGGAGCTGCTAATTTTACACACCTTTCACAGTGTGAAGGGGCCCCCCTGGCCAAGCAGGTTTTTGAGGTTCCCGGGGTGGAAGCGGTAATGGTGGGCACCAACTTCGTCACCATCACCAAATCTCCTAACGGAAACTGGGACACGATCGCCGAGAAAGTGCCCGACACCATCCAGAGCTTTTTGGAGAGCGACACCTCGCCCTTCACCCCGAAGTGGTTTGAAGAAGAACAGGCCCGACGCGAAAGCCAAGGGAGTGGTACGGATGTAGAAAGCCGGGTCCGCGAGATCCTGGATCAAGAAATCCGTCCCGCGGTGGCCATGGACGGCGGAGATATCACCTTTGACCGCTATGAAGACGGGGTAGTTTACCTTTACTTGCAGGGTGCGTGCAGCTCCTGTCCGAGTTCCGCCATGACTCTAAAGATGGGCGTTGAGACTCGCCTGAAAGACGCCGTTCCTGAAGTACGCGAAGTCGTACAGGTCTAAACCGGATCCGTTACTTCATCGGAACAATCCGGGTAACGGATGCCGTCCACCTCTATTTTGTATAGCTGAAATCTTGGATCCGCACGACGGATGAAGGAGCGGCCCATGCGGTAGATGGAGTAGTCGTTCCAAAGCTCTCGGTTCAGGAAGTACTGATCCCCTTTTTTCACCCATAGCATTTGCTCGACGACTTGGTCTAGCGTCGCCGAAGTCTTCTTCGCCTCTTCTACGATTCTTTGAAGCAAACCCCGCGCGAAAGCCAATCGGTTGCGGAAGTGAAAATACCGGCGCGCCACTTCTTTGGCGCCGGTCTCGTCCCCAGCCCGCACGTGCGATCGGATGATGTGATCGATGCTTTCAAGGTAGACGGGCTTTTTTGTAACGCTCCATTTTTCCCAGAAGTCCTCACCAAAAGGATCGGGAAGCCAGAACAAATTGAATCTCTGATGTGCCAAGGCCGAACGGTTGTAGTCGTCTAAAAGAAGTGCGTAGGAAAGATCCAAACCTTCAATCATAGAAAGATCTTTTTTTGCATTCCCTCTATCCGCCTCAGGAAAAATCGCAGGATCGAGCCCCCCTTCGTGCGGCTGCGAGTGGTACTTAAGCGCCGTCTCTCCGATGTGGTTGCGGCTGAGAACGCGATCGGCGAGCTCCAAAGCGCTTAGGCGAAGTAAGGGATCAATTATCAGTTTTGCTAAGACACCGGTGTTGCGTCCCGCAAAGCCAGTGCTGTGAAAACTCACGTGGACATCGGCCGGCAAAAACTCAAACGAGCGGATAAAGGCGGCCGCCCCATCCGCCACGCGGTAACTCACCTCGCCCGCAGGCGGCGGCAACACTACATTCAAATGGGTCGCGTCCTCATCCACGCGTTCCGGCATCAGAAAGATCAGTAGATCGTCCAGATCCAACACAATATCGATGCGCGGGAAAGCAAAAGAAGACAGAGAGATACACATTGTCAGCAAGACTGGAAGTAAACGCATTCGGACGATATAGCAGCACGCGTCAGAGCAAGCCAGTAAATTTTAGGTAGGCACGGTGGGCGCGGCTTTTGAACGTTTTCGCAAGAAGGCCCAAGCGAAGATCGGTGGAAACGCTAGCAATAGCCACCACCAAGAAAGTTTGTTTCGTGCGCGTGACACCGGTACAGCGAGAGAAAGAAGCTCGGGTTCTATTCCACCCAGCGAAGCGCTCGAGCGGCTTGCCTGACCCGATAAACCCGCCGCGAGCGATTTCAAACCAGGCGCTAGAGTGGGCGCAAGCGGTTTCGTAAGAGCCGCGGTGACAACACCCGAAGACTTGGGAACCGGTGTTTGCCGGGCTTTCTCCAGTGCCGTGGCGAGTAGATCTTTGAGCGAACCTTCAGCGGAATCTTCGACTGGGGTGGCGTCAAGCACCGAACCCAGCGGGCGCACGGTCGGAAGAGAAGGCGCGTTGTAACCCTTCGACAACGGGAGCTTCTTTTCTTTGGCCCGCGCGGGCCTGGATTCGCTCGCCACCGGAGACTCCGCGCTCGAAGGAAAAAGATCGCGTGTGAGAAAAACGACGGTGTTCCCGGTAGAGGCAATCGGGCTTGGGAAGCTCGTGGACGCCGCTTCGTTAGCGGGGCTCTTCTCTTCAGCTGCGTCTGGAATGGGTGGAGGCACGAAGCGTTCCCCATCCGGATTTTCTTCTAGAGCCACCTCGACTGCAGATCCCAAATCCCCGTTTGGTTCTTGGTTTAACAATCTTGCCAGTCTCACCAATACGCGCGTTCGTGTGCGCGCATTGATGGCGCCTTTCAAAAACTCTTCCTCAATCGCCTGGCGCGCGAGCGCAAGGTTTTCCAAAGATCGGAGATAGGCGTCCCTGAATCGCGGATCGCTAGGGTGGGCCTGATAATTTGCGGCGCTCGCGTTGGTGTTGGCGATGGCTTCCTCGGCCAGGCTCGTCACATCCGAGTGCGACCATCCGTACGCACTCGAAATCGCAAATGTAAAAAATGAAAGTAGTGTTAGACCCCGCACACTTATCTGAAGTGCATAATCAGCGCCAGAAAATCAAACCTGTGCTCGGGCGCGTTTCGACTAGGTGGTGGACAGCCCCTTTCACACAATTCCAAAAACCAGAGAATCCAGGGGAGTTTAGTGCGAATGGAGAGTAGACAGGCGTGAAGGTTCCGCTAAGCTCGCGGGAGCACATGTATTCACCGGGAATAGGGGCGGCTAATCGCCCAGTTCGCCAATTCCCTCTTCCGGTTTGGGAAGACAGTACCGTTGGTACTCTTCCAGGAACGCGAGTTTGGTCATGTCCTCGATCCGATCGACAAAAAGCACGCCTTGCAGGTGATCGAGTTCGTGTTGCACTACCGTGGCCAGGAAATCTTCCGCAACAAGACTCTGTTTTTTTCCGTGCTCGTCGAGAAAGGACACCTCCACCTTGCGGGGCCTGAAAACCAAGCCGCGCAGCTCAGGGACTGATAAACACCCTTCCCAATAGCCTTGCTCTTCCTTGTCGATCACCTTGATCTTTGGATTCACAAAGACGGTTAGCTTCTGGCCGGGCTCCTCCGGAGAAGGGGGCAGCTCGATGAGAGCCAATTGAATGGACTCATGCACCTGCGGCGCCGCAATGCCGATTCCACCGTATTCGCGCATCGTCGCTTTCATGTCTTCAATCAACCGCTGGATCTCGGGGCTTTGGATTTCCTCCGCCTTGAGGTCGCGGGCGACTTTTCTCAGCACGGGGTGTCCCATGCGGGCTACTTTTCTAATGGCCATTGCCTTGCTCCTTCTCGGACGTATCCCTATACCATTCCGACGGCTGGAAACAACCTATTGTAACAAGCTCTCTCAAAACACCTCCCTCCCAAGCCGTAAAATCAGCTACTTACGAGCATCTTGACACAATTTTGGCTTTTCATATAATGCGTCGCATCAAGACAGGCCCCAAAGCGAACCCTTAAGGAGAATCTGTGATGAAAAGCGTGAGCGCACTGAATCTGTTGGTGGTGGCAGTCCTCTTGGCCCTGGCGGGTTGCGGAGAGCCTGGCCCCGGAGAGATGCGCGGCCGTTTGGGTGGAAACGGGAGCGGAGGCTCTTCCACGCTGAATCAGTTTCGCTTGGTGGCCCCGCCCAACTACCGCCCGCGCGCCGGATCCGCCCGCTTTAACCCTGAGGTTTTGAAAAGCCAGATCGACCGCCGAATGAAGATGGGTGAGTTTAACAAAGATAATCTCCCCACACTCGCTTCTTTGCGCGAGATTCGTGGCCCGAAGAATGTAACGCTTAGCTTCCCGGATGGGCGTGTCCTGAAGGCGTCGGGCATGTGCTTGATGGCCGACGGTGAAGTCAAAGACGGTTCGGATCTTTCTCTGAGCGACGGCCCCTGTCCCGGTGACGATGAGGCGGTGCGCAATTCCGAGCTCCCTCTAAAGGTCAAGGCGCTTACCACGGGGCGCCCTTCGACGATTCTTTTTTTTGAAATTACTCTTAACGGAGTCGCGATCGGTCGCTTCTCCAGCACAGCAACCTTTGCTAAACACCCGAACGGAACCTACTTTCCGCAGGGAGCAAAGCGTCATTGGTTGCTCGATCTTTGCAACACGCGTGAGATCCAGGCCAATGATCCGAGCGGACTCAAGACGAAGGATTACGAGAAAGCTTGTATCGACGCGGGGCTTCTCTCCTAATTCCTCGCTCTTCCCAACGATTGCATTTTTTTGGCGCGCGCTATTGCTCCGCGCCAAAGATGTCCCATAATCCCTCTTAAGTCCTTGTAAATTCTCGCCGATTAGAAGAGGGGTTGCTCTGTTCACTCTCGCCCGCCATTAAAAATAATGAAGAGCTTCAAAAAATTTTTCGGCGATCTTCCCGTCACCTTGAAGGTCGTACTTCTCGCGTTTTTCATTGTACCATCTACTTCGTGAAAGCGTCGTACATGTACGTGACAATGAAAACAAACGTCGAAAGTTTGGTGGGATCGCGAATGGAGTTCGTCGCACGAACAGCCGCGCTCGTCATCAACGGAGATTCGCATCAGCAAATCGTAAAAGCCTACCTCGACAGAGATCCCGATCTTACTAAGCGTGACGATTTCAAAAAGATCCAACGCATTCTACGACGCATTCAAAAAATAAACGAGCTGGGATCCGACATCTACACGCTTGTGCAGCCTCAATGGAAAGAGAACTCTTTGGTGTTTATCACCATGAGTAATCCCAAAACCTACGTTGGCAATAGCATTCCGCTCAATCCCTCAGCAATGGAATGTCTGCAAACTGGCAAACCCACGCGTACCGTATTCTACAAAGACAGGAAAGGCACCTGGATTTCAGCTTATGCCCCCATCCGAAACAAAAAACGCTCAGTCAGCTGCTATTGTCGCCGCGGACTATAAAGTCGACAACGAGCTGCGCGAGGGAGCGAAGGAAGTCGTTCAATGGGCGGATGCCTCACTGGGCTTTTCTTTTTCCTCATCTGGGCGGCGCTTAGGGAGATCCATCAAGCCCGCTTGACGAGATGACCGACGCCGTCGTCTCCGTCGCCGATGGCGTCCCCGGCGGAAACATCTTTACCGTTCGACGTGACGAGATTGGAAGACTCGCGCAGGCGGTGAATGCGATGCTAATCCAGCTCGCGAAGTTCATTGGACTCTAGAGGCGAACTCAGCACGCTTAGGGATGAGAAAGCTCAACTCACCAAGAACCTGCAATCCAAAGAGCTTGAACTCAAGCGCACCATTCAAGCGTACCAAGCTCTGCTCGGAAAGCTGGATGAAGGTTGTCTCATCTTTCAAAAGACGGAAGGTACTGCCGCAGCATTCGAAGATTTGCGAAGACTACTTGGAAATGGCGCCCGACAAGTTGCCGATTTGGACGGTGCTGGGAATGGATGAAAATATAGGTCAAGCGCTCGTAGAGGAGATCTTTGCGGAACGCAAACCCATCCACGAGTCTCTCGCCAAGTTGCCCCAGTCCCGTCGACACTCCAACGGAAGACGCATCAAGCTGGGTACCACCCCTACGCAACTCCAACAAGACATTACGGGAATCGTCTGCATCTCTTCCATTGAGAAGCCGGAGAGCCGCGGACAAGCCACGCCGCCCCCGCTTCCCGAAACCAATCTTGCGCTTCGCGGATAAAATACTACGCTACAAACACCAGGTCGCTCATTATATACGCAACACGCGAGGCGGCTGCACGTGCTTCTGGGCGCCGTCCACAACACCGCCGTTCTACGAAGCGAGGCGGCCCGCGAGATCCTCGATGAGGTTCGCAGTGGAGCCACCCTGTTTTCTCTTAAGACCGTTGAAGAAAAAGCAAAGCTCGTCGAGGAAGCCTTCAACGCTCTGAAATCCAATCCAGGTCATTCGAAGTTTGTCGATCAATTTGAGTCACAGGTAGCTGAGCTACAAGGCTGCATCGATGACTTCGTAAAAGAGAGTGAGAACCTCTTGGGTCTGGAGCTAAACTCAAATGATCATACGCTAGAGATCTCTCATCGCGAACTGCTCGACTTCTCTAAAGCGATTGCCAATGCGTCTTCACCTGCAGAGATCAAAGAAAGCTTTGACGCCCATTTTGTTCGTGAACCTGTCATCAAATTCATTGGACATTTTGACGATCTCCTCCAACAGCTTGCGCAGAAGTACGGCAAACGCATTCACCCGCTTCGGATTACCGGCGGTGAAACGCGGATCGTCCCTGAAGCGTACCTCGAGCTACTAGCCGAACTCATTCACCCACTAAAAAACGCCATAGAGTTTGGTATTGAACTTCCAGCGGAACGCCTGGTCGCCGGCAAAGAAGAGGCGGGTCAAATCAGCTTGCATATCTCGCTCGCCAAAGGCCCCGAATCAGATTGGCTTTTTATCACCGTCGAAGATGACGGTGCGGGCGTGAATGTCGACGCTCTTAAGGATCAGCTACGCCGGCAAGGCGACGAAAAAGCAGCCTCGGCGTCGGACTACGAATTGGTTCAGAAAGTTCTTGAAACAAACTTCAGCACCGCAAAAGGCGATTCGAGCGAGAACCAACGCGGAGAAGGTTTGCACCACCTCCAGCATTCCGCAAAAGAGTTGGGTGGTAGCGTTGAAGTCATGTCCGTTCGAGGGCGTGGCACTCAGATCTCCATCATGATCCCCTACAAAGAAAACATCGAAGTGGGGCGCCTGCCCATCATCGAAGCCGCCTAGACTCATTCTTCCCACGCCGCATGGAGTTAGTTTTGTTTAACGGGTGATAACGGTCTTTCGGTGTTTTTTCCCCGTCTCCAACCTGCAGTTGTATAATCTCTGTTAGTCTTAGGCGTTTTCGGCCTACCCCAATACTCGGCAACAAGCCAAAGCAGGAGAAAAAATGAGAAAGCTCAGCCTTCTACTGGGTCTCGTCTACAGCTTTGTTTACTCCACCGCGTTTGCCACGGCGAATCGTCACCTTGATCACTCAGAATTTGATCGGCTCATCAACGGCACCGAAGTCACCGACGGCTCTTTTCCAGAGGTCGTTTGGATAAAATCAGGAGCCTCAACATGTACTGGCACTGTGGTCGGCCCACGAGTGCTGATTACCGCCTCGCACTGTGCGGGAGATGGGGCGACGGCCACCTTCACTATTAAAGGAGCCAACTATTCGGTCAAAATAACGCGCAGTCCTTTATATATGACCGGTAAGGACCACGACGTAGCGCTTGGGGTCAGCACTACCGACATCAACGTCACACCGGCAAGCATCACCGGCACCCCTCAAGTAGGGAGCGAGCTTACGCTCATGGGTTATGGCTGCACGACGCCGACTGGAAACGGGCAAGCGATCGGTGGAGAAGACGGCATCCTGCGCAAAGGCACCACGGTCGTTACACGCTTTGCCGGTTTCGACATGGTCTCCAGCAAAGCAGGTGGAGCCGCCACGTGCTACGGTGACTCGGGGGGTCCCGCTTTTGGGATCAGCGGACAGCAAAAAAATCTTTTGGGAATCATTTCCAAGGGAAACATCAAAGACACGACGTACAGTGCCCGACTCGACTCCAGCGAAAGCCAACAGTTTCTAAAAGACTTTGCGCAAAAAAATAACGTTGAGATCTGCGGAGTGAATAAAAACTGCGCCCAGGGTCCCGGTCCCACAGCGCCGACTTGTCAGCTAAGCGCGAATCCCAGCTCCGTAACGTTGGGCCAGAGCCTCAGTCTTCAGCTATCCGTTTCAGGAAACGCCACGTCGGCTTCAATCAACGGCACACCCGTCGCCGTCAGTAACGGTCAGCTATCTGTCACCCCTTCTAGCGTCGGTACCTTCACTGCGTCGGCGAGTGTGTCTGGACCAGGAGGCAGCAATTCCTGCACCGCTAGCTACACCGTTACCGGAGGCCAAACGCCGCCCGCACCCACTTGTCAGTTGAGTTCCAATCCGCCAACGGTGAACCTGGGGCAAACGGTTACTCTCAATCTTTCAACTTTTGGAACCGCCAATTCAGCAAGTATCAACGGTATCTCCGTGTCCCACCCAAGTGGTCAGCTGACGATCACGCCTTCTAGTGAAGGTACGTTCACCGCGACCGCCACCGTGTCGGGACCCGGGGGGAGCAACAGTTGTACGGCTTCTTACTCCGTTGTGGGGGGAACCACACCCGATCCACCGAACTGCACGCTCACGGCAACTCCTTCGTCAATCTCTTTGGGACAATCGATAGTCCTTCGCCTGCAGTCCATGGGGGAAGTCACAAACGCCCTCATTGATGGCATCACCGTAGGAATCCCGACGGGACAGACGACGATTACGCCCACCGAAATCGGGCAACACCAATCAAACGGTTTGGTAGAGGGTCCCGGTGGACGTGGCACCTGTCGCGTGAGCTACAGCGTAGAGGACAACACGCCGCAACCTATTGCGGATCTCACGGTTGTTCCCTCGTACTGCGGTAGCAATGACGAAGGCCATCCGGACATTTCGCAGGTTTGCTTGGCGGTGCTCAAGAGCGTGAGTCAGAACGGAAGAGGCCAGTACGTAAGAGACGCTGTTCTTATCACCTACACCAACTCCGCAAAGGAAGTTCTGCCGATCATTCATCGCAAAGCGGGAACCCCTGCTGGGGCGGATATCCTTGAGGAGGTTACGGCGTACGCGAACCTTTCCGTGCGGGAAGGTGAGTACATGGTGCTTGATACACGTAAAGTAATTGTCACCAAGCGCCTGACAGGTGGACCGGAAGGCTCTATTCCCACACGGATGGAAGGACGGAGTGCTACTGGGAAATACTTCCGCATCGACAAAATGGCGGCGCAGTAGGTACAGAAAGGTACGCGGTTACTTTTGTACTAGGCGAAGTCTCGGCGGAAAAAACGGCGGCCCGCAAAGCGGGTAAGCAGAATAAAGAGAAGTAGCGTCGACAAGCATTGCAGTGGGACAAGCGCACCCCACCCGCGCCGGTGAACAGCCGCACACCCAAATTGACTGGGATAAAGATAGCTAAGCGCATCCTTGTCATCATCTATCACCAAAAGCTCGGTCTTGGTGCTGACACTGTAGTACATCAACGCTTCTTCCACACTGCTGTGGCCTAGCCCCAAAACGTGGCCCAACTCATGGGCAAGCGTTACCTGCAGCTCCAAATCGGTCAGATTCGAAATTTCTGCCGAAGCCCCGGACTGCGCGTTCAAAAGAATTCCGCCGTAGTAAATATTGGGGTTCCCTTAATCTTGAGGGCGACACCTGAATGTTGTTCACACTGACACCTAGAGTGGTGCCCAAATTGGGATCACACAGAATGACCGGCCGGTGTATCGGTAGCCGCTTCCTCAATAAAGGCCACGTCCACGTGGTGCTCGTCCCGCGTTTGAGTGTCAGCCGAGACGTAGGCACGCTATTCCAAGCGTCGATGGCGGCATCCGTGCCATCATCCAAAAACTGAATTTGAAACCGTGCAGTTGGCGTAGTTTACGCCGATGGTGAGTTCGGTCGCGTTCCATCCCGAAATACCGCTCGCTACCAAAGCCAAATCCGAAACCCCAACGGACTAAACGTCAGTATGAGTAGACAGATTTTTCTCACAGCTTAAACCCTATGCTGATAGCGTTGTTGAATCGCCTCCGGCTGTTGCTAATCGGATTGAGTACAAACGTATCTAGATTCAAAGTGATCGATCGGCTGCAGAAAGAGTAAACTCCGCTTCCTACGTTTCCGCTCGGCGTGAACGAGTGCGAAAAGCCGGCGGGGGCGTAAAAATCAGAGCTGGAGCCACCGTTGTTTAGCGTTACGGTCTCTCCGAACCCGACCATCTCCCACTGCAACCCCGGTCCCACTCTCAACTTGATGAAGTTGGTGATCTGCCACCCTAGGCTGAACTCTCCCTGAAAGGTGAAGAGGAGGACCGTCCCGTCCGCGCCACTTCTCCAGGGCACCCGCATTCCCAGGGCGGGCTCCAGCAGAAAACTATTGGAAAGCTTCCAACCTTTTCGAAGCCGTGCAAAACCAGCGATGGAACTAGCCAGCGTCGCGTTGTCGGGTTTTACGGTAAAGCGTTGATCCAGACTGAGGCCGAGCACACCGAGATCTAAGGAAAGAAAGGGGCGCACGCGTACGGGCCGGGCCTCTGCAATAGAGACCACGAAGATTCCCAAAAAAAAGAAAAGAAAAAATCCCCGCCCCCGCATGAATGCGGTCAAGTATATCAAAACTCGCTCGACAACCCGCGCTGCCCAGCGTTATAGAGCAAGGATACTTGGAGGGTGAATGGTTGGGACCTGGTTGCGGCCCCGGTTGCAGACAGCGGTTGGGACGGGTTTGTATGTTTTATTTTTTTCCACTGTTTTTATAACGGACACATTTGGTGCAGATTCTTCTGGGGGTGGCACGAACGATAAGCGCCGTTTTCTGACAATTTCCGCCTGCGCCAACGAAATCCATGGAGCCGCCACTTTCGGGGACAAAGAGCATACGGACGCCCTCCCCCAAGCGTCCCCCGCGCTCGACATGTGGGGTAAGAAAAAAACGGAGAGCCCGGATGAAATTCGACCCACTCCCGAGCTCAGTCCCGATCCAGAAGATACGGGATCGAACGAAGCGCCACAGGTAGGGGCCGAAGCCCTCGAATTCGCCGTCGCTCCTCCCGAGCCCCACCCGGCTTCACGTACGGTGCGCCAGCCGCCCAGCACGTCCCGCGTGACGGGAAAAGAAAAAAACGAGGCCAAGGCTGAGCCGACTCTCGCGCCTGCCGCCGCCAACGACGCTGTTCCGATGGAGTTTCCCGAAGCTGTCATTGCGCGCGCGCAGATGGGTTTGCACAACGAGTGGCAGCTGCTCTTTGGCGGAAGCCGTCACGCGCGGCTGCATGAGATGGATTTTGATATCACGGTACTACTGCGTAGTCCGAACTTGCAGATCCTGACTTTTGGAGACGGCGTCGCTGTCCCCGAATCCATCCGCGAAGCCCGGCGAACGCTTCTCGATCAGCAGCCGCGCGAAGTTTATACGCTCAACGCCCAAATCCAGGTGGGCCTACAAGAACTGGGAGAGGACTATAAACCCTCTTGGGATCAAGAGCTCATTCAAGCCTTCGTCATGATGGACGGGGAACGATCGTGGACCGGGCCAACGCGCCAACTGCTGCGAAACCTAACAGCAATCCATGAACTTTCTTCAGAGTCCTTTGTCCGCGACCAAGATAAGGAGCTGGATCTGGGAAGAGCCCAGGACAATCTCGCCAATTGGTTGCGCCGTTTACTCTTCAGAATGGTGGCGGGAAATGTCGTCGATAACAAGTTCCCCACAATGGCGGTCTATGAAAACCACCTGGACCCCAATCAAAACACCAGTCTCGAAGCGCTCGCAAAAACGGGAGCCCTCAACAGCGATCTGGTAAGCCTCTATCAAGTCCACGACTATGCCTTGCTCGACGCCGTTCGCGAGCTGCACGCACGCATGACTCTACCCAGTAAGTCTGCCCTCTCGGTAGCCTCCCGAGTGACGCTCAAGGCGCTGGTGGAATCCTTGCAGGAAATTGAAGATGAAGTATTGCGTTCAGGAGTCACGGACGAGCAAAACTACCCCATTGTTTGGAATCTCGATCCCCGATCGACGAGCGTGCTGCAAGCCGAACCGGATGAACGTCAGTTCACGCTCAACACCAACGGTTCAAAAACCGTTGAAGGGGAGGCCTACCGCACGCAACTTAAACTTAGCTTCCGCACTCTATTGAAGAGCGTTTGCGACAACGACAAAATGCGCGAACACGTTCACCGTTACGCCGAAAACCTGGGCCTTGCTTTGCGCTGGCTACGCCGTGCGGAAAAAGAACTCATCATTGAGAAAGAACGCTACACCGCGCACTCCACCGCGGCGGAGATCGCCCAGCACGCCGTAGCCATGGTAGCGCTCCCGCGCCGAGCGGGCGGGCTTTTACTTCCGGACTCCATTGCGGTCGATGGCTGGATCAAGATCCTGCCCGCTGATTTGCGTGAAATCGGTCTACTCATTATCGACTACCACGGGGGGTACGAAGATCCCTTCACCAATGAGTGGGTTTCTTTAAACGGCAGAACGGCGCGCGAAGTGCTTTACCGAACGGGCTCGCGCGAAGAGCGGGAACAAATCATCGCCGCTCAGTTTTTCACACGAGCTCGTATGAACGCTGCGAGAAAAGCTGCCGGCGTTCACTACTTGCGCGCCTTGCGAGATTCCATCCGGAATCAAGTAGAGGAAAAGCGGGGTGTAAAAGTTTGGCAAGCGGTTGCCACCCGAGCCGAAGCCATGGAAAAGGTAGCCGTCGCACGGGCGGTGTCCACCGTCACTGACTACTTAGGCAAAGAAACCCCGCTCGCTGAGCTGGTTGAGGCAGCAGATCTAGAAAACAAGAAGCAAGGAAAAGAGCCGGCGAAACCCCTTTCGGAGCTTATCCCCATTGAAGAGTGCCATTTGCCTGCTGCCCAAACGCTTGCGCAAAATCTGCTCGATACCTGGAACGAGACCGTCCTCGGGACGCGGCCGCAAGGTTTCAATCGCGGTTACGTAAGCGCCACCGAAGCCGATTCCTTTATCGCCCAACTTTCGCTCACGGCCATCCCGAAAACCGCGCTCGCTCGCGCCAATACACTCATCACCTCTATCTTTGAACGTCTCGATGAGATTTCGTGGAAGGTCTATGAGGCGAATATCACCGCAAGGCGAACAAGAAATACCTCACGCTCGACGGCAAACACCCAGGCGGAATTCGATGCTGCCGAAAAAGCTTTTAGGGAAAGTCTCGCGAATCACTACGACGCTTCCATGCAGCAGCTTCAGACTTACTTCACAAAATTCCACCGCTCCGTGCGTGTCGCCTTCATTGAAGAGGCGGTACGGCGCAAACAAGGTGGCAAACCGAGTGCCGCGCCTGTCCCCACGAATGAAGGCGAGGACGAAGAGCGGAGAGTCCACTGCGGAAGCAGAAGCGGATCCAACGCCCGAGCAGGTACTCGCCCACCTGACGGTAGAAGAAATCGCTCGGGCCAAACAGGAAGCGGATGTCACTCTCCTTCACATGATTACCCCCTACGAAGCACTCATCTGGTGCATTCTCCAAGGGGAAACGAACACCAACCAGCGTTTCTTGAACGATCTGGCACGTCATATCTTGCGACAAACTCAAAACTGGAATGGCCAACGCTCCTTGGATGGAAGCCGACCCCTGCCAGGAGTGACACGGCGAGAGCTGATGTGGCGATCGGGACTCAGCCTTGGAGCGGCGCTGCTTTCTTCCGCCGTCACCTGGGGGGTAACCAACTGGTTTACGGCGCCCGACGATGCAGACCGAAGTAAGCCAGCGGTCGTACAACCCGCCGAGGACTTGAACCCCGCGCGCGTCGTGGACGAACCGCAAGAGCCACAAGGCAACGAACCCGATGGCGAGAGGCCCGACGATAGCCCCTGAGCACTGGGTCTAACGCAACGCTTCTAAGTAGCTGAAATTTTTTCAGGAAACTAAAGGCTCTGACGATAAGTGTATAGAGATACACGGGTACCGATCTATTCCGCCCTAGTTGTCGGGAGCCAATATGAACGCATCTAGAAAAAAACACCGCTTGCTACTCTGCTTGGGACTGCTCGCAGTTCTATCGTTTTCAAAAAGCGTCCGCGCCGAATACGAAGAAGAAGCCGAGTACGTCGATGAACGCGAAATGGTCCAGGAACAGGGAAAAACCGACAACGGTTTTAGAAAAAGCACGAAGAAATCCCGCCGGACCTACTACAACGAACAGCAACAGAAGCGGAAGTATTTCATCCCCGACACCCAGCGCGTCGATGCGGGAACCTTTCATGTGGCTTTTGGCGCCGGTGGTAACTTCTACACATTGAGCCCAAATTCGACAGCAACGGGGCTGCGATCGGTGACTACTTCAAGGACTTTGGCTTTCAAGGCGGCGTCTACTTCGATTACGACTACGAAGACATGCGCCTCGGTCTACGTGGGTGGGCCGGTTACAAGTACGTACTGAACTCGGTTCACGTTTTCGGATTCGAGGGACGCGTGCGTTACCTTTTCACCATGTCGGAGAACGTAAAGTTTGGAATCGATATGGGCGTGAGTGGTGCCATGTGGCTTCGAACCGTCACCTCGTCCTCCACTCAGGAAGAAAGCCTTTTCCTACCGGCACTCATCATCGGTGCCGGCTTTGACTTCAATCCCTTCATGGTGGATTTCAAAACGCTGATCAACCGCATCGGCGAAAACAGCACCATTCTGGGTCTGGAGTTGACCTTCGGCTTCCGGCTCTAGCCTAAGCCTTCGCCCGCAGCTGCGCACGGGCCAGGTTCCACAACACTTCTTTTAGCTTCTTGGGCTCGACGGGTTTGAAGAGGTATTCGCTCGCCCCGGCCTGCAAAGCCTGCAAAACGACGTTTTCTTCCTTTAGACCACTCAACATCACGAACTTGGGAGATTCCGGGTTTTCGGAATGCAGCAGGCCGAACCGCTTCGATACCCGATAGAACGGGCATCACCACATCCATGAGCACCAGCTGGGGCCGGTACCTACGAACCGCCTCGACGGCCTTCTGCCCATTCTCAACATCTGCAAGAATTTCAAAATCTTCCAGGAGTACGTTGTACAGCTTCTCCCGAATTTCCTCGAGATCGTCCGCAATGATGAGCGTTGGTTTCATATTCAATATTTGCTAGATTCCGCTCATGCCGAAGCTGAGCTTACTCG
Organism: Bdellovibrionota bacterium; assembly: GCA_041391485.1. Taxonomy (GTDB): domain Bacteria; phylum Bdellovibrionota; class FAC87; order UBA2466; family JACKAF01; genus JACKAF01. Next base: position 48,868 of record JAWKNY010000020.1, on the reverse strand, counting down.
TTCGCGTTTCCTTTTGCTTCCTCTTCCTGTTCCTTCCGCTTGAGAACATGGACGAGTGGTTCTACGACCGCTATTTCTCGATCCGCGGCCCGCAACTTTCCCAAACCTCGCTGGTACTCATTCACGTGGACGATGCTAAAGTGCCCGCATCGAGCCAAAAAGTAAACTGGCCGCTCCCGTTGGAGCCGCAGCCCGACCCGATCCAGATGTACCCCGTGTGGCACCAGCATTTTTACGCTTCTCTGATAGCGGCGATCAAGAAAAGCGGACCATCGGCCATCGCGTTTACTTCCTACTTCAGCGCCACGACCGGTGACGAGGCCGAACGGTTTCCCCGGATCCGCTCACGCTCTTTGGGTCGCTTATCAACGAAGATCAGCAGAACGTGCCTCCGCCCCCTTGGCTCACGACGGGAGAAAACTACGGTTTTGTGAACCTCTTTCCCGAGCGTGACAACCGGCTTCGGCGCACTCGACTCATCCACGGCTCCACACCTTCGCTGAGCCTACGTTGTTATCATCGGTTGATTGAAACTCCACCTAAAAGGGATCTCGCCGCACCCTTCTGGATCGATTTCAGAGGCCCGGAGAATAGCTTTCCAAGCTACCACGCAGAAGCCGTCATCGCAGGAGAAGTTCCTGCCGACGCTTTCAAAAATAAGGTTGTCCTCATCGGCCCGACCACGGGAACGGTAAACCGCTTTGAAACCCCCTTTGGATCGCTGTCACGTCTAGAGATCCACGCCAATATAATGGACACCTTCTTGGATCACCGTGAACTCGTGCATCTCCCCACGTGGGTCACGGTAACGATTGGAGCTGCCGCCGTCTTGGCTTCCGCTACGATCATTCTCAGCTTCCCTCTGTCGTCGGCATGGATTTGCCTACTTCTCCTCGCATTATTCCTTCTTATCGTGAGCCTCTTCCTTTTTGCGTACTTCCAAGGTTTGGATAGGTGTTGCGAACCCTTTGGTGTGTATCTTCGGCACTCACCTCTTAATGATGGGCTACAAACTGGGACGCTCAAGAGGAAAAGCAACAGCGTATCCAGCAGGAAGCCGCCCATCTCAAAGAGATGGATCAGTTCAAAAACAACTTCATTTCGCTCTTTAGCCATGACTTAAAAACCCCATTGCGAAGATCAAAGCCATCACGGGGCGTTTGCTTTCAGAAGAAAATGGACTTTCGAACGATACCCGCGCGTCACTCAAGACGGTGTCCCGCACCAACGATGAGACTCGCCCGGTTTATCTCAGACATCCTGAAAGTCACGCGAATGGAAACGATGTCCATTGAGCCTGCCAAGGAGGTCATCGACCTCAACCGCCTTGTGGAAGAGGCCGTGAAGCGAAATCGTTTTCAAGCAGATGAGAAGCGCATTTCAGTCACTGTCGATCTCGAGCCGCTCTTTTCCATGGAAGGGGACCAGAAGCTCATCGAGGAAATCATCACGAACCTGCTTGAGAACGCCATCAAGTACAGTCCAGAGGGCAGCGCGGTCGTCGTGTCCACGCGGGAGGAGGAAATCGGGTCTGGGTGGAGGTGGAAGACCAGGGCCCCGGCATCCCAGACGAAGAGATCCCCCCGCGTGATGGGCAAGTTCTACCGCGGGAAATCCGCTGAAAAGACGACCAAGGGCTCTGGGCTCGGGCTCTATCTCGCCAAGTACTTCGTGGAGCTGCACGAAGGCAGCATCGAAATCACAAGCCAGCTCGGCGTAGGAACCCGGGTGCGGTTCACCTGCCCTTCCGGAATAAGGTAAGCATTCGAAATGGCATAATTTATTGACAGCCTGTGAACCTGCCCCTTCCGCCAAATTGCGTCAAAAGATGAAGTTTGATACAAAAGATTCGCAGGTTTTTTACCCTTACAGTGCCCACAGGAGTCGCCGTGTATTCCATTTTGGTTGTAGACGACGAGGCGGAGCTGAGAAAACAAGTCGTCTCGTTTCTTACTTCACAGGGTTATGAAGTAGATGAGGCCGAGGACGGACTCGCTGCCGCTGAAAAGCTACGGACGCAGAGCTACCCGCTCGTGCTTTGCGATGTGAAAATGCCCCGCATGGACGGCATGGAGTTCCTAAAACACGTCCAGGAACAGGAATACTCGACCGCGGTCGCCCTGATTACCGCCCACGGAAATGTACATGACGCCGTAGACGCCATTCGAGAAGGCGCTTTTGATTACATTGAAAAGCCTATCCGCGAAGATCGGGTGCTGGAACTCGTCGAAAAGGCCGAGCGCGCCTATCACATGCTCGCAAAAATGAAGTACTCCGCTCCCGTGCTTTCTCCTGTCCTTTCATCAGGCGATGGGAACGAGTGCGTGGGTGAGAGCGCCGGGATGAAGCGCGTATTCCAGATTGTGGAACGGCTCAGTCGAGTCAACACCTCGGTGCTCATCCGAGGGGAGAACGGCACCGGTAAAGAGCTAGTCGCCAAGGGCATTCACTACAATAGCCCACGTAAGGATTACCCTTTTATCGCGATCAACTGCGCGGCTATTCCTGAGAATTTGATCGAAAGCGAACTCTTCGGCCACGAGAAAGGGGCTTTCACGGGAGCCGATCAACGCAAGATCGGACTTTTCCAGTCGGCCGCCAAAGGCACCGTTTTTCTCGACGAGATCGGCGATACCTCACCGTCGTTACAGGTAAAACTTTTGAGAGTGCTCCAGGATCACACCTTCACGCCGGTGGGCAGTACCCGGACGGTAAAAGCGGACGTCCGCATTGTCGCCGCCACCAACCGCAACCTCGAAAAGCTGATTGAAGAGGGAACATTTAGAGAGGACTTGTTCTACCGCCTCAACGTGATGCCACTTTTTCTTCCGCCTTTGCGCGAGCGACGGGACGACATCCCGGCACTTGTGCATCACTTCATCGATAAGTTTAATCAAGATCACGGCATCCGAATTCGTGGGATTGCACCCGAAGCTTTGAAACTCCTGGAGGAGTACCACTGGCCCGGCAACATCCGTGAGCTGGAGAACGCGATTGAGCACGCCTTTGTGCTGGAGAGCGGCGATCAGCTGACTATTTTTAGCCTTCCCGAGTACATCAGAAAGAGCGCAAGGCGCACGGCAATGCCCATCGATGATATTCTCATAGGCCGGCCTGCTCTTTTTAATGATATGGATTGGGAAAAAGGAAAAGAAAGCTTTGAGCGCGAGTTCATCATCCAGGCGCTCAAGCGAAACTCAGGGCGCATTAATCTAACGGCTGAGCAAAGTAACATCCCGAAGAACACACTCCTTCGCAAGATCAAGAAATACAACATCAACCCCAAAGAGTACGGCGGTTCTCCCCACACCGGACTGCTCTAATCGTTGCGGCGTGGTGCCCGGCTACTGACAATTCAAGAACGCTTCGCGCCGGCGTAGGTGTGCGTACCATTCCCAGTTGGTGATTCCGTTCACCAAGTCCTCGTACGGACGCGGGTAGCTGGCGCTGACCGTCCAAACCGAGAACCAATAGTCGATATCAGCCTGAGAAGCCTTGATCCGGTAAAGCATGCGGTGGGCTTCATCCACCAGAATTCGCGACATTGCTTCGGATCGCACCATGCGCCGTGCCGCTTCGCGAGTGCCATAGCGGGTGAGCAGATTTCGCCAGAACTCAAAATTGATCGACTGGGTGCTGTAGTTAATCAAACGGGTGAAAAGCGCCTCAATGTAGGCATCGCCGGTTAGATTTTCCCGGTAGCTCATCTCTTCCACCATGTCGGTTAGAGTTTCAAGCAGTGGCTTGCCTGAGTTCGCGTAAGCATCCAGCTCGGTCTCGTTGGGAGAACGCAAGAACGCGCGTTCAAACCACTTCCGTAGAAACGGTGGCTGATACGGTCCGTTCACCACGGCGTTGGTGAAGTTAAGAAGTGGTTGATCCCTGTAAGTGGCCAGCATCGGCTCAGGCGCCTCGCTTCCCGTGCAATCCCGGTAAATCTCTTTGCGTAGGAAATCGTGAGGGTTGGGCGTGCCACAGCCACCCCGGATCCTCACGCTTGTACCTATATGGCGCAGGTTGGCTGTGCTAAAACTTGTGTCCGGACCGCTGCTTGCACGAACTCGAAACTCGTACCGAAAACCGCTTGCATCGACGGGGAAGTATAACGAGTGACGCCCTACACCTCCCGAATTGTCCGGGAAGTCCCGCCCCGCACGGAGGGTAAGAGGAGGCGGGGTAGTACGCCCCACCACTACTCCCCGTCCGGCGGATTTGCCCGAATATCGATCGTACCGACGTTTTCAGTAGGATCGTCGGTTTCAACCTGAACGCCCAGGTAGAAATCCGCCCGGGCCCAACCGACTGAGAGTCCCTCGTATGGCCCATAGGTCAGAACCCCAGGAATGGAACCCGAGGGCAATTCCCACCCGCGCTCACAACCTGGAATGACCACGCCGACCAAATGAACGAGGGGCGACTCGCTGGCGTTGTAGGTCTTCGGACCGAGGATAAAAGGACAGTAGCTGTTGGACTCTGCCAACACCTTTGAAAAGTACGCTAGGGCCGTGCCAGCGTAGTCAAAAAACTTTGTTGCCAACTCCGCATCCGGAAAATTCTCATAGTCGTCCACCCGACGAGTCGGGATTTCCCAGCCCGAAGCACTCGTCCGATAAGCCGGGGGCAATATGCAAAACCTCGTGACCAATAATAGCACGCCGGTGCATCGGCGAACTCGCCTGGTATTCCGAGGTATTCAAAATAATAATGCCGTCATTTTTTTTCTGGGCAACCGCTGGTACGGGGTTTCCTTGCTCATCAGTAAGAGTCGCAGTTTGAAACGCAACGCGGGTGTAAGGGTCGGGATCAATATTCGCAACAATGTTGGAGGCGGCCGTTCGGAGGTATACACGACAGAATTCAATGAGTCGTGAATCGGATTGATCGAGCGCGGCTAATTCCGATGGAGTGACATCCAAAGGAAGAAACCTCGGCATTCGACACAGGTCAGGCACGTCGTTTGGCCCGACAAGAACGAGGGCCGCATCACGGATTTGGCGAAGAAACTGGGCTGCCTCCGCTCGACGCGGATCGCCTCCGCCGTACCCGGTTGCGTTTCCCTGTGTACCGCGAAACAAACAGCCGCTGAGAGTAAACGAAAGAATCAAAACTACCAGAGATCTCAAAACGAACTGCAAATTTTCCCCTAAGTATTGTGGAAACACCATAATCTCAAAAAAAAATGGTGAAATTGTGAAACGCGCGCAGGAGTGTAGTCGTTGCAAACCGTCTGTTGTTCGGAAAAACCGCGTCAGCACCACTGCACTGTTTTTTTACGTGTAAGCCAACTTCTGTACACCGGTAGTAAACACCGAACTTCACACACGATTTCTGATCCGTTCGGGCGTCAGCCTAGCGGCACCCCAGGCAAACCCGTTTTCTTAACGAAATCCGACTCTTAAGATTTCACAATTGGTTTTGGGCAAGAGTTTATAAATGAGTACGAAGTGTTAGGGAATTGTCAGAATCCTGGCATTTTTTGAAATTCTACAAACCTCCTACAATGGAAGAATCCCGCATGGGCCTCTCTCACCTAGCATTTGGCGGGATAGATATAGACCCTAAAGCTTAACTCTAGCTTGAAAAACACCGAAGAGAACGCGACGGGAAGTAACGCCATGCATTGTAGCGGCAGGGCAACGGTAAAGTTTTAAAATTGCGAGTGATTATGAAGAACGTAAACGGATCCCTTATTAAAAAAGTCTTAGGAAACCGCCGCGGGAACATGCTGATCTTTTCCCTGCTCTCCATTACCGCGCTTTCGCTCATCGCTTTTGAGATTGGTCGAAACTACGTTTTCACTCAAAAAACGCGTATCGCCTCTGCGGATAAGCTCGACTACTACCGCATGCTCACGAGCGTCCATAGTTACTTTCTAAATGCCGTACAAAAACAAATTTGTTTGAACCCCGAAGCGGGCTACATCCCAACCCTGGATGCCTCGGGCGCACCGACGGGGGCCTGTCCGCAGGATTGGTCCGCGTGGCTGAATGCCAACCCGACCAACACCTCAGGAAACAACGTTTTTATTCCCGAAAAACTCTTGATTGGTTGGGCCGCAATCCAAGGCATTAACGAAGAGCGTGGGCAGGCTTTTAACAACACGGACTGGGCGCTCGGATTTGAACCCCTTTCTATTACCATCTTCCCAAGCACCATCGCGGCGACGCCTTTGCACCCGCTTTCCGTGCTTTTTGGAAGCACTTCCGGAATGCGAGCCGCCGCGAACATTCAAAAGGTCGTTATCACGATGAAGCGTTTGCAAGTTGCTGACATCCCGTACGACGAGGGTGCGGACACCTACGTGAAGTTCAGGGTGGAACTGCACTTGGCCGGGCTCTTTCGTTTCTTACCGCAGGTTTTGTTTGTGGAATCCATTTACGGCTTCCACCCCATCCACAACTATAAATATGCCCTGCGCGTCGCAGGCGAATTGGATTTGAGCCCTGCCTCACCGACAGAAAAGGCGTACGGAATTCCGCGAGTGCCGATGAGCGATCTGGATACGGACGCGAACGGCCAACTGGTTGGTGGTTTGCATTTCGACGGGTACACACGCTCCGAGGGTCTAGTACTTCCCAAAACGGGTCAGTTTAATGCGGTTTCTTTTACCGCCCACTTGAACGATCCTCCCGGAATGGTAAAAGAAGCGACCGCGAGTGGGACGCAGGAATTCACGCCGCGAACTGCCGGCGCTACGGGCGGTAACCTGTGGAACGATCTCGATGTGTGGCTGGGAGCCAAGAAGATCATTCAAGCCTCCTACAACGACGACGGTCTGGCGACCTGGGCTGGTCTTAAGGGATCCGGAACCAATTACGATCCCGCCAAAGCTCTTGAGTGCGCCGATCTCGGTAAATCGAATACTTTGGAAAGCACCAAAGAAACTAAAGTGCTGGTCACGACCCGCGATGGCGGCAACGACCGCTCCGGAGAGCGTTTGACCTCCAAATTCTATATCGGTTTCAGCCGACCCAACTACTTTTGGCCCCAGGGTGACGGCGGTATCACCTCCCGCCCTGAAGTTCCGGCTCCCGGAAACCCGATGCCCGACGAGTTAGAAAACTTGCAGGTCACGGCGGCTGTCGATCCAGTCGCTCGGGTGCACGTAAAGTATAAAGTCGGTGGTGACTGGATTGAAACCCGTGCCCTACTCGGGACCTCCGGTGAGGCCGAATGGACCTGGACTGAGTTTGATATCGACGCGGCGACGCGAGCTGAGCGCCTGGCACTCGACGCCGCGAAGCCCAACTTCCTGGATGTGATGGGCGACGCGGGTAATCTGCGAAGCGCACTTCAGGATCGACTCGATGAAGTCATCGCTGCTAACGTCGACTTAGATGCGAAGCAAAAGGCACTTGAGGACGGGGCCACCACAATTGATTCCGATCTCAAAGGCTACCGCCGGACTGAGGCGTCCGAGCGCACCTCGAAGTTTGATGGAGTAAAAACCGTTCCGCAATTGTGTATCTCGAATTGCAGCAGCTCCGATGTAAATGAAATTTCGTTTATCGATCACAACGCTCTAAAAACATATATAGACGGCCTTAAGGAAGCTTTGGAGCGGGACAAGCGAAGTGGGGATTCCAATCCAGCCCGCTGGGGTGTTTGGGAAGCGATGGAAAAAATTGATGATGATTCCGGGACCGACTACGGATCCGACTCCAGCAAGAAGTCGGACCGAGATGCAGCCTGGGACACCCGAAAAGATCTCACCAAAAACCCAGGGAGGCCTTTTAGTAAAGCGCTTTCCGATCTAGAGACAGCCTACAACAAAATTCGCGTGTTCGCCCTAGCGAAAAAAGCCCTCCAAGACAAGATTGACGAGTTTAGCGATCTCATCGGCGGGAAACCCCGTTTGACGATCAGCATCCGCCCTCATGTGTACGGGGGAAAAGCCCAGCGCGAAATCATGGAAGGAAAAATCCAGCTCGATGGGAACAAGTACGCTCGTTCAGACCTAAAAATAAAGATCGTTCCCTTCGACGGACGCTACAACCTAGCCGGCTCTAAAAATGCCGACCCGAGCTACTGGCTGCCGGCTGAGGATGCTCTCTTCAGCTATTCGGTGAATACGTCACCTAGACGTTACGGTTACACTAACATTCCGAGCAACTGGACACCTATCTCCGAGTCCGGAAACAATTCCGCTGTGGCGTATGAAAAACTTCCCAAGCTGAACTTCGACTACACTTCCTTGATCGAGGATTGCAAAGAGACTGGTACCGCGGCGAGTGTGGCCCTTCATGACGTGGGCCGAACTGAGCAAACGTGGATGGCGCAGGCAGATACCTCCGCGACCGATTTCAGTCTGACCCAGATGGTTTTTGACAACACCAATGCGACGTTTGCCACGGCAGGTGGCACGGATCGCACGCTACCCAACGTTACGGTAGCGACTTGCGAAGTGAAGTCTAATGCTGAAATCGTAACCGGTTATTTGAACTGTATGGACTTCATCATTCGCGGAGGCCGGACGAAACCACTTTATATCGTGGGATCCGTAAACGTCGTGCGCCAGCTCAATATTGCGAAGGATGCTATACAACGCGGAATTTACTGGCTCAACCCGCACGTGAGCCCACGCGCTCGATACGTGCTTGCCCAAGCAAAGCTGCTGGGCGACGGGAACAGTCCAAGCTCCTGCGAAAATAGCTGGTACGGAGACTGGAACAACTGGATGCAGGTGGCGATGCCCATCATGCGCTACCAGATGTTTGTGCTGTGTGAAACCAGTGTCTTTGTACAGTCATCTTCGCACTTGAAGGGAAGCTCGGTTGACCCCGGCCCGATGCCGCACCCGAGAGATCTTGCTGGTAACATTGATAAGGAATACTACCGCCACGTCGAATACGCGACGGGACAGATTTCCTTCTTTACGAACTTAATCGCGAACTAGAGGTACGTTATGAAGAAGAGTTTTCTAAAAGTTAGAAAAGTCCTAAAAAACAACCGAGGCATGACGTTCTTGGAACTCATGGCAACGGCCGCGATTATCGGCATTGCTGCCCAAGGGTTGATGGCGGGCTTCCGTATTTATACGAGCATGTACGAGGATGTGAAAATCGATTTGGTACAGGATCGTCTTGCGGCCACCATGCTGGCACAGGCCTCAGTAGGCGGTGCGCAGCAAACGAGCCCATTTGATGCCGCCAGCCGCAAAGACGAAGACCTTCTGGATTCCTTGGAAGGTATTCGCTTTACCTCATTTTCCATGATGAACGAGTCCCAGTGTGACGCGGCAACGTGTCCGGGACTTATTAAAAAAGTTTTCCTACACACGGAAGTGCCGGGAATGATGATGATGCATATGCGCATGCAGTGGGGGGACAACACTCGGGACGTCCGTGTTTTAGTCCCACAATAGAGTCTTGTAGGGGGACGGGATGAAGGTTGTACGTAAGCGCTGGAACTCCGGCGTGACATTGCTAGAAGTACTGCTGGTGACTGCACTGGCCAGTTTTATCTTCCTCGCAATGGGAGAATTGATGGTGTTTTTGAAAAAAGGTCTTTTGGTCACTGACGGAAACTACCGCGCGCTGCAGACGGAAATGGTGGGATCGCGAGCGCTCTGGTTTGACGTCACCCGAAGCGGCGTGGGCTTCAACACCCTGCCCTTCAATGATGAAGCCGGAAGAAATTTTTGGGATCACCTGAAGGATCAACCCTGTCCGGATGGCCTGGCGGCGTGCCGTCGCCGCGTGACCCTGACGCCCGACAACAACGGGACCTTCGTGATGATGCTGGAGCAAAGCTCTGAATCACCCCCGCAGCCCATTCAGGTAGCCCGATTTTATGATCAAACGGCACCCGCACCCGGCAACCCGAACAACGTGGGGACTGTCACTCTGAACGTAGCGAGAATGAAGGATATTTTGAGAGCCAAATCCATTACCAGTTTCAGCCCAAACGGAACGTTGCGAGAACCTTTCGCGCTCATCCAATTCTATAGTGCCGGTTTGGTGCGTGCGTTACCCGCGGGCGGTGGCTTGCCCAACTTCAATGCCGCCCCCCGCTCTCATAGCTTTATCGGCTATTGGGACGCGTCGGACACCTTCCAACCCGTGACGTCCATTCCCCAAACGCCGATCACGCAGCAAGTGCACCCCGTAATGGGATCCACGCTGACGTCGCTCGATGAGTTTTTCCGGATGGCTCCCCCCCAGGGCGGTGCCGCGGTTTTCATTTTGGCCCGACGGATTACCTTTGTGCGCTACTCGGTAGAGCCTGTCGAATACGAAGGCTACCAAACCGGTCGCTTGATGCGCGCCCAATTTGATCCGGAGAATGGGAGCTGGGGACAAGCTCAGGTCGTCGCCCTACCCGTTTGTGGTGTCGAATTAGCAAGAAGAACCATCAACAACCCATCTGTGCGCCCCACCGTCTATGAGGACCGCTCGACTTTGAACCGCAAGGTAACAAGTAAGAGTGAGGCCATCGGCAGCTCGTGTCGTCGTAATGCAGCTGGCAAGGTTGTGATTCCTAATAGTTTTGATTTTTAGAGTCGCTAGATTCTAATTGGAGGTCGTATGCGAAAAAATGGTACGTGGGCCCTTCCCATTGTGTTTTTCCTGGTGGTGGGTTTGTTGTGGACGGAGAAGTCCTTTGCTCCCCCCGGACCGGACGCCATCTCCAACATGGGTATCGATGACGGCGTAGAGAACCGATCCGCCGGCGGCGAAGCCCGTTTCACGACCCAAGGCGAGCTCATTATCGATATTGCCGCTTCCTGTTCCTCCGGTAACTTCCGTAGCCCTCCGGGACTACACACGGGTGCCCGGCGGTACATGGACGGTGGTTTGCCGATAGTCTTCGGCTTTCAGGTTCGTTCTTCCGCTCAAGGGACAAGTCCGTTGTTCCAGGTGAGCATGTTGGGACGCGACTTTTTCCACCGAGACACTTTCACCAGTTTCCAGCCGGTTGCCGGGCTGAGCACAGCCTCGGGAAACACAGACTTCGCACGCGTTCAATTCTTCCCCGATCGGCGCGCCTTTAAGGCATTTTTGCGCTTCACCTTTCCGAACCGTTACATCAACAGCATGGGTGTGACCGCGACCGGGGAGTATCAGGAAACCACCGACCGCTATACCTGGGTCACGGCTTCGATGACGCAGCAAGGGGTTTCAGTGGGCGGTAGTCGGGTGCTCAGTGACATCAGTCAAAACGGCTCCCATCTACGGGCCAGCTTCCACGCCGTAGGTGCGTTGCCCCAAAATTTCCAATACGGTCGGTATTACGCGGATAACTGCAACGCGATTAAATCGCCTTTGATGCTGTTTTTTGACAAGCGTCGGCCCGCGTTTAGAGGAGAAGTGGTCTTCCAAATGGATACGATTAAAGATCGTACCTACTGGGTCGAAAAGGATGCCCCGGGTTACTTTCTTGCCTTGGATAGAAACAAAGACGGGAAGATCAACGACGGCTACGAGCTATTCGGCAATGTGGAAGAGTCCAACGGTTTTGAAGCCCTCAAAGAACTCGATTCCAACAAAGACAATCTGATCGACAGTCAGGACGAGAAGTTCTCCGAACTGCTCCTGTGGCAGGACAAGAACAGCAATGGCATTTCGGAAAAAAATGAGCTTCAGCCTCTAAGCGCCAAACGCGTGCAGAGCATTAGCTTGAATTACGACTCGAACCGCTTCCTTTATTACGGCGGTCGGGCACGAGCCCGCCAGTGGGCGTATTTTGAGTTCACCGATGCCAAGGGCAATGGCAAAAAAGGTGAAGTCATTGATATCTGGTTTGAGCGCCCGAAGAACAGCAATAAGTTTGTTGTCGACTACACGCCCTGGATCCCGGCAGCGGGACTCGAAGGCCCCTCTCTGATGGACTTGCTGCGGCGCCCTCAGTTGGAATCCCGTTTGTCGCAATAGGCAAGGCTTCCGACTTTCCCCTTTGCGCGCGCTTTTGGACCTGCTAGGTTGAAAGTATCATGGGAAGGGTTACAAAAGATAAGGGGACCGATACGCCTTCGGCCCCTCGAAGCGAACCAAGCTATTCCAGTTATCTTAAAGTCAACGAGCTGACTTCGTTGCAGGTGCCGCTCTCTGAGCCGGCAGCGCACGATGAGATGTTGTTCATCATTGTGCACCAAACCTACGAACTCTGGTTCAAACAAGTGCTTTACGAACTAGAGAAGCTTGTCACACTCGTGTCAGCGGGAGAACTGATTCCCGCCTTCCGGCTCTTTGATAGGGTCTGCGAGATTTTTCGCGTACTCATCCAGCAAATCGACATTTTGGAAACGATGACGCCGACGGAGTTCAACCGTTTTCGTTCCAACTTACAGCCAGCCAGTGGTTTCCAAAGCACCCAGTTTAGGGAGCTGGAGCTGATGGTGGGCGCCCCACAGTCCGACTACACCAAGTTTTTTAAGCTGGATCCGGAGTGGAAAAACTCGATAAAAGTGCGCCTCCAAAAACCCAGCCTACGCGACGCCTTTTTGAAACTACTCGTGCAGGAAAAACTTTTGAAGAAAACCGATGCGGAGTCTGTGCTTCAGGCGCTTCTAAAAGTTTATGATGGAGGAGAGAACACCGCCTTGCACAACCTGTGTGAGTACCTCATCCACTTTGACGAGCAATTACTCCTCTGGCGCTTTCGCCATGTCCAAATGGTGGAGCGCATGATCGGGATGAAGCGCGGAACCGGCGGCTCACTTGGTGTCGCTTACCTTCAGCAAACGCTTTCAAAAAAGTTCTTTCCGGAGCTTTGGGAAGCCCGTACCCACATGGGCGGTTTGGGCTACTAACTCTACCAAGACAACGGCGTAAGAAGCGCGCGCACCGGGCTGGCGTCGGCCCCTTCCAGCTTCAACGGGCTCGCCGACAGCCAGTAAATACCGTCCTCTACGGAAGTGAGGTCCAGCCCTTCCAAAATGGCTAGCTTTCCGCCCAATGTCGCGTGGTGAGCCGCAAGGGTTTTGGAATCCGCCGGGTCGAGCGAAGGGGTATCCACGCCTACTAGCACCATCCCCTTATCCGAAAGTTTCTGAATGAGCTCCGGGCTGAGCGCAACAAAATCCTCGTTGAAATGCTCCACATCCGGAAACGATCCCGTACGCAATAAAACACGGCGAGTTTTGAAATCTCCTAAGTCCTCCGCCTGCAGGATTTCTCCGCGCTTTTTGCGGATCGTTCGAACTTCACAAAGACCCGTGTAAAGATCCGGAGAGACGGCATCGATGGTCTTCCCTCCTTTAAGGAAGTGGCTGGGAGCGTCCGCATGGGCCCCCACGTGCAAAGTGGTGTGGCAGCTCGACAGTGTCAGGTGATCGCCCTTCTCCGCGTCCAGACTCACCTCACGGGAAAACGGGACATCGCCTGGAAAGACGGCGGTGCGCGCACTCACGGCGGGGCTAATGTCCAGGCACTCAGCTTTTTCAAAGGGGATAAAGTGGTACCGCAGTGTCTGGCCACTCGGCACGGCACCCACCGCCTCCAAACCCAGCGCTTCCAGAATGGGAGCCACCGCCAGTCCCGCCAAAAAAGGCTGGTAACCCCCATAGAGCTTGCAGACGGCTCCTAAACCACTGGGGTATTTTGTCGACGGTAAAATACTGAGTCCGAGAAGCCCGTCGGCGCCTTCCTTCGCGATGACTTTGCCTTCATTGGCAGCCATCAAACGCGTGTCCACCCGCTTTGGCCCGCCAATCCAATCCGGAAAGCCCAACATCTGGGTGCGGATGTCTTTTAGTTTCTCCCCTCCGGCGAGCTGCTGAAAAAGTTTTGCCATCTGAGAGAGTTCGAGCACCGGCGAGGGCAAACCACACCCATCCACCACCCATTCACAATGGAGAGACTTGCCGAGTAATTCGGAGAGCGTTTCTTGAAGCCGCTGGTGGTACGGGTGGTCCACCTTATTATAAGTACCGGCATCCCACCCACTGCGTTCGCACGCCTCCAGGATCCCCAGGTGTTTGCTAAAGCAGCTGTGGTATTCCACAGCCGGCGGAAGCGACTGCGCCTTCAAGAATTCCCGATGGGCTTCGTCCATCGGGTAACCCACGTTGGGTATCGCAAGCTTGGGAATGAGCTGGCGGCGGCGATCCGGAAGGTGCTTAAGCGCGTCCACTTGCTCCGGCGTAGCGGAGATCGATCCCAGCGCGGCCGCATACAGAGGATCGCCGGCCCAAGTTTTAGAATCCAGTCCTGTCGCTAGAAATTGAAACGGCTTTAACAGGGACCGCGCTGGAAAGCCAAATCCGTTCGGCAGACGTCGAGTAGAGCGTGCTGCGACCGTCGCTCACCACGATCTCTCCCACGACGGTGATTTCTCGGATTCCGTTTCTGTAAAAACTGAACAGACTGCTAAGGTGCATGACTTCTCCTGATTGCCGTCCACTGTAAAGCGCGTTTGAGGCTTTGGAAATGGGCAAAAACCGCCCCAGATTTTCCTTTACAAACTCCTTAAACTCCGCGTCGAGATCCAAACCATTAAAATGATTGAATAAATTTTATGATGACAGGCGTCGCTCCGTTTGGCTAAGGTGATCCCCAGGCATCGAACCAAATGGAAAATTTGAGATCTCCTTTATTTCGCTGTAACGGCAAGAGGTAGGGGCATTGCGACTAGTTATTCTGGCATTCATTAGCATCTGGGGTTCCCAAGCGGCGTGGGCAACCGTGACCGGGCTGGATCACCCGCTTTGCCGCGCGCATCTGCTGGAATGGCAGACCACGCGCAATCTGATCGAAGGCCAGAGCATTGCTATCCGTGGCAACAAGGTATTTTTAGGAAACAATCAGTACAGTTTGTTTGAAGCGTCTTTCCACCCGAAGTTGCAGACAATCGTCTACCACCACAAGGAAGGGCGCTGTCCGGAAAAGATTAACTACGGAGCCAAGCACGGAACCGTCGCTCCAAAACTTCACCTTGCAGTCATTCACGGTGGCGGCGGGATGAAGAGTCAGGGAGGTTCTTGGCTGAACTTCATGAACATCATGATGAGCTCCAAAAGCAAGAACGGCTCTCTCGCAGAAACGCTCAAAGGATTGCCCACCTGGCTACCTACTGTTTCCGAGTCCATCGATCTGCCCGGCTATGGAGCCGGCAGACATCTAGACGACTACGTGACCGCCAAGGCTCAGATCGCCTACCTCATTGAATGGTTTGAGGACATGAAAAAAGCCTCCGGCGGACTGCCTTTGGTCGCCATCGCCCGAAGCGCTTCTACCGGTTTGATGCCAGCCATTGCTCAGATGCGACCCGATTTGCTTGCGGGAATGATCCTCATCGGACCGATGCACCCGACCGTCGGACTCAAAGAAAACGAAGAGCTGGCTTACGAACACGCGCAGCAAACCGGCGAATACAAGATTGGGGAAGAGGCCGATCGCCTCGCTTGGATCCGCGCGCAGGTAGAAGCCGGTAATATTAAAGTGCCAGCTGATGCTTCGGCCGATCTAGACGCACGTCTAAATACGATCAACGGCATGATCAATACACTTGGTGGTTTTCCTGCTACAGGGCTTCGTGAACGCCTTGCCTGGCTTTCCAACATGCAAACCTTGGGACTCATCGAAGCGCAGACGGACCAGATTGCGTTTTTGGAAAAGTTGGGAACGCTTCCCGGCGGCTCCAGCGATCAGCGCCGAAGTTGGATTGAAGAAAAGATTAGACGGGATGAATTTGTACCAAATCTCCGTGGGTTGGAGGTCCTTTTTGGCTGGTACAAAGACATGGGGGTAGCAGACAGCGGGCCGCTCAATTGGCACCGCAGTGGGAGTCCTTTCAATGGGATTCCCACCTACGTCGTTTGGGGGGAATCCGATTGGCAAGTCCCTCATAGCGTTCGGCGCGCTTACCGCTGGCATGTGCAACAAGCGCAGCGGCACCAGGCGCTCACGCGCTATGGATCGTGGAAAGATGTGGGACACGACGTGGTCGCGGTCGCCCACCGCTCGATGCCCAATGAAGGTAAAGACACGGTGGTGGACGTTTACACCCACGTGTACGATTTCCTGCACGCGGTAAACCAACGGCAAGAAGAGCTCGCCGCCGCACGGGTTTCTGAAGTTTCTACCGCCCCTAGTCGGCGGACTATTTCACTGATTTAATAATTTCGCCGAAGTAGCGCGGCATTTGCGGCCGTGGGTACCAAACCAACGCCAAACTGTTTTCATAAAACCCACCCGGATTTAAATCGGCTAGGTGCCCTTGGCGAATATATGGAGCGGCGAACTGCTCGTCGAGTACCGAATACCCGACTCCCATCATCACCATCGCGGTAAGCGCATCGGTATTGTTAGCCAAATGCCGTATCGGATGCGCCATCTCTCTTAAGCTGTGCTCGCGCAAATAGGAGAGTGTCATCTTGTCCCGCGAATCAAAATCCACGATGTGCTTTTCTTCAATCACCTGTTTGAGCGGAATCTTCTTCCATTTGGCGGGGCCCACCAAAATATAGCGTTCAGGGAGCAGGAGCTTGCTATCCATCTCGGGGACGACCTCGTCGCGCGGGATGACGGCCAGATCGCTTTCTCCCGCTTTGAGTTTGTGCGCTCCTTTTTCGCCGTCATCCAGATCGAAGTTGTAAACAAGCTCGGGAAACTCTCGCAGCAATTTCACGGCAACCGGGATCACGCGCGAGCGCATGATGCTGGAGGGCCCGGTCATGCGAACTTGAATCTCGGCCATCGTGCCCGTGTTTTGGATTTTGGCGAGCACCTCCCCTTCGAGCTGAAGCGCGGCCTGACAGTAACGAAGGAGCGCCTCCCCTTCCGTTGTGAGGCGCATGCCTCGTCGCGATCGGGTGAATAAGGTCGCCTCCAAACGCCCTTCCAGGGTGCGGATCCGCTGGGTCACTCCCGTCTGGGTGATTCCCAGATCCTGGGCGGCCTGCTGGACCGTCGACCTGCGAACGATGGCCATGAACGCTTCCAACTGGGGACTCAGTAAACTCATTAAAATTCATAATTACATTACAATTATGAAATTTCAATAATTTATGCGTTGTGGCAAGTAATGGTCTGCAACCGAAAAATCACCTGTGGTGCCCACCCTCCCAGATGGGCCCTCAGGCTGTCCCGGCCGACGGTCGCAACCACCGGAGGCTGGGAAAAGGAAACGTGGTGGTGCAAATACAAGTACTTAGGAATGATGCTTTGCAATGGCTTGGCTATATTGTCCTACTTGTATGTGTAACGGCAGTCTCCCAGGGGAGCTCGGATCCACATTCCAATCGACCCGACCGAGCTCCCCTTCCTTCAACCCTTTTTCCCACGGACGAGAAGCTAGTGGGCAACGATGGCCTCGCTCACTTAGAACTCGGCACGGTCGGACCCCACATCACCGGGTCCAACGGCCACAGCAACGGAAACGGGAATGGCAACGGGCACAGCGATGGCGCCTGCCTGCTTCGCGTTTCTACGCTGATCCCGGACCGGCTAGCGCTTTTGCGCAAGGTTTCGCCGCCCGAGGCCGCGCCTGAAATTGTGGCCGGAAATGCGGTCGCTTTGGATGAAGCCGGTAACACTATATATAGAGGGCAGAAAAAGACGCCCGTCGCGGTATGGGACACTGGCCTTGAAACCGTTCGCTTCTTCAGCTCGGTGGAACGCAAAACCAATCAGCCGAACAAGCTGGTGCGCTACCCCGACGAAAGCAAAGTCTTCATGCCCATCGCTCACGGCAACGGCGCCTGGTACAGCCACTCGGGTCCGATGCTCGATTTTGTGACGTTTGCCACGCGCGCCAGTAAGAAGAGAAGCGGTGCCACAAGGCAGGGCGATCAACCCTCTGTGCGAGAGACGGTTTTTGAACGCTATCCCGATCTGGTCATTGCCGCAGAGGCCAAAGACGATCCGGGACACGGCATGGGGCCCGACCCTTCGAAGTTCCCGACCGTGGATCATTGGATCGAGTGGGAAGCGAGCTACCTACGCGAAGTGAAAAAATTCGGAGTGCCCGTTGTGCCGCTTGCTAAGAGTGGTTCCACGGCCAAGTACATGCAGCTCATCCAAAAGTACCCCGATCTCCTGGATGGTTTGATTCTTATCAGCCCCGTGCACCCTAGCATCAAGCTGAAAGAGGACGTCGCGCGTTTGCACCAGTTTGTGGAAGACGGAGAGTTTATTCCCAATATGTGGGGCTTTGAGTGGGCTGTGAAGATGATCAACCAAATGACCTTCCAGAACAACCCGCAGCCGTTCAATGGCGTACCGGTCCTCATCATGTACGGCGGTATGGATTACGAAGTTTCTAAGGAAGTGTACGCGGAGTACGAACGCCTCACTGAGAACGTCCCTTCTGGCGACATCGCGCGCACGGTGCGCGTCCCTGGCGGTGGCCATAATTTGTTGGCTTCTCTTCCGGCCTTCCCCACTTCAAACGATTTGCTCTACTTGTATCAGCTGCACGCCAAGGACCGCTACAACCCGGAGACCCATAAAGATCAACAGCCTCTGTGGGACTCGCTGCGCGCCGAACTCAAACGGACCCTGGAGGGCCTTGGCCTGCCGCTGCCTCCTATGTGGGCAACCGACTGGGCCAATGTGCGCAGCAACGATGCCGCCTACGGCAGGTTGCTCCCGAAGCTTGCGGGAATCTTTGAACAATACTCCGATTACGTAGCCCCCTCGGTGCGTGACATTGTACACGCCCCGTTGGATTCCCATTTAGCCATTTATGAATTTCTTCAGGATGATGTCATTCCGAACTTCGAGCGAGGCCGCATGCACCAGATCCCTGCCCTACGCCGAGTGGTCGCTTATGGTGAGGATCCCAAAGTAAACGGTCCACACCCTAACGGAAACGGCGGCAGCAACAACATCCGTCTCCAATAGCTTTAGAGTCGATCCGCAACCTCTTCCATAAAATAGGTCATCCGTCGGCAGATAGCGGCGCTATCACTTTGATTGAACTCAAACCATAGCATCAAGCGATCGTCCGCATGGATGCCGCGGGGGTTTTCCGGGTGGAGCTGATCCCGCACTTCGCTCGCATCCCCGATGAGCGCCCGCTCTAGTAGCACGCCTTTGTCGGGCACCTGCGCAGTGCCGCGCATGGCTTCTATATAGGTGTCGAGTACCTCGTGGGCCAGCGCGTGGGCCTTTGGGAATCCGGATCGACAAAGGTCAGCACCGTACGCGGCAGCCTGGAGCGGTGCCAGATCGCGCGGTCTTTTTGCACAGAGTATCCATCTGCTCGTGCAAGGCCTGGATGCGTTCGGGAGGGTGAACGAAAGATTAAACAAATCCAAATCCCAGTGCTTCCACCCAAGTTCAAGCGCTCTCGGATCGGAGGAGCCCAGGACCACCCGGAGATGCTGGCGATCGGGAAGCTCTGGGACGAGCTGAAGGGCTTCAAAACCCCAGCGCGGTGTCACCTGCACGGGGAAGGTGTATTTCTGGCGCAAAGCCGCTGCCCTATCCCCATAGTGGGAGAGGTCCTTCTCTTCAATTTGATAACGGCTCACTTTATCCGAACTCAGCACTTCTCCCTGCAGAAGACGCAGAAAGATTTCCAAGGCTTCCAAAAACGCCAGGCGTGTCAGCGTGGGCCAGAAATCCTTCTCCATCTCATTTCGGGGAGTAAGTCCAAAAGGTGCATTCTGGTAAGGGAATCTTCCCGAGGCCACTCCCCAGTGCAGCGTACGCTCCCAAAAAGCCTCGTTCAAAAACGCGATAAAATTCGCCCGGTCCGCACTGGCTACGGGTCCGCCGCTACCCCCTACAATATTGTGAATACCCGTTCCGAAGTTGAGTTTCTTCGTGTGGCCCACGAGCCACTGAATGAGCTGGAAAGAGTCGCTATTGAGTCCGACTTCCCCGGAAAAATGGGGAATTGTCGCGAGCGACGTCTGCTTTTGAATCTCGGAGGAAAAGTGGCTTTCCGCGAGCCAGAAGGTATCAAAACCCAGGGACTCTGCCAGCACGGCCTGCGCCCGTGTATTTTCGAAAACGACGCGGCTACCCAGCTGGCGGCCGCCAATCACCGGATCGCTGACCGAGTGGAAAACATCAAAAATCATCGCACACCGATAGAGAGTTTTTCATAAGGCCATTCGCACTCAATGAAATCCCCTGCTTCAAAAGGGACGCTCGCCGTCACACCGCCCGTAAAGACCAGTTGTCCCGGCTCCAGCGGAACCTCCCACTCGGAGAGCTGACAGACGAGCTGCCGCACCGACTGAAGCGGATCGCCCAACACCGCGGCCGGGCAACCCGTCTGAACGAGTTTTCCATTCTTGCGAAGGACCACCCCTTTGAGTCTCAAGCTTTCCCAATCTTCACGTACAGGAATTCTACCGACGACGTAAGCTCCCGCCGAGGTGTTGTCTGCAATCACGTCCGGCAGTTTGAACTGAAACTTTTCATACCGGCTATCGAGAAGTTCCAGACCGATCGTGACATAGTCCACCGCCGCCGCGACTTCGCGTAGCGTGGGCGCCCCTGAAGGCCCTTGGCCATTACCACAACGAGTTCCGGCTCGGCACGTGGGTGGATGTAGCGCGCCCGCTCGATCCCTTCAAAAGGATCTTTCTCAAACTCCTTCAGCAAATAACCACAAATGGCCTGATCGACGTTCACATCTACCTGCTTGGCGCGACTGGTAAGGCCCATCTTGTACCCGGAAAGTGTCGCTCCCCATCGAGTGCCGCGCGCAGCCCGTCCCGCTGTACTTTGTAGGCTTGCTCAACCGTGAAATCCGGGTTGTCGTTCGTAAAAGCCGTTAGCGGCTGTGCCGACCCACGGGCCGTGCGCAACTTATCAAGTATGTCCTTTTCACTTAGCATCACTTCCCCCAAACCGGATGGACACCGAGCCCAGACCGTCGAACTCGGCGGTAAAAAAATCGCCTGCTTCTACACTCAACATTCCGGACAGTGATCCCGAAAGAATGAGCGAACCCGCAGGCAAGACCTGCCCGTGCTTGCCCAACTCATTGGCCAAAAAACTAACGGCGTGGAGCGGGTTCTCTAACACCGCGGCCCCCGCTCCTGTGTGCAGCACTTCTCCATTTTTTGAGAGCGCCATTCCAATAAGGGACAGATCATACTCGCCGGTAAAAGGTACGCCGCTGCCCAATACCACACGGGCCGAAGAAGCGTTGTCCGCTATGGTATCGGCAGCTGTAATCTCCCAGTTGCGGATGCGGCTATCGATGATCTCAATCGCCGGGTGCACCCAATCAATGGCGCGGGCGACATCTACCAGAGTCACGCCGGGACCTTGCAAATCCTGTCCTGTTACAAAAGCGATTTCCCCTTCAACCTTGGGTTGAATAAGGGTGGAGAGATCGATCTCTCCCCCCGCCTCCACGAGCATCCCAGAAAAGAGGTGCCCGAAATCCGGCTCGAAAACGGAAAAGTGTTTCTGAGCTTCGGCACTCGTAAGCCCAAGCTTAAAGCCGACGAGCCTCTCCCCTTTTTTTAGACGGCGCAGGACATTTTGCATCTGAATGGCATACGCCTGCTCCAGACTGAGTCCGCCCTCTTGTTTTGACGGCGAGAGAATGGTGTTCCCCGCCTCTTCGGCGTGCGCCAGTGCCATTGCCAACGCTTCGGTTCGGCTCTCCATCATGGCTCTTCCCCTTCGCTATATTGAATGGAGACACTCTTCCATTCACTGTAAAAGTCCAAACTAAAGGCTCCGCCCTCTCTCCCAAGCCCGCTGCGCTTCTGCCCACCGAAAGGAACCCGAAGATCGCGCAAAAACCACGCATTCACCCACACCAGACCGCACCGGAGGCGGTCGGAAACACGGTGAGCGCGGTCCAGGTCTCGCGTCCAAACAGAGGCCGAAAGCCCGTAAGGAGTGGCGTTCACGGCGTCCACCACTTCGGACTCTGACTGAAAAGGGTAGACGGAGACGAGGGGGCCAAAGATCTCTTCGCAGGAAACCGCGTGATCCAGAGCGAGTCCGGAAACCACCGTCGGCTCCACAAAATAACCCGGGCTTCGCGTCTTTCCACCCGTCCAGATACGGGCCGGGTCTTTCAGTAAAGCGAGGTAGCTTTTTACCTTCTCGAAGTGGGCCTCTCCGATGAGTGCCCCCATTTCGGTCTGGTAGTTGAGCGGGTTACCAAGCCGTATGGCTTTGGCGTGGGCCGCTACTTTCTCAGTAAAAGCTTCAAAGCACGAGGCCTCCACAAACAAACGTGGGCTCGCGAGACAGATTTGGCCCTGATTACGGAATGCGGCCCGTGCGCACACCTCCGCGGCTTTATCCAAATCGGCGTCGGCAAAAACTACCGAGGCCCCTTTTCCGCCCATCTCGAAAGAAAGGCGTGTCGGCCCCACAGAAGCGGATCGCATGATCGCGCGACCCGTTTTGGTTTCTCCCGTAAAGGAGATGGCCGATACATCGGGGTGCGAGACCAAAAACTCGCCCGCTTCCCCATCGCCAAACCCGTGCACCATGTTGATCACGCCGGGGGGAATGTCCACCCGGGGAAGAAGAAACTCGACTAGATAGGCGGCCGTGAGCGGCGTCCATTCGGAGGGTTTAAGAACCACACTGTTGCCCATCGCAAGCGCCGGGGCCAATTTCCAGCTTTCCAAATAGAGCGGCAGATTCCAGGGTGTAATGAGCGCCACCACACCCAAAGGTTCGCGCTGCGAATAGTGAAAGGTGTGGCCCTGTGGGTAACAAGAACTGCCTTCCTGGCGTGAAAACTCAGCAAAGAACTTGAAATTGCGAGCGGCTCTCGGAATGTCCCCGTCAAAACTTTCGCGAAGCGGTTTTCCGGTATCCAACGACTCCAAAAGCGCGAGCGCCGGCTGGTGCTCCAAAATGAGCGTACTCAATCGCTCGAGAGCGGCACACCGATCGTCCAGACTTCGGCGGCGCCATTCGCCGCGTTCAAAGCTTCTTTTGGCTGCGGCAACCGCCGCATCGACCTCGGCCTTGCCGCCACGACTTACCGTCGCCAGCACACTGGCATCTCCCGGGTGGACCGTCTGAAAACTTTTTTCCGCGGCAACGAAGTGGCCGTCGATGTAGTGAAGCTTTGGGGCCGCCAGCCAATCCCGCATGAAGGGCGGGATCGCAACATCTTGTCCACTGGGAATTTGCTCTCTCAACTTTTCCATTTAGCTTGGCCTCACCGCAATGGCTTTCATTTCTACGGAAATCTTCCCGGGCAAGGACGCCACCCCCAGAGTGGTTCGGACGGGTGCCTTGTCGCCAAAAAACTCGGCGTACACCTTATTCATCTTGGCAAAATCGTCCATGTTGGTCAGAAACACATTCATCTCGACGACGTCCTTCAAACCAACCCCTGCCTCTTTTAGCACTATCTCCAAATTGTTGAGAGTCGCACGGGTTTCCGCTTCAATGTCATAGCCCAGACGCAAACCTGTCTCGTCCAGCACCAGCCCGGGTACCGAGTCGGTTTGAAAATCTCGGGGGCCCATTCCGCAAACAAACACCAGATCGTTATAGATAACGGCGTGAGAGTATTTTCCTAAGGGCTTCGGCGCTGCCCGGCTCACTAAATGTTCTAGCATCCCACTCCTTCCCCGCGGAACTCCAGTACCGCGGCTCCCGTTCCCCACAATGGCCCATAAGCATGTATCTGAGCCCGGGGCTTTCGTTCTTCTAATACGCCGCGGAGCCAGTGAAAAGCGTTCAGCTGCATGTCGGCCCCCACAGCGGTCGCGTACTCCTTGTAATCAATGGAGTCGGGAGTGCCTGATTCCAGTGCGCTCAAGAACCGCTGATTCCACTCATCATCCTTATCGGAGACCGTATCTTTTGCTGGGTCAATTTCGTTCGGCGTAAAATGTGCGGATAAAAGAGAACACGCAACAAAAGCGGCGCGCACCTTTCGCTTCTCGCACTCCTCACGGACTAGACGCCCGATAAGCTTCGACTTCTCTGCATCCGCATAAACCCACGACGACACAATACTCAGCGGAATCTTGGCCTTGGGATTTAAAAAATGGTTCGCGACAATCGTCCCGGTATCTATGGGGAAGCCCTCAAAGTTAACGGTCTTTGAAGGCAAACCGTTCATCTTCAGCGAGGTCGCAAAAAACTTTCCAAGTTCTGTATCCACCGGAAAATTGAAATCCAGATCACCCCACTCGTGCCAGTTCTCATCGACGTGCGTTCCTTCTGGGCGCGGCTGCACTTGAAAAGACGTTCCCAAAACGGAAAGCCATTGCGAGCTATAGAGTACGATCACCTCCGGGTTGAACTCCGTTAGATGCGTGCCCAAGGTCTGCATCCCCGAAGAAAGTCGCGCCCACGCCTCACTTTTTTCGGCGTGTAAAAGTTGAGGTAGACCCGGCAACCACCCCGCAAAAAACTCGTTCACTTAAGCCCCCTTTCCAGATCCCATTCCATGACAACATTTCCGGTACCGATCACGGTGCCGTAGCCATGCACTTCCCCCCGGACTTTAGGAAAACCCATTGCCGACAACATCCACATGAGCCCACCGGACTTCACTTCGGCAAAAGTCTCCTCCATGTAGCGGGGTAAAACCTGCTGCAGCTCTTCCCAGTTCGCCTCTTGCAACATCTTGATGATGCGCATGTCCCATCGGTACTGAGCATCGCTTTGGATGTGTTCCTGGCTCATGTCCTCTGGCGGATCGGGCTCTTCGCTGAAGTGCAAATGGGAAAGGGTATTGCTCGCCGCCAACACGGCGCGCACGCCTCGGCGTTCGATGGCCCGTCGGGTCGCGGTTCCCAGTTTCACCATCTCCTCCTGGCCGATGGAATCGGCAAAAGCGTACGGTGAGTTGTTCGCCGATACCGGAAGCACCGGAATGTCCCACTTCGGGTTCAGCAAATGGAGCGAAACGATCGTCCCGTAATCCACTCGGAACTTTGGGTTGGTCATTTTCTTGGCACTGAGCCCTTCCTTCAGCGCTTCCTCCACACAAAGCTCGGCCAGTTCCGTGTCCACCTTCATGTCGAAATCGTATTGAAAAAGGTGCGGAAAGATGGGATCCACCGAACGGCCTGCAAGTTTCGGGACGCAGGCAAAATGGTGCCCCACGATGGTCATCCAATGGGGGCTGTGTACGAGGATCACGTCGGGCTTTAAGCGCTCGATGCTGGCCCGCGCTCTTTCGTAAGCCCAACGGAGTGTTTCCCACCCCCCTTGAGATCGGACTCGATTTTGCGGCGGGTTTTCTCCGTATACCAGGTGGGGCGGGTGAGGCGCGATAAAGCCCCCAACTATCTTTCCTGACTGCATAATTCTCCCCCGTTCAGCGAAATGAAGGTAGAATTGCTGCCAGTACGGCATCTGTCATGACGCCATGCGTTGTCTGTTTCGTGGAGGAATGGGATGATTCTCACAAATTTGGAACAGGTCCCTGGCAAGACGATCGTGGAGCACTACGGCCTGGTACAAGGAAGCACCATCCGGGCCAAACACGTCGGCCGCGACATCATGGCGGGTTTCAAAAACATCGTAGGCGGCGAGCTGAAAGGTTACACGGAACTACTTTCCGAATCGCGCGACGAAGCCATAAAACGCATGGTGGAACAAGCCGCCGCTGCCGGGGCAAACGCTGTGGTGAACGTTCGATTTTCCACCGCCTCTATCACGCAAGGGGCCGCGGAGATTCTCGCCTACGGAACTGCGGTTAAGGTGCAGTAGTGGAATTTGTTTTCGCTTTTGGGCTCATCCTCCTTGCTTTCTTTACCGGCCGTTTCGCCGAAAGTTCGCATTACAAGCGCATCCGGGCGCGCGAAGAGAAATGGAATACCGTTCCCGCCATTTCGGCGCGATCGTTTCTCGCCGAAGCGCCCGTGGAGAAATCCGAACTGGTTTACGGTTCTGTTGTCGTAAGCGTAGACTACTTCAAACGCATGCTCATGGCCTTTAGACAGATCTTTGGTGGAGAGATCAAGTCCTACGCATCCCTTCTGGATCGGGGCCGGCGCGAAGCCCTGCTCCGAATGAAGGAATCAGCTCCCCATGCGGACATTTTTGTAAACTGTCGCCTAGAGACTTCTTCCATCGCGAGTTCAAACCAGCAAAACTCTCTCTCCTGCGTAGAAATCATCGCCTACGGTACCGCCATCCATTACAAGAAATAGATGCGTTACGTACCGCCCAAACTCGGTGAGAGCGCCGAAAACTCCGCCGGCATTACCGGCTGGAAAACCAAAGTAAAAGATGTGGCTATCGTCTGCGCGTGTCTCGCCGGTTTGTACCTGGCCTTTGGCTGGGCCGCCGAGCGTTTCGCCATCTACGTCCCAGCCAGCTGGGAATCGAGACTGAGTGTCGCCGCCACGCCTCCTGAGAAAAGTGATCCGCAGTATGACGAGTATCAGAAGACCTTGGGAATCTTTGAAAAATTGAAAAGCGCTCAAAAAATGAGAGAGCTTCCCTATACGCTTTACCTCATGGAGATGGAAGAACCCAACGCGTTTGCCGTCCCCGGAGGCGGCGTGGGCGTGACGTCTGGCCTTCTGGAAAAAGTAACTTCAGTACCCGGACGCGCGATGGTACTCGCCCACGAGTTTGGACACCACGAGCACCGCCACACTTTAAGGCGACTGGGCCGCGCCCTCGTTTTTCAAACGGCGCTCGCGTTACTTTTTGGCCAAAGTGCGAACCCCTTTGCCGAAGTCACGGTCGGCATGGCAGAGCTCAGTTACAGCCGGGATCAGGAAAGAGAAGCGGATGCTTTCGGGATGCGACTCGTTAAAACGGCCTATGGCAACACGGAGGGAACACTGGAGTTCTTTGAAATGGTCGAAAAGGAAAGGCTAGGCTTCAGCAAACAATGGCAAACGATGTTTTCAAGCCACCCCATTACGAGCGAACGTTTAATCTACCTTCGAAAGCTTAGCGAGGAGTTGGATCAGAAATAAAAGAACGGGATCCCGTTCGGCCCACAAAAGCAGACCCCAAGAACCCCGTTCGTTGCAGGAGATCTAAATTCTGAAAAAAGCCTAAGGACAGGGACGAGAGTTGTCAATAATTGTCCTACAGGCCGTGCTGAACTTGGGGAAGCGCGGTCCTATTTGAAGAAGCGGCGCGCCCAAACCAAAACGGCAGCGGACCCGCCAATAATCCAAGGGATCAAGTTGGTCGGAATTTCGGGGACACTCGCCGTCGCCGTTCCCTCACTCACCGGTGGGGGAGCCATCGCAAAAACTTGGCTGACAAGTGTGAAGGCAACAAAGCTTAGAGATCCCAATACGCGTTTCATTTTATCTCCCCCAAAAAAAACTACTTCTTGAAATAACTGCGCACCCAGAACAAAAGGCCGGCTGAGCCACCCACAATCCAAGGAATTAGATTCGTGGGAATTTCAGGGACACTCGCCGTCGCGCTGATCGGCGGTGGCGGCGGTGCCATGGCAAATACCTGGGTGACGAGTGTGAACGCCAAAACAGTGGCAGAACCGAATACGTGTTTCATGCTAGCTCCTATCAAAAATTACTTTTTCTTAAAAAAACTTCGCGCCCAGAACAAAAGACCCGCCGGTCAAAACTCTCATGCACGTCTCGGTGCTCTCGCTAAAAAACTTTAGAAAAACAATGGCTTGTAGCGCGCGGCGTCATCATCCAAACTGCCCTATCCCCTAAACTTCCGTGGCCGGATTGTCGATCCCATTAGGCATGGATCACTCTCGAAATCTTTCTCTCAGTCGCCAGGCGGTGCTCGCCTTGCTGGTCGGCGTTCCCGCAGCCGAAACGGCGCTGATGATGCTCCTCTGGAGCTATCACCTGACGCTCGGGCCGCTCATTTTTAGCTCTTTTGTCATCGCATTCTATTTCTTTGTAGATCGGCTCTTTCCAGAAAACACACTCCACACTCGCCTCTCGCCCCGGCTCGTCGCCGCCAACGGGGTCCTGTTTACGCTGTGCGCCTTGGGAGTTTTTTTCATCGATGGACTCACTCAAGCACTCGGCGAGTCTGTCGTTTTGTGGGGCTGGTCTTTGCTATGGACGCTTTGCGTGTGCTCCAGTATCGCCATGTGCTTCCCGCTTCGGCTGCTCCTAGACCGGGCACACCAGCACAAAGATCTTGGACTCCCGCTCGTGCTGTTGGCCGTCGGCATTCCCGGCATCCACTATTTGAGCCCGGTCCTTTGGAAACACGTGCTTCTCGGCCCCCTTTCCTCTCTGCTGCGGGCGAGCCTTTGGATCAGCGGATTTAGCGACCTAAAAATGTGGATCGAGGGCGTGCGGGTCTACATCCAGCACCCCGTTCTTTCGATCAATGTGGCTGAACCCTGCGGGGGCTTTACGGGGTATGCGCTGTTCTTTGCGCTTTACTCACTCGTTCTGGTTCTGGATGGAAAAAAGTTTCCACCTCGCAGTAAATGGATCGCCCTTGTCGTCGGTATCCTCTATATGTCTGCGCTAAATCTGATTCGCATCGGCTTGCTCCTGGGTTACGCCATTCGCACGGGAATAGCCGACGGACGAGAGGCTGCCGTTGGAGTCATCAAAGGACTTTTTCATAGCCACGCGGGCTGGATCCTCTACGCGGTGGGCCTGCTCATCTTCTTTGCGTTTTTCTACTGGAAAGTCAGCCTTCGCTCTACGGAGTCCCAAGCCCGTGCGATCTAGAACACATTGCCTTAGGTGGGTGGGTCTTGCGGTCGTCCACGTGGTTGTCTCATTCGCACTCGCGGAAGGCTTTCTCAGAGTCTACCAATACAGCGTCTACAAAAAGCCAATCTTCATCGAGTACACGCGTTGGGCGACTCCCTTTCTTGGGAGCGGGATGCCTTTCTACCAACTGAGTCCAAAGAAAATCCAAACTCACTATGGCGAGAACTTTGACCTCGAAAACCACCAGGTACTTTTCGCGTCGTTGTCTTTGGCGGTTCCAATATCGAAAACCCGTCCCTTTTCAAGCTCACCACAAGAGCCTCACGGGCTTACTCGCCAACCGATACCCTTCGCGCGGAATCGAGTTCATCAACGTCGCGTTTGCCGGCTACACGACGGCTCACTCCCTCGTTCTTCTCAACCTCCACGTCCAGTCTTGGAATCCGGATTTACTGGTCATTGCGCACAACTTCAACGATTTGACGACGATGTACTACCCCAACTATGCCGTCGATTATTCCCACTTTCTGAACCTGCCTTATTTTCAAAAGTCCCAATACACGCACCCGCTCGCCCGAGTCTTAAGCCAGTTTCGCCTCACACAATCTCTAGCTCAAAAGGTTCGCAACCCTGTGCACTTTTCTAAAGAAACCAAGATCCCCTTTGAAGCCGGAGCGCAAGTGTACCGTAGGAATCTGGAGTCCTTCCTAGCCATCGCTCACAAAGAAAAAGTTCCGGTCGTCGTCCTAAGCGAGCCCATCCGAGAGGATCGGGAAGCGTTCATAAAAGTCATGAGCCATCAGCCTTACGCGGAGTCCGCAACCTTTCCGCCCTTCGAACAGATCCTGGAACACCACCGCGCCTTCAACAAGATCGCCCTGAGCTATGCAGGGAGAACCCAGGTGTTCGGCCTCGATACCGCGAAGCACTTTGCTGGAAATGCGGAATGGTTTTCCGATTTTATTCACCCGAGCGAAAAGGGGCTTGAAGTTTTGGCCTCTTCATTGGGGGACTTTCTCGACGACACAAAGCTTCTCCCTGGAGCAAAACCGCTGCGAACCGTGCAGCTGAGGTAAGCCATGTCGCGCACCCATGGACTCATTGCTTTATGCCTCTACGCGCTGAGCCTAAGCTTTGCGTCCTTTCCCAAGGAGTTTTTGCCTACGCGCTGGACCGGGTTTCATTCCAATTTGAGACGGTTTCATCGCAATCTCTTGATGGAGCCCGGCATGGGAGTCTTTAAGGGCGAAGGGGGCGATGAGATGGAGCACCTCAGCTGCTTTCAGGTGGTCGGTTTCTCGGCCAACGAGTCCGCGACGCTCTACGAAACTCACCCCCACTGCGAACCGCCCCCGTTTTTGACCGCAGACTTGCTCGGTATCACGTTGTACCGCGCGCTGGCGACCGAGCCCCTAGTTTATCCAGACAAAGAGCGCGCCGCCTTGCGCGCAAAACATTTTCAAGCAGCCTCTCGCTTCTTCTGTCGTTCGTCTCTTTACGAAGTTTTTCCCCGGCAAAAAATCTCCATTTTGTGGAAGCACCAGATGCGCAGTTACCAATCGGGTCACATTCGCGACACGGACGAAGCCCCCTATGCCTACGACTGCGAAAAGGATACTCCGCTGGAGACGTCCGTTTCGATTGCTTGGAGGCTGCCATGAGCCGTCTGACGACGTTACGGCACCGCCTCGAAGCCTGGTGGTTTGACGACGTTGCTATTCACCCGTTTGTAGTCTGCCGCATCGGCCTCGGCCTGATGCTGCTTCACTGCTACACCGTCTATTTCTCTGAACGGTTGTGGGATGTGTTTGGACCCAACGGACTGGCGACCTTTTTTTACGGGACACCTTGGTTTGCCACCTCAGCCGGAACGTTTAGACTGAGCTACGCCCTTCTGCTCTTTGCAGCGCTTTGTTTTACCTTCGGTTTTGCCACAAGGATCTCGGGCATTTTGCTGATTTTTCTTCACCACGAGTTTGTGCAACTGGGAGCCATGTCCACTTGGGGTTGGAAGTGGGAAATTCTTCCCTTCCTGAATTGTCTGGTCTTTGCACCATCGGGGGGAGCCTACTCCATTGATGCCTGGCTGCAAAAACGTTGGGGCTCGCAGGGCGCCATAGAAAAAACTTCCGGCTGGCCTCTTCGATTAATGCAATGGCACTTAGCCGCCATGTACGCAGCAGCGGCCTGGCAACGACTGGACGACGCCAACTGGCTTCAAGGCAAGATGGTCTTTGCGGCGATGAACAATCTCATCTTCGCTCGATTTCCCCATGTGGATTGGTTCGCCCTAAAGCCTGTTTTGGAATTCTTTTGCCATGCCACACTGATTCTTGAGGTCGCCGCCCCGCTGCTCCTTTGGCACAAAAAAGGGGGGCCGTGGATTGTGTTGGGTCTAGTGCTCATGCACGTGGGACTAGAAGTTTCCACGATGACAGGCTACTGGCACTGCATGCTTTCGATTGTACTGGTATGTTTTCTTCCGGCCAAGTTCTCGCAAAGACTCTTGGAACTTATTCCCACTCAATGGTCGCGGGCGGTTTGGAGGAAACGTCGTACACAACCCGGTTGATGCCGGGAACTTCGTTGATGATTCGGTTGGCAATACGCCCCAGCGCCGGCTTTTCAAAATCGAACCAGTCCGCCGTCATCCCATCCCGGCTAGTCACCGCCCGCAACGCGACGACAGATTCATAGGTACGCGCATCGCCCATCACGCCAACCGCCCGCACGGGCAAAAGGGCGGCAAGCGCCTGCCAAATCTGATCGTACAGGCCTTGGGTTCTTAGCTCTTCCACAAAAATGGCGTCTGCTTTTCGCAGCAAATCCAAACGGGAGCGCGAGACCTCTCCGAGCACACGGACCGCGAGCCCGGGTCCCGGAAAGGGGTGACGACCTAGAATCCAATCCGGAACGTTCAAAGTGCGGCCGAGTTGTCGGACTTCATCCTTAAAAAGCTCACGGAACGGCTCGATGAGTTTCAGTTTCATCCGCTTGGGAAGGCCACCTACGTTGTGGTGGGTCTTAATGGTGTGGCTAGGTCCCTTCACGCTCACACTCTCGATCACATCAGGATAAAGCGTGCCTTGAGCCAAAAACTTGGCGTTCTTAAATTTTTTGCATTCTTTTTCGAAGACCTCAATAAAGGTCTTGCCGATGATCTTTCTCTTTTTCTCAGGATCCGAAACCTTGGAGAGGTTCTTCAAAAATAGCTTCTCGGCTTTGATTACCTTTAGCGGCACGTCGAGTTCGCCTAAGAACTTCGCGACTTCTTCGGCCTCGTTGAGTCGCATCAACCCGTGATCCACGAGTACCGGATGGAATCTCTTGCCTAGAATCTTACCGAGAAAGACCGCAAGCAGCGTGGAGTCCACGCCTCCGCTCACCGCACCAATGACCATGTCTTTCTCACCGACGATTCTTAGGATTTCCTCAGACTTCGCGTTGAAAAAGTTCTCCATCTCCCAGTCCGGGCTGAGATCGCAAATGCCAAAAAGGAAGTTCGAGAGAATCTTGTCCCCTTGCAAGGTGTGCGCGACTTCGGGGTGAAACTGAAGGCCATACAGGGATCCCATTTGGAATCCCGCAACGGGGCAGGACTCACTACGTGCCGTGAGTTCGCCTCCCTGAGGCAAGACTTCCACGCTATCGCCGTGGCTCATCCACACCTGCAGCTTTTCACCCTTTTCAAAACCTAAAAACAGCCCTTCTGGTTTCAGGACTTCCACCTGGGCAAATCCATACTCACGCGTCGATCCCTGATTGACCGCACCCTTCCCCATGAACGAGAGCAGCTGCATGCCGTAACAGATTCCCAGAACGGGGACATTCATGTCCAAAAACTTTTTTATAACTTTGGGAGCTGTCTTCGAGGTGACACTCGCCGGACCACCGGACAAAATGATTCCCGCCGGTTCCAGAGCTTTGAGGTCTTGGAAAGAAATCGAGTAAGGATGGATTTCGCAATAAACACCCAACTGGCGAATCGAACGGGCAATGAGTTGTGTGTACTGCGAACCGAAATCAAGAACAACGATGCTGGGTTTCATCTATAAGTTCGGCCTGTAATTAGGCGCTTCCTTCGTTACAAAAACGTCATGGACGTGTGACTCTTTGAGCCCCTGGTTGGAGATGCGAACAAACTGCGCGTTTTGCTGAAGCTCTGGAATGTTCTTGCAGCCCACGTAACCGAGACCCGCGCGGATGCCGCCCACAAGCTGGGTCAGCACCTTGGACAGTGGACCGCGATAAGGCACCATGCCTTCGATGCCTTCAGGCACCAGCCCATCGACCTCGACGCCAGTTTGGCCATAACGGTCCCGGCTGCCTTCTGCCATCGCCTCGATGGATCCCATTCCACGATAGGATTTATACGTACGCGCCTGGTAATAAACAAGCTCTCCAGGGGACTCATCCGTACCGGCAAGCATCCCGCCCAGCATGACGACGTTGGCTCCGGCCGCCAGCGCCTTCACGACATCACCGGAATACTTAATGCCACCATCGGCGATGATCGTCCGGCCATACTTCTTCGCGACCTGGCTGCAGGCCAAAATCGCGGAGAATTGGGGTACGCCAATTCCGGCAACAATGCGGGTGGTGCAGATCGATCCGCAGCCCATTCCCACCTTCACGGCGTCCGCACCGGCGGCAAACAAGTGTTCGGCGCCTTCTGCCGTCGCCACATTACCGGCGATAAGTGCTAAACTCGGGAACTGCTTTTTTCCCCATTTCAAAATGTCGAGTACGGCTTTGGAATCGCCGTGCGCGGTATCGATGACAACGACATCGGCACCGGCTTTGGCCAAGGCCGCCATGCGCTCTTGCGAAGACTCTCCGGTCCCCACTGCGGCGCCCACACGCAGCCGCCCCTTGGAATCACGGTTGGCTTCCGGATGCGAAATACTTTTTTCGATGTCTTTGATCGTGATGAGGCCCGCGAGATTGCCCTTGCTATCAATGATGGGGAGTTTTTCCACGCGGTGCTTGTGCATGAGGCGGATGGCCTCTTCAATCGTGGTCGCTTCCGGCCCCGTGATCAAGCGCTCAGCCGGGGTCATGAGATCGCGGATCTTGCGCTCCAGGTTTTCTTCAAAACGCAGATCTCTATTCGTTACGATGCCAACCAAACGCCCGTCATCAATGACGGGAAGTCCTGAAATCCCATGCTTGCGTTTGAGTTCCAGCGCGTCGCCGACCTTTTGCTCGGGATTCACTGTGACCGGATCCAAAATCCTACCGCTCTCGCTCTTTTTCACCTTCGCGACTTCGCGGGCCTGCTTCTCAACGGGTAAATTGCGGTGAATCACGCCCACGCCACCCGCCTGAGCGAGGGCGACAGCTGTGGCGCTCTCGGTAACTTTGTCCATCGCCGCGGACATGATCGGGATTTTCATCTCGATTGTTTCTGTTAGACGACTCTTCACATCCGCTTCCGGAGGGCGTACCTCGGAATAGCGGGGCACAAGTAAAACGTCGTCGAAAGTGAGAGCTTCGTTTGGAGTCAAAGACTGGTCCATCTAAGGCCTGGGGTTAGGGTTAAATGGCCGGTTTATACTGAGAATCGCCGAGGGCGTCAAGTCGGCCCCAAGGACAGGCCCTGAGGGTTCGCCTGCGCCTCAAAAAGCGTATATAATGAGGCTGTCTTACACCGACATTGCAACGCGCCACCAAGGACACCATGACCGATAGCCGGGAAGAAAAACGTGCTCCTAGAAGTCCCCACCCTGAGCCTCAGTGTGGTCATGCCCTGCTACAACGAAGGGGCCCACATTGAGGCGCTGATCCTGACCTGGCTGGATGTCCTCCGAGAGACGGTTTCCGAATTTGAGCCTCGTCATCGTAAACGACGGCTCCAACGACGGCACAGGCCGGAGTCTGGACGGCCTTCGCCGCGAGCACTCCGAGATTCGGGTCGTGCACCAGCTCCATATCGGGCACGGACGGGCCGTCCGGCGCGGCTACGAGACCGCCCGCGGCCGGTACGTTCTGCAGGTCGATAGTAGTGGTCGCTACGACCCCAGCGATTTTCTGCGCATGTGGCGGACGCGCGATCAGTTTCACCTGATTCTCGGACAACGGACCCACCGGTTGGACTCCTGGCCGCGCCGAACCGCGAACGCGGGACTGCGCACTGTGCTCCGTTGGCTATTCGGCATTCGACTCAGTGACCCAAACGTGCCCTTCCGCCTGTATTCCCGAGTGGCTCTCATTTCGTACTTGAAAACACTCCCCCAAACACCGATGCGGCAAACCTGATTTTGACGGTGCTGATCAAGAGCAACTACCCCGACTACGTAAAAGAGCTGCCCATTCCCTTCAAGTTCCGTCCGTTTGCGGGCCGTCGACGAAAACTGCGCAGCTTACCCAGTCGGAGCTGGCTGTGCTTCAAAGAGCTGGTGCGTCTGCGCTTCTCCCCAGCCCACCGATCCACGCCGTTCCTCGCCACCGTTCCCGGCTAAAAACTTTTCTTTCCTAGTTCACGCGGCTATCGTCTTTTTCTATGCCCCTAAAATCCTATTTTGCGACACCGATGATGCGGGGTCTTTTGGGCCTGGGTGCTGCGCTTTATCTCCTCACTCCCTGGCTGAACCCCGGCTTCGTAGCGCTGGATGATTACACTTCTCTCACGGAGTTTTTCATCCCCGCCCAGAGCCAAAGCGTTGCAAAAATTATTGAGAACTCCGAAATTCGCTCCCCGCTGCCTCGTCTCATGCTTTACTCGCTTTCCCATTCGCTGTGGAAGCTCGGAGTGGAAGATCCCTTTTTGCAGTACCAACTGGTACTCACCTTCCTCGCTGTTTTTGCCTATCTGGTTTTCGTCCTTTTGCGCGTGCCGGTTGTACGGGGATCGCCCCGACTACCTGAAGTGGGCGCTCTTTTTTATCGGCGCTTTTTTTCTTTGCCCCTTTCTCTACAGCCGGGCGATGATCGAGTCCTTGTCGGCGCCTTTTCTCCTTCTGAGTGCGACTTTTGCCGTCGAGTACCAACGTAAAGCGCGGGGCCTGGACTTGGCCCTCAGTTTGATCTTCTTGGGGGTGGCGGCCACGATGCGTTTCCAGACAGGGGTTTGCGCCTTTGCCCTGTGTTTCTTACCCCGACGACGTTACAAGGATTGGGCCCTTCGCGGGCGTGGGTGCGGCCCTCTTTTTGGTGACCGGCGGCGTGGACTACCTATTGCGGGGGAGTTTTCACCAATCCCTTTTTTCTTATGTCGATTACAACATCCACCATTCGAGTTCGTACGGAACGACTCCTTTCTATACCTACTTCCTCCTTTGGATAGCGCTGCTCCTCCCGCCGACGTTCCTCGCGCGTTACCGAGACCTCGCCGTGCGCGAACGCTACCGTGGGCTTTCTCAACTCGTGGTGTTTTTCCTGGTTTTCCTGGTGAGCCACTCCTCATCCCGCACAAGGAAGAGCGGTTCATGGTGCCCATCCTTCCCGTAGCTCTACTGGCACTGGTCCCTTTGGCCGAGGGGCTTTTTTCAAAAAGCCGTCTACGCAAAATTTATTTTCTCGTTCTGAACGGGCTGCTGCTTTTAGCCACCTTATTCAGCACCCCCCAGCGAAACGCGCTGGAGCTGGTCCGTTACCTCAACGAACGTCCCGACATTAGCGTGTTGTACGACTACGAGGGATCGGTCGTGCCTTACCTCTCGGCTTTCTTGAAATCCCCGGTGCGGTATATCCGTCTCGAGGAGAACAATCGGGAACTTTGGCACCCGGAAAACTGCGCCAGTATTTCGGCCGTCCGTTGGGATTGGGCCGAGCGGATGCTCACTGAGGACCGCTCGCTCCGTCCGCAGCCGTCTTCCCACCGGCCTGGCCCGAAGCCCTCTTCATCCGACTCAACCTGCTCCGAAATGCCCGGCGAGGGCCCATCTTGCTCTACCAGCGGCCCGAATGTCTGCGGTGACGCACGGGCCCTAATCCACTAAAGCACGTCCCTCCTTCTGCCGATACGCAGTACAGGTAGGTCTTTGCCTGCCGCCGCTTTGAAAAGTGGGAGTAAGCTTTGGCAAAACGAACAAAAAAAACCGAAACCAAGACCGAACCCAAGCCCGTGACCAAGGCCAAGGTCGGGACTAAGAAGGCGAGTCCTAAAAAGAAGACCGGGGAAAAGAAGCGCAAGTTTTGCCTGCAAAGCCATTGCCGCGCTGAACCCGTTTCTGAGGGTTATTGCCGACTTCACTACATTTCAGTCTGGAAAACTCTCCAGCTGAACAAACGCATTAAGGCCGAGAAAAAACTCAACACCTACGTCGACAAACTGGTGAAAAAGTACCCCAAAGACTACATGGAAAAGTTGAAAGAGGGGCTTGAAAACGACGACAAATTCAAAGAAACCCTGGACGAGATCAAGGAGATCGATTTCGACTCCGACTCCAAGGAAACCACCGAAAACGAGTTTCTGGAAAAACTTGTGCGCGATCTGAAGCTCGGCGATTAGAGCAGAAAAAGGAAGAGGGACCGTCTCCGGTCCCTCTGATGGCTTGACTTCATCCCCCCAAAAAAAGGAATCTCGCCCGTTCTTCCCAGCAGCCGGCTTGTCCCCCTTAGCCGACCGCCCAACCGGCGAGTCCCCTCAACCCACGATCTTGAGCATTCACTCAGACCCCCTCCCTTGAAAAGGCACCGCGGCAAAAAGAATTAATTTTTGTTAACGCCCCATTCCAATACAATGCCGTCTCCCCCCGCTCGGGCCCCCCAAGAGCGGCTGTGGGAAAACAGTTGCTCCGTCGAGGGGATGCCGCTATAAACTGTGGGATTGTTTTTTGAAGCTTCGCGAAAGAGGGAACATGAAAGTCGGAATCTTGGGACGTAAAGTAGGAATGACTCGGGTCTATGACGACAACGGCGCCTTGGTGCCGGTCACGGTCGTGGATACCTCCGACTGCGTGATCACGCAGGTGAAGCTCAACGAGAAGGACGGCTACGCCGCCATTCAGGTGGGCCTGGGAGCCAAGAAGCCCCAAAACGTAAATAAGGCCCAGCAAGGACATTTTAAGAAAGCGGGCACTCCCGCTAAGGCCGCTATGCAGGAAATCCGGGTGGCGTCGGATGAGGCTATTGCCCATCTCAAGCCCGGTCAGGCCCTGAAGCTCGATATGTTCCAAAAAGGGGACAAAGTCGATGTGGTCGGGACCTCCAAAGGTCACGGCTTCACCGGTGTGATGAAGCGCCACAACTTCTCCGGCGCCAAATCCTCCCACGGTGTGCATGAGTTTTTCCGTCACGGCGGTTCCATGGGTGCGAACACCTGGCCCGGTCGTATCGTCAAAAAGAAGAAGATGCCCGGACATTGGGGTGACGAGCGCAAGACCGTCCAAAATCTTGAAATCGTCGAAGTGAAAGCCGATGAGAACCTCCTGCTGCTCAAAGGAGCGGTTCCCGGATCGCGCAAAGGTTTGGTCTTCGTCCAATCGGCGAAGAAACGCCCGGCACCCACTGACCGTCAATGGGTCTAATCGAATAATCGCCAGATAAACCTAGTTGCGTGCGATTTGACGCAGTGCTATATCCGGACGTCGTTAGACTACGAGTGAGGTACTATGCGTTTCAGCCCTTCTGTCACCCTAGCAATTCTTTGTCTGGTTGGTTTCGGCGCCTGTAACAACCCCCCCAAAACGGCGCAGCCGTCCCAGCCGGTTTTGGACTGGACGAACGACGCGGCTCAGGTGCGACTGGAAAGAGCGGAGGCCAAAAAAGACTTTTTCGTTTTGGCGAATCAGTTCCAAAGCCAGACCGACAAAATCAGCTGCGGCCCCACGACGGGCACCGTCGTTCTGAATGCTCTCCGCCTCTCCAATAGTGCGTTTAGCAAGCCCGTGGACACCTCGCTGCTAGACAAGAAACTCACCAAGCACCTGCCGGAAGGTTTTGACGCTCGCATCGAACGTTACACGCCCAATGCATTTTTTTCGGAAAGCGCGACAAAGGTCAAAACGCCGACCCAGCTTTATGGTGAACCCATTCAGGGAAAAAAAGATTTCGGACTCCAGTTGCGCCAGCTCCACGACATGCTGATCGCGCACGGGCTCGCGTCCACCATCCGAGTCGTGGACAACTCCATTTCCACGGATAAGATTCGCGACGAGATGAAGGCCAATCTGGCAAAGGCCGGCGACTTTGTGATCGTAAATTACAAGCGTTCCGAACTGGGTCAGGAAGGTGGCGGACACATCTCCCCCGTCGGCGCTTACGACAGCGCTTCAGATTCTTTTCTGGTCATGGACGTAAACCCCAGTAAAGCACCCTGGGTTTGGGTCACTACCGACACGCTGGTAAAAGCGATGAAGACGATGGACACCGTCGAAAACCGCGGCTACCTGCTCGTCGCCGAAGGCACGCTTCCCCATAGCGAAAATAAAGAATCGGAATAACGGACAGACTTTTAGAGCAACTTCTTGGCTCGGCCGACTAACCACGTGTGGTGATCGGCAATCATTTCGCCCAAGGATTTCTTAGGGGCCCAGGACAAAACAGACTTGGCTTGTGCGATGTCAGCGACGAGTTCCGGCGGATCGCCTGGCCGCCTAGGCGCCATCTCATGCGGAATCGCTCCCCCCAGCACCGAAGCCGCCGTATCCAGCACCTCTTTCACAGAGCTGCCCTTCCCCGCCCCGATATTGAGACTCTCCACTTCAAGCCCTTCCGGTGAGAGCAGCTTCTCCAGTGCGGCAACGTGCGCCGCCACCAGATCTTCGATGTGGATATAGTCACGCACGCAAGTTCCATCGGGAGTGTCATAGTCATCGCCAAAAACGCGGATAGGGTTTCCCCCTAGAAACGCATTGACCACGTTTGGAATCAGATGCGTTTC
Organism: Bdellovibrionota bacterium; assembly: GCA_041391485.1. Classification (GTDB taxonomy): domain Bacteria; phylum Bdellovibrionota; class FAC87; order UBA2466; family JACKAF01; genus JACKAF01. The sequence continues at coordinate 9,563 of JAWKNY010000020.1, read as the reverse complement.
CGGATCGTGCAGCTCCCCATATTGGGCGTTTCCCAAACTCCCGGCTGGGTTGAAATAGCGTAGGTTGAGGGCCCTGAGCCCCTTGTGCCGCACAAACTGCGCGATCACATCCTCGGCCATCGCCTTAGCCGAGCCATAAGGGGAAACGGGAACTCGCGCCGTGGTTTCGCGAATGGGGAGTTCTTCCGGTACGCCATAAACCGCGCAGCTGGACGAATGCAGCAAGCACACTTTCGCCGAAGTCGCGGCCTCTGCGATGTTAAGCGTCGATAGAACGTTATTCCTCAGGTAATCGTAGGGCTTCTCCACCGATTCGCCTACGAGCGCTTTGGCGGCAAAATGGATCACCCCCACCAGATCGGGACTTTTTCTGAATGCTTCGAGCGTCAGCTTGCGATCCGTAAGATCGAGATCGAAGCACGTCAGCTCGCCCACCATAGCCCGTCGGCCCGTGCTGAAGTTGTCGATGAGTACCGGCTTGTAGCCGTTTTGAGAAAGCACATAAGCGGTGCAGCGGCCGATGTAGCCCGCACCACCGGTGATCATGATGGTTTTTTTGTTGCTCATGGAATTCCCGGATAAAGAAGATACTGTAGCCCTTTGCCAAAAAACGCGCAAATGAGTGCGGCCAAGGCCAAGAACGGTCCAAAGGGAATAGCGGACTTCAGATCCCCTTTTTTCCAGATCATGTAGATTACACCGATGACCGAACCCAACGCACTGGAGATAAGTATCACGAGTAAGATGCTTTGGAAGCCCAGCCAGGCCCCAATCATACCGAGCAATTTAACATCTCCCCCGCCTAAACCTTCTCTTCCGGCGACCTTTTCGTAAAAAAGGGCCACCGCCAAAAACACGCCGCCGCCCAGAAGAATTCCCAGCAGCGAATGGACCCAGTTCGTTTCAGGCCAAAGGAAAGAGAACAAGAAGCCCGCCACCATCCCCCCTAAACTCAATTCATCCGGGATAATGCGGTGATGAAGATCGATCACCGAAATCACCAAAAGCAAAGAGCTAAAGATCGTGTAGCCCACAAAACTGATGTTGAGTCCGGTATTGAGGTAGACCCATACAAAGAGAAGTCCGGTCGCAAGCTCAACCATCCAATACTGATGAGAAATCTTCGTACCGCAGTCCGCGCACTTGCCCCGTAGCCAGATAAAACTCAGGACCGGCAGGTTGTGGTACCAGGCGATGAGTTTTCCGCAGCTCACACAGTGGGAACGCCCTCCCCAAAAGCTTTTCTCTTGTGGAAGCCGAATGATGACCACGTTGAAGAAACTGCCGAAAATCAGGCCCACTACAAAAACACTTAGCAAAGTAAGGACTGGAAAATTTTGTTCGATTCCGCTCACGTTGCAATATCCTTGTTGGCAAAACACACGCAGGCTACAAACAAAAAGAAAACCGCACAACACAGCGAGTACATGACAGCCCAAAAAAGCTGTGTCGCATCCAGCGTGTAGCCATAGGACGCGATGGTCTTCATGTTAAAGATCTCCAAATCCGGAATCAAGCTCATGATGACGGGCCAAATCCAGCTGCGGCTAATGGAGATATTGTAGTGGTAAACAATGGACTCGCGCATGTGCCCCACGGCGAAGAGGCAGAGAGTGACTACCGCCGCCGTGATCGTGCCGGCGTTCACCGCAAAAAAGTAGGCCATAGCGGTAAGAACCAGGACTTCCAGGAAGATGAGGCCCACCGCCTGCACCACACTGAGCAACGAGGAATCCCCCTGGAAATTGGATTGTATCGCCAGTGTCAGGAGCATCATGCAGAACATCACCACGAATTGGATGGCTACCTGCCCCAAGTACTTCCCAATAAGAAACGAGCTGCGGGAAATTGGTTTGGAAAGAACCATCGCCACACTTCCCAGCATGAGTTCCTTTTTGAAGAGTCCTATCCCCATGAAAACGCTGAATAGCACCATCGACACTTCTACAGCGGCCAGCAGAAAGTCCAGCGTGATCTTAGCCTGTTCGGAGTAGGTCAGCTGGCCCAGGAGCAGGCTGAAACCGAGCGCCAGGACGGCAAAGGTAAGCAGAAGATAGAAGACTCTTTCGTAAATGAGTTCACGCATCGTGATCCAAGCAACGCGCAAGGCGATCATAGCGAGGCCTCCGATTCTGACAACGCCGCTTCCGGTGTTGACGGTTTTCCAAATAACTTTTGTTCCAATGAGGCGCGTTGACTGAACACGCCAACGACTTGAGCGCCCAGATCTTCAGGTTCATTGAGGCCGCCAGCAAATCGTCCGTCCCATCTACCCTCCAGGTTTCTCCTATAGGAGAGTGGCGAATCTGTTTTCCCCAATTTGGCGCGTGGCCCTCGGGGACCCCACGCGCCGTTACCTCGTAGGCTTCACTGCGCGCCCTGCTAGCCTCATCAATGCGGGAAAAACTCTTGAGTTTCCCTTTGGAAAGCAAAACAACGGAGGCACACAGCTGCTCGACGTCAGAAAGCACGTGGCTACTAAAAAATGGTGGCCTCAGGCATCTCGTCATGGATGCGTGCGATCAGTTGGCGCAGTTCCATGCGCCCCAACGGATCCAGTCCACTCATGGGTTCGTCAAAAAGCAAAATCCGCGGGCGGGCGAGCAACGCTTGAGCCATCGCCAAGCGCTGGGACCATCCCTTACTAAAACCAATGATACGTTCGGCTCCCACCTCCGAGAGCCCTACAAGCTCAAGCTAGTTCGTCCACGCGCTGGGTGAGCACCGTCTTGGGCAAACCGCACAAGGCACCGTAATAGAATAGGACTTCTTTGGCCGTTAAGAACTTTTGGAACCGCGGGTTTTCAGGAAGATAGCCGACGACGGCGCGAGATTGGCGCTCGGCCGGGGCGTGCCCACAAACCAGAATTTCACCCGATGTCGGCCGAATGAATCCCAAGGTCATTTTCAAGATGGTGGATTTTCCCGAACCGTTCGGCCCCAGTAGGCCGACCACTTCGCCACGGGGAACCGCGAAGCTCACCCCTCGAACGGCTTCCTTCTTTTTCAAAAAACCTGTCGGGTAGGACTTGTGCACATCGGTCAGGCTGATATCGAAGGGAAAATCATTGCTGGTCATTTTTCATTCCTTTGGGGCGGTAAATCCCCACACGGTCCAGTTTCAGTTCCGCCAAAGTGCGTGTGCCCTCTATGGCACGAGTTTCCGGGTTGTATTGGAACTGAAAACGCTCGAGCAAGAGTGGACTCACCCCCTCACTTCCACGATCCGACGCCACCAGCGCCGACAGTTCTCGCGCCTGAATGGCATTTAACGTTTCCAATCCGCCAGTCGCTTGGGCTCCTTGTTCTTTTGCATTCGGTAAAGGCTCAAGCTTTTTTCCCAGGTGCTCTTTTGTAGCTCGTAATTCAAGCTGCGTGCCCGGCGTTCGAGCCGCTCCACCGCACGGCTGTCGCGGTCGCCACCAACAAGTCCAAGGTAACGCGCAAGGCCTGAAGGTAGGCGCCGCTTTCGCCTATCAAGCGTACCCCTAAAGAGGAGAGCCAATAGGGTGCCCCCTCCATCGCCGCGGCTCTTAGGATGTACTTTGAGGCGACTTCAAATTCTCCCAGCTCGAAGTAAAGGTGGTAGCCGTAAAAATAGTTGGGTCTCCATTCGTTGGGTCGGGATTTCACCCAACGCTCCAGGATCAGACGCGCGCCGAGCTTATCCTGGCGCAAAACGGAGAGCAGGATCGCACCAAACTGAAAAGCTCTTTCAAACCGCCGATCGAGTGTGGTCACGGCGTCTAGCTGCACAAACTCCCAGCTGACTTTTCCGGATTCGAGCGGCGTGTGTTCGTGCCCTTGAAGGAACTGGATCCACAGCAAGTCAGCCAGCACGCTATTGAATCCCATGTGGTACTGGGCCAGAAACTTGCTTTGAAACGCGGCGCGGGTCGGAGTGAGCGCCAGCCGGCGCGGCAAGGGAGCTTCTACGTGAGATTCCAGGTACAGCTTCCCACCGATGAGGGCCACAACGAGTCCCAGACCGAGTAGAACCCGAGATTTCTCGAAATGGATTGTTGGAAAAAATGACAAAAGAAGTGGCCCCCAGTAGGGCTTATTCTAGTAAAGCTTTCTCTGTAGGGTAAGTGATTTGGCGTCGGAGGGGAGATATGAAGTTGAGGGAAAGCAATTAAGCTCCAGCCATCGGCAACAGGTTTTTGGGGGGTTGAATGGAATGGAAAGGTAGCCAGAGTCCATCCACTTTACCCTCAACTTCAAATTTTTATCTGCGTGTAGCTTACGTTCCGCTTTTCAAAAATAACTTTCGCCCTCCCTTAATGCATGGCCTGTGCCAATTTTGAGTACAGCTATGCTTTGATTTATTATCAATATTTCCAACTGCTTAGCAAAAACACCCCAGTCTGCTGGGAGGTGGGGCTGGGGCGGCCATTCAGTTCCAGAATGGGACCAGTTCTGGGGTCCCTAAATTTATTCCAATATTTCGGGCGCTTACCAATCTCTCCCCAATCACTATTTTGGAACCAGTGCCAAGCTGTAGGAACCCTAGCCAAACGCCTAGGCCTTAGTCTGCGTTTTTAAAATAAGGCTTGATAATACTTAGCTTTTTCAACGAATTTGCTGGCACCGGACTTGCTCTTTAAAACGTCGATGCGCACGAAGAAAAATACTAGTCCGAAGCCCGAGCAAAAAAAGAAGTGGGGATTTCTAGTCAGCCTGCTTTTCCTTGAGCTAGTGCTCTACGCCGTAATGCCCAAAGGCGAGCGCGAACACGCGCCCATGGGCTATGTGGTCAAGGACGGGCACGTTTACACGGTCGCCTGGAAGGTCGGCGATGGCCAGTTCCAGCTCAATCAGTTTAGCGACCTGCGCGAAGCTCTCCACTTTGCCAACAAGGAACTCGCACTTTACCCGGCGCACCTGCGCCCCATTCCGGCTCGCACTCCACTGGAGCGCGTCTGGGTCAGCGATCTGAGTGGGAGCTTCACCTTGCTTTGGAAAGCTGCCAACGATCCGTTTCTCTTCAAGTGGACCTTCGACCAGGAGCGAGACGCCCGGTATTTTGCCAGCGCTTTCGAAGCGGGAGCCTACTCACAGTCTCCTTTCGGACACTCCCTACTCCTCGTCCCTAAAGGCACGAACTAGCCTTTCGGACAACGGCACCCTAAATTGCGCCCGCTACTAGTTGTCAAGTTGACCAAAACCTTCTAACAATAAGTGTTTTGTGCACCCTGCAGTGGAGGAGTCTGTATTGAGCTCGCCGAAGATTGAACTAGCTTCCAAGGAAAAAACGGACACGCTGGCCCTCGGGTTTTTCAGCAAGAAGTCGGAGAAAAAGGAAAAGAAGAAGGGACCGCCGCCCTCTCCCGAATTTCACGGCACGAGTTCCTCCGATCTAACGGCGTTGCAAGGCAGGCTGCAGGACTCCCATCATTTCACCGGACGACGCAACGACACCAATCTTTTGCGCTACTACCAGTACGGTGCTTCATACCAACGGTACTTTTGGTCGGCTTGGGAAATCTTTCAAAGTTTAAAACTGGAAAAACCGCGCGGCCAGCGGTGCGGGCGGCTTTTCCGCCCAGCGACGCGAAAAGCTCAGCGGCATCACGGTGGACGGGCAAAGTCTCTTGCCAAAGTCGATTCCAAAGAAATCCCCCGCTACTCTCTGCTGTTTTGCGAAGGCTACGGACTCGCTGGGTATGAGTTTACCGATCTCAAACAGGAAAAACCGACGCGTTTCAAACCGTCTGCCCTTTATATCAGTGGGCTAGAGAAAAACCCGGCCAACTCCAAAGCGATCCAGACGGCTGCGGCCCTCTGTGACTCCATCAATTTTGCGCGCGCTCTCGGAGACCGTCCGGGAAATTACGCCACGCCCGACCTGCTCGCTCAGCTTGTGGGAAACATGGCAAAAAGCGTCGGTCTGAAGTGCACCGTTTTCAATAAGGCCCGCATCATTAAAGAAAAGATGGGGCTTTTGATGGGTGTCGGCCAGGGTTCCGTTGAGGAACCGCGCTTTATCATCCTGGAGTATAAGGGAGGCAAGAAAGCCGAACCCCCTGTCGCCCTAATTGGTAAAGGCATTACCTTTGATACGGGCGGCATTTCCATCAAGCCCGCGCTCAAGATGGAAGAAATGAAATACGACATGATGGGCTCGGCTACAGTCGCCGGCACGATGATGGCGATTGCAAAGCTCAAGCTGCCCGTAAACGTGACCGGCTACATCGCGGCGGCCGAAAACATGCCCGGCGGTAAGGCGCAAAAGCCCGGTGATATTGCAACAAGTGTTACGGGTAAGACTGTAGAGGTCATCAACACGGATGCAGAAGGCCGCCTCGCTTTGGCAGACGCCATCGAGTACGCCCAAAAAGAAAACCCACAGGCGATTCTGGACTACGCGACCCTTACGGGCGCCGTCATTGTGGCTTTGGGAACGCTTGCCACCGGCATCATGGGGAATAGCCGAGAGCTCATTGAGCGCGTGGAAGCGGCCTCCGAGGCAACGGACGAGATGGTATGGGAACTCCCGCTCTTTGAGGAGTTTGATGAGTACCTACGCAGCCCTTTTGCTGACATCAAGAACGCGAGCGATCTGCGGGAAGCTGGATCCAGCATTGGCGGGACGTTTCTAAAGTTTTTTGTCGACAAGAAGATTCCTTGGGTCCACTGCGATATCGCCGGCTCCGGGATGCAGCGTCGAGACAAAAACTACATGCCGCGTAACTACGCGGCGGGTGCCATGATTCGACTCAATACGCACCTGCTTGCCAATTGGGAACGCATCAAACCGACAAACTAAAAAGGCTGGCTCCGCCCAAGCCGCAGCTATATAATTGAAGCGTCTTTACCCGACTAGCCCATAAAAGGACGCTTTCATGAAACTACAAATTTTCCTCGTGTATGGTTTGATCTATTCGCTTTTGGCAACTCCGGCCTTAGCGGTAAAAGGCGAACCGGCCGGCGGCGACGAAACGGCGTTCACCTATATCGCACCGAATGAACAGGTGGCAGGAAGCGGCGAATTTGTACACGGGGCGGGACGGGGAAAGCTCCTGGTGCGCGTTCTCATGTTGGGTTCCATTGATCAACAAGGGATTCACTACTTTCCGGAAAACACCAACTTGCTAGATGCGGTACTTCTAGCGGGCGGTATCGACGACACAACCAAACTGAACGGCATCACCATCCGGCGCAAGGGTAAACAAGAACTCATCGATGTGGCGCTGGAAGACTTGTTGGAAGATGGCGAGCAAATCCCTTTCCTTGTGGATGGCGACGTCGTTAACATCCCGTGGAACTGGCGCAAAGATATCGGCAACATCACCCTGGTAACAGGCTTCATTTCCTCCATCACGGCGTTTACGCTCGCGATGATCGCCCTAGCGAAATAATTTAGCCTCGGATAAACCGACGGACGAATTCGGTTTTTGGGTTCTCGCGGATTTCCTGAGGGGTACCGCACTGGACCAGCTCGCCCTTATCCAGAAGAGCGATGCGATCACTCATCTTAAAGGCCTCTTTTTGATCGTGCGTTACGTAGAGCATGGTGTAGGCGTACTTCTTGCGCAACTCCAGAATGATCTCGCACATCTCATCTCGCAACACAGCATCCAAATTCGAAAGGGGCTCATCCAGGAGGAGCACGCTGGGCTCGGCGACAAGCGCACGCGCCAGCGCCACCCGCTGCTGTTGGCCCCCAGAAAGTTGGTTGGGCTTTCGGTGTGCGAGGTGAGCCAACTGCACACTGGTTAAAACCTTCTCAGCGCGCAACTGCTGTTCGTCTTTTTTCACGCCTCGCACCTTCAACGGAAAACACACATTTTGCAGGACCGTCATGTGCGGCCAGACCGCGTAGCTTTGAAACACCATGCCCAAGTTTCGCTTTTCAGGGGGGATATTGATTCCGCTTTCGGCGCTGTAGATGACCGAGTTGTTCAGAATGATGCTTCCACCCGATGGGGTTTCAAGACCTGCCACCATTCGAAGTACGGTGGTTTTTCCGCAACCGGAAGGACCCAGTAGACTCAAAAATTCGCCGTCTTTGACGTCGAGGTCGAGTCCTGGCACCACAACCGTTGGCCCATAGCTCTTTTTGAGCGCGGATAGTTTTACCTGGCTCATGCTTTTCTCCACAATAATCCTAGGCGACGCACACTCCCTACGAGCAGTACCAAAAAGCCGATGAGTAGTGTCGCCAGCGCACACGCGGCGCTGGGGTGGGCATACTCTTGTAGCTGGAACATTAGCGTGCCAAGCGTTTCGAGTCCCGGCCCGGTAAGCAGCACGGACATCGTCAGCTCGGACAAGACCGGAAGCACCGTCAACATAAACACATGCAAAAATGCCGGCAAAAGCAGAGGGGCTAAGATGCGCAGGAGCACGCCCCAGGGCCCCGCTCCACTCACCTGTCCCGCCTCATCGAGATTCGGATCGAGGCTTGCCATCGCAGGCACCATATTTTGAACCGAAAGCGCGAGGTACTTCACGGCATATGCGATGAGCAAGAGCAGCGGAGAACCGAGTAGCGCCAACCGGCGAAATCCCCAGCCACTTCCAAAACTCACGATAAGAGCGAGCGCGATAACAGCGCCCGGAATAGCAAAGGGGAAGCTTGCCAGGTTTTCGAATAACTTTCGCAGAGGTAGCTTCGTACGATCGCAGTAATACGCGATAAAAAACGCAACCGCCACGCAGATCACTCCCGTAAGCCCTGCCAGGTACAAGGAGTTGAATACCGAGCGGCTAAACTCCGCCATCTCAAACAGGTAAAGGTAATTGTCGAACGTAAAATTGGAGGGACGCAGGTCACCCGCGACACGAAGAAAAGAACTTAGAAAAATGGCCCCTAGTGGGAGAATGACGATAACAAACGCCACAGTTGCCGTAAAAAACCAAAGCGCGCCTCGGGCCTTCCCCAGGTGAACGAGCGAATGCCGCGCGGCCTTGCCCACCACCAGGCGTGTGAGAAAACGCCGCCGCAACCACTCATTCAGGCCGATAAAGACGATGGCGCTGCCGACGAGCCAGAGCGAAACAGCAAAGGCTTTGTCCGTACCGCTCAATCCACCTAATTTTGCGTAGGAATAAATCCGCGTGGTTAGGACATACAGTCTCGCCGGGTTCCCTATGAGAGCGGGGACACCGAAAGCCGAGAGCACCGCCAAGAGAAAAAGCAGAGAAACAGAGGCGATGGTTGGCAGCAAACAAGGAAAGGTGATCGAAAGGGCCACCCGTGCGGGGCCCGCCCCGCAGACCCGCGCTGACTCCTCCAGCGAAGGGTCCATTGACTCGAGAGCTTGGCACAAGCTCGACGTTAGAATGGGCAAGTAGGCCGTCGCGAACACCCAAATCAACCCTGTGGCAGAGTAGATGTTCACCCAATTCCCAAACCACCGGTTTAGAAAGCCTACTGTCGGAATAGCCAAGGTCGCCCAGGCGATAGCGAATAAGTAAGGTGGCAACATGTAGGGGAACTGGAAAACGCGGCGTAATCGATCTCGGCCCGGCAAATCGGTTCGCACCAGAAGCCAGGAAAGTGGGAGCGCCATCGACAATGCCAGCAAAAGAGCGCCGCCACAAAGCCGAACGGTTTG
>JAWKNY010000019.1:0-71049 GCA_041391485.1 Bdellovibrionota bacterium | reverse complement strand
GTTCACTTTCTGCGCAATTACCTGGACGAGGTGCTGATTCCCTTCCTGCATTTCTTTGTAGTAAAGAACGCGCAGGTCTTTGAGGTGTTTTAGTACCTCGTTCGGGTGATAACACTCTTCATAGTCCAGAATGGGATTGGGCGGTGACTGCTTCTTGTAGTGTTCGGTGGTGTAGGCCTCAAGCAAAAATGTCCCGCCCGTTACCAGACCGCGTCGCACTTCATTGAAAAATCGGGAAAGCGGGCGAAAGTAAGTCATGATCACAGTGTCGTAACCCATGAGCGGCATCAGAAAGAAATCCAAGTTCTGGGCCTTAGCATCTATCTCGGTATTCTTCTCGGCAGCAAGTTTCTTTGCCTTTTCAACTGCAGCGGGGGAACAATCCAAACCCGCGACCTGGAACCCTTGCTGAGCCAAAAAGACGGCGTTGCGCCCTTCACCCATTGCGATGTCGAAGGCTTTCCCTTTTCGCAGGCTTCCAACGTAGCTTTTCAAGAATGCTGAAGGTTCCTTTCCAAAAAGGTAACTGTCGCCTGCATAACGGGCTTCCCATACCTCTTTGGCGGGCTTTTTATTCGGATCCGGTTCCGGGTATTTTGCGTCAAACATCCGCCCAGCAGTAACAAAAAGCTAAAGGCTTGTCCACCGCACAGAATCAGGTAGAGTCTGTCGGTAATGAGACTAGCGCTTTTGTTCTTTTTCTTGTCGACCGCATCTTGTGGTTGGGATCACCACGACTGGCTTACCGAAGCTTCTTTACGAGGCCTCAGCCTGGGGGACGCCACGGCCCTTTACGAACCGTTGGATTCCGCACTGCAACGCTCCGGTACGGGTTTGTCCGTGCGCGATACCGAAGGGCTTGTTCGCCATCTAAAACTGAACACTCATTACATTTTTGAAAACAAGCTAGAAGAAAGCCTCGGCGTTGGCGTCTTTGTGAAGTCGATTCTTTCTATGTATTCCGATGAACCCGACTGGGGTGCGGATCAGAATCTTTTTGAGTCGGATCAGTATCCGGAACTTTGGACGGAAGACACCCCTTACATTAGTCAGAAGACGGGGCTGGGGAGTCAGGGTTTTAGGCACATGTACTTCCCAGGAAAGTTAAATTGGTGGGAACCGATCGGGAGTTTTCAGATCCCTCAGCACGCGATTGGTGAAGCCCCGTCCCGGGCGCAAATCTATTGGGACCTGGCTCAGGCTATGAAGCGGGCCGGAGCGGACTATTGGTCGTATAGGTTTTTGGCTTGGTCGCTGCATTATGTACAGGATCTGTTTCAGCCTTTTCACTCCCGCCAAACACCCTCAAAAAGTTTCATTGAGTTCAAACTGAAATGGTGGGTGATACCGAGCATCGACGTGGAAGCGACAGCCGATCAAATTGCTTACTACCATTTGGGTTATGAAGCCTGGGTGACCCACGAGCTCGAACGCGACCCGAAGCTCAAGGAAATACTCGCACAGGGTTCACTGCCTGAGAATCCACATTTACCGATCGACGCGTATCTCATGGATGAGGTGGTGCCCTTCGCCGCTTCCAATGCCTCCGCCCTGGCGGACCGTCTAATGCAGGTATTGCCCAAACCGGGGCACCAGCCGGGTCGCAAACCGAAGGAGGAGATCGGTACGGAAACGTGGTGGCAGGGCGTGCAGCTCGGCGATCGAGCGGGCCGATTGCGTGAGATCAGTGAGAATTTGATGGAAGCGCTAGGAAAGCTGACGCGCTATTTGGTGCAGTCGTTGTAGCTACTTGGGGGCCACAAAGAGTCCGGTCTCTTTGAGAAGTTCGTCGAAGTTGGTGCTAAGCGCTTCGATCCGTTCGTCCCGCAGATTGGTACTTCGCTTTACACGCTTGTCCGAGAGGATTTTGTCTTGTTCGGCCTTCGGCAGCTTCTTTTCCGCATCCGACAGTTCGATGGCAGGGGGTTCGCCGAACAGTTTTCTGAAGATTGCAGATTTCTCCTTCAAGAACGGGTGCTTGATGTCTTTGTACACTGAGATGAGCGCTTTCGTGCGCCCGGCCTCTAGCTTCACTTTTTTCCCCACTCCGGGTAGGGCCTTGTTCTTTTCCATCGTGACCGGATCGGTTAACCCGTAAAGCAGTTCCATGATGTAATTGTCGGCCAGCTTTAGAGCTTGGGACTCCATCTGCTTGTCATAGTCAGGAGCCAACTTGATGGCGAGGGCCTCCGCTTCTTTGTCGATGTCCTTCAGTTCGGCTGTGCTCGGGTTTGGATGAGTCTTTTAAAATCTCCCAAGAGCTTGCCTTTTATCATCCCCGGCAGGTTTTCGCGGTTCGCCTTGATGAGTTGTTCGATTAGGGGCGCGGCGACGATGGGCCGCAGGTACTCGTACGATGCCGCAATCTCTAGCGTGTGGAGGTAGTACAGTTCCTTAGCCAATCGATCGAGATCTTTGGGTCGGTCACCCTTTGCTTTTAGTTTGTTGTAAGTCTGGAAAAGCGCTTCTTCCTGGCTGGTGCGTTTTTCTTTCTTCCCCAACCTTATGCCTAAGCTGGATTCGCCTCCTAGCTCCATGATTTCGATGAAATGCTGTTTGGCCGCGTCCCAGGCCTTTTCCAGTGTAGCCTTTTCGTCGGGCGCGACGGGGGGAAGTGCCATCGGAGGGTGAAAGTTTTTGAGGAATTTTGGATCCAGGGTGTGAAGTCCCTTTTTGAAGGGATCCTCTCTGGTGGCCAGAAGGGTGCTGCAACAGAAGAGACAGATCGCAAGCGTAAGATTTTTCATAGGAAGAAATGAACACCGGCCGTCACGGTAAGAATGATCTGGCCGTTGATGAGAGCGTTGAATTCTGCGCTGAGCACCGATTTGCTCATGGGGACGCCTAGGTAAGCGCCGACGACAAAAAATGTAGGTTTTACTTCATTGGGGTTGCCGATGAAATTATCGAACGGGCGCACGTTCAAGAGTTTTTGCTTTACGCCGATTACCGGGGCTAGGGAGATGGTCGGCGCATTGTTGTGAAACTCCAGCCGGTACCTCAGCGTGGCCGCCGGGTAGAGATCCCAGTCGATAGAAAGGTCAAAGACGTGGTTGCGCCCGAAGTATTTTCCGATGCCTATGTGGGCCCCTAGACCCGTATCCGTAGTACTGGTGAAACCCGAGCTGCGGGGAACCAGGATCGACAGGTTCCCCTTCAGGTACCAGGCGTTGAGAAAACTGACGGTCGTGCGGCGGATCACGAGGCGAGACTGGGTCTTTAGGATCTCCATCTCCCCTTCCATGCGCTCCAAGGTGTCTTCAATCTTCGCAAGCCGTTGCTCAACGTCGGCGGCGGGTTTGCGGTCTCGCGATCGCGCAAAAGAAGGTGCGCTGAGCAGTACGAGCAGCATTAACGTCAAAAGGGCTTTCATAGGTCGGCTGCCTCGCACTCAGAATTGCTGGGACAGATTTTGCAAAATTCCTCGTTGCTGGCTTCGCTCTTTTTGCAGGATTTGCAGTAGTACGCGCTCATCGATGTGATGTTTTCACTCTTTTTCTCAATCGCGCGGCCTAGTTTTTTCTTTGCGAAGTAGACCTTCTTGGCTTCGTTTCTATGGAAACTTTCTAATAGCCCTTCTGCTTGGGCGTCGATGTCGCGCTCCAAGTGTTCCTTAAACTTGTCTTCAAGTTCGGACAGTTTTTTCGCGAGGTTCTCTTTTTGTATGATCGCTATCTGAACGGCGGAATGGATATTGGCGCAGTTGGAGTCTTCAGCGTGCGAGGGTGCAGATAGAAATAGGAATAGAGCAAAAACGCCGGTAATGGTTTTCATGTTGGGGGGGCTTTCGTAAAACCTAGCTAGCTCGGACGGCACCACTTTTATTTCGTAGTGTCTTGAGCATCGCATTGAAGTCGTCTGCTAAGTCTTGAAACTCGTCTTTATCTCTAAACTTCAGTTCGATCTCGCTACCTGATGAGATTTCTTTGCAGGTCTTGCGCGTCTTATAAATTACACCCGCGATCCGATGGGAGAAAACAATTCCCAAGACGGTGATCGCCGCGAAAAAGCAAAAGAAGGTGACGCCGATGATGGCGATCAAAAACTTCAGCTCCCACATTAGGAGGGAGGTGATGTCAGGGTCCAAGGCAGCGTAGTTTACGAGCAACAGGTAGTTCTGTCGCAAAAAGTACGAAATGATGGCGGCAGTAACTAGAATCGGAATGAAGCTGCTACCAATAAGAAAAGCCAGGTAACGAACTTGAAAGCCGGGTTCGATGAAATAGTTTACTATCTTGCGCCGATTATCCATTTGTATTTAATTATACTTTGCGATGCGACGCGCAACCAACTGCAAAAAGTGAACTTCTCCTACAGGCCCCGTTTAGTTTACGAAGGGTTTGCCTTGGGTCGGGGCGTCAGGTAAGACGTTGCCATGGTTACTATTGGAATGAACTACGAAGTATTGGAAGGTAAGGAGCCGGTTTTTGAACGGGCCTTTGCCCAAGTCCTCAAGGCCATGGAAGGCGGCACCGGCCATAGCAAGACGGACTTGTACCGGAACGTAAGCACCCCGCGCACTTACCTCATCGTTTCTGAATGGAATGATGAAGCGGCGTTTAAAGATTTTGTGGCCTCAGAGGCTTTTGCCAAGGTTACGAACTGGGGAAAAGAGCAGGTTTTGGCGGGCCGTCCGCGCCACACCGTGTACCACACCTAGGCCTTTGCTATACTGGCAGGGTGAGTCGATTACTCCTCTTGCAGCATGACTCCATTTTTGCGCGCTACGGTGGTGTGCAGTATTACCTGCATGATCTCTGCGCGCTTTCCAGTGAGCTTCTGGGTGACGAGAGTTTCGTCAGTCTAATTCCGTCGACGGGCCCGGTCCGAAGCGAACCCACCTCCTACCAATTCAGGTTTGTGCCGTACCCCGAGTCTCCGCTTTTTTCCAAGCTTTGCAACCGCTTGCCCTTACCCCTGTTTGCGGCCGCCAAGCGCCTGCTGAAACAAGAACCAACGGATTTGATCCTCTGTTCGCACGTGGCCTTGGCGCCGCTCGGATACACACTCTCCCGACTCCACGGGGTTCCTTACGCGGTCGTCGTGTACGGCACCGACGCTTGGGGCGATCTCTGGCCGCAGGACGAGTGGAGTCTACGTCGCGCTAGCCATCTTTTTTCTATCAGCGATTGGACAAAATCTATTCTGGTTCGACGCGGCTATTCTCCCAGTCGCATTCACATCATCCACCCCAGAATTTACGAAGGCTTTGAAACGGTTCACGCTAGCATTCCGAGGGAATCGGGCCGGTTTGAGATGCTTTGCATCGCGCGCTTGGATCCCAAGGAACAGTATAAAGGCCAGGACCACGCGCTGCAGGCACTCAGTCAACTCCGCCATGAAGATCCAAAGCTAGGCTTTCGTTTTACCATCGTGGGGGACGGTGAGGATCGATCGCGGCTGGAGCGTCTGGCCGTTTCACTTGGGCTTGAAGACCGCGTGCGTTTTCTTCCGGCCGTAGGGACGCGCGATCAGTTGGCTCAACTCTACAGGGAGAGTGATCTTTATCTCATGCCTTCGCGTTTTGGCACCTGGGATGGCGAATGGCGAGGGGAAGGTTTTGGGATCGTGTACGCGGAGGCCGCGGCGTTCGGCGTTCCTTCGCTGGCTTACCGCTGCGGGGGCGTCATGGATATCGTCGAGGACGGACAAACCGGCTGGCTCGTGGAGCCAGACTCCGTGTCCGCCTTAGCCCTCACACTCGGTCAACTCGTAGGCAACCGCGCGCTCGTTCACAAAACAGGAGCGCGCGCGAGAGAGGATGTTCTCAAAAAGTTTACCCGCTCGGCGGTCCGAGGCGAGCTGGATTTGGCTTTGCAGAAGTGCTTTGCTCCCGAAGCGCCCGCACAGCTTCATAAAGCGCAGACGGCCTTTTTCTCGCCCACCTAGGCCAAAGGATCCACTCCCCGGCGCAGCGTCGACCACGTCCCGATTCCACGAACATTGGCGGCTCGGGTGTAGCTCTTGTCTCCCTCAGTGCGAATATTGAGCTTCACCAAAGAGCGCAAGGAGGCCGGCAAAAGCAAGCTGTTGATATTGACTGCCGACATGGAGACTCCGTATTCGCGCAAGCAACTTTGCCAGGCTCCGGGCGTGGCTTTGGTCGGTTCCAACTGCAAGACATCCTTCAGGCTTATCTTGGGGCAGCGGTAAATCCAGTTCGTCCACCAAAGGTTGAGCTTGGCTGCCTTTTCTTTTTTCTTCTTGTCGTCGACGATGGCGGATCGTTTGCGCCAGTCCACGGGGCGGCAGTGCTCCAGGATCTGAAAAATGGCTTTGTCGAGGGCGTTCCCTATGTTGCCATCCGCGCCAAAGGCAAACACTGGTTTTTCCTCGCTGGATAAGCGAGAAAAAGCAGCCAGCCCGACGACCCAAGCGGCGCTCTTGTTGGGGTAGAAGAGCGGGTACAGATCGTACTGCTGGATAAGAAAAAACGGAACTTTCCCGCGCAGCCAGTTGTTGGCTCCGACAACCAGCATGGGAGATTTTCCAAGATTTGAATACTCTTCCAAGGTTTGCTGCTTGGCCCATTGGCAGAGAGCCTCGACCGTCGCTTCCTCTTCGCTGGCCCCAGCTCCAATCCACCGCGAACTTGTGTCCAATTCCTCTTCGCTGGCGACTAGCTCCTCGTCTTGTGTTTTGAGGTTCCATGCGCGGAAGGTCTCTCCGGATCGCAACCTCAGATCCAACTCCAGAAGCGCTGACTTTTTTAACCAAAGATCGATAACCGCTCGGCGGGCCTGATCCTTATCCGAAGCAGCGGCGTGGGCGGCCACGATTTTCATCGTGAGGGGCGCTTGCCCCATGGCGGTAAAGAACCAAAGGTTCCCGTTTGGGGTGCCGTAGCGCACGCTCTTCAGCTGGAAGATGGGCGAGAACGCCAAGTTATTGGGCGCCCCTTTCTTGGGGACCACCGGGGGACAGTATTTCTCTTTGCGACAAAGGCAGCGAGGGTGCGGGAAGACGATGCACTCGAGTTTGTTTTTCTGGCCGTTGTCCATGATTTCAAAAAACGTGTGGGCCGAGTTCAAATGAACGGCCTTGTTCAGGGCAGCCTTGGCCTCCCCTTTAAGCGACTCAAGATCAGCGGGCTTGCAGCGGATGTTGCGGTCGTGGAGCCAACTCTCCACGCAGTTGGCGCACGGGGCTCCGGCATCGGGCTCTAGCGCCAGACCAATGAGATAACCGTCCCGGATGCGGAGGGCGAAGGGTTTAAGCGCAACAGCCTTTTGCTCGGTAAGCTTCTGCCTGAACAAGAATCACTCCTAGCTACAAGTTTTGGGATAAGTGTTATGGAACGCCGCATTATATGAATTTAAGTATTTGATATCAAGAGACAATTTTTGTCATCTTTTGGGGGAACTAGAGGAGACCGGCCTGCTGGTACCAGTGGCTCGCGGCTGCGAGGGTCGTGGGTAGATCCTGCGCGGCGGTCCAGCCGAAGCGTTTCTCGAAGGCGGCGGGGGAGATGACCCAACGGTCCGGCCAGATTTCTCGCGCTCGATCGGGCGAAAGATTGGGAATCTTGCGACTCCAGGACGGGACGAGCCCCACCACCGTTGACAGGGCGCGTACGACAAAGAGCGGGATCGGGACGATACGGCCCGGCTTTTCAAAGGTGGCCGCGGCTCCGCATATCAACGAGCGGTCGCTGACCGGTATAGGCGCGCAAACGAAGTAGTGCTGGTGTGGGGAGTCCGACCAGCTCCCCGGCGCCACCAGAGCCGCCTGGATGGCGGAGAGCAGGTCCTCCACCGCGATGTAGCTGTACAGCTTTTCCCTGAGGCCAGGCTTTACCTGAAGCCACTGTTTGCCGAGCACAAAAAGCGGCAGCGAGGCCGAATCCCGGGGACCTAAAATCATCGGAGGCCGCAGGTACAGACAGGGCAAGTGGGGGTACTTCTGTCGGGCCTCCTTTTCCATTTTTAGCTTGGACCGCCCATACCAGGTGACGGGCGCATCGGCGTGTTGCTCTTCTCGTACTTCGATGGGCGGGGCACACGGGCCCGCGGCCGCATGCGAGGAAAGGATCAAAATCTTTTCGGGGCGGACGAGTTTAGCGAGCAAGTTGAGCGTCCCTTCCACGTTGACGCTGTCGTACTCCTCGGGACTCGGTGCCATGACCACGCCGGCACTGTGAACCACGTGCTCGACTTCCCACGTGTAGTTTCCCCAGTCGGGCGCACTGGCTTTTTGGATCTTTAGACGCGCGGGAATTTGCTCGATGCCCTCTTCGCGCAACTGTTGTTCGAGCTTTTCAGGAGACCGCACCGGAACCAAAATTTCGTCGTAGGTATCGTCTTTCAACAAGCGCAGCAGGTAGTTTCTGCCGACAAAACCGGTCGCACCTGTGAGCAAGATCTTCATGCTAATGGAGTGTGGGGGCCTCGAAGATACGGTAGGTCTTGTAGTGCTCGGCGCCCATGACCTTGAGGCTCTTGATGAGTTCCGTATTGGTTTCCTCCACCCAGGAGAGTTCGCCTCCGCGGTACTTTTGTTTTCCGCGCATGAGGGACTCGTAGTAGAAGAGCGCGGCAATTCCGGTGTTTCTAAAATCGGGGTGCACGCCCATCGCCGCCAAACGCGCGTCTTGCGGGTGACGAGTCTTCAAAAACCACAAAAACTTCAACGCGCGCATCACAGGACCCGAACCCCGGGTCTTATGAAGGAACTCATTGATGTTCGGAATCGCAAGAGAGAATCCGACGGCCTGTCCATTCTTTTCAGCGATCATGAGCAGGTTGGGTTCGACGATAGGCTTTAGATCTTTTGCGGCGTTGTCCAAGTCTTCTGCCGTGACTGGATAAAAACCCCAGTTTCGACAAAGGGTATTGTTGTACAGATCGCGGATGAGTTTAAGTTCTTCGCCCAAACGGCTGATGTTCACATTGCGCAAGGTGACGCCAGTCGATCGCTTTACACGCTTCACGATTTTTTCCACGCGCTCGGGGGCTTGGTTCGTGGCCGAGATATAAAATGCGTAGAGGTCGCGCGCCTGCTTCATTCCAACCGCGTCGTACAGATCCGTATAATAGGGAGGGTTGTAGGGCATCAGCACGAACGGCGTGGAGTCAAATCCATCTACGAGCAGACCCGCTTCATCGTTGATGCTGGGGTTGTAAGGGCCACGAAGGGCCTCTAGCCCGCGGGTTTTCAGCTCGCTGCGGGCTTTGTCAAAGAGGGCTTGGGCCACTTCCTTATCGTTAATAGAATCGAAGAACCCGAAGAATCCAACCTTGTCGTTGTGGTACTTGTTGTGCGTTCGGTTGTGGATGACGGCGATGCGTCCCACAGGCTTTCCATCTCTATAGGCGATAAAACCTAAGACATCTCCGTGGTCTTTAAACGGTGACTTCGGGCCCAAGAGTTTGGAGATAGTGCCGGGAAACGGGGGCACGTATTGGGGGTCATTGCTGTGGAGGAGTTCAGGAACCCGCTCGAACAGCTTTTGCTGACTCTTGTTGGTACAAAGAGAAATCGTAACCACTATAAGGCTTACCTCGGCTATTAGTGGTCCCTATATAGGCCGCATCCTCAAAAATGCCAAGTTCCTTTCCTAGACGGGCAAAGGTCTCTAGCACGTAATCCAGCTCATCTTCGGTATGCGTGGCCGTGTAGCTCGTGCGCACGATGGCCTGGCCAAACTTCACAGCCGGGTAAACCGCCGGTGTAACAAAGATACCCGCCTCAAGCAGTTTGTGGGCGAACAAGAAGGCTTTGGTCTCGCTTCCGATCAAAATGGGTACGACCGGGGTCTGCGTGGTGCCGATGTTAAAGCCCAACGACTTGAAGCCTGCGTGCATTTTACGAGTATTTTTCCAGAGTTGCTCGCGCCGTTCCGGTTCGCTGAGCATGAGCTCCAACGACTTGCGTACCGCCCCCACGATCGCGGGAGCGAGTGACGCCGTAAAAATCATGCAACGTGTGGTATGGCGGAGAAAATCGATCACGTCTTTGGGGCCGGCAATGAAGCCTCCCATGGATCCTAGCGATTTGGAGAAAGTCCCCATAATCAGGTCCACGTCCTTCTGCAGACCGAAGTGAGCGACGGTACCTTCGCCACGCGGGCCGAGCACGCCTAGAGCGTGCGCTTCATCGACGTAAGTCTGGGCGCCCATTTCCTTGGCGACGCCCACAATCTCAGGGAGCTTGGCGATATCGCCGGACATGCTGTAAACGCCGTCCATGATGATCATTTTGGCATCGGCTTCAGGGACACGCTGGAGCCGGCGGCGCAGTGTCTTGATGCAGTTGTGTGCGAAAGGAAGCGTCTTCGCACCCGAGCTTTGGCAGCCCTCGATGATGCTCGCGTGGTTCTCGCGATCGCAGAGGATCCAGTCGCCTTCCGTGCAAAGGGTATTCAGGGTGCCGAGGTTGGCAAAGAAGCCTGTCGAATGTAAGAGAACCGCTTCTTTCTGGAGTAGCTCGGCGAGTTCGGCTTCGAGTTTCTCGTGGATGACCGAGTTCCCGTTCAAAAAGCGCGAACCCGTGCAGCCGACGCCAAACTGTGAAATGGCTTGCTGAGAGGCCTCGATGACTCGGGGGTCATGTGCCAGCCCCAGGTAGTTATTGGAGCCGATCATGATCATCGGCCGTCCGTCATAAACCACCTTATTGCCTTGCAGCCCTTCAATGGGACGGAAGTAGGGGTAGCACCCGCTGGCCTTAGCCTGCTGAGCGTATTGAAATTCTCGGCACTTCGTAAAAATATCGCGCTTTGTAGAGCCTCATCGAATCTTCGTTCCTCTCGGAGGGGCCGTAGGCCCGGGACAACTTTCGCGCCCCCTTTATTAAATTTTAAAAAAGGCAGTCAATTCAGCAATTTAGTAAAGTGCATTTTCTTTTTGAACGCGTTCACTTTGTGAAGAGTCCTTACAGGAGTGGGTTGAAAGCTTTGGCGGATTTGACTATGTTGCAGCCAATCGGATTCCGTAAAAATGGGCGTTAAAGAAAGAAAGAAAGAGAACGACGTCAGCGATCGAATGAGATTCTCGAGTCGGCAAGACGGCTGTTTGAGTCCAAGGGGTTTCTAAATACCACCCTTCAGGACGTGGCGGAGAATGCCGAAATCTCAGTCGGGCTCATCTACCGCTATTTCCAATCCAAGGAAGATATCTTTGCCGCTTTGGCACTCAAGGGTGCCAAGCAGTTCGACAAGCTCCTGGGCCAGAGTACGCGTAAGGCCCGCCAGACGAAGGCTGAGCCGGTGCGTGAGGTGCTTCAGGAGATCGCGGCCGAGTTCTTCGATTTTTACTCGGTCTACGGCGAATACTTCGACATGCTTCTCTATTCCTATAAGGGTTTGAAAGAGGTCCAGATCCAGGCCTCTACTTTGACCCGCCTGATGAGCGTGACACTGCTGAGTTTGAATAAGATTAAAAACTTCATGATGAGTAGCGAAGAGTTGGATGTTCAGAATGAAGACGACGCCTTACGGGTGGTCTTTGTGCTCTGGGGCGTATTGCTTGGGATGCTAAGCTCTTTGACAGTTCCGGTCGTGGTCACCTGGTGGCATTCAGCCGCGAAGAGTTTGTCCGCAAGACCATCGATACGATGATGGTAGGAATTGCAGCCAAAGAAGAAAAAAATTGCCGGCGCGATCGAGGAGCCGGCAACGGTCTCGTGAGATAAACGCGTGAAACCAAAAAAACTGAGTGAACTGCCCGCCGCAAGTATTCGAGCCATCTTTTCGGATCTGGATGGCACCATCACTACCAACGGTACTTTACTGCCGTCCACCTACCAGAGCTTGTGTGCGATCCGCGCCGCAGGCCTAAAGCTCGTTGTCGTCTCCGGCAGGCCAGCCGGGTGGGCCGATTGCTTGATGCGTCTGTTACCACTCGACGCGATGATATTTGAGAATGGGGCTGGGGTGGCTTTGCGTACGGGCGAGTCGATCGAATTTTTGAACTTGGCCGGCACCGCAGCCGCCGAGCCCGGTACCTTGCACGCTGTATTCGAAGACCTCAAACAGGACTACCCGGATTTGCGCCTGGCGAAAGATCAACCGTACAGGCTCTTTGATTATGCGATCGATATCTGCTGAGGAACCGCTGCACCTTCCGTCCGACGTGGTGGAGCAGATTCTTCAGCGCCTGGATGGCACTCCTGGAGTCACGGCAAAGCTCAGCAACATACACATTAACTTTTGATGGGAGAGTACACCAAGCGGGCGCTTGCGAGTTCTTGCTCTCCAAGAAGCTGGTGGGAGAGCTTGCGGCCGACGAGGTGGTCTTTGTGGGGGATTCGCCGAATGATGAGCCATTGTTTGGCTTTTTTTCACACTCTGTGGGTACGGATAACGTGCAAGTCTATTTCGACCGAATGAAAGATTTGCCGAAATACCTGTGCAGTCGGCATGAGGGCTTTGGATTTGAGGAAGTCTCAGAGCTGCTCGTAAAAGCTAAAACCAAATCATAGGCGGGTTGTGATCTTGAACCGCCAGCTCTGAATAATTGTGCATGAAGTCGACCAGGGTTTTGATGACCTGATAGGACCGAGTCTTCTTGTCTAGGACACAACCGTACTCGATGCCTTCGCGTCCATCTTCCTGAAAGGGAATGGTACGCTGCACCTGCATGACCAGTTTAAGATAGGAGCTAGGAGTGAAGTAAAAGCGAAGCGAGAGCTTGTCGCCGATTTGGCAGGGTTTCTCCGGATTTACTTCCTTGAAGCGGAGGCCTGAATAGCTGATGTCCACCACTTCAACATGGTGCAATCCGCTTTTCTCAGCAAAGCTATAGACGCCAAGGATTCGATTGAAGAGGATGCGTTCATACTCGCGCATGCGTTCTTCGTTCTTGTTCTTTCGATAGCTGCTTAAATCGATGACGTCTTCTTTTTTATCCTTACCGGATTTTTTCTTCCGTTTGTCCATGACGGTCTTACAAGTCCCCGAATAAATTAAAAGTTGTTCTCGAAACTCCTGTGAGAATGGCGTGGGTGTGACAGAGATTATTATACCGCGGGCGAGAATGGGCAGCTAATGGAAATTTCCCCGCTTCAATGCACGGCGTAAAAGAAGGGCTTAAACGAGTTGACGGAAGTATTCGATGGTTTTCGCAAGGCCCTCATCAACAGCAACCTTGGGCTCCCAGTTCAACTGCGTGCGCGCCGTGGATATGTCGGGGCAGCGTAGTTGAGGATCATCTTCTGGAAGTGGCTTGTTAACGAGTTGCGAACGCGAACCCGTGAGGGCGATTATTTTTTTCGCGAAGTCGGCGATTGTAAACTCGGTCGGGTTGCCTAAATTCACAGGCAAGTGGCTGGCGCCTAGGAATGTCGCCAGAATGCCGTCGACTAGATCCGAAACATAGCAAAAGCTGCGGGTTTGTTTTCCTTCACCATAAATGGTGATGGGTTCGCCACGTAGAGCTTGCATGCAGAAGTTGGGGACGACGCGTCCATCGTTTTCGCGCATACGAGGTCCGTAAGTATTAAAAATTCGGATAATCCGTGTCTCTACCCCGAAGATGCGGTGGTACGCCATCGTGAGGGCTTCGAGAAAGCGTTTGGATTCGTCGTAGCAGCTTCGCGGCCCGATCGGGTTTACGTTCCCCCAATAGGATTCTTTCTGCGGGTGCTGCTGCGGATCCCCGTAAACTTCTGACGTCGATGCTACTAGAACTCTACAGTTCTGCTTCTTGGCGATCGCCAGGACGTGATCACTGCCGTAGGCCCCCACTCGCAGGGTTTCGATGGGAAACTCCGCGTAGTCGACCGGACTTGCGGGACTGGCGAGGTGGAATACGCCGTCTAGTTTGCCACCGATTTCAAATTTCTCCGTGATGTCCTGCTTCACCAGCTCGAACTTGGGATTGTTTTCAAAACTCTTTAAGTTTCGAAGATTGCCGGTGATGAGGTTGTCTACGGCGACGACTTCATTACCCGATCGCAGCAAGGTTTCGCAAAGATGGGAGCCTATAAAGCCGGCTCCTCCCGTGACCAAATAGCGTCCCGTGGGTACTTTTCTTTCACTCATGAATTAGCTCGGGTCCGGTGTACCGATACAATAGTAAGTGATCCCATTGTACTGCATACTCTCGGGGTTGTAGAGATTTCTACCGTCAAAGATGACCGGTTGGTTCAGTTCCGCTTTGAGCATTTCGAAGTCCGGCGAGCGAAACTCGTTCCACTCGGTCATGATGGCAAGTCCGTCCGCCTTGTGGACGGCTTCGTAGGCATCTTTGCAGATGGTGATCTTCTGACCGAACAACTTTTTGGCTTCATCCGCAGCCACCGGATCGTAAGTCCGCACGGAGGCTCCCGCTGCCAAAAGCCCCTCAATCAGGGTAACGGCGGGTGCCTCACGCATGTCGTCGGTCATCGGCTTGAAAGCTGTGCCCCAAATCGCAAACACTTTCCCCTCGAGTTTGGAGTGGTAGTGTTTTTTGATCTTGTCCAAAACGACGCGTTTTTGCTTTTCGTTGACATCATGAGCGGCGGCAAAAATCTGTAGGGGATGTTCCACTTGCTCACCCAACTTGATGATAGCTTTGACGTCTTTGGGGAAACAGGAACCGCCGTAACCGCAGCCCGGATAGAGGAACTTGTGGCCGATGCGCGAGTCCGTCACCAGAACTCGACGAATATCGTGGATATCTCCGCCCGTTTTCTCGGCGAGCATCGCGAGATCGTTAATGAAGGATATCTTGGTTGCGAGAAAAGCGTTGGCGGCGTACTTGGCGAGTTCAGCCGATCGATTGCCCATGAAGAAAATCGGATTCCCGGATCTCAAGAATGGAGCGTACAACTCATTCATGACGCGTTTGGCCGCGTCTGATTCACAGCCGATGACGACGCGCTCGGGTCTCAAAAAGTCATTGATGGCCGTCCCTTCTTTTAGGAACTCCGGGTTGGAGACGACTTCGGTTTTGAACCTGCCGGTTTTTAAGATGGCCCGGACCTTGTCGGCCGTTCCCACCGGTACCGTGCTCTTGAGCACCACGAAAGCTTCTTCTTTCAGGTGGTCTCGGACGGATTCTGCCGCCGCCAGCACGAATCGCAGATCCAGATCGCCGTCGGGGCTGGAGGGGGTTCCTACCGCAAGAAAGATGACGCGGGAACTCCCAATTGCCTCAGCGGGGTTGCTCGTGAAGTGCAACCTACCGGCCTTGGTGTTTCGCTCAACGATCTCGTCCAGTCCAGGTTCGAAAATGGGGACTTCTCCGGCGTTGAGCCTATCGATCTTTTTCTGATCGATGTCCAAACAGCTAACGTGGTTGCCGACGTCCGAAAAACACGCGCCCGCCACTAGCCCGACGTACCCAGTTCCGACAACGCAAATTCTCATGCCGACTCCTTGTTGCCTATCTTACCGATCTTATGATTTCTCTACGTTTGGTTTCTTGTCCGGAAAGGTTCCGGAAAGCCGATTTTTCGTTTGTGAGACTATCAAATCGACTCTAAACTGGGGCCATATTGAAGTCAATTGAGGCACTTAGCGCGATGGGGCGTTCATGAAGTTAGATAAGAAAGTGGCGGATAGGCTTAAGTTTGCGCTTAAGCTGATAGTAGGACTGGGCCTCGTGGTCTATGTGTTGCGCTCCAACATGGTCGATTTTGCGGCTCTGGGCGAAGTGGTCTTTAAGCCGGTTAATCTGGGATTGAGTTTGGTGGCTTATACCCTGATGACGGTCGTCATCGTTTCGCGGTGGCACCTTTTGGTGCGGGCCCAGGGTTTGAGCTTGTCCTTCAAAGAGCTCTTCTCTCTTACGATGATCGGCAACTTTTTCAATACCTTCATGCCGGGTTCAGTCGGGGGGGATCTCATCAAGGCCTGGTACGTAGCGGGACAGGAGCCGCAAAGAAAAACCAAAGCCATTTTTACCGTGCTATTGGATCGCGTCATCGGGCTCACCATTATTGTTTTCTCTGCCGCTGCCACCTTGTTGATCTTCAATGAGTGGCTCGTCGGGCGCCCCGAGCTCAAGTTGCTGGCTTACTCGCTTTGGGCTTTCACCGGAGCGACCCTTCTGTTTGGCGGCCTGTTTTTCCTCTCCACTCGGGTGAAAATTTCGCAGGTTTCGCGGCTGATGGAATTTTTTAGGGGAGTAAAGTTTGTGGGCAAAATTCTGGATGCCCTTTTGCTTTACCGAAATGAACTCCCGACCATGTTTAAAGCGGTTGTTCTCTCGTTTATGAACGTGATGCTCTTGTCTTCGCTTTGGGCCATACACGGAATGGCGATGGGCATTGATATTACCCTTGCCCATTACTTTTTCATTGTCCCGGTAGGCTTGACCGTTTCGGCCATCCCGCTTTTGCCCGGAGGGATTGGGGTAGGGCAAGTCGCGTTTTTTACTTTGTTCTCCTGGTTAGGAGTCCAAAATCCGGAGCAGGGAGGGACCTTGTGTACGCTTTTGCAGGTGCACTTGATCCTTTTCAACTGCTTAGGTTCGTACTTTTATCTTCGTTTCAAATCAGCAGCGCGGCCCGACAAAAAACCTCAGTCCGGAGGCAGCCCCGGCGGCAATTTGTATTCGGCCAAACATGCGTAAATACCAAGGTAAGGGGATCGTCCTTTCGAGAACTTTTTTCGGGGAGTCGGACATGTATGTCCAACTTCTGACGAAGGAGTGGGGAGTCATCTCGGCTTTGGCGCGAGCGGCGAGAAAGAGCAAACGGCGCTATGTTGGGGGGCTGGATCTTTTTTGTCATGATGAGCTGTTGCTGAGAGGCGATCCGCGGGAACGTCCTTATCTTATAGAACTTAGCGTTCTAAATTCTTTTGAAGGGATTCGGAATCATCTGGATAGAATGCTGGCCGCCGGAAAAATCACCCAGTGGGTGCGCAAGCTCGTCTTAACGGCGACTCCAATGCCGCGTCTTTATAGTTTGCTCGGGCAGACACTGGCTTTAATTGAACAGGAAGAAGATCCGGAGCGGGTGGAAACTCTCAGCCTGGTTTTCAGAATGAAGCTGCTAGCGCAGCTCGGGTTGATGCCGCAACTTCTAAGCTGTGTGCGGTGCGAGTCTCTGGTGCAATTCCCGGCTGTTTTCGACGTGGCGGCGGGGGGAGCGAGCTGCCAAGCCTGTCAAAAACCCACTGAAGAAAACTACTCTTTGCAGAAAGAGGATCAGGTTTTGATGGAACACGCGGAGCGCACCCGTTTTGCCGCCTGGGAGGAAAAACGTAGCTACCCACGCGGTGTCTGCGCCCCGTTTTGTCTTTGATTACCCAGTTCGCCTCTTTCCACGGCCACACCCGCCTCCCCCTCTTAGGTACCACGTTCCTTTTTTTACAAACCTGTGGATAACTTTTTAAGACCAGCGAAGCCGTTGGCGTGGGCTCGGGAGAGCCGTTCGTAATCGGCGTTGTGGGCCCTTAGAAATTCCTCTACCGCCACTTCCGCCCCCTCAGAGAAGAAGCCGTAGTCGTCTACTACCACCAAGGCACCCGGATCCATTCGCGTAAGCGCTCGAGGGCAATTTTGATCGTATGGTTCATAGAAATCGAAGTCCACGTACGCAAAACACACTTTCTCCGGTACGCCTGCTCCGGTACCTTTCTCGATAAAAGCCGGGTACGATGTGTGTCCGTGGCGGGAAAACCGACGGCCTTTAGACGGGCCTCCACACGGCTTTGCGGGTGCGCCATTTTGCCTTCTGCACGTTATTTCCAGACCGAAATATCGTGCAGCATCCGATCTTCCTCGGTGGGTTTGGGCAGTCCCTGAAAGGAATCAAAGAGCCAAAGTTTGCGCCCCGTGTGCAAAAGCTCATTTGCCATCAGTGCTGAGTTCGTACCTTCGGCGACCTGAACTCGTAAACGTCGCCCTCAACACGCAACGACTGGTGCAGGGAGTTGAGAATGTAAAAAGCTTCAATAACAGGATTTCCGATGAGATCCGCATGAGTTCATGGCGCTTCATTGGGCGGCAACTCCGGAAAAAGCGTCTGCAACACCCGTTCATAGTCGCGAAGCGTGCGTAGGTACGAGTCTCTTAGAAAAGGGTGCACGCAGCACGTCTTACCGTTTCGTTTCTAGCAATGGAATAGCCCGACTTTTGATACAATCGAATTAAGAGTTTTCATAGATTGTATTTATGCTACTACGGTCTGTGCGTTTAGCGTATAGGGTCGCGACAGCGCCTAGTAGATCTACAGGTTTCACAATTTAAGTGCCTGGAAATCTTGAAAGTCGGTGGTGGTCTTTTTCTTTGCAGCACCTAGGCAAAGACGCCGACCTTTCGCACCCAGCCCATCATACCTCCGCATCAAGTAAACGGAGGACCCCCAAAATGAAACTGCGAGACCTTGTTTTATCTTTATCGCCATGCCCCTCTACCAGTGGCCTGTGGTGCGACTAATAAAAACAAAACCGATCAACCCAGCACCGATCCAATCGGCGGCCTCCAAAGAAGTCTCTGGCACAACTTTTCTTCTGCTTACGATATCAACGAGGACGGCAAGATCTCCGCTCTAGACATATCGAGCGTGTTAAACGCGATCTACCGCGATGGAGCACGGTTTACTGAACCCGGCGTACCATTCCCGGAATGTACCGTGTTGATGCGAACCTGGATGGCTATGTAAGCATCATCGACGCTCATCTGGTGATGCGGGAATATGTACGCTTGTTTAACGACCAAGAACCTCGCACCTACAGCGACGACGTTGCGGAAAGGAGCCATGAACTCTCGTTCGACACCGTAAAGCTTTTCTATCTTTTGTGCAGAGTCGAGCCGGTGCAGGCGATTAACGGAACCCGACCCACTGCGGGTCGCCGGTGGTTTCCGGCAGCACCCATGAAGACGGCAGTCGTGTCTACTTCGTGGTGATGCCGACGGGAGAGATGTATCGCCTGGCACCGGGATCTACCTCTAACATAGACAAGTTTATCGCCAAGTTGGACATGTCTCTCTTCGATGAGACGGAGGACCCGTTCTTTACGTTGTTTGTATCCGAACTATCGGACAACCCGTAAATACGCCCAAAGAGGTACAGCGCAGTCGGCACCTGCAGGCCGTACGCCCGAAAGTTATCCACAGGTTTGTAAAAAAAGGAACGTGGTACCTAGCGGTGGCCTTTGGGGAAGATGGCGGCGCCGGTATTGCCGCCGGATCGGTGGCGGCTGTACGCGAAGAGTGATGAAGCCCACCTGGGCTGCCACATAGACCATCACGTAGGCGATACCGCCAGAGCCAAAGCCATAAGAGTAGACCGCCCCCAGTACGAAATTGACTCCGTACCAGGCCATGAGAACACCTAGAAAAACTGACGACAGTGACAGCCGCAAATCCGAAACCGCGTAGCCAATTGGTAAAACGCCCGTGCAGTACCGCCACATAGAGCAGTAGCGCGATCGGGCTCACACCTCTTGGGGTCCCAACCCCAGAAGCGTCCCCACGAATATAGTCGGCCCAGACACCGCCCAGAATGGTACCCGCGGCGAGCAGCACCACACCAATCTGCATCGAGCGATACATAGGCGTGGAGAACTGCTGAATTCGATCCGTCCGTCCCGGTGTTAAGCCGTACTCCCCAGCACCAGGTTGCCAAGACAGTGACAAAGCAAACGCTGCGTAACTCAGTGTGATGGTCAATACATGGATCGTTAGCCAAAAATTACTGCGCAGTACGGGTTCCAGCGGATTGATGGCGGGATCGAGAATGGACGGCAGGTTGTCCGCCAATACGAGAGAGACCAAACTAAAAACAGCGGCGGCTGCAGGGATGACCGCATTCTTGTATTTTAGCCAAATCATTCCTGCAAAGAGCATACAGCCCCAGCTTACCCAGATGACCGACTCATACATGTTGGTCACTGGAGGGCGTCCGGAGATGAGCATGCGCAAAACAAAACCGTAGGTGTGGATCGCAAACCCGATTCCAAGCGCGCCCGCTCCGGCAAAGCCGAAACCCCTCTTTTGAGTGAAGATAAAGCCGAGCAACGCCAAAAAACCCAAGGTATAGAGTACCCACGCCCAACGGAACGGCCTGAACTTGTTGTAGTGGACTTCGCGCTTTAGCGTGTCCTGGGTTGGGTAATTCGACGTGAGCCCGGTTTCCAGAAACGTCGCATACGCGGGGAGTTTGCTATTCCAGGTCGCGGTGTCCTTTTCGACATAGGCGCGAATGAGTGTGCGCAAGTCATCACTCAGCTTTTGAACTTTTTCGGAGTCGTAAGGAAGCACGCGATCCGACTGTCCGGTCAGAGCGGCGATCGAAAACCACGATTCAGTAAGGCTCGTGGGATTGGGGAAGATAGTCCAGATGTCGCCAGACACAATGGCCTGAAGCAGACCCACGCGGTTGCTGACTTCCTGCGCGCGTTTGTCCAACTCAGTCAGTTCGGGCTTTTGCTTTTTAAAGGCTTCCCGTACCAGGGCGCCGAGCTTCTGATTGCCAATCAGGGACTCGGGTGCGAAGTACTTCTCGTCCTCTTCGATCCCGATAGCCGCTTTAAGGGGTTTATAGTCGATGAGGATAAACCGTTTCGCGGCCCAGGTGTCTTCGTAACTGGCCATCCAGCCAAAGAGGGTCGCCTCCGCAGGCTCACCCTCCCAAGAGCGTCGGCCGGTGATGTACTGGACGCTCTCCTCGGCGAAGGTGTCAAAAGGTTTTAACCGACCTCTATCCTGGATGGCGATAGTTTCAAGCGGGCTCCAGTGAAATCCTTCCGCAGCGTGAAGTGTTAAGGAGACAATCAAGGCCACGAAAAGAAGTCGGAGTGTTGTCATTTCTTTTTCCCCAGAAGAATGTCGAAGTAATGCGGGTTCATGTAGAACATCACGGAAATTCCCAATACCAGTAGTATGGACCCCAAATACTTCAGAAGTCTACCCGGGTCTCGATTTACCGAAAAAACGGAGATCGTGGGCTTGCCTTCCTCCTTTTGGTAACTCGCCTGGTAGAAGGTGTAACCGGCGTGTTCCATGGGTTCGTTCATGCTGATATGCACGGGGCCAGTGTCAGGGCTGTCAGAGGCTATCACTCGCACGTCGCTCGCGTAGCTGGCGGCTTTGTTCGTGCCAGGATCCGTGCCGATGGTAAACTTTTCCAGGCGTACTTTGAACGGAAGCAAAAGCTTGTCTTTGGTAAGAGAGAAGACCAGGCGCTGTTTGCCCACGGTTTCTCTCTGCAATTCGCCTTGGTACAACCATTTTGAAGCTCCCGTCTGTCCGGTGGTGGTATCGCGAATCCGGTACTGCAGGGCGCTCAGGTATGGGGTGCTGGCATCGGGAATTCTGTCCACGGGTTTGGGATCTAGACTGCGCACCGCTGAGGCTTTCCAGTCAAGAATGCTGAACTTGGCGTCCATCCAACCGGTCTCTATGGGCTCATTTACCTTGAGTTCACCCTTACCGTTGAGGCTTCCATCGCGCCCTTGCACCACGTACAGAAGGCGCTTGTCGTCTGCCGACTGAGCGATGCGAAGCACCCCGCGCTGACGACCGACAATCCCCATTTCGGCGCGCGCCCGTGGGGAAATCATTTTTGCTTTTAGGCCTTCGACCGTATTCTTGCCCGAGATTTTACGGTGCAGGGTCGGGAACTCGGGAAAGTTTGCGAACAAGGTGTGGTGCTCCAGGTTCCCGTCCTTTGAACGGACTTCCAAGCGTACCGCCGGGTTGACGAGATCCTTGGATTTGTTCACAAGCTCAGTTTCCTGCACGATGGCGTGCGTGTAGTACTTGGTGGCGTGAATTTTGTGACCGGTACTTCCTAAATCCACCCACCCAGCTAACAGTTCTTCAATGGGTAATCGGTACTCCCGGCCTTCCAGCACCAGGAGCACAGTTCCCTTGCTCTGTTTGTCCGATTCTTTTTTCTGTACGGGATTGAGGAAAGCCGCTTCGTCTTTTTTATCCCATAGTTTCTGGAAGCTGAAAATGGCGGGGCCCATTTCAAACTCCGTTGCCCCGGACGGGGACTCCGCTACGAGTTGTTGCTCGACGTTAAAACGACTGCTCTCCAGAAGAAGTGTGACGACCGGGTAGCCCAAGCCGGGGATGGGGCTCTCTTCCCAGGTTTCTGAAAAAAGCGCTCTCGGGTAAAAGCTGTTTATCTCCACAACGTGATTCGGAGCCACTTGTACTGTCATCAAGTTTCCGTGACTGGGCCGACCCGTTTCGGGCAAGGGAAGCTCCGTGCTTTGTTCGCTCAGCTCATTGGTAATCACAAATTTTAGATCGGCCAAGGCCACGGCGTCGTTCACATCCTTTTCGACCACTGGCAGGTTGCCATCGACGCCCAGCTTTTGCGTTATCACTGATCCGAGGAGAATGATCAAAATACCTGAGTGTGTAACGACAAATCCGGTCTGGTGAGGTTTCCAAGGGTACCGCGAAAGGGCCGCGCACAGTACGTTCAAGCCCAGCAAAAAGAGAATGCCGCCGAACCACCAAGTTCCGTAGACCATCAAGTGCGCCGCACGCATGCCGTATAGCGACTCCACTACCGTGCCGACGGCCAGAACCGAAGCGGTGCCCAACAACACAAACACAGCGAGTTTGAGTGAAGCGAAAAACAAGAATAGCGCGCGCAGATTTTTTCTCATACCGTCCATTATAGTATGGTGGCGATGAGATCGGGATCTCCTTTGAGATGTCCCGTTTCCCAAAAGTTGCGGTGAACCATCGCCAACCCGCCAACCGAACCGCCCAAGTCCTCATAGGCGAGAAGAGTCCCCGCCTCTTTGTCCTCACAACGCAGCGTGCACGGAATCGTGCCAGGCTTTTTATCCAATTGAACCGCAAGTAGCTTCTTATTCGCGTTGCCGTAGGTGAAAATCCGTTCGATCTCTTCTTGCCCCGGGTAGCAACCCTTGTCGCGTTCTACGGCCGTTTCCAAGTTAGCCTCGAGGATCAATAGATCGCGGACTTGATCCAAATCCAAGAGAATCGATCCTTGGGCCAGGAAATAAGCATGTAATTCAGCGCGCCTCATGGGCGCTTTTTGCGCGGCGAGCTTCATCCAGTCATCCCGCTTCGTAACCCGAAACCAAACGATTCCAGGAAGATCCGGGACCTCCCACGAGCTGGAGGCCAGGGGCTGCAAAGATTCGGCTGTTTTCGAGTCGGCTATCCAAATAGACGACGCCGTATCCTTTGAAAAAGTGACGGCTTCAGAAAAGTGAAACTTCTCTAGGTGCTCTAGTGTCGGCTCTGCCAGAGAACGGGGAACGGTGTACAGCACACCCGTCGCCGACCCTTCAAAAAATCCGCCGCTAATCAATTGGGCGCGGCCACTGAGAAGGGCACCCAGCCGGACGCCCGGTTTTTGGTTTTTGAAACCCAGTGTGCTTAAACGATGGAGGAAATCAAAAATGTCGGTGCCGTCCAGTTGCAGCGAACACCAGTCCTCCAGCTCAAGGACTCCTGCCGGGACTAGGCTTTTTGGCATTCCGTACACTCGCAGAGCTTGCGGAGGTGGTCGAAAGTGTAAATACCGGCGTCGTGGCCATCCGACCATTTGAAGTTGAGGGCGTAGCGTCCCACGCTTTCAATTTTGGTGGGTTTGATGTCAGCCGGGACATTTTCGTCTTTAAGCAATTTCTCGCGCGTCCACTCGTCAACGCAAACCGCGCACTTGCATTCCAGGCGTAAATTCCGAACCCGGTAAGTGGAACGGTGTCCGTCATTCCATTGAATGCCCAGGCTTAGCTCGTCCAATTTAGTTAATTCAACAGGAAACACCATGCTACCAGCTCAAGGATAAGGGTTGGAAGTCAGCTTCGCTGCGTGACGTGCCAGCGACCTTTTGTGCAATTTCCGTAAACAATTTGGCGACGGCCGAATCGGGAACGGCTTGAACGACCGGTTCACCCGTGTCGCCTCCTTCAGCCACTCGCGGATCCAAGGGAAGAGAACCGAGCAACGGTACACCCGACTCTTCTGCTAAACGCTTGCCGCCACCGCTACGGAAAATCTCATGGCGCGTCCCATCTGGGGTGAGGAAGCCCGCCATGTTCTCAACGATTCCGAGGATGGGCACGTGCACACTCTCGAACATCTTCAATCCTTTGCGGGCATCGAGCAAACTGATTTCCTGCGGCGTGGTGACGACAATGGCACCACTCAGAGGCGCGTTCTGGCTGATGGTTAGCTGGGCGTCTCCGGTTCCGGGCGGCATGTCGATCAAAAGGTAATCAAGATCGCCCCATTGGACCTGAGTCATAAACTGCGTCAGTGCCCCGTGTACCATCGGACCGCGCCAGACGACGGGCTGGTCTTGGGGAACTACAAAGCCTATCGACATCAGTCGCACGCCGTGGCGCTCTAAAGGGACGAGTTTGCCGGACTCATTTTCCGGACGGCCCGTGATCCCCATCATCGTGGGAAGACTCGGCCCATAAATGTCGGCGTCCAAAAGCCCCACGCGCTTGCCCTGAGCCGCGAGCGCGACGGCCAAATTAATGGCGACCGTGCTCTTGCCCACGCCGCCCTTGCCGCTCGCAACGGCGATCACTTTGCGCACTCCTGGCAACTGCACTTTGCCGGCGGCTGCCTGAGCGGGCTCTTCCTTGGCGGAAGGGCTGGGCTTGGGTTTACTAATATGAACGAATTCCACGCCCGGAAGTTTTTGAACCGATTCCCGGCAAAGTTCCGTGAGTTGTTCGGGCGCCGGGTAAGAGGGGTCGGTGACTTCAAAATCGATCCGTACCTTGGGCCCGCCTCACCTGGATGCGTTTACAATCCCAGTGAAATCAGATCCTTGCCGGAACCAGGGGCGATGACTTTTGCCAGCGCGTCCCGTACTTGTTGAGGGTTAAGCTCTTGTTTCTTCTTGAAAAACATGCGGTACATCCATACCGCTTTTTGTCTGGAATGGAAAGCGTTCCCGGCCGACTATCGCAGGTCGTGGGGGCGACTGTAGTGAGGGGGGGTGGTGGGCGCGTCCTTCCTGAACCGGCTGAGGAACAGGCCGAGCAACAGGGAGCCCAAACAAAGTATACCGACGCCGATCCATTTCAAGCGCGAGGGGCGGGGGCGCATCTCTTGAATGTGGGTGATCGGGACCGTGGGCGTAGCCAAGGCTTCTTGATCGAGGAACCTCAATATAACGTCTTCGGTGTGGGCGGTCGCGAGTGGCCCAAGGTATACTTCCAACGACTGGGCAACTTTTTGCACGTCACTGAAACGTGATTCCGGATTTTTCTGCAAACAGCGATCGACAATCCGTTCTAAGGCACGCGGGATCGATCGGTTCATTTTTCTAAGCGGCGTGTACTCCGCTTCGCGAATTCGATGAAAGACCGTTTGGTGACCGTTGTCCTGAAAAGGGCGAGTGCCACAAAGCATCTCATACAAACAGATACCGAGTTGAAAAACGTCAGAACGTGCCGTGACGGTGTCCCCTAGAATCTGCTCGGGAGTAAGATAACTTGGAGATCCCATCAGAATTCCCGGCCGCGTAAGTGAGCTCTCGGCTACATCCAAAACAATTCCCAGATCCATCAGTTTGATCTCACCTCGAGTGGTGAGGCGGATGTTTGAAGGTTTAACATCCCGGTGGATAAGTTGATGCGCATGCAAACAGTGCAGACCGCGCGCAAGGCCCAAGGTGATGGCGGCAGCCACTTCGGGGGGAAGGGGTCCGATTTTCTTGAGTACCGCCGACAAATCGACGCCACTGATGTACTCCATCAGGATATACATGTCGGCCGTGCTCTCCACGAAGCCGTACACATGCGCGACGTTTTGGTGCAGGACCGTCGCCAGGCATTTGGCCTCCCGGCGGAAGCGATTCACAAGCTCCGGGTCTTCTCGAAAACTGCGTTTTAATTGTTTGATGACGACGTAACGGTCCAAGGAAGGTTGGCGTGCACGGTAAATATGCGACATACCGCCGTCGGCGAGGTGCTGAATCTGATCCACATGCGTGTCCAAGCCGCACGAAGACAGATCTTCCAGTACTTTCTCCAAAATTTCTTGCTTTTGTTGTCGCATAGCCTTTTCAGAGATTATAGGAAGGCCCCACGTTTGAAAGTTGCGAAGCAAACGTGGAGCCTGCCTATTTCCGTCGTTTTCTTTCGAAAACAACGGGTGTGAGAGAGGAGTAGTGGTTTTAACAGAAGCAAGCTTCCGCCTGCCCCCAACTGCTGCCCTACGAGCAGTTCGTTTTTCCCGAACTCCCAAAGGAGCCAGGAAATGCCTCGTGTCGCCGGTCTACTCCGTACCGGCTTCCCCCATTTCTTTCGACCCTCGATCCGGAAGTCGCCCTTCCGGATAAACTCTGCGCCCGCCGTGCGGGCCGTACTCTATGTGTATGCAAGGACGTGCCAGCGTCCAAACCACCGGGCTGCGCACCCAGAGTCTACGGGCGCGGGGATAATATGAGTATTTCTAGGTAGTTAAGATGGAGGCTCTGGCGCGCTAGTGACACAATTTGGCGTGCGCGGGGACAATTCCGGGCGACTTGCCAGGCGAGGATCCACTTGGGATTATGCCCGCGTGTTGGGCCAAGTTCTTAGCGTTTCCGATCGTCAGTATTTAAAGAAAACCGCTACCGTCGCGGCAGTGGTGTATTTTCTCGCAGCGGTTTTCTCCGTCGGTTACCACCACCCGGATGAACATTTTCAAATCCTGGAATACGTAGCTCTCAAATTGGGATCTGCCGACGTTCCCAACATGGCGTGGGAGTACCACCACGGGATGCGATCCTGGTTGCAGCCTTCCCTCTTGTACGCGGTGACTCGAGTGCTTCAGGGGATGGGTTTAAACGAGCCGCCTCAGTGGGCATTTGTTTACCGTTTGCTTTCTGGAGTCCTTTCCTTGGCTGCCATCGCTTGCTTCGCGCAGAAGAGCCGTCCCTGGTTCCAACGATCCGAGGTGTGGCGCGCTACCGTTCTGGCGGTATTCTTCTTCTGGTGTGTGCCGTATCTCGCCGTGCGCACTTCTTCGGAAACCTGGAGTTCCGCTTTTCTGCTGTTTGGAATCTCCGCTTGTCTGCGGTCGCCAACCGAAAATCAAATACGCGGTTTCCTGTGGGCGGGACTGTTTTGGGGCTTTGCGTTTCAGTTTCGCTTTCAAGCGGCGGTGGCAGTGGCCGGAGCGGTGGCGTACTTCCTCATCCTGCAACGAAACCCCCGTGTGTTTCTCATCTTTCCGGGAGTGATCCTCACCCTTCTCATTGGCATTGTCGTCGATAGGTGGGGCTACGGCTATTGGGGTGTTTCGGCATGGGAGTATTTTTACCAGAACCTGTGGGTGGGGAAGGTCGCCGAATTTGGCACCTCTCCTTGGTGGGCGTACCCCAAGCTCTTGGCGGTGAAGGCGGGTCCTCCTCTAAGTTGGGTGCTGATGCTGGGCACCTTTTGGGCTTGGTTCCGATTTCCGTTTCACCTGTTAACTTGGATGTCTGTTCCCTTTTTCTTGGTTCACTCGGCCATCGGCCACAAAGAGGCGCGCTTTCTCATCCCCATACTCGTTCCGGCACTCATGCAGGTGGGGCTTTTGGTCGATTCGCTCGAGCGATCGGTGGGACGGGCCGGGAAACTCGGCCTTCAAGTGCTCTTCGCCCTCAACGGGCTCCTGCTTCTGGCCAGTCTTCTAAAGCCGGCCGATGTGAAGAGCGATTTTTATTCGCATGTCGCCCGCAAAGTCGGAGAGGAAGTCACTCTCTATTATAAGGATAGCCATCCTTATGGGCCGGTGAGCCGTCATAAGTTTTTTTGGTTTGAAGGACTTCACTTTGTGCACTTTGATCGGCCGGAGGAGTTTCTAGAAGCCGTGGATAAAGAGAAAAGCGCTTATCTTTTTTGGCGGGAGGACGTTTTGCCAGAAGCCTTTCAGGCCCCCGGTGTGCAGTGTGAGCTGGAGCACGCGACGGTCCCGCCTTGGCTTTACCCATTTGACTTCAACGGGTGGCTCCGGAGGACCCCCCGGTACAACCTTTTCCTCTGTCGCAAAGCCCCTCTGGGAGCGGCTTCGGGAGGGGTTTATAACCAGACGCGCCAAAAAAAATTGTAACTAATGGGAAATACTTGACTAATTTGCGTCGATTCTTTCAACTCGGATTCCGATAAGTGAATGAGATTCCTATGCGATGCAGCATTGAAATAGCGCAGCCTAGAACTTGGCGGAAACGAATCCCAGTAGCTTTGCTGCTGTTGTTCGCTGGTTGCTTTGGTGGCGAACGATCTGTTCGACACGCGGAAGGCTACCATATCAGCCCCCCCAAGCGTTGGGAGTCTACGGATAAGGGGAACGGAGACAGGGCTTTTAAGCTCAAGTCAGGTTCTTTGGTCGCGGTGAGCAGTTCCTGCAACCGGCATGCAGATGCCGATCTACAGGTACTCACTCGCCACCTGCTCATCGGAGTGCGCAACGTCGTTTTCATTCGCCAGACGTATCTGGAAGTGAATGGGGCGCAGGGTTTGTACTCTTCGGTGCGCGGTGAGGCCGGTCAGGATCCGATCCGTTTCGAGATTTTTGTGATTTCCAAAGGTGGCTGCATCTTTGACTTCACACTGCTGAACAAAAAACAGATCTCTGCAGGTGACGTAGCAGAGTTTAAACAGTTGGTAATGAGCTTTAGGTATGCCAAAAGAGAAGGCAATTGATTTCCTAGTCCTGACAAAGACGAGATCTTTGGACTCGTTTTTTCGTGGCTTGGATTTTCTGGGAGGGGCGGCAAACCTCTTCTACGCCTCTTGTCGGGTGCTGTTCCGCCCGCCATTCCATTTTGGCCTTTTCATCGAGCAGTGCTGCCATCGGGGTAAAGAGTTTTTCGATTGTGTTCATTACGGCCCTTTCCATCGGATTCGTAATGTCGATTCAGTTTGGTTATGGACTCGAACGGTTTGGCGGAAAGATTTACGTTCCCCGTGTGGTGGGTTTGTCCATTATGCGCGAGCTGGGGCCGGTAATGACCTGCTTGATGCTGGCCGGCCGCGTGGGATCGGGTATCGCTGCCGAGTTGGATCGATGAGCGTTACGCAGCAGATTGATGCGATCCGCGCTTTGGGGACGGATCCTCTCAAGCGTCTGGTCATTCCCAGACTGCTGGCTCTCTTGCTGATGTGCCCGCTCTTGACGGTGATGGCGGATCTTATTGGCATTATGGGCGGTATGGTGTTGTCGCAGTTCGAGCTGAATTTGAATTCGGACTATTACTTTCATCAGGCGATCATGGTCATGGCTCCGAATGACCTCTAGTGGGTGTGGCAAAGACCTTGGTTTTTGCGGTGATCATAGGGGTTACCTCCTGTTACTACGGTCTGCAGACCAAGGGAGGAACACAAGGGTGGGTCAGTCGACAACTCACGCCGTGGTGACCTCTTCGATTTTGATTACGATTTTTGATTTTGTTCTTACAAAGCTCTTTTTGCTGATGGAAGTGACCTGATGACTGAGGTGGAAGAAATCATCAAGGTCAAAAACTTCTACAAGAAGTTCGGAGACAAGGTGGTTCACAAAGGCGTGAACCTTAGCATACGCAAGGGCGAAATTTTGACCTTAATGGGTGGAAGTGGATCGGGAAAAAGTGTTTTGTTGAGATCCATGATTGGACTCGAGAAACCGGATAAAGGTCAAATACTTTTTCATGGCGAAGATGTGGTACCTCTTGATGAAGACAATTTGGTCCGGGTACGCAATCGTATCGCTTACGCTTTTCAGCATGGAGCTTTGTTTGATAGTTTGTCAGTCAAAGAGAACCTTGCTTACCCGCTCAGGGCACACACGGAGATGAGCGAGAAGGAAATACACGACAAA
Source organism: Bdellovibrionota bacterium (assembly GCA_041391485.1). Taxonomy (GTDB): domain Bacteria; phylum Bdellovibrionota; class FAC87; order UBA2466; family JACKAF01; genus JACKAF01. The sequence continues at coordinate 41,386 of JAWKNY010000019.1, read as the reverse complement.
GTCATGCAGACCTTGTCGATGGTAGGGCTCGAAGGGAGTGAGTACCTTTTGCCCGCAGATCTCAGCGGTGGGATGCAAAAGCGCGTGGGAGTGGCACGAAGTATTATTATGGATCCTGAGGTCATTCTTTATGATGAGCCGACGACCGGGCTGGATCCGTACAATACGAGACAGATTTTGAAGATTATTCTTATGTTGCAAGATAAAGGAGCGACATCGGTTCTGGTGACTCACGATATGACGAGTCTATTTGCCGTGAGCGATCGAATTGCTTTCCTGAAAGAGGGGAAGATCATCGCGATGGATACGGTGGATAAGATTAAGAAGTCAACGGATCCGGCGGTACGCGGCTTTATTGACGGAGAAACAGATTAGATGGATCGCAAGATCGCAAATAACGTAGTCCTTGGCATCTTTGTGACGCTGGGCTTTGTGGGATTTTTGTTTATCCTATTCAATGTAGGAGGCGGCAGTGGTGTGTTTGCTTCCGACTACGAGCTGGTCGCCCATTTCCCCAACGTAAAGGGGCTGCATTACGGTTCCGAAGTCTCTCTTTCCGGTTTGCGCGTGGGTGTCGTGGAGTCGATTGAGGTAAAAATGGACGGCTCCAAGGAACTCGTTGTCCGTTTTTCAGTTTTGAAATCTGTTCAAGACCGCATCCGTCAGGATTCGACGGCTAAGATTGCTACGCAGGGTGTGCTGGGGGACAAATACATCGAGCTGAGCATTGGAACGGCGGATTCCCCGATGCTAAAGGATGGGGACGAGATCGAAACGGAAACCGAGTCAGATTTGTTCAGTAAGGGTGGAGATCTTGTCGGGAGTATTGAACGCCAGTTCCGCGAGGGTGGAGATGTCGAGAAGCTGTTAAAGAGCCTGACCCGCCTTTCCAACAATTTAAACGCGATCACCGCAGAACTTAAGATTCAGCGGGGTGGCAATTCGCTCGCAAAGTCGCTCGCGCATCTGGAGAGTATCCTGAAAAAGATCGACAAAGGCGATGGCACGGTGGGGGCGCTCGTGAACGATCCTACCCTGTACGAAGACACGAAGTCTCTTATCGGCGGCGCCCAGCGGAGCAACATCCTCAAGTACTTCATCAATCAGTTCGTAGATGACGGTGAGAAAGCAGCCAAAGAAAAAGAGAAAGAGAAGAAGACGGGAAACACCGAGTAGGCTACGAGACTATCCTAAGCCCCTTGCGCTTAAGCTTTTCTACCAGTGTTGTGCGGTTTAGTTTCAGAAGGGAAGCTGCTTTGTTTTTGTTTCCTTGAGTAGAACGCAGTGCCTGTAGGATCAGCTCATTTTCAAATTCATTGACGGCGTCGTTGAAATTGAGACCTTCCTCGGGGAACGCAACGTTTGCGACAAAGCGTTCCAAACGGACGTTTCTGAAGTAGCCGACCGGAAAGTCCTTGAGTTCAATCAGTCCGTTCCCTTCCTTTAGCACCACGACTCGCTCGATAAGGTTCTCAAGCTCTCTAATGTTTCCGGGCCAATGGTATTGCATCAGACAGTGCATGGCCTCTTCTGAAATTCCCGAAAAGTGCTTACGGTTTAGCTTGTTGAATCGTTCGAGAAATCTTCCCACCAGGAGCGGAACGTCCGATTTTCGCGCTCGCAGGGGCGGCATGAATACCGGAATCACATTCAGCCTATAGAAAAGATCTTCTCTGAAGCGCTTCTCGGCGACCGCCGTGTCCAGGTTTTGGTTGGTGGCCGCGATGATGCGCGCATTCAGCGTTAAACTTTGGGCGCTTCCGACGGGTTCAAATACCTTGTGCTGCAGAGCCCGTAGGATCTTGGCCTGCAGATCCACCGGGAGCTCTCCGATTTCGTCGAGAAAGAGCGTGCCGGTGCCAGCCAGGCTAAACCGGCCGGGCCGATTTTGAGTAGCCCCTGTGAACGCCCCTTTCACGTGTCCAAAAAGCTCGCTTTCCAGCAAGTTTGCGGGAATCGCACTGCAGTTGACGGCTACAAAAGGCTGACGGGTCCGCTGGCTAAGCGCGTGCACGGCGCGCGCCACGAGTTCCTTACCGGTTCCGCTTTCGCCGGTGATAAGGACCGTCGAATCACTGTCTTTGATCTGGTGAATGACTTTGAAAATCTTTTTGATGCTGGGGTGACGTCCGGCCAGCTCGGGGTATTCGAATTCTTCGGTCTCGATGGGGGCATCGGCCACCGTGCGATCCATGGTTTTGCGAACGGCTTCGATCAAACCTTGGATGGAGTCTTCGCGTCCCCAAAAATTGGACGCTCCATGGCGGATGCAGTCGACCACGTGATCGGAGTCGGCCTTCTCACTCATCGCAATGACGGCTGTCTCGGGGCGCAGCTGGCGGATGCGGCTTAGCCCCGCCAAGTCCTCTTCCGTGTCGCAGGACCAAACACAAAGGTGAAAAAACTGTTTTTTGAGTAGCTCGAAGCCGGACTCCGTGTTTTCTACCGCTGCGATCCAAACGTGAAGTTCTTCCAGCTCCTTGCGGAAGGCCTCACTCCTTGACGCGTCGGGTTCAAAAAGCAACAAACGGGGGATCATAGTATCCTGTGACTGTGGCTCGTTAGCTATTCGTTGTTAGGGAATTAGTTTAAAGAGATGCTTAACTTTAGTCTATCGACGTCCACATGGAATGTCAATCAATTGACACGGCGGAAAAATATGGCCTACGGAAAAATTAAGTAGCCTGGGTCCGGAGTGGTCAGTATGAATCCGACATGCGACCTTTGATCGGAATATCCGCGAACTTCTTTCACCCCGAACCGCATCGCCGTCTCTTCAAAAATAAACGACTCTCCTATTTTGAACAACAACTGGGCGAGTTTCTTATCAAAGCGGGAGCTGACGTAGTGGGAGTTGTGCACCCAGTTGAGTTGACGGGACTGGAAACTTTGGTGCCCCGTTTGGATGGGATTGTGCTCGCCGGTGGGGCGGACGTTAGCCCCAAACAATATGGGGAAGAGCCCATCGTTCCGGAGTGGAGCGGCGATCCGTATCAAGATGCGTACGAGTTGGAGTTGTTGCGTCTCGCCGAGAAGCACGGGCTCCCGGTGCTGGGGGTGTGTAGAGGTTGCCAGATTCTCAACGTGTACCTGGGTGGAACGCTCTACCAGGATCTGGAGCACTTTGAAATCGCGAAGGGACCGCACCGCGATCAAGAGCTGTACGATGCATTGATGCATACCGTGCAGTTGGAGTCAGGGACTCGCCTGCATTCCATCTTTGGAACCGAGACGGGTAAGGTCGTCAGTGTCCACCACCAGGCCGTGAAGGATCTCGGCCGCGGATTGCGCGTTGCCGCCCGATCCGAAGAGGGGATCGTAGAAGCCATCGAGTCGGGAACGACCGATCGCTTTGTGGTCGGGGTGCAATGGCATCCGGAATGGGCGAAGCCCGGTGATGCCTCCATGTTGAGCCCGAGTGCTTTGGTGTCTGCTTTTGTCTCGGCCGCCCAGAAGCACGCTGGCAAACCCAGAAACTAACCCCGCGGAAAAAGCCGCCAGAGTCCCGAAAGAATATGCGCGGAGGGGTGCCTTAAACCATCAGAAAACGAAAAGGCATGGGCGAGGTACTCGTTGTGGATGCGCCAGGCACCCGCTCGGAAGGCGTTTTCAATATCTGCCCGGCTCAGTACCGACGTGTAAATGGAAACTTCGTCCATGAGGCCATGGAAACCATTGCCGTAGGCGGCGTTCAGCATCCCGATGTGAAGCGCCGAGGAGCGATTGGGAATGGACGTGCTCGTTTCGTTGAAGGGGCTGCCGCTATCCTCCCGACCATTGACATAAACGCGAACGCGGTTCGCAGCGGTTTGGGAGCCGTCATAGGTCACTACGACGTGGTACCACCGGTTGGCGGACAGCGTGGTTGAAGCAAAAAAACGATTGTTACTGCCGTCGATGTCCACATAGATCCGATTGGAGGTGTACAGGAATACAGAATACGCTTCTTGGCTTCCAGCTGTGGTGCGCTTTGACACGAGTCCGTCTGGCTGTCCATCGACGGTAGTGGGGAAAAACCAAATCTGAATACTCAAAGTTGCCGTGGTATCCAAATTGTTGTTGTCCGCGACGATGATGTAGTCGTCGGTTCCATCAAACCGGGGGGCACTTCCAAAGACTCCCATCTCGCCGCTGGCGGGGCAGGTACCTCCACTACAACTGCCGTTGTTTCCGCTAAAAGAGCTATCGAGAAAGCTGGTGGCACCGTCAAATTCATCAAGGTGATATTGGGCTACTAACGCGGCATCAAGCGCGCTGTCGCTAGCGAGCGCGTTTATTGAAAACACCATCATGAAAGAAACCAGAAAACTTAGCCAAGCGTTTACCATTGGATACCTCGGCGCATGCGGAAGTTGGGGTAAATAGATTCTGAAAGCGATGGCAGAACCCAGGCATTTACAAAATTGCAGAAGCTACCTCCACACAATTCACGTTGTTGGTGGTGACGCCAACTCCCGCGCTCATATTGAGCCCGAATGGCATCTGCCGGAAGCGCGGCATTGTAAATAGCGACCTCGTCCATGACCCCCACGAAATCCTGAGCGTACGCAAGATTGAGAGCCCCAATATAGACATCACTCGCGTAGTTTCCGATGCTGCTGCTGCCTTCGTTGTTTGGACTTCCTGCATCGAGCACGCCATTGAAATAGATATTCACCCGGTTGGCGGCGGTCAGACTGCCATTGAAAACTAGTGCGAAATGGTACCAACGGTTTGTGGTAACCGTCGTGCTGGTGGTGAAACGATTGTCGGTAACTTGTCTGTCAACGTCCACGCCGATGGCGTTTCCCGTCCAAAGAAACATCGAGTAGGCCTGTCCACTAGATTGGCCGATGCGCTTACTGACTAAACCACGAGGGTCGCCGGTGAGGGTGGTGGGAAAAACCAAAGTTGAACGGTGAGGGCAGCGGTGTTGTCCAAATTGTTTGCATCGGGAATGATGATCTCGTCATTTCCATCAAACGCCGCCGCGGAATTAAATTTCCCCATTTCGACGTTGGTGGGACAGGCGGGTGCGGTGCACGTGCCGTCATTGCCGCTGAAAGAGCTGTCGCGATAGGTGGTCGTGCCGGTGGCTTCGTCGAGGTGGTACAAACCGACCAGATTGGCGTCGGGCGAGCCTGTAGCCAAAGCGATTCCACAGCTTCCGACGAGCGCGAGGAGCAGAGCCCGGCATAGCTTAGGGGAAGTAACGCGCGACACTAACGTCATAATCGGCTCCATTTTTTGAGTGTCCCGCAACGACAATGCGCCCATCGGGAGTGAGGGCGATGGCCTGTGCCACATCCGTTCCATTGATGTCGGTCGTGACCGCGCCGCTTGAACCAAAATTGGAATCGGCTGAGCCATCGGTGGTAAAGCGCGTAACAGCAAAATCGTAGCCGCTACCGAAGCTAAAGCCAGCGGCCAAGACCTTCCCGTTCCCCTGGACCACGGTGGCGTAACCAAATTCGTCATTGGTATTGATAGCCTTTGTCGCAAAACCATCGGCACTAAAAGAGGTATCTGGCGAGCCATTGCTGTTTAGCCGAGCGACCACGAAGTCGTAGGTACTGGTGCCCCGCCCAATGCCGGTGATGATAAGCTTGCCGTTATCATAGGCCACTCCGTACGCCACATTGCTGCCACTCGTTGCGGAAGTGGTCAAAATGCCGGTGGTGTTAAAGCTCGTGTCCAGGGCTCCGGAGGTGAGGTAGCGGACCACGGCGATCAGCTGGCGCGGCCGCAGCGTTCTGCCAACCGCCACAATGCGTCCATCGGGCTGAATAAGAATATCGTGCAGCTCGCTGCCGGCGTTGCTATCGACCTGCGTTGTGACGCGCCCGTCGCCATCAAAAGTAGCATCCAACGAGCCGTTCGTGCCGTACCTGGCCAAGGCAAAGCCGTTCACGGTATTGTTGTGCGTGTAGCCCCCAACGATGACCTTGTTGTCGGATTGGACCGCCACTGCAAAGGCCACGTCGTCGCTAGTACTACCGAAGGTGGTGAGCGCCACACCGTCTCCATCAAAACCCGTATCCGGAGCGCCGTTACTTAAGTAACGGGCGACGACAAAACGGTTGATGGCTCCATTGGCGCTCATTCCGGCGAGCACGATCTTGTTGTTTCCATCCAGAGCGATATCGTAGGCCCGATCGTCGCCCGTCCCGGGAGCGATGGAGACGATGCCGTCTGAGTCAAAGCTAGTATCCAGAGCACCGCCGCTTGTGTAGCGCAGCACCAGCATGTCGTCGTCGCTGCCGTTATAGGTGGCACCTGCAACGATAACTTTGTTGTCCGATTGGACAGCAACTGCATGCGCTAGATCATGATTCCCGCTAACAGCAGTTGTCGTCACTCCACTGTTGCCAAAGCTCTTATCTAGGGCGCCGGAAGCAGCAAGACCTCCATCGAAGTTATACCGAGCGGCAGCGAAATCGAAATTGGTTCCGTTGTGGCTGCGACCGACTAGAGAAAGCATCCCACTCTTGTAGGCCATTCCAATGCTGATGTCGTCTCCTGCGCCCACGGTCGTGATGACAATGCCGTCGCCATCAAACGTGGGATCCAGACCCAGACTGCTGGCAGAGGTGTTCAGGACGCGAACGGCGAGAAAATCCATGTTGGCGTTGAGCGCGTGCCCTACCGCCACGATGCGGTTCGTGGAATCCACCGCCACCCCGTAGTAGACATCGTCTCCCGTGGAGAAGGATTGGACGTAGTAGCCAGAAGTTCCGAATGATGTGTCCGCGCTGCCGTTTGAATTGAACCGTGCGAGAATCGCTCTGTTCTCAAGCTGCAAGGATCGCCCGGCGAGCACAATTTTTTCACTTTGAAGCACTAACGCGTGGGCTTGGGTGCCGTGGGTGGTATCGATACTGCTCACGGCCATTCCGTCGCCGTCAAAGCTTGCGTCCAGTGTGCCGTTGGTTAGAAGACGTGCCATCGCAAAATGCGTCTGTGTATTGTTGTGGGAGTGGCCTCCCAAGACGATGCGGCCGTCACTTTGAATGGCAATGCCGTAGGCCATGTCATCGCTGCTCGCGGCAAAACTAATGGTCTGCTTGCCGTCCCCGCTGAACGCCGTGTCCAGGCTGCCATCGGTACGGTAACGCGCAATCGCGAAATTTCTATTGGCCCCATTGCGTGCGTAACCAGCCACCACGATCATTCTGTTGGCGTCCAGTGCCATCGCGTTGGCGCCATCGTCAGCCGAGTTAAAATCAGTGGTAACGATCCCATCGGTACTGAAGGCGGTATCGAGGTTCCCGTTGGTATGGTACCTAACGACGGTGAAGTCGGCATTGGAGCCGTTGTAGGACGTGCCCGCGGCGTAGATGCGGTCATCGGATCGGGTTACCACCGCGTTGGCGACCGCATTGCCTGAACCGATGTTCGTGTTCACCAATCCATCCGAGCTGAAGGCGGTATCCAGGCTGCCATTGGTGAGGTAGCGGGCAACCGCGAAATTATTCTGCGCGCCTGCATCCGTAAACCCCGCCGCGATGATCTTATGATCATTGGCGATGGTGACTGCGTAAGCGACGTCGTTAGCGCCTGCAAAGTCTGTCGTCGCTCTTCCGTCTGTATCAAAACTCGTATCCAGCGCTCCTGTGGATCGGTAGCGCACCAGTCCGAAATTGTAGTTGGAGCCAAAGGTGGTCCCCGCCGCGATGACTTTGCCATCGCTTTGCACGGCAAGCGCGTACGCGATTTCATCGGTGGTCCCGATGGACGTGATGGCAACTCCGTTTCCGTTAAAACCCGTATCGCCCGTCGTCCCGCCGGAAATTGAACTAAGCCGAATGAGGGCGAGATCCCAGTTAGCCCCGTTGTAGCTTCGCCCGGTGAGGGTAATTTTCCCTTGATCCAGTACAATGTCGCGAGCGATTCCGCCCGAACCCACAATGTAGGTGCCTGAAGTGTCCCGAGTTCCGTTCGTGGTGTAGCTTGCGACCGCCATGCGGTAGTTTCCGCCAGCGTAGGAACGGCCCGCAAGATGGACGTAGTTGTCCGTGCCCAAGGTGACGGCCCAGGCCACGTCGTCCGTAACCCCTATGGCCCAGGCATCCATGCCGTCTCCGCTAAAAGAGGTATCCAGACTTCCATCGGTACGGTACCTAGCGACCGCAAATCTAGGGGTCGCACCCACATCTGACTGACCGGCAATGATGATTTTGTCATCGCTTTGCAGAGTCAAAGCGACGCCATAGTCCCCCACCGCACCGATAGCTGTGGTGAGCATCCCATCCGAATCGAAGTTAGTATCCAGACTGGCGTCGGATAGAAGACGAACAGCGGCAAATTCAAATTTTCCCGCCTGGTTTGAGTAACCACCGATTACAATTCTTTGATTGCTGTCGATACCCATGCCGCGGGCAAACTCATTGCCGCCGATATCGACACGCGTCAGTCCGCCCCCGTAACTTGTATCTAATGATCCATCGGTCAGTAGGCGGGCCGTCGCGAAGTCAAAGTCGGAGAACCCCCACGCTCTTCCCGCGACTACGATGCGGCCCATCGAATCAAGCGCTACCGAATGAGCGATGGAATCCCCAAGAGCATTGGAGATGATGGCGACTCCGTCGGTATCAAAGCTACGATCGAGCGAGCCGTCAGGGTGAAGCCGCGCGACGGCCATGTCATAGTACGAGCCATTGTGGCTTAGGCCCGCGACGACAAGCTTACCGTCGGATTGATAGACCGCAGCGCGAAGCGTGTCGGAAGCAGTTCCGGGCGCGTAGGTGAAGATCCCGGTATTGCCCCAGTTGTCGGTAAAAGTCCCGTCATCCGGAAGCGCGCTGGCGTGTCCAAAAACGATCAAGAAGGAAAGCAAAACGATACCTAGCCAATGGGAGGGTGAACGGGCCGAATGTGTGTGGGGAATCATGGAGATTGAATACGTAGACGATACAATCTCGACGACTATTTGAAAAGCAGCAGCCGTATGGCGGGCTGCGGCAGAGAGTGCTTTACCCTACTTTTTTGACTTTGGAGGGTGGTTCGACTCGTAGATCCGTCCTTCGATGAAGATCTCAAAGAGGATGGGATCGAGTTTACCGGCGGTGACTTCCTGCTGGAGGATGTCCAGGGCTTTTTCAGTGGGAACGGCGTCCTTGTACCAACGATCGGCCGCCGTGAGGGCGTCGTAGATATCCGCGATCGTCATGATTTTGGACTGCAAAGGGATTTCATGGGACATCAGCCCCCTGGGGTACCCGGTGCCGTTTAGCTTCTCATGATGCGCAAAGGCGATCTCGGGCAAGTTCTTGAAGCTGCGGGTCCACGGAATCGTTTTTAAGAATTGGTAGGTGTGCCGAACGTGTGACTCTACTTCCCGACGCTCGCCTTCGGTTAAAGAACCAATAGGGACGGAGAGCGCTTTGTGCTCCTCGTCGGTTAGGAGGCGGATCTCATACCCGTCACTCAGCTTGACGGTGTAGTTAAGAATCTTGTCCAGTGCTTCAGCACTTTTTTCTCGTAGTACCGTCGGCTCGTTGGAAGTTTGGATGACGTGCCAATACATGTCCAACTCTTCGGAGCGTTTTTTGTATTCTTTGTCGAGGGTATTGGACTTGGTTTTTTGTTTTTGCTCTAAGTATTGGATGCGTAGAGCTTCGCGCGCGATGCGAACGCGATCCCGGATGGCTTCCAGCTGGTAGGGATAGAGCTTCTTTGCCTTTACCAAAACTTCTTCGCGAACTCCGATTTTGCCGACATCGTGCAGAAGGGCTGCGTACTCTAGTTCTCGGATCTCATCGGGTTTAAATTTTACGGAACGGTAGATACCCGTATCGAAACGGCTCGTGGCTTCGGCAAGCGCCACCGTCATGTTTGCCACGCGTTCAGAGTGACCGCCGGTGCTGGGGTCGCGGGCCTCGATGGCCGTAATGGAGGCTTTTACGAACCCGTCAAAAAGTTCGCGAATATCGGCGTAAAGCTGCATGTTCTCCAGGCAGATCGCGGCTTGGGCGATGAATGAGGAGATAAGACTTTCGTCTTCAGCGTCAAAAGAATCCAGCCCCGTCAGCCCTTTCTTATTGAGCAACTCGAGTACGGCGATGATCTGGTTTTCGCTGTTTTTTAATGGGACGGCGAGCACGGATTTTAGCGAGGATTCGTCCGCCGGTCGTTGGAACTGGAGCGGAAGACTCGGGCGGAGCCCTTCGTGCACCGGGATATTCAGCGGTTTCGCCGTCAGTACGACGTAGCCACAGATGTTGTTCTCCGTCGCCTTCTCGTTGATAGCACTGATATCGAGGCCGTTACGCTCCGCGGAGATCTTAACCCGAAGGTACATTTCTCCGTCGGTTTCCTCGACCATATAGAGATTGCCCCTTTCGGAAGCGGTTAGGTCCATGGACTCTTGCAAAATCTGTTCGAGCAAACGCTTTTGGTCGCGCTCGGCGGACATCGTAATGAAAATGTGGTTGAGGCGCTCGAGCATCTCCTGGTTGATGCGCTTGCCCTCGCGCCGTGCCTTGCGTAGAAGTTCACGAACGGCCCGGAGCAAATGGAACTTGGGATCTTCTAGAAGCGCCGTCTCGGAGAGTACGTCCGAGAGTTCGAGTACGTCGGAATGCTTGGTAAGAAACGGATCTGAGTTGTCGGAAATGACGAGCATGCCCAAGTCCGCGAGCGACTGTTTACCCAAACCTTTGCGAAGCGTTTCAACGGTGGCCGTGAAATCTTTTTCCCCTACCAGGATGATCACGAGCTGACGCTTGTCTTCCGCTTTTTGAATGGAATCAATCAGCTCTTTGTTGTCGCTGGGAGTGCAGTGGTGCCACTCTGCAGGAAAAGGAATTTTCTTTTTGGTCGCGCCCTTTTTAACAATAAACAGCGTTTGACGCGCTCGGACTTCAAGATTCCGGGACATAGGTGTGCCTCAACTACGTTTCGGCTAATTAGGTGATTTTGATGACAATGCTAAGCGTTAAGCGCTTCGCAATTTGGCGGCACGCAATGCGGTGCGTCTCCGGGTGACGATATCCGCCGTGTAGATGAGAAGCCCTACCCAGATGAGGCCAAAGGTGAGCATCCGCACCTCATCGAAGGGTTCATGGTAGACAAAAAGAGCGATGAGAAAATTCATCATGGGCGCGATGTACTGCAAAAAACCCATCACGGAGAAGGGCACGCGCCGCGCTCCCAGCGTAAACCAAACCTGGGGTAGGAGAGTCACCGGCCCGCTTGAGATGAGTAGGGCCCAGGTCACCAGGTCGTGTCGAGTTCCGTAAAGGTATAAATAGGCCAAGGCGGGAAGACACAGCAGGCCCGTTTCAAAGGCTACTGTGAGGGAAGCATCAATGGAGATCTTCCGTTTGCACAGACCGTAGAGCGTGAACGTAAACGCCAAACACAAGGCGATCCACGGGAGAGTACCCAGTCTGAACCAGAGTAAGCTGATTGCAGCCGCAGCCAGCAGGACCGCAACGCGCTGATTGCGGTTGAGGCGTTCATGCAAAAACCAAACGCCTAGGCCCACAAAGGTAAGTGGGGCAATGAAGTAACCCAGACTGGCTTCCAGAATGCGCTCGGTGACCATCGCGAGAATGAAGGCGCCCCAGTTCACTCCGATGAGTAAGGTCCCGACAAGGATGAAGATCCAGTCATTTGAACCGCGCTTGAAAACACTCGCACACTGTTCGCGCACACGCCGTTTTGAAAAGAGTGGGATGAGAAAAATAAAAGACCAAAGGATACGGTGAGCGAGAATCTCAAGGGGCGCAACGCCCGTGAGCTGCTTCCAAAAAAGCGCGGCAAAACCCCACCAAAAATAGGCCAGCAAGGAATAGGCGAGACCGGCGTTGGCCTCAGAAGGCTTTGAATTTCCGGTGGATAGATGGTGCATGGTCGGCGCGCAATAAACCATTATTGGGGGGACGGGTCAAGACCTCGTTAAAATCGTTTAAAATCAGCTACTTATCAGATTTCACAATCTGTTTGTTGAGACCCTGTGACGGGCGGCGTTATACTTTAAGTGTCGGTTCCGTTCGGAATCGCCGAAAAAAAAGATTTTTTGGGAAATAGCAGTACGTTGGAGGAGGCCCAATAATGAAGTTCGCACTCGCCATAATCGGCGCAACACTCCTGTTCTTCTTCGGAAGTTCAGCTTCAGCCGATTCGAATTCCGATCAAAACGATTCAAATCAAACCGCTACGACGCGTTCGATTGCGTATGCGGTGTATTGCGATGCGGGAGTAGACCGATCCGCCTTTAAGGATGAAATGGTGGAACGATCCGACAGTGAAGATGATGTGATGGTACTCACGAGCACGGGCTACCATAAGCTGATGCAATCGCTGTCGCAGACCTACGAGCAGCACTGCGGTCCGGGCGTAAGAGTTTCGGTCAAAAAAGGTGGAGTTTTGTGAGGCCCTGGGGCGGGGTGAGGTGCTCGCGGCATCTCACCCTGTCCACTTTTTCTGGGCTTCGAGTTTAGAGAGTTTTCACCGTCCCGCGCGGAGTTAGTAGCTCCGCGTATAGCCGCCGTCGACGAAAACGTCTGTACCAGTCACAAACGTGTTCGCCGCGGAACATAAAAAGGCAGCCACGCGTCCGACCTCGTCTGGTTTTCCGATTCTGCCGATCGCGGTCTCTTCTTGCATCGATCGGTAGAATTCGGGACTTTTCTTTTCGAGCTCATCCAAACGGCCCGTTTGGATGGGGCCGGGGAGAATATTGTTTACGAGGATGCCGGATCGGCCAACTTCCTTAGCCAGGTTTTTGGCCCACGCGCTCAGCCCAGCGCGGAACGTGGCGCTAATAGGAAGATTGGGGATTCGCTCTTTTGCAGCGGTGGAAGTAATCGTGAGAAGGCGACCCCAACCCCGCTTCTGCATGGAAGGCAGCACGAGTTCAGTCAGTACCAGCACGCTTCTAAGAAGTCCCTGATAACCGGTGTCCCACGCGCTGAGTGGGAGCGCCGTCATCGGTCCGGCCGGAGGGCCGCCGACATTATTGATGAGGATATCAATGGGTTTTTCGGAAAGAAGTCCCCCGATTTTCTGACGAATGTTTTGCTCGTCGCTAAGATCCACGGTGCATCCAGCCACTTTAGCTTCCGGATACCCTTGTCGGATGCTTACGATGGCTCGCTCAATATTTTCAGAGCTGCGACTGGCGATAATCACTTCGGTGCCTTCCGCCGCTAGCGCTGTGGCGATCCCGAGTCCTATTCCCTGACTTCCGCCCGTAACGAGTGCTCGTTTGTCCGCTATATTTAGATCCATCATCCACTCCTTAATCGTTCCAGTTTTAAGCTCCACCGGTGTTCTACCATATGGCGCAAACCCTCATGCTCCGCCTTGGAAAGCGTCGGATCCTCGTCCAGGATGCGCGTGGCTTCGCGTTGGGCGGTTGCCAGTAAGCTAGCGTCGCGCACGATGTGTCCCACTCTAAAGCCCGGCAGGCCTGATTGTTGAAGGCCTAGGAATTCGCCCGGCCCTCGAATTTTCAAATCTTCTTCCGCAATGCGAAAGCCATCTTCGCTCTCACACATCACGCGAAGGCGGCGGGTGATATTCCCGCTGCTCATCAACACGCAAAGACTCTTATCGCTCCCGCGACCGACCCGTCCTCTAAGCTGGTGAAGCTGCGACAGACCCAAGCGTTCCGGGTGTTCAATGACCATCAATGTGGCTTGAGGGACATCGATACCCACTTCGATGACCGTCGTGGATACCAGAATCTGAAAGTCACCGTTCTTAAAGGCTTTGAGAATGCTTTCCTTTTCCGGTCCCTTCATGCGGCCATGAAGCAGACCCAATTTCAGATCGGGAAATACTTCTTTTTGCAGCCTGCCGTACATCTCAGTGGCGGACTTAAGATCCAGTTTTTCAGAGGCCTCTACCAGAGGGTAGATGATGTACACCTGCTGCCCCGCCTCGACTGTCTTTCTGATGGTTTGAAAGAGTCTTGGGCGCTCAGGTTCTCTTAAGACTTTAGTTTCGATGGGGATGCGTCCTTTGGGCTTTTGTCGAATGAGCGAAAGATCCAGGTCGCCATAAAGTGTTAAGGCAAGCGTGCGTGGAATGGGCGTTGCCGTCATCATCAACAGGTGCGTGCTCGCCCCTTTTCGCGTGAGCTGGTTGCGTTGTTCCACGCCAAATCGGTGTTGTTCGTCCACGACAACCAGGCCCAGCTGAGAAAAGTTCACCCCTTTTTGAAAGAGTGCGTGCGTTCCAACCACAAACTGAATTTTTCCGGCCTCTACTTGGGGCAGAATCTCCTTCTTCGTGGATTGGACGAGTAGCCCCGGTTTTATCCCCAGCGGCGCGAGCCACTCTTCGGCGTTTTTGAAATGCTGAAGGGCGAGAATTTCTGTCGGGACCATGAGGGCTATCTGGTAGCCGGCGGCTGCGGTGAGGGCGGCCGCCGCAAAGGCCACGATCGTCTTTCCGGAACCCACATCCCCTTGCACGAGTCTCGCCATGGGGTAGGGACGCGCGAGATCGGTCGTGATATCGGAGATAGCCAGCGCTTGATCTTCGGTGATCTGAAACGGCAGCGATCGGATGAAATCCACCTGCAGTCCTTTTGGATCGATGAGGCGAGGGGCTTTCTGCTGAGTCCGTTCGCGCTTCTTGAGTCCCAAACCGAGCTGTAGGACGAAGAACTCCTCAAAGATAATCCGTCGCAACGACTTGGCGGACTCGTTGTCGGTAGGCAGTTCGGTTGGAAAATGCACCTCGTGAAAGCTACTCCGTATGTCGGGCAGTTCCAGCCGCTCTCGAAGTTCTTGCGGAAGTGGGTCTTCCAGCTCGGGCAAGGAACGCCGAAGCGTTTCGCTGATCAGCTTGCGAATGGTTTTCTGGTGTAGCCCGTCCGTTTCGCTGTAGATCGGGACGATTCGACCAAAGCTCATGGTCTGGCGTGGTTTTCCTTCGTGCAGATCCTTAACTTTCTCGTACTCGGGGTGGACGATTTGCGGCCGAGTCCCGAAGAACTTGATCTCTCCGTAAACCAGGAACCGCGCTCCCACTTCAAACTCTGTGGCAAGAGAAGGGAAGGCGTGAAACCAAAGCAATGTCAGTCGGCCTGTCTCGTCTCCAAAAAGCACCTCAAAGCGTTTCGTACGGCGTGCGCGGATTTCGCGACTCGACAAAACCGTGCCAAGTAGGGTGGGGTGCATTCCGGGTCGTACCGAGCCAATGGGTACGATCTGGCGGCGATCTTCGTAGGTGCGCGGCAGATAGTAGAGCGCATCTTCTAAAGTCTGGATGCCCTTCTTGCTTAATGTCTTAGATAATTTGGGACCCACGCCCTTTATGGATTGGATAGAAGTCGAGAGTGTGGATTGCTCACTCATACCGGATGGAAAGGATTTCGTACTCCACTTCACCCTTGGGGACTTTTACCGTGACCTCATCTCCGACTTTCTTGTTCAAAAGGGCTTTCGCGATCGGGGATTGAATGGAGAGACGCCCTTCTTTGACGTCCGCTTCTTCCTGCCCGACTAGCTGATAGGTTTTTTGCTCTTCGGACTCCAGATCCATAAGCTCCACAGTGGCGCCAAACTTGATCTGATCGCTCTGGATCTCCGTGGGGTCAATGACCTCCGCGCGAGCAAGCTTGTCCTCAATCTCCTGGATACGGCCTTCAATGAAGGCCTGCTTTTCCTTAGCGGCATCGTATTCCGCATTCTCGGAAAGATCTCCGTGGGCACGGGCCGTAGCGATTTCCTTGATGACATTGGGACGGTCGTTGGACTTCAATTTTTTGAGTTCTGCTTCGAGCTTGTCCCGCCCGGATCGTGTCATGGGAAAGGATTCCATTACTTCTCCTATTCCTTGTCCTTACCCTAGTTCAGGGTACGTGTAAAACAACAATGGCGATTCGGCCGCACCCTTTACAGCATCAAAGAGGGCGTCGTTTTAGCGGGTTTTTGCTTTTTTCGCTCCTGCAAACACAACGTGGAGACCGGAGTTTTGCGCATTTGCGCGATCGCCCGGGCTCCAGCGCGGGCCGCAGGGATGGTGGTGAAATAGCACAGATTGCGCATGAGAGTATTTCTTCGCAATTCGTAGGCCGCACCGACTTCGTGGATGCCCAAGGTGGAGGTATTGATGACCAGCTGGATGTCTCCATTCTTGATCATGTCGACTACGTGCGGTCGGCCCTCGTCTACCTTGTTCACGATCTCGATGTTCAGTCCGTGATCTTCGAGGTAGGCAGCCGTGCCGCGTGTTCCGCAAAGTGTGAAACCCAAGTCGTGCAGTTCTACCGCGATGGGTGCCAAAGCTTTTTTGTCCGCATCCCGCACGCTCAGGAAAACGCGCCCTTCTTGGGGTAAGCGGAATCCAGAGCTGAGCATTGCCTTTGCGAAAGCTTCTCCGAAGGTGGCGCCGCCTCCCATCACTTCGCCGGTGGACCGCATCTCGGGTCCGAGGATGATGTCCGTTCGGGGAAACTTCTGGAAGGGGAACACGGATTCCTTCACGTAAACCCGATCCATCGTCAGATCTTCCGGCACGTTCATGTCTTTAAGCTTTTTGCCCATCATCACCTTCATCGCAATCTGCGAGAAGGGAATGCCGCGCGCCTTGCTGGAGAAAGGCACCGTACGGGAAGCCCGCGGGTTAACTTCAAGAATGTAGATCTTTCCGTTTTCAATCGCGAACTGAATATTGATGAGTCCGAGAACTTTGAGTTCCTTGGCAGAAGTCCCGTTTGTCGTACCAGCTCTTCTTGAATCTCATCGCTTAACGAAATCGGAGGCAAGGTGCACGAGGAATCTCCCGAGTGCACACCCGCTTCATGAATCTGCTCGAGGATGCCGCAGATCAAGAGCTGCTCGCCGTCCCAGATACCGTCGACATCCACTTCGATCGCGTTTTTCAAGAAGCGATCAATGAGTAGAGGGGCTTCGGGCGTGATCTCGATGCCTTTGAGAATCCAGCGCTGAAAATCACGGCTGTTGTAAATGATTTCCATGCCGCGTCCACCCAGCACGTAGGAGGGACGAACCAGCAGCGGGAAGCCCAATTTCTCGGCCGCGGCTACAGCGTGTTTTCTATCCGATACGGTGCTGCTTTCCGGCTGGCGCAAATCCAACCGGTGGCAGAGGGCTCGGAACTTGTCGCGATCCTCGGCCACTTCAATGGCCTCACTCGGCGTACCCATGATGGGGTAATTAAGCTTATGCAGGTGTTTGGACAAATTCAAAGGGGTCTGGCCGCCGAAGTGTACGACGATACCGTCGGGCTTCTCCGTATCCAGGACATTGATGATGTCTTCCAAAAACAAAGGTTCAAAGAAGAGCTTGTCACTGATGTCGTAGTCGGTGCTGACGGTCTCGGGGTTGCAGTTGACCATGATGCTTTCGTAGCCTTCCTCGCGGATGGCCTTGGAAGCTTGTACACAGCAATAATCGAATTCGATGCCTTGCCCGATGCGGTTAGGACCGCCACCCAGAATGACGATCTTTTTCTTGCCGCTCGTGGGGTTGGGATCGCCGTACTGCTCGTAGGTGGAGTAGAAATACGGTGTGCAGGACTCGAACTCCGCCCCGCAGGTATCTACCATCTTATAAACAGGCTTCACGCCGGCGTGCTGGCGCTTGGCCCGCACTTGTACCTCAGAGCTTTGGATAAACCGTGCAATAGCGGCATCAGAAAAACCTTCCCGCTTCCAGCGGTACAAGGTCTCTTTGGGGACGTCCGAAAGTCTTCCTTCCCACGTTGCAATCTCGCGCTCGGTTTCGATAAGAGCCGCCATCTGGCGCACAAACCAAGGATCGACCTTGGTGATTCTCGAAATTTCCTCTGCATCGACCCCTTCGCGCATCGCCTGGGCCATCCACAGGAGGCGATCGGGTTTGGGATTCTTGAGATAATTTCTCACACCCTCTACCCACGCTTCACCGGAGCGCAGCTTGCGCCGTTCTTTCAACGGGTTGAGGCCCCAGAGATTGGTTTCCAGGGATCTCAAAGCCTTCTGCAAGGACTCTCTAAAGGTTCGTCCAAAAGCCATGACTTCGCCCACGGATCGCATCTGAGGGGATAGCCGGGAATCGGATCGCGGAAATTTTTCAAAAGCAAAGCGCGGGATCTTGGTCACCACGTAGTCAATACTCGGCTCGAAGCAGGACGGGGTCATTTTCGTGATGTCGTTAGGAATCTCATCGAGCGAGTAGCCTACCGCGAGTTTGGTCGCGATCTTGGCGATGGGAAAACCGGTAGCTTTGGAAGCCAAGGCGGAGCTGCGCGACACGCGGGGGTTCATTTCAATAGCCACCACGCGGCCCGTTTTAGGCTCAACCGCGAACTGGATGTTGGAACCACCGGTATCAACACCGACTTCACGAATAATAGCGAGCGCCATGTCGCGCATCGCCTGGTATTCCACATCGGTAAGCGTCTGCGCCGGAGCAACGGTTACGCTGTCTCCGGTGTGCACGCCCATTGGATCCAGATTTTCGATGGAGCAGACGATGACGACGTTGTCTTTGGCGTCGCGCATGACTTCCAGTTCATATTCCTTCCACCCTAAAACCGATTCTTCCACGAGGACATCGTTGATGGGGCTGGCCTCAATACCGCGCGCGACCTCAGCCGTGAATTCCTCAATATTGTAGGCGACACTCGCTCCGGTACCGCCGAGAGTAAAGGAAGGGCGGATGACACAAGGGAACCCGAGCTGCTCACTGACCTGAATGGCCTGCGAGATCGTGCGGGCGTTGCCGCTGCGGGCGTAGTTGATGCCAAGCTTGTCCAAGACTTTCTTGAAGAGTTCGCGGTCTTCAGCGGTCTCGATCGCACGTTGGTTCGCACCGATGAGCTCCACGTTGTATTTATCGAGAATGCCTTTTTTCCCTAGATTCATCGCCAGGTTTAAGGCCGTTTGACCGCCCATCGTCGGCAAAAGAGCATCGGGACGTTCTCTGCGAATGATGTCTTCCAGGTACTCTACCGTGAGTGGCTCGACGTAGGTGCGATCCGCAAAGTCTGGATCGGTCATGATGGTCGCCGGGTTGCTATTCACCAGGATGACTTCAAAACCTTCTTCCTTCAGGGTTTTGCAAGCCTGTGTTCCTGAGTAGTCAAACTCGCAAGCTTGACCAATCACGATGGGTCCGGAGCCAATGATAAGGATTCGCTTTATGTCAGTCCGTTTGGGCATAGCCTCTTATATCCTACTGTTATCGTCATAGATCTTCTCTATCGGAAGATGCGAATAGAGCCTGTGTTTTAAGTACATCCCCACCAAAAGCCACAGCCAGTTTTGGTAGGTGGAAAAATCTTTGTTCCTCTTGAAGGTCTTAATCTTTGTCTTGATGTAAGGGTGGACTTCCGCCGGGTGGTACGAGGGCTTACGCAAAAAGAGGTACTTCTGCTTCTTGCTTGCCTCAGGATCTCCCACCAAGCGGGCTTCGAGAAAGTCGCCTTTGGAGAAAGCCACTTGCTCAGCACCCTTCAGGTTCTTTACCCAGAAAATCTCACCCGTATAAAGCTCTTTAAGCTTGAGTTCTGTGTCCGGTGTTTTTTGTACGGAGTAAAGCCCACGCTGGTTGGCGACTTTTACGTGTTTCCAAACACCCGCTTCTTCTCCACTCAGAGTTTCAATGGTCTCGGGCAGGTTGTGCTCGAAGAAACACCAGTCATAAAAGTAATCCCACAGATCTTCGATGAGTCCGGTGTTGTCGGGTTGATTCAGAGTAATGCGCAGACGGGTGTGGAAGTCCCGTCGCATCTCTGCAAGCTTGGGTTTATCGACGCTCTCAATAATTCTCTGAACCAAACGTTCAAAGTCGGGGGCGCCGCTGTCAGCCTGGTTTTTCAATGCTTCACTCATTGAAGGTAACGCTCCGAGAAGTTGTCAAAAAGGTACGAGGCATCGCTCGGCCCTGGCCCGGCCTCCGGGTGAAACTGAATGCTCTGCAACTTAAGACCCTCGGAGGCGAAGCCCTCTACGGTCTTGTCGTTCAGACTCATGTGAGTCAGTTCCAAATCTTTGTGGCCCTCGATTTCCTCCACTGGAATCGCGAATCCGTGGTTTTGGGAGGTCACCAGGATACGTCCAGTGCGAAGGTCCTGTACCGGGTGATTGATGCCATGGTGGCCAAACTTGAGCTTATAAGTGCTCATGCCCAAAGCACGCGAGAGTAGCTGATGGCCCATGCAGATCGCAAAAATCGGGTACTTGCCGATGAGTGTGCGCAAGCTTTGCAAAACCTGCTCACTGACCTGAGATGGGTCGCCGGGTCCGTTAGAGAGCAAAATCGCATCCGGTTTGCGGGCCGAGACTTCTTCTGCCGTCGTATTGTACGGGACCACGACCACGCGGTAACCGCGACGCTTCAGGTGGCGCAAGATATTGGTTTTCACGCCGAAGTCATAAACGAGCATGGTCTTTCCAGGGTTTGAGGAAGCCTCAAACTCGTACGCCGACTTGCAGCTTACCGATGAGACCAGTTCCAGACCTTCCATCGACGGGACTTCCTGCAAAAGGCCTTTGGCTTTCTCAATCACCGCGTCTTTGAATAAACCTTCAGTGGAGAGGATGACGCCACGTTGGGCACCCTCGGCGCGTAAGCGGATGGTAATCTCTCGAGTGTCGACGTCGGTGATTCCCGGTACGCCGGCTTTTTCTAAATATTTGTGCAAGCTTTCGTGAGCGCGCCAGTTGGACGGCTCTTCGATGTAGTCGCGTACCACCACCCCGCTCAAAAAGAGCGATGCGGACTCGGTGTCTTCGCGATTCACACCCGTGTTGCCGATGTGCGGGTAAGTCATCGTGACTATCTGATTGCTATAAGAAGGATCGGTGAAGATTTCCTGGTAACCGGACATCCCCGTGTTGAAGACGACTTCGCCGCCTCGCGACTGCTTGGCGCCAAAACCCACACCTGTAAAAAGGTGCCCATTCTCTAGATATAGTGCAGACGGCCAACGGCTCATCGTGCTTCCTCCGATGCGTTGTAGATCACTTTACCGCCCGTAACGGTGAAGCGGACTTTTCCCTGAACCTCGTACCCATCAAACGGGGTATTTCGGCTTTTTGATTTGAAAGTCGTTTTGTCGATGCGGTATTCGGCCTTGGGATCAAAGATGGAGACGTCTCCGTCGGACCCGGGTTTCAAACTCCCTTTGGGAATACCTAAAATCTTTGCCGGTGCGATGGTCATGGCTTCAACGATCCTGCTAAGCGGGATGCCCTTTTCATGGTGCAGGCGAAAGTAAAACGGAAGGGCGATTTCCAGTCCTACCATCCCGAACGCAGCGTGATCGTATTCAACTTCTTTTCCGTAACTGAATGGGGCGCGTGATCCGTTGCCAAGGCGTCGATCGTGCCGTCCTTGACTCCCTCGATCAAGGCGTCCACATCCACTTGCTCTCTGAGCGGCGGTGCCACTTTAGTGTTGGTATCATAGTTTCCGACTGCATCGTCCGTCAAAATTAGGTGATGCGGCGTGGCTTCTCCGGTGACCTTAATCCCTTTGGCTTTTGCCTCTCGCAGTAAACGCACACTCCCTGCGGTGCTGACGTGGGCAATGTGAAGTCTGGCGCCGGTAAGCTCGGCGAGCAAAATATCGCGGGCGACAATCACCTCTTCCGCTGCTTTGGGATTTCCGCGCAGACCAAAGCGAGTGGAGTTCACGCCTTCGTTCATGACGCCGAGCCCTTTCAAGCAGGTGCATTCCGCGTGCGAGATAACGACTAGATCAAACTTTCGGGAGTAGTCCAAAGCCTTGCGCATGATGTAGGAATCCTGGACCGTAGCGCCGTCATCGGAGATGCCCACGATACCCGCCTCAAACATCGAACCGATTTCGGCGAGCTGCTTGCCTTCGAGTCCCTTGGTGATGGCACCAATCGCGTAGACATTCACATCGCAGCTGCTTGCTTTCTGGTAGATGTAGCTCGTCACGAAGGGGTTGTCGTTTACCGGCTTGGTGTTGGCCATGCAGGCAATGGAGGTAAACCCGCCAGCGGCTGCCGCCATCGCCCCGCTTTGGATCGTTTCTTTGTGCGAGAAGCCCGGATCACGCAGATGCGTGTGCATATCGACCCAACCGGGAGTGACCACGCAACCCGCGGCGTCCACGACTCGGATTCCGGGGTGAGCGCTCGCATCGATACCGCTTTTCAGCGCGCTGACTTTACCGTCCAAAATCAAAACATCGACCGTGGCATCCAGCTCCTGACTGGGATCCACCACTCTTCCATTTTTTATCAGAAGGTCGCTCATACCATCGTCCCCTCGTGCACTGCCTCGCCACCGGTGAGTAGATGGAAGATAGCCATTCGAACAAAAACCCCATTGCCGACCTGGTTCAGGATGACCGAACGCGGGCCATCGACGACATCGGGCGAAAGTTCCACGCCGCGATTGACCGGGCCCGGGTGCATGATGAGTACATCCGGCTTGCAGTGCTTGAGGGTTTCGGTCGAAACCCCGTAAAAGCGAGCGTATTCCCCGCCGCTTGGGTTTTGAGCGGGGTTTAGCCGCTCAAGCTGGATACGCAAAACCATAACGACGTCCTGGTCTCTGACGGCTTTCTTCAAATCGGTGTAGGCCGTCACACCCAGGGCCTCGATCTGCGGCGGCAGGAGCGTAGGAGGGCCGCAGACGCTGACTTTGGCTCCCATGGTTTGCAGCGCATAGATATCAGAGCGGGCCACACGGCTGTGCGCGATATCCCCTACAATAAGGACACGCATGCCTGAAAAATCGCCTTTGAACTCCTTGAGCGTCATGAGATCGAGCAAAGCTTGGGTTGGGTGCTCATGGAAACCGTCCCCCGCATTCACGACGGGGATGCCAAGCGCCCTATCGATGTGGTGGGGCGAGCCTGCAGATGGGTGGCGCAGCACCAGAATGTCAGGCTGCATGGCCTCGATGGTGCGGGCCGTGTCGACCAGCGTCTCTCCCTTGCCGGTGGAACTTGCCTCTTTGGTCAGCACGACCGTATTGCCGCCCAGATTTTTGGCGGCCAGCGCAAAAGAGCTGCGGGTGCGTGTACTCGGTTCGAAGAACAGCATCACGGCATTTTTGCCCGAAAGGCTCTTAGGAAATTGCGCTTTTCGGTTGCGGATTGCCTTGAAATAAAAGGCGCAATCCAATATTTGCTCAATGTGGTGCTTTTTTAAAAGTTCTGTCCCGAGGATTGACTTGATTCCAAGAACATTGCGAGCGGTCACATCCATAAGGTTTAACAAAGGCTTTGAAGGGCCCAAAAAGGTTCCAGTTGTTCTAATTGAAATGACTGGAGAAATCAAGCCTCCAGGGGCGGTTTGATTTGTGTCAAAAGGTGCGGTAAATACAGCCGGTTATGCGATTTTGGAGGCATATAAATGAGTGAAATGAGACTAAAAACTGGCCTGGCGGAGATGCTAAAGGGCGGAGTGATAATGGATGTGGTGAATGCGGAGCAGGCCAAGATTGCGGAACAGGCTGGCGCCGTAGCGGTGATGGCGCTGGAACGCGTGCCCGCAGATATCCGAAAGCAGGGCGGGGTGGCCCGCATGTCGGACCCCCAGATGATTTTGGAGATCATGGACTCGGTGTCCATCCCAGTGATGGCGAAAGCGCGCATCGGCCATTTCGTGGAGGCCCAGATTCTGGAGGCCCTGGGAGTGGACTACGTCGATGAGAGCGAAGTGCTCACCCCTGCGGACGAAGAGCACCACATCGATAAGTTTAAGTTTAAGGTCCCCTTTGTGTGTGGGGCCCGCAATTTAGGGGAAGCGCTCCGGCGGATTGCCGAAGGGGCGGCCATGATCCGAACCAAGGGGGAAGCCGGCTCTGGAAACATCGTCGAAGCCGTTCGGCACTTGCGGGCGATGCATTCCCAGATGCGCCGTCTGACCTTGCTCGGGGAAGAAGAACTCGTGCACGAGGCCAAAGAGACGGGTGCCCCGCTGGAACTCATCCGCTGGGTTTCCAAGCACGGCAAGCTCCCGGTTCCCAATTTCGCTGCGGGCGGGGTTTCGACTCCTGCCGATGCGGCTCTGGTCCGCCAGCTGGGTGCTGAGGCGGTTTTTGTGGGTTCGGGCATCTTCAAGTCCGAGGATCCCGCCCCTCGCGCTCGCGCGATTGTGGAAGCGGTAACCAACTACAAGGACCCGGCCGTGCTGGCCAAGTGTTCGCGCGGTCTGGGCGAACCCATGAAAGGGCTTGATATCCACCAGCTCGCTCCCGAAGAACGTCTTCAGGATCGCGGGTGGTAGAGAAAAAACGCATTGGGATTCTTGCTCTGCAAGGTGCGGTCGTTCCGCACGTGGAAAAGCTGAGTGAGCTCGGCGTCGAGCCCGTGGAGGTTTTGACGCCGTATGCCCTGCGTTCGGTGGATGGGCTCATCGTTCCGGGTGGAGAGAGCACCGCTTTCCTACATTTGATTGAGATGAATCACTTGTGGGAGCCGCTTCTGGAGTTCTCGCGTGAAAAGCCTTTGTGGGGCATTTGCGCGGGAGCTATTTTGATGGCGTCTGAGGTGCTACACCCCGCCCAACGTTCGCTCAATATTTTTGATGCTACCGTCGAGAGAAATGCCTTTGGACGTCAGCTTCAGAGTTTTGTGAGTCCGCTCGCGCCTCTTCCGGGATGGAAAGACGAAGGCGTTGAAGGCGTTTTTATTCGTGCCCCGCGCATAAAGAATGTGGGACCTAAGGTGGTGCCGCTGTTATCCTATAACGATGAAGTGGTGATGGCGCGCGAAGGGAAACACCTGATTTCCACGTTCCATCCTGAATTGACTGAATCCTCCGCCGTTCACCAATATTTTTTGGGATTGTGCGGTTCAGCATAGAGCAACAGCATGGATGACATTTTTCCAAAATACCTGCGCAAGATCGTCCAGAAATTGGATTTCCTGGGAATTCCCAATCTAGGGATGCTCGTGGCGGGCTTGGCGGTTCTGGCGTTTCTCGCCCGCATGGGAATGAACGCGCAGCTCGAGCAGTTCACTTTCGATCCCTATCTGGTTTCTCAGGGAGAATGGTGGCGTCTATTTGCGTTTCCAACGGGCCTCAACAACCCGCTGTTTCTCTTTTTCTACGTTTTGTATGTCTACTACGTGATGGGCAGTCTGGAGTCACATTGGGGACCGGGACCGCTCACCATTTTTGTTGGCTTTTCCTATCTGATGGCGATGGCGGGGGCTTTTGCAGTGGGTCAGCCGATCTCCATCTGGTACCACGTACTGGAAAACGTGAGCCTGGCCTTTGGTACTCTTTTTCCTGATGTGACGTTCTATTTATTCTTCGTGGTCCCAGTCCGTGCCAAATGGCTGGCCTTGTTTGCCGGGGCTCTGTTGCTTTTTCAATTTGTCGTCGGCGGCATCTACACGAAGATCTTTTTGCTTATTGTACTGCTTCCTTACCTAATATTTTTTGGACCGTACCTTTTCCATTGGATAAAAAACAAGCGATCGCTTTCCAAACACAAGCGGCGTTTTGACCAGGATATGTGGCGATGAAATATACCAGTAACATTTTGCAAACCCCTATTGGCAAGATCAGCGTTTACGCGAGCGAAGAGGGTTTAAGCGAAATCCGCTTCCAGAACCACAAGAAGCAGGCCCTCACCGAGCTGCACGTAGACGCTTTGGCACAGCTTGAAGAGTATTTTGAAGGGCGCCGGCAGGCTTTCGAGCTTCCGCTTTCGTTGACGGGAACCGATTTTCAGGTGCGTGTGTGGGATTCGCTGCGCTTACTGGGCTTTGGTGAGACAACGAATTATGGAAGTATCGCCCATTCGGTGGGCAGCCCGCGCGCCAGCCGCGCCGTCGGTAATGCTGTGGGCCGCAACCCGCTTCCCATCGTCATTCCGTGTCACCGGGTGATTCACTCTGGCGGAGGCCTTGGCGGCTTCAGTGGGGGACTCAGCAAGAAGAAGTGGCTGCTCAACCACGAAACCTTCCAGTTTCCTACTTCCCACCGGGGTGTAGTTTCTCTTGTGAGCGTCGGTATTTGATGACAATCCGGATGACGACGATTGCAAAGATAGAGAAAATTCCTATCGTTGCGTAGTTCTTCAAGTGACGGATCTGCACCAGAATCTGTTCGATCTCATCGCCCAAGTAGTGGCCTAGGTAGTACCCGATGGCGATCCAGACCGGTACGCTGAGTAGCGCGGCCAGCCCGTCGAGCAGGATGAAGCGGGTGTATTTCATGTGCATGGCACCCGCAGTGAAAAAGGCCACCGCGCGGAAACCCGCAACAAATCTGGCGAAGAACACGATCTTGACGCCGAATTTTCTGAAGTAAGCTTTGGTCCGCCGTATTTTTTCGGGTTTGAAAAAGGTTTGAAAAGTCTCGTGATCGAGCATGGCCCGACCCAGTTTGTGCCCGATGAAGTAAAGCATGCTGTCGCCAATCAACACACCCAATAAGGTGGTGAGAAGCGCCAGGCCAAGCTGCATGGAACCTTCCCATGTCAGGTAACCGGCCGCAATGAGAGGAATGTCTTCAGGAAGAGGAAACCCAAGTCCGCAGGCAACCAGGACACCGAATACGATCCAGTATGCCGCTCCGCCAGAGAGTCCAGTCAGGTATTCAAAAAGCCTATCCACAATGAACCATTCTTAGAAATAATGTGCTATCTAATAATGCCATGACTGCCAAGCGCAAGAAAGCGAGTTCAGCCTCGCGCCGCCCTAAAAAACCCGCCTCCTCCAAGAAGACACCCAAGACTGGCAAGGCGACAAAAACTTCCGGAAAAGGCCCGAAAAAGACTACACAGACCCGCTCTAATTTAGGACGCGTGACTAGGCTTCCAGCAGCGGCCAAAAACACCTCTATCGCTCCCAGCCAAGCGGATCCTCTTTTACAGGCTTACATGAGGGAAGTACACAAGTATCCGCTCCTGACTCGCGAGGAGGAAGCCCGTCTGGCGCAGGTTTACAAGAAAGACGGCGATCGGGACGCTTTCCAAAAACTCGTCACGAGCAATCTGCGGTTTGTGGTGAAGATCGCTTACCAATACATCAACTACCGGCTGAAACTCCTGGATCTGATCCAGGAGGGGAACATGGGCCTTGTGAAAGCGGTGGAAGAGTTTGATCCGTACCGTGGTGTTCGACTCACGACGTACGCCGTTTGGTGGATTCGCAGTTATATGCAGGACGCCATCTTGCGAAACTACTCGCTCGTCAAAATGGGGACGACGCAGGCGCAGAAAAAGCTTTTTTATCGTCTGAAAAAAGAGCAGGCCCGTCTGGAGCGAGAGGGGATTGCGCCCCCGCAGCGCCTAAAGCTCTTGGCGAGTCGGCTGGATGTCAGAGAGAAAGACGTCGTGGAAATGCAGCAACGTCTGGGCGGCCGGGACGTCTCCCTGGATGCGCCGACAGCTTCGGATGATGATAAAAGACATATTCAGTTTCTTGCCGACGATGCCCAAGCGGTGGACGATACGTTGGCGGATTCCGAACAGAGAACGCACTTCAAAAGGATATTGGAAGAATTTTCGTCGACACTGGAAGGGCGAGACAAATCCTTCTTCGATCAGCGTTTGATCTCCGAAAAACCCAAAACCTTACAGGAGCTGGGCGATGAGTTCGGAGTGAGCAAGGAAAGAGCCAGACAGATCGAAGAAAAGATCAAAGAGCGCCTCAAGGCTTTCGTAGTCGAGCGTTACCCAGACTACAACTTACTCTAAGAAGCTAGTCCGAACTGACTTCCGTGTCGGCGAGTTTCAACCAACCCGTAGCGCTTACCTGTGATCCTACCTGGTTTCCGGTGCTGGAAGTCTGGGAGCCCCCAAAAGCGGACAAACCACCGATCTTTAGCTGAGTGGGATCGATGGAGTAGCTCCACGAACCCAGCGCCAGGCTGACAAAACACGTTTTGTTATTCTCTTCCCGGCGCCCCGTAGCACTACCGGTGGCAATGATTTTTCCATTCTGAAAGCGTGCGGAGACGTTCGCAAAAGCGTACAGCACCGTTCCGTCGGAAAAGGTGCAACGGTTCCCGATCACGACCTCTCTTGCCGCAATACCCAGACGCACGTCGAAGTCGATGTTGGCGCCCTTCTCACTTCTTCCCCAAATGCCCGTTAGACTTTCAGGGGTGCGAGAGGCGTCGGCGGGAATGCTGTAGAGGCTATCCCGGAGCCGGGACTCGCCCGGGCTCAGCGCATCCGCGCAGCCGACGATAAAGGTCAGAGCTAGGGCCATCAAAAGCCAGAATTTCATTCGGCCTCCATGAAGGGGTATCGGTAATCGGTGGGGGGAGCAAAGGTTTCTGAAACCGTTCGCATGGAAACCCAACGGACCAAATTGAAAAGACTTCCCGCTTTGTCATTGGTGCCCGAGGCCCGGCTGCCACCGAAGGGCTGTTGTCCCACCACGGCGCCTGTGGGCTTGTTGTTGATATAGAAATTTCCGGCGCTGTGCTCAAGAACCAGGGAAGCGCGATCGACTGCCGCGCGATCCTGCGCAAAAATGCACCCGGTCAGTCCGTAAGGAGAGGTCTTGTCGCAGAGACCGAGTGTTTCCTCAAACTTGCTGTCCTCATAGACATACACCGTCAAAACAGGGCCAAAGAGCTCGTCCTGCATGGTTGCGTAATCTGGTTTCTTTGCCTCAATAACCGTAGGAGAAATGAAGTAGCCCTGTTTGTCGTCGCAATGGCCGCCGACCACGATCTCGGCGTTTGGATCTTTTTTGGCGGCTTCGATATAGCCTTTGAGTTTTTCAAAGGAACCCGCGTCGATGACCGCACCCATGAAATTTCTAAAATCGGTGACATCGCCCATTCGAATGGATTCCACCTGTGAGATCAATTCTTCTTTGATGGCCGACCAGACGGTTTTGGGGATGTAGGCTCTTGAGGCAGCCGAGCACTTTTGCCCCTGGTACTCAAACGCGCCACGGACCAGCGCCGTCACGAGCGCCGCGCGATCCGCCGAAGCGTGTGCGAAAACAAAATCCTTACCACCGGTTTCACCGACGATACGCGGGTAGCTCTTGTAGCGTTTGATATTGTTTCCAACCGTTTGCCACATGTGTTGGAACACATCGGTACTTCCGGTGAAGTGAATCCCCGCTAATTTGTCGGATTCCAAAACAGGGTTGCCGACGTCCCCGCCGCGACCGGGCAAGAACTGGATAACGCCGGGAGGGAGGCCCGCTTCCTCGAGTAGTTTGTAGGTGAAGTACGCGGAGTAGACCGATGTCGACGCTGGTTTCCAAAGCGCGACGTTCCCCATTAAGGCCGGAGCCGTGGGGAGGTTGCCGCCAATGGAGGTAAAGTTGAACGGGGTTACCGCAAAAACAAATCCTTCCAGGGGGCGGTACTGCAATCGGTTCCACATTCCGGGGGCCGATTCCGGTTGGATGGCATAAAGCTGTTTCTGAAAAGCGACATTGAATCTGAAAAAATCAATGAGCTCGCAAGCGGCGTCGATTTCGGCTTGGTGGGCCGTCTTACTCTGGCCCAGCATGGTGGAAGCGTTCAGAATCGGACGGTATTTGGTGGCGAGCAGCTCGCCGGCTTTCAGAAAAATCGCAGCGCGTGCGTCGGCGGAGAAACGAGACCATTCCTTTAGCGCCTTCTGGCTGCCTTCGATGGCGGCCTGAACTTCTTTGGCGCCGGCCTGATGAAAGGAGCCCAGCTGCAAGGATTTGTTATGCGGGGCCCGGATCTCAGCCGTCTTGCCGGTGCGTACTTCTTCGCCGTTGATGATGATCGGAATCTCTACGGGGCTAGCTTCGAAATCAGCTAGTTGTTTCTTCAGCGTCTTGGTTTCCGGAGAACCGGATCGATAATTCAAAACCGGTTCATTTTTGGGGACCGGAACATTGGACTGCAGATTGGACATTCAAACCCTCCTTAGAGACTGTAACCACATTGCGTATCATTAAGGAGAGGTACGGACAAGAGTGGGCGAAAAAAGCCCGCTGTCTTTTTGTAAGATTCAGCGGGCCTTTTTCAAAAACGCTATGCCACGTCGTGTTGAACTTACTTCTTACGACGCTTTGTTTTTGTGCGTTTGGTTTTGCGCTTGGCAGCTTTTCCGCCGCGGCGTCTTTTGTTCTTGGACTTCCGCTTGCGGCCAGCACGCGACATCTTCACACAGGAAAGATCTCCCTGCTTGTCGATGAAGTAAAGAAAGCCGGGCTTTCTTTTTACGCTGAGCTTCGCAACGACTTTTGGTTTCGCTTTGGCGGCCTTGCGTCCGCGTCCCATCTTTGCCTTGGAGACATTTCCTTTTTTGTCCAAGAAGTAAAGATAGCCTTCTTCTTTTTTAATGCCGACTTTTTCAACTTTTGTGGCCATGGGCTACTCCTGAAAGATTATGGGCATATGCTACCAATTCTTACGCAGAAGTGGGACAAAATTCTTAGGACTCAAGACTCCAAATTGGAATATCGAACACATTTGTCTTCACGGAGAGTTCACCTTGGGACTGACGACAAACGACGGCTTCCAATCCCAACGTCTTTAAACCGTCGGTGAATGGGTTTACCGAGTAGGCGGAGAAGGCGTGTCGCACCGCTTGTTTCGTCTGAATTCGGATGAAGTCGAGCGCTTCTTCGTGACGCAGAACGAGTTTTCCTTCCGGTTTTGTACTGAGGTGCATCCCGTACTCGACCTGCTGTGGCGGGATTTCGAGGATCTGTCCCCAAGTAGCGAAGTAGCGTGTGGGATCTTGCGCTTCTATGGGAAAGGGCCCCACACTCTTGCGCCACGAGTCCAAACGCGCTTCCGCGTCTTGTGGACTTACCCAACTGAGATCTTCCGGAGTCGCATCATCGGCTAAAGCTTCCGCGTAGTGACTCTTATATATGGCGATTTCTTCCTGTATGGGTAAGCGATTCAAACCAATACAGTCCACATTGAGAAAAAGTGTGAAAGGGATGTTCCGATCGAGCAGCTCCGGCACGGCGTTGAGAAAAGTGCTCTTTCGGGGATTTTCCAGGCAAAATGCGGCCTGGCTGGAAAGGGTTCCCTGACGTAGATTCTGTACGACATCGCCCAACTTCGCAAATTTGAAGTATTTGCCGATCTCGTCCAACTTTTCCGCAAAGGTTTGCCGATCGGGAACGTGGTCTTCACAAAGGACGATAGCCGTCCCGGATCCAAAAATTTTCTTTAACCATTTCATAGTGTCTTCGAGTACGCCGTGGTTTTTTCGTTTTTCAGATAACTGTCGAACACCATGGCGGCATTTCTCACGAAGAGTCTACCCAGAGGGGTGCAACGCACGCAGGACGCATCGCGCTCCAGAAGTCCGTCCTGATCCAGCTCTTCCAAGGCGTTCAATTCCTCATCATAGCGGACTTCAAAATCTTCATCAAATTGCTGACGGTATAAAGTGAAGGGGACTTCAAAGCGACACATCAGGTTCTGGATGATCCATTTGCGTCGGCGATCATCGTCGCTAAGCAGACAACCGCGGAAAGTTGCAAAGCCGTCCTGGTGGACAGCTCTTTGGTAGGGGCCAACCTCACGGAGGTTCTGAAAGAACCCTCCATTGATTTCACCGATGGCGGAGGCACCAATGCCGAGCAGGTGTGTCCCGCGCTTTACCGTGTAGCCCATAAAATTGCGGTACAGCGTGCCGCGATTCAAGGCCAGACTGAGTTCGTCATCCGGCAGCGCAAAATGATCCATTCCAATGGCTACGTAACCCGCGGCGAGCAGTTGCTCGTACGCCAAGGTAAAAATCGCCACGCGCTCTTCTACCTGCGGCATGGGGTTTTTCTCCAAGATGCGTTGGTGGGGGCGCAGACTTGGAAGGTGGGCGTAGTTGTACAGTGCGATTCTATCGGGGCGCATGCCGATCACTCGGTCGATGGTCTTCGTAAACCGGTCTAGTGTTTGAAAGGGAAGCCCGTAAATCAGATCAAAGTTAATGCCCCGGTATCCCAGGCTGCGGCAGAATTCGAGCATCTCTTGCGTCATTTCCGGGCTTTGGATTCGGTTGACCGCTTGCTGAACCTCCGGATCGAAGTCCTGCACGCCCAGACTGACCCGATTGAAGCCTTCCTGCCGCAGAGTCCTCAATTGCTCCTGGCTAGTCACCCGAGGATCTATTTCTATGCTGACTTCCGCATCGTCCTCCAAATCAAAATGGCGAAGGGTGTGCCGCTGCAAGCGTTGGATCTCAGCAACTGGAAGGAACGTCGGGGTGCCGCCGCCCCAGCTGATTTGACTGAGATGTCGCCGCGATCCCAGCGCTTCTGAAACCGAATCGATCTCGGCGATAAGCGCGTCTACGTAAGGGTTTGAAACCGCTGCGTCGTGGGTGATCTTGATGTTGCACCCGCAGTAGTAGCAGAGCGATTCGCAAAACGGGATGTGCGCGTAAAGCGCCAGAGGCACCGAAGGATCCGAGGTGCGTAGCGTTTCCTTGTAAGTTTCGACTCCAATTTCGTCACTCCAATGGGGGGCGGTTGGGTAGGAAGTGTAGCGCGGACCCGGCCGGCTGTACTTCATAAATAGCGTCTTCAAATCCATAGTCTTAGACCCATAACGTGCGGGCTTCGTCCACGAAAGCCTTGGCGTTTGCCACCGGAACATCTTTTAGAATTCCATGCCCCAGGTTGAGAATCGCCGGTTTGGTGAGTTCCCGAGCTTGTCGCACAAGTTCACGGGTCTTCAACCGTACGGTGCTTTCTTCTTGCAGTAGTGTCGTGGGATCCAAATTGCCCTGCAACGAGAATTGATTTTCAAAAAGAGCGGACCACTGTGGCAGGGAGAGATTGCTATCCACACTCAGAATGTCTGCCTGCAGTTTGGCAACTGCAGGTACTAAATGCGCCGCTTGCTTGAAATAGTAAATGCGCGGCACTCCCAGCGGTGCGAGTTTTTCGAAAATTCCGTTCACAACGGGCAAATAAAACTCCTCGTAGAAGTTCAGGGGCAACACGCTCGCCCAGGTATCAAAAAGCTGGATGGCGTGCGCACCGGATCGCACCTGGTATTCCAGATAGCTCGTCGTGGCTCCGGCCAACGTCTCCAGTACCCGCGTGAGGCTCTTGGGATCTTTCTGCATCCAGCCGAGCAGGTGCCTGAACTCGCGGCTGGAGCGGCCTTCGATCAGGTAACTGGCGACCGTCCAGGGCGCTCCTGCAAACCCAAAAAGCGCTTTGGAGGGGTGCAGACTCTCGCGGATGGTCGTTAGGGCCTCACCCACAAATCCGGTATGGCGAGCGGGATCAAAACTTTGGAAGGTTGCGAAATCCTTCTCCGATCGCAGGGGAGTTTGAAGTACGGGTCCGATACCCTCTTGTAGCTCTACCGGCACGCCAAGTCCGTAGGGCAGGGTAAGAATGTCTGAGAAGAAAATCACCGCGTCCACATCCAGAACCTCCAGTGGAAGCAAGCTGACTTTCGCCGCCACTTCGGGCCGACTGACCATCTCCCAAAAGGAGTTCTCCTTGCGGATGTCCCTATAGCTTTGGAGGTACCGGCCTGCTTGTCGCATCATCCAAACGGGGAAACGCCCCAAGGACTCGCCTTCTAGATGTCGAATAATGTCGGGTTTCATAGGGCCTCCGGGGTAAATTTGTAGCCGAGCCCACGGACTGCATGGATGCTGTTGGGCTCTCCGGGATTCGATTCAAAATACTTTCTCAGCCGTAGGATGAAATTATCTACGGTGCGTGAACTCGGGAATACATTGTATCCCCAGACTTTGTCTAGGATTTCGCTGCGGGTGACCACTTCCCCCTTTTTTTCAATGAGAAGCTTCATGAGCATGCATTCTTTCTGGGTAAGGGTGAACTTCTTCCGTCCACGGCCTGCCTCAAACTTTCTGAAGTCTACCCATTTGTCCTTCCAACGATAAACGGCGGAGTCGTCGGGCAGAGTCCCATACCAGCCGCGGCGGCGTAGCATGGCGGAAACCCGAAGCAGAAGCTCTTCCATCTCAAAGGGTTTGGTGAGGTAGTCGTCCGCACCGACGCGCAGGCCTTCGATGCGGTTGGTAGCCTCGGAGAGGGCTGAGAGCATCAAAATAGGGATATTGGGTTCGCGTTCTCGTAAATACGCACACATCTGAAGCCCAGAGATGTCTCCCTCAAGCATGATGTCTAAAATGTACAGATCCCAGCTGCGTTCGACGATCATGGCCTCCTCCGCCGATCGGTAAGCGGAGACTTGGTAGCCTTCACGCTGAAGCCTGTCGGATACAAACTGGGAAATAGTCGGCTCGTCTTCAACAAAGCAAATCAACGCGCTCATACGTTCCCCCTTGGCAGCTCAATTTGAAAATGGGTCCCGCCAAGACCTGAGGGCATGAGTTTCAAGGAGCCGGCGTGGGCCTCCACAATAAATTTTGCGGTAAAAAGCCCAAGCCCCGTTCCGGGAACGCGGCGGCCGGAGCGGCCACGGTAAAAACGCTCGAAGATGTGCGGGCTATCTTGCGCAGGTATACCCGGCCCATTGTCGTCTATATCCAGCCGGGTGGTTCCACCGGAATCGCGTTGGACGGAGATGCGAATTTTCTTGTCCGGCTTGTCATTGTATAGAATCGAATTCTCGACCAGGCTTTGAATGGAATTCTGCAAACTGTCGGCGTCTCCGCTTACGACGGCCTTGGGGTCGAGATCGGTCTCAAGCTCAATGGCTTTGGCGCGGAGCAAAGGTTCCACTCGGTGCGCTACCGACTCCACCAAATCAGAGATACTGATGGGCTCGAACGAAAACGCGCGCCGCTCGAAGCGATTCAAGTTCATGATCTTGTCAAAAAGGGACGTGAGGCGCCGTACTTCATCAAGGGACAGCAAGGCTTCGCGCTTGGTTTCCGCCGAATCGCCGAATTCCTGGAGCGATTCCAGCCGAAGTTTGAGGGCCGTGAGCGGCGTCTTGGATTCATGGCTAACAATCTCGATAAAGTTCTTTTGGATCTCACGCGATCGTTCTTCTGCCTTCAGAGCACGGTAAAGTAGATAAATGGCCAAGCACGTAAGCATCATGAAAAAGATGGACTCGGACACAAACATCGTTCGTTGCTTGTGCGCGGATTCGGCAATGGACTCGGGTGTGCTGTCGGCGGCAAGCCCGAGCTGATTCTTATAGCCGAGCATTTCGGTGCGCAGGACTTCGATGTTATGCACGCTGCTCATGAACACGACGTTCCACCACACTACTTGTGCCAGGACCAGCGCAGCCACTAAGGCAAAAAGGCGCAACCACCGCTTGTGTTTTACTTCAAGCATTTCTCCAACTTTTCCAGCGCAAGGTCGACAGCTTTGCCGACGTGAGCCGTTGAAAGGAAACCCACTTCATAAGGAGACGGCGGCAAGTAAACCCCGGCCGCAAGGGCTTTGCGGAACACTTCTGCGTAGAGAGCGCGTTCTTTCTCGCCGATAGTGGGCGGGAAATGGTTTCCTTCTGTCGCCTGCAACCAGAAGATGGAGGCCACCCGCGGGACGCTCATGCCAAATGGGCTAAGCAATCGCTCTAGCGCGTCGGCAAAGTCGTTGGTCGCGGACTCCAGTTTTTGATAAGGCGGGTTTTGCTGAAGTTCAGTCAAAACCGCCGCGCCCGCCGCTGTGGCAAGCGGGTTGCCCGAGAGCGTACCTGCCTGGTAAGCGCCGCCCAGCGGAGCCAGCTGATCCAAAATCTCGGCGCGTCCGGCAACGGCGGCCAGTGGTAGTCCGCCGCCGATGATCTTCCCTAGCGTGACGATATCCGGCGTAAAATCATAGTAGCCGCTGGCCCCCGACAGACTGAGGCGAAAACCTGAAATCACCTCATCAAAGATGACGAGTGCCTCGTGTTTTTTTGCCAATTCGACGATCGCTTTAAGGTGCTTGCGCTCGGGGACGTGAAGGCCGTTGTTCGCCGGAACGGGTTCCAGCACCACCGCTGCCACTTCACCCTTCCACTTTTCCAATAGAGCGGAAAGGCCTTCGAGATCGTCAAAGTCCGCCGTGAGCGTGTCGCTCACCTGAGAGGGGGTCACGCCCAAAGAGGTGGCCTCATTCAGTGCGGCAACGCCACTTCCGGCTTTGGACAATAAGCTGTCGCTGTGGCCGTGGTAGCAGCCATCAAATTTGATTACCTTGTGTTTCCCGGTAAACGCGCGAGCGGTTCGAAGGGCGGTCATCACCGCTTCCGTACCGCTATTGACCAAGCGGACTTTCTGCAGAAACGGGTAGCTCTTTAGAATGCGTTCGGAGAGCTCCACTTCCATCGGGTGGCAAGCACCGAAGCTGAGCGCTTTTCCGACCTGTTCCCTAAGGGCGCGCGTAACGACTTCGGGGCAATGTCCAAGAATGTGCGGACCGAAGGACATGCAGAAGTCCACATAGCTTTTGCCGTCGACATCGTGCAGGTACGCCCCTTCGCCATAGGAGAAGAAGATGGGCTGCGCGTCCACATTTTTTAGGCTGCGAACCGGCGAGTGCACGCCTCCCGGGGTGACTTTCAAAGCGCGTTGGTACCATTGTTCGGAGTGGGTCATCGTAGCCAGCCTTTCTCAGCAATCTCCGCTGCGAAGTAAGTAAGAATAATGTCGGCTCCTGCGCGGCGGATGGCTGTCAGATTCTCCAAGGCCAGACTTTTGGCGTCGGCGATTCCGGCTTTGGCGGCGAGCTGTACCATCTGGTATTCGCCGCTTACGCTGTAGGCCGCCACAGGGACCGTGCTGTGTTTGGCAAAAAGGGAAAGGATATCGAGATAGGGAAGGGCCGGTTTGACCATCACGATGTCGGCGCCCTCCGCCAAATCGAGCTGCAGCTCTCGCAGGGCCTCGCGCTGATTGCGGTAATCCATCTGGTAGCTCGATCGATCCCCTTTCTGGGGAGCCGAGTCCAAAGCTTCGCGAAAGGGGCCGTAGTAGCTCGAAAGGTATTTGGCGGTGTACGCTAAAATACCGACGTCAGAAAATTGTTTTTGATCGAGGATCTTTCGGATGGCACCCACCCGGCCATCCATCATGTCTGAAGGGGCCACAAAGTCTACCCCCGCTTCGGCGTGCGCAAGCGCCATTCGGCAGAGCAAATCAATGGAGGTGTCGTTCTCGATGGAATCGCCTTGGAGTACGCCGCAGTGGCCGTGATCCGTGTAAGGGCATAGGCAAATATCCGAGAACAAAAGAGCCGCATTTCCAAAACGCTTCTTCAAACTCGCGATGGCCTCAGTGACGTGCGCGTTTTGGGCTGCCGCCGCACTACCCGTGGCATCCTTCTCGGTGGTCGTACCAAAAAGGAGAAAACGAGAAAGACCCCGATCAATTTGCGCTTCTAGTTCACGCGAAAGAGAGTCGATTCCCCACCGGTAAACTCCCGAGAACTGGGACATGCTTTCTTTGGCGTCGGAGTCTTTTTGCGTGGATAAAAAATAGGGCTGCACCAAGTGCGACAGATTGAGCTCCACTTCATGAACCATATCGCGAATGAGCGCGTTACGGCGCAAACGACGAGGTCTATCGACGAACGGCTTTAGCATAGCTTTTCTCCAATCCAGTCTTTGATGCTTTCGAATTTGGCTCCGGATAAACAATGCGGGTTCGCAAAACCTTCTCCGCGTAGCGCTGCGGCCGTGTACTCTCCTAAACAGGCGACGGGCCGCTTGCGATCCAGCTTGAACTGGGAGACCACCGCCCGAACCGAGCTGGGACTGGTAAAGACGAAGTAGTCCATCGCGGAAATGGGGGTCGGCGCTGTCCACCGCACTTCTTTACGGGTGGAAGTTCGGTAGAGCGGGATAGTGGTGACAAGGGCGCCTTTGGCGGCAAGCGGATCGCACAGCTCGCCTCGTCCCGTCTCGGGCTGCGGGACGAGCACCTTGCGCCCTCTGAGATCGAGCGCTGTGAATTCTTCGACAAATCCCTCGGTACCTGGGGTGGTCGGCACGAAGTCGGGCGTGTAGCCGTCAGCGGCGGCGACTTCTGCGGTTCTAGGCCCCATGCAAGCAATCCGTGCTTCGGGTCCCATCTCCGTGCCCGCTTCCAGCAGGGCTTCGCTCCAAAAATGTACGGCCCGAGGGCTCGTGAAGACGAGCCAATCGTAGTCGCCCAACGACTCAAAGACGGGCTCAGGGACCGGTAGGCGCTCAAACTCCAGTACAGGCAAGATGGTCCACTCTAGGGGCCTCTTCCCGACGTGGGTCGACAAACGCGTTCTCAGCGTTTCTTCTCCGGTGACCAGGATTTTTAGCGGTTCGCTCATGTTCCCTTGCGAAAATACTTCAGCGTCTCGGCGACAAGATATTGTTCATCCGAGCCCGAAATGTCAAAGCGCTCAAAGCCCGTCCAGCTGCGCCCAGCTTGGTTTTCCAGTTTTTTTCCCAGAAAAGCCACGACTTTTAACGCCGCTCCCTGCTGGCGACAGAGAACGCCCAAGGGCAGTGTGCAACCGCCTTCGAGTTCACGCAAGATCTGGCGCTCCAGGCGGGTTTCCCGGGCAGCCTGCTCCAGGTGGAGTCGGCCTAGCGCCGCCTGAAGCTCGGACGGGGCGTCCGTGCGGATTTCTACGCCCAGGGCGCCTTGGCCGGGGGCTGGTACAAAGTGGGTGGGCTCCAGCGCGGCACGGCGCAGATCGTGAAGATCGGGTGCCAAGCGCTCGAGTCCTGCCTCGGCAAAGACGACGGCGTCAAACTCCCGCCTGCGCAGCTTCGTGAGGCGCGTCGGTAGGTTGCCGCGGATGGGGAGAACTTTCAGATCCGGACGTTCCGAGAGCAGAAGTGCTTCCCGGCGTAGAGAACTGGTCCCCACCCGAGCGCCCTTTTGAAGCGGCAAAGGTTCGCCCTTTTCCCAAGCCTCCGGGTGGATGAGCAGACAATCGGCAGGGTTTCGCCGTTCGGGGATGCACGCAAGTCGGAGACCCTCCGGTTGCAGAGTGGGCAAATCTTTGAGTGAATGCACGGCCAGATCGATGGTCCCGTCCAGCAAGGCGAGCTCGAGTTGTTTTGTGAACCAGCCCGGCTCACTGGCTTCGGCCTCATACAGAGCGGTTTTTTGATCCTGATCCCCTTTGCTGACGATGGGAACGAGATCGCAGAGGATTCCCAGGGAGTTCCAGTCGGCTCTGCACCCATTTGGACCGAGTCAGGGCCAGGTCGCTTTGCCGGGTTCCCAAACGGTAACGCATTTGACTAAAAACTCTGACTTTCCGCCGCGGCGGCTTCCCGGAGGATGCCTCTTAGTGTTCGCGCGAAGATGGAGGTGTTTCTTAACGAGAGAGCGCGCCCACTTCTCAAATTTTGGAAAGGATTCGGCGGGGACCCATTTTTCAATTCCTGCCGTTCCTCATGGAGCGAGCCACCGGACTTCGGGTTCCACGGTGCTGAAATCTCTCAGCAGTGGGGTTTCTTTTGTTCTAAGTAAAAACGGTGAAGCGCTTGTTCAATGATGGTTCAGCACGCAGAATCTCGGTCATTCGCAGCTTCTTGTTTTCATCAGCTACTTGCGCGGATCGTCCATAGACAACAGCTTATGGTGTCGGTACGCAGTCGGCGCAGATGTCCGAGGGCTGAGCCGTCAAAAGCACTGCCGGGGTCGTCTGAGACGCGATTAAAACTCCTTAGCCCAAAAATAGGTTCGGGGCTAGAAGTGGCTGTGAACAGAGTAGTCAAAACTCTTCGGAGCTTCGAGAAAGGTGTCAGGCCCACACATTCCACTCCTTGGCTCTCTTCGTGTGCGCTGGCCGCATCCGGGTTACGGATTTCACCCAAAGTTCCGTGCTGGGTAATTCTCCTTCAACTTAACGGATGACGATGCGGTTGATGGAACTTCGTCCGGCCACCGCAACGGATTCAGCTCTTTTTCTGATTCCAGCGAACGAAAGCGCTGCAACCCCAGTTGGCTACCGAGAGGTTTCTCACCGAATTCAGGTTACCGTGCGTACTTCCTTGGCTGTTTGGAAAGCGAGCTGCAAGGCCCTCTGCATGGGGGCACTGAGCGGGGAAGATCTTGATCGAGCGTCAGGCCAGAGCATTTTCATTTGCCCGTTGATCTGCGGTTCGCCCACCACCATGATTCAAGGAACATAGGCGACGCAGGCAAGATGCCGGACGGCTGATTTCCTTACCAGCGTAGCCCTTATAAGCTCTGATCCGGAGACCCAGATAGCGTAGCAAAAGAAAGCTGGCGGCCGGCTGTCCTCGAAGTGGTTTCGGGCCGTCGTGTAGAACTCGACGCGGTTACAAGTGTGTACGTAGTACAGATCCCGGAAGCCGAGGTGGAGGATTTCTCGAATTCGATCGGCGCGCGACTCTTCTGCCAGAAAAAGGTGTTTTCTGAACTCCGGGTCGCTGCGATTAAAATCTGTTCCCCACGCGTGGATCGGCATTCTCCCAATATAACCAAACCTGGCCGTGATGTGTCACGAGAATGTCACGCGAAGGAGGAGACTGGAAAGGCGCTCTAGTTCTTCTTTTGCTGGGCGGGGAGGCGGTTGTACCAGCCCTTCCACTTGTCGTACTCGGTGGGGGCGAAGTTTTTTCCTGAGATGCGCCGCAGGATGGCGTAGGCCACACCGGATTGATTGGGCTGCTCGGATCGGAGCAGCGAAAGCAGGGCGCTTGCGTGATCGGTGGCGACTTTTTGGGCGCGTTCGTCGCTTTCGGCTAGCGCGTACAATACAAAGAGGGCTTTGGAGCGATCCGTTACGAGCGGAAAGTCCAGCGCCTCAGCGACGGGCTGCACCGGAATCTTGAAGTTCGGGTGAAACTCAGCGATGTCGCCCAGCACGCGTAGCGCGTTGTTGCGCACCAAGGAATCCGGATCGTGGATTCGATCCACGAGCAGATCCACGACCTTTGCGCCATCCTTATGGTACGCGAGCAGGAAAGCGGCGGCACCACGGCTGTCACCGTCCTTGTGTTTCTGCAAGACCGCTGTGAGCGGTGCTAAATTTCGATTCACTTCGCGGGTAAAGTACTCGCCGAAGGGTTTGAGTTTGGGGTGCATGTGCCCAAACAAACAATGAAGCGCTCCCGGGCACTTGATCTCCACGGAATCCAGTTCGCCCTTATTGCCTAGCTCAAGCGCGGTCGCCTGGTAGTCCTGCCACTTCTTGATGAGGCCTGCGGGATCCACGGGAGTTTCCTTCGGATCGGGCAGAAAAGGCATCCGTCGTTTTTTGTCTTGCGGTTCGACGACATCCAGAGTCACGCGTATGGCCAGATCGCCCGGCTGCAGGTACTGCATGATGGACCATTGAATGAACTCAAACTTGAATTTGTCGTTTAGCTTCTTTGTGATTGTTTTTTGAAGGGCTACGGCAGAAGGATCGCCTGTGACGCCCTTTTTCAACCACTCATCGAGTTCTTTTCCTAGAACCTTGCGCACCACGGGCTCGCTGATGCGATCGCTTCCGTAGGTGTCGAGCGAAGCAATATAAGGTACGTCCGGCGTATCCACCGGCGTCTTGGTAGTTTTCTTTTCAGTGCCTAACGCGGGAGCCGGGAAGCTCTCTTCCGCTTTCAAAGGGGCGGACACGACCGAAATCAGACACAACAGTACAAAAGCCCTCATTTGAGTATTTTAGCATGGAATTGAGTG
>JAWKNY010000018.1:0-74540 GCA_041391485.1 Bdellovibrionota bacterium | reverse complement strand
ATTTTGGCGGGTTTAGCGCGGCGAACGGTCCCAACTGGCCAGACTTTGAAGTGGATCTGGATGGTGACGGGCAACCGGACGGTCAAACCGACGTCGTAGCCAACAACAATCAGGACGCGGAAGCCGCGGTGGACAACGGGATTCCGACACCGCCGATCAATCCGTCCAGCCAGCCTGCGAACATCGTTGTTCAAGGTGTGCAAGGAACCGTGAACGGCGTTCACTATGACTCCATTATTGATTGGAGCAATATCCCCGCAGGCATGAACCCGCTTAACAGCTTCTTCGTCTTTCTCAATAACGGTGGGAAGATGGGCTACTTTAAGATTGATACGGATGTTGCGGCTCCCTTCCAAGTGAATGGTGTGCTCTGTCACATTCCGGGTCCTTGCTTGATCCGTTTCACTTTCGCGCCCACAGCGCCCGGAAGTTATGAACAGGCTCTAAACGCGCGCTGGCGCTCTGAGGGCTCCACGCAGTGGAACGACGTGAAGATTTTGCTTCGCGGAAAAGCGTACGAGCGTTTGACGGCTTTCACTCCGGGTGACGGCGGTGGCGCTATTGTTCGCTACTGGTACCCGCGGCTAAACCAGCTCAATCAGTTCTTCACGCAGCCTGAGAATTTCCGTGGTGGCGCGCGTGTTGCGGTCGCAGACTTTAACGGCGATAACGTGCTGGACATCGCGGTGGTTCCAGGTCCTGGCGAAGCCGAGCCTAAAGTGAAAATTTACCATGGGCCTGACATGCAGCTCATCCGAGAGTTCAATGCAGGGTACACGGCGAGCCTTCGCACGGGTCTCTACGTCGCTGCCTGCGATTTGGACAATGACCAAAAAGCGGAGCTTGTCTTCGGTGCCGGTGAAGGCGGTGCGGCTCACATTTCGATTAAAAAGGCCGATGGAACAAACTTCCGCGAGCCCTTCTATGCCTTTGAGCAAAGCTCTACGGTAGGTGCGCGCGTTGCGTGCGGCGACGTCAATGGCGACGGCCACCCCGACATCATCGCCGGAGCCGGTGAAGGCGGTGCCCCTCGGGTGCGCATCTTCAATATCGCCGACACCACGGTTCTTGCGGATCAGTACGCTGGAAGCCAGTCCGATCGCAGTGGCGTCACCGTTGGCTTCGGGTACTTCGATCCGACGTCCGCCAACGGGCGCGTCCTGACCGGAAATGCCGGTCGAGTGATCGCGTTCAAAGTCGAGAACAACCAGATGGTTCCGGTATTCAACTTTGTTCCTTACGGAAACTTCAACGGAAACGTTTCCACAAGGGCAATGTTTCTCAACAACGACTGGATTCTGGACATCATGACGGGAGCGCTCAAAGGCGGTGGCCCGCGCGTCCGGTTACTCGATCTCTTCAATCTAGCATCGATTGGAGACTTCAATGCTTTCGAAGAAACTTTCCGAGGGTGTGTACGTCTCGGGACAGTAAAAAATAGCTAAGGTCACCAAAACCCGGGACTTTCTGCCGCCCCGATCGGCAGGAAGTCCCGGGTTTTTTCGTTTCGGTATCAAAAGGTGCCTATCTACTTTTGACACCTAAGAAGCGGGAGCTGTAAGCGCGCTATACAGGGCAAAAAAGAAGCGATTGTGCCGCAGAAAATAATCGTAATTCCAGGTGCTTAGAGTTTGCATCCGCCACAATCCTGACAGTTGTCCAAGCGGATGACGCTATGTATAATAATGAGAGAGTTTCCGCATCATTTCATAGGGGTAATTGACCTTCCGCGCGCAAGACTAATTGGGGGACGTTTGCGTTCGTTCGTTCTAAAACTTGCCTTGCTTTTGGCAGTCGTACTTTCCACTAACGGCTGCTTCAAGTTCAAGACCTTGGGAAATGCGACCGGCTACGGTGGCGGCCATCCCATTCTGGCGATCTTGAAAGCCAAAGCCGAGATCCTAAAGCGAGCGGCCGAAAGAATTCGTGACGGCGAGGATCGCAATATCTTATTTGTGCTCCAAAACAACTCCTGCCCCGCGTGGCTGCGCAACAATTACTGCGCGGACTTACTGAACTTGTCCGAGGACCAGCGCGCTTATCTCCGCAGTCACTTCATTGCCAGTGCAGATAGATTGGTTCAGTTTCTTCCCGCGACGCGGAGCTGCTCTTTCAGCTCATCGACTCTACGTTAAAAGATGAACGGGGAGAGACGCTTGCCGTTCGAACGGAGTATGGTCCTGCTGGTGCTTTGCAAGTGAACGAAGAAGCGATCGCCAAGCTTATTCCCGCTGAGGTCACTGTGGCACTCGGTCAGCGTGCCTTCAACAAAGTGTTACCCGACACAGCTTTTTCTTCAAACGGTGAACTCCTTCCTCGTGATTACATTCGAGACTACGAGACTTACCCCTTGGGTTTTGAGGGCAAACGTCTTAGCTACTTACTCGGTGTGGGTTGGCTGGCGCTGGTGAGCTATGTGCAGGGCGACTGTATTGAACTCACTTCTCCGCTGAGCCGTTCCTGAGTTTTTACGCAATCGACCGCACAGTTGGCTCGCATGAAGAAGGAGCACCCAATGCCACGTGCCAACTGGCCTGGGATGTTGGGGG
Organism: Bdellovibrionota bacterium; assembly: GCA_041391485.1. Classification (GTDB taxonomy): domain Bacteria; phylum Bdellovibrionota; class FAC87; order UBA2466; family JACKAF01; genus JACKAF01. The sequence goes on along the minus strand of JAWKNY010000018.1, from coordinate 71,991 downwards.
GTACACTCATGGCCCGGCTACCCGCGCGGTTCCCATTGGTTTGCACAAGGCGGTATTTAGCTTACACGTAGACAGTCTTCTGCAAACGGGGCAGGAAGACTCGGACATGGCTCTCATCGATGTCTTTGATCGCCTAAGCGGAAAAGTAAAAGTCCAGCGTCGACTCCGCCACAGTGATTTCAAGTCAGCCGACTTTGAGCTTTTCGAAATGTACTTTGAAAACGCGGAAACAAGTGAGCTGGATTTTCGAGTGACGCGTCTCAACGACTCGCACGAACTCAGTTATCTTGGAACCTTGGTTGAGGGCGTCATCGGGGGGCAGGTCTTTTATCCGGGCCTCGAATCCGGCTTCCAGAACGGTCAGGTGTCCGAATCAGGTTTGGAGCTGGAGTGGCCGGGTACTGTCTTGGGTGATCTTTTTAGTATTGGCACAAGAACCCTGCACGAGGGGCCTGCCAAAGCCATTTTCTTTGTTTCGTATACTTCTGAGATAGAGAACTTAACAGGTCCTTTTCTTTCGATTGAACCAGGTGCGGGCTTAGGCGCTGGTAAGCAGATCAACTTTGAGGACCTGGCAGGGCCCGGCGTCATTAGCGCCATCGAGGTTCCCTTTGAGACGCCGGCTCCTGGCTCTGGGTATCTCGATCGTCGCTTTTTCGTAAACTACGAGGACAGAGACTACTCGATGCACGTGAGTATTGTCCTCCATCGCGTCGCGATTGTTTCAGACCTCTCCCGTTTCAATCAGGCGGATACCGGTTCCGGCGTTTATCATTTTTCGTACGAGATGGGTGCAACCCACATGACAGGAAATAATAGCCGCACCTACTATGAAGCGAACGTCCCGCTCGGTTCTTACTGTCGCTATCTTTCTCCTTTGGAATTCAATTTCTTAACGGGTAAGAAAGTCACGTGGTACCTAGGCTCCAGCGAGGATCCTACCGTTAGTCACCGAACAACGACTCTACCGTACCTTTACCATGGGGGACTGTGCCAGACCCCCCTGAGACCAGGGGCTTTGTTCAAACAATCAACTCTCACCAACCAGCGTTTTAATTACTACCGTGTCCAGGAGGATCAGAACTACTGTAGAACCCACGCCCTTGCAATCGATCCCCAGGTGGATCTACGCAATGAGCTCTGGGAACCTTCATTACAGTTTATTCCCGAAGTGCGTCCACGCCACTCGACCTATTCCGGTCGGTGCGATGATTTTCCGGAGGCCGAAACACCTCAAACATGTGCGCCCGTGCCTTCACAGTTTCCCGGCAGCTCGCCCGTAGCGGAAGTGTGCGGGGCTTCCGAAAGAGGGTTCTTTGAAGTGCAGAACTCTAGGGATTTTGGGAGCGCAATCCAGTGTCTTTCGCTCTTTACTCCCAATCCAAACGGCGGTGCGGAGTCGGTGCTTCTCAACGATGCAACGCTGCGCTTTTGTCATGCCGCCGGAAGTTATAGCTGGCACCAGACGTGGGAAGACGTGGACGAGCCTTTAAGGCTCCCGGAGGGGCATTTTTGCACGGAGTTTTTGGGCTACGCGCCCCAAGTTCGTGAGAGGTTTTATTTATGTACGCCGGATGGTGCCCACATTCGGTACTTAAAAGAGTACTCAACAATAGGAGAACCCTTCCAGGTTCCATTTAGAGATTAACATGAAGATGTTTAGGTACATTATAGCTTCGCTTCTGCTTACCGGGTGCTCGCTCATTTCCAAGCAGGGAGCCGGGCTCTTTGGTCTGCCCGCAATGGTGAGCAATGTGCTCTCGCGAGTCCAGAGTACCGCTTTGGTACTGAATAACGAAGAGATTGAAGACCGAATTGGTGTTGTTCCAAACGGAGTGTGCCCGCCAGGAGTGGATCAGCTTCTTTGTGACTCGCTCAACCAGATGACCGATCAGCAGCGGACGTATCTAGTGGCCTTCCTAAAATCTGCTGCCTCTTCTCTGATTGCAATGAGCGCCGAAAAACCTCACCGGCTTGAGGCCTCCATCGATAAGGATTTCATGAAGAACGAGAGAGGGGAAGCCGTAGTTGGAAAGACGAAGTACGGCCCGCTCGGAAGCATCTACGTGTACACGCCGGAAACCCAGCAGTATTCCATTGCCCGCATGATGGTGCTGATTACGCATGAACTGTTGCATAAAGCGGAAAGTAACCTGAGTGAATGGCTGACGGATTTTTCCTCTTATGGTCCCTTTGCTTCGGGGAGGGATCTAGCGGATAGAGCAGGGGCTGCCTTGACGGTTCTTTCCGCCACTCTTGATCCGTTGGATCGAGACTGCCCCGAGATCCTCGTCTCCCATATCGATGGGAAGGTCTTTTATGCGGCTTACGCGCCGGAGCATGAAGTTGGTGGACCCGGGATTTGCGGAAGATCCTGGAAAATCGAGGCCGGGGATCCTGCAGGTAAACTCGTCGGCGGCCACACTCGTCGCTTTGCAAGCGGTCTTAAGTTGGTGGAGTTTGTGGCGAGAGTTGATAATCTGGTCGGAAACGAGGTGGTTGCCGATCTCATCGTACGCGAAGGGAACCGATCCCTCTCCCACAGGTTGCTGCGGCGTTCGGATTTTTCGACGGCAAATGAGTTTGAGTCACAAGCTCTTCTAGTCGACGCGCCTCTGGATGCGCGGCTTTCCTTTGAAATGCACTCCAAAGGCGGAGCGGCGTTGGAGATCTTGGGCGTAAAAGTTGAAGGAGTGCGCGGGGCCAGAAGCTTTTTAGCCGACTGGGATTACCACGAAGTGGTGACTCCGGGTGTGGCGGGCCCGGTACCTGGCTCGTACCTAGTGGAAGCGCCCGTTAGCAACCAAAGTCTTAAACGTGGCCTTAACCTAACCGGTGTCAACGCAGGGCCGCAGCAAGTTGTCTTCTTTCTGGAAGTTCAAGGGAATGTGGCAACTGCCCCGTCCCTCAACTTGGAGATATGGGAGCGCCAGATTTCGGGCGGGCAGTGGCAGGATGTCAGTCTAATCGCAAGTCGCACTCTATCGAGCGGCGAACTCAGCTTCCAGTTTGATTCCATCCGTCCCTATGCCGTGGGTTTCACCGCGCAGGCAAACAAGAATTACGATTTTCGTCTGCGTGTTGTCGAAGGAGTGGATTCCGTGCTGCACACGGCAACCGCAATCTATCCCCAAAGTGGGCTTGTGGATCCAGTGGAAGGGGTGTTCAAGCACGCGGGACGGCACTACCGCACGGATCTTGCAAATGGCGCCTTCTGCCGTTACTTGAGTTTTGAGGAAGTACGTTACGAAAACCCGGCTCTCACCAACGATCTCGGTCTTCCGGTACTCAACAGTCTGCCCGATCTCGCGGGGGGGGGGTTGTGTGAATTGAGACCGGTGGACGGCAGTTTTTTTAAGACGGTCACGCCGGTAGAGTACGGTTACCAACCGGGTCTGGAAAAGACAACTTACTATGTTGCCGATGTGGCGAACAAGAAAGTGCGACGCTGTCTTAGCCGATTGGATCTCAAACAACTCGGACTCATGCAAATCGAGTTTCGTGATCCACGTGAGAACGATTTTTCGCCGGTTCTCTCCCATTATCCGGAACGGCTTGCCGGAACTTTCGAGGACACGCTGAGTTGCACCGGCTTTGTTTTGCAAGAACGTCCAAACTTGGAAACCGATTGCAGCGTATTCAAGACGCCCGACGAGAGTGAGGAGGGGCAGCCGCGGATCTGTTCCCCCGGAGGGAGTCTGCAATTTGGAATTAATACGGCCGGTCTCAATCCTTTAGGCACCTACACCGTATCGATCAACTATTTTAAGAATAGCAATGTGTGGGAGCTCTCGGTGAATTCAGACCTTCAGTATTGGGCGGCGGCGCTGAATCAGAACCTGTACATTCCAAGCGCCTTTGGCGAATCCGGAAACCCGTACGACTTGTGGGTTCCCGAAACGCGGGAGTTTGAGGTCTATGACTTTGTCCACCTGCCGGTGCAACGTTGGTGCTTTGAGATTGTCGACTATTATATTCCCTATTTCACACAGAACCGGGCCCGTACGTACCTGTGTCTCGCGGAAGCGGAGAATCCGGGAATCAGCTTTACTCCCGACATGGGTAAGACTTGGTATGAAAGCTTTTACACTTATTAGCAATGAGAACAGTAATTAACATAGGAATCAAAGGCGCGTTACTTGTGCTGCTCTGCAATTGCACGCTGGTGTCAAAGCGCGACGGCTACGCCGACTTGGATGCCAACATGGCTTTGGCTCTTGCGCGCATCGACCAGGTTGCTGCCGCCCTGGAAAGTGGATCCGGCTCAGAAATGCTCGGTACGGTTCCGGGAGGGCGGTGCCCCGCGGGAGTCGATTCACTTCTTTGTTCCATGAACAGCGATTTGTCCTCTGCGCAGCGGGAATACCTGACGCAGTTTGTGATGTCTGCCTTGCCGGGACTTCGGACCTTTGCGCAGGAAAAGCCAAGCCGGCTCGAACTCAACATGGACGCCGGTTTTATGTCTGGCGTGCGTGGTGTGCGGCCATCGCGGACAGCCCGTGGGCCTCACGGCGCTATTTATCTCTTTGCGCCGGAGCTTAGGAGCTATTCGGTTCCGCGCCTTATGGCGCTCATTGTGCATGAGATGCTTTATAAGTCGCCCTCTCTTCTCTCAGACTGGCTGGACGACAATAGTAGCTACGGCCCTTTTGCTTCGGGCACTGAGCTGGGGGCTCACGCCGGAAGCGCCCTTGCGGTTTTATCCTCAACACTCTTTCCCATGGAGACGGGCTGTCCGGAAATTCTGGCGTCGCAACCCACCGATCGCGTGTTTTACGCGGCCCACGCCCCGTCGCACCAAACGGGAAAGTTAGGCGAGTGCGGAAGGTCTTGGGTCGGTAGTGCCCCCGACGCTGCTGGACGATTCACCTACGGGAGATCGCTCAAACTCCGAACGGGACTTCACTTTGCGAACTTCTATCTGAAAATTGACTCGATTGCACTCGATGACGGAGTAATTGCGGAACTGAGAGTGCAGGGGGACGGAAGAACGCTGTCCTACGTTCCCATTCGGCGATCGGATTTCACTAGGGCCAATACATACCAGAGTTTTGTGGTCCCGGTAGATTTCCCTCTTGCGGCCGTGGTGGATTTTACAGTGGATTGGAAACGCAACTCCAGACTGGAATACCTCGGGGTGAAACTTGAGGGCGTTGCGGGTTCGCGAACGTTCACAGCGGATTGGGACTATCCGCGCCTTATTGCGGCCGCGGTGCGCCCGTCCACTACCATCGCGGGCGCTTTGGAAGCTGATTCCCTAGCATTTAACGCCGGGACTACGTACGTGAAGTTTGGTTTGAACCTTACGGATCTGCCCGCGGTACGCCAGGATGTTTATTACACACTCACCGGTACGCCCGACAACGTTCCAACTTCTACTCCTTTGATCGCGCTAGAAATTTGGGAGCATGTGGTGCTGCCGGACTACGCCGGCGAGTATGATGTCGCGCGCGTAGCGATGAGAGAGATTAGCGGTATTGAACTCAGCCGTGGAGGGGCATCGGAGCTGAAAGTCTTTAAGCTGTCGTTCGTCCCTGAGGCTAATAAGATGTATGACTTGCGCGTGCGACTCTTGGGAGCGATTAGCGCCCACAGCCAGGTGTCGGTAGCGGTCGTGAATTCCGGAACCCTGGGTGCCCCCATAGCTGGGCCGTTTAAGTTTGATGGGCGCTATTACCAGGGAAACCCAGCTCAAGGAAGCTTCTGCCGTTATCTGACCTTTGATGAGTTGCGTCTACTCAACCCGTCTGTTCAGGAAGCGTCCGCCATGCCCGAAGTCGCCGAGCTACCGGCCATGGTCGGTGGAGGGTTGTGTCGACTCATTCCGCAGACCACTACATTTTTCAAAGCGTACGGATCGACAATTTTAGGCGCTGATGGCTTATACTCTCCTTTCTATCAGCATGCGCGTCGTGCTTACCGTTCACTGAATACCTCGGGCGAATTTAGCAGCTGCAACAGTGTTTTTGATCTGGTGCCTTACGGACTTACGAACTTTCCGCCGCGGGATCCCAGAGCGGAGCAGGATATACCAGCGATACAATTTTTCCCGATGCGCGTGAAGGGCCAGGTGGAAAAGCCGGGAGTGTATTGCACGGGCGAGCCGGTCCCGGAGCCCCCTCCCGCCGAACGGTGTGCGACGATCGAACCGCCGACCGGCACGCCTTCCGCCAGCGCTACCCTTCCTTCAAAGGTCTGTTCCGCTGACCCGGGTGTGAATCTGATCCATGTGCAGTCCGCTTCGCCCCCGGCGCTTGCGGAGTTTCCGCACTGTACGTTGCTCCGGCATTTTAATGAGTCAAGTGGCAGCTACCTTTGTTCCAATGTGGATATGGGGGCAAGTTGGCAGCTCAACCTTCCTGATTTTATGGCCTCCTGGATGCCACCCCAGGTTGCTCTTGCCGTTCAACCGCTGGATTTGCCCGAACAAAAACACTGCGTGGAGTTTGTGGATCCGCGCATAGCTCTCACATCCCGGAGTGAGGCGCGGGCGTACCTCTGCACCACCCAGGACTACCAGCTGAGCTTTTCGCTCGACGGAACCGAACTGTGGCACCGCAGTTTTTTCACCTACTAGTGCCTATCCAAATGACAGCTCATTAAAACGCGTTTTTCGACCTCAAAAGCCTTGGGATTGTCGAAACTTAGGTGCCCGCCCTGTGAGGATCCTAACGGTTGTGCCCTCGGCGTGGCGCGGCGTATAATATAGGTAGATTCCATATTAGTTCCGAGCCTTTACCTGCATTTTAGGGGATTCTCAGCGCATCGATTTTGGGGGACGTTTGCGATTCTTTTTGAAAGCCATTTTTCTTGCCGGTGTTTTGGCTTCGGCGCCCGCTTGTCTCAAATTCAAAACTTTCGGAAACGCGAGTGGGTATGGCGGCGGGGACCCCTTGCTCTCCCTGCTTCGATCCAAAACGGAGCAAATGCGTTTGGTTTTGCAGAATCTCCCGACCGACGTGTTGTTTCGTTTAGAAAACAACGTTTGCCCTTCCGGTGTCTCGACTCGGTACTGTCAGGCCATTGCAAATCTAAGTGAACCTGAAGTGATATTCTTGCGAAGCCATCTCCTAGCGTCCTCGGATGCTCTGGATGCGTTGCTCCTTCGCGACAATGAGCACCTCTTCGAACTCGTAAGCCACTCGCTCGTCGATGAGCAGGGCCAAGAGCTTAATGCGCAAACCGAGTATGGCCCCGGCGGAGCGATTCAGATCCGAGACGATCGTTTGGAGCAGATCAGCGCTCAGGAACTCATCGTACTTCTCGCGCAGCGCGCTTTTAATAAAGTGAAGCCTAATTCCGCCTTTTCCTCCAATGGCTATCCGCTTTCTCAGGACTACGTTCACAACTACACCTACTACTCTTTGTTTTTAGGGAAAGACTACAGCCGCCTCCTTGGGATCGGCTGGCTGCTTCAGGTCTATCGCCAGCTCAATGATTGCCCGGAATTGACCTCTCCCCAATCTCATTCCTGGGTCTTCTACGGATCGGAACGCAGTTTGGAGGAGCAGGTGGGGGGCACCGACGTGGCGACTTGTGCGCGCGCTTGGGAAATAGGAAGTGCCACGCTCGGACCGAAATTTGAAGGGGCAGGACGTGGACTGTATCAGGCAAACTTTAGTTTAGCGATCGATCGCACTCTGGCAGGGACAGAAATGGATTCCGCGGTGGTTGCGATTGATGTGTTCGATTCGCTTACAAATAGCGTGATTGCAAGCCGAGTGGTCAAACACTCCGAGTTTGAGAACCTGCAGTACAAGAAATTCGGACTCTATTTTGACCTTCAGGCGAACCATTCGAAGTTGAGTTTTCGGGTGCGGCGTATTTCCGCAGCGCTGCGGGTGTTTTATCTGGGGACGCTCCTTGAGGGTGTTCTTGGTGGCTTTGCGGTGTATCCCAACCACATCGATTCGACAGTTGGAGGCTACGGCTCAGAGTTTGGAGGAGTGTCGCTCAGTAACGAGCGTGCAATGGAATGGAACGTTGTAGAGACCTCCTCGCTCTTTTCGGCCTCGTCGGAATCCTTTCAAGGCGCCGCGAAGCTTGCTGTGTTCGTTTCTTTTGACTCTTCCGCAGAGTTTTTGAACGGCGAGGTATTGCGTATCAGAACCGCGTATGACGCCTCGCAGTCGGATACACGGATTGTGCGCATTGACGAGTTCTCGGGCAAAAACGAAATACTCACTGTGCTTCTTCCCTTAAGAGGGAGTGTTACCCAGTTTGAGCTGTCGTACTTAAACGAAGAGGGACGGGGCGATTCTGTCAAGGTGCGTCTCCACGCTATTGCTGTGATCCCTGACACTTCCACTTGGAGCCAATCAGATACGGGCAGTGGGCTCTGGGACTTTCGTTTTTCAGTGACGAGCTCCAACTGGATGTACTTTACGGCGAATGTTGCGAACGGAACTTATTGTAGGTACGTCGATTCCGCTGAGTTTCGGTTTGTGCGCGAGAAGGAGCCTGCGGATCCCTCGGTCGTTCAGCGCAACCAACTTCCGTTTTTGTATGATGGGGGACTTTGCGACACGACCCATCCCGGGAAAGCGTTCCGAAAACGACTCAACGATCTTCAGGTTGGGTACTTTCGAGATCTGGGACAGGGGCAATATTGCGAGACTTATGCTTTGCACCTCGATCCCGCGCTTGACCTAAATGATGAGTTTGCGGATCCCTTTACGGCTTCGCTCCCGCTTCTGCGATTCCCGCGTGGAATTGCAAACACCGGCCGCTGTCAGGAATATCCAGCTTTCGGTTCGGCAAACCATTGCCAGACGATCCCGAACGAGCAAAGCGTTTTATGTGGTCCCAGTAGCGAATTTGTTGACGTGCTCTCCGGGGGAACTATTCCGGCAGGCTGCTTTACGATGTACAATTCTCCGCCGAGTGGTGGGGGCATTGGCTCACTGTACTACGGCCGCTACTACCGTTTCTGCGGCAAAATCGGTCACGAGTATAGCTGGATGCAAAACTGGTTTGCCGTGTACACACCTTTGCAGTTGCCAGAAGAGCATTACTGCACAGAAATTCCCGACCACAATTCACCGTTGTACGGTCGGTATTTTCTTTGCACCGCCAACGCCAATGCACAGCTTCGTTACCGGTTAGCATTAGCCGGCGGGCGGACGTATTGGTTCGAACCGTTCTATGTACCGAGGAGAAACCCGTGAGATCGCGTCTGATCTATCTTTGTCTGCTAGGCACTTTGAGTGCCTGTACGATGTCCCTACGAGACGGGTCGGGGCTGCTGTCGGGCGTTCCCGACTCGGCGTATCTGGCCATGGCCAGGCTTCAATTTGTGGTAACGGCCCTTCGGCAAGGGCAACATGCCGACGTTCTGGCTACCGTTCCGAACGGAGTCTGCCCCTCTGGAGTCGATAGGCTATTGTGCGATTCCGTCGCCTCTCTCACGGTTGAGCAGCGCAACTTCCTTGTCGCTTTTCTACATTCCAGCGTCTCGTCGCTAGAGGGGATGCTTCCGGCGATGATGGACCGGCTGGAGGCGTCGGAAGATGCCGCATTCATGAGAAACGGCAATGGGGAAAGTGTTGCTGGGAAAACCGCCCTTGGTCCGTCAGGAAACATCTACCTGTATTCTCCGATAGTGCGTCAGTACTCCGAAGCCCGCATGATGGCTCTGCTCGGACATGAGATGTTGCACAAGGCGGATTCCAACCTAGGGACTTGGCTAAAAGATTTCGACACCTACGGACCGTTCGTCGGTCATGCGCTTGCGGATCGAGCGGGAGCCGCGTTGACGCTTGTTTCAGCCGTTATTTCTCCTTTTGATCCGAACTGTCCTGAGATTCTTGTTTCTCAGTCGGATGCACGTGTTTTTTACGCGGCCTATTCACCCGTTCACCAGACGGGTAGGGCCAGCGCCTGTGGTCGTGGTTGAATTGCTGAGGCAGGGGACGGGTGGGGAAGTCTTTTTGGAGGTCCCATCTATACGGATCCCGTGGGAGGGTTAAAAAGCGTTACGTTCTACCTGCGGGTCGATAACAACACTTTAGATAACGAAGTAGTAGCCGATCTATGGGCCGGCCCTGCGCACCGGGCGATCCGGCGTCAGGAGTTTCATAGCCCAAATGAGTTTCAGGAATTCTCTGTATACGTTCATGTTCCGCCAGGTTCGGAGTTCGGTGCTGGTGTTTACTGGCAGCAGAGAGCGGTCCTCGAAGTTCTGGGCGTTCGATACGAAGGGGTAGCAGGCTCTCAGACGTTTCTTGCGTCTTGGGACTATCCCACGCACGATGCCGGCTATGAAACAGAGAACGCAAGTTGGCGCGTTGGTAACGTGACAACTCCTACCGTGGTGAGCCGAGGGCTGCAAGTGAATGGCCTTGCTGCGGGTGCGCACACCGCCGCCTTTACGCTTTTGGCAAACGGAAGCCTCACTGAGAACCTTCCAATGGTTCGTCTTGAAGTTTGGAAAACGCTGAACGGATCGGATGTGGCTAAGGTAGCTGAACGCGTACTGACAGGTGGGGACCTTTTTGCAGGAGCCATTTCTGCACGCAACTACTTACTCGATTTTTCTGCAACGGCCAATTCGGTTTACGATCTGCGCGTAGCCATTGTGGACGGTTTCCAGCAGGGTACATTTTATCACTACGCCACAACCGTGATACCCAAGGTGCCCTTGGGCTCCCCGGTCGAGGGCCCCTTCAAGCACGCGGGCCGCTATTTCCATGCGAGTTTGGGTGCTGGGAGCTTCTGCCGCTACCTGAGTTTCGATGAACTTAGGACGCAAGTCCCCACACTGGCAAATGATCTCAGTCTTCCGGTGTTAACCCAGTTGCCTAGAATTTCTGGGGCGGGACTGTGCACCCTTAGGGCCGTGGATGGCGCCGCCTTCCGAGTGGCTCGCACGGTTCCGGTTCTGGGGCAGTACACGATTACGCGTTACGACTTTTATTTGAGCGACGCTTATAAAAACGAGTACAGACGTTGTGATAGCAATATCGATCTTGAGGGAACATACGGGATACCGGTGAACGCTAGAGATCCTAGGCTTATCGGAACGGTGCCACTCTTGACTCATTACCCCGATCGCCTCGGGGCCGGCGGGATGGTCAAAAACAGCGAATACGGTTGTACCGGTAATCCCGTACCGCAGCTACCGGAAACCTCTTCGTGCATTGGTGCTGGACCGGGAACCTACTGCGCCGACGTGCCCGGGGTTACATTCAAGTATTTGGACGATGCGTTTAGTGGCCCATCGGGAGCGGACGGCGTGTGCACGAATCTTCGGTACTTTGGGTACTCTATCTACGATTTTCTTTGTACACCGAATTCCATTAATGCGAGTTGGCGCATCAACCTAGAGGTCCTGCCGAGCAACCTCTATTTTGAATACAATTCTACAGTAAATATTTTACCGATGAATTTGCCCGCGAACTCATGGTGTGTGGAATTGCTGGACAACATCTATCCCATACGTTCGGACATTCAGGATCAGGCGCGTGGGTATTATTGTGTTCCGGGGAATCCTGGCAACCCGCCCGTCATGGCCTATACCTTGGCCAGTGAGTACAGCCAGCCCGGTGTGCCGCGGGAAGACTACCCGTGGTTTTTTCCTTTTTTCACTGATTAGTTTACGCTGCGGACGCTGTACTGGTAGAGAAGCGGTATCGTTTGGCGCGTCCCTCGCCTTCCGTTTGGATGAGTCCTTCTGAGATAGGCTGTTCGAGAAGACGTGCCACCGTGCGGGCGCTCACACCCAGAATCTCCGCGGCCTGCTTTGCGGAGAAGCTTTGATCTGCAAAGGCTTCCTGCAGTTGCGAAAGGCGAGCGTCTTCTTGAGTACGGGCGATTTCGCGCACCAGATTCACGCACGCAGGTCCTTCACTGGTGAGCCAGTACTGCCCTTCTGATTCCTGGACTTCCAGATTGGTTTTGGCTTCCTTGAGCCATTTCCGTACGCGTCGTATCGCTTCATGAACCCGCTTGGGTGAAACGCGCGGGTTGTAATACTCTTGCGGAAAAAGGTCGTGGAAGAGTGTGGCAACACGCAAAGGTCGGTACAAGTCCGAGCAAAGGGTTACCAGAGTCCGGTGGATGAGTTCACCACTTGCGAATGTCTTGCCGGGATCATTGAAAAAACTATACTCGCTTTCGGCTGGTACCGATTGGAGCTGCCAGCTATAGGCCGACGGCAGTTTAGCGGCGTCGTACCAAGCAGCGTCTCCCAGAAGGCGAGTTTTAAACGCTTCAAAAGGGGTTCCGAAATGAAGCTTAAGAAGGAGGGCTTCGCGCTCCATGGTCAGAGCTTCAAAGCGATCGCAGTCACGGATTGTTTCCCAATGGCGTAATTCACGAGCCTCAAGGCGTACGGCGTCGAGTAGAGGGAGGGCCGGTTCTCCTTTGCGAAGTAGATCCAAGATCGCTTTCCATTTGCGCACATAGAAGTCGTACCATGTCCCTGTGGCTGATAAGACTCCCGCGGCCTCATTCAAAAATTGTTCAGCTTTAGTCCAAAGCTTCTGGTGGATAAAGTTTTGAGCGGCAAGCTCAAGGCAATTTCCGTACAAGAAAGTCGACGTCGTAAGGCTCGTGTTGTGCAGAAGTTGACGGAGCAAAAAGTCTGCTTTCAGGGTGTGGCGCTCGTAGACCAAAGCGGCGACGAGGTTTACTTTGCCGACGATCGACCAGTAACCACGAATTTCGGGATGCCCCACGTATTTTTCCAGCAGTGGAATCGCATCGGTGTAGTTCCACTGGGCGAATAACGCAAACGCATGGTAAAGAAGCGCGGTGGGAGTTTTCTCAGTCTTTATTTTGGTGAGAAGATCGACCGCTTCGCTGTGGGCCCCGATGTAGGTGAGGTTAGCGGCGTACTCCGCCTTTTCCGCATCGGTTGCGGCGTAATCGGCTTTGCCCGTGGGTCGAACGATTGGGTTGAGAAGCTTAATCGCCTCTGTGTGGAGACTTACCCGGCGCGCCAAGGCGGCAAAGGCGGCAGAGTCCTCTCGGTTGACGCCCTCCGCCAGGCATTGTTGCAGCGCGGCCTGCGCTTGTTTCCCCCGTCCGCCGCGTATGTCGGCGTCGATGGGATCTAGTTGTCGGAGTCGATCGCCCGGGGCCATGGAGTTTTATTATACCCCACGCCTTCCTCAGTAGGTACGCGGTTACTTTTGAGGAAACCGTCCTCAAAAGTAACCGCGTACCTTTTGGGGAGATTAGGCGCTTTTCTTCAGCGCTCCCGATTGCGCAGCGGCTTGGCATTGGCGAAGCATGGCGGAGTAAAGCTGCAAGCTCTGCTCAAAGTTGGAGAGAATACGTTTTTTCTCAACCTCGGGTAGCTTCGAGATAAACGCGTGTGCGTTGTCCAGGTGGCCGGGGTCTTCGTTCGCGTGCACTTTCAAGAAACGCGTTACATTTTGTTGGTAGTTGGGCTTAACAGCGTTTTCAATCCACCGCGCTTTTGCGACGGCCAGCCCCTCTAGCATTACGATGTAACCGTAGAAGGCCTTGGGGCTAACGTGTTCTATCCAATAATACTGGACTTGGTAAAAGGAGCGAGTGGCGGCAAACTCCGGCAAGGTGTCAATTTCCATTCCCATCGTTTTCAGATCGGCAAGCGCGAGAAACTCGTGTTTTTTTTCTTCTCCAGCATGAGCAAGAAATCTCTGGTGGAAAACATCTTCTGAAACGGGAAACCTCGAAGCTCCCAGAGCGAGAAGACGGGTGGAGTGGGAAACGTAGTAAAAGGTCTGCGCCAACCAATGAGCGTAAGCGAAAGAGTTGTCCCACGGAAACGCTTCGACCTCCTTGGCGAGGGCCTCTAGACAGGAATCGCTGTATTTTTTGAAGTCTGTTAGGTTGTTCATCTGGCCTGTCTCCATGCGTTGAGTTTGTTGTAAGAAGCGTCGCTTTGGTCCGTGTCCAAGGCCGAAAAAGCTGTGCAGTTCAGCCGTTGTTCCCAAAGCTGTTCTGTAATTTGGAGGGTTGCTGCATCGGGGTGAGGTTTGACGCCGTCACGTAGGCAGACGATCGTATCGCAGGAGAAGTTTCGCTTCACGATTTCCTCCTCTACGCTCCAGTAACCCATTTTATGAGCTTTTCCGTGGACGTTCACGTCTCGCCGAGCAATGGCGATTGCCGCATCGGCGAAGGACTGCTGGAGTACCTTAAGACCGCAACCAATTAGGATCTCGGCTAGAGCGAGGTGCGTGTTCCGTTGGCGCCACAGGGGGTCGATACTCAAGAACTCAAAGGTCTGCACGACATGGATCTTGTGCTGCTCCAGGGTTTTTAAGAAGTACGGGGAAAAGAAGCGGAAATAGCTGTGATCTTTTGCGGACTCGCGGTTGACACCAAAGTAGGAATGGCAGAGACAGCCCGCGATATTCCCACGGTAGAGGACGGTACAGATGACGTCCTGTCTTGAAAAGTCGTCCAGGTTGAAATGGTCTTCGCTATGAACTTCCGCATAGACCTTGGACCAAAAGCGCTTCCAGAAACGGTAGAGGGATTCATACTCCGGGGTGAGGCGCTCCGCCTCGAACACCTTTCCCGGCATAAGAAGCAGTTGAAGAGCAGACAGGTCCACGGTGATTCCTTTAAATAGAGGGTGCCAGAGTCGTTTTAAGGGAGAGCCGCTGTTTGAAGCGGGCTTTCTGTGCCATAGATAAATATATATTATTTATTCTGTTCTGCAAGGTGGAGGCGTGAAAAAGCTTCTGGCGCGCCCGGTCTTTGCCCCGCACCAAATCTCGCCGTGGTCGCCTTCGGCCACTAGCAAAATGCCATGGGTTCCTTGTACTTAGGACGCTAAACAGATCGTATTGACGCAGACTCCAGCGGCGTGTTAGCAAGTGTTTCCATGGAACACGTAAATGCCCTGCATTCTGAAAAGCCGCTGGCGCCTCGCCAATACTGGCAGCGGATGGGGGATTTATTGGAATCTTTTTGTGCGCTGGCAAAGCGCGAGGGCTACCACTTAAAGCCCTACGATCCGGTCCGCCCCCTCGAGAAGTTCCGTGAGCTTCCGCAGGCGCAGCAGAAGCAGATTCTTGACGCCTTTGTCACCTACTACCAGGCCTGCTTAGAGGCCTTGGAAGAAGGCGGGGACCTGGGCGATTCCGATTTCAAGATTTTTTGGAATATCCTGAAGCGGTTGGGTCTGCGGCCCAGCTCCGATCTCTTCAACCGGCTCAATAACCAGGACGTCATCGAAGTCTACACCGACTCGTACCTGCAGATTTACCGCAACCTTCGGTTTCTGGAGCTTTGCAGCTACCCGCTGGATCACGTTTTTTCGTATCAATGGCCCGAGCTATTCGAGCGCCATAAACACCTGAACTTGGAACTTTATGGGCTTACCGCCGAAGTACTGGCCGGCAAGCTCAAAGGGAGCGTACCGGTGAAGCAGGAAACGCACCTAGTGAAGGAAGTCTTTTCTTCCGAAAACCGCACTTTTTGGGTCGAACACAATTTTATCTCGCCTCTTTACTCGGCGGGTGGCGGTATCCCCGCCTTTGTGTTCTCTTTGTCAGCAGTGAGAGTGAAAAATGAACATTAATAGCGAGCGTCGTAAGGAACTGGGACAATATTTGAGAGAGAAGCGCGTCCAAGCCGGCCTGACTCAGTTGGCCGTGGCAAAATCCGTGAAGCTTACCTCCGCGCAGTCCATCTCCAATATTGAGCGTGGAATGGCTCCCGTGCCGACCTTTGTTCTCAGAAAAATGATCCAGATCTATCAAATCTCCGAAGCCGAGATCATGTGGAAGTTAATGGATTTGCAGCTTCAGCAGTGGCGGGATGATTTTTTTCCGGAAGCGGCAAAGTCTGGGACAAGTGGGCGATCGATCAGCGCCCCTTAGCCGGCTTTTCTTGATCGGCAAATTCGATTTTCGAGTCTGCTACGTCAAAGTTTGAGGATCCGATGACGGCGGTTAGGCCTTTCTGCGCGTTGACCTCAATCGCGCGCGCCATTGCCGCTTCTCGTCTCCGGTAGTAAATGCTTTTCATGTAGGTGGTTTCCCCATCCGGTTCTACCGCATACACGTCCACGCACCACAAAGTGCTGCTATCACTCATAGATAAATATCAGTGTGGCTTGACGTCCAGTCTAAAGTCAATAATAAACGTTTAGATGTGCGGCTTCGGATCAGTCGATGGCTTTGTATTCGACGCTGAGGACTTCAGGTCTACCTCGCCCCCGGAGTTTTGACGGTAACGACGTCGCCGACTTTGGACTTGAGAAGCGCCCTTCCGATCGGAGAGATCCAGCTCACCTTGCCCCGATTGGCGTCGGTCTCGTCGATACCCACAATGTGGTAGGTGCGTTGCTGTTCCTCTTCGTCTTGAACGAGAACGGTAGCTCCAAAAAGACCTGGGGGACGGGCTCACGTTTCTCCGGATCCACTACTTCTGCGTTGTCGAGTTTCTTGCTGAGAAAACGAATGCGCCTGTCGATCTCTTTCAGGCGCTTTTTTCCGTAGATGTAATCGGCGTTTTCCGAGCGGTCGCCGAGAGAGGCTGCCCAGGCAACGGTTTCAACGACTTTGGGCCTTTCGATCCGGGTCAACTCGTCCAGTTCTTTCTCCAGCGCGCGCAAACCCCCAGGGGTGATGTAGTTTGGGGCCCCTTTGGGAAGGGGAGAAGCGGTATTTTCCGGCTCCTCATTCTCCTGATCGGAGTTCTCTTTGGTAAAAGCTTTGCTCATTCGATCTCTGTATGGACGAAGGGAGTTTCTATCAGATTGGCCGGTAAATCGCTAGGAGGGTAAAAAAAAGCGCAGC
Organism: Bdellovibrionota bacterium; assembly: GCA_041391485.1. GTDB lineage: Bacteria > Bdellovibrionota > FAC87 > UBA2466 > JACKAF01 > JACKAF01. Next base: position 55,246 of record JAWKNY010000018.1, on the reverse strand, counting down.
GGCTCCTGCACCGCTGCGCTCTGTTCGACCTATTCCGCGGCTTGTGCCGGATCATAGAGTCGGACATCGACCTTGCGGTCTAATTGTAAGCTCCCTGCACCCGCTTTCTCTTCGAGGGAATACTGCTCTCCAAGCGGGCGAATCGAAACTCGATTGTCCGCGACGCCCATGGCCTTTAACTCGTTCGCTACGGCCTGCGACCGCTGGGTGGCGAGCTTCTTGTTCAGCTCAACCGGCCCTCGGGCATCCGCATACCCGAGAACTTCGGCGCGCAGATTCGGGTGGGTGCTCAACACGTTGGCTACCTCCCGAATGTTGCGGCGGCTGTTGCCCGTAAGTTTCGCGCTATTAGTGCGGAAGTGCGCTACCGTTTGTGTTGTCGCTTCCGGTAGCTCGGCGCTTTCCCGATTGGCACCTTGTTGGTTGCCCTGATTCTGAGAGTTGTTTCTGTTGGCGACGGGACCGATGTCATTCAGGGTAATGTCAATTTCCTTTAGTCGAGTCGCAGCCGCTTTATCGTCGTTAAAACCCTGAATCTCGGCGTCCCAGCTGCGCATTTTCCTCATCGCCTCTCTCGCATTGGAAGCCAGACGTTCGGCCTTTTCAGCCTCGCCAGTAGCTTCTGCTTGCTTGGCTGCTTTGGCGGTCGGGTCGACATACTTGTCGGATTCTTCGAATTGTGAGATCGCGGTATCGAGACTACTGGAAGCACGTTCCATGGTCTTTGGAAAAAATCATCCACGTCCTCATCGTACCCCGCGTTGATCTCGGTCTGGGCTTGGCTGAACTCCATGGGTGCCTTGTCAGGCAAACTGGAGCAACCCGCTAGAACGGCGGTGCCCGCTACTAAGCTTAAAGCTGTTTGTGAAATCTTATTCATTGAAGTCCTCCTTGAACTTGGGGCCTAATTAGACCCTTCCATCTTCCTTACTGCTTACACGCATTTGGTATTTACAAATTGCGTGCCACGCGGAATCCCGCCTGGGTCGCCGCGATGGGGCATATTTGACCACCCTAAAACGTCCCAAATCGAGGCAGGCGGGAGACATGTGTAACGTTTTGGAGACAGGAAAAGTGGGTATTTAGGGCTATTTACCGGTGCGTTAAATTGGAATCGAATTTGCATTTACTAGGGGTGTTTCAAAAAATTTAGCTCATCAGGAGGAAATAGATGAAGAGTTCAGAAACAAAGAAAGACAGTGGTTCTAATGGTTCGGTGGCCTTCAACACCGACAAGCTGAGTGAAGCCTTGAAGATTTTGGAAGAGGCCGCAGCCGATCAGAAAGAAGAGGTGAGAGCCTTGGTTACCGATAAATTTCAAAATTTAAGAGAGACGTTTGAATCAGTGGAACCCGAACTGAAAAGAATGGGAAACACCGTTGTGTCGTTTGCCAACAGAGTAGGGCACGCGGGCAGCGAAGAGGTAAAGGAAGCCGTGAAGAAGGTAAATAGCGACGCTCACAATCGGCCCTGGCCGTACATTGGAGTGGCCGCACTCGCGGGTTGTGTTGTTGGGTTTTTGGTAGCTCGCAAGTAATTCGGGTGAATAATGTCTACTCTGTCTAAGTACCTATTCGGACTGGTCGCCCAGTCAATCATTCTTCATTACAAGGCGCGGGGGATACAGCTGGCGAAAATCCAGATCGCCCGCGCCTATATCGTAGGGGTGCGAGAGTTACGCAATCACATCCAGGTCTTTATCGGGATGAGTATGTGCCTCCTTATGATGGGTGCCGGTTTCGTGTTGTTCGTTTTAGGGATAACGGAACTGTTGCCTGTCACGGCAACGGGGCGCGCGATTGTGATGGCAGCGGTCGGAGGGATCGCCTTGTTTGTGCCCCTGGCGCTTTTCCTGCGTCTAAACTCGGAAAAAGTTTGGATGCAGAAGGCGCGGGTGCGCGAGGTTTTGGAAGCGGCTGTGGGACCAGACTCCTCCCATCACCCCAGGTTGGTCCACTCACAGTCCTAGCAGGAGAGGCGGGAGTTTTACTCTTTCGCCATTTCCTGCTAACAAATTGTGATGCTAAGGTGGCTTCCGCCTTTTTTTAAGGCACCGATTTCATTTTGTTTGTTCGTGATCAACACGGTCTTTTGGTGCAGCGTCCTCTTTGTTTTTACTTTCGTAAAGATCCTCACACCTCCAGGCCCCTTGCGCCTGCGTTGCTCCAGGCTTCTGACGGGCATTGCTGAGAACTGGAATACTGGAAACGAGATCATTACGGATCTCACTCAAGACATCGAGTGGGACATCGAAGTGGATGCGGATCTTTCGTCGGACGCCTCCTACCTGCTTCTTGCAAACCACCAGAGCTGGGTGGATATCGTGGTGCTGGAGAGGGTTTTTAATCGCCGGGTTCCCTTCATCCGTTTTTTCATCAAAAAGCAGCTATTTTGGGTCCCGTTTCTCGGCCCTTCGTGGTGGGCCTTGGATTTTCCGTTCATGAGCCGCTACTCGGCGGACTATCTCAAGAAACACCCAGAGCGACGCGGGCAGGACTTGGTAACGGCCCGAAAACGGTGCGAGCGCTTCCGCCTCATGCCCACATCCGTACTCATCTTTGCGGAGGGGACTCGCTTTAGAGAGGAAAAACGCAAAAGGCTCAAATCGCCCTTCATTCATTTGCTTCCGCCCAAGGCGGGTGGCATCTCAACGGTCATGGAAGTGATGGGAGATCAGTTCAAGAAAGTTTTGGATGTAACAATTGTGTATCCGGAAGGGGAGACCAGCTTTTCCGCACTCTTTTCGGGGAAGCTAAAGCGGGTTGTAGTGCGGGTCAAAACTTTGGAACTTCCAGAAGGCGTGATGCCAGGGCAAGAGCGCAGCGATGAGTCCTACGACACCATTAAGGAGTGGGTAAAGTCGGCATGGGTGCAGAAAGATTTGCTCATTGGACAGCTGACTACCGCTCCAGTTTAACCCCCTGTTTTACGAAAAAATGCGCTAATCAGACGCTCACCCGCCTCGGCCACCGCCGTACGGCAGGTGCTCCAATGGCGGCGAACCGCCTCAAGGAAGGTATAGACTTTATACTGTCCCATTAGCATTTGAGCGTTTCGCTCGGCCGTTGCGGCGAGATAAAGATGGAACGCGGTCTCGTCCCAGTTTCGTGGGACTTGGACCGGAATGATCAGCGGACTTCTCATGTTGTGTAAAAGACGCATTTCATTTTCAGTGGTCTGCCGCCGGGACCAGACGTCGTATTGGCTGCGTCGTTGCTCTTCCGATCCGGCGGGTAAGGCGCGCAAACTGGCGAATGGAACTAGAAACACTCTGACTAGCCCAGGGTTTCGCTTAGCCATTCGCAGGTGTTCCTCATAGGACACAAAAATGGACACGCCATCAGTTGCAAATCCCAAAACGCGTACCCCTTTCAGCCCCTCGCCCAAGTCTAAACCAAAATAGCAGTCCGACGGCACGGAGAGGTCAATTTGCGGGTAGCTGCGTACGGGCAACTTTTCCACGTCAAAGTCCAGCGGAAGGTAGGCGGTCTTATCTTCCTGTCGTTCGTCCCGGTACTGGAAAAGTAGGCTGCTATTTACGGGTATCCCATCCACTCCCAAGTTCACTCGAACCGCGACCCAGGCGGCGCCGATTTCACCGCCGTTTTTTTCGCGGAAGCGATCGGTATTGCGGTGAGGATTGTCCAGGACCGTGCCCGGTTTTCGTGGGTAGGGTATTAAGAACGGAAAATCCTCAGCACTCGTTACCCCTTCCTTCCCTAGCAGTTTGGAAAGTTCGAACGCTCGCGCCCGTTGCCTCGGTGACAGCGGTAGAATCTGGCCTCTACCAAAGAGTGAACGGCTATCGGGATCAACGGGTTCTGCCCAACGAAGCTGCGCGCCCTCCGGACTTGAAACCGAGGGAAAGTAAAAATAGGCACCTCGGTTAAAAACCTTTGTATAAGGAGCCGCTTCGTCCGAATCAGGTGGCTCGTGTGGGAGGAGAATTAGGTTAATCAGGGGACTGACAAAACCCTCAGCTCGCGCCGATCGGCAGATCGATCCGCAAAGCCCCACTACGAATAGAATGAGTGATAGCCGCCGCATTTATTCTCGCTTGATAAAGGCTGTAAATTACGCGCAATGTCATCGATGCGCAACGCCGTTTTGGCAAGAATGCGGTTTTAAGTTGCGGCAAGCCCGATCGGGCAATGGGCACTACTTAAAGTATTCCTGAATGTCTAACTGGATGTCTTCCTCGGTAAGCGAGCCATCGTTCCAGGCATCAATGGTATAGACTCCGACGATATCTTCGTCTTCGTCAGCGCCTGGTACGGGTTTCTTCATGACCGTGAAAGAATCTCCTTTGATGCCCTGAGCGACCATAAATTCTGGGTAGTTTTGAAGCAGTCGTCTCAGTGCGCTCCGGAGTTCTTCTTTTTCTGGCATCGTAGGTCCCCTTTTCAAAGTTGAGAGTGTATACGAAGTGGCCCGGATCGTGGAGAAAATAGCTCATTAAAACTAAAAAAAATCGTCAGTTGGGGGCCGATTGAAGGTATTTGCCATGGGGCACCCCGGCTTTACCGCCCCGCGGGAATAGTGGAGGATTTCACTGTTTCGGTTTGGGGGAGGGCTTTTGGCCGACGGGCTTTTATTTCGTCAATTGTTGGATTACGAATCGTTCACGTATACCTACCTGGTCGCTGACCGCGTTTCGCGCGAGGCTATCCTGATTGATCCCGTTTTTGAGCGGGTAGATAGGGATTTGAGACTGCTCTCTGAGCTGGGATTGACCCTTCGCTACGCGCTCGAAACCCACGTCCATGCCGATCACGTGACCGGCGCGCACCGGCTCAAAGAGGCGACCGGCTGCGAACTCGGGGTGGGAAGTGAGGCGGGGGTACCGGGAGCGGCCCTGCAACTCAGGGATGGGAACTGCCTGGCACTGGGCGGGCTGACTCTGACGGCGCTGGCGACTCCAGGCCACACTGTCGGCTGTCTCAGTTACCTCGTCGCCGATCGCGTTTTTACGGGAGACGCCCTTTTTATCCGAGGAACGGGTCGAACCGATTTTCAGCAAGGTTCGGCCAAGCGCCTGTACCACAGTATCTGCGACAAGCTCTTTGTTTTGCCCGAAGACACCCTAGTCTATCCGGCTCACGACTACAATGGAAACACCCAGTCGACCATTGGCGAAGAAAAAGCGCACAATCCGCGTATCTTCGACGGTCAGTCGGAGGAGGCGTTTGAGAAGTTGATGGGAAACCTCAAGCTGGCGCATCCGAAAAAGATGGATCTGGCCGTGCCCGCGAACCAGCAAAGCGGTCGAGGGTACGGTAGTCCCTTGTCTCAAGCGCGCTAGCGCTGGGTTCTAGATCCCGAAAGCCAGTCCAGCGAGGATTTGAACGGATCGCGTTTTTACACTTCCCAGATAGTTCGTCGTCCCGAGCGAGTAACGCCCGTCGATAAAGAACAGCGCCATGTGCGCGATCTCGAACTCTGCTCCCGCCCCGAAGTCGATGGAAAAATTCGATCCGTTAAAGAGCGAGCTACCGGACACCTTGAATCCGAATTCAGGTCCGATCAGAAGATAGGGGTTAAAACCGCGGCCCTCGATCTTCACCTTTCCCAGCACGGGAATGCCCAAGTATTCGCTGGTGCCGTAGTTCAGATAATTCAGTTCTGTTTGCAAAAAGAGATTCATGAATAAAGGCAGCTCGAGTCTACCGCCGAACATGAATCGTGTCTGGGAGGAGAGGCCCGTACTATCGTTTGCTAAGTGCAGGCCGCCTTGTAGCCCCAGGGAAAGTGCGGAACTCGGGCGGGTCCAGAGTGAACTGCCCACAATGAGCAACAATAAGACGCTAAATCGAACTTTCTTCATGGGGCCTCCTATTAAGCGCCCTAGTGTAGTGGGTTCCGCCAAACTTGCCAACATTCTTGGCTTTAGCGCGGCAGAACTTTGAATCTGGCCTTCTGCCAGGTGGAGTAATCTTGTGAGAACTGCTCTAAAACCGCCTGAGCAAACGGTGCGACCGACACGCCGAGCCGCTCTAGTCCGGTGGTCGGGACAGGTGTGTTTTCGGTTCGGATATTCAAACCGGTGTGCATCAACACCGATCCGACCGATCGCGTCGCGATGGAGACGCTCAGCTTATTGTCGTCGACAAAGATGTCATCCCCGTCTCGCCTGATAGGCGCACCCAAGGCACGTAACTGTTCGCAGACGGTGTGAATGAAAAGGTGCTGGTAAGCAATGCCCAGCTCAAAGGACTCTGTAAACCACTCTCCGATGAAGTGAAGCATAGAGGGGCTATAAATGGGCGCATTGTTTTTTACGTCTTCCAGATCAACCATGTGCTCTACGCCGACCACGGCCTCACCCACAAAGGCGACCAGCGCGTTCCCCAGTAGATCGAAGTTTTTGTAAATCCAATGCGGCGCAAGTTGAGTGCCATCGTAGAGGATGGGGCCTTCTACAAATTTAGTTTGCAAAGAGTTCATCACGTGAAGAGTTATTAACTTCCAAAGCTCGCTTGAGGCGCATGCAGCTTTCACACGCGCCGCACATCTTCTCGGTGCTGAAGTAACAACTCCAGAGCAACTCAAGCGGGAAGTTAATGCGCAGAGCGGTTTGCACAATGGCTACTTTGTCCATTTCCGCTGTGGGAGAAACGACGCGTACGCCGTTGGCTGTGGAATAGCGAAGCGCCTGATTCAAGGCTTCAAGGTAAGCGACAGAGTTGTCAGAAAAAGTGGCGGCTTCTTCGCGGTTAAAGCCGACGATCACATTGTCTGCGCCGTACTGTTCAGCAAAACCAGCTGCAATCTCAATAAAGATGCCGTTTCGGTTCGGTACCCATACGGCTTTGGCGGTCTCCTGGGAGGTCTTGAGATCGTCGAGATCAGTCCGGCTCGGAGACGGGATCTCGGCGGTACCTAGCAGGCCGCTGTCGAAACTTTCAAACCAAGGAAGCTCCAAAACGCGGAAGGGCACACCCAAAAATTCGGCAACCGCCGCAGCGTGCAGCGCTTCGCTGCGGGCCGCTCTCTGGCCGTAGCTGATGTGCAACGCTAATTTGATGGCTTGCTCACGCAAGGTGAGGGCGAGCGCGATGGAGGAATCTAAGCCTCCTGACAACAAAACAATGGCGGACTGGAGATTCACCTTCCCCAGTTACCACAGGTACGAATTGTATGCCACCGTTTAGGACTTCAGCTAATACTGATTGGCGAGTTTATCGATGCGTGCGGAGATATCTTTGAGTTTCTTCATGATGCGCTTGATGCGATCTACGTACTCTCCAGACCGGCTACCTTCTGTTCCAAATCCCACGATCTGATCCAGTCGTGGGTTGGTCCCGGGCTTGGTTAAGGGGTGATATTTGATTCGACCTTCTGCCATGTTGGCTCCTCCACCTTCTGCTCTCAGAATGGCTTTCAAGTGGGCGATTCGGTATAGAGCTTTTTTTTCTTTATGAGCGCCCAGACAGGCTCTGGTAGCCCGTTGGGGCGGTGGGTTAAGTCACCGCTATTCCAGCTGTTGTAGAGCTGCTCGCGCAACTCGGTCGCGGAATAAGGAAGGGCGTCAAATTTAAAGCTCTCCACTCGCTGCGCAGGGTCGGGAACCTCCGTGCGACTGACGACGAGCAGCTGCGCCAGTTCCCGAATCCGATCGGGAGCTCGCCATCCCGAAAAACCTTCATAGACGTCGTTTCCCATGACCAGGGTGAGCGGTGCCAGGCCGTTTTTGTGCAGCCGCTCCAAGGTGTCCACGGTGTAGCTGGGCGGTGGGGCTTTGACCTCCCAGTCCAGCACTTGCACCTGTGGCCCCAGACTTTTGACGGCGAGCTTGACCATCTCAAGTCGATCCTCCGCCCCCGCTAGTGGGGCTTGGGACTTCAGAGGGTTTTGGCCCGCGGGAATCACGAAGAACTTTTCGAAACCGTATCGATCGATCAGGGTTTGGATGAGGTGGAGGTGGCCTTCATGTATGGGATCAAACGTACCGCCCAAGACGGCATTCATGAGAGAGGAACCTCGGGCTGGTTCCAGCGGGCCGAAAGCCCAATGAGCGTGTCCAGTAGATCGCCCACCCCTTCGCCGCTGTGACTACTGACGAAATAGCCGCTTAGGCCCCGGCCCTCCAAAGCGCGTCTTTTCATGGTGCGATCGGCTTCGGAGAGAAGATCGGCTTTGGTGAACAAAAGCATCTGCGGCCTCTCACCCAGCTCGGGATCGTGGGAGGAAATCTCTGTATTGACGATTTCTACGCTGCGCTTGATGCGATCGGCGTCCTGTGAAGCGTCTACAAGATGGAGCAGCATACGATTGCGGCTCACGTGTTTTAAGAATTTGTGGCCTAGACCCGCCCCTTCGTGGGCGCCCTCGATGAGTCCCGGCAGATCGGCAAATACAAGACTGCAATCCTTGTGTTTCACCACGCCTAAATTCGGATCCAGAGTGGTGAAAGGGTAGTCCGCAACTTTGGGCTGAGCACGCGAAACGCGGCGTAAGAAAGAAGACTTGCCTGCATTGGGCAGACCTACCAGGCCGATATCGGCGAGTAAGCGCAACTCCATTCGAAGTTCCAAACTATCGCCGGACTTTCCCGGTGTCGCAAAACGTGGAGCGCGTTGAGTGGAGCTCACAAAGGTCTTGTTCCCGCGGCCTCCGGCCCCACCGGCCGCAATCAGAAACGGCTTGGCTTCATCGGTGAGATCGGCAAGTAGATGCCCCGATTCGGCTTCATAAATGAGCGTCCCTACCGGAACCTCGATGAGGAGATCGTCCCCGCCACGCCCGTCCATGTCCTTTCCCTTGCCGTGTTCTCCACGAGTCGCACGGAAAAAGGGCTGGTACTTAAAATCAAGCAGGCTCTGCTTATTGCGGGAAGCGACGAGCACGACGTCTCCGCCTTTGCCGCCATTACCGCCGTTAGGGCCGCCAAACGGGATATACTTTTCCCTTCGGAAGCTGACGCAACCGTCCCCTCCGGCGCCCGCTTGCACCCGTATTATTACTTCATCTACAAAGGCCATTGCTTTTGTTTAGGTTGTGTCTTTAGGCCGGGTAGACGCTTATCTGCGTCCGCTTTTTCCCCTGGCGTTCGAACTTAACAATGCCGGGGATCAACGCAAAAAGCGTCCAATCTCTTCCGGTTCCAACGTTGTTGCCAGGATGAAACTTCGTACCACGCTGCCGAACAAGGATGTTTCCCGCCTTGACGGTTTCTCCACCAAATCGTTTTACTCCGAGTCGCTGACCCGCGCTATCGCGTCCGTTACGAGAACTTCCACCAGCTTTTTTATGTGCCATTGCTTAGCCTCGTTTCTCTAGCTTCTCGACCAACAGGCGTGTGTACTGCTGTCTGTGTCCCAACGTGCGCCGGTAATTTTTGCGGCGGCGGTATTTCACGCCGCGAAGTTTGGGACCTTTTTCATGTTGAACGCACTTGCAGTGCACCGAAGCGGGAACAAGCGGGGTACCAACTGCGACCTCTTTACCGTCCGAAAACAGCAAAACGTCTTCGATGTTATAGCTGTCGCCGGGTTTGATTCCGTCCAGCTTTTCGACCAAGAGTTCGACTCCTGGTTCTACCCTGTATTGCTTGCTACCTGTTCGAATGACCGCGTACATGCTCACTCCAATTTGAACTCGTATTTCTAGTGTATTTTAACGAGTATAGTCAAGGGCTTAAATTCCGCCTTTGGACATCTTTTTATAGAGGCCTCGATTGGGCGGCGTCTTTGCAGTTCTAAGCGCCCAATGCGCCCGCAACTCCGTCTATTTATCGCCTTCTTGGTACTGGCAGCCCTGGCTCGCTGGCAACAGGAAAAGCGCACCCACGGCCTACTCTGTGGGGAATTGGCCGATTTTCAAGCAAGCGGCCGTTCGGTCCGCGTGGTGGGGGAGCTGGGGCTCTCAGCCCTGGGTGGCGCCTAACGGAAGCGCGGGTTTTTCTGGGCCCAGTCCGCCGGCTGGAGCGAATCTGGTTTCACGCTCCCTACGTGGGACCCTGGCGGTACGACGGGCAAGAGGTTTCGGTCCTCTTAAAAATGCGCTGCCGTTCTCCACTGAAAAACGGGTTGGGGCGCTTTCGGCCTCCCTTCCTTATCCGGATCGGGCAGTTGGCTTAACTTTGGCCCCACTCCTTGGCGAGTCCGAACGCGGGTTCGCAGAGGGATCGCACAGAGCCCGGGCGTTGGCCGACGCTTTGGAGCTTATCAACGGCCATTTGGACGGCGGAGGCGGGAGCCTTGATGTGGCCGTGGTAGAGACCTACCGTGATTGGGGAATGGGGCACGTTTTGGCCTTGAGTGGTCAACACGTCCTCATCTTATGTGCTGTGCTTTTTTGCGTCTTCTGTCGTCTCTTACCTCCGCGGTGTGCGCCCGCTCTTCGTGAGGCTATTCCGCTCGGGGTTTGTGCGCTCTTGTTTGGACGAGCGCGGCCGCCCCGTCGGTGCAAAGAGTGGCGATCGTAACGGCAGGTGCGTGGCTGTTGAGACGATTTGGATTGTGGGCGCCGGGTGTCCAGCGCCTGGCCTCTTCGGTCGCCGTTCTGATCTTGTGGGATCCGGATCTTCTACACTCCGTGGGTTTTGGGTTCAGCGTGGTAATGAGCTACTGTTTAATCGAGCCTCAGTGAACGGCGCTTTCGATCGCGCGTTGCGGAGTACCTCTGGACCCAATCGATGATGTGTTCTATTGATGCGCCGCTCGCTGCGTTTTATTTTTGTCGTTTCAACTGGGTTGCCATCCTCGCAAACGTTTTCTTTGGTTGTGCGTGGTCACTGTTCTCATTCCGCTCGCCTTTTCGCCCCGGTACTTGCGTGTCTCCTGCCTTCTGCGATCTTTGAAATCCTGAGGCGTGGTTAAAACTTTTTTTGATTTCCAAAATTCATTAGAAATTTGGCGCACAGTGGCGCTCGTAACTATGCCTCGTCCGAGTGGTTGGGAAGTGTGTTTGAGCGAGTTTTTTCTTCTTGGTGTGGCGCATCAGGTCAAGCGTCGACTGAGCGATTTGTCCCGTGCGACGGTGCGCTAGCGTTGGCTTTGAATCACAAGGGTGGTAACTTTGTATAAACGAGCGCCTACTATGACAGATAAAAACAACGGTCAAAACCGAATACGTGACGCCCTATCCAGAATCTACGACGGACAACCGCCGTACTTTCGGGAATACCTGCGAAGGTACAAAGAAGATCCGAAGAGCCGCGTGTTCGCGCCTTTGGCAGAAGCGTACCGACGAATGGGCAAGGTGGAAGAAGCCATCGCTATCTGCATGGAAGGCCTGCAGCACCACCCCGAATTTACCGGGGGGCGAGTTGCCCTAGCGAAATGCTACATGGACAAGAAAAAGTTCAATGAAGCGAAGCTCGAACTTGAAAAGATTATTGATCAGGTCCCCGAGAATTTGCTGGCGCAACGGCTCTTGGGAGACACGTACCAGGCGCTTGATGACAGCGAGTCCGCTCTGCATTGTTACAAGATGGCGTTGCTGCTTTCGCCGAGTGACGTGGCGCTGGCCGAGCGGGTGAAAAGCTTGAGATGGATCTCAAGGAAACGGCCCTGGTGGAATCGTCGATAGAAATGGAAGAGCCGGGCCGAAGAAGAAGAAATCGAAACCGCCGAGGCTTTTGCGGAGGCGGAGGCTTCTGACACCGCGATGACGGAAACACGCTTTGTAGCTCCAGAGGAAAAGGAGCCTGCCATCACCCGTCTTGAGGCGGAATTGATTCCCGTTTTAAGTGAAGATGGCAAAATCGAAATGGTCCCCTTCACGGACGAGAAGAACCTCTCCAGTGTGGATCGTCTGCTGGGAATTAAAGATGAGGATCCGGATGACGACGCCTTTAGCGTGGGCCATGTAAGCAAAGTCTTCGAGAGCAATCAGAAAAAGAGCGAGATTACGACAGAGACCCTCGGCGATCTCTACTACGCACAAGGGCAGTTCGACCGGGCGATCCGCATCTTTGAAAAAATACGACAAGTGCGTCCGCGTGCCGACCTGGATCGCAAGATCGAAGCTTGCCGCAACAAGCTTGGGGTCGAGCTGGACGACTCACAGCGGGGAAAAAAGATCGAAATGCTCCAGGGGATCCTTGGCAAGCTTAAGGAAACCAAGCAAGGCGATGGGGACCTCGAAATTCAATAGGGCTTTCCCGCTTTGCACTTGCCATCCGCACTGAGTTTGGATTACCTAGCAAGCTATGATTTCTACTGCGGAATTTAAAAAGGGTGTTTTCGTGGAGTTGGACAAAACCCCTTACCAGATCACTTACTTTCAGCACGTCAAACCCGGAAAAGGGAACGCCTTTGTGCGGACCAAGTTAAAGAACCTGATCAACGGTTCGGTGCTGGAGCGCACTTTTAAGTCCGGTGAAAAGGTCGGAGTTCCGGATCTGGAACACAAGCAGATGCAGTTTCTCTACAAAGACCGTGAAGACTTTCAATTCATGGACATGGAGACTTTCGAACAGTTGACCCTCGATCCTGGGGTTATCGACGAGAGTAAGTTTTATCTGACCGAAAACCTCGAAGTTGAAGTTCTGTACTTCAACGGAAAACCGATCGCACTCGCCGTGCCGAACTTCGTGGAGCTGGTGGTTGAGTACACCGAGCCCGGAGGCAAGGGCGACACCGCGAGCGGTGGCGGAAAACCGGCTCAGTTGAACACCGGTCTTACCGTCAACGTGCCCTTTCACGTGTCCAACGGCGACCGATTAAAAATCGATACCCGAACTGCGGAATACGTAGAAAAACTAAAGTAAATTCAATACTTTGACGAAACGACGACGGGGGCTGCTAGATGTCGCCGTTTCGACCAAAAAAGGCGTTAAAGGACGCGCAAATTGATGAACGACGAGGGCGGGTGAAATCCGCGTCGCGCCGTTATGCCAAGCTTGCCGACTACTTAATGCGCCACGGCAAGCCTGAACAGGCCTTGCCTCTCATTGACCGGGCGATCCGGCTCTACCCCATGGCGCCCCGCCTCTATTTGGAAAAATCTCTCTGTAAGGCGCAATTGGGGGAATCGGGTGAGGCCGGAATGGCGGCAGAGGAGTTCGCCTTGGCGGCGGTGCACCATAAAAAAGCCCGGGAATACCTGCCCCTGGTGGAATCCCGGCTGAAGCACCACCCGGATCTCAGGCAAAAATACTACGGGCAGCTCACCAAGCTGGACCGCACCGATAGCACCCCTTTTCTGGGGTTTGCGCGCGCCTGCTCCGAGCTGGGCGAATGGGATCGGGCGCAAAAGGCGCTCCTGGAAGCGCTCGAGGCGGGGGGGCAGCGCAAGTTGACGCTCGTGATGCTGCGACAGACGCTGGAGCGGAATAACCAGATGGATGGCTTATTCTATTTGCAGCGTTACGAGGAAGGCGAAATTTCCAAAAAGGAACTTCTGCTGATGCTGACCGATCCTCGGCACATTCCACGCTCTACGGCGTCTGAGAATGGTGAAGGAAGCCTGAGCGACATGATTTCGGCGATGGAGCGCGAGCTGGGGTTTGAGATCGCCGACGACCGCAACGAGATTGCCCCGTTGCTGGGAGAGTTTCGCCGCCGGGCCGCCAAGATTTTGCGTGGGGACACGCGTGCGAAAATGGACATGGCGGTCGCGTACCACGAGATGGGACTGAGCGACGTGGCCCTCGACGAGCTATCGGACATCGGCCCTGATCACGCGCATTACTTGGAAGTACTGACTCTTAAGGGCGAAATTTTGTATCAAAAGGAAGACTTACTTGCTGCCTTGGATGTATACAAAACATGTTTGCGGGCGGAAAAGGCCGACGAGGCCTTAAAACAAGAGTCCCTTTACAAATTGGCGAACCTCTACTTTCGGTTGGGTGACATTCGAAATGCCTGGGAAATGGCGGAGCATTTGTCGGAAGTCGCGGGAGACTACCGAGAGCTAAAGAGCTTGCGTGAGCGTATTGGAAACCGTATCGAATCCATGAAAAGATCTGCGTAGATGCGAAAGGGAATATTCATTTTTATTTGTGTGGTGGCTGGCCTGTACTGGGCTGTGCACCTCGCTTTGGGCAGTAGCCCGGTCCAGCAACGCGTGCTGGAAGAGATCCGCAAAGCGCTCGCCCAGTATGGTTTTAATTTGGAGATCGAGAGCATCGAGTTCTCGGCCTTCTCTCCCAAAATCTACCTGAATCGCGTGACACTCAGCACTACCCCGCAGGCCGAAATTGCACTCGATGTTCCCGTTACGGTCGACAAGCTGAAGATCCGTTTCTCTCCGTTCGGTCTTATTTACCGCCAGATCGTGATTGAGGAAGCGTCGCTGTACAACCCGAAGGTCATCGTCCCACGCGCGGACAAGCTCTACCGGAAAATCGAACGGCTCATAGGGGAGCAAAAGCCCATCGAAATGGAGGGGGGTAGCTTCAAGGTTGTCGTCCATAAGCTCGGGGTGGTGGACGCGCTCTTCAATGTTGTCTCCAAGAATCCTCAGTTTGGGGTTCGCTCGCCGAGCTTAACTGCCTATTTGCTTAACCGGACCGAGACCCAGAGAAACGTCAGCCTTCAGTCGCGAGATATCGAAATCGACCGCGGTGAGTTGGCGTTGAAGTTGCGCAACATCGACGTCGACGTCGATATCGCGCCTACGAGTTTACGGTTGAACCGGGCGTTTGCGGAAGCGCAGGATCTATTCCTGGATATCCGCGGCATGACGACGCTTCCTTTCCACAAGAAGGGCCCCGACACGGTCAACGCTTCCTACGAAGTGAATATTCCGCTGAACGTGCTCAATAAAATTCCTGAGCTCGGCGTGTCGGGTTTGGAAGGCCTCGTTGTTTCTTCCGGTACCATTCAACTTAACAAAGGGAATTACGCGGGCTCCGGAAAGGTCAACTACGGGAACATCGTGGTGGATGGGTACAAGATCGGCAATGGAGAATTCTTTTTCGACTTGGAAGACAAAAACGTCATCGCAAAATCCGTGCATCTGAAATACGGCGGCGGCGAAATCAAATCCAGGCGCGTCGACATTCGTCTAAACGAGAATCTTGATATCGAGGGCAATCTTGCTTTGGATGCTGTCCAGCTCGACGGCATCCTCGCCAGCGTGAAGGCCAAAGATACCCCCGTTCGACTCCAGATTGATGCCGGTCTTGAGGTCAAAGGGACTCTCGCGTCGCCCTTTAGGCTGGAGAGCAAGATAAAAGGAAAGTTGGCTCGGTTTAAGGTCTTGGACGAGCCCGTACGGGCCCCTCAGAGTGTAAAAGACATTATCGGTTTCGAGAAGGGCGCGATCGACGGCACACTCGTCTTTCACCCGGACAGAATGGAGTTCCAAGCCCTATTGGAGCTTCTCGCGGGAAAAGCTCACACGGAAGGCTTTGTTGGGTTCAACAACGACGCGAAGATAAAAGTGCGAACCGAGAATCTTTCTCTTACCGAGCTGGGTCATATCGCTACGCTTCGTTTGGGCGGGGACGCCAACATTGTCAGCGAAATCGACGTCAAGGACGGCAAACTTCAAATCAGCGGGTCCTTTGACATTGGCAAAGCGGAGGTGGCCGATATCGTTCTCGGCGATGTAAAGGGACTGGCGCACTTTCAAAATGCGCTGCTGTCCTTTGAAGACATCAACATGGCCACAGGGCTTGAGTCCGTGCGCGGAAGCGGTTTCGTGGATTTCAAGAAGCACACGCACTACAAGTTCCGCGTGGAAGCGCGCCGAATGGAAACCAACGAGCTGTTCGGAATCTTCAGGAAACTCAGACTGGGCTTCACTCCTCCCTTAGACGGTGAAGTCGCCACCCGACTCACCTTGGAAGGTGGGCATGATGATCAAGGGATTGATATCACCGCCAACGGGCAGGCCAAGAATTTCAAGTGGTACCAGGAAATGTGGACGAGCGCGACCTTCGATCTTAGGTACCGTCCCGATTTCATCCAACTCGACAAGGTACTCCTTCTCAAACGTTCGGGTGCTCTGGACGTGAAGGCACGGTTTGAAGATAAAAAGACCTCCATCGATCTGCTGAGCCGTGGCTTGAGAGTGGAAGAGCTGGATGTGATGGGAAAAGCCCCGCTCGCCGGTGAACTCGTAGGGAGTGTGCACCTGGACGGAGTAGATCCGTACCCGCGTGGGGATGGCCAAATCCAACTCAGCAAAGCGACTTTCCGTGGAACGGCCTTGCCCGACTCGCTGCTGACTCTGCGCACCCGCGGTGAAGCCGTTGAGATCACAGGCGCCCTTGGCGGCGATAAGTTGCGTGGCCGGTGGACGCGGTCAGCGAAGTCGAAAAAGCAGTGGGAGCTGGGGCTAAACTTTGCGGATTTCGATTTTGCTCCTGTACTTTCCTTTGCGATGAAGCGCGATATTCCCACGTTCACTGATGTGACCGCGACGGGGGAGATTTCTGTCGTCGGCTCGTTTGAAAGTTGGAAAGACATGAAGGGGGCAGGGACCGTTTCCGAACTCAACCTGGGGCTCAAAGGCACTCCCATGCGAAACCGGCAGCCCTTGGAAATCTCAGTGGATCAAGGCACCGTTCGTGTGAACCGCTTCAACCTTGTTGGGCGCGACGGACAACTGCTGGTGGGATTGGTGTACCAGCCCGAGGAACGCATACGCGCGAGCCTCGATGGAAAAGTGGATTTGCAGTACCTACAGCCTTTTATCCCCGGGCTTGAATTTGGTAACGGCAAGGTGTCCATGGGGTTACGGATATCAGGCAAGCTGCCGGAGTTTGATTTGCTTGGGAATATCGTTTTGGAAGATGGGGCCTTGCGCCTAGAGGGCCTAAACGACGAGTTCCAAAACGCCCAAGTGCAGCTGAGTCTCAGTCAGAACCGCATCAGCGTGGATAAGTTTGAGGCTCTGGTCAATGGGGGGACCTTAAACGTGCAAGGGGACGTTCGAGTCGGACCCAAGCGCCAGCTCATTCCCAATTTGCAATTGCGAGCGAACCGTGTCGGGATGAAGCTCTACAACTCACTTTCAATGAGCTACACCGGAGATTTTTCGATTACCGGGAACTCCACGCCGTACCTCCTCTCTGGAAAGTGCCGCATTGTGGAAGGACGCTTGAGTAGCTTTGATTTCGAGCCTGGGTTGCGATCGAGTTCCGATCCCGCCTTCAAGTTTGACTTGCAGTGCTCGGCGGATAGAAACCTCCTTGTGACCACTAGCATCATGAATGCGGAGTTCAAGGGAGATTTCCATCTCGTCGGGGACTCTAACGATGTCGGACTTCTTGGCTCAGCGGAAATGTTGCGTGGATCCATCCTATTCCGAGAAACGACCTTCAGCCTTTCAAACGGAATCGTGCGATTTGAATCCGGCAACCGGATCGCTCCCCGGTTTGATATCTCGGGTTTGGCCACTGTAAAAGAGCAAAATGCGCAGGTCCCGCAAGAGTATCAGGTCACGATTAAAGTACTCGGGACCCCCGATAACTATAAGCGCCTCTTTACGGCCTCACCCGCGCTCTCTGAAAACGATATCATCTCTCTTTTGGTGTTGGGAGTCGTCACGTCCAAGGCCCAGGAAGGCAACTACGTGGACTTGGGTACGGCATTGGTGGGAGAGGTTCCTATTCAATCAAAACTGGAAGATCAGTTGGGAATTGAAATCAAATTCAACCCGCAGGCTCCGACCACCGGTAGCAGTGATACGTCCACCAGCAGTGGCTCCACGGCGTCTGCCAATGCGACTGACGTGACGGTGCCCATGGTCGAAATCCAAAAACAAATCGGCGAGAAAACCAAGCTTTCCTATTCCAATAGCATTGGAGCTTCCACTCCAACACGCGAGGTAAAAATTGAGCACTCTCTGAGCAATAACGTGACGATCAACGGCTCTGTCGTGGACAAACCACGAGGGAGTACAGATACGCAAACATCGCAAGCCTACGGGCTCGATTTTAGGTACCGGTTCCAATTTGAGTAGCAGCGCCTACATTCTGTTCCTTTTTCTTGTGATGAGCGTCGTGGCGCGCGCGGCCGATCCTCGCCCTAGTCAGTACTACCGCCTTCCCGTGGGAGAGATTGTTTCTAAATCTTTCGAAGGTCAGCTTCTGGAACAGATGAAATTGGAGTTAGGGCTGAGGGTAGGACAAACCATTGACCGCGGAGAACTGGATAACGGGTTAAGAAAGCTGGCGGAGACGGGAAAAGTTCAGAGCCTCTTCGTTGATATTGCTCTAGCAAAAGGCAGGCTAAAGGTAACCCTCCGAGGCACTCGCCTCAGACAGATCCGAAATATTAAGTTCCTCGATATCGATCCTGAGATCGTCGAGGAGGCGAGGGCGAACCTTATCCTCGAAGAGGGCAACGTTACCGATCTGCGCATTCTGACCGAGTTGCGCGAACAGCTGAAGAAGGCCTACGAACGTCGAGGTTTCTATTCAGCCCAGGTGAAAGTCACCGTCCTCGAACAACCCGGACAGAGTGACGCGGATGTGGAAATTAAGGTCCTTCCCAATGAGGCTGCCTATGTCAGCAAGATCAACCTCATTGGTGCGCCTCCCAAGCAGGTGCCGCGCATTCGCGATGTCATGGAAATGCGAGAAGGGGATCAGTTTAGCAAGGGCGCTTTGGATAGGTCACTTGCGGCAATCAAAAAGTACCTTCAGGACAATAAGTATTACACGTCTAAGATCGATCAAAGCTCGCTTAAATTCAGCGAGGATCGTAGCCAGGTGGAAGTAAATATCGTGCTGCGCATGGGCAGCCGCATCCAGTACGCGATCACCGGAAACAAAGTGTTCTATGATGTGGAGCTTAGAGAGCTGATGTCGGAGGAGGTGCTGGCGAGCCTCAATGCGGCCTCCAACATCGCGCGCCTGATTGAAGCCAAGTACCAGAGTGTAGGGTACCACTTTGCCAAGGTGGATGTGGAAGAGGTGCAGCTTGAGAAAGATGATACCCGAAGCGTAACGCTCAAGGTAACCGAAGGGCCACAGGTCCGCATCGATCATGTGTACTTCAACCGCAACAAACCTGAAATCGGGACGGTACGGGTACTTAGCGACGATACCCTGGAGAGGATGTTTTACGAAGGCGCTCCCGGGGTTCTCCAGAGAAAGCTTTTCTGGCAAAAAGGGATGTCTACGGCGAGTTCCACGTTTCAAAAGCGCATTGAACGGCTTGGCTACCTGAATGCCCGCGTCTCCGAACCCAAGGCTATTTTTTCGCAGGACAAGAAAGGGGTTGAACTCTTTTTTGACATCGAGCTGGGAAGCCCCACACGGATCACAGCGATTCAGTTTGAAAATAACAGTCGAGTCTCCAATAAGGAGTTGTGGGACGCTTTGCCTTTCAAGGTGGGCGACGCGTTTTACCCGGAAGTCTTAAAAGACGGACGGCAGAGGATTTTGCAGTACTACTCACGACGAGGCTACGTGGACGCCAAGATCATTGGCGAAAGCCGTGACGACGTCAGCATCTCCCGGGATCAGGAAAGCGCGGTTATTCGTTACGAAATTCAGGAGGGTATCCAATACCGGGTTGGCAAAGTCGAGGTTGAGGGAAACCGCAAGACGGAGAGCAACGTCATTCTTCGGGAAGTCCGGTTGAAAACCGGTGATGTCTACAACCCGGAGCTCGTCGCAGAGTCTGAAGAGGCCATCTCTTTACTCGGGCTGTTCGGAAGAGTCGAAGTCATCGTCTCGGAAGGCGACGGAGCGGCGACCAAGGACCTGAAAGTGGTGTTGCGGGAGCTGGCCCCAGGACTTGCCGAGATTGGTTTCGGGGCAACCTACGAAGATCCGCTCTTCCGTTTGCGGGCCTTTGGTGGCGCTGGTTACAGTAACCTTTTTGGGAAAAACCATTCTGGCTCGCTGCGGGGCGAAATTCGATTACCCGTGAGCGGAACGTCACGTATTTTCCCCTTCCTTGAGTACGCAGCGGTGCTTGGCTATGTAGCGCCGCACCCCTTTGAACTGCCCGTGATTCTCAAGTCTGCTTTGGGCTTGGACAGCTTTCAAACAGCCTTCAACCCGATCATCAACGAAAGAACGGTGCAGACGCGCGCTCGCTTTGAGTTGGATGTTTCCAAACAGCTATCGGACTCGGTGACGGTCAGCTACCGTCTCTACCGTCTGGAGCGTACGAATACACAGGTGTATGACACGAATCAGAATCAGGTACGTCCCGATGACATCGATCTCATCGGTTCGACGGGACCCGGTTTGATTTTGGATTTCAGAAACGATCCCTTTAACCCAACCAAGGGCAGCTACCACCTTCTCAACCTGGAGTTTGCCCACCCGGCCTTGCTCTCTAATGACAACATCTCATTCGTGATGGCCTTGTCGCGCAACTCTTTTTATCTGCCGCTTATCGGCCCGCTGTCGCTCACCGCTTACGTGGGCGGAGGCTACGCAAAGTCTCTTCTAAGTGGCCAGCCGCTGCCCGAAGCGCGCTTGGCAAGCGACTTGTCTTTGGGCGGCCAGCCCAGTCTTCGCGGGTTTACGATCAACCAGTTCAAGCCCAACAATACCACGCGTGAAACGGCGTTTTATAACCTTCGTCTTGAGGTGGGAGCTGAGATTTTTGATAAGTTTAAAGGTGTGCTTTTCGTCGATAGTGGGCAGATTTTCCCGTTTCCCGCGCAAGCCCAGGTCCGTCATGATGGGCTGGGGGTGGGATTCCGCTACGCGACTCCTGTAGGTCCCATCGCCGTGGATCTAGCGCACGGGATCGGCCCTGACGGCAAAACTATTCAATTCTACTTTTCGATCGGAACGCTCTAAGCGCTTTCGAGCTACGCGCGCCCGCTAGGTACCCGGATTAATTTTGAGGGTTTTCCCAGGCTGGATTTGCGATCGCCTCAATTTATTCCAGCGGAAGATTTGCTGAACGGTCACATTATACTTCACCGCAATAGACCACAACGATTCACCCTTTTTCACCTTGTGGGTGATGAACCCATCGGAAGGTTTGGCTTTGGTGATCTTAGGTCGTGTTTTTGCGGCAACGGCGCGGTCTTTGGTCGGCGTGCTGGCGTTCGCATAGGACGGTATCATGAGCTGCTTTCCCACGCGCAGGCTAGTGCGGCGGCTCATGCCATTCAGATCAGTGATTTCTTTGATGCTGACGCCAAACCTGCGGGAGATGAGGTAAAGGTTGTCTCCCCGACGGATGGTGTATTGAACGGGTTGAATAGACTTTTCCAGCTCGGTCTTTTTAGCAATCAGAGCTTTTTGAACGAGCACCTGTGTCCCCACGGGAACCCGCAGCGCGTATTCTTTCGTTGCGGGAGGTACCACACCTCGTCTGAGTTCGGGATTCAGGTACCGCAGCTCCTCTTCGGTAGAGTTGATAAGTTCAGCAACATCGCGCAGGTGTACCGGGTACTTGACCGTGACGTTCTCAAAATCCAAGGGATCTTGGTAAACGATCTCTTCAAAATTGAATCTCTCGGGATTCTTCGCCAAGATGGCCGCTGCGATTAGTTTTGGGACGTAGTCTTTGGTTTCACGTGCGATGTAGCGGCTTTTGCAAATCGTCCAATAGTTGTTGGTCTAGTTCCCGAACCGCGCGCAGAAGCTTATTCTCGCCCGCATTGTAGGCGGCGGCTGCCAGGTACCAGGACTCGAACATCAAATACAGATCTTTTAAGTAACGAGCGGCCGCTTCTGTACTTCGGATGGGATCCTGGCGTTCGTCTATCCAAGAATCCACCCTTAGGCCGTAGCGGGTGCCTGTGGCGGGCATGAACTGCCACGGCCCTACGGCGCGCGCCATCGCTTGCGCCCGAATATTAAAACCGCTTTCAATCATCGCCAGATAAACGAGATCTTCAGGAAGGCCCGCATTGCGCAGGATGTGCTTCATGAGCGGGATGTAACGGCTGGATCGTCCCAGGTAGCGCTCAAAGTGAACTCTTCCGCGACCGGTGAAATAGTCCATCCAGCCTTCCACCTTTGAGTTGATGGTAATCGGAAAATCGTATCGGCTATTGTCGTACAGGCCGGCGGTGCTGGGCTCTTCGCGCTTCACTACATCGTCGATAGTGAGAGACTCAATCTTCTCTACGTTGGAACGTCCGGGCGGGAGGGAAATCTTCGCCCCACGCGAATCGGGTGGGGCTAGAATATTTTCGTCTGGCTGAATGAAGGCGCAGCCGCCTGTCGCGAGAAGGGCAAAAATCAACGTAAATGTAGCGCGATGCAGCATTTTTGGGCTTCTCGTCAACTCCACTAGGTTCACTGTCTCTATATTATATCATTCCCAGTTGCGCGGCGCAGTACCCCTAATTTTCGGTCTTGTCAGGGTGGCTTTTGTCGAGCGCCGAACTCATGATTTCTCGTAGGTAGCTGGCAACAACGCGGCGGAGCTCGTCGATGGTGAGGCTATTTAGGTCGATATTCTTCTTGTCCAGTATGGACTTCAGTTCGCGGCGGATCGCTTTTGCAGGAATTCCGGTAAGGTGAATCACCTGCTCCAGAAGATCTTTGCCTTTGTCGTTTTGTGATTCGTTATCCAAACCTATACCGATCTCGAATGCCTTGATGCTAACACACGTGAGTCTCTGATCAAGCGCTTCTTATGCCATGATATGTCGAGAGTAAAAGCCATCTCCTTTTAGGCCGGGGTCACGATGGGGCCGTTGTCTGGAAGTGGCGCATTCGGTGCCAGATTCTCGAAGGAAGCGTATTGTCCTAGCCACGCTACTTTTACGGTCCCGCGTGGGCCGTTTCGATGTTTTCCTATAATAAACTCCGCCACTGAGGCTACGTTTGGTTGCGCCATCGCCTCAATGTCTTCTCGGTGAATGAAAATAATCAAATCCGCATCCTGCTCGATAGCGCCTGATTCGCGCAAATCCGCGAGCATGGGGCGCTTATCTTGCCGCAAATCAATGTTTCGGTTGAGCTGCGAGAGCGCGATAACCGGCGCGTCCAGCTCTTTGGCGAGCGCTTTTAAGGATCGCGAAATATCGGAAATCGCCTTTTCTCGGCTCTCCGCCTTGGGCGTGCCCATAATCTGGAGGTAGTCGACGATAATGAGCCCTATCTCGCCCACTTCGGCTTTTAGTCTACGAGCCTTACCGCGCATTTCCAGAACCGTTAGAGCGGGGGTGTCGTCGATATAGATTGGCGCCTCAGAGAGCGCGCCCGCAGCGCGTGTCAGCTTGGACCAATCCTGCTCGGTCAACTTACCGGTTCGGATGCGGTGCTGATCCACCTTGGCTTCGGCGGCGAGCAAGCGGGTGACGATGGATTCTTTGGACATTTCCAATGAAAAGAACACCACCGGAACCTTGGCGTGGACAGCGGCGTGGCGGGCTGCTCCCAGCGCAAAACTTGTTTTACCCATACTGGGGCGACAGGCGATGATGATCATGTCGGTGCGCTGCAGGCCGGCTGTCATCTTGTCCAGCTCGATGTAGCCGGAGGGCACGCCCGTGATGTCATCCTGGTTTTCAAAGCGTTTTTCGAGCTCCACAAAAGCACTGCGCACGATATCCCGCACGGGGGCCATCGATTTATCGCCTTTGGTGGAACTGAGTCCAAAAATCGTTTTCTCGGCTTCATCGAGAAGTTCCAACGGCTTCTCGGTGGGATCCATGCCCTTGGTAGCCAGTTCGTTGCACGCCGATACCAGGCGCCGCTTGAGGGCTTGATCACTCACCAGCTTGGCGTGGTATTCGGAGTTAACGGCGGTGGGAACCCGTTCGAGTAGCTCGGCGAGGTAGCTGGCGCCGCCAGACTCCTCGTAGATATCCAGCTCCTTCATCTTGGAGGTGAGCGAAACGACGTCAATCGGATCGCCCTTGGCCGCCAGATCTCTCATGGCGTTGTATATCTTGCCGTGCGCAGGCCGGTAAAAGTCATCCGGCAATACGACATCGACCACCTTATGAAAGGTTTGGTTGTCGATCAAAATACCGCCCAACACCGACTGCTCAGCCTCGATATTTTGCGGAGGAAGATTAGGATTAAACTCGGCCATGCTCTCTTAAGGTATCTGTTTTGCGCCTTGGGCTGTCAAGTTCCGGTCTGGGTTTTAGACGGTTGGAGGTTCGGTCAGCCGACGCGGGGTATCGCCCTCCGTGCGCGTCAGAGCACTGTCCGCAGGGGCCTGACCCCCGACAAGGCGATTGGCGGCCCCGGAGTAGCGGCCTAGGTGTGTGCTCGCGGTATCATAGGCGTCTTGCGAGCGTTTTAACTGTTTTCCGATCTCCTCAAAGCGTTTCTCAAAGTTTTCAAAGTGCTTCTGCGCCTTTTTTACCTCTTCCAAGGTTCGCTCCACCCCTTGCGCCATTTCGTAGTAGTCGCGAGCCATCGAGACGGCGTGCAAACTAATGGCGAGCGTATTGGGAGAGACGGCAAAGACCTTTTGCTTGGCGATGGCTTCGCACAACTTCACGTTGCGAATAATCTCAAAGTACAAGGTCTCGCTGGGGACGAAGAGCAAGGCCATGTCTGTCGTCCCAAATTCCGGTGGATGTATTTTTCGCGGATCTGGCGGGCAAGCGATTTCATCACGTCGGCCAGCTGGGCTCTGGATTTTTCGAGCGCGCCGGGATCATTTGTCTCAAAGAGCGGCAGTACCTGCTCCCGCGGAAACTTGCTGTCGATGGGGAGCACCCGCTTGGGGTACTTGATGACCGCATCCACGCGTTCTGTAGACGTGGGAACAATGCGGTACTGCGTTTCGTAAGCAGAAACAGGTAGCAGATCCGCCAGTATGCGCTCCAGTGAGGCCTCTCCGAAGTTGCCGCGTAGGTGGGGCAGCTTGAGGAGGTTGTTCAGGTCATTGATGGACTGCCCAACCACGGTGAGGTTACTCAGGTGGTCGTGTACCTTCTGGAAGTGCGAGAAGCCTTCTTGAGATTTGCTTCCAGCTTGGACTGCACGCCTTGGGATAGCTCCCCGAGCTTTCGATCCAGCTTCTGATCCACGCCTGTAACTTTCTGCTCCAGTAGTTGAGAAGTCTGGCCTAAAACTTGTGTCATCTCCACGCGACTCTTTTGAATGGCTTCGGCAAGTTCCGTTCGAAGGAGTGAGGCCTTATGCTCGTAGCTGTTTTCGCTTTCGATGAGTCGCTGGCTGAGAAGCTGCTGCATGCGATCCATGTTTTCGATTACCCGCTGTTGCGGATCGACTGCCTCAGAATTTTGTTTTTGTTTCCAGAGGAGAAACCCAAGCCCAAAAACCAACGAAGTCAAAAGTCCCAATGCCGTGTACAAAATCATGCCCCCTAAATTAGCAGCCGGATGTCGGAAATTCATTTCTTTTTGGGGGGCTTTTTTGACTCATGCGTTTTTGCGGCGCCCACGGTATGTTGTTGAAAAGGATTGCGGATGACGCGGTACGCTATTTTGTTTTTGTTTGCTTGCGAGTCGGTTTTAGCGGCTTGGAAACTCACCCCTATTGTGAAAGCGGGCGTGGATTACCCTGTCTTTGTGACGGTGGCGCCACGCGATCCGCAGCGTCTCTACATCGTGGAGCAGAGCGGTCGCGTTCTCGTGTGGCGTCGTGGGACTCTGGAGCGCGCCTCTTTTTTGGATATCCGTTCAAAGGTGCGTTCGGGCGGGGAGATGGGGCTCTTGGCCATTGCGTTCCACCCCGAGTTTGGAAAAACGGGTTCCGCCCACGCAGATAGATTCTTTGTCAATTACACGTCGCTTGAACCTTCGCTCGCAACCGGGGTGGAGGAGTACCGTGTCGGTGAGACAAGCGGAACGGAACTTCTGCGCATCGCCCAGCCTTTCCCCAATCACAACGGTGGCCAGGTGGCTTTTGGTCCGGATGGTTATCTCTATATCGGAATGGGAGATGGCGGGGCGGCGGGTGATCCCGGCAACCGTGCGCAGAACAACACAGATCTTCTCGGCAAGATGCTCCGTATCGACGTCAACGGCGCCAAGCCGTACGCTATTCCCAAAGATAACCCCTTTGCTGATGGGAAAAAGGGGAAGCCCGAGATCTTTGCCTGGGGACTTCGCAATCCCTGGCGCTTTAGTTTTGATAAAAAAACAGGCCAACTTTACGCCGCCGATGTGGGCCAATACGAGTGGGAAGAGGTGGACATCGTTGAGCGGGGTAAGAACTATGGCTGGCGGGTTGTAGAGGGAACGCATTGTTACGAGCCCGCGAAAAACTGCTCCAAGAAGGGAATGGAAGCTCCCATTCACGAGTACCCGCACAAAGACGGGCAGTCGATTACCGGTGGCTATGTGTACCGGGGCAAGCTCCACAAGAAGTTAGAAGGGGCTTACGTCTTTGGCGACTACGAGAGCGGGAAAATCTGGGCCTTAAGGAAAAAAGGGAGCGAGTGGCAAAGAGAACTCCTTCTGGAAAGTCGCTCGCCGATTAGCTCCTTTGGTGAGGACGCGGAGGGCGAAATCCTTGTCGTTGTCCACCGCAACGCCAAGCTGCCGACGATTTTTCGCCTGACAAATTCCTAGGCCGGAAAAAAGCTTTTTAGTCTAGAGTGCCGTTTCGCGCTCGCGTTTGATGTAGTCCAGCGTCGAAGGCAGGCGGTTTACCATATAATGGTTTTCCAGCCGCATCCGCGGGATGGCCATACGCCCAAACTCCAGAATCCAACGTTCTTGTTCCTTGTCCTCGGGTACGTAGTGATCCACCATGCATTTCAGTGCGTAGTAGTCGCATACGTTTCGGGTGAGGCGCTCGGCGACCAAGAACGGGTAGGTAAGATCCATATCCGGTGTCATCAGACGCAGCGAGAAGTCCTTGATGAAGGTCTGGATCTTCTTTTCTTTGAGTCCCTCTATGTCCGACTTGAATTTGCCTTTCATGATGGACATGAGCACGTAGCGGATCGACTGGTTGAGCTCATTGCGTGCTTGCAAAAGCATCGAATTCACCGGGTCGCGCGTGACCTTGGACTCGGCCCAGGCGCCAGCCAGTGAACCCAAAAAGCCACCGGCGTGGCTGGCTACGTCCTTGAGCGTGTCTTTCAACACCATCAGGGATTGGATCTGCGAGGTGCCTTCATAGATCGGATAAATAATGGATTCGCGGAATAAACGCTCTGCTGGGTACTCGGTGCACACACCGTATCCGCCAAAGATCTGCAGGGCGTTGCGGGTGATTGGGATCACTTTCTCCGCGCACAGGTACTTCACCAAGGGTGTCAGCCTGCGGTAGCGCTTCTGCCATTTCTTGAAGTTCTTGGTGTCGCCTTTTTTCTCGTAAATCTGCATCCAGTCAAACGCGCAGCTCGATTCGATCATCAGGGCTCGCATGGCGCGGATTTCGACTTCCATTTCGTAAAGCATATCGGCGACCATCGGGTGTTCGACGATAGGTTTGCCCATGGTGACACGATTGCGGGCGTACTTCTTGGCTTCCTCAAGCGCGGCGGTCGAGATGCCGACCGCGATGCAGCCCATCGCCAGCCGGGCCATGTTCATCAGATCCGCCATGACCTTAAAACCCTCGCCTTCGTTTCCAAGAAGGTAGCCGACGGAGTTTTCATAAATCAGTTCGCAGGTAGGCGAGGCGTGCAAGCAGATCTTGTGCTCGGCCTTTGCCACCTTGACGTTGAGATCACTGCGCCCTTCCAGGTGTTTGGGCACGATAAAAACTGAAAGTCCGGAAAGCCCTTCACTCTTGGCGTCGGAGCGGGCAAGCGTGAATACGATATCGCTGTTCCCGTTCGTAATGAACTGCTTCGTTCCATTGAGAATCCAATGATCGCCTTCTTTTTTGGCTGTCGTTCGCAACTTGCCGAGATCAGAGCCCGCACCCGGCTCGGTAAGGGCCATTGCGGTTTCCGTTTGGCCTGTCAAAAAGCCTTCCAGGTAGGTGTTTTTCTGTTCCTGACTCGCGTGGCGAGAAAACCAGTCGCCCATGGAAAAGGCAGCAATCGTAAGCGCGGTGTTTGGACAGCCGTGGCCGAACATCTCAAGCGCGGTGCTCAAAAAAGCGCGCGGAAAATTCAAACCGCCATCGTGCTTGTTGACAGCGCCTGCAAAGACGCCGAGCTCAGAAGCTTTGCGAAGGTGTTCACGGAGCTTCTCCGGGAGCAGGATCTCGCCGTCTTTTCGAGTGAGTCCTTCTCTATCAATAGCAGCGGCGTGCGGCTTTAGGTCTTGAGCGGCAAACTTGCCGAGCTCCTCCATCATTCCCAGGTAGATCTCCATGCCTTCGTCAGCATTTTTGAAGCTGCCGGGTTCGCCCAGTGTCTCTTCCAGCGGCATGACGAGCGCGCGGACGTGGGAATGAGTTTTCAAAATTTCGATGCGTTCCGGGAAATCAGTGAATAGGTTTTCGGCCACTTCTGCCTCCTGCCATGAAAGGGAACTAAAAAGACCCAACGAGAAAATAGTGCAAGGGGCGAAGATTGTCACCGCTGACTGACAAATCGTCGGACTTTTTCTGTTGCTAGCCCCCGCCCATTTCAAAAAGAGCCGTGATAATGCGCAGTTGGTTCTGTGCATTCAATGGGCATACATGTTGCGATGCCTAAGCTTGGAAATTTTGGAGGTAGGAGACCCTAATGGATAGTTGGAAGTTAAAAAGATATGCGAGAACGGGACTTACCTGGGCGATGATCGTGTTTGCAGGCTGGTCGGGATACCGCCTATTTGATGAGGGCGCGTTCAGAAGTGTGCCCGGAGCGATGGCCAGAGTGTACGGAAAGTTCCCTGTAGTAGGTAAGCCTATTCGGCAGTGGGCCTATGGGAAGAGCTACCGCCGCGGGCGCAAGCACTACCGACGTGGCCGCAGTGGCGTGAGCCGCCGGTACCGCGGGCGTCGTTCCCGTCGCCGCTAAGCTTAGCCTGGGCCTTAGGCCTTGATTTGACATTCTCTAGCCCTGTTACTACTTTCTCTTACCAGGTGTAAGAAAGGCAGGGCGCATGAATGGATATGGACTAAGAATTCGATTAGAGGAACTGATCCAAAGCCGTCATCTATTAGAGACGAGCTTTTACAAGCGCTGGACGGCCGGCACAGTGTCGCACGAAGAGCTCCAGGGCTACGCCAAAGAGTATTACCAGTTCGAAAAAGAATTCCCGCGTTTTATCAGCGCAGTCCACTCCAAGTGTGAAGACTTGGAGATGCGTCAAATGCTGCTTGAGAACCTCATCGATGAAGAGAGGGGCGAGAACAATCACCCTGAACTCTGGATGCGCTTTGCAGAAGGCCTCGGCGTCCGCCGGGACGAGCTTCAAAACCATTTTCATTCAGACGAGACCGAACACCTGCTTCGCAATTTTCGCGATGCGACGGGCTCGGCGCACGTAGTCGATGGGCTTGCGGCCTTGTACGCTTACGAACGCCAACAACCTGAGGTGGTTCGACAGAAGATCGACGGCTTGAAGCGTTATTACGGCCTTTCGGATGAGCGTTCCGTAGATTTTTTCAGAGTGCATCAGGTTGCCGACGTTCACCACGCCGAGACAGAGATTTCTCTTTTAGAGCGTTTGTGCGATGATGAAGAGATGAAAGAGCGTGCCGTTCTTGTGGTGCAGCGCACCCTGGATACGCTCTATGACTTTTTAGACGGGGTCGAACGGAGATACCGTCCGGCCGCCTAGGGCCTTCATCCATTGAAAAAACAATCCGCTATTTTCGCAGTGGTTTTCTCCATTGTCGGCACGGCTTTGGCTGCACCAAAGTCTACTGACTCCTATACGCAGTTTCGTAAAGAGCAAAAATCAGCCGTGTGTAAAAAAAGGCTGGATACGCTCACCGAATTCAAGGAACTGTTTACGCTTCCCCAGACGGAAACCTTACTAAAAACCGGTCACGCTCCAGGTCTTTATGAAGCGATGGAAGGGTGGAGCAGCGATCTCATCGTCAAGATGGTCATGCAGGCCGAGCAGGATTTTAAGGTGCTCTGTCCAGAGCACCGGCGCTTAAATGCCATCATCGTTCACCTGAAGCGGGCGTATCTTCACCATCTGGGATTTAAAGCCAGTTATCTGAATGCCAAAGCCGCGAACCAGCTGTTTCGCACCTTGCTGGTCCTCCGGGATGAAGTTCCGGCGTTAAGACAGCAGCTCGCCCCTTTGGACGCCTCCAACGCGGACACTTTGCTGGCGCAGCTTTTCGGAAAAATTGAGGACCTCAATGGCGTCGCGGTATTGGGGGCCAGCCCGGAAGAGTTCAAAGAACTAAAGAACGTGGTCGCAGAAGTCTGCACCGGCTTTGTGAAGTGCCCTTTCTGGGATGCCAATCTGGTTTACAAAGTCGTTCTTCAAGATAATCCGGGAACAGCGCTCTACGTGCCCGAAGTGGGAGTGCTTGTCCTGGCCAAGCAGTTACTCGACGACTCGAACAAGCTTCACCGGCTTGTTGTGTTGCATGAGCTGTCGCATGTTGCCACCCGCGGTGCGTGGGTTTACCAACGGCAGGACTGGGTCGAGGACTTTGCTGCTTTCTCCAACTGGAAAAGAGATACGGCAGGAAAATGGGGAGTGGTGGCCCGGACACCGGCTGGAAAGCGGGAAGACGAGTTTACCCAGCTTTCCAAGAAGTCGTCCTTCTCCATCCTACCCGATGTCGTTTATCTGGGAGAAGCTGACGGAAAAAAACAGTTCGATGGCTTTGTCTTTTCTAAGAGCTACGAGCAGAGTTTGAAGAATAATGATCCTTCGGAAGATCTCGCCGATCATATTGCGGCCTATTTTTATGCCCCCGACCGCTACTGTTTGAACGGCCAAAACATCGCACCCAAGAAGTTCAAATGGGTCGCCAAGAACGTGTTTGGACGTGCCCCAAAAATCCTGAACTGCAAAGCCAAAGCAAACCAAAAAGGCTAGCTCAAGAGTTTACGGATTTCCCCGCTATTTGGAAAGCGACCCGTATCAAATTTCTGAGAACACCAGCCTGCCGTCTACCTTGACGTCGAAAATACCGCGCGATCCTTCAATGAGGTGAACCTTTAAATCTGGCAGACTTTTGATTTCGGCCGATACCCGATCAGCCTCAGGTCTGTAATTTCACATTCCGCAGTAAGTGATTTCGATTTCCATCTTAAGTCTCCGAAGGCGCTTCCAGCTGGGATTTGGAAACACGCTTGCTGGGAAGCCCTAGGCCATTTCCGGCCTTTTCCATGAAGGGGCGGATCATGTCGATAGGGATAGGGAAGAGAATCGTCGAGTTATTCTCAGCCGACACATCCGTCAGTGTTTGAAGAAATCTTAACTGCAAAGCCGCCGGGTGATCTTCCATCTTGCTGGCCGCTTCGATGAGTTTCTCTGCCGCCTGGGCTTCTCCCTGCGCTGCGATGATTTTCGCACGCCGGTGGCGTTCGGCCTCGGCCTGCTGGGCCATCGCCCGTTGCATCTCCTTGGGCAGATCGACCTGCTTGATTTCCACTGCCGATACCTTCACGCCCCAGGGCTCAGTGTGGTCGTCCAAGATGGTTTGGATTTTCTTGTTCAGATCCTCTCGCTCGGCGAGAACAGTGTCCAGCTCCGCGCCGCCCAAAACCGAGCGCAGGGTTGTCTGCGCGTATTGGTAGGTGCTCTCCAAGTAGCTTTCCACGTTGTTAATCGCCTTGATGGGATCGACGACTCGAAAAAGAATGACCGCGTTGACCTTAATAGAAACGTTGTCTCGTGTGACCACGTCCTGCGGGGGGACATCGGTGGTTACGATCCGCAAACTGACCCGAACCATGCGATCGATTCCGGGGATGACGATAATCAACCCTGGGCCTTTTGCGCCTAGGAGCCGGCCGAAGCGATAGATAACCGCCTTTTCATACTCTGCGATGATCTTAATACAATTGATCAACACGATGGCGACAGCGACGAGAATAAAAACTGGACTGAATAACATCGGCTCCTCCGTTTAGGCTATGCCTGAGGTTCGACCACTAATAGCATATTGCGTACTTCCTTCACAACCACGATGGTGCGAGGGGGCAATGGGGTCTCGGAGTGGGTTTCAGCCTTCCACAGTTCACCAAAAACAAACACCTTGCCTGGAGTGTCCTGCGTGATCGTTTCTCGGACTTCAGCAAATTGCCCAATGAGACTGTCGGTCCCGGCCTGGATGGCGCGCTTGCGGCTTTTGAGCACGAGAAAAGCGAGGCCCGCGACGCCGCTTGCGAGCAGCAGAGCGATAGGGAACACGTCCCAAAATCCTATCTGAAATCCGGGCACATTGGTGTCGAGTAGAAACACACTCCCCACGACAAAAGCAGCGATGCCGCCGATACCCAAAACGCCGTAAGAGGTAAAAAATATCTCAGCGATCATGAGGCCCATCCCGAGGAAAAGCAGCGCCAGGGCGCCGTAATCGATAGGGAGCATTTGCAGAGAGATGAGACTCAAGATAATGCAAATGCCGCCGATGACTCCGGGGAAAATGAGTCCCGGATGGGTCAGCTCCACCCAAAGGCAGATGCCGCCTATAGAGAGCATCCAAAGCGCCATTTGCGGGTGTGCGAAAAAAGCCAGGAGCTTCTCCGCGAGGCTCATTCCTTGTTCTTGGCTTTCAAACTGGCCTTCGGGAATTCCCTTGAGGTCGTCTTTGACCGCCGTGAACTGGAAGCCGGAGAGTTTCTCAAAGAGAGCGCTTCTACTTTCTACGACGAGATCGATCACTTTCTTTTCGAGTGCGGCTTCCGCTGGGATCGAGGCGCTCTGCTCCACTGAAGCTCGCGCCCACTCTGGGTTTCGTCCCCGTGTTTTGGCGATAGTTTCGGCAAAAGCAGCGGTGTCGTTTGTCGCCTTCTCGTTCATGACGTCGTCCATTGCCGCGCCTGGCATGACCGGGTGGGCGGCTCCGATGTGTGTTCCCGGTGCCATCGCGGCCACATCCGCCGCGAGCGTGATGAAAGTGCCGGCAGAAGTGGCGTGTCCCCCGCTAGGGGTGACATAGACGACGATGGGTATCGTCGCATTTAAGATGCTTTGAACAACTCGCGTGTCGCCTGTAGGGTTCCGCCCTCCGTATTCAGTTCGAGGAGCAGAAAAACAGTTTGTCTCGGCTTCAGCAATTTGTTTGGAAATGTAGCGGGCGGTTCCCACGTTGATCAAATATCGACGCGAATAACGGGAACGGGGTGGCCCAGGCGATTGAAGTGAGCAGGCAAGCTAAGACGAGGCACCTCACTGCAAGGTCTCCAGACGTGAGCGGACAAGTTTCATGTCTTCCCAAACATACTTTTTGGCGCTGGGGTTTCGAAGCAGGTAAGCGGGGTGATAGGTCGGCATTACTTCGACTCCGGTATTCCAGTGCAAGGGGTGGAAACGGCCGCGCAGTTGCCCCATGGCGACGACTTTCCCTGTGAGAAATGTCGAAGAGGGAAGCCCGAGAGCCACGATGACGCGCGGGCGAATCACCTCGATTTGCGCGCGAAGAAAGGGCGTGCACGCTTCCACTTCTGCGGGAAGCGGTGTGCGGTTCTGCGGGGGACGGCACTTTACGATATTGGCAATGTAAACGTCCTCGCGCGCGTAACCCATCGCCTCGATGATCTTGGTGAGCAGGTTGCCAGCGCGTCCAATAAAAGGGAGACCTTGTGCGTCCTCATTCGCCCCGGGGCCTTCACCCACGAACATCAATCGCGCCTTTTCATTTCCGCTTCCAAAAACAATCTTATTCCGCCCTTGGGCTAGTTGGCAGCGCGTGCAGTTTCCCAGCCACTCGCGAACGTCGCTGAGTGTTTGATCAGACGGCGCCTGCGGATCGCCAGCCGGCGTCTCGGCCTGCGCGCCAAGCCGGAGCTGGCGAAGGTGTTGGCAGCCGACCCCATGATCAGCCCAGAGTTGTAGGTACTCGCCCACTAGAAAATTCAATCGATTCGGATCCATGGCTAAATATAGTAGAGAACCGACGGCCACTGGGCAAGTGCCGGTTGGCACTCTCCCACGGAGGCGCTAACATCAAGGGATGCGAGCAAGCTTCGTCACTGTTCTGGCCCTGGTGCTCTTTGCGGGCTTTCTGAGCTGCGTGAGCCGTAGCCTCACCGATCAGCGCTTTTCGGAGAGCCGATCGCTCAATGGTCCCTCCAATAGCGTGACTGTGGCCGATCCCAACGATTTTAGCTTTTCCTTCGTCGGGGACATGCACATCGCGGGAGCCGATGTTAGGTACCTCAACCTGATTCTCGATGACTCGGCGGCCCGTGGAGACGCCTTTCACGTGTCGCTGGGGGATATCGTGGATGAAGGCGACGAGGGCGATTTCAACGCCTTTTACAACGCGGTGGTCGCCAAGGGTTGGATGGGAAAAGTGTTTACCGCGATTGGAAACCACGACGTCTTCTATGACGGGTGGAATTATTACAAGCAGCATTGGGGCGCGAGCCACTACGCGTTCACGGTCGGGAATACAAAATTTATTGTGTTCGATACCGCAGACGGAAACGTCGGAGAGGGGCAGATGGCGTGGATCGAGTCCGAGCTGGACAGCTCCACCGCCACGAACACGATCTTCGTGAGCCATTACATGCCTCTTGTGCCAGGTATCCAAACCTATTTGCGCCTTGCGAATAGAGAAGAAGCGCTAAGCCTGATGCGGCTCGCTACGCAGCGGGGTGTGAAAGCGTGGATAGGGGGGCACTACCATAGCTACATTTCTGAAGTGGTGGACGGGGTACAATATGTGGTTGCGGGTGGTGGGGGCGGGAGACGCATGCCGCCGGTAAACGAATACTTTTACGTGCAGGCTCAAGTGTCGGGGGCCTCAATTAGTTTTGCGCGGCGGACGATCGAGTGAGCAACCAGTCGAGCCGGAAGCCTACCAGAAACTCATCGAGACGGCCAAACCCAAGCAATACCTTATAGCGAGAGAATAAATAGTACTTCACCGCGCTCTTTTGCGGGTGAAAGGAGACCCCCAGTTCAAAAAACGGATTGTTCAAGTTGTGGGTCTCTAGCGTGTCGATATTCCCAAAAGAAAGTCGCGCCCCAAAGCCCCGCAGTTGTTGCAATTCCAAACCCAACTCGGCCGCCCAGGTAGGATCGGCAAGCTGCGCGTTAAAGAAGTTGGGTGAAGGAGAGGTGTCTCCCAAGCGCGTGGGGCGCGCCGCCCAGCCAGCGCTCAGAAAGAATTGAACGTGATCCAGGAGCGTGAAGTGGATCTTCCCCAGAAGGAGAAGCTCGCTCGTGGTGCTGGAACTTACCAAATTGGTGGAATGCGCGAGACGCACGCGGGTTGTTAAGAAAGAGAGCGGGTGGACAAAGGCCTCGGCTTTGTACTGAACGGCGTACAAATTCCAGCTCGATTGCGAAAAACGGGTGGCCAGTTCCAAGTCAAAGATGTCGGACGCAAACCAGGTATAACCGATCGTTTCGTCCAAGATGCCGCTTCTAAAGCTCGGATCCCGGTAGCGAAGAGAGAGATTCATCGCCGTTTGGGAGGCAAAAACGGTGGTGCAAAAAAGGGACAAACAAAAGAAAAGCCTAAAAAACACGTTCGACTCGTAGACTCGTTTTTTTCAACTCCTCAATCACTTCCTGGGTGTGATCGGGCGCCCGTGTTTCAATATCCACTTCAATTTTGGCTTCGCCAACCCCGATGTTGAGCGTCCCACGGGTGTGACTTACCTGAATGATGTTGGCTTGGGTGCGGAAGAGCACTTCCGTGATCGTGTGGAGTAGGCCAGGGCGATCCGTGCCGGTGATGTGCAAGCGTGACAGCCTGCCTTGCTCCACGAGGCCTCGCTGCAATACGCGCGAGAGCGTAGAGAGATCGACGTTTCCCCCTGAAAGGAGAAGGGCGACGTTCTTCTCTTTGATCTTTTCCTCGAGGAGTACCGCGACGCTCAGTGCGGCGGCTCCCTCCGCCACAATTTTCGCGCGTTCGGCGAGTAGTGCGATGGAGTGTGCGATGGAGTCCTCTTCGATGAGGAAAAAATCGGTGAGATGTTTCTTCAGAAAATCTACGATCTCGGTGTTGGTGCTTTTGATCGCGACCCCTTCGGCGAGTGTGTAGCGACGGGAAGGGGCTTCGGGAGTTTTACCGTGGTAAAGTTCCCAGCAGGTAGGTACATTTTTCGCGGCCACTCCGTAGATCTTGATGTCGGGTCGGCGCGCCTTTAAGACGGTGCACACCCCGGCGGCGAGGCCTCCGCCCCCGACGGGGACGACGACCGCCTCGATATCCTTAAAGCGGTCTTTGGCGATCATCTCCAGAGCGAGTGTGCCTTGGCCGGCGATGACATCCGGATCGGCGTAGCCGTGTACATAGAGACGCTTTCCCTGCTCGGAGAGAGAGCGGGCGTGCTGTACCGCTTCTTCAAAGGTTTGGCCCACGAGCTCCACTTTTCCACCGAGCCGCTTGGCGTTTTCCGTTTTTAGAGCGGGAGTGGAAGTCGGCATGACGATGGTTGCGGCAACGCCCAGCCGGGTGCTCATTGCGGCAACGGCCTGGCCGTGGTTGCCTGCCGAGGCCGTCACCACCCCTTTGCTTTTTGCTTCCTCCAAATGCTGCAGGAGAAAATTTGCCGCGCCCCTCAGCTTAAAGGAACCGGTCTTTTGAAAGGTTTCCGCTTTGATGAGGATCTTGTTTGCTTGGGATGGGATTAAGGAATCCATCCGTAGTAGCGGGGTTGCGTGGACATAGGGCTCAATACGCTTTTGCGCTTCCAGTACGCGTTCTATAGCAATGGGCAACATGCCCTTATGCTAGCGGAAGAGCAGAGGTCCGTCTACTTGGCTGAAAAGACGATACCCGCTTACCTGGGGCCCTTTCCCCGAGTAAGCGGGCATGTCGTTTTCGGCATAAGCTATTGCGTGTTGGAGCACTAAGGCTGTTCTGAGCAAGAACTGCCCGTCTGACACATGTTGGGTAAGCGGAAAATGTTACCCTGTCGGACGCCGCTCGAATTCTCAACCCAAACTTCAACTTTGAAGTCACCCGGGTTTTGGGCGTAGGCCGGATCGTTGTGCCAGCCCACCGCCTTGGCAATGAGTTCGCAGCGGTTATTGATCGGTGTAAAACGCTGAGTGCAGCTCGTCGCTTGGGCTGACGTGTGCGAGAAGTTCTCGCTATAAAGCCGGTGACAGTCGACGTTGCCCGTCATGTTAAAGCGACCGAAGGTCCACACGGTGGCGCGTGCCGTTTCCTTGGTGTGGTCCGTGCTGTTCACGCGAGCCGGAGTAATATTGGTGACTCGGATCACGCACTTATCATTGCTGATAACCGGGATCTGCGAGTTGTCGGTACCGGTACGGTAGACCGCCGCGCTCCGCATCAAGTGTGCGTACATGTTGCGGTTAGCCTGACAGCTCGCGCCAGTCGAGTCGTAGCTATCGGTGATTCGATTGCGAACAAATCCATAAGCACCGTGACGAGTGAACTCACCCTGCAAGTTTACCGTGGTGGTGTAAATACCTTCGCTTGCCGGACGCGAAACCGTGAAGTTCTTACGAACGCCGTTGCCGTCATCAAACGAGTTATTCACCGTTCCTACCGCGTCTTTCACGTGGCCCGTGAAGTTCACGATGCGTTTTCCCAGAGCGTCGGTGGTGACGTTTCCGGGAAAGCTCGTCGAGGAGCTAATCACGATGGTGTTGTTAAAACCGTTCGAAGGATTGACCGCCGTATCGAGCGACGGGAAATCAATGCTACAGCTAAGCGCTTTACCAGTCAGAGAAAGGTTCGCCGTGCAATACTTCGTCGTTTGCCCGTCCCAAACACCAATCTGGGTGTTCGCCGTGCGAGAGGAGGTATTGCTGCTCTGATCGTAGCGTAAGTGCGCTTGGAACGGCAGCGGGTGGTTCAGTAAGTTACCCGACGGGGCAACTTCGCTGCCGAAGTTGTAAATCTGTCCGAAGTTCGTGAAGTTGGCGTTCACGACCAAGTCCAAGCCGTCTTCTCGCGTACGGGCCGAGGTGATGACCTGTCCGTCGCGCTCAAAGTGAGCGGTACAGGCGGCCTGGCCAGCGGGAAGTACCGAGGTCACCGTCGTGTGACACTCGTACTTGCGGCCTTCCGGATCGCCTTCGTCGAGAATCTCTACATCAACGCCGTAGGTAATTCCGTTGTTGGGGCGGCCCGTTTGAAATTTGATGACCTGCAAGCCGGTTTCATCCGCGTCAAAGCTGCGCTTGTTGCGTGAAGCCGTGACTTCAGAGAAGCCCGCACCCGAGCTGGCGCGGATATCGTTAATGCGGAAGGGACCAATACCTGCGTACTCGGGAATTTCGACTTTTAGATCCACTTCAGAGTTCGTCTGTGCGATCCAGGGATCGGCAACCGCGACACAGGCGACCGGCTTGCGGACGTCTACCGTGGCGGAAACATCGTTTCCATTGGCGTCCTCGCAACGCGCGTGCGTGTCTTCGGCAAGAGCCACGAATTTCACTTTGCGATCGCCCAGGCTGCGGAACCGGACTTCGATGGGAAGCTGGTAGGTTCCGTCGTCGTTGCGATCACTTACCAAATCCGAATAGGCCGGCAGAATGACGTCGTGGACCACGACATCCCCACCGCTAGCGGACTCAAGTGCGTAAGAAACCTTGTCACCACGGATGACAACGCCATTCGTGTCGCCAGCGATTTCTACTGGACAGACTTCTGAAGGAACAAATTCGAGGTAGGCATACTTGATCACTTCAGGACCATCCGTGCCAACCTTCGCGGTCACTTTAAGGCGGACCTTGATGTAGGTCGTCGTCTCGCTGCTTACCGTGACTTCGTTCAAGTCCGAGCTCAACGTTACGTTGGGATCGGTTTCAACAAGATCGTAGGTATAGGTAATCGTTCCACCAAATTCCCCGTTGTCCACCATTTCCAGCTCAATCTTGGCCGGGGTGGGGGTTGCCTGGTTCGGATCATAGAGATCCGCAAAACGTTTTCCCGTGATTTCAAAATCCGGCTGTCGCACCGGGAGGGCAGCGATGTCACAGCTTGCCCAGCTCTTGGACGTAGAAACATAGAGGCGCGGTTTCTTCACGCCGCGGCTTGAGTATTTGTAGTCGAAAGCTGCCGTCGCGGTGTCGGTCGCTTGTTTTGTCAAAACGTAACCGAGGTTCGTTGCTTTGTTTGCATCGGGAATGAATTCGTAAGTTACAAGCTTACCGGTCTCAATCCCATACGCCTGAAAGCGGAACTGAATTTCCTCGTCCACGGCCGGAGAGTAATTGTTGTTCGCGACGGTGATGTCACAACCCGCGCCGCTTTGGACAACTACGTCCAAGGGACAGCTGGCCGAGAGACCCGACGAATCGTAAACCGTAATGTACTCGCGCTTGGTTCCGGGTGTTTTATAACGACCGGAGAGAACCGTGCTTGGATTAAAAGATTTTGCACCGCTGGTCGAGGCCACGTAGTAAGGGGTGGCTCCACCCTGCGCATTGAGCGTGACGTTGAAATATTGATCAACATTCACTGTGCTGGAAGCTGGAGTCGCTGTACAGGACAGTCCGAGGTTGGACGCTTGGGTATTTATTTCCAAGCCGGTACAAACACCGTTGGTACAGCGGATAAAGCCTTCATCGTCGATGCGAGAACAGCTCGCCAAAGCCACGACGATAAGCAAGAAGAGGGTAAATCGTAGATTCTTATGCCGAATCATGTCGAACTCCTAGATGATTCCTAGTCTCAAAACCAAAGGTCGCCACAAACGTGAAGTGCGTACTGAGAAGAGCTGCAAGCTTTGGGCCAGGGTGTAGACAGGCAGTCTACAAACCCACATAAGACACATGAAAACAATGACTTAGAGTGTTTTTGTCGGGTGGCTTGGCAGGGCCGGAGGGGGTATTCGAGACGTCTACGCGATTGACAGCTCACCAGATGCTAAACGGGCGCGTGGTACAATGGCTGCCTTGGCGACTCAGCTAAATATTTGCGGCATTCCCGTTCAAATCCGTGGCGAGTGGGACGAGTTACGGCGCGCGATTGCACACGATTTCACGGCCTTTTGCACGGAAGAAGGGGCGTGTGCGGAAGCCGACTCGCTAGAGGTGGAGTTAAATCAGGCCTCGCACCGGCGCGGCTGGACACCGCTTCTCAAAACGCAACGCTCTACCTTATTTATATCGCCGCTGGATGAGCGTCGGGTATGTTTTTTTGACCAAGTAGCCGTTCGTTATCGGTACGCACAAAGAAAAGCGCAGATCTGGTCGATGCAGACTGAGGCGGCTTTCGAAGCTTTGTACTACGTACTGCTTTCTTACGTGGGGGAGCGTTTGGACGAGCAGGGCTGGCACCGGTTGCATGGTTTTGGGTTCTCCGGAAAGCGCCGTGCGGTGGTGCTGGCTAGCTCGGGTACCGGCAAAAGCACGCTTGCGTGGAGCCTTTTGCAAAACTCCGGTTTTTATTTCTACTCAGACGATACACCGCTCATCAACCGTTCGGGGGAAATGTCCGCTTTTCCCCAGCGCATCGCTCTGGAGCAGCTGCCGGCGGGGGTCCATGGACGGGCCTTCAAACGGGCTCGCAACAAAACCAAGTATGTGCTCGAATCGGAATCTTTTTGCGATCGTGTGGGTAAAACGGGGCGCTTGCAGGATATTTACGGGCTGATAAAAACGACTCCGGAAGAAGGAATTGCCCCGGCACCGCGGCACCAGTTTCTAGTCCCTTTGCTGAAATGGCTTGTGCTGGGCTACGAAACCCCGCAAATTTGGGAACTCTACTTGCGTCTGTCACCGAGAGACATTCTTAGCAAAGTCGGTATCTTGAGGAGTCGGTTGCGCGCCGCCCACCGCTTGTTCTGGCATACCAAGCACTATATTATCGGAAGAGATTCGGAAAAGAAGACAGCGGAATGGTTGGTGGCTCATGCCAGAGGATAATTACAAGCTCACCGTAAACATTGTGACACACGGTCGGCTGGAACTTTTCAAGCGCTGCTTGAACAGCTGCCTGCAGAGCCTTCCTCCCCACGCCGAGGTTCTAGTGCTGGTGAATGGCGGGGATCCGAGTACCGTAGAGTACTTGAAAAGTTTTTCCCATCCCGCCTTGCGGTGGGAGGCCACCCCCGCTTCCAGCTTATCGCGCTGCCGCAACCACTCCCTGGAGATCGCAAAAGGCAGAGTCCTTTATTGTTTGGATGATGATGTGGAAGTACCCAAGCGGCTCTTCGAACGGGCGCTGCTTCGATTCGAAACCGATGCCGATCTTTGTGTATTAGGGGGCCCGAACCTCACACCCCCTCATTCAACGTTGAAACAAAAACTCTTTGGTGCCGTCATGACGTCTTGGTTTGCGGCCCCTTGGGTGCGTCGACGTTACGGAGCGATTTCAGTAAGCCGCAAAAATGCAGGGGAATTTGATCTCATGTTTTGCAACCTGGCCATTGCGATTCGGCGGATCCCGAGCTGGATGAGATTTGAGGAAGGACTACGCAGCAACCAGGAAAATGCTTTTGTAGATCTCTGCAGTAAGAAAAATCTAGCGACGGTATTTGATGATGATCTATTTGTATACCACCACCGTCGAACGGAACTTCTGTCCTTCTTGCGGCAAATTGCCTCCTACGGCTACGGCCGCTTTCAGCAGATGGCTTTGCACTGGCAGACTTCACCGGCTGTGTTTTTGGTACCGCCCCTGGTCTACCCTCTGGCACTGCTTCTGATGTGGCACGGTAAGTGGCCCTGGTTAGGCGCTCTCGCCGGCATGCACCAAGCGCTGGCTTTGCTTGCTCTATTCGGGGCGGGTACCGAGATACGAAGCCTTGGGTGGCGGCGTCTTTATTTAGCGCCCTTAACCGCGGCGGTGCACTTGGCCTATGGTTATGGTTTTTGGAAGGCTCTTTTGGAACGGCTGATTTTCCGTCCAGAGTCGGCTCGCGTGCAACC
Source organism: Bdellovibrionota bacterium (assembly GCA_041391485.1). Taxonomy (GTDB): domain Bacteria; phylum Bdellovibrionota; class FAC87; order UBA2466; family JACKAF01; genus JACKAF01. Next base: position 13,639 of record JAWKNY010000018.1, on the reverse strand, counting down.
ACCAGTAGTTGAGTCCCGAAAGCGATTTGAAGCTTCGTAAATCCACGGCATTTCCTTCGCCTCCAAAAGTTTCCGGATCATAGAGTTCGGTTCCTGCCTCGGATTTGTGAAAAAATAATTCTATGTTTGCCATCCAGTGAGGCATAGGAAGACCTTTGTCGGAAAGGGCGCGCATGGACCAGTACTGCTGGGGCTTCACACTTGCGTTCACCGTCTGCTGGAAAAAAGACCAGCTTAAAAGAAGCAGCACAAAAAAACGAATTTGGGTGGAGGGGCTTAGCTGCCACTCTTGACGGGGAAGTAGGAGCGCAAAAAGAGGCAAGACGACGACCAGGTACCGAGGGCCTAGGGCTGCTCCCCCCGAAGGGCTGAACCATCTGGCGTAGAGCAAGGTTTGAGCTGCGATAACGATCAGTAGGATCGCATTCGTCGAGAGGCGACGCTGCTTTGCCATATCCGCAAGAAAAAGAATCAAAGCGAGGATTACGATGGGACAGTGAATCAGCAGCCCACTCTCCCAAGAAAACCATTGCTCAAAAATGCCACGCGCCAAGGGGGTGGACCAAACTTGTGAGGAAAGCGTTAGAACCTCCTTGCTGTAGCCGTTTTTCAAAGGGGATCCAAAATAATGCTGGGCGATAAGAGCCTGCAGGAGCACCGCGAGTAACGGAGAAACCAAAAACAAAAGGCGGTTTTTACGGTTGGTTCTTATTAAGTACAACGCGGAAAGCGGGAGCATGGGGACCCAGAGCGCCATCTTGGTCAAGTAGCCGAGAGCCACAAGCAGTCCCACCCAAAATCCAGCGGCTCGCTTGATTTTAGCGTCGTTCAAAACAGCCACTGCCAGCGCCGTGAGAAGCAGCGCTTGGATGGGTTCGCGGTGTGCGGTCTTGGCGTAGGGGAAGAGGAGCGTCCCGAGTCCCAGAATGACGCAAATGAGAAGGGCTTGGCTGCTCTTGTGGCCACTCCAACTTAGGTGGGTGTAAACGAGAATCAATATACCGAGAGTGATAAAAACATTCACAAAACTGATGAAAAATTCCGCAAGAAGACGCTCGGGCAGAGACACAAAGAAAGCCAAGACTTTGGCGAGAACGATGTAAGGCACGTAGAGGGCCGGCAGAACCCAGCCCATTTTTGAGACTTCCCCAGCGGCTGTCGCTCTATACAACATCGGATCGGGGCGTTCCGGGTGCGTCGCGAGACTTTGATGCTCCAGTACGGCGTAGGCGGTTTCGATAGAGGGATCCGCGTCGATCGTATCGATATGCCCGGCCGCGGTGAGCAGGTAGATTCCTAAGATGAAAAGAAAAGCTTTTCTTGGGGAGAGGGTCTTCATGCAAGCGAACGCTCCAGAATCTTAAACCGGTAGCGTCCCCAAAGAATCCAAAGAACGCTCCAAATCACAGCTGCACCCGACAAAGCAGCGGCGAGATCCAAAATGTCCAGTGTTGCTGAACGCATGAAGTGAGTGAGTGCAAACGCCGGGTTGATAGCGAGAAATCTCACAGCTGTTCCTGGCAAAATACTTTCGGGAAAATAGAAGCATCCCGAGAAGGTAAAAAGTAAGAAGGCGTGATCGAGTAGATCGGCCTTGCCTTCATTGCTCAGAAAAAAAAGAGTACGCAGAAGCCCCAGGCCCACACCGAGAAGGTGGAAGAGCGAGAGGCCGAGAAACAGGCGCCCAAGCTGGGGAACTGACGGGCGAGTGGGTAACGAGCACGCTCCAGCGTGATGAGTAAGATAACAAGGTATTTGCTCAATTCCACGCTGTAGAGGTTAGAGTAAACTCACGCGCGAGCGAGGCGCCCACCAAAGAAGTGGCAACGTCCCACCCACCCATTCGGCGACGATTTTGGAAGAGAGGGCGCAGTAGCCGGAGTTGAGAGCGGCGTGGCCGAGGAAACCTATCAACAAAGGGCAGGAAATTGTGGATCGCCATTTCGCCCAGCTGGAGACCCCCAGGCGAGCGGAAGAGGCCGGCATAAATGACAGTCACCGTCCCCACACTGACAAGCGGACCGACGAGTAGACTCCAAAGAGCCCCGCGGTGTCGGGCTTGGACTTGTGCCTCTTTTCGCACCATTGCGAAGAAGCTCTTCATAACGCTATTTCCCGGTCAAAAGGCAGATCGGGGACGGGCTCCTGGGTTGTGTAGACCACCGTAGCTGGCAGTTTCACCAGCTGTTTGCCGACGAGCTTTTTGTGAACTGCATCCAGATACGCGGTCGGTTCATCCAAAAGTAAAAGGCGCGGCGTTCCGAAGGCCGCGCGCGCAAGGGCCAGCAAGGAACGTTGGCCCATTGAGTAAGTCTCCACCAAGTTGTCCAGCCAGATACTCTGGATTCCCCATTGCTGTGCATGGGCTTCAATCTCTTTGTCCTCAATTCCGAGTAATGCGGCGGTGTAAGCCAGATTTTGAAAACCCGTGAGATCGGGGTAAAGGAGGCGTGTACCGAGAGAGAGACCAAAATTCTCTCTAGGGAGTTTCCAGGTAGGAACCCCTTGCAGTTTGAGTTCGCCGTTTGTGGGATGGAGCATCCCTGCTAAGAGTTTTAGAAGCGTGGTTTTTCCTACGCCGTTGCGACCGGTGACGGCGACTCTCTCGCCTGATTGAATAGAGAAGTTCAGATTCGAAAAGAGCAGCGGGCTGTCGTTCTTATCGCGCTCAGCAGAACCGGTTAAACTTCGCTTCCTCCACACACGTGGAAAGCCCATGGAAACTGAATGCAAAGTGAGCAGATTTTCCATAGAGAACTGCGGAACCGGAGAACGCCGCAGCGCCACAATTATAACACGTGCCCAGCGTGGATCCGCAAGGAGCGCCATTTAATCCTTTTAGCTTTTCTATGGTAAGATGTTGAGGTTGGGTGGTACGGTGTGTGCCGTTTGATGTCAGTGATGGGCTGGGTCCTCAGCCGGTCGTTAGCAATTTTTCGTGAATAGTATGGAACTCATCAGTCTCGGTGGGAGTGGTTGGCCACTAGTCTCCAACGGCGCGGTTTTACGCGTGCAGTCGAAGGCAAAGTATGGCTTCGGAGATCTCGTAGTGTTTTGTGGCGCGCGCGTCCAAGTTTGCCACCGAGTCATTGGAAAAGAGCGGATTGAAGGCATGGACTGGTACCTGATTAAGGGTGATGCCAATGTTGATGCCGATGGCTGGGTACCGGCATACCGAATTTTGGGATGGGTGGAGACAGTGGACGGACGGCCCGCTTCCGGCTGGTTCTTGCGTGCTGCGAGCCTGGCGATGGCGTCCGCCTCGTTGTTGCAGTGGCGCCTCTATGAATGGCTTTTTCTGTCGTCTGTGGGCGTTAAACTGAGAAGAGCCGAGAAAAGTTTTGGCCCACACCGCTCCTGGTTGGGACATACCGATACGTTTCGGCACCTTGGCTTTTGATGCAACCACATCGTTAAGAGAGCAACTGTCATGGAATCACTTCGAAAAGCAGTAGGGCGAGTCGTTTTTAACCACATGGTGACACCCCCGAGCGAGAAAACTCGCACATGGTCTTTCACGGGGGAGACTATGGGCATGGTTATCTCTACGAAGAAATATTTTGTCGCGACGATCGGGATCTGGATTTTGCCGTCAACTTGGTAGAGGCACCGGGAGCCGTGCTCGACTTGGCGGGGGCGCGGGGCGCTTTTCGCTGAGACTTCTAGAAAAAGGAAGAGAAGTTGCTTTGGTCGACAAGTCTGTGACGATGCTCGAAATTGCTCGCCGCCGAAAAAAGGCTTTGGATCATGAAACCAGTCATAAGTTTAAGATCTATCCGCAGGATATCTCGCACATGCAAATTGGACGGGAGTTTATTGCGATTTTCTCCATCAACAATGGCTTGGAACATTTACCGGATGAGCACTCGATCTTTCAGGCTCTTCAGCGATCTGCTAACCACCTCAACTCCAAAGGTGATATGTACGTGGACGTCCATTACCCCGTCTACTGGGAGCAAACGGAACTTTGGAAAGCGAACAAGTGGGAGTACAGCCAAGACTTTGAATTGAAGGACGAGCGCTACCGAGTATGGGGACGAACGCGGGCGGCGGAGAACGAGAATGAGGTGATTTGGGAGCATGCCATCACTCGGAACTTGTTTGACTACACCTTCTTGAAGACCAGACTGTTGATTCTCCCCCTGCAACAGTGGCACAAACTCTTTACTAAATCGGGTTACAAGGTGATTGATATTTGGGGAAGTTGGGACGGAAAAAAGATGGATCCGTCACTTCCGAAAATGATTTTCCATCTAAAGAAGGCCTAAGGGCAAAGAAACGTAATTTCGTCGAGCGTCTTCTCGCCCTCACGTAGAAAAGTCGGTTTGGCAAGACGGCCATTGAGCGCAGGGCTTTCGTCGGCAGCTTCGCTCTTTTCTAGAATCTTCTTCTCCAGAAGAAACTTGCAGAATTCCTTCAGGTACTGAGGATCTTCCTGATCGTCCCCTCCGTCCAAGAAATCCAGCGATCGTGGCTGCTGAAAATAATCCAAGAATTCTTTAGTGTCTGAGGTGAAGTAGTAGAAGCGTCCTGTTTCGAGCTGGATAACCACCAGTTCGTCGGAAACGTTTCGGTAGACGGTAGAATTGGGAATGATCAGTTTATCCATCTTGATGTTCGAACCTGTCCCTAGACTGTACTTCCAAAGCTGCTCAGTGACAAGTTATCGAATGCTCCCATCAGCAAGCCTTCTCAGTGCCTCGGCGGCAAGTCCCGAAACACTGAGGGCCGTCCAATCGCTATGCGTCGGGCCTTGGTCTCCGTTTAGCGAGCTTTGAAGATCACACACAAAGCGCAAGCGGCTGGCCAGCTCTGCCCGTTCTCCGTACACCACAAGGCCCAGCGTGTTGGGTACTTCCATGAGCAGCCTTTCCCTGGCCGCCTTTTTGTCCCGCATAGGTCCTAGCTTCCGCCACCCGCAATAGCCTTGCTCAATCACGGCCGCCAAAGGAGGCGGTAGAAGCAGAAAGGGCGAGGACGTACCCCGACTCCGCAGGTAACGCAAATGCGCGAAAGCCAAGCTGTCTGCCGGGGCGTCTACTCGGGCCAAAAAGGGAACCGACGAAGCCGACACGCCCGTCCGAAAGAGGCGGAGCTCGGTTCTGCAATGTTCCAAAAGCGTCGCCTCCAACGGGGAGAGCCTCGCGCTCGGAAAAGCCCTCGAGGGCGATGGGACCAGCTTCGTAGCGCGACTCAGAAACTCGGCCATCAAGTTCTCGGCGTCGTCTGCGGGAAGAGCCGCCCGGCGATCGCCTCCCAGGACCGCAAAGGCTTTTTGCATTTCCCTCAAAAACACCACCGAGTAAAAGGAGTTTTGCCCGTAGTGAATGGCGCGGCGCAGGCTATCTAAAGCGAGTGCATAAAATTGAAGGGCGAGCCCAAGTTGGGAATGGATTGAAGAGAAATTGTTTTGGTAACCCAGGTACCAACTGGGGGGTTGGGTTCGCAGTGGAATAATCTGTGCACCGCTTTTGGAAAGACGAGTACTTCCCCTAGAAGACGGTAACGGCGTCGGAGTTTTTGATAGCCGTGTCGTGCGAGTAGCAAAGTCTCTAGTTGGATAGAAAACGGCTCGGCGTGGAGGGTGCAGGTGAAGTCGATGTCAGAAAGCCCGGGTGAAATGGCGCCGTCAAAGCTTTTGCGGCATTTTACGCTCAAAAAAGGCGAGCGAAGCGCTCGGAGGCAGCGCCGTTCTACGTGGCGGTAAGCGAGGGTGCCCAACGAACGAGTGGGTTCAACTTGGCCTAGAAGTACGAGTGCTGAGCGAAGCTTCTCAGGTGTTCTCGGTTGCTTGGCTTGTCGGGAAAGGGATTCCATATTCTTCGTTTATTAGAAAGAGCTCTGCCACGGTTCTTTTATGGGGAACAATTTTGCCGTTTTGTACACTCACCGAAAGATTGCTGTCGTGTAGTCGGTAGAAAAGCACGGAGCGATCCACGTAAGGAATCTCGGTCAATTTGAGGATACGGTAGAAATACTCCCTATCATGCGCTCGCCGTAAGGTTTCATCCAGAAAGCCTGCCGCTTGGATGAGTCGCGACCGAAACAGGCACAACGCGAGTGGGCTGAGTGGGACCCAGCCTCCCGAGACAAAGTGTTTGTAGGTCAATCTATCGGGTACTTCAAAAAGTCTACGCTTTAGAACCATTCGGTAGCTGTTGCTGCGTTGCTTGCGTTCGTCGATAATTCCGGCGACGGCGCCCATCACTGCGTGTTCCTCGCCTCTTTCTTCAAGCCACTTAAGTCGCCATTGAAGGCTATTGGGAACGAGCACGTCGTCCTGATCTAGAAACGCTACGTACTCGCCTTGGGCGGCCCGTATCCCCGAATTCATTGCAGCGGCGGGGCCTTTGTTGCGATCGTGTTGAATGAGTCGCAGGTTTCGATCTTGAAACTCTGGGAGCGATCGAGAGGAGCCGTCGTCTACGACGAGTATTTCTAGCTCCGTACCCTCTCGCTGCAACGTCTGAAGAGAGTCTAGCAAGAACGAATCCGGATTGAATACCGGTATGATGACACTGATTGTTGGTTTGCTCATGAAGGCTCCTTTAGATTAAAGAGCCCTCCGGGTGGCTGCAAGCCGCTACGCAGGATAGCAAGTCTTTGGCAGTGTGAAGAAAATGTTCTTGTGTGTTTTTGATGGTGTGAGCTTGTTGCACGGCTTCGTGCCCGCGTAGGCCCATCTGTTGGCGCATCTCGCCAGAATCCAATAACCGTATGAGACAACGGGACAGGGCAGCCGTGTCACCGACTGGGTAGGTGAGACCGCAGCGCGAGTCTTGTATCAGGGATTCACAGCCGACAGGGCTGGCCGCTATTACAGGCAGACGACGCGCGAGCGCCTCAAGTAGCGCACATCCCAGGGCTTCATTCTGCGCGGGCGAAACAAACACATCGGCAACCGACAAGAAGTCGGGTACGGCCTCAGGTAAGGCCGTTACAAAACGGACACGCTTTTCTAGCCCGAGCTTCACTATTTCAGCGTACAGCTGGTCCCAAAAAATGGCATCAGACTTGGACGTCCAACCGAGGAGCAAGAGCCCCGCATCCGGGAATAGGCGTTCGATAGACTTAAGTGCCCGCAACAGATCCAAGTGGCGTTTGTGGGTACTGAGCCGGGCGGCGTACGCAATCAGTGGCTGATCAATGGAAAATCCCAAAGCGCTACGTAGCGCTATGCGCGGATCGGCCGCCTTAAAAAGTTCCGGACTAACCGCGCAGGGGAGGGTGGATACGGGGACAGAGGGAATCTCCCTTTCCACCGTTTCGCGCATCCAATCCGATGGCACAAAAATATGATCCATCAACTGCGGGATCAATTCACGCCAAAGCGTAAAGTCTGGCAGCAGAGAAGGTCGGAAGCCGCAAAACCAGATGACCGGGATGGATCGCTTTTTCGCGAGTCTGGCAACTCGTGCAAGAGGGCCGCGCAAGGTCAGCACCAAATGGGGAGGTTGCAGGTCGAAGTGTGATTCCGAAATCTCCTCGTCAAAGTGTATTTGTGTGGAAGCGTCAAAGATCTCTGCGACGGGGCCCTTTGGGCAAATCAGGTCAATGGTGTGTCCGAGCGACTGCAAAGCTTTTGCAAGCAGCGCCAACTGGATCTCGTACCCGCCCAACCGATCGCTAAATATATGGATTAGAATTCTCACCGGATTGTTTTCAAAAAGTGTTTAATAAGGCTATCATAAATTTTGCGTTCCTACTTTCTTCAGGATTGCGTCATTCATGAATTCAATTGAAGCAAGGCTCACCAGTGTGATGACGTGCACCGCGGATATGGTCGACTCTCTTCCCTCGGCCATCGAGTCGGTACTCTGCCAAACTGATCCAAACTTTGAACTTTTGGTATTGGATGACGGATCCTCAGATGGAACCTGGGACTACCTCAATACAGTTGAAGATCCGCGAGTAAGGTTATTCAGGTTTGAGAAGCGCCAAGGTCTTACGGCTGCCCGGAACTTTCTTCTTGCTCAATGCCGGGGCGAATTCGTATCCATCGCGGATGCGGATGACTATTTGGCCCCCACAAAAATCGAGCGTCACGCCAGTATTTTGGGTCAAAACCCGCGAGTCGGGATGGTTTGGGGTCGTGCCCTCGTATGCCCGGCAAACGACGGAAACGGGTTGTGGAGCTTGTTACCCTCATTGGATTTCAAATCGGGCTGGGATTTAACCCTGGATTACCGGGCGGCCCATAGCGCTACGACCTGGCGGACGCAGCTGCTGCGTACCGTGGGCGGTTACGATCCTCGGTACACGTTGGCGGAGGCGGTGGATATGTTTTTGAAGGTGGGGGATACCCACGAGCAGTACTTTAGCGAGGCCATCGCGACGCTAAAAAGAGTTTCTCCTGATAACCCCTTCCGTACGGCGTTGCGACGATCGGGGCGACGCCTGAGCAGGCGCCTTCTTTGCGATACCCTAAAGCGCCGGTACGATTTTACCGATAACTAAGGCGGTGCGGTATCTGTACATCATTTTCGTATTGCTTGTGGCAGGGTGCGCCCAAAAAAGAGGCGGCACTCGAACCTGTGAGGCCTATTGCAGTGAAATGAACCGCGTGTGCGCGGGTTTCGACTACGTCGGAGCGCGCAGCTATTACTACCGTTGCGCCAAAAAAGACAAAGACTCCTAGTTCCTACTTGGCCGCCTGCTCATCGCTTGGCAGCGGCAAAAAACCATTCCCCGTGAAGGTCGCCCCCATCATAACGGTGGGTTCTTTTGCGGCCGTCTTTTGCGTCTCTGAGCAGCTCACCGAGAGCAAGGCGATGGTGCTGAAAGCTAAAAAGAGCCAAAAGTTATTAAAATAAATTGTTAGTTTCGTTCGATTCATGTTTCCTCGTAACTTCATCGTTAGGCAACCTTGTCGTATTTCAAGTGTGAACGCAGGTAGTTTGCGATGTCTGCGTAAGAGCGCCCACAGGGCACCTGAAGTCGCTGTCCGAGCAGCAAGCTTTTCGGGAGCTTGAAAACTCCCGACGTTTTTTGAATGTAATAATTTGCATACGCTTGTCGGTACTCGTCTTTGAATGAATCGGGATCCCCACTCAGGTGCCGGAGCGCGTCCGCGCGAACTTGATAGGTCGGCATGAAGCGCCCTTCGCCGTTGTGTCCCGTGATAAGCTCTTTCAGATCATCGATTTCGATGAAAAGAGCCATCACGAGACCGTCCCACCCAATAGCGTAATCAAAAACATGCACTGGGACTGGACCATTGCCCAGATCCAGCACGAAGCGGCTTGGAGCTTGAACGTTGCCCGGTTCGATGGGCACCACATCTGCGGGATCGACGTCTTTCACGCTGTTTTCATACACGACCATCTGGTGATCGCTTGAGCCGCTACGAATTTGAATATCAGTAAAATGTACTCGAATCTTAAACTGAGGAACCGAATTCGGATCTTGAGGGTTGGGATCCACTATCATCAACTTCACGGCACGGGCCGGACTATAACCTCCGGTACTGCGGCGTACGGCGATGGAAGGCAGCTTGTACTTAGCCATCGCTTCATTGATGTCCGACTTGCGAATCTCTTTTTCATGTCGCTGTCCGAGACTGTCGTAGAATAGTACCCGGCGTTTGGACTTTTCCAAACTTGGCTTGATAGTCCAATTGTCGGTAGTGGATAGAAATACGCCCGTTACTTCCATCAGTGATAACCCCTCTCGATATTGTGGCGATTGAAAGTCCCTAAACTTTCTTTTACTGGATTCAATTCTTTAATTTGCAAAGGGAGTGCCGTTTCACCGGGCACAAGCATACTGATAGAATACACAACGCCTTGCGAACTTCTTGTACGCTGTTTGATCTTTCATACACCGAAGTAGGGTTTAGACAGCGTGAGCGCGAGTAGTACTAACTGCGGAGAATTTCGAGGGAATGCTTCTTTTTTTGCTTCTTTTTTGTGTGGCCGCAACGTCGGTGTTTAGGTCCTGAGCAGTTTCGCCAACCTATACAGAATACCCATAGTAAGATGGAGTGCGAAGGAGGTCCTTCCATGAGCGATGCCATTCAACTGAAGGTGAAGAGTGTTACGGGGCGGGTCCGGTATTACCCCATCGGGCGCCTGGGGGAGCTCGTCAAGCAGCTCACCAAAAAGAAAACTTTGAGTGAGCTGGAGGTGGAGGCCTTGCGTGGGCTGGGGCTTCGGCTTGAGCTCATCCGCGAAAAGGACTAAAAAACCAGCTATTTTCCAGTGGATAGAAAGCATTCCAAGAATAGGGGCGGGGTGTTGCACCGACGGACGCAATGCGTTACAAAGGGCCCGTCTTTAACCTATTATCTAGGAAGTTTGGATGTTTTTCGCAAGCCGAGCGGTTTTTCTTCTCCTTATATTGTTCTCCTTCTCGGGCTATGCCGCCCCGAGCGAGCCGGGTGATGAGTGCAGCGGTGATGACTTTGCGTACGAATTCGACCCCCACCTTGAGGATGCCGAACCCGAAGATCCGTTCATCTCGGTGATACGGGAGCTTCGGCGCGACCTGCAGCCGAGCCAGCTGGCCTTTTCCGACTGGTTCTGGGGAGTGGAAGGCGATCGCAAAGGCGCCAAGGGTAAGTACCGGCTTCTCATCACGATACAGTCCTCGTTGCGCTTTTTTGATACCGCTCACAAAACTTTGGCTCGTGCGCGAGAATACGGCATTCAGCTCGATGCCCTTCATAGCATCAAGAATTTTTTGCAGTTATCGCACGCGTCCCTCTTACGCATGTGCGATATTTTTGCCTCCGACATGAAGTTGCTGGATCGCGGCTTGTCGGACGAGCAGCGGTTGGCCTTACAAGAGCTTAGAAAAGAGGTGCTTAACGAGCGTGCCATCGACCAGGTGTCCCCGATGATGCGGCAAGTGTTGTCGGGTCTGAACGAAGCATTGGTAGTCACGAACCGTTTGACGAGTGGGGATCAGACCGCACACCACGCGATTGAAATCGAAACGGCCCAAATGCTCGCTCGATTGCGCATTTTGTATTCCTTGTCCAAAGTAGAAGAACCCAAAGAGGCGAGTGCATTCCTTGGAGACGAGGATGAGGCATTAGAGGTGATGGCAAACTTTGTGAGCAACGCTCAACAGGCGGGAAGTCAGTTGCCGGAAATCTCTATCACCGCGCAGAAAGCCTATCGCGATTTTGGCGATAAACCCAAAGATAACGATCGTTATCGCTGCCTCTATTCTTCCGAACAGAAGTCGGGCCATTACGTCGGCTTTAGTGTGTCGGACATGGCCGGCGGAATTCCGCCGGAGGTTCTGCGTCGTATCTTTGTTAGCGGCGTAACGTTTTCGGAGTCGCAGGGCGGAACGGGCCTGGGTCTCGCTTGGGTGAAAAACGTCGTACTCGGCCGCGGCGGTTTTATCGAGGTGGATACCGAGATGGGAACGGGTAGTCGTTTTACAGCCTGGTTTCCCGCCACTGAAGTTGCCAAGCGTGTGAATGATCCCGCACCGTCAATTCCCGAGGGCGGTAAGGAAATTGTTGTGATCGATGATACGCGCGGGAACCTCCAGATGATGGTCATGTTTCTAAAAGGGCGCGGATTTAACGTGCGGGGATTTCCGAGCCGCAGAGAAGCTCTGGAGTATCTGAAGCCGAACGTCGATCGGGTGGGAGTTATTTTATCGGATCTCCAGACCGGAGACGATATCTCGCTGGAAGATTTGCTTGAGTTCACACGCCTGCATCCCGCGCTGACGGTTTCCATTTGCTCGGGCAATGAAGTCTTGGATCTCCCGGAAGGTGTGAGCTCTGCGTACCTGAAGCCCGTTCACTTGGGTGAGATGAGCGAAACCCTCGCGCGCCAGGTGGGCAAAAGCAACCAGGACTAGCGCGTCGCGTTGAGTGAATAGGTTTTCAGCCTACCGAAGACCTGCTAATAGTCTGCTGTTGGGTTAACAACAGGGGGCTATTAATGAAGTGGTTTATTGGCTTGGCCTTAATCGGCCAGGTGTTTTTTATTTCTCTTTCCGTCGCGGACATCAATCCCACCGTACACTCGGTTCCGATAGAGCGCGCATTCTTTATTCAAGGCTTTGACGACACGGACGTCGCCCAGGTCGTGATCAAAGGTGTTTTTCCGAGTACCTGCTACCAAATGGGACCGACGGATCTTTGGGTGAATCACCGCGAGAACCGCATTGAAATAAAGCAGCTCGCTTATCTCTACGAAGGCAACTGCCTGCGTGTGGCGGTTCCGTACCACCAGACTATAGAGGTCGGAGTCTTGTCGGCATCCAGCTATGAAGTTGTGGACACAAAAGAAGAACGCACCTTGGGCAAGCTCGTAATTTCAAGAACTCCTGAAGGCGGCGTTGGTACGGACGACTACCTCTACGCCCCTTTACAGGACGCGTATATTTCGGGTCTACGCCGAAGCCCCTACTTGACGCTTCGGGGTACGTTTGCCAATAGCTGCATCAAATTCAAGGACGTCAAAATTGGGTTCAAGAATGAAGTGCTCATTGTACAGCCAATCGTCGAGAAGAAAGATGGGAGCTTTTGTAAAGACGGCAGCTACCCATTTACAAAACGGGTAAAGCTCAAGCAAAAGTTTAAGAAAGAGTTTTTGCTGCACGCCCGTTCGATGAATGGACAAGCGATCAACAAGGTCTACACACCTTAACGATCAGGCAAACAGCCAAAGACCTCTTGCCATGGCGGCGGCGACAAAGGGAATGCAGAGCGTGAGCGCAATTTCCCAACTGTTGATCCGTCGCATGGCTTGTAGAGGAGTGACCCCGTCAAAGCTTAAGTTCTTTTTTATCGCTAGACGCCAGCGGATGAGAAGGATCATGGGCCGTAGTTCCAGCAAAAATATCAGTAGGAAAAGCCCAAGCTTCACATAGAAAAAGCCGTTGTGTAGGTAATACTCGCTTGTTTTCTCAATCCCTGCGAATGCACGCAGAAGTCCCGTTACGATCCAAAGACCCGCCGCCACTCCCCAAAGGTTGTCGCCGAGAAAAAGGATCCGAAGATCCGAAGCTTGCGGGCTTGGAGGGAGCGATTTTATCGCTGTCCCACGAAGGAAGAGTCCCGCTAAGCCTAGACCCAATGCCACGTAGTGAAGCGCCGCGAGCAAGGAGGCAAGAAACATGGTGTGTCCTCGTTAAAGTAGTAGCGCTTACAGTTTAGCACTCGTAGGCTGGTGGGTATAGATTCCGCAAGGGGGAGTGCTTGTCCGATGCGCTATGTAAAGTCTTACTTTGTTCCTGGGCCGCGGGGCTAGCGGTTCCTCTTGGAGGAGCGCTTGCAAGTTGGGAAGAACTATCGCCTCGGTGGTTGGAGGAGGAGTTTCGCCACTCCGTGATTGCGTTTGGCGGGGGACTTTTGCTAGCTGCCGTCGCTCTGGTTCTGGTTCCCGAGGGCATGAGGGTGTTGCCCACGGTGGAAGGTTGCGCGTGGTTCTTTTTTGGCGGACTTGCGTTCTTCGGGTTGGAACGCCTCCAACAACACCTGAAGGGAAACGCGTCCCAGCTTATCGCGACCCTGTCAGATTACCTGCCCGAAAGTGTGGCGATGGGTGCCGGCTTTGCCAGCGGCAAAGAGTCGGGTTATTTGCTGGCCCTTTTAATTGGGCTCCAGAATTTGCCGGAAGGATTCAACGCTTTTAGAGAGATTCGTTCCAGTTGGAGAATCTCGCGCGCA
>JAWKNY010000017.1:0-77767 GCA_041391485.1 Bdellovibrionota bacterium | reverse complement strand
CCCAAGTGTTTTCGATGGTCGTCAACCGGACCCCTACCCTGGAGGGCCACGCATGAACGCCAACGCTCGTAACCGCATTTTCGCCATCGCTTCCAAAGAATGGCGCCTCAACACCCGATTTTTCTTTGAGTACCTCGCTAACAACCTGATTAGCCCGGTAAAAACCGCGATACTGATGTACTTCATCTACGCGGGCTTTCTTGCGCGTGAAAGTTTTTCGTTGGGAATGGTCAATAAAGATAACTTTCATACCTTCGTTTTTATCGGCACCACCTGTCACGGTGTTATGCTCGCCTCGGTCTACGTTTTTAGAACCAAGATGCTCATGGAAAAATGGTGGCAAACCGTTACCGCCACCCTCATCTCTCCAGTAACGACGATAGAAATGATCTTTGGCTTCATCCTAGGATCCGGTACCGTGCATGTCGCCATGGGCGGCATCATGTTCGCTCTGATTGCGTGGTTCTCGAACGTGTCTTTCACCGCCTTTGCTTTCTCGTTCTTGACTCTCTGCCTGCTCGCCACCTTTGCTTTCGGGTTAGGACTCATTGGAGCGACCATGGCCCTTTGCTGGGAAGGAAAGTCCTTTCTTTTCGACTACGGCATTCAGGGACTCACTTTTTTGAGCTGCTTTTATTACCCTATTGAGACGCTCCCCCGTTTTCTCCACCCGGTCATTCAAGTGCTGCCCACCTACCACGCCGCTACCTTGATGCAGCAACTCTATTTGTACGGTTCGTCCAGCCAGCTCCCTTTCACGTTGGGTTATTTGTCCATCGTAGCCGGGGCGGCCCTTTTGATTCCCGGATTTATTTTCGAAAACTCTCTCAAGAGGTACGGCATTGTCGGATACTAACAAATACACAAAGTGGTTGATTAGTGTTCTACTCGTTTTTGCGGTCTTTGCGACGACCGGACGCGGAGAGGAAATCGGCGCTGACATCCGCTCGATTACCGTCCTTCCCCCGGCCGACGTCACAGGCCTAAACGTTGTCACTCCTTTCCAGCAACACATCGGCGAATACTTGTACGGCACCCGTCAGTACGTGGTTCAGTACTCCGCCTACTCTATTCCCGGCTTTACCGCCAAGGACTTGCAACAGACTTTTGAACGTTTGGATTCCCAGCTCATTCTCTACTCCTACGTGGAGCCGCAGCGCCTCTCCCTTTTCTTGTTTGATTCAAATCGGCCGCAGGAGTTCGTCACCGCTTCTGTGCCCTACGCCGCTACGGATACAACGGTCCTCACGCAGCAGCTGATCCTAAACACCTTTCCGGCAGCCTTCGACGCCCTGATGAACGCCTTCTACCAAGGCCAGTACCAGCCGCTACCGGGAGCGCAGGTTGCGGAAAACAAGTACGCGGGCGATGAGAAGGGGCTGACACGGGAACTCTTTAGAGAACTGGCTTCGATGAAGTCCTCATCCACCTACGCGGGAGCCAACTTTGGAATCGCGCGGATGGCCGCGAACGGAGCCGCCGGAAGCACCGTGAACTTAAGCGTGTACGCCGGCTATTCGCTGAACACCGATATTGCCCTTCAGCTCACGCTCGACGTCTTTACCCACCTCATGCCCTCAGCACGGATTAACTACAAACTCCCTTTCTTTTCGGACAAGCTCGTCTCCTTGCACGCGAACTTTGGGGCGGGGATGATCCTGGGAACCGTTGCGGAGCACCGTGGGTTTCCCTCTCAAAACCTGACGACAGGGGGCATCCTCTTCGGACCCGGGCTGGGCCTCTACATCCCACTCGCCGGTGCAGACGTTCGCTTGGATTTTCGCTTTTTGCTGGGTTCCGGGTCGGTTTTCCTAGGCACCTACGGACTCACCTATTATCTGTAAGCCTAGTACTGCTTTTCCGCCGCGTCACAAAAGGCTTGCCAATTCCGTAAGCATCCATGACGCTCGATTTCCCTAGGAGCTAGATTTGCGTTCTACCCTACTCATTTTTATTGGTTTTTGTGCTACGGCCTTCGCTTTGGAAGCCCCGTTCACTCAAAATGTCGCCGATGCCGCGCGCCGGGCACACCTGGACCCAAAGCTCGTTCAAGCTGTCGTGGAAGTGGAGTCCAACTACAACGCTCGAGCAATTTCGCGAAAAGGCGCGATGGGACTCATGCAGGTCATGCCTGCAACGGCCGGCGAGCTCGGTATCCACCAGCCCCTGCACGCCCTAGACAACCTCCAAGGGGCCTGCCAGTACTTGCGTCGCCTTATCAATCGCTACAGCGGAGACTTGAAGCTTGCCTTGGCGGCCTACAACGCCGGCCCTCACAATGTGGATCGCTACAAAGGCATCCCGCCGTTCAAGGAAACCCGCAAGTACGTAAAACGCGTCCTGCGTATTTACGATCGCCTCAAAGGCTAATCTTACAGTTCCGCCGGAATTGCAATCTCCTCTGAAATCGGAATGATCTGATAGGTATTTTCCTCGCTCTGCGGGAAAATAGTGCGTTGGGTGGTGGCACAATGCCGCTGTAAATCGGCAAAGATTGCCTGCCGAATCGGGTAATCTTGATCATGCAGAATTACCTGGCGGGCCAAACGCTTCTTCACGTTGACGACAATGGGTGCCTTTAGATTTGCGGTCATTTTGCTGGGATCATTTGGGATCGTGATGATGGCAAACACCTTAGCTTGCTTGAGATCTTCAAGCTGCAAAATCTTTCTATCTTCGTCACAAAGCTCTACTTTGTACTGAAGTTCGAACAGCTGCGGCTCCAGCAGCGGAAAAGCCACCGAAGGCTTTTTGACTGCTTGAAGCCAAAGGAAAAGAGAATCGTCCGTATGTTCGACAAGTACGTACTTATCGATTTTCGAAAAACCGAGCATGCCTTCGGGAATGGTAATAATGTCCTGTTCGCTAACGTTTAATTCACCAAACCGACTGGTCTCCACGATCATAAAGTCCCCTATGGTTATTCCCCTATGATAATTCCGCCGATAAATACGAACTATGAGATGGGATTTTGGAATTAATGTTAGCTGGCGCGAAGTATCTTAGCAACTTTTTTTGGGCTGGTAGTCTGTGACTCTGCGGCGGACTTGTTTTCTTCTTGGATGGATAGGTAAATCTCTTCGCGGTGAATCTTGGTTTCACGCGGCGCTTCAATGCCTAAGCGGACCTGTTTACCTTTTATCTGAACGACAACAATCTTGATATCGTCGTCAATGGCGATGGTTTCGCCTAGTTTGCGGGTGAGCACTAGCATCTACAAACTTTATCGGCTAGTTCCCACAATTCCTGAACCAAAAAACCTAATTTTGAAATTAACGGAAGAGTTTGTCGGGCGGAACTTCTGTGAGGATTTTCTGCGCTGTGTCTAACGTGGCTTTTAAAGCTGTTTGATCACGAGCCAACTCGGTAAACACCTTGACCGGATCGGCTTCCTCGATTTGTGCGACGGCTTCTTTTCGCTCAACGCCTTCCATCTCGTAGCTAGAGATCACGCGATCGATGCGGTTCATGCGAGCGCCAATCTCCGTACGCACGCTGGTAAGCTGGGAAACGGCTTTCTGGAAGTCGGGGAAGGTACTCCCAATAAGGTCATCGTCACCGCTTTTAAGACCGTCAATGAGGCGCTGAAAGACTTGGGTAATATTTACGGAACTAGCAACACCAGCCCCAGTAATCGCTTCTGCACCGTTGATATTGATGGGGATGCGTTGCCCACGCTCAAGCTCGATCTCAATACTCCCGCTATCGCCTTGATACTCACCGTTCGCACTAAAAGCGGGCTTGTCCGATTTAAAGCCGCCCAACAACGTTCGGTTGCCGTAACGAGCGTTCAAACTATGGATGACGCTCTCGTAAACCTCTTCGACTTCCTGCAGGGCCGCCGTACGCACGTCATTCCCCTTGTAGATAGACGCTAGACTCCAACTCATAGGCCCGCTCTACCTGATCCGTTGCCTGTTTGAAGATGTCTTCGGTAGCGGTCAGAACGTGCCGTGCCAACGCCGCATTTCGAGAAAGCGTGTCTTGGATGGTGAGCTCGTCCTTAATCTGCTGGGCCACCGCCCAACCGCGGGGATCATCAGAAGGACGAACAATTTCCTTCAGCGTGGAAGCTTTCTGGGAGGTGATATTCTCTCGATCGCGAGACTCGCTGATGCTCCCGCTTGCTCTATCGTAAAGTTGAATAGTAGATATGCGTGACATTTTTTTACACTAGATTCAGGATAGTTTCGAGCATCTCATCGCCCGCGTGCATCGTTTTGGCGGCCGCATTGAAGGCCGCCTGGTACTGCATCATGTTGACGGCTTCTTCTTCCAGAGACACACCGGAAACGGATTTTTGGTAGTTCTCTAACTGGTCCAATATCTCGCTTTGATGCGCGTAAATCTGTCGACTCCCGTGGGTTTGGCTAGCAATTCCACTAATGATGTTATTGATCGACTCATTCAGAGTGGCCCCATTTTGCGCCCCCCCTTCCATAATGTAGCGATCGTCCTGGAGTCCAGCGATATCAAGGGCGACTCGGTTGTCACTGGGTGCGTCTCTCTCATAACCAACCATGATGAGGGAAGGATCTTTTGCAAAGACTCACTCAGCTTCATGGCGTAGGCGGCCCTTCAGGGACTCCATGGTCTCAAAAATTCGCCAGCAAATCGGAATCCCAATCGAGTCCACTCGCCCGCGGTGCAGTTCGTCACCTTCTTCATGAAGGAATGTGCCACTCTATCGAGAGACTGCAGGGTCGTTCCGATCGTTTCATCGCGCACTTTTAGCAAGCCACCCAGCTCCCCCTCCGGGATACCGCGCGTAGCGTACTGAAAGCCTCCGGAAGTCTTTAGAAAGAGATCGATATTGCCACCCTGCTCGGCATTCCGACCTGGGGTTCGGGACGTGGACAGCTCGTTGAACTCCGCGCCGTGTACCAGAATCCCGACGCCGGGAATGACGATATTCATCGTGTTGCGTTCGTCATAGGAGACCGAAACACCCAACATTTTTGAAAGTTCGGCCACCACTCCATCACGGCGATCCATCAACTCGTGAGGAGGTTCCTGGTTGGCAGGTACGCCTGTAATCCGGCGATTCAGCTCAGCCAGTTCCTGGGCTTTGAGATTCACCTCATCGACGGTTGCGGCAATTCTTAGATCTGTTTCATTTCGCAAATTCTCAAGCGAATCGGCTGTCTTTCTAAACCCGTCGGTCAAGTTAATGGCCGATTCCTTAACGGCTACACGCAAGGCGGGAAGTTCCGGGTTAAGAGATAGTTCGCGAAAGCTACTAAAAAACTCATTGGCCCGTTCGCCCAGATCGGTAAGTCCGTGATGGGCAATACCTTCGATACGCTCTAAACTCTCTGCCCGGGCCTTCAAACTCCCGAAAGACTTCGACTCCTCAAGCATCTGGCGTTGGATGAACTGGTCATGAATGCGGATTGTTCGGCCGACATCTACACCCCCGCCACTCGTGCGCCAACCAAAGTTGGTGTTGGTTCCACGCGCATTCAGCTCCGCCCTCTGGCGACTGTAGTTCTTGGTGTTGACGTTAGAAATATTGTTGGAAGTCGTTTGCATGGCTTCTTGCTGAGCCATCAAACCACTGCGACCAATTTCCAGAATATTATCGATAGCCATTAGTATTCCGCTTTCAGTACACTGCCTTCAGTTTGGATATCTACTTCCCTGCCTTGTTTGGAGTACACACTGTGCACGCCCAAAAGGCGTCGAAAATTATCTGCAAAAAGATTGAGATTCTTAAGCGAGTGCTGGATAAACTTTTGGTTCATCCTGCATTTCTCACGAGTAAGTTCCCACTCCCGCTGCCAGCTCTCTACCGCCGCCAGCCAGGCATCCCTATCTTCTCCTCTGAGCCCCTCGCCGATCATGAGTAGGTTTTGAGTGCCAAAGTGCTCTTGGAGGTTGGCTTCCAGATATTTTTTTGTGGAGAGCAGATCGCTCAAAAGCGACTGCTTTCGAATGTTGTTCTGAAGCATATCCTCCATGCGAAACTCAATCAGCGCTCGGCGCTCGTCGCGCAAGCAATCCTGAAGCTGTAAACACAACTCCTCGCTACGCTTCATGAGGTTGATGGAGGAAGATAGATCAAGGGTGCTATTGGACATAGGAGTGCCCACACAGAATTATGAAGTAAAAAAAGAGAATACCCTGCTACAGGTGGTTCTTACCGAAACTCGTGAGAAGGTGCTCTTCTACGATACGATCGGCAAGGCGTTCATTATCCACAGAGTAGGTGCCGTTACGAATGCTGTCTTTGATCGCGGCGATTTTCTCTGCTCGTGTTCCGGCATCGGAGCCTTGTACGAGTTCCACGGCCTTTTGCAACAACCGTGCGTTATCAGAGATCTCGACCTGGGATGCGGATTGGACTTTCGGAGACACCGCGGATCGTGCAGCATTGTCGCTACGCTCGCCAGGGCGCGTCGTCCGTGTCTTTTCCAGAACTTGAGTGGCTTCGGCAGGGGGATTGTTGGTGACCTTCATGGTCATAGCCCTCCTATTCTTATTCTATCACCGGCCCTCTAGGGTCTGCAACATATGCCTATACAGCATGTCGCCCAGCCCCATCGATCCGCTTTCTGAGATTTGTTTGGCGTACTCAGTATCCAACATCGATTGATATACTTTTTCGGCCTGCCCTTGCGGGATAACGCCATCATGGTTGACCGTTTGGCGCATGGTATTGACGAGCTGATTGACAAGTAAGGACTCAAACTGTCGGCTCACCGCTTGCAAACCCGCCTTGTCCTTCTCGCTCACCGCTGGCGCTACGACTGGTGCTTCAATTTTCATCGTGTGATCACCTCCGCCGTCAGCGCGCCGCTGGCTTTAAGCGCCTGAAGGATGAGGATTAAATCATCTGGCGCCGCCCCCAAACTATTTAAGCTAGAAGCGACGTCCGAAACATTGGTTCCACCTTTTAGCGCAATAACGCTACCAAGAGGAGCTCCCCCGTCGATATCTCTAGCCTGCAGGGACGAGATACCACGCACAGGCGGTTGATTGGGTGCCGTCTCTTGTGGCGCCTTATTTTCGGGAGCTTCAATATCAATTCGTAAGTTATTGTGGGAGATACTTGAGGGGGCAATCTCAACGTCCTTACCCATGATTACCGTGCCGGTTCTCTGGTTAATGACGATGGTGGCACGCTGATCGGTTTCCACATTCACATTTTCGATACGAGCCGCAAGCTCCACAGGGTTTCCAACAAATCCTTCGGGTAGATCCAGATCGACGGTCCCGGCATCTTTTGCCGTTGCCCACCGAGCCCCGAGTTCCGTATTGATCCCGTGCGCCACCCTCGTCGCGGTCGTAAAATCGGGGTTCGTGAGTAAATAGCGGAGGCTTCTTTGCTTGGCGAAATCAAATTTTACCTCTTTTTCCAGCAGTGCACCTTCCGGTACGTACCCCGTGACTAAGGACTGACGTAGAAATTTGGTGCCCTTGCCCGTTCGCATGTTGGTAATAATCTTGCCTTCGGCGATCGCGTAGACTTTTCCGTCCGCGGCCTGCAAAGGGGTCATTACGAGAGTTCCGCCTTCTAGAGAAGTCGAACTCCCTATGGAAGAAACCGTTACATCCATGCGGCCGCCCGTTCCCATGAACGGTCGAATTTTCGCGCTGACAAGTACGGCGGCAGCGTTTTTTGTTTCAACCCGCTTGGATTTCAGATCGACGCCAAGCCCCTTCAGCATCAAATTTAACGAGCTTTCTGTTATCTCATGACGGTTGTCGCCTGTTCCGGCAAGGCCCACCACCAGGCCATAACCCCAGAGCTGGTTGTCACGAACGCCCTTTAAATGCGCAACATCCTTAAGACGAGCGGCTTCTACGGAAGCAGGAGCTCCCGCCATCACCAAGCCCATCACTGCCAGCAAAAGAAACGAATTAATTTTCTTCATTGGTTTCGTCCTTTTCGTCGACATTCGCTACCTTCGTACCCGACTTACTTTTCTCAAAGCGGTCGATAGCTCGGCGTTTCTTTTTGGCAGCATTCGTGTTTGGATCTTTAACGGTCTCAACGACCTTCTTCTTTTCAGGCTCGTCTTTGGCTGCCTTCGCGTTTTTGGAGGGATCGTTGGCCGCTTCTTTGTCCTCTTTCTTTTTAGCAGCCTCGGCCCCGACTACCTTAAACTCCGCATCAATTAAGCCGTCACTACTAATGGAGTCGTCCTCACGGATCTCGCGCTCTCTCACACGACCTTCCATCTCGACCGATACGGGTTCGCCGCCAAAAAGGAAGTTGTAGGCCCCCGATACTTTGAAGGTGCCCCCTTCTTCCGCTTCGCGAAGGGTGAGTATAAAATTGCGCTCTTCAAACTGGGCGGTCCCCCGTTCGTCTTTTTTGAATTCCGCTACGATGCGGCTGAGCTTGTTTCTAAATGCCTCGGTCGGAAGAACCAGAAAGCTATCGCCTTCCCGTCGAAACGTTCTTAGAGAGAAAATCGCGTTCCAATGCGATCCGGCACTCCACAGCGAGCCCGGTTCTTTCTCCTCTGTTTTCGCCACAGGCGTCTTCTTGTCTTCTTTTTTCTTCTCGCCCTCACCCTCAGCCGCGCCGCTCGGTTTGGGGGCTTCCGTTTTCATCTCTGGCACCGCGGCGGCAGGGGCGGGAGCTGCGGCCAGTTCCACCTTGGCTTTGCTGCCATTGGGTTCCGAAAGCGCCTCAAGAGAATTATCGGTGGTCTCCGTGCTACTACAGGAAACTAGAAAAGCCGCGAATGAAATAAGGAAAAAGTTTTCATAAAGTACCTCATTAATCCACCTGGAGCTGGCCCGCGTCGGTAACCTTCGCGCGAAACACTTTGTGTGTTTCGGGATTTTTTGACCTGGATCCAATCGCCCTTTCGACCGTTCTGTAACGCTTCTACGCGCGCGGAGATTCGGATATTACCGCGTCGGCTCACCACTTCACTGAGCTGACCTCGTGCCACTTCATAGGGTTTGGTGGTATTCCCTGCTCCCAGCGTTTCACCGGGTCGAATGTACTGGCTGGCAACAAGACCTCGCACGTCACCCCAAGAAGCGTAGAAGCCACTGATTCCAAAGCGGCTCACTTCTTTTTCCACAAACTGTAGATCCTCTTTGGAGAACACGGTTCCCTGCGCCAACGGGCGACGAGCCACAGCTACCTTGGCATAACCTCTAACCACGGCATGCGTGGCAAAGCGTTTCCACTCGGATCCCTCCTGCCACTCCCACGCCATGCGAACCATCCCCAGCGGCGGCCCGGAATGTTGCAGAACGAGCCGTGCATTCTCGGGAACTCGTGGGGGAATGGGAGGGGCATCGATCTCAAGTCGAGTGGGATTGAGCAAAGCATCCTGCAAGGTTTGGTGCAGACGCTGCTTCAGCGAAGAGGTGGTCTTGGGCCGTGAATGGGCCCCCAAAGCGACCAGTGGTAGAAGGAATAGAATCAGAAAGGCTTTAATCATCGAAGATTGACGGTTTGCTGAAGTAAGGAATCGACGGTGGTGATGACTTTGGAGTTCATTTCAAAAGCGCGCTGGGCGGTAATCATGTTGGTCATCTCTTCCACGGGGCTGACGTTGCTGCGCTCAAGGTAGTACTGCATCACGGAACCCGACGTCCCCTGCCCTGGCGCTGTCACTACAGGCGCACCACTTCCGGGCGTTTCCACAAAAATGTTTTTACCAACAGATTTAAGCCCACTGTTATTCACAAAACTTGCCACTTGAACCTGGCCAATCTGTGCACGGTCCGTATGGGAGAAGAAGGCCCACACGGTACCATCCTCACTGATTTGTACGCCTTTGGTATCCACCGGAACCACGACTTCCGGCTCCAATGGGTAACCTTCGATCGTTTCCAAGCGTCCCGTAGCAGATTTGTAGAACGCACCATCGCGCTTGTAGCCAACATCCCCATCCGGCATTCTCACCATGAAGAAGCCCTCACCGCGAATCATCATGTCAAAAGGACGCTTGGTGTGTTGTGGAGCTCCCATTTCAAAATTTTTCTGCGTTCCGGAAACTTTCACACCTAACCCGCGTTGAATGCCAACCGGGGCCTCAGTCTGCACCGAAGTTTTTGCACCCGGCTCTTGCATCGTTTCATAAAGCAGATCCTGGAATTCCGTTCTGGATTTCTTAAACCCCGCGGTCTCAATGTTAGCGAGGTTATTCGAAATGGTTTCAATTTGAGTCTGCTGTGCTTCCATTCCAGAAGCTGCAGCGTTCATCGCCGTAATCATCATTAACCTCGTGCAATTTCGTTAGCAGTTTTGCCGTCTATTTCATTAAGTGTGGCTACGAATTGGGCTTCATAGGCTCTGGAGGCTTCAATGAGTAAGGTCATCTCCCGCAAGGGGTTTACATTTGAGCTTTCAATCACGCCTTGATGCAGACGTGTTCCCTGGTTGACTTCTTTCAAGTTGCGCTCATCCGTGTTTCTAAAATAAGCATTGCCAACCTTCTCCAGGTACTGGGCCTCGTGGAATTCGCGTATCGCAAGCGTGTTTAGCTGAATCTCGCCCTGAGAGATCACGCCGTCGGCACTAAACTGCAGCCGTTGTTCGGAGACATCTACGGTACGCTGCTCGGGCGAAAGTACATCCCTCACCCGGATCACCCGATCTCCGGGTGCCCGCTCGTAGTTCGCCGACAAAACGGGCAGACCGTTTGCGGTCACCAGAACGCCTTCGTCAGACACCTTAAAGTTGCCCTGTCGCGTGAAGATAACATCCCCTTCGGGGCCTAGAACTTCAAAAAAGCCCTTCCCTTCAAGCGCCAGATCCGTAGAACGCCCGGTGCGCTTTAGAGTCCCTTGCCTAAAATCCGAATAAATCCCATCCAATTCGACAAAGCTCTTGTCTCCAGGCGGACGTCCGTCAAATAAGGTTTGGGATTTGATCTCTCTATCCAAGGCTTCCACGGTATCCGGCCGGCGAAGTTCCGGAAGGTACTCGTTGAAAGTAGCCATATCCCGTTTAAGAGCAGGCGTATCGACGTTCGCCAGATTGTTCGCGATGATTTCAAGCTGATGCGCTTTTGCGATACCACCTGAGAGCGCCGTAAAAAATTCCCTTATCCATACTTACCTCAATGTTTGGGAGCTAAATTCGAAAGAAGAAGTTTCCTAAAGAGTCTTGAAAAAGCCGACGATGAGAGAAGTAAGCGCCACTATCTCGCCACCCCCTCACCCATCCCTTTCCCAGTGCAAAGCAAATGCCAAGATCGCTCACCTAAATTCAAGCGTTTAACGGATCTCAGCCGGAAGTTTTTTCCTTAAGAGGAATTTTTATCCTAGGCAGCTTTTCTAAGCTTTTTGAATGTCGTGGGTCACGTAATGCAGGACGTCTTTTTCAGGAAGCAAGGTTTTCTTAAGTATGTCCCAGCAGTCTTTGGGTTCCATGCGGAATTGCAAGAAAGATGTTCACCGTCGCGTATTCGTACTCAGGCCAAGTGCTGAGCACAAGGTGTGACTCTTTCAAAATCAGGCAAAGCGTCAACCCGTGTGGCTGAAAGCGATGAGAAGCGGTTTCCGCAACGGTAGCCCCGATAGCTTCGACGGCCTCTATCGACTTCTGAATCAGCAAAGTTTCATTGCTGAGATCTGCCTTACAACCGTACGCGTCAACGATCAGTTCTTTGACCTTGTCCACTGGAGACTCCAAGAGTTTGGAAAATGCAGAGAATGATATACTTATGTTAGCATTTTTCTAAGACAAAGTGCAGTCGCCCAACTCAAAGCCATCCTGAAGCGCCCTCTCCCGAAAACCCGAACTTTGTCAGGTCTTGTCACCTCCCAACGCGAGTGTCGCTGCCTTTACCGCGATTGCGTACGAGTTGCTGTTAGCAAGCTACGCGACCTTTCTGCTCGGTGCTTCCATCTTCCAGTACTCCTTTGTGTTGTCTCTCGCGATGGCCAGCATGGGCATCGATGACCTTGACCCGGCTTTAAAGTCTCTTCTCGACAAGTTTTTAGGTGTGGAGGTGCTACTTTCCTGGTTGGCGGCCATCGCGATTCCTACTCTGTGTCGCTTGCGTCCTGCTCCACTTATATTGTTTTGTTATTTTTTGTGGTCGGGATCGGCGTGGGGAATTGGCATGGAGATCCACTCTTCTCAATACCATGCACCCCAGCAACCGAGCTTGAGCAAAATCCTTTTCTACGACTACTTCGGCGGCTTCATTGGGGGGTTGTTTTTTCCCGTGCTGCTACTGCCGGAACTTGGCTTTTTTAGATTGGGGGCCGTGCTCGCGGTCGTAAACGCAGTGCTCGGTCTCGTGGTAACGGTCCGTTTACCGCAGAGAACTCAGTGCTCGATTTAAAGTCTGGCTCGGACTCACGTTCGTGACCGCAATAATGGCCGGAACCGGGCTGTTTTTTGCGGAAGATCTGCGCCGGCATATGGAATGGAGCTTCTTTAAGATCTACAAAGTGCTATGAGACGCCTGGATAAAGAATCATTTCCTCTACGCCCTATCGGTCATCGGCTCCGGGTGCGGCTTTCTCTCACAAATTCTCGTATCCGGATTCTGGTCCAGTGCTTTTAGTCGGGATGTCTTCGCCACTTTTCGATCAATACCGCCTTCTACTTTCTCAGTCTTGGGCTTGGAAGTTTACAATCCGAACGCGTCCGTAAACCCGAACGCCACCATTTAAGCCTTCGGGTAATCTTTCTTTGTACCTGGACGGCGGTTTCTATTCCACTGCTACGCTACTCGATTCAGGTCACCGGGAATCTTTTCCTGATTCCGATTGGCATTGTGTTCGTTTCAGGTTTTATCGCCGGGCAGATCATCCCCTCACGCTCCGGCTCAACGCGGCCCCAGAATAAACTGAGCCTGCCGATGCTTTTCTTTCTCGACTACACCGCGGCCATCTTTTCCCTTTCTCTTCACCTTTGTGCTCCTCATCCCGCTGGGTACCTGCGTACCTCAATGGTCTTGGCCTACAGTTGCTTCGCGCTTACCGTCGTGCTGATGCTTTGGAACCGAGAGAAGCACCGAATGCTCTGGGGATCAGCTATTGCAAGGACTCGCCCTTCCCCTCCTTGCCATTGCATTGCAGCCCGCCCCTAAAGACGCTCCGGGATGGCGCTCCCCAGCCCAGCAAAGGTCATTTTCCAAAAAGCAGACCCACTACCAAAAATCATTCTTACCGAGGGAGCGCAGGGAATAATCCGTATTACCCGATCAACCCGAACGCGTGCTATACCTCGACGGTTTTATCCAATTCAATAGCCTGTATGAGCAGGTATTGCCATTTCTGTTGGCAAATATTCCAGTTTTTGCAGCAGATTATCTTAACGCCCCGCCCAAACGCGCTCTAATCTTAGGAGGAGGAATGGACTTGTGGCGCGAAGCCTTCTGGACGTGCCTTCGATTGAACACATCGACCAGGTGGAACTGGATCCGGAAATGATTGAGATGTCCAAGACGGAGCCCCACGTGCTACTACAACCGGGATTCGTTCTTTAACCCCAGAGATTAACGTTGTGATCGCAGACGCCTTCCGCTGGGTGCGTACGGCGGAGAAAGCTTCTTACGATCTCATCATCGTTGACTTCCCCGATCCCAAAAGCATCACACTCTCGCGCTTGTACTCGAGCGAGTTTTACTCGTATGTCTGGCCGCTTCTCGCGCCCAAAGGCTTTCTATCGATACAATCCGGACCGGTTTACGCATTAGAAGATAAAGAGAAGCTGACCCTCTCTCGAATCACCACCACCGTAATGAAGACGCTGGCAAGCATCGGTAAAGCGTCCTACGTGTACTACAACCCCCGAGACTTGGATGCCTTTGTTATGGCGACGCCTTACCCAGATTTCGACATGGACGCCTTCACCGAAAAGATCGGTATCCGGACGGACATCGCGAACGCTCATTTTTGCAAATATAAAAGTTTGTGGCGGGTACCGGAAGTACGCGTCAACACGCTGAACACCCTACCCATGACCGAATACCTTTTACACTGGTACGACATGGCGGGAGGTTTCTTCCGCTATGGAGACAGCTACGCTATTTTTCTTCCGGAATAAACTTAGTGAGCCGCGCTGCCACCAGGCTTCAAGGTTACGATTGAATATTCGTAATCGTCCCCACGCTGCGCTTTAATCGCAAGCGTTGTTTCCTGATAGATGCTTCCGCCCTGGCTGTTGGCGTAACAATAAGCTCTTGCCGCCGCGGGGATGCACTGCAAGCCGGGTACGTTCGCAGGGATGAAGCTGATCTGAACATCAGGGTCATCGTTTTCAATCACGACTGTAATAACCGGGGCAGAATAGCCACCGTTGAAAGAACCCGAAACCGGAATCACCGATCCACTTGCGGGTTGTAAAATCACAGGGCGTCCACCACCACAGCTCATCAATACGAGACTGAACAAAAACGCCGTAAAATAAAGCTTAGCATTCGACTTCATCATCTACTCCACGCTATCCACACCACTCCACGTTCGCGTGCACAAGGGGCACACGATTCCGAATGTCGCTATAGACTTATTGCAACGCCGATGCCAGGTACGTGTGCGAATCGCTCCTACAACCACAAAAATTTCGTTTAACAGGTGTCTACGGTACGCACGGAGCCTGTAACTTGCTTGATTTGCGGCCTAAAGCCCTCGAATTCTTGCCCCTTTTTGTCACCTCTGTAGAGCGTAATGCCGGGTCGCCCCCTCCCTGCGCTTGTTTGGACCCGCCGCATGGCGCACTGTCGCGTGTGCAACGCTCCCCCGCCCCCCTACAATATATAGATAAAGCCCACAACTCGGAGCCCGCATGAAGCCAAACCCAAAAGGATGGGTCGGATCTGTTTTCTTGGTTTTTTTGCTCAGCTGTTCGCCGTCTTTTGCACTGCCCGAAGGCGCTCCCCCTCCGTTTGAGCTCGGCGGAGAAACAGTAGTGCCCATAGACTTTTACGACATGGAACTCGATTTGAGTTTCGATGCCTCCGCAAAGACGGGCACCGGACACGCCGTCATACGCTTTCAGGCCCCCGACGCCGGCTACCCTTTGATGGATATGGTTCCCGACGCCACGGCGCTTCGCCTCAACGGCAGCACCCTCAATGCAAATCTGCTGCAGGAAATCAACAGTCCCGACGGCCGCACCAAAGTAAGGGTTCTCAAGCAACACGTATTTGCGTTTTCCCTAAACACTTTAGAAATCGACTACCGTTTCCCTTCCGCGGAGATCACCTACACCAACGGAGGCATTCGTCTCGGTTTTTTTATGGGAGATGTGGGTTCCGCGGATCAACGAGGTTTTCTGGAAAAATTTGCGCCCTCCAATCTGGAGTTTGATTCGTTTCCAATGACGTTGCGGGTACACCTAAAGAACGCAACCTCCTCCCACCAAATTTTCACCAACGGAGAAACTATCACGCAGACGGCTTCGGAATACGCGGTTCGGTTTCCCGCCTACTTCACGCCTTCGTCTTTCTACTTCCACATCAGCAACCAAAACTTTCAAACCCGCGAAGATACTTACCAGGGTCTATCCGCCCGCATCCCCGTAACGGTGTACGCCTCCAGCGCCGATCTGGCCTCCCGTGGTCTTAGCTCCGCAAAGAATGTCTTGAGCGAACTGGAAAGAACTTATGGCCCGTTCGCGCATGAACGCGCGGTAGCCTACATCACGTCAAACGGAGGCGGCATGGAGTACTGCGGGGCTACCATTACCTCGCTCTCGGCCCTCGAGCACGAATTTACGCACTTTTGGTTTGCGCGCGGTGTCATGCCTGTAAACGGCAATGCGGGTTGGATCGATGAAGCCATCGCAAGCTGGCGCGATAATAATTACCCGAGCCATAGCAGCC
This sequence comes from Bdellovibrionota bacterium, assembly GCA_041391485.1. Lineage (GTDB taxonomy): Bacteria > Bdellovibrionota > FAC87 > UBA2466 > JACKAF01 > JACKAF01. The sequence goes on along the minus strand of JAWKNY010000017.1, from coordinate 62,009 downwards.
TCTCGTCCTCAGGCTCTCTGCTAGCTGGCTTTCCAGCCTTTCAGCGGATGACACCGATGGCGGCCTATAGTTCCGGTGCGCGCGTGATGGGGCATTTGGATTACCTATTTAAGTCCGAAGGCGGACTTAAACCCATCCTCAAAGAACTCTTTGCTCAAAATAAACGGCAAAGCATTACGACGCCGTTCTTTCAACAATTCGTGGAAACCCAAACCGGGAAAGATCTAGACACGCTGTTTGCGAAGCACGTGTATGGTTCTAGGAGAAGCCTAAGAACTCCCACAAAGGAAGTACCTACTCACCACCCCCGCCCATTCACAGCGGCTGAATACAAAGTCCTACGTTAGGACTAATTCAGAAGATCGCGAAAAGGTTTGCCGGGTCGAAACTTCGGAACGACGGAAGAGGAGATCTTGATTTCTTCGCCGGTCTGCGGATTTCTGCCCTTACGTGCCTTGCGCTTGGTACGGGTGAAAGTTCCGAATCCGACTAAAGTGACGTCCTCAGACTTGCGCACCGACTTCTTGATGGTCTCAATTGCAGCATTCAAAATTCGTTCGGTGTCCGCTTTGGAAACGCCCGTTTCAGCAGCGAGGTGATCGACTAGTTGTGCCTTGTTCATAATTTTCCTCCCCAACGTATGGAGATTGTCCTATATACGAGATAAGGAACGCTTGTAACAAAGAGGAAAATACAGGTCAAACAAATTTGCTGAAACTAACGACACGTAAAACGTCGCATCCAATGATTATTCCCTTGGTTTTTGTGGGTGCTTTATGTATCGTCTCGTGCTTCCGCAAGTCTTATTCTCCCTCCTCTAACAACGATTACCCCGCGATGCGTTGGGATGTTGCAAAAAAAGCAAGCACCTTTGATTGGAACCTTTGTGCCGAACCTGCCTGCTTGAAACAAGTTTCACTTTTCATGGAAGGGCTTGCGGGTTTTGAAAACCGAGCGGGGCGTGTGGAACTCGTGCCTCGGCTGGCGACACATTGGCAATTTCTTTCTCCAACGCAGATCGTTTTTAAGATTCGAAAACAAGTCCTCTGGTCCGATGGCACCACCCTGCAATCCGAGCACTTCGTCAATGCGTGGAAACGGGTCTTGCAAAATTCGCGAGCCACACCTTACGTGGAGGCGCTTTTTGCCATTCAGGGAGCGCGCGAATTCTCCCGGGGAGAAATCCCGTTCGCCCAAGTCGGCATCCGAAACCCCGATCCATGGACTATTTTTATCCGTCTCAGCCACGTGCCAGCCGGATTCCCCGCTCTTTTCGCCCACCCGGTAACCTGGCCCATGCGCCACGCCGATCGGCAAAAAGAGGCGTTCCCGGTCGTGTTGGGAGCCTTTCTGCCCAAGAATCGGGAACCCGCCAACGAGACACGCTTTCTTCCCAATCCAGACTATTACCGAGGCCGCTTGAGGGTGCGTGAACTCACGCTCACCGCCACTCCGGACGACGCGCTCCGGATCTTGCGCTTTCACAATGGCGAATCCGACCTAGCCGATGACTTGGACAGCACACACACGCAACACTTGCGACGCGATCCGCAACTGATGGCTCGAACCGAACCAAACTTCGTCGCTTTGGTTTTGAACACACGCTCGCCGGTCTTTCGCTCGGTAAGACGGCGTAAGCGTTTTTTAGCCGCTGTCGACTTGAACGAAATGCGAACCCTTTTCCGTCAGCCCGGCGAATCGGCGCTGTTTTCTTTTCCAATGCTCCTCACGCCCGAGAAATTCACTAATGTCCTCAGTCCGGCGGGGTACGCACGCAAGATATCGCTGAACACAGGTCGGCTCTATGACGGAAAGGAAATTGGCGAAAACCTACGCGTGCAGTGGGAGCAAAAGCTCAATGTGCGCGTGACTACGGAGAACCGGCCCAAAGCCGACATGCAACTACTGGAATTGGAAGTGGACCCCTATCGGGTGGCGTGGAGTTTGAAGACCCTTCGCCAACAGGTCGCCGCCGCCTCAGGCAGCGCTTCCTTAGCGTTCGAAGGCGACGCCTCCATTGATGCGGCAGTCAGCTGGTTCCAAGAATTTGCCCGTTCGCCCAAAGCCGCGGACTTCATGCCACTCTTTGCGAGAACGCAATTTGCTTTTGTCGCAAGCCATTATAAGGGAATCAAACCGACGGTGGGGAATAGCTGGGATCTGTCGGCACTTCTCGTGCCCTAACGGCCCAGAGTTTGGCTCCATTTCGCAATCTCGTCCGCAAGCCAGGCGGGGTCTTCCAGTGCCAGATCGTGCCCAGCGGAGGGGTGTGAAACCAATGGCCACTGCAAAAAGTCTGCAAGAGCGTGGGAACAAGACGGTGCGGCAAGGCGGTCCTTCTCACTCACCAGGATAAGACCCGATTGCGAAAGTTTTTTAGCGCGAAAGCCACGAGCCGCACTCAGTTGACGGCGCACGTTACTGAGTTTTACAGGGCGGTGCTCGGCCAATACCTTAAAGGTGGGCAGGTAGCGCCGGCGTACGTTTTCGGAGTTGCAGACCAACTCCAGAATCGCTTTTTCTCTCTCTTCCCCGCGAGACGTAACGGCTTGGAGAAAGGTGCGGATGGCTCGCGGACTAAAACGCTCCCAGGGCCAGCTCAGGTTTCGCGCGCTGGTATTGATCACCACCACGCCCTTCACTTCCTCGGGACGCTCAAAGGCCCACTGCATGGCGAGCATCCCCCCTAGGGAAACGCCCACAAGGATCTTCTTCTCTTTGCTAGAAACTTTGTCGTGTACTTGTGAAAGGAGACGGGAAAGATTGCCAGACGCCCGTTCGTGATTTCGCTCGCCACATCCGGGAAGGTTCAGTGAAACCGGAGACTCCCCAATACGACTTCCAAGAAGCTGTGGAAAGTTACCCCAGTGCCCAGATTCACGGGCTAGACCTCGTAAAAGGACCCACATCGTGTGTGTTTATTCTCCGGCGTACCATTCTTTTTTTGCCTGCGCCCACAACTGCTCCCGCTTCTGAGGAGGCAAAAAAGCCCAATTGGAATTAGATATCACCGCGCGTATCAAAAAATCAAATAAAGTAACGTGCCGCCGGAGCACGCGCTGGCGGCGGTGCGGCAGCATCGGATTGAAAACCCCGGCTCGCGAAAAAAGCTGTTTTGGATTCTTCTTTACCCAGATCCAGCGTCCCATCTCGAGCGACCACGGAATAAACATTCCAGGTCTTTTATCAGCGCGGTATTGATCATAAAGATAGTCCCAAAGATCGCCGTGGGCCGTGTATTGCTGGCTCTGAGGTTCTACCTTGTAGATGTGGTTGGGATAGGTTTCGTCCAGCAAAGCCTTCAACGACATGGCTTCCGGTGCGTTCTCAAATTCCTCATTCGACCGCGCATAAGGGAACCACAACCGATCGCGGGAACCAAAACCAGAATGCACATCCAAACTTTGCGCTACTCTCGCGCCCCACAACTCGCGTTTCACGAAATCCACCACCGCTTGGGCTTCGGTAGCCATCGGCTGTCCCTCTGGACCTCGGTACCACGGCAGGCGTGGAGATATCCGGTGCCCAGCGAACAATTGGTACTTGCTGCGATTAGGGGCTTCCACGGGCGCGTTACGCATCAGATCAATGCCATCTCCGTTGGAACGGGAGTTCAGATACATCCCGACGGGGTTCACAAGCGGGTAAAAATGCACGCGGCACACCTTTAGAAGTTCTTTTGTGACGCGATCCCAGCTGAGCAGCTGATGAAGACTTTGCAAGTAGGCGATGAGCAGTCGGGTTCCAATGCGTTCCAGTCCGTGGACGCCGCCAAAGAAAGCAACGGTGGGCAAGGAACGGTCTTCCACGCCAAAGCTGAATGAGTAGATCGGAAACACCTCGCCCCCGTGGTGGATCTCCGCCTCCACCCGGTGTGTCCCGTACGGCGTTTTCTTACTGACTAGAATTTCGATTTCTTCCAGTTCCGGAAAGGGTCTTTTCACACAATGGCCTTTGAGTATCTTCGGAAAGCACTCTCTATGAGCGCATAGGATTCTTCCCCTATCTCCCTTCGGCGTGTTTGCGGCCCGACAGTAATAGGATTGAGGTAGTGCAGCCCAATCTCCACACGGTGCAAGCGCATCACCCGTTTGAGATGGGGAAAGAAAGACATGTCTCCGTACCAGTATACATCATCCCGATTGGCGGAATCGACATTCTGCCCGTCAATAGATTCGTAAACGAGACAGATGGGAGCTACGGTCGCGCCCGTTTCAATAGCGCACTGCAAAAAGGAGGTTTTGAACGGTAGCACTCGCTCGCCATTCCCCGAGGTGCCTTCCGGGAAAAGCACCAGCGCCTCCTCGCCTTCCAAAGTGGAAGCGACCGCTCTTACCTCAGCTCCGATCCGCCGAGGCTCCCTACGCTCCACGAACAAACACCCCGCGCAACGGCACAGCCAGCCCAGGAACGGGGTATCGCGCACCTCTACGGAAGTGATGAAACGGCAGGGGTAGCTTGAAAAAAGCACCAAGATGTCCAGGTAGGAAAGGTGGTTGGCGACGATTAGCAGCGGCGAGGCCGCAAGCGGCCTATCCCCGTACTGTCTCACACGAAGGCCCAGCGCCCAGGCGATCCAAGAGGAGTAAAAGCGGGTAATGCGAGTACGGGACCGGCTTTTCAGTCGGCCAGCAAGAAGTACCGTGAGTGCACTGGTAGCGAAATAGGCGGAGATTAAGAAACTAAAAACGAACCATTTTAAGAGGACTCTCATTTGCCTGCATATTTTTTTTCATAAACCTGCGTCAGGCCATTGAGATCCATTACGGTGAAAAAATCAATACAATTGTACTTCCGATCAAGTGCGGGCTCAGCGCAAATGCGTGCGCCTGCTTTCAGGTAGGATCGCATCAGAGGCGGAACGCTGAGCTGAGTTTCTGCGTTCGGAGCAGGCTGAGATCGGAAACGCTCCAACCACGTCTCAAAATTATCGATGCGGTATTCGTTTCGGGCCGAAATTTCTAAGCTGTCATTCAGCGCATTCTTTTGGATCAAATCCGCGTACAAGCCATGCAAGGTAGAGATGTCCGTAGTCAGAACACTACTACAACCGAAAAGATACCGAGCACTCGTTAACTCCATGTACTTCGCTATCCCTCGCCACAACAAGTGGATGGCCGTGCCGCTTCTATAGTTCTTGTGCACGCACGCTCGGCTTAACTCGAGCTTCACTCCGCTCAACTTTAGAAAGCCACCCAAATCAAATTCGGAGGCTGAGTAAAATTTATCGGTAATATCCGATCGGATCAACCGGTAACAGCCCACCACTCGGTGGATGCGATTGTCGACGAGAACAAGAAGATCCGCTTCCTTATCGTACCGATCCTTGTCGATACCGATTGGAAACTGTTTGCCGATGAACTCACGGTGAAATACTTGATAGCGCAGGGCCAAGGCCTGCATCTTGTCCCGCCGTGTGTGCGCCACTCTCACGGTGAAGTGCTGTCGACTAATTTCGAACTGCACCGTGCTCTTCGGAAGTGGCAGAAAGCTTTTTTTTCTAACTGATGCGAACATGGGTTCCGTACTATGTTTGGATTTTCTCCAAGTGACTTTACGGGCCTGAATCGCTCGTTTAACTGATTTTAACAACCTATTACCCCTCACTCCATAATAGCGTACTGAAGGCGTTTGTTTACCAAATAAACTTTCATTAAATGCTTGATGAAGATAGCTGCGTCAGTTGCCGCAGCGCTCACGCCTGACGCCACGAATCGTAACGACCAAAACAGTCCTCGCACGAATATAAATTCTTTTGAACAAGGGTTTTTGGCTCCAGACGTGCAAGCGCAGCTTTGTCCAGTTTTGAACCTTTCTTCATTTGACCCATTTCTACCCGCTTTCTTACGCTCATCACAACTCATCGTATGAAACAAAAAAAACGGAGAAGAGTGAATGAACTTCAATGATCCATTCGCACGCAAGCGAGATGTAGTAAATTTTTTGAACACTCGATTAGCCACGGTATCGGATGACGACTCTGTCGGCGACTTCCTAGTGAAAACCTTCAATCAAACCTACGCAGAAAAATTGCCGGACGCGGTATTGAATTTGGATCGCGAAGCCGAGCTTCGTGATGTGGCTAGTCGCCGAAGAGACGGCGGCGTCTGGTTGGTTGAATTAGGCTACCAGCTCGTTGCCACGTTTAGCGTGATCCGGCCCGGTGCTCCCGGAAACGACGCGTGGTTACCGGAGGCCGCCCTTCTCCGCTGCGTCGCTGTGGACAGGGCTTTTCACGGTCTGCGTTTTTCTTCTCTGATTCTGGAAAGTTCCAAAGCCATCGCCACGGAATGGAGAGCTTCCCACCTGTGTTTGCACGTTCAGCAAGGCGCACAAGGCGTCGCCCGCACTTACGAAAACTTCGGCTATGTGCGAGATACGCGAGGTGACAACAACTTTCTCGGTTCACTCGTCGAAGGTTATGCGCTCAATCTTCGTCCCGATCTTTATCTCCTGAAAAGCGAGTAAGAAAATGCGTACCGGATCGGCCTGGATGCTTTTGGCAGCGACTCTCTTCGCAGCAATGGGAGCTCTTGCGTTTTACGCTCACGCACTTCAGCCCTCGCTGTCTCCGATGGTGAGCACTACGGTGCGCGTCCTGATGAATGTTCTCTTCACTCTGGCCTGGGCGTTACGCACCCAGCGCGCCGTTCTGCCAAGACCCAGCCAACTCTATGTCTGGGGTTTTGGTCTATTTGGAGCCGTCACGATTTCGACGCACTTCGCCTCCTTGCGCCTCATTGGGAATGGCGAGACCAGTTTTTTGCAGGCGATTCAAGGCATCGTCATTGCCGCTCTGTCGCCTTGGGTCCTCAAACAACGCAACGAAGGCTTCACTTGGGGTTGGTTGCTCTTGTCGCTCATAGGGCTGGCGCTACTCTTACAACCGGACGCGAAGACCCAATGGTGGGGCGTGATCCTCGGGCTTCTTTCGGGAACGGCGGCCGCTGGGGCGTACCTCTGTATCGCAAAGCAAGGCGAGCGTGTTTCAATTCTACAGACGATGGGAACATGGAGCGCGTGCAGCCTCCTGCTTATGCTGGTCTTGGTCCCCGGTGCACCCACCGCGTGGCCAAGTAGTTTTCTGGTTTGGTGCTTGCTCCTTGCAGCGGGCGGACTCGCAGCGGTCGGGCAGTATGCCGCCGCCGTTGCCTTTAGTCGAGGCCCTGCCACCCAAGTCGCGATTGTCGGGTACACCGGTCCGGTGATTGCCTATTCTTTGGATTGGCTTTTCTTTGAAAAAATCGTGAATGGCTACATCGTAGTCGGAGCAGCATTGATCATCGGGTGCAGTATCGCCGCACGCGGCTTTCATTTCCGTATTAAGAGCGCTTTATCCCGAGTCGTTCCATAAGTCCGTTCAGCTCACTGACAGTAAGGCCCAATGCACTGGCCGCGTTGCGCTTCGCCCAAAGGTTTCTCTCTAGGACATCTTTGATGTACGGAGCCAAAAACTTGGACTCAATCTCGCTCCAGGGCGTCGTGCGCCCGGCTTGCATCCCCATCTTAAGCGCTTTCAGAGCGCGCAAAAGAGGCGGCTCGTCCACACCGAATCCGAGATCGCGAAGATCCAGATGATCCGGCTCAATCTCCGTTGTGCCGTCGGGAAGAAAAATCAGCGTGCGTTCGACCACGTTTCTAAGCTCACGTACATTTCCCACCCAGCGGTGCGACATCAACCGCTCTTGGGCTGCTTTGGAAAAACCCTCCGGCACACTACAGCCCGTCGCCGCACAAGTGGCGGGACCCAGTGTTTTCAAAAAGTAGTGGGCAATACGTGCGATGTCTTCGCCTCTCTCGCGAAGTGGAGGCAACTCGATGGGCACCACCGAGACTCTAAAAAAAAGATCCTCTCTAAAAAGGCCCTCACGAACCCGCTCCGCCAAGTTGCGGTTCGTAGCAAAAATTAACCGAACATCGGGCACGACTTCCTGCGTGCCCCCCACGCGGTTAAAAGCGTGTCCCTCGATCACGCGAAGTAACTGGGCTTGCATGTCGAGCGGCATTTCACCGAGCTCATCCAAAAAAAGAGTCCCACCGGCCGTGCGCTCAAAGAGACCTTTGCGCTGCCGATCCGCACCGGTAAACGCTCCTTTTTCATGGCCGAAAAGTTCGCTTTGTAGCAGTGCAGGGCTTAGGGAGGAAACGTTGAGCGCTTCAAAGGGGGCGTTGCGCCTGTCACTCATGGCATGAATCGCGGACGCGACCAGCTCTTTGCCGGTGCCACTTTCCCCCAGAATAAGGACGGTGGTTTTCTGCGGGGCCACCCGCGCGATGAGATCACGGACGTGTTTCATCGCCCGGCTCTCGCCCACCATTTCAAAAGCGGTGACCCTTCCCGCTATCGCCTCATCGGAACAGGTCTCGCCCACCCGTTTCGGCAAAGCATCCGACGCAAAACTAGAATGGGCTGCAAGAAGCAGCCAAGAAACAATCCACCACCTACTCATTCGACCTATATAGCACACCGGGCCATACGGAGCGAGAGGCTCGACTGTCGCATAACTTGCAATATTGGTTTTTTGGGGGCTTAGGGACAAAAGGCCGCGCGCAGGACTTCAGTATCCGCGCCCGATTGCACATGAAGATTGGGCTCACACCGGCCGAGTGTCGATTCCAGATGCGCGTAGTAACCACGCTCCTCCGTCTGAAACTGGTAGAGTGTTTCTCCCGATCGCACGACCCGCATCCCTGAAATGGGTCTCTGCCCGGCCGCATCCACCAAATAGCCATTGAACCGCACCGAACGCCCCCCTAGCATCGGCCCGTCGGGGTTGGATTCAAAATACAGATCCAAGTAGGTTTCGGGGCCCGCAAAAGCCTGTCGATAGAGCACGAGCGGGCGGAACGAGGCTGCGCAAAAAGCGTAGTATATCCAGAGGCTTGGAATTGCAAACGCGACAAATTGTTGGAAAGAGACACGCATCGGTTCACCCAGAGGAGCGGAACTTAGCATTTTGGGAGAACAGAGATCAAGCGGACAAAAAACTTGGCTTTTTCCCGCGACAAATGAAGTTAAATGTGGATAATAATGGGCATTTCCACGATGGGGCGTCGACAAGCGGTAAGTCACAGGACTTTGACTCCTGGATTCGGAGGTTCGAATCCTCCCGCCCCAACTTTCTCACTTCGCTGCGAAACAGGTTCGATTCGTTCCCTTCGCGATTGTGCTATTTGAACAAACCTTTAAATAGCTTCTTAGCCTCGTTCTGTACGGCCTTTTGCACTTCGGCCTTGGCCCGGTTCTCAGCGGCACGCTTAATATTATCCAACGCCACACGCACAAGTGCTTCCGGAGCACTTGTGTAGGTTACCTTGGGATCCATGACGGTCCCGCGCACCTGAACCGGCAGACTCACTACCCCGTCTTTTGCGAGAATCTGTGGCACCACTTGATCGGCGATCTTAATAGACATGTCTCGTGCGTTCAGCGTGTTGTACGTATCTCTCAATTCCCAGTCCGCTTCCGAGCGCATCGGTAAGCAAGTTCACAGAAGTGCGGCCACGGATGTCGAGACCTTTGTTGGGGACGGCTTTTGCAAAAAAATCAGGGGCCGAAAACACCGCCTGCTGAATACTGAAATTCCCCATAACCGATTCATACTCCGACTCTACGGCTTTGGGAGCATTCAATTGTTTCCCCCGGAGTTCAGGGACCTTCGCGGCCACATCCCCAAGCGCCTTGTTCACGGCTTCCAGTCGCCACACGTCCAATGTCGATCGTGTTAAAGCGAGCGCCTTCTACACGCATGTTGCCTTGCCCGGCGAGATTAGCCTTTGCCGCGGGTGGGTTAAAGCTCTTCCCCTTCACCGCCATTTTGAAAAAACCTTTTCCCACAAGCGTGTTCTTAAAAGGTGCAAATTGGGACTCCACCGCCTGTCGCAGGTCCGCCCCGTTGACGTCTACGTTTAGGGCGTAAGTCGGTGCCTTGCCTTGCAAATTCACCGTACCGCTCGCGCCAACCTTACCCGCAAAAACACCCAATCCGAATTTCTCTAAATTGAAAACCAACTGCTTCATGGTCATCCGACTCTGAATGGAGGTAACGGCCACCTTCATGAGGCGCACGGAAGCCATGTTCACGGTCAGCACCCCCGTCGCCTTTCTGAGGATCGCGTTCTTTCGAACCGGGTCGAGTAGCGCGTCAAAATCCACGTCCTCCGACGGCGGCGCTTTCTTGGACGCTTTTTTGCCCCTTCACCGTCCGCGGATTTTCATTCAGGAGCCTATCCAAATCCATGCCCTTGGAGGCCACGTCGATCTTCACCTTGGGTGCGGTAAACGAGTGCACACTGCCTTGAACGCGCAAGTCGTTTCCGGGGGCCTTCATCGTCATCGCAAACTTCTCCACGCGCTCCGGCCGAATCTGAACGATGGCGTCCACGACCGGCTTTTCCAAAGTCCCGCTCCTGAAAAGCTTGCACTCTTTACATTTAGGTCTGCCTGGTAGTCAGTTTCTCCATCGGCCCCTTAGCGTTGGCTTTTAGGCCGACGGTTCCCAGACGATCATACGGGCGGAGGGCCACGATGAGTTTTTTCCAGAGGGCTAACTCCACGCTGGGAGTTTCGACTTTTACTGCAATTTCCATCGGCGGGTTCTTGAGTCCCGTGACCTCACCCTCTCCTTTAAGTGAAGCGTTGTGGAAGCGAACCTCCAAGTCTTTGCACGCGGCCCTCTCCGTCCCCACAATGAGAGTTCCCGCCATCCAGGCTTCCACTCCTTTGGGCTTTTCGAACGTGTCGGCCATCACGATTTCGAGATCGTTGATGTCAGCCTTGAAATCTACGCGGGCTTCTTTGAAAGCTCCGTTTTCCATCTCCGGTTTTGCAGAAGCGGTAAACCGGGCAGGCCCTTAACCGAAAGATTCTTGTTCACAACGTATCAATTTGTGCCCATACCTCAAGCTCGCTTGGCGACGAAAGCGAAAGGTTTTTGGCAACGACATTGAAGTCTTTAACTTGGGTGCGAATATTGGATTTCTTATCCTCGTAAACCAGATTCGCATTGGTCAAAGCCAATCCCAGGCGGGCGGAGGCGACGATTCCCGGTAACTCAGTGCTTTCCTTCTCAGTTTCCGATGGCTCGTCTTCCTTTTTTTCTTCTCCAGAAGACTTAACGAGCTGACTCACGTTCAGATCGCCGTTCGCTTCGCGGTGAACGTACAGCTCGGGTTCTTTGAGATTGAACGTGAGGCTCGGTGCCCCAATAAGAAGAGATCCAAAAGGGACTTCAAAAAACACGTCTTTCGCGGCAACGACTTTGTGCCCGTTAGAATCACTAAGGCTAAAGCCGTCTACGTTCACGCGCAGTCGGCCCCAGAGCGAAAGACTTAACTTCCCCAGTTCAAGTTTTCCGTTCAAGTTCTGCTCGGCAGCGGTCACGATCTCAGGACGGTACTTATCGACATCGAAGAAGAGGGGAACCAGGAGGGCTATCAGAAGCAACAAACCAAAAAAGGAACCAAGCCCTATGCCGATCCACTTAAGCCATTTCTTCCGTTGCATACTTCCTCCGCAGCCAGCTCTTTCTAAGGCTAGAAAGTTTACCCTCTTAGACGACCGATTTCACCTGTTGTCACCCAAAAAGCTTGATTTGCCAAAATCCCACCCCATACTGGGGAGATGTCTCGCACCAAAGCCAATTTATTGCTCCTTTGGATCTCTGTGTTCTGGGGTTCCACCTTTACGATGGTCAAAGGAGCGCTCGAAACCATAGGGCCAAGCACCTTTATCGCGCACCGTTTCACCGTCGCCACACTGATGTTTCTGGTCTTGCTTTTCGTCTTAGGACGGTGGCGCCGTCCCACCTTTTATGAGTGGAAAGCCGGCACTATCATTGGCATTGCAAACGGACTTGGCTTTCTTTTCCAAACCATCGGGCTGCAGTATACCTCTGCCGGAAAAGCCGGGTTCATCACAGGTCTTTACATCATCTTTGTCCCGCTCTTTTCGGCACCTCTGCTTGGCCAGCGGGTCGTCCCTTTTCAATGGCTCGGGGTGCTCGTCGCGACTTTGGGGCTCGGGGCGCTTAGCATGAACGCCGAGTGGGGTTTTTCCTCGGGAGACCTGTGGGTAATGGGTTGTGCCGTTCTGTTCGCCTTTCAAGTGCTGGCCGTGAGCCGGTACGCACCTAACCAAGATCCCGCGATCTTAACCTTTGTTCAGTTCGTGGTGGTTGCCGCCATTGCGTGGCTTCCAGCCTTGGCGACGGAGGGTCTGCCCGCCTCGCAACCGCTTTCCACCTGGGGAGTTATTCTTTTTACGGCGGTCTTTGCAACGGTCATCGCGTTCTTCATTCAAATGTTGGCGCAGCCCCACACGAGTGCAACGGCCGCAGCGCTTATCATGGCGCTTGAAGCAGTTTTTGCGGCGATTGGGGGTTGGGTATGGGCCAGCGAGCAACTGAATAGCCGCGAACTTTTGGGATGTGCGCTAATGCTCACTGGAATGGTGCTGGTTGAGCTGAAAGGAATACTATGGCAAAAGAGCGTCGTCTAAAAGTTTTAGGGCATCGTGGCAGCCGCGGCACCCACCCTGAAAACACGCTCGCTTCTTTTATGGAAGCCGTAGAGGCCGGGGCGGATGGGATCGAAATGGATGTTCAGTTTAGTGCGGACGGCGTTGGCGTCGTTCACCACGATCCCAAGATTGGCTCCAAACATTGTTTGCTCGACGGCAAAAAACCCCGCAAAGCCGCGGTAATCGCTGAAATCGATCTTTCCACCATCAAACGCTACGACTGTGGTGCCACTTTTCAAACGCTCTTCCCCAGACAAAAACTTCAGAAGAGCCGCCCCACTCCCATTCTTACCTTGGAAGAATTTTTCGTTTGGGCCAAAGCCGAAGCCTCACGCTTGGAGTGGGTCGTCGAACTCAAAATGCCGCCACGAAGTCAAAAAGTCCGACCCGATCGCAAAGCTTTCGCAAAATCTACGTGCGACCTGATTCGTGAACAAAAGATTGAAACAAGTGTCGTCCTACAATCCTTTGATCACGATCTACTGGAAGAGTGTGAGCGCATTCTCCCCGAGGTCACGCGATCCTTTCTCTTCCATTCCGAAAAAAACTTTGCCGATCTCGCAGCCCGTCGGGGCGCCACTCGGGTTAGCCCGAATTTTAGGCTGCTGACTCCCCGGACCATGGCCCGGTGTAAAGACTTGGGCTTGGTGGTCACTCCTTACACCGTAAACCGGCCCCCCTCCTGGCGTCAGGCGGTCAAGTTTGGCGTGGACGCCCTCATCACCGACTACCCCCGCAAACTCGCTGCCTTCCTGGATACCCTCGCTTAGCCCTGCTTTCCCAACTCTTGTCGCCCGGCTCAATTGATTCTATAGTTCCCAAACATGAAAACACGACGCGAGTTTATCAAGAAGGCTTCGGCAGGGGCACTGTTAGGCCCCGGTCTTTTGGCGAGTTGTACAAAAAAAGAGAGTGGAGCGCCGGCCGTGCATACCGGCCAAGTACTGAAGTGGAAACTTTGTACCACGTGGCCCAAAAATTTTCCGGCCTTGGGCACGGGAGCCAACTTCCTTGCCGAACAGATTCAAAGTTTATCGGGTGGCAGGATTGAAGTAAGCGTCTACGGCGATGGCGAACTCGTACCCGCGCTTGGGGTTTTCGACGCCGTTAGCCGAGGGACCGCTGAGCTGGGCCACGCTGCGTCCTACTACTGGAAAGGAAAGCATGAAGCCACGCAGTTTTTTGCTGCCGTTCCTTTTGGGTTGAACGCGCAGGAGATGAATGCCTGGTTGCAATTCGGAGGCGGGATTCAGCTTTGGGATGAGCTGTACGCTTCTTTTAATTTAAAACCCTTCCCTGCTGGAAACACAGGCACACAGATGGGCGGCTGGTTTAGAAAAGACATCCGGACCGTGAACGACTTCAAAGGTCTTAAGATGCGAATTCCCGGTCTTGGGGGCGAGGTTTTGCGCGAGTTGGGAGCGACGGTCGTGACACTTCCTGGCGGGGAGATCTTTCAGTCATTGCAATCCGGGGCTATCGACGCCACAGAGTGGATCGGACCGTACAATGATCTGGCGTTTGGCTTGCACAAGGCGGCGACGAATTACTATTGGCCCGGGTGGCAGGAACCGGGCGCAACGCTGGAGTGCTTTGTGAACCGACCGGCGTATGAGGCTTTGCCCAATGACCTTAAGGCAATCGTAGCCGCGGCCTGCGAGGCGACTAACCTTCGCATCCTGAGTGAATTTTCGGCGCGCAACAACGAAGCGCTTCAGACTTTGGTTCATAAGCACAATGTGAAGTTGAAACGTTTTTCCGATCCGATTCTAAAAGCACTCGCGGAAGCGTCTGGCAGCATCGTCGGTGGCATTGCGGCAAAAGACGCTTTTTCCAAAAAGGTGTTCACCTCCTTCGACAAGTTTCGCAAACAAAGCGTCGCCTGGGGTGCAGTAGCCGAGGGTGGCATCAGCCAAGCGCGTACGTTGGTGTTCTAGTGAACGAAGAATCGAACGACCGCAATTGGATCGATACCCTGAATGAAAGGCTCGCCTCAGCAATGGCCTGGGGCTTGCTCGCCATGGTCATTCTCACTTTTGTCATCGTTTGCTTGCGCTACCTCTTTAATATGGGCTGGGTCTGGCTTCAGGAGATCGTGCTTTACGCGCACGCGGCAGTTTTTCTTCTCAGCCTCGCCGCGGTTTTACGTCAGGAGGGCCATGTTCGTGTAGACGTGTTCTACCGTACGTTTTCGCAAAAGCGTCGAAATCAAGTCGACGGCCTGGGGGCTTTCCTCCTGCTCGTCCCGACCTGCGCGGTTATTCTTTACACCTCGTTGCCCTATGTTTTTGACTCCTGGCGCGTTTTTGAAGGCTCTAAAGACGGCGGCGGCTTGGAAGCGGTTTTCCTGTTGAAAAGTTTGATCCCGCTTTTTTCTCTTCTCCTGATGCTCCAAGGGATTCGATTGGGTTGGCGAGACTGGCAGCGGTGGAGAAAAGCGAATGCATGAAGTTTTTCCCTTACTGGTTTTTGTGGGAACTCTCGCCATTCTGCTTTGCGGTTACCCCGTAGCGTTTAGCCTAGCGGGTTCGGGACTCTTTTTTGCCTTGATCGGAACCCTAACAGGTGACTTTGATTCTATCTTCTTGCAGGCGTTGCCTGAACGCATCTACGGGATCATGGTCAATGAAACCCTTCTAGCGATCCCACTCTTTGTGTTCATGGGAGTCATGTTGGAACGTTCCAAGATCAGCGAAGATCTACTGAACACCATGGCCCAGCTTTTTGGAAACCTACGTGGAGGACTCGGTATCAGCGTGTGCCTTGTCGGCGGCCTACTTGCCGCTTCGACTGGCATAGTGGGCGCCACCGTCGTCACCATGGGCCTCATTTCTCTTCCCAGCATGTTGAAACACCGCTACTCGCCTAGGCTCGCAACCGGGATCATCTGCGCCTCAGGCACACTTGGACAAATCATTCCTCCCAGCATCGTACTCATCATTCTAGGAGACGTGATGGGCTCGGCCCACCAACAAGCCCAACTGGCGATGGGAAATTTTAGCCCCTCCAGCATCGGGGTAGGCGAACTTTTTGTTGGAGCTATTCTGCCAGGCCTGCTCTTGATGCTCCTTTATATGTTGTACATCCTCGTTATAGCCGTCGTGCGGCCGCAGGAAGTACCACGGCTTCCGAAAGCCGATCAGCGATCCTTTTCCGATCCCCAATTTCTCAAAAAACTCTTCCAGGTTCTGTTTCCTCCCTTGGCGCTGATCCTGGGTGTTTTGGGCTCCATTCTTGCCGGAATTGCGACGCCAACGGAGGCCGCCTCAGTGGGTTCGGTCGGCGCCATTTTACTGGCAGCTGCAAAAAAACAATTGAACCTCCAAACTTTGCGCGAAGTACTCACCACGACACTCTCGGTAAACGCGATGGTCTTTGCCATCCTCATTGGAGCCAGTGTTTTTTCGCTTACCTTCCGTGGGTTTGGTGGGGATCACGTCGTACAAAACTTTTTACTCAACCTAGGCGGCGGGATGGTCGGTTCTTTGCTGGCCGTCCTGGGAACGATGTTTTTGCTCGGTTTCTTTCTCGATTTTTTGAGATCACTTTCGTGATGGTTCCTCTAGTAGGCCCCTCGCTCCTTCAAATGGGGATGGACCCGCTCTGGTTAGGCATCCTCATTGCCCGTCACGCTGCAAACCTCTTTCCTGACCCCTCCGTTGGCTTTTTGTCTTCTACTTGCGAGGCGTCGCTCCAGACACCGTTAGCACCGATATTCTACGAGGCGTTGTGCCCTTTATCCTCATCCAACTACTGGTACTTCTCATCCTCTGGTTTGTCCCCGAGCTTGCGACCTGGCTTCCCCAGAAGGTTTTTTCATGACAACGGGGAAACTGATTCTCGCCGGTACAGATATCGGGAATCGGGTGGACATCCCAGCACGTAGTCTGGACGCCTTACGCACCGGCAGTCTGCTTGTTTTTGAAGGCTCGCGCAACGCCCGAGCCTTTCTCAAAAACGGCTGGCATCCATCGAGATTTTTTGTGTGTTACAGCGAACATGAAGAAAAGGCTCTTAAAGCAGTAGAAGAAGCTTTGCGCGAAAACAAGACGGTGGTCTACATGAGCGATCAGGGCATGCCCAATGTCGCCGATCCCGGCCGCGCTTTGCTCAAAACCGCCTGCAGACTTCGCGCGCAGGTTGAGATCATTCCTGGCTAGCTCTCTCACGACGGCTCCACAGCCGCTTGTCCTTTAATGCAGGCCCTTTTTACTACGCAGGCTTTCTGCCACGTGACGGAACCATACGACGAAAGCCTTGGCGGATTTGCAAAAAACACACCGCGTCGTCGTGCTGATGGATACGCCGTACCGCCTCGGGGCGCTGCTTAGCGACGCTTCATCGGTTTTTGGGCCGGCGTTCGCTCTTGGCCTTGGATATTTCAGGTCCCAACGAGCAGTTCATCTTCTCCGCCTTGGACAACAACAGGCCCCTGCCGAAAACTCAATTTCGTGCTCGTCGTTGCGTTGAATCCGCAAGCGCATAGACTCGTTCTATGGTGCAAGCAGGTTCTCATTTGGTCATCGCCACAGAAAACGTTCCTGCGGCACAGCATTTTTGAATCCGTTTTTGAAATCAAACCTCACTTCAGCAATGAACAATTTTTGTGAGTTTGTCCTTCCGAGTCGATTTCGCATCGCCTTCTTCAAACCAGTCGGCAAGGCCATAAGTTATTTTGATGCAAGTGGGGAGCGCGCCACCATTGCAGCTTTGGTCTGACCGTGAAAGATGTAAACGCCTGTTACACACGTTGGGAGGAAGCTCACCCTGCCTGGAACACGGAGTGAGCGGCCCCCCCAAAGATCACCCCTGGGGAGAACGGAGTTTCCTGCTTATTGATGCCGATGGGAATCGGTGGGGGAGATCACACCAGACGCCTTCAAAAGACGGGATGCTAGTCGATCGTGGGTAGCCAATCGTGGGGGCTGTGAGAACATTGTGAGGGCTCGGCACACAATTGCCTGCCGCGACGCTCTGCAATTGTCTCCAATTCTCCATGCAGGATATCTCGCTGTGTCGACGATAAGAATAGACACGATGAAACTTTCGACCTTTGCCATTTTAGGACTCTTTGCCCTGGTGAGCTGCGCCTCTGTGGGTAAAAAGAATTACGACGACGGCTCCGTCCTGTGCCAGCAGGCCAAGCAGTTTGACGCCTACGTACAAGGCACTCTAGATGTGGATCAAGTCCAGGCCCTCGTGCAGTCCTGCAAAAGCAAGAGCACCGATAACCCTTTTTGTCACAGCGTACGCCGCGCGAAGCACCTCTTTCGTTATCAGCGACACAAAGAACGCGTCGTCGCGCCGCCAAAAAACAAAAAGCCGAACCCACTCCCATCACTGGAAAAAACGGTCAGCCCCTCAACGTAAATCGATTACGAAAAAAACCCAGTGAGCGAACTGCTGGAAGGGATGGAGGGACTGGAACGAGAGCAGGTACAGCGCCCTGGCGGGTCGCTCTGAAATACCGCTGCCCGACCGGCACGCCTTGGCCGCAAGGCGCGACAGCGAAAACTTTTGCCGGATCAAGGCTACTGGGAATTGATCGCAAGCTCTACATAAAGGGCGTTCGTGCACCTCCAGGCGATCCGAAGACCGCGAGCATTTTTATACTCGAGCCGGTCTTATGTATTGGTGGGTCAAACGTTACGACGAAGCTCTGAAATGGTTTTCCAAGTCCCCTTCCCGCGACGCCTTTTCAGGCCGATCCTTATATTGGCGTTTCCGTGCGGAGAAGGAATTGGGACGCGAGGCGGACGCGCAGCATACCTTAAAGCGCCTGCTCACTTCCTACCCGTTTGCGTTTCATACAATGGTTGCGAGCCTGCAGGCCAACGTGGATTTGGCGGCCGAGGTTTTAAATGAAACGCACCCTCTAGACAGCCGCTCGAAAAAAAGTCCAGCAGCCAACCCTCTCATTGCCCAGGCTGAAGTTCTAAAAAAATATGGCTTTGAGGCAACCGGGGCCGTACTCGGCTCCTGGATTCTCGGCAGCTACCGAAGGCTCGAACCCACGCTGCGGGTCTACGTCGCAGGGCTTGGCGACGCCCATACTAAGGTCACCACCCTTCCTCTGTTGCTGATTCGCTACACTCAGCTCCGAACCTCCGAAATCATGCAGATTTCCTATCCCAAACCCTTCCCCGAACTTTTTAAGGACTACAACCGGGGGGTGGACCCGTACCTGCTTTGGTCGCTCGCACGTAAAGAAAGTGAGTTTAATCCGAACGCTATTTCAGTCGCCCACGCCCAGGGTCTTTTGCAGCTCAATCCCAATACGGCAGCCCGTCTATCGGGGGGGCAGGCCGTGGATCTGCTCGATCCCGCTATTAACCTCAAACTCGGAGCCGGCTATTTCCGATCCCTACTCGATCGCTTTAATGACAGGAATTACGTAGCCTTGGCCGGGTACAACGCGGGAGAGCACAACGCAGACAAATGGCTCCGCCGCTACCCAACCGAAGACAGCGTCCTCTTTATCGATCTCATCAGCTACCGAGAAACCCGAAACTACGTCGGCTTTGTACTAAACAATTACTATTGGTACCGCCGCCTTTATGAAGATACCAACCAGGGTTCCGTTCGAAAACACATAGCGCTGGACCGCTAAGGGTGGACTTGACGTATGCGTGCCGCCACGGTTTTGAAACGAAGGATGCAGAGATTCATGCAAAGGTGGGAGGCCACGCAGGTGGCGGGCTTCTCTGTCTTGGCGGTGGCGATCGGGCTGTCTCTTTTTTACTTTACCCGTTACCGCGCTGAACAAGACTTTCTGATGGTGGCCCGCACGCGCGGCTATCTCCGTATATTGACGCTCAACTCCCCTACCCCCTTTTACGAAGACCGCGACGGGAAACTCGCAGGCTTTGAGTACGATCTCGGGAAACAGTTTGGCGAGTCCATCGGAGTGACCGCGCAGTTTTATCAGTACACTTCAGTCGAAGCGCTCCTCACCGCGCTGGCTGAAGGGAAAGGGGATATCGCCGCCGCCGGTCTCGTCCGCACCAAGGACCGCAACAAGCTCTTTCGCTTTGGACCGGCTTACCAAGAGGTACAACCTGAAATCGTTTGCCACCGCAAAGAGTCTCTGCCCCGAGATATTAGTCAGATTCCCGATACGCGCCTACTTATCAGCGAGGACACGAGCTACCAGGAGCAGCTCGGCAAACTAAAATTGGAAAACCCGGAGATCCAGTGGGACACGACCCCCCTCTCCACTGAAGAGATCCTGGCCAAAGTCTCAAACAAGGAAGTTCCGTGCACGGTCGCCGATTCAAACATCCTGGCCATCAACCGACGCTACTATCCGGAACTAGAAAGTGCCATGCCGCTCGGCCGTCCCAACCATCTCGTATGGGTTTTACCCAAAGAACGTTGGGGATTGCAGTCGCTAGTAAACTCCTTTTTTTCCCGCATGCGCCGCCGCGGCACTCTTTCCGCGCTCATCGACCGCCACTACGGGTACTTAAGCAACTTTGACTACTACGACGCCAAAGTTTTCATCCAACGCTTAAACAGCCGCCTTCCGAAATACATCAAGTACTTTGAAGAGGAAGCAGACAAATACGATCTCTCCTGGCGTTTGCTTGCCGCGATGGCCTACCAGGAATCGCAATGGGACCCGAGTGCGCGAAGCCCGACTGGCGTCCGAGGCCTCATGATGCTTACCTTACCGACGGCAGGCGCATTAGGCGTAAGTAACCGCCTCGATCCCGAGCAGAGTATCCGTGGAGGGGCCCGCTACTTTAACCGACTGCGCAAACGTTTGCCCCCACAAGTGGGAAAATGGGATCGAACCTGGCTGGCACTCGCCGCGTACAATGTCGGTTATGGTCACTTGCGCGACGCCCAGAAACTTGCAGAAAAAATGGGAAGAGATCCCTACCGCTGGGATCAGATAAAAGACATACTTCCGTTACTTTCCAATCGCCGCTATTACGCGTCCCTGCCTCACGGGTACGCGCGCGGCAATGAGCCCGTTCAATACGTTCAGCGTATCAGAAACTACGAACTTCTTATCCGCGTCTACCACCGCTAACCGCGTTGAAGACTCTGTTCAAGCCAATTCAGATAGTCTTCGTTACCGCCGCTCAGCTCCCACGTCACCACGCACGGACAACTGTAACTGTGCAGGGCTTTTACGAGGGCGGTCGGCGGGGCCACTAGGTCTTGTCTAGTTTGGCGATGAGCACCGTCTCATTTCCGCTGTCGATCTTGCCTTCCCACCAGTAAAAGGATCGCATTCCCGGCAATAAGTTCACACAGGCGGCCAACTTTTTCTCAACCAGCTGTTTCCCTATGCGTTCCGCCTCATCCTCATTTGCCGTCGTGATGTACACAAAAACAAATTTCATAAAACCCCTTTGCCTTGATTCTATAGTCTAACAGTTGTAAAGCAAGGGGATGCTCAAGGTAGGTACCTGGAATGTAAACTCGATCAACGCACGGTTGGACCGGCTAAAAGCCGTTTTGGATCGCCACCAACCGGATGTGCTGTGTCTGCAAGAACTCAAGTGTACCGAAGACAAGTTTCCTTACCTGGAAGTAAAAGCTTGCGGCTACGAAGCGCAAGTCTTTGGTCAAAAAGCTTACAACGGTGTGGCGTTGCTTTCGCGCGAGCCGCTCAGTGGTGTAGCGCACTCTTTTGAGGGGTGCCCGTCGGAGGACGCACGCTACATCTGCGCTGACTTCAGGGGAATACAGATCGCCTCAGCTTATATCCCCAATGGGCAGGAAGTGGGATCGAGCCGCTACTTTTACAAGCTGGACTGGCTACACAAACTAGGCCTGGCTCTCAAGCAGCTCCGCGACGCGGGCAAGCCCGCCCTGGTACTCGGTGACTTCAACGTGGCCCCTACCGCCCAAGACGTGCACGATCCGGCAGAATGGGCGGGGAGGATCCTTTTCTCTGAACCCGAGCGCGCGGCCCTTTCGGGCATCCTGGAACTAGGTTTTATAGATGTATTCCGCTCTCTTGTGACGACGGGAGGGCAATACTCCTGGTGGGACTACCGTCAGTTGGCGTTCCCCAAAAACCACGGGCTGCGCATTGATCTTATCCTGGCCAGCCAGGATCTCGGTCCCCGTTTCCAGAAGAGCTACATCGACCGGGACGAGAGAAAAGGAAGTAAACCCTCCGATCACGCCCCTGTTTTTGCGGAATTTCTTGAATAGTGATATAGGATGCCCATGCCCGCGACGCCTGAAATGGATAGTTTTAAGAGCCTTCTCTCTCGAAAAGGCCTGAAGTTTACGCACGAACGCAAGCAACTGCTCGACGAGGTTTTGCAGCTAAAAAACCACTTCGATGCCGATAAGCTCGCCGATCTGGTCAAACAAAAAGGGCTTCGCATTTCTCGCGATACGGTCTACCGCACCCTCCCCTTGCTGCTCGAGTGTGGGGTGGTTCAAAAGTCGGTGGGAGATGGCCGTCGCGAATACTTCGAGCGTACCAGCGTGAAGGGTCACCACGACCACATGGTGTGCATCGAATGCGGTAAGATCATCGAATTCACCTCTGACAAGATCGAGTCCCTGCAAGACGAAGTGTGCGCTAGCTACGGCTTTAAGCTCGTCTTCCATGATCACCGTCTCTTTGGGATCTGCGAAAACTGCCAAAAAAAACTTGCCAAGGCGCCGGTCACCCATTAGCTCAGACATAATCTGAATCAGATTGATTCTGATGTTTCATGACGGCTTTGGTGTAGGTGTTTTTCTATGTATCTGGGCGGCGTTCGGCAGCTTTGTCTTTTATTTCTAGCCTTTTATTCTCTTTCCCTTCCGGCCCCGGATTTGCCCGAAGGCCCTCCGGCCGCGGAAGCCGGAACAGGAATGGTGGCCTCCCTGCGCAAGGCTTCCAGCGAGGGGCTCACCTATTTACGCATCCATTTGGTCGCGTCGGATGAAGAGCTTCCCCACGTTTTAGAGGCGATTGAAGAAGCCGAACACGCGCTGGAGCCGCCTTCGGAGGTCGAGGGCTTCTGGAGACGAAAGAGGCATATCCTTTACCGACATGGGTCAGACGTGGTCTACCCCTTCACCCAGTACTCACCACCACGGGCCCTCGACCGCCTGCTTTGGGAAAACCCACCGGCCGCCTTTGACCTGCAACGCTCCTTTCAAAACGCCCGCCGGCTCCTGCGGCTATCGGAAGATTTTCCAAGCCCCTGGCTCCGCCAACTCATGCTCAACTCGGCGACCATGTTCGCCATCACGCATGGGGGAGAATTCGTAACCGGTACGGTGGAAGGGACTCGAGAGCTTCTGCATGGGAATATAGGGGGGGCTTTGGCCTGGTACGGGCTGGCCATTCCAGGGCTCTACGACTTTGGCTGCTGGATCGGCCAAGGCCTCATCTTTGTAAAACCCACCCGAAACACTTTTGATTTCCTACGACGATCCACAATTTTCGTGGCCGGGCGCGCGGTCAAGTACGTGGGCCTCACGCGCGTTGTGGAATTTGTGTTTGAACGCCCAGAGGTTCGTAAACAGCTGGCCGAACTCATCAAGAACCGCGCCTTGCGATCCAAGAAGTCCCACACCTTTGAGCTGTTCGTCGAAGATGAGGCCTTGCTGCGTTTTTCGGTCCGGGACAAAACCGGGCGCGAGGCGATTCGTCTTCGTTTTGACATCAACGAACGCGGAGAGATGGTTTTGCGTGAGGCCGATCTGCATGAGAGCGCCGTTACCGAGGCCTCGTACGCCTCATTGAAAAACGCGCTCCGCGATTTCGGCTGGAATGTGCTGGGAGCTTTTCGTCAGATCCGAAAGTTGTTGTGCCGCAATCAGCCTGAGCTCATCGAAAGAGAAAAAACTTTTATTACGACAAGTGAATCCTCTGACGGGGGTTACCGGCATCTAGAGTTTCGCCCTAATGCGGTACTCGTGCGTTCCAAGCTGCGCTTAAGTGAGGCTCTAAAAAACTGGGCCAGTGACTACAAGAGTTGTGTATTGGAGATGCTCCGGTACTACTCGCCGGTATTCCCGATGCCGCCGCCGGATCACGGGATGGAGGCCGAATAGTACTCCTCCATGAGATTGTGAACAATCTCGCCGGCTGGAATGACTTGATCGATAAGCCCAGCACCCTGTCCAGCTCCCCACACCTGCTTCCAAGTGGGAAGTGAAACCGCTTTCTCAAGCTGCACTTTCCCGAGATAAAAAGCGCAACATTTTCATCGCACGTTTGCTGAACTCGTGCTTGTGGGAAAACTTTCGACGGGATTCAGACCACCCCGATTTTTTCGATGTACGGGGTGCGGATCACCGAGGCCGGTACACCCGATAGTTTCCGAGTTAATACGATGTCTTCAGGCTGGGCTTTAACTATGGCGTTCTTGTAATCGTCGTGCACGTTGGCTTCACGGCTTGCAATAAAACGCGTGCCGATTTGTACCGCAGACGCCCCCAGCATGAGGACCGCCGCCATTTGATCGCCCCGCACGATGCCGCCAGCCGCCACGATCGGAATTTTGAGATGCCGCTTGAGGTGCGGAATAAAAACTAGTGGGGAGGTTTCGCCCGCATGCCCCCCGGCCCCTGCACAGACCGCGACCACACCATCCGCCCCTAACGACTCCACCTTCTTCGCATAGGCGAGTGTCGTCACATCACACAACACCTTGGAACCCACGGCGTGCATCTTTTCGATCACCTTTTTGGGATTTCCAAGCGAGGTAATCACCACTGGAACTTTGAGTTCCGCGCAGACCTCCAGATCCGCCTCCACACGCGGGGCGGACTTATTGACGATGAGGTTCACCGCAAACGGTTTATCCGTTAAGGTTTTTACTTTCTCCACAGCCGAACGAAACTCAGCCGTAGAGCGCCAATTGAGTGATGGCATGCCGCCTATTCCCCCAGCACTACTCACGGCTGAAACGAGCTTCTCGTCGCTCACTAGAAACATCGGTCCTGCAATAATTGGATAATCACAGCCGACGGCTGACGTGAAGGCGGTTTGTAGCGGCTTGGGCGTTTGCTTTGTACTCATCGTGAGAGCAGACTCTAGTCGGCCCCCGGGCAATACGCAACGCGAGCGTTTATTTTGCCTCGGCTTTGCGCAGCGCTTCCTTCTCTTCTATCTCGGCAATAATTTCGTCGCAGCGCCGTTCATAGAAAGAATGCGAGTCGATCGAGAGAGAAACAACGTAAGCGACAATAGAGGCGAGCATTAGTTGCAAGGTCGCTCCGTGGCGATCGGTCATTTCCAAGACCAGCACCAACGCGGTGAATGGCGCGCGTGTGACCGCGGCCAAAAAACCCGCCATGCCCGCCAACACCATCAGGTTAGGATTCGCCGATCCCACCCAAACCGCCATCTGCGAGCCAATACTGGCACCGATCGCAAGCGAGGGCGCGAAGATGCCGCCGGCAACGCCGGCCAAGTACGAAACCAGGGTCCCGACGTAGCGGCCGATCACTAGCTTCAGATCGGCCTCCACCCCTTCAGAGAAAAGAAGTTCCCGAACGACCTCGGCACCACCG
The DNA here is from genome assembly GCA_041391485.1 of Bdellovibrionota bacterium. Lineage (GTDB taxonomy): Bacteria > Bdellovibrionota > FAC87 > UBA2466 > JACKAF01 > JACKAF01. The sequence continues at coordinate 37,003 of JAWKNY010000017.1, read as the reverse complement.
CCCATCACCTGCTCGGTGAAGAAAAAGGCGTACAATGCAATGAATAAGCCCACCCCACCGGCAAACAGCGCCTGATCCCGGGCCCGCATCTTGCGAAGTTTGTTCCCGAAGTGAAAAAGGGCCTTCCCGAAAAAGCCACCACTCACCCCGCAAATGATCCCAATCAAAATCGCCCACGGCATGAAACCAGCGTTCACTTCGCCCAGCTCGGGGTAACCAAAAAACAAATAAGCCCCAAGAATCCACTGCGAAACCATTCCGGAAATGATCACCGCCGAAACCAGGACCGTCTTGACGCGATTGAACTGCTGCGCCGCCAATTCCTCAATCGCAAATACAATTCCCCCAAGTGGGGTATTGAACGCGGCCGCAAGCCCCGCCGCGCCTCCCGCAATCAGCCAGGGCTGGTGTGCGGACTTTGGCCACACCTTTTTAAAGATCGCGCCAATGGCCAGAAAGATACTCGTCGCAATCTGGATCGTCGGTCCTTCACGCCCAATGGCCCCGCCTCCAAGCACACAGAAGACAGAGCTGAGTACTTTCACCGCGCTAATACGCATACTCATCAACTGGTTGAGATAACGACGGGGAGATTTGACGTCCAGGTGGATACCCGCCATCACAGCCGGGATGCCGCTTCCGCCTGCCGCCTTTCCAAAGTAATAGACAAGCCCCCAGGCGGCGACAAAACACAACGGAGAAAGAGCCAGCGTGTAGTACGGGTTCTCGATAAAGATCTCAAACGCCATCTGGGTGAAGGTATGGATGAGTTCCGCATAGACCACCGCTACCAAGCCCACGATCGTGGCGGCCACCCAATAAGGAACGTTTTGGAGAAAAGGCTGCGCTTCGAGTAACGACTGGACGCGATCACGCACCGACCGGCTGGTAAGCCATTGGTTGAAGCGTTTAATGTACTCTTGAATGGAGGACAACCAATCCATAGGTGAAGTCAGACCTTATCAGAGATGGCGTATCAAGTCTCTCCCGGCGTTGCGATCGTGCGCTCTGGGCCAGGATTTTTAATGCCCGCTTGACCCTCTTACGAAACAAGGTAACAATTTGCAATCAGTAAAGCCGCCAACGGAGAAAACACCATGCCCGTCCTTGACATGCTGGCCCTTCTTGCTATCGCCCTGCTCTTCGCAAAATTCGCCGGAGGGATCGCTGAAAGAATCGGTGTTCCCAGCGTTCTGGCGGAACTACTCACCGGTATCCTAATAGGGAACATTGGGGGCGCACTCGGGCACCATTACCATGACTTGGAACACTCCGAACTGGTCCACGGCCTGTCGGAGCTAGGCGTACTCTTCCTGCTTTTCTTGGTGGGTCTAGAGACCTCCATCAAAGAAATTGGACGCGTAGGAACCGACGCCACGCTGGTGGCGGTGATGGGCGTCATTGCACCGTTCGTCTTGGCCTTCGCCACCATCCCTTTCCTGCTTCCACATAGTAGCTTTAATCACACGCTGTTCATGGCGGCAGCGCTGACAGCGACCAGTGTCGGTATCACTGCCCGCGTGCTGCAGGACTCCAATCGATTAAAAAGCGTTTCCGGCCAGATTATTCTCGGTGCCGCGGTCATTGACGACATCTTAGGTGTCGTAATCCTCACCGTCGTCGCCGCCCTTGTACGAGAAGGAAGCGTTTCGGCCCTGGAAGTCGGCCATATTTTTCTAAACGTCGGTCTTTTTGGGCTGCTGGTCTTTCTCCTTCGAAAGTACGTCTTTACGGGGTTCATTGGGCGGGTTCACGTTTTGGAGATCTCCGGCACTCTGACAATCTTCCTGCTTTCCCTCTGCTTGCTCTTTGCGTGGGGAGCCAAGTACATGGGCCTGGAGGGAATCATCGGGGCTTTCGCCCTAGGCATTGCCCTAGATGACGTCTACTTCCAGCGTTTTTCCGCAACCAAGCATTTTGGCGTGGAGGAACTTTTAAAGCCCGTTGCTGATTTTTTCACCCCTATCTTCTTTATCGTGATGGGCATGGGCGTGAAGATTAAAGAACTGTTCAATGTCGATGCTCTTGGGCTTGGCCTGCTGCTCATCGTTTGCGCTCTCGTAGGTAAACTTGTGTGCGGCTTTGGCGTTCGAAAAGCGTCGCGTGAACGCGGCGGAGATCGCCTCTTGGTCGGCTTTGGGATGATCCCTCGCGGAGAGGTTGGCTTGATTTTCGCTGCCATCGGCCAGCAAACCGGCGTTCTCAACACTGCGGACTATTCTTCGGTCGTACTGATGGTAGTGGTTACCACGCTACTCGCTCCGGCGCTGATCGCCTGGCGAGTGAAGAAACTACCGGAAACCGTTCCAGCAAGTCCTGCGAACTAGAAGTCTCGCGTTTAGGGGAAACATGGGGAAATTGAGCGCCCTTCTAGCACTTTTCGTCGCCGTAACTCTAAGTACCGGCAGTCTCGGCTATGACAACAGTCATACGCTCTGGAAACAAGTGCTAAACACGTACCGCACCCCTGAAGGACTTGTCGCCTACGGCCCCCTAAAAAAAATGTTTCGCGAAGATCCCGCAAACCCTTTGGCTCGGTATTTGAAGCAACTGTCTGAGGTAAGCTTTCAGAGCTTTTCCAGCTGGCCTCAAGAAGAACAGATGGCCTTTCTTATCAACGCGTACAACGCCTTCACCGTGAAGTGGATCGTGGACCACTACCCCGTCGGCAGCATTAAGAAAACCGTGGGTTGGTTCTCAAGCCCGTGGAAGCAGGAGTTCTTTTCGCTACTCGATGGGAAGATCAAACACCTTGATGCCATCGAACACGAATGGCTTCGTGAGAAGTACCAAGACGCGCGTATCCACGCCGCCGTCAATTGCGCCTCCTTGTCGTGTCCTGTTTTGCAGGGTGTTCCCTTCACCGGAAAAGACCTCAACACCCAACTCGAATCCGCTTTCCGCGCTTTTTTGGGCGACCCGAGTCGCAACCGTTATGAGGTCGAGACCGGTGTCCTCCAACTCTCAAAACTCTTTGACTGGTTTGAGTCGGATTTCGAAAAACAGTTTGGAAGTCTAAAGAAGACGGTTGAGCGCTTTGGTCCGGACAGCGCCCGAACCGCGATCGCAAAAAAGGGCACGGTACGCTTTTTGGATTACGACTGGGGACTCAACGACAGCCCCAGCGCTCCGGATTCCATCGCCCGCAAAAAGCCCTAGCGCTACTCCTCCTTCGGAATGCCTAAGCACAGTTCCCAAGCCCTGCCTTTTAAGGTATGTTGCGGTGGCAATGAAAAAGGCCAAGAAAACAAAGCCTTCGCAGCCATCCGAAGGGAAATACTCACTCAAAAACCGTGTGCGCGTCGTCACGGCCGCGTCACTTTTTGACGGACACGATGCCGCCGTGAATATCATGCGCCGCATCCTGCAGTCCACAGGTGCAGAGGTCATTCACCTCGGACACAACCGTTCGGTGCAAGACATCGTGCGCACCGCCGTGCAAGAAGACGCCCAAGCCATTGCCATTAGTAGTTACCAAGGCGGCCACAACGAGTTTTTTCGTTACATGATCGATCTCTCAAACCAACGCCCCACATTCAGGTTTTTGGCGGTGGGGCGGAACGATCACTCCCGATGAAATCAAAGAGCTAGAAGCTTACGGCGTCACTCGAATCTATTCGCCGGAAGACGGCCGTCAGATGGGGCTTCAGGGGCTCATCAACGATATTCTCCAGCGCTGCGATCTGCCTGTCCTTGAACACATCGACTGGAAAGGGCTCTCCGCTTACGGCAGCAACCCGCACGCTTTGGCTCAGGCCATCACGTGTCTGGAAATGGGAGAAGAAGGATTTAAAACCGAATCCAAGACCCACGTAGGCGATTGGAAAAAGCTACACGAAGCCTCCCAAAAAGCAGACGCCGGCAAATCTTTCGTTTTAGGGATCACCGGAACCGGGGTGCCGGTAAATCCAGTCTCACCGACGAACTCATTTTGCGCATTCTGGAGCACGAAAAAGACAGCCGGATTGCGGTGCTCGCCATCGATCCCACGCGCCGCAAAACGGGGGGCGCCCTACTTGGGGATCGATTGCGGATGAACAGCCTAAAGAGCGAACGCTGTTACATGCGATCCATGGCTACCCGCCAAGCCGATGCCGCGATCAGCGAATCCACCGCAGCCGCCGTAGGCCTACTCAAGGCCGCTGGATTTGATTGGATTGTTGTGGAAACCGGGGGGATCGGACAAGCGGACGCCTCTATCGTCGACTTGGTCGATGCGAGTCTTTACGTCATGACGAGCGAATATGGTGCGTCTACCCAGTTAGAAAAAATTAACATGCTCGACTATGCCCAGCTTATTGCGATCAACAAGTTCGAAAAAGCGGGTTCGGCCGATGCCCTAAAGGATGTGCGCAAGCAGTTTCGTCGCAACCATCTCCAGTTTGAGCATGAAGATCCGAACCGCTTCCCCATCTTCGGTACCATCGCTTCGCGCTTTGCCGATAGTGGCGTAGACGCCCTTTTCGAGCACCTTCGCCGTATCCGCAACGCCGAAAACAAATTGCAGTTGCTCCCAGAAAGCTTAGGAAATCTGGATACCGATTTCGTCACCGTTGTTCCCCGCAACCGGAACGGTTACCTCTCGGAGATTGTGGACGCGGTCCGCGACTACAAAAAAGAGGTCGAGGATGAGGCTCGAAAGTACCAGGAGATAGAAGGCCTTGAGATCGCCAAAAAAAGCCTGAGTGCGCCCTCTCAGAGCGAAGTGGAAGACCTGCTCGTAAAGCGCAAGGACTCGCTGAACCCTGAATTCGCAAAAGCCCTTAGAACCTATGAGCAACTGTCGCCGCGCTACGAGAAAGACACTTTCACTTACGAGGTACGGGACAAGTCTTTTACGGTACCACTCACGCACGAGACTTTAAGTCACAACAAAATCAGGCGCGTCGCGACTCCACATTTTTTATCTAAAGCCGAATTGGTGCGCTTTGTGGGGCTGGAAAACTTGCCGGGTTATTTTCCCTTCACCGCGGGCGTTTTTCCTTTCAAGCGCACCGAAGAAGAACCGAAGCGCATGTTTGCCGGTGAAGGGACTCCCACACGTACCAACAAGCGATTTCATTACCTTTGCGACGGAGAAAAATCCAAGCGTCTTTCCACCGCCTTTGACAGCGTCACGCTTTATGGGGAAGACCCGCACGAGCGGCCTGATATTTACGGGAAAATCGGAGAAAGCGGCGTCAGTGTATGCTCTTTAGACGACGCTAAGAAGCTGTACGCCGGATTTGATCTTTGCGATCCCAGCGTCTCCGTCTCCATGACGATCAATGGCCCGGCTCCCATGCTTCTCGCTTTTTACTTCAATACGGCTATTGACCAGCAGGTGGAACGCTTTGAGAAAGAACACAAGCGCAAAGCCACCAACGAGGAGTGGGACAAGATTCGAACCGACACGCTGACGCGCGTACGGGGTACGGTGCAGGCGGATATTCTCAAAGAAGACCAGGCTCAAAATACCTGCATTTTTTCTACACCGTTTGCCTTGCGCATGATGGGAGACATCCAACAGTATTTTGTCGATCACAATATCCGCAACTATTACTCCGTCAGCATCAGCGGTTACCACATCGCCGAAGCCGGCGCGAACCCTATTTCCCAAGTCGCCTTTACACTCGCAAACGGTTTCACTTTTGTGGAGTATTATCTGGCGCGGGGGATGCCGATCGACGCTTTCGCGCCTAACCTAAGCTTCTTTTTTAGCAATGCCCTCGATCCCGAATACGCGGTGATTGGGCGTGTCGCGCGTCGCATCTGGTCCATTGCCATGAAAAACCTCTACAAAGGCAATGAGCGCAGCCAAAAATTGAAGTACCACATTCAGACGTCAGGACGATCTCTGCACGCGCAGGAAATTGCGTTTAATGATATCCGCACAACGCTGCAGGCCTTAAACGCGTACTACGACAATTGCAATTCGCTCCACACCAATGCTTATGACGAGGCGATTACGACTCCCACCGAAGAGAGCGTGCGACGCGCCATGGCGATACAGCTTATTATCGCGCGTGAGTTCGGAGTTTCTAAGAATGAAAACCCGCTTCAGGGCAGCTACTTCATGGAAGAGCTGACAGACCTGGTGGAAGAGGCGATTCTGGCTGAGTTTGAGCGTATTTCCACTCGCGGTGGGGTACTGGGTGCGATGGAGAGCCAATACCAGCGCAACCAGATTCAGGAGGAGTCCCTTCACTATGAACGGCAAAAACACTCAGGAGAATTGCCGCTCATTGGGATCAATACGTTTATCAATCCGAACCCGGAACAGATGCTTGAAATTCCCGAAAACCTGACCCGCGCTTCGTACGCGGAAAAGGATGAGCAAATCGCAAACCTGCGTCTTTTCCAAAAGGCGCATGCCGCGGAGGCACCCAAGGCCTTGGAAGAGCTCAAAGCGGCGGCACGCGCTGGAAAGAATATCTTTGAGGCGTTGATGAAAGCCGCACGCGTGTGTTCACTGGGCCAGCTCACCAACGCCCTTTACAGCATTGGCGGCGAGTACCGACGCGCCGTCTAAGAGGACAGGGCAACACGCGCTAGCGTTTACGACTTTTAGAAAATGTAGCGTTTGCGGCTGATGTTGAGAATCAATCCTGTAATCAATAAGAAGGTCAGGATAGACGTACCGCCATAGCTCAAGAACGGTAACGTCACGCCTACGATAGGCAATAGCCCGGTAACCATACCGAGATTAATGAAGACGTGCCAAAACAGCACGGCCGTCACCCCAAAGGCCAAAAGCATTTCAAATTTATCACGGGCTCTGGCAACGGTTCTGAGTGCAAACATGCAATACAGAAAATAAAGGACGAGTAGAATCACCGCCCCCACGAATCCCCGTTCCTCCGCCAAAACGGAAAAAATAAAGTCGGTGTGCTGTTCCGGGATGAAATTCAACCGTGACTGAGTGCCTTTTCTATAGCCTTTTCCAAACACTCGCCCCGATCCCACGGCAATCTTCGCCTGAATCGCGTTGTAACCGCTCCCACGTGGATCGCTAGCGGGGTCCAGGAATGTTTTCACACGCTGGCGCTGGTAATCCTTCAGGACATAAGCGTAGGTCAAGGGCACCGTCACAATGGCGATGAGCGCCACGATAAGAATCGATTTCCAACGCAGCCCAAGAAATAGGATAAGCGATCCGGCACCGAGTACCAATACTCCCGCTGTGCCCAGATCGGGTTGCACCAAGATTAGCAAAGCGCTAGGCGCGATAATGGCTGCCGGTATCAAAAGCCGCTTTAACGTGTAGGGCGGCTCAAACTTATCATCTGAGAAATAACGAGCGAGCGCAAAGATGACTGCGATCTTGGCTAACTCCGACGGCTGTACACGGATGGGGCCAAACCCAAGCCAACGCTGGGAACCTCCCCCTGTCTGGCCTACGATGAGCACCAAAAGCAGAAGCACGATACAAAACGCGTAGAAGAGGTAAGAAAACCGGTAAAGTATTTGGCTGTCGACGAAAATGAGTAAACCGCCCAGGACCAAGCCGACGGCAAAACGTGCGAACTGCGCTTTGCACAGCGACTGCAAGTGAGGACCCTCGGTAGCGCTATACAGGGTGAACATCCCAATGATGAAAAGACTGAAGACCGTCGCAATCAACTCCAGGTTGAAGGTGCGTATGACTTTCTGCGTTTCGGACTCAAGCATCTGCGCCATTATTCGTCGTCCTCCGGATCAGGAGTGGCTTTCTCTTCCGTCTCTTCCTGCTCTTTACGCTCGGCAGCCGTCTGCGCTTTGATCGAAGCCGCTACGGCGCGCGGCCCAGGATCTTTGGCAACCAGCTTTTCCTCTTCAGGAATCGGGTATTTTTTGACGTAGGCATCGATCACATCCCGAACCACAGGCGCCATGGAAGAGCCATGACAGGTGTGCTCCCCAATGGCCGCCACCGCTATCTGCGGATTCTCTTTGGGCGCATACCCAACAAACCAGCCGTGATGGCGGTACTGGTATTCCTGCTGCTCGCACTTAACGTCCATGATGTCTTTGAAACGGCGGACCTGGGCCGTACCGGTTTTTCCAGAATAACCAACGAGTCGACTCCGGTGCCAGAAGGCCGTCCCGCCGCGTTCGTTGACGACCTTGTAGAGTCCCTCTTTGACGATGTCGAAAATTTCCGCCGGCACATCCACCTTCTGATTGAGCTCCGGCTTGAACTCTTCAATCACGTCGCCATTTGGATCCACCACTCGTCGGACGAGCAGCGGTCGGTACACAAAACCACCGTTGCCGATGGCGGCAAACGCGTTGGCCAGCTGAATGGGCGTGGTCACCACAAAGCCCTGGCCGATAGCCACACTGAGGTTCTCCCCGGCTGCCAGGGCTCTTTGAATATTTTTTCCTTCCACACGGAATCCGGGATGATTCCCTTAATTTCATCGGGAAGCGCGATACCCGTGAGCTTGCCCAAGCCAAATGCCCGCGAATACTTTGGCCATGGTATCCACACCCAGCGCGATTCCCATTTTGTAGAAGAAAACGTCACAGCTTTCTTTGATGGCTTTAAAAATATCGACGGTCCCGTGCCGTTTCCAGCAATGGTAACGGCGTCCTCCAAAATAAAGATGCCCCGTGCAATTGATCTTCGTATCGGTATTCGCTTGGCCCTCAGCCAAAGCCGCTATCGCAACGAGGAGCTTATAGGTGGATCCAGGCGGGTAATGATCCTGAATCGCCCGGTTACGCAAAGGGCGAAGCGGATCGTTGGCCAAAGCTGCCCACACCTTGGAACTCACTTCTCTCCCTGAAATCTGTTCGGGATCGTAGGACGGGCGATTGATCATGGCCAGGATTTCGCCGTTGCGCGGGTCAATGGCGACCACTGAGCCATAGAACTCCCGCGTTGCCATCGCACTAAGAGCCGCGTCTTCCAAGTCCATGTCCAACGTCAGGTGCAGATCGTGGCCCGGGATGGGCTCCGTTTGAGCCTCAAAACCCAAAAGCTTCTCACCTTGTTCGTTTGGCGACGGCGACCACGGGCGTCTACTTCGACGTACCCAGCCCCGTTTACGCCACGCAGGTAGGCGTCATATTGTTTCTCAAGTCCCACCTTGCCGATGTAATCGCCGGGCTCTAAGCCCCGCGTCGTATAGCGCTTGATTTCCCGATCGTTCACTTCGCCGACATAGCCCAAAGCCTGTGCCGACATCTCACCATAGGGGTACTTGCGCTGCACACTCGCTTCGATGTACACGCCCGGAAACTCTTCGGGATCCATCTCAATGCCAGCGATAACGTCTTTGCTTACGTCTGACTTGATAAGGACGGCGTGAAAACTTCTAGTCTTTTTGGCTTTTTGAAGGCGGCGATCAAACTCCGCTCGTTGCATCCCCAGCACTTTGAACAGGCGATCATTTACCTCTTTGGTGAACGGGTAATACTGGGACAACATCACGACGTCAAAAGACGCGCGGTTGTCGACGATCACATGCCCTTCCCGATCGTAAATGAGGCCTCGGGTGGGTTGAAGTTTTTCCTTCTTTAGACGGTTGGCTTCGGAGTACCGCCGCAGCTCCTCACCTTGGGCAACTTGGAGCACGTAAAGCCGCAAACCGATAATGCCCAGAAAAGCCAGGGTGACGAAATTGAAGTACCGCGCCCGATCGCGAAACTTACGGATTTCCTGCTCGCGTCCGATCAAAGGCTGTCCCCTGCCATTTCAATATTGATTGTCGGTGTCTTGAAAGTCATACGATCCAACAAGCTCAGACTGAGATAGATGAAGAACCCCAGCACCGTGTTCAAAAAGAGCCCCATCCCAAACGCGCCGATGCCGTTCGATCCCCAAGAGTGGCCAAACAGCGAAGCGATGGGCAAGTTGATAATACGCGCAAGGAGCGAAAGAGCAAATAGCAGCATCAAGATGGTGAACCCCTCATTGGCGTAGATAACGTAACTGAGCACACGAGCGATAATGAAGAGGGATAAATAGTGGAGCACGAAGACCCCAATGGGGGCGATGCTGCTCAGCGAATACAGGTGTGCCGTCAAAATGGACAGCGTCAAGCCTTCGGCAATGCTACGCCGCTGACCAAAATAGACGATAAACGGTAAGAGAATGTCCCAATGCCTGAAAACGTCGGGGAAAACGTACTCAATATTCGTGCGCCCTACCATCAGCAGGTAAAAGAAAACCGTCACCAGGATCGGGTTGACCGACTCAAGAAACTTTTTCTGATTCGGCTGGAGGAAATACAATAAACACCTCTTCGAGGCGGTAGATATCCACCGCGCTCTTTACGGTAACCTTCTGCAAAACTCCGCTGGGGTTGGGAACCACATCCGTCACGTACCCGACCAGTAGGCCTTTAGGGAAAATGGATCCAAAACCAGATGAAACCACGGTATCGTTCACGGCGACGTCTTCCAGGCGATCCACATATTTTAGTGAGCACAGAACCCGCTTTGCTTGTCCCGATATGATCCCGCGCGCCCGCGTTCGCTGAATAACGGCGTCGATGTTGCTCGTCGGATCCACGAGTGTCAGCACGTCTGCGTAGTTCTTTGTGACTCGCAGGATTCTACCGACGAGACCGGCGGGGCTAATCACGCCCATCCCCGGTTTCACACCATCGTCACTGCCACGGTCGACCCGGATACCGAAGTAGTCACTGGACACGTCGTGGGCTATCACATGCGCGGCCAGGAGTTGCTGCTCCAGTTGGCTGGAAAAACGCAGGCCCTCGCGAAGCCGGGCATTCTCTGTCTCTACTTCTTGAAGTGCGGCGAGTTTGGTTCGCAAATACGCGAGCTCTTTTTTAAGCTCCTCATTCTCGCTTTGTGTGTTGACCAGTAGCAGGTACTTCTCAACAAAAGACTGCGCACCGCGTACAAAGTAGATGGACTGACTTTGCAAGTAGCCGGTACCGGAGATGATGATGTTGTCCACAAATCCGGTCCGCCCTTGTCGGTGACGGTGGACATAAAGCGCCAAAGCGCAAATAGAAAGCGTCAAAAGAGCAAAAAATGCGTATCGTCGGCGCGCGCCCATATCAAAACCTTGCCTTGATTTTAGTCTGGTTTCACCTTATATGTAACATATTTTAATCACTGAGGAATAGGCCGAAATAAACATGCTAGAAACCTTTCGCAAGAGCACCAATAACATCGCCTTCACCATCCTAATTCTCCTGATCGTGGCCGTCATGGCCTTGTTCGGCATCGACATGTCCGACAAGAGTGGCGGAGGGGGCGGAGCCGCGGCCTTCGTCAACGGTGAGGTCATCACCCAAGCCGAGTTTCAACAGGAGATGCAGGCAAGACTGCAGCAATATCAACAAATTCTGGGGGCTCAGTACGATGAAAAACTCATCATGCAGCTGCGCATTCCTCAGCAGACGCTTCGCCAGCTCATCCAGTACAAACTTTTAGCTCAGGAAGCCACCCAAATGGGCATTATTGTTCCGGATGAGGAACTCGCTTCACACATTCGAAGCCTCCCTTACTTTCAGGTGGACGGGAAGTTTGACGCCTCGCTATATCAACGTCTTCCCAACAAAGGCTTTGAGGAAGGCCGGCAACGCGAACGTTTGCAGGTCATGCGTTTGCAAGACTATCTGCAGAAGCGAATCCGTCTTGCTCCCGCTGAGGCCGAGCGGAACTACCGCCTTTCGGAATCCAAGGCGGAGCTCAAGTTTGCCGCAATCGACTTGAGCCAGGTGGCAAAGAACGCCACGCCGACCCCGGCGGAAGTCGCCGCTGTTCTCGGAGGAGATGAGTCCAAATTGCGGGAGTACTACACCGCCCACACCGCCGAGTTCACCAAGCCAGGCCGAGCGCGCCTTTACCAGATTCGCGTGGGCCTCCCTTTTCAAGCTTCTGACGCGAAGAAGAAAGAAGCCCTCGCTAAGATCGAAGGGATCAAATCAAAAGCCAACGCAGAGAACTTTGCCGAGCTGGCTAAGGAGAATTCAGACGACGAGTACGCCAAGAAAGGCGGCGATCGGGGTTGGGTCACCGAAGGGACTCTCGGCCAAAGTTTTGAAACCGCCATCGATGCCCTCGCGGCGGGCCAGCTCAGTGGAATCGTCGAAACGACGGCCGGCTATTTCCTCCTTTATGTAGCGGAGAAACAGGCCCGAGTGGTCACCCCCTTTGAAGAGGCCAAATCCAAGATTGCGACTGAGCTTGCCAAGGAACAAAAGCAGGAAGGCCTACAAAAAGAACGGCTCGCCGCCTGGAACGCTCTGTTGGAAAAAGGGACAGGACTCGACAGCCAGTTGAGCGCTAACGGCATTAAGATGGAAAGCACCGGAGAGTTTAGCTTGGGACAAGGGTACCTCCCTAAAATTGGAGACTCGGAAGCGGCCCTAGACGCAGTCTTCCAGCTCACCAAACCAAACCAAGTTGTCCCCAAGCTCATTCCGCACGCTGGAAAGTATTATTACATCAAGCTGACCAAGCTGAGTCGCCCCAAAGAAGGCACTCCGGCAAAGTGGACGGAAGCTGAAAACTCCGTCACGGCCGGCGTACAAAACGAGCTATTAACCAAGTGGATCGCCGATCTGCAAAACCGTGCGCGTATTAAAGAAACCGTGCCGTTTGGCGATGAGGGTCCGGCCCAGCTCTAAGGCGCGGTTTTCCCAGCCTTGATCTTTTTCTTAGCTTCGCCTCTTTGTTTTCTTTTGTTGGCTTTTTATTTCGGAAAGATTTTTTCGGAACCAAAGAGGAACTTGGGGACGGGAGGCAAATCGTAGGTGGGATGGGGGCTGCATCCCGTCTCCAAGTTCTCATCTCTAGTCGCCCGACCGAAGTCGGGACGTTTCATGCGGCATCGTTAGGCTTTTTGTAAGACTGTTCTAAGGTACTCCTTGTCCTTCAAAACTTTGTGAGCGTCGATGGTTCCATCCACCGCGCTTCGGACGCCGGTAATCCCGTCATCCGTTGCAAACATCTAATGAGCGCCTCCTGAGCGCCTTCGGCTACTTCCGCTCCCTGCCAGAGATACTCTCCGGTAAGGACTTCAAGGTAACAACTTACCTCGTGACCGCTACCCTCCCGACCGAATACGGCATAGTATTCCCAGGAGTCTTGCTCAGATGGCTGTTCTTGTGTGGAGAGCCAACGGCCTATGCGCTTTTCAACAAAGCGATCTAGGACTCGATTGTGTTGAACACTTTCGCAAACGATGCGTCCATGTCCTTCCCTTTTTACGGCTCCCATTCCGAACCTCTCATCGCACTCTGATTAAGCAAACACCGTGCCACAGCGCTCCGCCTTTTTTTAAGCACAAATTGCTTCCCAGACGCGTGGAACGCGTACTGTTTTGTTCCACCGTGTGCTAGCGCCGTGAATCAAAATGTTTCATTTCAAGCGCCGACTCTTTCGCTTCGCGGCTTAATCCGCCCCTTCCACGCACGGAGCACGGCAATTTCATTTTTCCAAAACGGGCACCGTTCTTGCTTTATCAATGCGTGCACAGGAACCCAGGGAACATTTGCACAACTGGATCTAGGATTTTTACTAAGGAAAGACACCATGGAACAAAGTTTCGCTACTCTCATTGTCGGGGTCACCCTCTTTACGTTCGCTACTCTTGTGAACGTAACGAAGCTTGGCCAGGATCCGACTCAAGACCGAAACGCCGTGCCGCCGCAACGTCAGGAAAGCCTCCTCTGGAACCAGGCACGAGCGCCCCAGAAGACGCCAAACTCCCCACCCAAAAACTACCCAGCAAGGAGCACCGCTAAACGTGCCGATTCCACTCTATGGCATTGAAATCACATGCCCTTTTGATTCCGCCGCTACCGCCTCGCCCCCGCACTACCGGGGAAGTCTTGACCCAATTTCTCAAATATGCTGCTATGCGTCCGCTTCATTAGGAAACAGCAGCGCGTAACTGTTAGCTTATGAAAAAGTCGAATCCATTTCCCGGGGGGCGAAACACGTTGGCGGTAACGTTGCTCGTTACTGGCCTCATTGCGATCGTTTGCCTCATTTTCCTACAAGCCCCAGCGCTCAAAATCTGGCTACTCCCGTTGGCGATTCTGGGCCTTATCATTCAGATGGGCCTGCTCGCTTATTGGATGTGGGGAGACAAGAAGCTCGTTTACGAACTCGATCAGACATCGGGCTGGGGAGTTCTGGACTCCCTGCTTGAAGGGGTTTGCGTCGTCGATACGCAGGGCCGTGTCCTTTACATGAACGAGAAAGCCAAAACCTTCTTAGGGAGTGAGATTCGGGCGGTTCCCCTTGGCCGAGATTACTCCGAATGGGCCACAGTCCACGGGTTCTTTGTACCCAATCGATTCGCCACTCTCCCGCGAGAGTCGCACCCCTTTCTGGCAGCAGCCCGTGGCGAACTCCACGCCTCTACCGATATTTTTGTCCTGAACGCTTTTACTAAAGGCCGTTCGCTCCAAGTGAGCGCTAGTCCACTCTATGATGAATGCGGGAAACTCTACGCAAGCCTGGTCAAACTTCTCGACAACACCGCCAAACAACGCTCGGACGAAAAAGCGCAACACTCCGAGGAGCTTTTTAAGCAGGCCTTTTCCTCAAGCCCCGCTTGCATGGCGATTTCAAGCATTGAAGATGGAAAATTCATCGATGCCAACGAAAAGTTTTTGAAGCTCCTTGAGTACGATCGCGAAGAACTCATCGGAAGAACCACCTTCGAATTGGGGATTTGGCCCGATCTTAAAGAACGCAACCGTTTAGCCCAGGCCCTTTCCAATACCGGATCTCTGAAGGAATTGGATTGCCACATCAGAACGCGCAACGGACAGCTCAAGAACATCGACGCTTCGTTCGAGCTCATCCACTGGCAGGGAAAAGCCTGCGTACTTGGGATGGCGACCGATATCACCAGCCGCAAAGAATACGAGCTCAGCTTACGCGAAGCCAAACAAGCGGCCGACAATGCCAACCGGACGAAAAGCGAATTTCTTGCCAACATGAGCCACGAAATGCGCACTCCGCTGAACGCCATCTCGGGTTACCTTGAGATGCTTTTCCAATCGTTGGTGAGTAACCGCACAGACTCTTTGGAAACACGCGTTCACTACATCCACCGAGCTCGCTACAACTTGGATCATTTGCTTTGTCTCATCGACGATATTTTGGATCTGACAAAGGTAGAGGCCGGCAAACTCGACACAGAAAGCATCCGCTTTCCCATCCTGCATGAACTTGCCCCTTGTTTGTTGGATCTGCAAACGCAGGCCGAGCGCAAGGGACTCAGCATGGATATTCAATTTCTCAACCCGATTCCGGCCGAGATCCAATCCGATCCCAACCGACTGCGGCAGATATTGAACAACGTGATTGGAAACGCAATCAAGTTTACGGAACGAGGATCGATTCTCGTTACCTTGGAGTCGGTCCGCCACCTCAGCGATCCGGCACTCCGTATCACCGTTTCGGACACTGGCTGCGGTCTCTCTGCGGATCAGCAGGAGCGCATTTTCGAATCGTTCTGTCAGGGCGACAGCTCTATCACACGAAAATACGGAGGCACGGGTTTAGGTCTCACTCTATCGCGCCGCCTCGCGCGCGAACTGGGCGGCGATCTGGTTCTCCTTCAAAGCGACTTGAGTGGCGGTAGTACTTTTAGATTCGAGATAAAGACAGGTCCCATCGACTCCTCCGGAATGATTGATGCGCGCAGCTTGCTCGCACCCTCCAATTCCTTTGCTCAAACAGAGCGCGCCAAATATTTGGACCCTCACCTGCGTGGCACGCGAATCCTGCTTGTGGAAGACGGCGTGGACAACCAGGAAGTCGTGGGCTTTTTCCTCAAAGAAGCGGGTGCTACCGTATCGCTCGCGGGCAACGGAATTGAAGCCATTGAACTGGCGAATGAGAACGAATTTGACATCATCCTGATGGATATCCAGATGCCTGTTTTGGGCGGCAAAGAGGCCACCGCAAGGTTGCGCGAATCCGGTTGCAGGTTACCCATCGTCGCACTCACAGCAGCGGGTATCCCCAAAGAGCGTGCAACGTATCTTAATGACGGTTTTACGGACTATTTGGTAAAACCTTTTAAGCCCGAAAAGTTGATTGAGACCCTTTCAAAGCATTTAGGGCCTTCCGACTCAGGAGCCATCCCTATTGGGCGGGAACGTTTTGAACACCGAAGGAGACAGGCCATGCCAATGAATGAAACGGAAACCTCCCCGCTGTACTCAGAATATGCCGACGATCCGCGGGTAAAGCCCATCATTCACGGGTTTGTGAAACGGCTCCCTCTTCGCGTGAATAGTTTGCGAAAAGCCCTTTCCAGCCATGACTGGCAGGAACTGGCCTCAGTCGCGCACCAGATCAAAGGAGCGGCTGGCGGTTACGGTTTCCCCCAGCTTACCGAGATAGCCCGCTCCATTGAGGAGCAGGCACGGCTCGCACCCGAGACTTCGGATCGGCTGGAACCGTTGGTGGCGGAGTTCGCAAAACAGTGCGCGCGGGCGCAACTCGCGATTTAAATTGAATTTTATGGGTTTGCGGGCGCGAGCGGCGCAAGACAAGATTTGACTTTTTGAACCATTTTGGGTCAGGATGCACGCGTGGGTCGGGGCAACGATCAGATCTTTTAATGAGGATACCAACGTTGCGTCAAAATTTTTCGGTTGAAGCTACCAAGTTTGTTGAACCCACGAAGGTGGAAACGCCTTCCAGGCGGATTCTCATCGTCGATGATGACGAGGACGTTCGTCTTCTGCTCAAGACCAACCTTGAGTACGAGGGGTTTCGGGTTCAGGACTGCGGCAGCCTGCAGGAGTTGCGCCAGGCGCTTCGGAATCAGGCGTTTGACGCCGTTTTACTCGATATCTTTCTCTCCAACGAAAACGGACTGGATGCTCTGCCTGCCATTATCCGAGAAAACCCGGCGCTAAAGATCAGTGTGATGACCGGTCACGGCTCGGTGGATCTCGCGGTCCAAGCCATGCGTATGGGCGCCTCCAACTTCCTTATCAAGTCGTCGGACCCCCAGGTACTCGCCAATGAGCTCAAAGCAACCGTTTTCTCGCAGTACGGTATTGCAGCGCTACGGGATGAGCCCTTTCCCGAGAACTTGGGAATTGTGGGTGTAAGCGCTGCGATGGCCCATGTTTTGGACTCCATCAACCGCATGAAGGATGTGGACTCCACGGTTCTGGTGACGGGAGAGTCGGGCACCGGAAAAGAATTGGTCGCGCGCGCGTTGCACCGTTTGTCCAATCGCAGTGAAAACCGCTTTGGAGCCATTAACTGTGGCGCGATTCCGGAGAACCTTCTGGAGTCTGAACTTTTTGGTCACAAAAAGAGTGCGTTTACGGATGCGAAGGCCGATCGCAAGGGAATTTTTGAGGTCTGCTCCGGTGGGACTTTGCTCCTCGATGAAATCGGCGAGATGCCGCTTTCGCTCCAGGTGAAATTGCTCCGTGTGTTGCAGGAACGTGAGATTACCCCGATTGGCTCTTCCGAACCTATGCGAGTGGATGTGCGAGTCATCGCGTCGACAAACCGCGATCTCGAAGAGGAAGTTCGGGCGGGCCGCTTCCGAGAAGACTTGTTTTACCGTCTCTCGGTCCTAAGAGTGGATCTGCCACCTCTACGCGAGCGCCGGGAAGACATCCCCTTTCTCGTTTACCACTTCATTAGCCGATTCAACGACCGATTCAAAAAAACAGTCGCCGTCCCTACCCATGAGGTGATGGCACGACTGACCTCCCACGACTGGCCGGGAAACATTCGAGAATTGCAAAACGCCATTGAACGAGGCGTTGTGCTCTCGCGAGAAAGCAAATTGGATCTGCACGATCTATTTCAGCAGCTGCAGCCCCAACCCGTTCCCGTAGCGGACAAGCTGACCTTAGAGGAAGGTTTTGGAGGCGACGGGGGAATCTCGCCCTACGCAGAAGCCAAAAAACGGTTTGAGCAGAAATACCTAACGAGCCTGCTCGCTGCCACTCACGGCAATATCTCGGAGGCCTCCAGATTGTCCGGGCAATATCGGACCAAAATCTACCGAATGATGAAACGGTACAACATCGACTGCGATCGTTTCAAACACCGTTCGTTCTAATTTGTTGCAACATTTTTGAGATGATTCACCGGAATTGTACTGCTTGAGTACATTTCCGCTGAGTCTCGTGCCTGACAGCTTTGGCACAGCGCTTGCTTAATAGGAAGGTAGAAGACGGTTGCTGAAAGGCCACGATTTTCTAGACAGAATAGTGATTTGGGTAATGGCTGCGGCCTGGGGAACCAGACCGTACCCATTCTCCCGAATAGCTCTCTTCCCGATTAGATCAAATCCCTACAACTTCAGCTCAAACACTTTTTCCCAGCTGCGGGTCGCTTCGATATCCAGGGCAAGAGACTTGTCCGAAGAACTCAAGGTTGCCAGGTGCCCCCGTAAGAGCTTGAACTTGGCTTTGGAATCGGGCGGCAGTTTAGCGAGCAACTCAGGCTCTATCCGCCATTCTTTCACACTCGATCCACCGTAGGTGATCAGTTTTTCGAATTCCAAACACTTCAGCACGCGCGTACCAAAGCTATCCTTCGCCGTTACAAAAAGGGCCATGATGCTGTCTTCGTTCACCAGAAAGGGAGCGTCCCATTCCACGATTAAGGGATCTTTTTTATCGATCACAATGCTTTCCGTCGCGACGTCTTGCCCGTTTACCGCCACCCCGTCCAGGGTGGTCGGAACCGAGAACGCTGCCGAAAATCCACCGATCTTATCGCTCCTTGGCTTTGATTTGCTTTAACTCCGAGTCGAATCCTGAAGGCAGGTATTCGAGGTAAATCAAATCTTCAGCGGGTACGGGAAGCAAAAGTTGCTGGTTTGCCGCCGGACCATAGAGTAACTCGCCCACGGAAACTCTTTTTGACGGATCAAAGAGATCCCTTCCCGAGTCCGAAATCGTTTCCACCTTGCAAGGGTTAGCGGCGGCTTCAGGGATCGCGGTATTGGGCGCCTTCAAGCTCTTCAATACCTCTCGCGTAATGACCTGCTGCGTTCCGCGCGTGCCGGCGTCTTTGGCGAATTCTGCGTAAACATAAGCAGTCTTTTCGTCTCCCTGGATTTCGCGCACCAGGATCGCTCCATAGGTGGTGTCCACCCCTTGCTCCACTTTGCGATCTTTCTGGGTGTTAAAAATACACCCGCTCAAGCAAAGACTCACCACACTACAAAGTAAGAATACCCGCATGTTTTCCCCTTTCCCCGACTAACTTCTGGGGTGATATTTCAATTGCATTGATTTTAGATTTTCGATGTCTAGGTGCGTGTACACTTCGGTCGTGCTGATGGATCGATGACCCAAAAGCTCTTGGACCGCTCTCAAATCGGCACCGCCGTTTAGGATGTGGGTCGCAAAAGTGTGACGAATCATGTGAGGCCACACCCTTCGCGGAATTCCGGCTTTCTGCGCATACTTTTTCACGATCTTCCACATCCCTTGGCGCGAAAATTCTTTGGCCTGCTGAGTGAGAAAAAAGCAGTGGCTATCCGTCAAGCCGGCTTCCAGAACCCATTTGTGGCGGACCGCCTTGTACTTTTCGCACCACTCCAGTGCTTGCTTGTGTACAGGGACCAAACGCTCCTTGCCACCCTTGCCCTGAAATTTTACCACTCCCTCTTTCAGATCCAGGTTACTAATTTTCAGCTGCACCAGCTCAGAGATGCGACACCCTGTGGCGTACCAAAGTTCCAAAAGTGCGCGGTCCCGCGTCTCGGCTTCGGTGGCGCCTGTGGCCGCCTCGATGACAGAGACCATTTCTTTGACCGAGAGAACTTTCGGAAGCGTTCGATTCTTTAAGGAAATGCTTAAGAGCTCGGCGGGATCGCTTTCAATGCGATCTTCTCTTAAGAGAAACTTATAAAGCTGCTTCACCGCGGTGAGCTTGCGGGCAAGCGTGCGACTAGACAACTGTCGCCCGCGGAGGCGGGCCAGAAACTGTCGCAGATCTTTAAGCTCCACGCGCAGGACGTCCAGACCCTTGCTTTCACAAAAGGTCACGTACTGCTCTAAATCTTTTTCGTAAGCGAGACGGGTATTGGGGGAAAGGCCTTTTTCTACACTGATATAGGAAATGAATTCGTGGACGGGATTGTACCCTTCATTCAAGGTTGTGTTTCCTCTTCAAAATACGAACGCAGCTTGCGTCGCAACCAGAGGATCGCCTGTGTGTGGAGCTGAGACACTCGGCTTTCTGTTACGTCCAGAACCTCGCCGATCTCCTTCAGGTTCAAATCCTCGTAATAATAAAGACTTAACACAAGCCGCTGCTTTTCGGGAAGGCTTTCGATCGCTCGGGTCACAACTTCCTTAATGGCTTTGATGTTGAGCTGCGTTATGGGACTGGGGATCTTGCGGCTTTCAAGTAGGCTGAGAATGCTTTTGCGATCCGAGCTATTGAAGCTTCCCGCTTCATCCAAGCTTAGGATAGAAACCGACTTCACTTGGTTCAATAGGTCGTAATACTCGTCCTTATTGAGGCCCAGCTCAGAGGTAATCTCGTCTTCCGTGGGAACTCGGCCCAGTTGCTGCTCTAGCCGCAGATGCGCTCGCTCAAGCTGCTTGGCTTTCTCACGAACCGACCGGGGTACCCAGTCCTGCGCACGCAATTCGTCGAGAATCGCCCCGCGAATACGAAATTCGGCGTAGGTCTTAAACTTATTGTCGCGCGTTGGATCATACTTGTCGATCGCGTCCATCAATCCGATCACACCGCTACTTACCAAGTCGTCAAACTCGATATTGGAAGGCAACCTCACGGCGATCTTCTGGGCAATGAACTTGATAAGCGGAGCGTACTCAATGATGAGCTTTTCTTTCGTACGCTTATCGATGCGCCGTTTTTTGGTTTTGTATTTCCGCGCGGCAGTAGACATATATTTATCTCGCTAAAAGAGAAGAATTTTGGGAGTAAAAATATCGAAGCCCACTGGAAACTTGGCCTCGTGCAGCCTCAAGCTTCAGACTTAATGCTTCAAGTCTGGAAGTTAAAACCGCGTCGGGAAACTGCTCTACAAAGGGCTTCTGAATGCGAATGGACTCGGAAAGTTTGGGTTCCAACTGAAATGTCTCCAGAAGGTGCACTCGAACCAGCAATTGATTCCGCACAAACTCGGTAAAGCGGTGGATGCGCTGCGCCGTCCCGGAACCGTTCGGGCTCATCGTAACCACCAACCAGAACTCATTCACCTTGAAGCGCTTAGAGAGTATTTTCATTATAGCATAGGCATCCATATAACTAGTAGGCTCAGTCGTGGTGACAATCACATGCTGGTGTGCGGCCGCAGCAAATTGAATGACGCCCCAATCCACCCCGCTCGAATGATCCATGAGAACTACGTCGTACTGCGAGCTCACACTCTCGAGTTCGTAAAAAAGTTGGGTGCGTTGCCCAGCGTTTAGCTCTTCAAAGCCAATAAGCCCCGACGGAGAAGCCAGCAGATCCAGGTTTTCGGCAACCGGAAAGACCGCCTGAGCGAGCGTGACCCTACCCGTAAGTGCACTTTCAACGGTCCATTTGGGACGTGCGCCCAGAGCGATCCCGAGCTTCCCCAATGTCCAGTCGGCATCGACCAGAAGCGTCTTGGAACCACGCTTGGCCCACAAATGCCCCAGATTAGCGACGAGTGTCGTCTTACCCACTCCGCCCTTGCCACTTGAAAATGAAATGACCTTCGACATGATCAACCTTCCTTCAGAACAAATCGCACAAAGTCGCGCGGCTCATAAAACTCGAGTGAATTCTTGAACGATTCGGAATTCGAAAGGCCGAGAAGCGGGATCTTGGACCGACGCACGACCTCATACAGCACACCCCGGTGCAAACTCAGGTCCACTTTAGAAAAACAAATGGCATCCACTTTGAGGCTTTCGCTCTGCTGCAGAATCTTGAGATTCTCCGCGAGCCGGGCGGTCGCATCGAGAACTAGAAGCACCGAAGCCCCCGTCTCCCAGCGCCACTTCTCAAGCTCATTCGCCTGAGTGTGCGGCATGGAAAACCCGTCAATTAACTGCGTGGTCGCTCGCGCGTCTCGCGCGCTTGGCTGGGTTTCAAAGGGGACATCCAGCAACTTGGCGTAGGCCGCAAGCTCACTGGAGCCCAGTACTTTTCGTCTATCCAAGCTGACGAGCGATACCGCGCGGTTGCGTCGCTTGAGCACCATCGCCAGCTTGACCGCAAACGAAGTCTTCCCAACACCGGGGTTTCCCACTAAAAGCCATCCGGGCTTTTCACAAAACTCCTTAAGGCTTAGGTGGTGGACGCCTCCCCGCATGATTGCGGTACGCGCTTTCTCCAGGAAGGAAGGAACTTCCAGATCTTTCACGGAGTAGTCGAAAAGCAACCGTCTGGTGAGATCGCGGGCCGTATCACTCTCAAATCCCTGGCGCAGGAAGCTTTCTTCAAAGCTGTAGAAACGATCGAGTTGGGACTGGTTCACGCCGACAGGGCCGGCATAGGCCTTGGAAGCCGCCGTTGCGGCCCGTTGCGCCGCTGGTGCAGACGGTGCCGCTTCCACTCTGGGGCTCTCTTTCTTGCGGTGTGGGAAGATGGAACTCAAGCTCTCGGGTGCGGCTTCCTTTCTAACCGCTCCCTTCTCATACGCAGCGGTAACCTCTACCATGGGCTTTTGCAAAATCCCTTTTTTCACTTTCTGCGTCGACAGAACCAAGGCGTCAGGCCCCAATTCCGCTTTAACCATGGCAAGTGCTTTTTCTAAAGATCGGGCTTCAAATTTTTTTACAAACACCTAAGCCTCCACAGTAGCGATGGATTTTACCTTCGCAAAGGATGCGATCTCGTTTGCGGAGACCACATTCAGATTAGGAACAAAACGATCGAGAAGCCGCTTTAACTGCCCACGCACGAGCGGGTGGCAAAGTAGGATCACATTGCCACTGCCAAAGACGTGGTTCTCAATCACATTTTGAATTTGCATGACCAGCTTCTCAAAAAACCCGGGATCCAGATTAAGCACCGATCCGGTGTCCAACTTTTTGTAGGCACGAAGAATGTGCTCCTCCGTATCCGGCGCAAAAGTCATCACTTCGAGCAAGTTGCTTCCTACCGACAGGCGGTGAGTAATGGTTCTGGAGAGTGCGGAGCGCACATACTCGACAAGCTGTTCGGGATCTTTTGTCTGAGGCCCATAATTGGCGAGCGTCTCAAGGATGGAGAGAATATCGCGTACCGGCACCTGCTCCTTCAAAAGCCCCTGCATTACCTTCAGTACGACGCCCAAGCTAAGCACGTTGGGGATGAGCTCTTCGATTACCTTCGGATGGGTCTTCTGCAGGTTGTCGATGAGGTTCTGCAGATCCTGTCGCCCGATAAGCTCATGCGCGTGCTTCTTGATGGTTTCTGATAGATGGGTAGCCATGATGGTCGAATGATCCACGACCGTATACCCATTCATCTGCGCTTCCTCTTTCTGGTTGTCCGGTACCCAAATCGCAGGAAGCCCAAATACGGGCTCCCGTACGTCGATCCCCGATACTTTTGAAGTGACGTTTCCGCCGTCCATCGCGAGCGAGTAACCGGAAATCAGTTCTCCCTTCGCTACGCTCACCCCTTTAATCAAAATGGAGTACTCGGAGGGCTGAAGTTCAAGATTGTCCTTGATGCGGACTCTGGGTACGACGATGCCCAGATCTTTTGCGAACTCTTTTCGCAGCTGGAAGATGCGCTCGACGAGATCCCCCTTCCCTTCGTTTTCCACAAGACGTACCAGTCCGTACCCCACTTGCAACTCCAGCACATCCACTTCAGGGGGACGGTGGTGTCGGAAGCGGCTTCCTCGAGTTTTTTAATTTCTTCCTGCTTGCTAGCTTCGTTGGTTTTGGCGCGGTTGCGGTGCACCAGGTACGCCGTTACCCCGGTTGCGATGGATAAAAGCAAAAATGGGGTCGCTGGGATTCCCGGCACAAGACCCACAAACGCCAGGATACCTGACGTCAGACCCAAGGCACGGGGTTGGAGCAACATCTGGTTGGAGATGTCACGTGATAGGCTGTTTCCCGAAGCCGCGCGAGTCACGATAATACCAGCAGCCGTCGATACAATGAGGGCAGGAATCTGAGTCACCAGACCGTCACCGATGGTCATCAGAGTGTAAAGCGTCGCCGCCTCTCCGATGGGAAGGCCTTTCTGAAAAGCTCCTATCGCCAGGCCGCCCAAAATGTTGATGGCCGTAATGACAATTCCTGCAATCGCATCGCCACGGACAAACTTACTCGCACCGTCCATGGCGCCGTAGAAGTCCGCTTCCTGTTCGACCTGCCGGCGACGTTCTCTCGCCGCATCTTCCGAGATGAGACCGGCATTCAAGTCGGCGTCAATCGCCATCTGCTTACCAGGCATCGAATCCAAGATAAAGCGTGCGGCTACTTCGGCAACGCGGCCAGCACCCTTGGTAATCACAACAAAGTTAATAATCACCAAAGGACGAAGATAATTCCGCCAACGATGTAGTTCCCGCCGACGACAATCTGCCCGAATGTCTCGATCACCCGTCCCGCAGCGGCTTCACCGGTGTGGCCTTCCAGGAGGATCAAACGGCTGCTCGCTACGTTAAGAGACAAGCGGAAAAGTGTGGCGAACAGAAGCACCGTTGGGAAAACAGAAAAATCAAGGGGACGACCCGCGTAAACAGCCACTAGCAGAATGCTGATACTGAGTGCCATGCTCGTCACGAGAAGCAGATCCATGAAACCGGGGGATACCGGTACAATCATCACGAGCAGTGTACCCAATACGGCTAAAGCAATGCCGATATCTGAGTGCTTTAGGATCTGATTGAGTCGTCCGGAGACTTGCGATGTATTATCCATTGGCTAGTTTCCTGATTCCTTTGAGGCGGTAAACGTAGGCAAGTACCTCCGCCACCGCTTTGTAGAGTTCTCTTGGGATAAACCCACCGATTTCGATGGTTTTGAAAAGCGTACGCGCTAAGGGCTTATTCTCAACGATAGGAACACTGTTCTTACGCGCGAGTTCCTTGATTTTCTGGGCGATGAGGCCCGCTCCTTTGGCGACCACTTTGGGCGCGGACATGGCCGTCCTGTCGTACTGCAGCGCTACTGCAAAATGGGTCGGGTTGGTGACGATGACGTCCGCCTTAGGCACATCTTCCATCATCCGACGGCTAGCGATCTTTCGCTGCACACTACGGATGCGTTGCTTAATGAGCGGATCTCCTTCCCGCAGTTTGTACTCCTCTTTGGCTTCCCTGCGGGTCATCCGCATTTCTTTTTCCAGCTGCCAGCGCTGGTAGCCATAATCGAGGGCTGCAAGAAACAGCAAAACCCCAAGAGTTGAGAAAAAGAGATTGGCCACACTCTTCAAGGTGTAGGCCACGATCTCGGGCACACCCTGATGCAAAAAAACCCCAATGTGCTCTGCTTGCGAGGAGAGAAAGAACCACAAAACTACAAGACCCACACTGAGCTTGAACATCGCCTTAACGGCTTCAACGATGGCCCGAAGCGAAAAGATTCGGCGGAAACCACTAATCGGGTTCACCCGGTCCCAGTTAGGCGCCATCGGCTCCCACGTGAGATGAAATCCAACCTGAGCGCTACTCGCCGCAAAACCCACCACGAGCCCCACAGCGAACAGGGGACCTACCACCCAGGCCCAGCTACCCAAGGCGTCGCGTCCCAAATTCAGCAACACTTCCTTGTCCATTTCAAAACGGCTCACGTTGAAGAAACGGTGACTCAGGCCGCTCATCTCAATGAACATCTTCTGCATGAAGATGTAGAGCATCCCTCCTACTCCAATGAGCAAGGCAACAGAGATGAGCTCTCGGCTCATCGCTACTTGCCCTTGATCCCGAAACTGCTGACGCCGGTACGGCGTTGCGGGTTCGTTGCGATCTTCCATTGAATTGTCGTTTTGCTCAGCCATTTAGATGGTTCGAAGAAGCAAGATGACGTCTTGCCCCATCTGATCCATGACACCTTGAAAATAATCAATGAGATCCGGAGCCAAAAGATACAGCCCACAGATTCCAAGAAAAATGGTTACAGGAAAAACAAAAAGCAGCATTTGCATCTGCGGTAGCAAACGCGAGAGAATTCCCACCGCTGCGTTGGTAGCGAGAACCAAAAACGTGTACGGGGCCGCGATCTTCACCGCAACGACGAAAAGCTCTCCGGTTTTCTGGATGAGTAACTTGGCAACAGAAACCGTGCTAAAGCTCGACAGCTCAATCGAATGCGTGATTTCAAAACTGCGTACGAAGAGGACTAAGAGGTTGTGGTGCATGTCGGTCAGGAAAAAGACCATCAGTGCCACCCAACCCGTAAGGGGCACGAGCACACTCACCTGGCTGTGGTTGACCGGATCGACCAGACCAGCTGCGCCGAAACCCATTTGAAAACCGATGAACTGAGCCGCCAAATGAATAGCTTCAAACGTGAGGTACGCCACAAAACCCATCAAGAAGCCGAGAACCGTCTCTCTTAGAGCGATCGCGACGATGCCCGACAGACTTTCCAGCGGAAGCGCTTCTAGACGGGAAGCCAGGAGTGGATAAAGCGCCAAAGCGACCACCAGGGCCAAGAGCAGTTTAACCATCGGCGGAATCGTGCGGTGGGAGAAGCCGGGCACCAACATGAAAAACCCGAGCAAACGCAAAAAGATACTGAGGATATTGAGGTAAGAAAGAAGAGTTGTAGGAAATATAGCGCTCATCGCACCAAAGTAGGAATGCTTTCAAACATATGCGTCGTAAAATTCATAATGACGTCCAGCATCCATGGAGAAAAAATCAGGAAAGCCAGAATGATCGCAAGCATTTTTGGCACGATGGCTAGAGTCGCCTCTGAGATCTGAGTCACGGCCTGAAATACGCTGACCATCAAACCGGTCACCAGTCCAAAAACCAAGAGTGGTGCCGACAACATGATAGCGACCTTCAGTGCCTCACGTGTTATGTCCAGAATCTGTTCGGATTGCATTAGCCAAAGCTCCTGACCAAAGACCCCACAATGAGGTGCCATCCATCTACGAGAACAAAAAGAATAAGTTTGAACGGAAGCGAGATGATTACAGGTGGCAGCATCATCATACCCATCGCCATCAGCACACTCGCGACGACCATATCAAGGATGAGAAAGGGAACGTAGATCATGAACCCTATTTGGAAGGCGGTTTTTAGCTCTGAGATCATGAAAGAAGGAATGAGCAGGTACGTCGGTACATCTTTACGTTGCTGCGGTGTTTCGAGGTGAGCGAGCTTAACGAAAAGGCCCAAATCCTTGTCGCGTGTTTGGTTAAACATGAAACTACGCGCAGCCAGCTCCGCGTACTCCAGTGCCTGCTGCTGTGTAATTTTCTTCTCTAAATAGGGGTTCAAAGCCTCCTGGTATACCTTCGTCCAGGTAGGTGCCATCACAAAGGCAGTCAAAAAGAGTGATAAGCCGACGATGAGCTGGTTAGGCGGAAGGACTTGGGTCCCGATGGCCTGTCTTACGAACGACAGCACGATGACGATGCGAATAAAGCTCGTCATCATGATGAGGATCGAGGGGGCCAGCGCAAGGATGGTGAGCATCGCCAGTATTTTCAGAGCCACCGCGGTCTGCTCGGGCGATCCTGCCGCACCCACAGAAATCTGTAACGGCGGCAAAGCGGAGGTGGGTTCCGCCATCGAAATGCGGGATGAAAAAACGCCTACCCACTCAACCATTTTAAATAGGGCTGTTGTCATACTTGGATTTCCGCTTTTCCTTTAATCCGAAGAAACTCCTGCTCGACCGCTTCCTTGAAGTTGTCGCGTTCGAACTGGGACTCTTCTTCGTACTGAGCCTGCAATTTTCCAAGATTGGAAAGGAAGCTGATATTCTCAGGGGTGACGCCTACGAGCACAAACTCGCTCCCAACCTTGATCAGAGAAACACCCATCTTCGGCCCTAGCGAGCAATAGCTCATCTTCTCAATCAGGTATTTTCGGTTGCCGTCCCGCACGGGCTGCTTTCGAGCCAGTCTAAAAACGAGGTAGAGAACGGCTCCAAAGCAAAGCACCAAACCCAACGCCAGTCCCATGCGAACCGCAGCGTGGCTTGCCGCCGGCACTTCTTTCTCCGCCACAACGGCCGCCGCGATGGGAGTTTCTTCCTTCTGCAAGTACTCGGAGAGTGACTTGGAGCGAACTCCGGCGAACTGCTTGCCGCTTAACTCGGACTGCGCCAAAGCGGAAAGACAGCTGAGCGCCATCCAAACATAGAGAAGTTTTTTCACCCGTTTTCTCCCAGCTGACGAATGCGTTCGGTATGACTCACAATATCCGTAAGGCGGATACCAAACTTCTCGTTTACGACTACCACTTCACCACGGGCCACTATCTTGTCGTTCACAAGCACTTCTAAAGGTTCGCCGGCGAGCTTGTTGAGTTCCAAGACCGATCCCTTATGCAGATCCAAAAGATCTTGGACTAGCATCCGGGCGCGGCCAAGTTCCACGCTCACCTTGAGCGGGATATCCAAGATCTGGGCGATCTTGTCGTTTGACTCGGTCGCCGCTGCACGATCAATAGCCGCGGAGGTTTCCATCTCCGGCATCGTTTCCTTCGGTTCGTTCATCTGTCACCTCGTTTATTATTCTGAAAAACCTGGGTAATCTTTACGGCCGAGCTTCCATGCTGCACACCCATCTGCCCAAGAAACTTCGGTATCCCTTCGACTTCGACCGTCAGTGGAGCAACAGCGTCCTGATCGAGGATAACCGTGTCTCCCACCTTCCAGTCCATGATGCTGCGCAGACTGATATCGGCCTGACCGAGCTTGGTCACAACCGCCACCGGCAATTCACTAATTTCGTTTTCCCAATGGTCTTTCCACGTTTTCTTGTCGGCCGTAATTTCTTTGGTAACGCTTACGCTCAAGTACTTACGGATAGGATCTCAAAGCTCGGAGCTGAACCACGAGACACAGCGGCCCCGAAACATCTTCAAACTCGACCTCAAAGTTCACCACAGCCACGGACTCGGAACCGTGAATATAGCTAACAAAGATCGGATTGGATTCCGCTGTCGAGTAACGCAGATCCACTGGGTAGTTAAGCTTCCAGGCTTCCTGAAGATCGTCGATACAAAGCTGAACCGCCTTATGAATGAGGTTCTTTTCGATTTGGGTAAAGTCGTCCCGGTGTCCAATTTGAGAAAAGGGCCGCTCGCTGCCACCGTAGTACGCGTCCACAAGCGCGTAGGTTAGCTTGGAACCAATCACAAACATCATGTAGCCAGCCGGATTGCGCATTGAAACGATATTGATGGAAGTGGGCAAGGTGACACCGGAAAGGTATTCGGAGAAACGCAGAATCTCGGTATTGCGATAAGTCACGCTCGCTGTGGTCTTTAATAGGTTGTGAAGGGTCGCTCCGAGTAGACGGCAAAAGCGCTCATGGATGCCTTCCAGCGCGACAAGTCTTCCACGCAGGAACTTCTCTTGAGAGGCCAGGTCATAAGCTACCCAGTCGAAGTCGGAAGCTTTTCTTTCTCCCCCCATCTTATCGGAGGGGAAGCCACATCGCCGGTAGAGACCGCCGACAAAAGCGCATCAATTTCGTTTTGTGAAAGAATCTCTGCCATGGTGCCTCTAGTTGAAATGGAATTGCGTGAAAAATACCTGTTGAATCTTCCCGGTCGACAAAAGGTTGTTTACCCTTCCCTTGATGTCCGATCGAAGTTTTTCCATCCCTTCAGTCCGACGTAGGTCATTGTAGCTTCGACTCGTCAGTAAGCTGATGATGGAGTCCCGAATTACGGCCTTCTTGCGAATCAGTTCTTCCTCGACGCTAGGGCTACTTAATTCGAGCTGCATCTGAAGTTGTAAGAACTTGGGACCTTCACTGGAAGCAAGGTTCACAAGGAAACTTTCCAAAGGAAACTGCACGCCGAAATTCTTGGCTGGAGTTCCCGGCCTACAGGACTTTCGGCTTCCACCAATGCCGGGTGCTGAATCTCCTCCATGCGTTCGTTCAGCTTCTCGATACGATCCCAAACGGCACGGTTGAAATAGGCGACGCCGCCGAGGGCAGCAAGATTCATAAAAGTTAGAAGCGCCGTTAACCAACCCCAGGTGTCGCGCTTTTTTGTTTGCGCAGCAGAACTCTCCTGAGGATCGACTGAGCGAGCGGGTTGGGCCATGTTGCCTCCTAAACGGTATGCAGTGCGAAATCCGATCAGCGGACGCAGATCGGCCTAGTGACTCCAACTGCAATCGCAGTGCCATTCGAAGGCTTGTAATGATTAGACTTTTAGAAACGTAGGCGTCAGAGGAAACAAAGCAGCGTCAACGAATTGGCGCTGCTTTGCTTGACTCAATGCGTTGGCTCTACCAGTAGTAGGACCAGTTAAAAGACGAGTACATGCTGTCCAAGTAACTATAAGGGAATCCTGAGTAGGAGTTCCAATAGTAGCTCGGGCTATAACTTTGAGGGTAAGACGTTTGGTGATTCACCCAAGGGTACACGTTGATCGTGTAGTAATCGTACAAGGGCTGCAGCTGAGTTCCGCTCCAGGTGTTGCGGCAGTAGTCGAGCCAGAAGGCGCTGAAGTTGTACTGGTTGTAGCCGCGGTACTGAGCGTAGTAGTACCAGTTGTTTAGCATCGCTTGGTAATACTGATAACGATTTGGGTTTTGCTGCATCCACTGGTGCAAGGGCATCCAAGGAGTGTACTGGTTGTTATAACCGTAAGGGTATTGCGTCGGCTGAAACGTGTTCCCGTTGTAGTTGTTGTACGGGTAACTGATCTGAGGGTAGCCGCCGGTGGGGTAGTAGTTTCCCCACGGGTTATTGTAATTCGAAGTCGGGTACCCACCATTCGGCGGAACCGGCACTGTCGGGTAATTATTATAAGGAGTGTTGTATCCGTACGGGTTGTTGTAATACCCGTCGTTCTTCCCACACCCAGCCAAAACAAAAAGAGCCGCAAGGGCGATCAAAAACCGCTTCATCCACTACCTCTACCAATTTAGTGCGCTCTTCCCCGTTAGAATAACCTTGCAAAGGTATGCCAGAGGTGCCCGCCTTGAATTCATTCGGTTTTTCTGAAGTCTTCGTGTGGATGGGCTTACAGGGGTGACAAAATGCGCTTCGGAGTTGTCCACAGGCATGTGCCAAGGGGAACGTGGTACCTAGTTCAGGAGCCAGTTTTCGATGGCGAGATCGCGCGGGGAATAGGCGCGGAATTGGCCGGCGAGGGATTTGCGCAACTCCGTTTTGAAGCGTTCGTAGTTGCCGCCTTTCTCAGGCGCGAAGTCCTCTACATAAAACTCGGAAGCCACCTGATAAACCGTATTGAGAACGCGCGCCCGGTGTGCGGCAAAAGAGCGTTTCGCCTCATCACTCGGCAGGTCGAGCTTCAAGCTGAACTGGGCATAGGCAATGCGACTCGCATCGCGTGTGGCGAGTGGAATGGAGATGTTTTTGATCTCGTAGCTATAAGTAAAGGAAGCCACCTCGCGCGGCGGCTCCGGTGCACTGGCCACCTCTCGCTCGAAGTGCAGCGCCGAGGGATCATTCTTCAACAGAAACTGGACAATGAGGGCAGTGCCCCCGACCGCGACCACTCCTAGGGTCATAATCCCCAGCGTAAAAACCTTGGCAGAAAATTTGGATTTTTTGAATTGAGTCCAGAGCATGCCTATCCCCCCACCCTAGCGTTTACCGTATTATAGGACGCTTCGGTGGGGGGAGTCATGACTTGATGCCGCCCGTTAGGGCGTGTGGCGCCTAGTCCAGGCTAACCGTGATGCCGTCCGGAAACTGGCCTTGCAGCTGCTCACTGATCTTCTTATTGATCAGGTCACCGAGGCTCGTACCCCAAACGTAATTGAGAGCTTTGTCCAGGATCCCGCTCAGGAACTTCTCAAACCACGCAGGTAGGTATTTCGAGAAGTACACGCGGTGGATCTTGGTCTCATAGATCTTCAGCTTGATCTCAAGGCCTTCCGCTTTCTCTACAAAGCGAACCTTGGCCTTTACCTCAAAGCGCTCGACTTCAGCAGACAGCGCACTGCCCAGGGTGGTGCACAGACTGTAGGAAGAACGGTAGGTCCCCCCAATACGACCAAAGATCTGACTAAGATCGCCATAAGCGTCCAAGGAACCATCTTCAGCCATCGTGAAGTCAAGCTTGCTGATCTTACCCGCAAGATTGATGTTGTAGGAATAACTGCCGTTGCACAGAGTCCCGCGCCACGATTCAGCGTTCTTCCAGTTACCGCGGAAGTTATCCTGATCGATTGTAAAGTCGTCAGCAAAGAACAGGTTCGATACCGCCGACGCGTGTGCCACCGGTGTCACTGACACCCAAAGCACACAAAGCCATAGAGATAGTTTAGTGATTGTTTTCATTTAGCCCCTCCCATGTTTGATGAAATCAAAGTAAGGAACACCTCGCGTCATGACAAGACGTGCCGCGGCGAGGGCCGCCCAATAGGGGGTTCGGGACGAGGCATTTCAGGGAACGCAGACCGAAGGTCAGACTCTAAACTCCGAGAAAAGCACTCCTTTTTACAGCGCTCGTGCGTGCAACAAAATGGCATGGTCTTGCAATAAATTCTCGGCAAAGGAGGCAAGTATGGCCAAAACGGAGATGTACGCGCTTAAGCCCGAGGCAATTGCGCACTTGATTGAAGCGCAACAACTAAAACGGTGGTGGGTGGCGGAGCTGTCTGGAGTTCACAAAACGACGCTGCGACGGTGGCTTAGAGGACGTATCGCCCGCGCTTCGGCGGTACACACTCGCAGACTCGCTGCCGTGCTACAGACACAGGTGCAAGTAATCGCGGAGCCTAATGAGCTGGTTCGAATGGAGTGATAGTCTCGTTTCCGAGCGTTGAAGATGGAGGGGTGCGCCCGTAGCTTTCGAGCTCAACGGGGTAGACGCGTGCCAGTAGCTCCATGGAAGCGCCTTCCGGTGTGCGGACCTTGCCACGCAAGTTGTTCCATCCCTTCAAGGTTTTTCCTAGAGCTAGATCCGACTCCCAGACCTCGCCGTCTACCGAAAAGTGGTGTTTGAACGTGAACGGGTAGAGTTTGTGCTTGAACATCCCACCGGTATCGTCGCGTCGGATAACCACAACCCGATCCGCTCCCGCATGATTCCACACGCCAACAAACGTGAGGTTATCGAAGTTTGTTGGAGGTCCAGTTTCGGATTCAACATAGCGGGTTTGGGGAATGGTTTGCCAGCTACCCCCTCGAGTGAGAATTGCTCTGGGCTTCAGAACAATATTTTTTTCGCCTACGACAAGACCGCCGGCAGCAATTGCACTACCCGTCTGGGTATTCACGTACAAAACAACATGCTCGGGTTTGATTCCGAGTTCCGTCGCGATGGCAGCCCGAACCGGACCGGCACTGGCCGGTGTGCGCGAACCGAAATGCCGCCAATTCTTCAGTACCTCTTTGTGCGTCAGTACGAAAGACGCGTAGATGCCGCCGGAATGCAACTCGGTATCAGCGGTCGATTTCGAAGAGGTGTAATACTGATGGGCAACAAAAAGAACTCCAACAATAACTCCGGCAATGAGCAGTTCGAGAAGCGTCATCCCTTCCCGGTCGTGAATTTTCATGATTATCGCTCCCTAGCGAAGTGTTCTGAAGGTTTGCAATTCGGACTGAATGTAGCGAGACCAGAAGTCTTCGGAAGAAACCTGGAACCCGTAGAGAGAGTTCGACTGGAGATTGTCTAGCAACACGACGTGCGAGGTCGTCATCTCGGCATCGTACTTCTCACGGTTGAGGCCACCTACCCCGTAGTTGACCCGACTGTCGGAAGGTACGTTCGTCGTCCAGGTAATCAGCGCCGTATTTTGCGTAATCTGGCTGACGCTCACCTGGGTCGCTTCAAGTGGCGTCGTATCGATACTCCACGCATAACTAACCGGTTCACCGGCATCGCCTAGCTCGCTCACGCCGCGCACTAAAAATGTGTGATCGCCATTGGCAAGACCCGAATACGCCATGGGGCTATCGCACTCCTCATAGTCGCCGTCATCAAGTTTGCACTCGTAGCTGCCCGCATTATTGGAAGAGAACTCAAAGACCGCGTCCGAAGAAATAGTCGGGGATTCTTCGGGCGTAACGGAGTCTAAAGTCACGACCACCGGACTTGTCACCGTCCAGTAGTAGGCAATCTCATCGTAGTTACCCGCTCCATCCGCAGCACTGATCACAAGCTCGTGCTCCCCGTCAGCAAGCTCGTTGATGAAATAAGGCGAAGGGCATTCTACCTGGCCACCACCGTCCAGCTCGCAAGGACCTCCGCCACTTCCGAAACCGTAAAGCGCACCTCAAGCGTACGCGACTCCGTCACTTCGTCCGCTGGTACCACCGAATCGAGGCTTATCACGGGAACGACGCTATCGACTTCCCAGCTAAAGGAGTTGCGGCCCTCGTTGTTCGCCCCATCCACACCGCTTACCACAAAGGTGTGCGATCCATCAGAAAGGCCTGTGAGTGAGAAAGGAGACGAGCAACTTCCCAAGCTCACACCATCGAGAGCACAAGTAAAAGAGAGAGGCTCGTTAGAGCCAAACTGGAACTGCGCTTGGCTTGACGAAGTCGGAACAAACGATGGGAAAAGCAGAGACAACTGGATCGTGGGCGCAGTCGCGTCCACCGTCCAGCTATAACTCACCACTTCGCTCTCGTTTCCTTGCATGTCGATCGCCATGAAACGAGCGGTATGCGGTCCCTCACTGAGTTCGCTTAGCAGGAACGGAGACGTGCAAGCAAACGCCCCAAGATCTGCCACCGGAAAGTTGGAATCCAGGATGCATCTGAAAGAAGCAGGCTCATTCGCTTCAAAATCAAAACGAATTTGACGGCTGCTCGTAATCGCTTCGCTGGGGCTCACTTGAGTCAGCGTGAGTATGGGAGCGCCGTTGTCGATGCTCCATAGGTACTCCTCGGTCTCGGACCGGTTACCCGCGAGATCCACACCATAAACAGCAAAGCGGTGTTCCCCCTCACTCAGGTTTCTCAAGGTGACAGGGCTACTACACTTACCAAAGGCGGAACCATCCAAAGAGCAGAAGAAGTCCACATCCTCATTGCTTGTAAATCCAAAGCTCGCTGTCGTATCGTTTGTTTGAGCCGGAGGGGTATCCGTCCAGCTGACTTCCGGCTTCTGCGCATCCACTATCCAGGAGTATTCGTCAGCCGCAGACTCATCGCGCAGACTTCTAACGACGACTGTGTGGGCTCCCTCGTTTAAGTTCTCGTACCGGATGGGGCTCTTACAGGGGTAAAAGCTGCCTTCATCCAGCTGGCATTCCGCGTGCGTGCCCCATTGGCCACCGTAAATTTGTTCCTTCAACCAGACACACGCTTTTAACTGGCTGTGGTGGCCACGGCACCTGGCATCGTAAGCAAGGCGCAAGATCCACTCCCACAAAAACCACGGCGGATCATTGCGCGTCTGAAAATGGATTTCCATTCGGGTCGAAGCGGTAGGAGATTCTTCGGGGTTCGTGGACGTAATGCGCACGTCATCCGAGTGCCAATGCTTCTTAAAATGATGGACCATGATGGGTCCACGTCGCCCACTGGGAGAGATCGCACGTGCTCTAAAAACATGGTAGCCCGGGCGCAGCCAGTAGGTGGCCGGCGACTGACAGGATCGGAAGCGGGAATGGTTCAGACTACATTCGAAGCCTCTAACGGGTCTATCTGCATGGAAATACAGAGAACCGAGTCGGTGGAAGAAAGCGCTACTTCCGTATTGGATGCGATCGAAAATCACACGCGGCAGGACCTGGGAGGCACGTTCACGCGTTTCCTTAGAGAAGCGCAGCTCCAAATGCGTCACTTTTTTCGGGGAAGACACCCAAAGCTGTACGCGTCCCCCTTTGGCCTGCACCTTTGCGATGCGGGCCAGCACGCTCTGGCCGCCGCGGAATTTCAAACCGGTAAGATCGACAAAAAGCTTCCAATCGCTGCCATCAAGCTCCCACTCTGCATCCGAAGCCAAATCGAAGGTCAGCGAGTGCCGGCCGCGGATACCGTTTAAGCCAAGCTTGATTTTTTCTTTGTCGAATTTGCTGCCGTCTTTGAAGCGTACGACGGCGAAAACGCGGTGGTCCCCGTCGCGTAGGAGACTCTTGTGGATCTCCGGAAAGACAACCTGCCGGCCGTCATCCATCACAAGCGTGTCGTACTCCGTACGGTACACTTTGGCCGCTGCCGAAACCCCAGGCTCCGGCATATCGGACGCAGACGTGTCCGGTTGTTCTAAACACCCAGCTAAGATGGCGACAGTGAGGAGTAACGTAGAAATGCGGATCGCGTAGATTGAAGGGCTCTGTATACGCACCACTTACCCTTTCGTCTTGATACGAATCCTACCTTAATTATACGCCGTGGCGTGTCAGCCACACAATAGTCTTCACGCCAATAATTTCAACACCTTACACCTGTATTCCGAGTAGGCAATTCGTGCTCAAATGGACCAATAAGTGCTATAATTAGAGTAAGTTGACACCTAGCCCCTTCGGGCCCCAAGTACTCCCAAAAACTATGCAGCCCAAAGCTTCCAACCGGGTCAGTTTGCCCATCCGTTTCAAGATCCTCGCTATGCTGGGCGTTCTATTGGTCGGCGCGGTCTTTCTTTATACGTGGCTCGCTTCCACTATCTTCCGTCAGGAAAAAACCGCTCTTCTCTACGACATCAACCACAGCACCGCCGTCAACACGGCTGCGCAGCTGCGGTCCTTCCTCACGCAGAGCGGGAACACCTTACGCTTCTACGCTCTGTCAGAACTCAACCGCCAGGCCGCTTTCGGCCTGAGCCGCGAGAGTTTGAAGGAATCCAACATCCTCTCCACTCTACTTTTTTCCAAAGGGGATCCGAGCTTTCGTGGACTCGCCTCCCAAAATAGTTTTAGCGGAAATCCCGACTCGCTTCGAGGCGAGCTCAAGCAACTGCAAAGTTCGCCCTACGCTTTTTGGATTGATACCACGAACACCCCACCCAAAAGTTTCTTGGCGACCAGCCTTAAACTGAATCGCCAAGGAAAGCAGGATGAGTACGTAGCGGTGG